>NZ_JBXAQH010000001.1:549933-1697084 GCF_058807035.1 Brevundimonas sp. GW821-FHT12E07 | reverse complement strand
CTCGCCGCCCCGCCCGCGGCGGCGGCGCCGGCCGCGCCCAAGGCGGCCACGCCCCCGATCGCCACACCGGCGGTGACGGCGGCGCCCGCGCCCAAGGCCGGGCCGCCCGTAACCAGGGCCGACGCCAGATTGGGAATGAACAGGGCCAGCATGGCCAGCAGAAGCGCCGCCACCAGAATGGTCAGGGCCTCGTAGATGTCGGGATTGGCGGACGGCTGCAGCTGGTCGAAGACCGTCTGGGCGCCCGAGATGACGATCGCCAGCGCCAGAACCTTGAGCCCCGAGGAGACGACATAGCCCAGCGGGCGTTCGGCGAGGAAGGCGGACTTGTTCCAGATGCCGAAGGGCAGGAGGACGAAGCCTCCCAGGGTGACGATCTTGAACTCCAGAAGGGAGACGATGATCTGCAGCGCCAGGACCGCGAAGGCCAGCAGGATGCCGATCATCGCCAGACCCAGGATCAGGGCGTCGGCCATATTGCCCACCACGTCGAGCGGATTGTCGACGGGAGCCGGGGTCTCGCCCAGTCGCTTCACGATCTCCCAGCCCTGGGCGAGGATGGCCCCGGGATTCAGCAACTCCTCCCGAGAGAGGGAGCCGCCGCCCGCCGTCAGGCCGAGTTCGAGAAAGCCGGCGTAAATGGTTTCAGACAGTTGCTGCCAGTCGTTGATCAGGAAGGCGAAGGCGCCGATCAACAGGACCTTGCCGAAGCCCGAGGCCAGGACCTCCCGGTTGGCCGACAGCGCCCACTGGAGGCCCGTCAGGGCCACGACCAGGACGATCAACAGGCCAAAGACGCCGTTGACCGCGCCCTGAAGGGAATCGAACCCGGCCGAGACGGTGTTTGAAAACACCACCATCAGCTCGTTGGGCGTCTCCACGCTGACCGCCATCGACCCGGCCTCAATCCCGGGCGTGAGACAGGGGATCGAAGGCGGGGGCCGCGGGCCGCCCTGCCGTCGCCGCCCACCGCGTCCGCCGCGCCGCCGCGCCGCTTGTTTCCTGGGCCGCCGCCCGAACCGTCTGTTCGGCCATGAGCCGCGACTGGGCGAGCATCAGGGTGCGCAACCCCGCAAGCTCCTCGGCGAGGACGGCCAGCAACTGATTGGTCGACTGGACCGCGGCGGTCTGGCCCTCGGCGGCCTGGGAGGCCGAAAGCGCGCCGGCGAGCCGGGCCTGCCGCGCTTCGCCCAGCCGCTGCAGTTCCGCTGCGGCCCGGGCGACGTCCTCGGCCGTGCGCCGGGCGTTGGCCGTGCGGGCCTCACCCTGCTGAAGCAGCCTCGCAAGGTCGACGCCCGAGAGATCCTCCGGATACAGCGTCTGAAACTGCTGCTCCAACCCATTGACGGATGTGGCCAATCCTCTCGCCGTGCGGGCCAGTTCGGCCATGTCCTGCAAGGACTGGTTCGAGCCCGCCAGATGGCTGTAGGGGGAGGCGGCCAGACTCCGCGCCTCATTGGCCAGGCTCTCCAACTGCCGCGCGGCCTGGAGCGCATTCTCGATGTGATTGCGCGGATCGAAGACGACCTGCTGGGCCGGAACGGGCGTCGCGGCCAGAAGGCTGGCGGCGACCAGGGCGGCGGCGAGGCCGGAGATCAGCCTATTCGGCCGCGAGCGGACGCGCGAAGGCGTCGAGGACGGAATCCACATTCTGCACTCCCTTGGCTTTGAGGAATTCACGGGCGAACCCGTCTTCGCCCGACCGGTCGAGAACGGCGTCGATCAGAGCCTGGTCCTCCAGGGAGGACGCCCCGCAAAGCGCGAGGGCCACGCCGGACAGGCGCAGGTCGAACAGCCGACGCCCCCGCGGCTGACGCCAGTAGTAGGCGCGCTTGGGCGTCGCGAAGGCGATCAGCTCGAGTTGACGCCGGTTCAGTCCGAAGCCGCGGTAGAGGTCGGCCGACGACGGCTCCAGCGCGCGCGGATTGGGCAGGAAGACCTGGGTCGGGCAGCTTTCGATCAGACTGGCGGCGATCGAGGAGGCCGCCACGTCGTCGAGGCTCTGGGTGGCGAAGACCACACAGACCCGCTTCTTCCTGAGCGTTTTCAGCCATTCCCGGATGCGGGCGGCAAAACCCGTCTCCCCGAGGAAGAGCCAGGCCTCATCGAGGATCAGCAGTGTCGGCCGGCCGACGAAACCGGCCTCCAGGGCATGGAAGAGGGCCGCAAGCACAGGGGCGACCGCTGACGGCGTGCCCATCAGGCTTTCGAGCTCGAAGGTGTCGAACCGGGAGGGGCCGAAAGCCGCCCCCTCCCCGTCCAGCAAGGCCCCGTGCGGCCCCTTCAGGGTCAGGGGTCCCAGAGCGGCCGCCACCGTCCTGTCCTGGACCAGGGCGCAAAAGACCGTCAGGGTGCGCTGGGCGACCGGAGCCTCGGCCAGGGCCGTCAGGGCGATCCAGATCTCTTCCCGGACCCGCGGGACCGGCTCCAGCCCGGCCAGCCGGACGGTCTCGGCGATCCATTCCGACGCCCAGGCCCGCTCATCGTCCTTATCGATGGCGGCCAGAGGCTGGAGCGAAAACCGCGCGCCGGGCTCCAGCGCCCGCCACCGCCCGCCTGACGCCAGGGTCGCCGCCCGGGCCGAGCGCCCCTTGTCGAAGAAAACCACCCGGGCGTCCGGGTAGCGAAACCATTGCAGGGCGAGAAAGGCCAGGAGCGCGGACTTGCCCGAGCCCGTGGGCCCCACGACCATGGCGTGGCCGACGTCGCCGACATGGAGGACAAGCCGGAAGGGGGTCGAGCCGGTCGTTCGCGCCGTAGCCAGCGGCGGGCCGTCCAGATGAGCGTCTCCGGCCGGGCCGGCCCAGACGGCGGAGACCGGCATCAAATCGGCCAGATCCAGCGTCGACACCAGGGGCCGGCGCACATCGGCATAGGGTTCGCCCGGCAAGGAGCCGAGCCAGGCTTCCACCGCATTGAGGTCCTCGGTCCGGGCGACCAGTCCTTGCGCATTGAGCGCCGCCTCGACCGCCCGCGCCCTGGCCGCCGCCCCCTCTTCCGAGGCGTCCATCACGGTGACGGTCACGGTCAGATAGCCGAAGGCGGCCGTCTCCGCGCCGAGAGACGCAATGGCGCCGTCGCACTCCTCCGTCTTGGTCGCCGCATCCGTATCGAGAAGCGGCGCCTCCTCCCGGGTTATGGCCTCGCGCAGGAGGACGCCGACGCCCTTGCGTTTGGCGAACCAGCGCTTGCGAAGTTTGACGATCTCACGCTCGGCCTCGGCCTTGTCCAGACCGATCCAGCGGCAGGACCAGCGATATTCGAACGGCAAGGCGCCCAGCCCATCCAGCAGGCCCGGCCGGGTCACCGTGGGCAGACCCCTGACCGAGACGACCTTGAGCCATCGGTCGCCCAGCCGGGGCGAAACCCCGCCGGTCAGCCCCGCATCGGCCAGCCAGGCGTCCAGAAACATGGGGGTCTCGGGCGGGCGCACCGCAAAGGACCGGGGGGAAACGCTCTCGTGGAGCCAGGTCAACAGATCCCCGTCCCCAAGCCGTTCGATCTCCGGCAGGGCGTCGCAAAGCAGATCGAGCATGGTGTCGGCCTCTCGCCGGAAGGCGGCGAGCGACAGTCTCCAGTCCTGGCCCGCTCTGGCCAGGCCATCGAACAGCCAGCGTTCCAGCATCCGGGTCTCGTCGGCCGGCGGCAGCCAGGTCAGGGCAAGACGGAACTCGGTCTCGAAGGCCGGATCGGCGTCCTCGAACCGGGCGCGGCGCTCGGCGTCGATCAGCCAGGCGACGTCGAGGTCGAACGCGCTTGCCGGGTACGCCGCGGCCGGGCGACGGCGCGCTTCCATATGCAGGCACCAGCCGGTGCCCAGCCGCTTGAGGGCGTTGTTGAGCCGGGCGCGCACCGCCATCAGCTCGTCTTCGGTCGCGGATTCGAGGTCCGGTCCGCGAAAGCGGAAGCCGCAGAGAAGGGAGCCGTCCTTGTTGAGCACCACGCCGGGGTCGACGAGCGCGGCCCAGGGCAGATGATCTGCCAGGGCGGCCGGACGGCGGCGATGTTCATCGAGGAACCGCATCGCCCTATCCGTCCAGATGACCGGGCAGGCGCAGGTGCCGGCGCAGGACATCGAAGAAGCGCCGGTCCGAACGCGCGGCCCAGAGACCCGCGGCATGGGCGACCGCCCACCACAGCAGGCCCAGCCACCAGATCCGGAGCGCGAGGCCCAGCATCAGGGCGATGGTGCCCATGGCGATCGCATAGTCTCGCGGCATCCCGGCCATCAGCACCGGCTCGGCCAGGGCCTGCGCCACCGGGAGATCCCATCCGTCGGGCGGCCCGGCATCGGTGGAGCGTCCCTGGGCCATCAGCCGATCTCCGCCCCGCCGGCGAAGCCGAAGAAGTCCAGGAAGAAGGTTGAGGCGGCGAAGGCGATGCACAGGCCGAACATGATGCCCAGGCCCCGGCGCATCGACGATCCGTTCTCGCTCATGGCGATCCCGGCCCCGAAGACCACGACGGCGACGACGGCCGCCGCCTGGACGACCGGCCCGGTGATGGACTCCACGATCTGCTGCAGCGGTCCTTCCCAAGGCATGCCCGACCCGCCGGCGAGCACGGGTCCGGCCGCCATCAGGCCGCACGTCATCATCGCGCCGAACAGGCGGCGCCGCGGTATCCGTTGCATATCTGCTGTCCTGTCATTCAGCGCATTTCAGCGCGTTACGACTCATTGCAAGCAAATCATCAGACCAGTTGTCAACAGGACTTCTGATCTTTATTATTAAGACTTATCGAGACTTGCCTTTGACTTGACTGGACTTGCGGATTCAAGCTCAACACTCACGTGCGTTCAAGTCTTGCGAACTCCGATATCGACTTACGGCAACACGGCTATACGTCTTCGATTTCACGGACTTGCCGGCGCCGCGACCTCGCCGGCGCGCCACCTGAGCCGGCGGCGTCGGCGACGCCCGGCGCATTGACGCCGTCAAGACACCGGCGCCTAATGATGACCGAACCCTGCGGGTCAGACCGGATGTGCAACGAATATCAGCTGATCCTGCCCTTCGACGACATCATCGAAGCCTTCAATCGAACGGGGAGTCGTCTGGTCTTTCCCGGCGGCATGCCCAATTTCGGACCGATGGCGAGCATCCGGATCGGCGACCGGGCGCCGGTCGTCACGACAGGCTCCGCCGGGCCGGAGGTCCATATGACCCCCTGGGCCTGGAAAGGTCCGGGCGGACGGCCGGTCTTCAACCTCCGCTCGGACGGGCGAAGTTTCGCCGGCGCCACGCGCTGCGCCATTCCCGCGGACGGCCTTTTTCGAGTTCACGGCGCCGGAGCCGGGCCAGAAGCGCAAAACGAAATGGCGGTTCGCCCTCGCCGGCCAGCCGAGTTTCTGGATTGCGGGCCTGGTCCGGGAGGGCGCCTTCGCCATGTTGACGACCGAGCCCGGGATCGACATCCAGCCCTATCACGACCGTCAGATCGTCCTCCTCGCCCACGATCAGGCAAGAGACTGGCTGCAGGCCTCACGTCCGGAAGCGGACCTCCTCAGGCCGTCGCCCGCCGGCGCCCTGACCGTGGAGAAGGTCTTTCCCTGAGAGGGGTGATGGAAGGCCCGCGACGGTCCCCTCATAAGCGCCGGATTTCAGCGCGATCCCGAACTGCGGTCCGGCCCAGAGCGCAATAGAGGCCGATGTCTCGAAACGGCCCCCGGTTCCTCTTCCTGAAGGCCGCGCCCCGGCGCGCAAGCTGTTAACGCCCGGAGCCTGGGGGCCCCGTCCTTCCTCAAGCGACGCTGCGCCCTCGAAGCCAACGGCTTTCGCAGCCGCAAGCGGCCCCGGCGAGACCGGCGCCGTCACAGACCTCGATGCGCCCCCGGCCGATCCGGATGATCTTTCGATCCTGCAAGGCCTGAAGACCTTCGTTGATCGTGGCGCGGCGCCGGCCGAGCAGGTCCGCCAGGGCCTGCTGTGTCACGGTCAGGCGATCCCGCCCCAGGCAGCCGTGGAGCGTCGACAGGAGGTCGGCCAGCCGGGCCCCGCCGCTGTGCGACATCAGACAATCCACCCGGGCCTTCAGCACCTGGGTTTGCCGGGCGGACGCGGCGGCGCGCGCCTCGGGATCGGACCGCGTCTCGCGATACTGCCCGTCCGTCAGCCAGAACCCTTCATCCAGGATCCACTCTCCGGCGCCCACGACGCGCGCGAGCCGGCCCGACACTGTCGTCTCGATGAAGACGCCGGCTTCGACGGTCGCCTCTCCGGCGTCGCCCTCCCGCCACCGCCCCTGCACGGCGGTCCGAAGCGGCGCGGAGCCAGGCTTGGGATCTTGAGAATCAGGCGCGTCGGTCATCAGGGCCGGTCCTGCGATTGACCCGCCCCTTGCGCATTAACATAGGTGAATCCGACACGGCCTTTTCAGCCTCAGGTCGGTTCCCTGTGCAGCCGCAAATAGGTCGGGTCGAACTCCGCGATCCCGGCGAGGCGCTCCCAATCGAGGATGGTCACGCGCCCCGCGACCCAGGTGATGATACCCTCGGTCCGCAGCTCCGAAACGAGCCGGTTGACGTGGACCGTCGAGAGACCCAGGGCGTCGCCCAGCACGGCCTGGCTGAGCGGCAGATCAAAGGCCCGGCTCTCGGCCTGGCCGACGACCTCCAGGCGCAGATAGAGTTCGCAGATCAGATGGCAGAGGTGCGCCAAGGCGCTGCGCCGTCCCATCGCCACCAGCCACTGACGGTGGATGGCCGCGTCGATCACCGTGTCGAGCCACAGCAGCCGGGCCAGATGGCCGTGATCGTCGATGAGCTTTCGCAGGTCGGCATGACTGGCGTGGACGATGGTGCAGTCGGTCAGGGCGACGATGCCGTGGTCCATCTGCTTCATCAGCAGGCTGTGCAGGTCGACGAAGTCGCCTGCCACATTGATCTCGGTGATCTGCCGCCGCCCATTCGCGAGTGTCGTATAGCGGGCGGTGAAGCCGCTCAGGATCAGGGTGCTCTGATCGACCCGGACGTGTTCGCTGACGATATCACGCCCTGCCGGCACGCGAAGGGCGGGCCCCAGGACCCGCCTCAGCGCTGCTTCCTCGTTGGCGTCCAGGACGTCGCGGCGCGCCAGCTTCTCGATCAAGGCGTTGGACATCAGATCGTCTCCTCAGGCCGGCCGCGGACCGAAACCGGCGCCCAGCTTAACCCATGTGAATCCCGCAACGCCGCCCGAGCGCTACGGTTCGCCCCCGCCTGCGTGACCCTCTCCTCGTATCCATGCGCGCCTTCCATGTCCTGATCCACCGAACCGGCCGACCGCCCGCAGAGCTATCGCTCCAACTGACGCCGGCCGAGGATATTCTGGCGCGGGCGGAGGCGGTGTTCGGACTATGGCCCGAAGCGATCAGGATCGAGGTGTTCGCAGACGGCGTGCCGATCCTCACACTCGATGGTGGGCGTTCCAGGCCCGGTCCAACACCTCATCCTAGTTGATGAGCGCCTGCGCGCGAGGGTCATCCGGCAGATCGTCCGAGGCCTTTGCCGTCAAAGTGACCACGATTTCCCGGCGTTCGTTGGTGGCGATGATACTGAACCGACGAGAGACCCAGAACTGCGGGCCATGATGCTGAAGCAGCTCGCCGAAGACGACCAGCGCCTCTTTGCGCGCCGCCTCATCATCGGGCAGCTCCTCTCCAAGGTCATCGCGAATACAGTCGCCATCGAGAGTGTGGAAGTAGTACCGGGCCATCGCAGTCTCCGTGGACCTGCAGAACCCCCCACCGACGCGCGCGTTCCCGCCCGGACCTTATGTCCCATGGCATGTCCCATGGCGGGGCGCCGCGTCCCAAAACCGCTCCCCCGAGGGCGAAACCCATGGCCCCGTCAGTCCGGTCCATCGGGGTTGGCGGCAAGTATCCGCGCCTTCAGCTCACGGCGGATGCCCAGACCGGTCAGCGCCGACGCCACTTCGCCGTGGCCGTAGCCCTCTTCCACCAGGGCCCGCCTCAACGTCTTGGTGGACTGGACCCGCCCGCTGTCCGCCAGGGCAAATGCGCGCTCAAGAAGCGGCGGCCGATCGCGCCCGTTTCGGGTCACCTGAATCCGCCTGCCAACCCGGCAAACCCTCCAGCCAGGGCGAGCGCGCCGATCAATAGCCAGACCCACAGCCAGGGGGTCCGGCGGAAAACTCTCGGTCTGGGGCGGCGTCGCAGGGCAGGTCTCTTCGGCAAGGCGCAAAACGCGTGATTTTACCTCAGGAGACGGTTCCATCAATCCGGGCGCGGACACAAGTCTGAAGGACAGAAGGCGGCTCAGGAGGCCTTTCGAGCGGCTTCCAGCTTCGATTGAAGCGCAGCGCGCCGTTTCGAGCGGTCCTGTTCGAGAGCCTGGCGCTCTGCGTTCAGGGCGGCGATGCGGCTTTCGATCTGCGCAATCCTGGCCTCGAACTCCACGTCGAGCGCCCCGATCCGCGTCTTCAGCCGCGAGATGGCCCGCCGCCGCGCCTCATCGCCGGCCTCCCGCCGCGGCTTACGCGGCCGGGCGACCTTGCCGACGTCGATCGTCTCGCCACGGACGACGACCTGGTTCGGGATCTTCAAGGCCGCATCATGATCCGGACCGTCAGTGATCTGGCGCGCCAGACCGGTCTGGAACAGATCCTGTTCGCTGCCCCAGGCCTGGAGCGCCTTGACGCGTGATGTCGCGGCTACCGTGAAGGCGTGAAGGCCGTCGGACCAGGTGAAGACCTTGAGCCTTGGCATGCCGGCCTCCGGATCAGGTGATCCGCTTGGCCGAAACCGGATCGCTGGCGGGGAAGGTCTCCTCCACCGCTTCGTCGATCAGGGCCTCCTGCCGGTTCTCCGCCTCGGCCGCATGATCCTTGAGCTGATCCGGCGTCCCGGCTTCACGCGGCGCCCGGACGGCATGCGGCGTCGAGGGATCGGCGTCGCGTTTGGGATGGTTTGTCATGGTTTCTCCTCCTGAAGGTTCCAACGTCCGTTTGAAGGTTCGGCGCCGACGCCTGCTTCCTCATCGGCGACGCCGCCGGGGCTGACGCCATGAGACCCGAGCCCCCCCATGACATAGACGCCATGGGCCGCCAGCGACCGGGCCAGGCGCTCGCGGTTTTCGGCGGCGAGAATCTGTCGCTTGCGGTCGCGGTCCATATGGTCAGGGTTTCGCGGCGGCGATGGAAAAGCGCCATTTCATGATCAGCACGCCCAAAGCCATGAGGAAGGCGCAGGCGTTGGAGACGACGATCGGCCAGGCGCTGGTGAGCAGGCCGTACGCGATCCAAAGCACAAAGCAGGCGACGGTCAGTGAATAGGTCTTCAGGCTGACTGAGTCGGCGTCCTTCTCTTTCCAGATCTTGATCATCTGCGGAGCGAAGCTGGTGATCGAACAGATCGCCGCCGCCGAACCGACCGCATTGGCGACGAGGGTGCTCATGCCCCCCGTCTCCAGGCCCGTCTCCAGGCCGTTCCGGTCATCAGCGTCATGACCGAACCCTTGCCCGTCAAGCCGCGCCCGTGTGCGGGCCCTCGGCGAACTCCTCGATCAGCTTCGCACAGAAGGCGGGCAGATCGTCCGGCTTGCGCGAGGTGACCAGACCCTGATCCACCACCACCTCTTCATCGACCCATTGGGCGCCCGCGTTGCGCAGATCGGCTTCCAGCGAGGGCCAGGAGGTTACGCGCCGGCCGTCCAGCGCCTCGGCGTTGATCAGGGTCCACGGGCCGTGACAGATGGCGCCGATCGGCTTTCCGGCTGCGTGGATGTCGGCGATGAAGGCGATGGCCATCGGCTCCAGCCGCAGGGCGTCGGGGTTGATCACTCCACCCGGCAGGACCAGGGCGTCATAGTTGCCGGCGAACGCCTCTTCCAGGGTCTGGTCGACCGGGGTCTTGTCGCCCTTGTCATGGTGGTTGAAGCCCTGGATTTCTCCGGCCTTGGGCGAGACGATCTCAACGGTCGCCCCTTCCCCCCTCAGGGCCTCGACCGGCTGGGTGAGCTCCACCTGTTCAAAGCCGTCGGTGGCCAGAACCGCCACGCGTTTTCCATTCAGTCGTCCAGCCATCGGTCTCTTCCTCAAAGCGCTGTGCGGGGTTGCGGGACTTCACAACGACGTCGCCGCGCGAGGGTTCAGTGCGGGTCCGGACACAGGCGATTTTCTGTGGTCCGTCGGTCCGTTCGAGGTTAGCGTTGGTATAAACAAGCGAGGGAAACGGGCATGCGCGCGGGATTTCTGGCCGTAGGGCTGGCGCTGACGGTTCTGGCTGGCTCGGCCATGGCGCAGGAGACCGGGAATCTCGACGACTTCGTCCAGCGCGCCAATCGGGTCCCGCTCAACGCCACCTCCATGCTTCGCCCCGACGCCTACAGGCTCAAGGGCGAGGCAGAGAGGAGCATCCAGACGGTCATGGGAGAAATCCGGCAGGCCCGGGCCGCGGGCCGACCACCCCTCGCCTGCCCGACCGATCGCATCTCGCTCGAGCCGCGCCAGTTTCTGGGCTTCCTCAACAGCATCCCCGCCAGCCGACGCCGGCAGATGTCGCTGAACGACGGCGTCCGCGCCTGGTTCGCTGACCGCTACCCCTGCCGCCCAGCCTGAGCCGCGTCTGCGGCCGTCTTCAGGCCGGTTGGCGATTGCCGCCGGTCGCCGCGAAGATCTGGCCGGTCGAATAGCTGAGCGCCGGATCGGCGGCGGCGACATAGAGCCCGGCGATCTCGGCGGGCTGGCCGGGCCGTCCGAAAGGGCTCGACGCGCCGAAATTCCTCAGCTTCTCGGGCGTGGCTCCTCCGCTGACCTGCAGCGGCGTCCAGAAGGGACCGGGCGCCACGGCGTTCACCCGGATCCCGCGCGAAGCGAGCTGGGTCGCCAGCCCTTTGGTGAAGTTGAGCACCGCCGCCCGGGTCATGGCGTAGTCCATGATGTCTTCGGACGGATCGCCGGCCTGTTCGGACGCGGTGTTCACGATCACCGCCCCCTCCCCCATGATTTCCAGCGCCGCCTTGGACAGCCAAAAGGGCGCATAGACATTGGTCTTGAAGGTCGCGTCGAAATCCTCAGCGCTGATGTCCGCGATCGAAGGCCGCGTCTGCTGGCGCGCGGCGTTGTTGACCAGGACATCGAGCCCGCCGAGCGCCTCTGCGGCTTCCGAAACCAGTCGGCGGCAGAAGGCCTCGTCGCGCAGGTCGCCGGGAATGGACACGCCCTTGCGACCCTCTGCGATGATCAGTTCGATGACCTCGCGCGCGTCAGGCTCCTCCTCGGGCAGGTGGTTGATCACGACATCCGCGCCCTCGCGCGCGAAGGCGATGGCGGCCGCCCGGCCGATGCCACTGTCGCCGCCCGTGATCAGGGCCCGCTTGCCGGTCAGCTTCCCGGAGCCCCTGTAGCTGGTCTCGCCATGGTCCGGACGCGGCTCCATCTTCGAGGCCAGACCCGGCCAGGGCTGCTTCTGGTCCGGGAACGGCGGGGTCGGATAGCGGGGCGTGGGGTTGGAGGCGGCCATGGGATCACTCCGGTCTGGTCCGCTTCAACCGCCTCGCAGGAGGAGGGGTTCCGTCCGCTTTCGGACGCAGGAACGTTCCGACTCTGAAGGGCTTAGGTTTTGATCCCCCACCCAAGACGAGAAGTTCGAATGTCCATCCTCGACAAGATTCTGGGCCGCGACGAAGACGCGCGGCGCGACACCCCCGCCAAGCCCGACATGATGATGGGCAAGGTGCTCGACACCCTGGCCGGTCTGGGCGGCAAGCCGATCGAGACGCTGTCGCCGCAGGAGGCGCGCCTGCAGCCGACCCCGACCGACGCGGTGAAGACAATCCTGCGCGAGACCATCAAGGACGAGGACCCGACGCTGGGCATCCAGACCCGCGACATCACCATCGACGGCGCCGCGGGTCCTTTGCAGGCCCGGATCTACAGCCCCAACCTCGACAGCGACGATCTCAAGCCCCTGGTCGTCTATTTCCACGGCGGCGGCTTCGTCATCGCGGACCTTGACGTCTACGACGGCGGCCCGCGCGGGATCAGCCGCTTCGCCGACGTCGTCGTCCTGTCGGTCCATTACCGCCAGGCGCCCGAGAACAAGTTCCCCGCCGCTCACGATGACGCCATCGCGGCGTACAAATGGGCTCTGGCCAACGCCCAGACCATCGGCGGCGATCCGCGCAAGGTCGCGGTGATGGGCGAAAGCGCCGGCGGCAACCTGGCCATCAACGTCTCCATCGCCGCCCGCGATCAGGGTTTGCAGGCCCCGGCGCATCAGGTGCTGGTCTATCCGCTGGTCGGCAATGACATGACGACCGAAAGCTATGTCGAGAACGCCGCCGCCAAGCCGCTCAACAAGCCGATGATGGAATGGTTCGTGAAGCACACCTTCAACGACCAGAGCGAAACCGCCGACCCGCACATCAATGTGGTCGGCGCCGCCGACCTGCGCGGCCTGCCCTCCTCCACCGTCATCACCGCCGAGATCGATCCCTTACGCACCGAGGGCGAGACCCTCGCCGAGAAGCTGGAGGCGGCCGGCGTCGACGTCCGGGCCAAGACCTTCAGCGGCTCGACCCACGAGTTCTTCGGCATGGGTCTGGTGGTGCCTGATGCAGCGGCCGCACAAACCTTCGCCGCTCACGACCTGAAAAAGGCGTTCGGCACCGCGATCCTGCCGATCTGATCGCGCGTTACCCGAGCATCGGAGGCGGGGCTCGCCCCGTCTCCGCTTCTTCGAAAAAGCCCCCACAGGACAACGCCATGAGCCTCTTTTCGAAAATCTGGGACAAGATCACCGGCCACAAGCCCAAGGCCGCGCCTACGGCGCCCCAGACGTCGCCCATCCCGCCCAGCGCGGGAACCGCGCCCCAGCCCGCCCCGACACCAGCGCCCGCCGCGCCGGTCGACGTCGAGGCCGTGCTGGAGGATCTGGCCGCGCAAAAGGACGGTGGCGGCAACTGGCGCACCTCTATCGTCGACCTGCTCAAACTGCTGGACCTCGATTCCAGCCTCGAGGCGCGCAAGGAACTGGCCGAAGAGCTGAACGTCCACGCCGGGGCGCACGGCTCGGCCGAGCAGAACATCGCCCTGTCCAGGGCCGTCTGGGCCAAGCTCGCCGAGAACGGCGGCCAGGTCCCCGCGTCGCTCCGCGACTGATCTGAAACTCTCCCGACAGCGAAACGGCCGGCCCCGCGAGGGACCGGCTGCTTTTGCATCTGACCTGAAGATCAGGTCCCGGTGCCGAAGCCGTTCGGCCCGCCGGCGCCGGCTGAGCCCTCGCCGCCGGTCGCGGCCTCGCCCGGCTCCTGGGCCGGCTGGTTCGTGCCGCCCTGATCAGGGCGCTTCGTGCCGGCGTCGCCGTCCTGGGGCATGTCCTTGCCGGCGGCGGGATCCTGTGTGACGTCTGTCATGAAAGCCTCCTGTTCCTTGCGCCGCAGCGACACCGCGGCTCTTCAAAGAAGATCTCCGGGCGGTTTGCGTTCCTGTGCCCGGTGGCGAACGCAGGCCCCCCACGCCGCTCGCCTGGTCGGCCTCGCCCCGGTCGTCCCCAGACCTGTCCCCAAGGCAAGACCTGTGGCGCCTTGACATTTTCCCTCGCCAAACAGAACAAAAAGGGAACATGATCCCTGACTTACCGTTCCCGATCTTATGCCGCAAACCTCCCCTCGCATCCTGGCTGCGTTGCGCGAGGAGATTGCGCGGCTGGAAGCCGGAGCGCGTGGGGACCGGTCCCATCTGCCGTTCGGTATCGAGAGCGTGGACCGTCGGCTGCCTGGCGGAGGTCTCGCCCTGGGCGCCCTGCATGAGTTCGCCGGCGGAGGCGACGGCGCCCTGCACGGATGCGCCCCCGCCCTGTTCGCCGCAGGCATCGCCGCGCGCACCCACGGTCAGGTGCTCTGGTGCGTGACGCGAAGCGATTTGTTCGCCCCCGCGCTCGAGCAGGCCGGCCTGTCCTCCAACCGCGTCATCTACGTCGAGGCCGAGGACGAGGCCTCGGTTCTGGCCTGTATGGAAGAAGGCCTGCGCCACCGGGGCCTGGGCTGTGTGGTGGGCGAGGTGTCTCGCCTGTCCATGACGGCGTCGCGGCGCCTGCAGCTGGCGGCCGAGAGCGCCGGGGTCACGGGTCTGGTCGTCCGCCGCTGGCGCAGGCCGGCCGAGGTCGCGGACTTCGGACAACCCACCACGGCCCTGACCCGCTGGCGGATCACTCCGCTCCCGTCCGCCGCCCTGCCCGTGGCCGGCGTCGGCCGCGCCCGGTGGGCGGTGGAGCTGATCCGATGCAAGGGCGGCGACAGCGCCGATTTCGAACTGGACGCCTGTGATGACCAGGGTCGTCTCGCTCTACCTGCCGAACTGGCCGATCGATCGCGCGCGCCGTCGACTGGGCGACGACGCGCCGCCGCCTGACCGGCCGTTTGTGGTGATCGGCCGTGTCGGGCGACGACGCAGTGTCGTGGCCGCCAATGTCGCGGCCATGCGCCAACGCGTCTACGCCGGTATGGCGGCGACACAGGCGCGCGCCCTGATCGCCGGTCTGATCGTGCACGACGCCGACCCCGGACGGGACCTCGCCGACCTGGAACGGCTCGCGCTCTGGGCCCTGCGTCGCTATTCGCCCGTCGTCGCGGCCGATCCGCCTGACGGTCTGGTGCTTGACGTGTCCGGCGCCGCCCATCGTCACGGCGGCGACCAGGGACTGGTCGACGATCTCGTCTCCCACTGCGCCGCCGTCGGCCTGACGGCATGCGCCGCCATGGCCGACACCTGGGGCGCCGCCCACGCGCTCGCCCGCCATGCGGCCCGCCCGACGCTGGTTCTTCCATGCGGTCATGGCGGACGGGCCTATGCGGCCTTGCCGCCCCGGGCGCTGCGGATCACCGATGATATCGGCGCCGCCCTGGCCCGGTTGGGTATCGACACCATCGGCGAGATCGAAGCCTTGCCGCGCGCCGCCCTGACACTGCGGTTCGGTCCCGCGCTGTTGCGTCGCCTCGATCAGGCCGCCGGCCGCGGCGCCGAGCCGATCGAACCGGTCGAGGCGCCCGAACTGGTTCAGGTCCGTCGGGTCTTCGCCGAGCCCATCGGCGCGCCGGAGACCCTGGCCCGCTATACGGTCAAACTGGTCGAGGCCCTGTGCGCGGCGCTGGAGACGGACGGTGTGGGCGCGCGAACCCTGGACCTGCGGTTTCACCGGGTGGATCGCCGCATTGAGGTGATCCGCACGCGCCAGGCCCGGCCGGTGCGCGACATCCGCCGTCTGTCACGATTGCTTTGCGACAAGCTGGAGACCCTCGATCCGGGCCTGGGCGTCGAGGCCATGGTTCTGGCCGCGCCCGAGGTGGAGCCCCTGGGCTGGAAAAGCGCGGGCGGCGACCTGACGGCGCCCCCCCCGTACGACGTCGGCGACCTCGTCGATATCCTGGCCAACCGGATCGGCGCCGGACGGCTCTACCGCCTCGCTCCGGCCCAGAGCGATGTGCCTGAGCGCGGCGTGCGCCGCATCGCGGCCACCGCCGCTCCCGTTGCAGAGACCTGGCCGATCCGCTGGCCGAGACCCGGTCGCCTCCTGCCCCGCCCCGAGCCCATCGCAGCGGTCGCGCTGCTGCCCGATCAGCCGCCAGTGGCCTTCACCTGGCGCGGCCGCCGGCGTCGGGTCAGATGCGCCGACGGACCCGAGCGCATTTTCGGCGAATGGTGGCGGCGTGACGGAGAACTGGACGCCGTGCGCGACTATTTCCAGCTCGAGGACGAGACCGGCGAACGCTTCTGGGTGTTTCGGCGGGGCGACGGCGAGCGACCGGCCACCGGGGACCTCACCTGGTTTGTTCACGGGATTTTCGGATGACCGCGCCGGCTGACCTGCCGTTGTTTCCGGGGCTCGCTCCGGCCGCTCCGGAGGGCTTCGACTACAGACCCCGGTTGATCTCGCCCGACATGGAGGGGGACCTGATCGACCGCTTCGCCTCGCTCGATTTCGAGCCGTTCGACTTCCGCGGTTTCAAGGCCAACCGCAGGATCGTCGCCTTCGGCTCCCGCGTCAGTGACGGGTCCGAGGGTCTGTCACACCCTGACGGGCTTCCACCGTGGCTTATCCCTTTGCGCGACGCGGCAGCCGGGTTCGCGGGCCTCACGCCCGACGCCCTGTCCCGGGCGCTGATCATCGACTATCCGCCCGGCGCCGGCATCGGATGGCATCGCGATCGTCCCCACTACGACCAGATCGTGGGCGTCTCCCTCGGATCGGCGGCGCCCCTGAGGCTCAGGCGACCGATGACGTCCGGCTGGGAGCGCAGGACGGTGCGCCTCGAACCCCGTTCCGTCTATCGTCTGGGCGGGCCGGTCCGGGAAGACTGGGAGCACAGTATTCCACCGGGCGAGACCCGGCGATACGCGGTGACCTTTCGCAGTCTGCGTTGAGCCCGCGGCACGGGGTTCAGAGGTCCGACTTCGCCGCCGACCGGATGGGCGTATAGGCCGTCGTGAACGCAGGGTCCCCAGCTGAAGGATCCGGCGTCAGATGGATATGGAGCTTCGCCGCCTCCACCGAGGCCTCCAGACCAAAGGCCTGTTCAGCCTCATAGAGGTCGTCCCGGTGCGGCTCCATCCAATCCCGCGCCCGCTTGACCGCCCTGGCCTTGGCCTGGGCGACGGTTTCCGCCACGACGAAGACATTGCGGTGACGTTCGACGAAGTCGGTCGCGTCATAGCCGCCGAGATTGACATAGAAGAGTTTGAGCGGCCCCTCCGCCGGCTCCGGCCGAAGCGAAACACGATAGCCGTCGGCGCGGTCGATCTCCGCCCAGCCGTCGATGTGCAGGCTGCCCGGCCGTCCCCACCATTGCGCTCTCAAGGCCGGATAGGTGGCTTCCAGCGCGGCCGCCACGACGAAACGGATGTCGTGGACCTCGATATTCGCGCCCGGATGCTCACCGCCGATATAGATCGCGAACAGTCTGGGCGTCATGCGGTCAGGGCCTTTCGGGGGATAGAGCGGATCATCCTATCGTCCCGAAGCGCGGACACCAGCGCCGCCGCGACGGTGCGGCCCATTTCCCAGGCGCTGGTCAGGCCCTGGGCGAACGGCCGGCGCGACATCAGGAACGGCAGGCTGATGCAGAACAGACGCCCCGCCGCAAGGCCCGGCGCGGTCACCTGAAAGGCGTCGTCGACGGCCACGCCCGGGCCATCGGCGCCGTCGCGCACCACCCCCTGTTCCAGCAGCGACAGGAAGGGGAACTGCAGGGCGCCGAGCGCCTGCTGGCCGCGCGCCTCGATCAGCACCGGAAACTCCAGTTGACGCCCGGCGATCGACAGGCGCGCGCCGCCGCCGGGACGGTCGAGCGACAGCTCATAATCTTCCCCCAGCGCCAGCACCTCCAGAACGCCTGCGTCGTGAAGCGCCAGAAGACGCGCGATGGCTTCGTGGGGCACGGCGCCGTAGTTGTCGACGAAGACCGGTTTCAGATGGCGCTCGAACCGGCCGCGCTGGTCCGGCGGCAGATGCGGGACGATGCGCCCGAAGACCTCATGCAGCCGCAGGATGGCGTCCCGCCAAGGCACCGTGGTCCGGCTCAGATGGTTACGGCGCGCCTCCTCGAGGTTGGCGCGGGCCCAGACAAACGGATCCTGCATCATCCTCGGCGCGAAATAGGCCTTGCTGAAGTCCTCCGGCGTCGCCTCGGCCAGTCCCATCTCCTCGACGTAGTCAGGGTCGGCCAGGACGAGCTCGCGTCGGGCCAGGGCGAAGGCGGCGTCGAGCAGATCGCCCTCCTCGCGCGCGATCAGGGCGTCGATCGCCTCGGCTGTACAGACCTTCAAGGGCGCATGCGGCAGCGGAAAATAGAAGTCCGCCTCCGGCAGCAGTCCCTTGCGCGACATCAGGGTCAGATGCAGCCCCTCGCCGCCGCTGCGTGGCCGGTATTCCAGCGCCCTCTCCTCGCCGACGAATTCGCCGTATCGCAGGGCCAGGGCGACCGCGACATCCATGGCGGTCAGGGACGATCCCCGCACCCCCACCCGGGTCGCGGGAACGGCGTCCAGGGTGGAGACCGGCCAGGGGCTGGGCAGATAGCCGGGCCGAGCCCGCCACTGCGACGGCCATTGATGCCCCGTCGCCAGAACGACGTGGTCGAAGCGTGCGCTGGCCGTCTGCGTGCCCGGTCCCTGGCTGGAAATCTGCACCCCGCCATCGACGATGCGGACATCGGTGACCTGCGCTCCGGTCCGCACCATGACCGGCCAGCCGCGGCTCCGGGCGCGCTCGACCAGTGCGTCGAACTGATCGGCATAGTAGTGGCCCAGAACCAACCGCGGATAGAAGCGGCGGTCGTCCAGATCTTGCGGCGCGAGGCCCATCCCGGCCAACCGGTCGACCGGTTGACGTTCGAGCCAGGCGATCAGGGTCTCGGTCACCCGCGGGATCTCGACACTGGCGATATTGGACAGCATGGCCGGCGTGTTCCGCTCCGGCGAATAGGGCGCGCCGGGGCCGGCGCGGCCCTGCGCCTCGAAAATCTCAAGTCTGAGAGGCGTATCGGCGTCCTCCAGCAACGCCGCCAGGGCGTAGACCGTGGAAGGACCCGCGCCGACGAAGGCGACGGCGGGGCTCATGGGCGCCCACGGTAACGCGCATCCCGATCGGCGGGGCTCACCAAGGCCGCGATGTCGGACGCGCGTCCGACGATGAGAATACGCAACAAGACGGTCTCCATTCGGTCTTCAGAAGTCCCCGAAGCCGATGCGGTTCCTAAGCCCGACGCCGGACACTGGCGCGAGGCGAAAGAGAACATTACAGGAACAGAGTGCATGAGACCCCGCGCTATGTCGAACTTCAGACGACCTCGCATTTTTCCTTTCTGCGGGGCGCGTCCAGCTGCGAGGAGCTGTTCAGCCAGGCCGCCGCCTGCGGAGTTGAGGCGATGGCGGTCGTCGACCGCAATTCCGTCGCCGGGATCGTGCGCGCCTGGGAGGCGTCCAGGATCACCGGCGTGCGCCTGATCGTCGGCTGCCGCCTGGATCTCGCCGAGGGGACGAGCCTGCTCGTCTATCCCACGGACCGTCCCGCCTATGCCCGGCTGTGCCGGTTGCTGTCGCTGGGCAAGCGGCGCGGCGGCAAGGGCCGGTGCGTCCTGGGATGGGCGGATGTCGCGGACCATGCCGAGGGGTTGCTCGCCGTCCTCGTCCCGGATGAGGCGGACGCGCGTTGCGCGGGGGACCTGGAAACCCTCGGCGCTCTGTTCCCGGGACGCGCCTATCTGGCCCTGACCCTGCGCCGCCGGCCGGGCGACGCGCTGCGTCTGCACCGGCTGTCCCGCCTGGCCGCGAGGGCCGGGGTTCCCACGGTCGCGACCAACGACGTCCTGTTTCATCACCCCGATCGCAGGCTGTTGCAGGATGTCGTCACCTGTATCCGCCATGGCTGCACCATCGACGAACTCGGTTTCCGGCGCGAGCGGCACGCCGACCGCTATCTGAAGCCCGCCGCGGAAATGCATCGGCTGTTCAGGGACTATCCGGAGGCTCTGGCCCGGACGCTGGAGATCGCCGACCGATGCCGCTTCTCGCTGGACGCGCTCCGATATCAGTACCCCGATGAGGTCTCGACCCCGGGCATGACGCCGCAGCAGACCCTGGCGCAACTGACCTGGGACGGGGCCGCGCATCGCTATCCCGAAGGCGTGCCCGGCAAGGTGAGCGCCGCCCTCAGGCATGAACTCGAGCTGATCGAGCGGCTCGCCTACGCCCCCTATTTCCTGACGGTGAACTCCATCGTCCGCTTCGCCCGAAGCCGCGACATCCTCTGCCAGGGCCGCGGCTCGGCGGCCAACTCCGCCGTCTGCTTCGTCCTGGGCATCACCGCCATCGATCCGGCCCGCAACGACCTGCTGTTCGAACGGTTCGTCTCCGAGGAGCGGCGCGAGCCCCCCGATATCGACGTGGATTTCGAGCACGAGCGCCGCGAGATCGTGATGCAGTGGGTGTTTGACACCTATGGCCGCGACCACTCAGCCCTGTGTTCGACCGTCATCCGCTACCGCGCCAAGGGGGCCATCCGCGATGTCGGCAAGGCGCTGGGGCTGCCCGAAGACCTGACCAAGGCCCTCTCCTCCCAGGTCTGGTCCTGGTCCGAGGACGGGGTCGAGGCCAGACACGCCCAGGCGCTCAACCTGAACCTGGAGGACCGTCGCCTTCGCCTGACGCTGGACCTGGCCCGCCAGCTCCACGGCGCTCCGCGTCACCTCTCCCAACACCCCGGCGGCTTCGTCCTGACCCGCGATCGGCTCGACGAACTCGTTCCGATCGAGCCGGCGGCGATGAAGGACCGTCAGGTCATCGAATGGGACAAGGACGACATCGACGCCCTGAAGTTCATGAAGGTCGACTGCCTGGCCCTGGGCATGATGAGCTGTATGAAGCGGGGCCTGGACCTGCTGAAGGTCCACAAGGCCATCGACCTCGACCTGGCGACCATACCGGCCGAGGACCCGCGCACCTACGCCATGATCCGCCGCGCCGACACCCTGGGGGTCTTCCAGATCGAAAGCCGGGCCCAGATGGCCATGTTGCCCCGGATCAAGCCGCGCACCTTCTACGACTTGGTCATCCAGGTCGCCATCGTTCGCCCGGGCCCGATCCAGGGCGATATGGTCCATCCCTATCTGCGCCGCCGCGAGGGCCGCGAGCCGATCGACTATCCCAGGCCCGAGCTGGAGGCGGTGCTGGGCAAGACCCTGGGCGTGCCCCTGTTCCAGGAACAGGCCATGCGCGTCGCCATCGACTGCGCCGGCTTCACCCCGTCCGAGGCCGATCAGCTTCGCCGGGCCATGGCGACCTTCAAATTCACCGGCGGAGTCAGCCATTTCCGGGACAAGCTGGTCAACGGCATGGTCGCCAGGGGCTATACGGAGGACTTCGCCGTCCGGACCTTCGGTCAGCTCGAAGGCTTCGGCTCCTACGGCTTCCCGGAAAGCCATGCCGCCTCCTTCGCCCTGATCGCCTATGCCTCGTCCTGGCTGAAATGCTGGCACCCGGACGTCTTCTGCGCCGCCCTGCTCAATGCCCAGCCCATGGGCTTCTACGCGCCCGCCCAGATCGTCCGTGACGCCCGCGAACACGGCGTCGAGATCCGCCCGCCCTGCGTCAACGCCTCACGCTGGGACTGCACCCTGGAGCCAACTGGAGCGCCGGACACCTGGGCCGTCCGGCTGGGTCTGCGCCTGATCCGGGGCCTGGCCAACGGCGACGCCGCCCGGCTCGTCGGCGCCCGGGCCGACCGGCCCTTCGTCTCGGTCGACGATCTCTGGCGGCGAACCGGGGCGCCCGCTTCAAGCCTCGTCCGGATCGCCGAGGCCGACGGCTTTCGGCCTGCCCTGGGACTGGCGCGTCGGGACGCGCTCTGGGCCATCAAGGCCTTGCGCGACGCCCCCCTGCCCCTGTTCGCCGCCGCCTCGGCGCGCGAAGAGGAGATCATCGCCGAGGTCGGTGAAGATCCGGTCCGCCTCAAACCCCTGAGCGAGGGTCATGAGGTGGTCGAAGACTATGGCCATCTGGGCCTGACCCTGCGCGACCATCCCCTCGCCTTTCTGCGCGCCGGTCTCGCCGTCGAGCGCTATGAAAGCTGCGCCTGGGCCGCGCAGGCGCGGGACCTGGCCTATGCCCGCATCGCCGGCCTCGTTCTCGTCCGGCAGAAACCCGGCTCGGCCAAGGGGGTGATGTTCATCACCCTGGAGGACGAGACCGGGGTAGCCAATCTGGTCATCTGGCCCAAACTCTATGAGGAGAACCGGGGCGTCATCCTCAGCGCCTCCCTGCTCGGCGTGCACGGCCGCATCCAGCGCGAGGGCGAGGTGGTTCACATCGTCGTCTACAAGCTGTTCGATCTCTCGGCGCGACTGACCACGATCAGCGGCCGGGACACGGACTTCCGCCTGACCACGGGACGCGGGGACGAGTTCGCTCACGGCGGCTCGCCCGATCAGCGCGACCTGCCGCCCCGGTCCGCATCGACCCACGCCTCCTCCGCCGATTCTCTCGCGCCCGGCCCGTCGCCCGCCAACCCGCCACCCGCGAGCAAGCCACCCGCCGGTCCCTCACCGGCGGGAATGGGCGCCCGCGACATCTACATCCCCGATCTGCACATCGACACGCTCAGGCTCAAGCCGCGCGACTTCCGATGAGGCCCAGGCGCCGTAAGACCGCTCCGGCCGGCGCCGGTGAAAGCCTGAGGCCTTTCGACACCCAGGCGTTCACCGCCTTGATCAGAGATCGACCTTGGCGTTGTCGCCCATCTGGGGCGCCGCGCCGGTGACCGCGGCCGCCACCATCTTGGCGAGGGCGACGGCCTTGCCGGGACTGTCCCACAGCTCGCCGTTTTCAGGCGTCAGGGTGAGAACCCGGATCGTGGGATCCTCGGCGTCTTCCCACCAAGCTTCATCCGCCTTGGTAAAGAGCTCTTTGATCTTGCCACGATCATTGCTCAGCGCCGCCTGGCCCGAGATCAGGACGTATTTGTAGTTGGCGTTGTCCGCCCAGGCGCACGAAACCGTCGGGAAGCGATCGATCTGGCTGTTCTTTTCTCCGGCCTCATCGACGAGGAAATAGATCCGGTGTTCGTCCTTGCGGACACGCGCGGACAGAGGCCGGCTGCGCTGGTCGGCGCCGTCCCAGGTGGTCAACATGCAGATGTCGATCTTGTCCGCGAGCTCCCAGATGCGCTCGCGCACCTCCTCGGGGGATTTGGGGTTGTCGTCCTGCCGCTCTTTCACGGGCCTCTCCTGTGCTTTGAGCCGGATCAACGCCGCCGCTCGCCGGACGTTGCCGCCCGAAGCCCCCTCCTGACGCCCGGATCGGAGCCGTGACGTCACGCCCCGGAGAGGCTCCGGACGCGGACCGCATCAAAGAGGTTGAGGGATCGACCAGAAAAACGACCAGGCCGCCCCGGTCAGACACCGGACGAGGACCTCCGGCGTTCTTACCGTCCAGTGTGAACCCTGTCGGAGGTTATGAATTTCCCCATCATGGAGACCCCCGAGGACTGTCTGAGTCTCGCCGAGGCCCTGGAGGCGCTCGCTTCAGATGAACCCGAAGCGTTCAGGCGCTCGGCTTACCGCCAGATGGCGGCCTTCTGGAGAGCGGCGGCGCGGCTCAAACCGCCTCCGGATCTTTCGCGATGACCGTCTCCAGGTGATGGTCGCCCTTGAAGATGTGACCGGCCCGCGCCGAGGCGTGCAATCGCATGAGGTCGCGCGCTTCCTGGACCGCCTCGCTCAGGGTGAGGGAGACCATTCGCTCCATATGCGGCACGGCGGAGGTGCGGGTTTCGATAAAACAGACGTAGGTCACGCGTCCACCGCTGCGCCAGCCAAAACGCCCGGCCTCCGCTGGCGATGGCGTCCGGCCGCATTCGCCCTTGCCCCAGGCGACGGGGCAGTGTCCGCTTCCGGACCTCAAGACGCAAGCGCCCCGTCAAGAACAACGCCGGCTGACGGAAGTTGGGGCCCAAGCGGAACTTCACGCGCACAAAGGCCCGCCGCGACTGGAACCGCGACGGGCCTCCGCTTCTCCCCAGAAGCCTGGAGCGGCATTCCAGACGCTCCAGTTCTTCAACCGAACCCTGCTCTTTGAGTTCCATGACCCGTGGCCTTTGTAGACGGGGCCGACCGCGACGACGAACACGCTCGACCCGGGAGCGAAGCCCTCAGGCGGCGGCCAGGTCGCACAACAGCGCTTCAAGGAAGGCGGGATCGTGGGGACGATCGTTCGCCACGTCCACGATGAGCCGGTCGGTGGACCAGCGCATCCCGGCAGCGCCTGTCACCCAGGCCTGGAGCGCACCCCGGCGATCGTCGGCGAAGCGGAACGCCGTCGCCCTGGGGCCGGTCGTCACCTCGGTCACGCCCGCCGCCGCCGCCAGGGCCGAGACCCGGCAGGCGTCGAAGAGGGTGAGGACGGCTTCGGGCAATGGCCCGAACCGGTCCTCGATCTCGTCCTGCAGAGCATCGACATCCGCCGCTTCCGTCAGGCGCGCGAGGCGGTTGTAGAGGTTGATGCGCACCGTCGGATCCGGAACGAACTCGGAAGGAATATGGCCTGTCGCGCCCAGGCTGAGCCGGGGCGGCTCCGGCGCTCTCTCGCCTTTCGCTGCGCGCAGGGCGCGCGCCATGACGTCCTGGTAGAGCGCCGCGCCGATCAGACGCATATGGCCCGCCTGCTCTTCCCCGATCAGGTCTCCGGCGCCGCGCAGATCCAGATCGCGCGCGCTGAGCGCGAAGCCTGCGCCCAGCCGGTCCAGCGCTTCGAGGGTCTGGAGCCTGGCCAGGGTGGTCCCGGACAGCGGCGCGTCCGGATCCGAGAGCAGATAGGCGAAGCCTTGTCGCCGCCCGCGCCCCACCCGTCCTCTCAGCTGGTGAAGCTGGGCCAGGCCGAAGCGATCCGGTCGCCAGGTGAGCATGGTGTTGGCGCGCGGGATGTCCAGGCCGTTCTCGATGAGGCTGGTGGCGAGCAGGACATCGCCGTCGCCGTCGGCGAAGCGCGCCATCGCCTCCTCCAGTTCGGAGGGCTTCAGCTTGCCGTGGGCGACCACGAGCCGAAGCTCGGGGACCAGTTCGGCGAGCTGCTCGGTCAGGGGTCCGAGATCCTCGATGCGCGGGGCGACGAAGAAGCTCTGGCCCCCGCGCCCGTGCTCGCGCATCAGCGCCAGGCGAACAGACGCCGGATCGAAGGGCGTGATGAAGGTTCGGACCGGCCGCCGACGCGCGGGCGGGCTGGCGATGATGCTGACGTCCTGAAGGCCGACCAGCGCCCCCTGCAGGGTTCGCGGGATCGGGGTGGCGGACAGGCTCAGAAGATGCGGGGCCCTCGACGCGAGGTCGGATTTCAGACGGGCGCCGAAGCGATGCTCTTCATCGATGACGACCAGCGCCAGATCAGAGAAGACCACCTCCTCCGAAGCGAGGGCCTGGGTTCCTATGACGATCCTTATCGACCCGTCCGCCAGCCCGGCCCTGATGCGCGCCGCCTCTCCTGCATCGGTCGCTCCCGACAGGTGGCCGACCTGGACATCGATCGCGGCCATTCGCCTGCGAAACCCCTCGAAATGCTGCCGCGCCAGGATGGTCGTCGGCGCGACCACCATCACCTGGCGTCCGGTCGCGGCGACGGCGGCCGCCGCCCGCAGGGCCACCTCCGTCTTGCCGAAGCCGACATCGCCACACACCAGCCGGTTCATCGGCCGGCCCGCGGCCAGATCCGACAGCACCGCCGCGATGGCGCCGGCCTGATCCGCTGACTCCGGAAAGGCGAAGCCGGCTGCGAACCTCGCCATGACCGCCGAGGACGGCGCCACGGGGTCGGTCGTCTGACGGGCGCGCGCCTCCGCGAGGGCGGCCAACGCCTCGGCCGCGGAGTCGATCTCGCGACTGACGTCCGCCCGCCGCGTGCGCCACGCCGGCGTGTTCAACCGGTCCAGGGTCACAGCGGCGGCCTCGGAACCATAGCGCCAGATGCGCCCGAAATCCTCGATCGGCGCGAGGATGGAGGCGCCGCCGTGATACTCAAGGCGCAAGACATCGCGCTCGGCCTCGCCGGCCTGGACCCGTTCAAGCGCCGTCAGCACGCCCAGACCGTGGTCCTCATGAATGACCACATCCCCGAGGCGCAGCTCGGTCTCTCCGAACGCGTCCGGAACCTGGTCCGCCCGCTGGGCCAGACGTCCCCCGAGAATGTCGGCGCAGGTCAGCATCACAAGCCTGTCTGCGTCCGCGACGAAGCCGCTCTCGATATCGGCGACCAGCAGTGCACAAGCGTCAGCCTTGAGCCGATCCCGGTTCGCCCAGGCCTCCAGACGCTCGACGGGATCGACGCCCACGCGCTTCAGGGTGCGGCCGACCACCTTCAGCTCATGCGGCAACCCCGTGACGACGATGCGATATCCGGCCTCTCGCCGTTCAGCCAGAAAGCGCTTCAGGGCCTGGCCCGGAGATTTCGAGGCGGCGAACCGGGGCGCCGGCGCGATGTCGTCGAGGTCCAGACCGATCGCCTTCGTCAGAAGATCGGCGGTTTGCTCCCGTGGCGCATAGATCCGATCCTCGCTCCAGGGCCGTGATCCCTCCGTGAACTGCAGCCGGGTCTCGAAGGCATCGGCGATCTGGCCCCGAAACGCCTGCATGTTCTCGTCCGCCCCGGGCTCGGCGAAGACGGTCAGGTGGGCCGGCAGATAGTCGGTCAGGGTCGCAACATCGGGGCTGTCCGTCGGGCCTTCGGCGTCCGTCATGGTGTTCGAGGCGGCGAGAGCTGTCTGAAGGGGCTCGGCGGCCGCGAAGATCACGACCCGCTCCAGCTCGTCATCGGTGCGCTGGGTGACCGGGTCGTAGCGCCGGATCTGGTCGATGCGTCCCTCGGGATCGAGACTGACCCGCACCGGTCGGGCGGCGTCCGCCGGAAAGATGTCGATCACGGCGCCGAGGATCGCGACCTCGCCGGCCTCGTCGACACGGTCGTCGGCGACATAGCCGGCCTGCTGGAAAAACGCGTCCAGGGTGTCGCGATCCAGATCATCGCCCCGTGCGATTTCGCGGCGAAGGCCCGCATCGTGCGGCGCCGGTGTCCGCTGAATGAGCGCTTCGGGAGAGGTGACGAGGATCCAGGCGCGGTCGGTCTGGTCCGTCAGCCGCGCGAGAACCGCCATCCGCCGCCCCATGCTCTCGCGGGAAGGCGGAGCGCGATCATAGGGAAGATTGTCCCACGGCGGCAGAACCAGAACCTCCCGATCATCGGCGAGGGCCGCCAGGGCGTGCGCAACCTCATCAGCGCGCCGCTCGGTCGCGGCGATGAAGAGCACGGGTTCGGCGGCCCGGGGCAGAGCGTCGATCAGTCTCGCCGCCAGGGCGGACGGCGGGATCCGCCTCGGGGCCACGGCCTCCAGGGCAGGCGCGCCGCCGGAACCCAGGTGGTGCTGGCCGACGGCGGCTGAAGGGGAAGCTGATGTCATTGAGATCCTCGTCTGTGCCGAACTCGACCGCGACCGTCAGGTTCAGCTTCGCCGCAAGGATTTCTGTGACATCGACGACGGGATGGGAGGTGGAGCGCCCCCACAGGACAAACAGTCCAGGGCAGACCTGCCCCATGCCAGCTTCAGGTGCCCCGTCGTTGTAGCGCAAGGCGTCGCGCTCCGCCCCGGGGGCGCGAACCGCCCGGGCCTTCCCTCTTCGGGATCATCCGCCCGGCTGGGGGGTTCTATCGCCTCCGCAAGAAAGAACGATAATGAAACTGATCCTGAAAGAGCTGGCCAAGAAGATGCGCGACATCGACTTCACCATGCTGACGACGCGCAGCCAGAGCGGCGCCCTGGCGTCCCGCCCCATGAGCAACAATCGCGAAGTCGATTACGACGGCGACAGCTGGTTCTTCACGACCGAAGACACGGACATGGTTTCCGACATCCAAGCCGATCCTGTCGTGGGCCTGACCCTGTCGGGGGACAAGGGCCTTCTGGGCAAGCCGGGGATCTTCATCGCCGTCGAGGCGCGCGCGGAGCTGATCCGCGACAAGGCCCTGTTCGAGGTTCATTGGACCAAGGGTCTGGATCGCTGGTTCCCGCAAGGCGTGGACACACCCGGCCTGGTCCTGATCAAGGCCCATGCCTCGCGCCTCTCCTATTGGGACGGCGAGGATCAGGGCGAACTGTCGCTCTGACCGGACGCCGCCGCAGGCGAGCCCCGGGTCTCGCCTGCGGGCAGGGGTTCAGCGCCCAGAGCCAGGCGCCCGGCCTCGGCCTCGGCCTCCGTCGTCGCGGTTCATCTGTCGCCATGCGAGCCTGTGCGTGCCGATGTTCACGCCCCTCACACTGGGCTGTAGTCGCGTGGCGGCCGGATGCGCCGGTACCGCGCCTCGACAAAGGCGAAAACACCGAAGGCGACCAGCCCCAGGGCGGTCAGCGCCAGCATGATCCAGCCGCCGGGCTGGGCCTCCAGGGCGTCAAGAGAGGAGCCGAAGCTTCCGACCTCCGCCGCGCTCGCCCGCCAGCCCGCGAGAACGACCAGCAGCGCCAGCGGCATATAGGCGAAGCCGCGCGCGATATAGCCGGCGCGGGCCACCATCGTCAGCGGACCGCAGAGGCGGTCCGAACAGACCAGGGCCTCGCCGAAGTCGGCGCTGAAGCCCTTGATGATGTTGCCCGCCCCGACACAAACGATCACGGCCCCCGCCCCCATCAACAGCAGGTCGCCAAACGGCAGAGCCAGCAGGATTTCGGCCTTGCGCCGGTTTTCCTCCACATCCTCCAGCGCCATCTTCGGCCCCACCTCGTCGAGGAGTTCGAAGACACCCGCTGCGAGCAGACCGTAGAAGACACCGCTGGCTGCCTGGCCCGCACGCAGCAGGAGCGCCTTGGGCGTCCGTCCCTCCCGATCGGCGTCGAACACGGACTGGAGCACCCTCCAGCCGACGAACGCCCACAGCCCCAGCCCCAGGGCGACCAGCCAGACGCGACCGAAAGGCTGTTCGGCGAGCCAGAAGACCGCGCCCCGGCTTCCCACCGCGTGGCCTGTCCGATCAAGCGCCGCCGCCAGTGTAAGAAGACCCACCGAAACATAGATGAAGCCCCGGGCGCCATAGCCGAGGCGAGCGGCATGCTCGATGAGCATGTCCAGGGAGAGCTCATCCCAGGTGCGCTTCCAGCCAAGAAGGCCGCGCCGAGGCCGTCCCTTCAGACGCTCAATCCCCTGGGTCGCCCAGCCTGCAATATCCATCCTTTGTCCCCATTCCCGCTCGTCCTTCCGCGGGGCGATCCGCCGTCGATCCCATCGAGGCCATGCGGGGCGACTGCCCCGCGACCGAAGCCGCAAAGGGCCGCCCGCGGAACGGCGGACGGCCCTTCGATACGCGGCCGATCGGTCAGTCGGTCGCCTTGTGCACCGCGTCCTTGGCCTTGCCGAAGGTTTCCTTGGCCGCGCCGGCCGCGCGATCGCCCAGGCCCTCGGCGACCATCTTGTCGTTGCCGATGGCCTTGCCGATGCCTTCCTTGGCCTCGCCCACATGCTTCTGAGTCGCGCCCTCGATGCCTTCCTTGCTCATGATCCTGATCTCCTCTGCGCCACGCCGGCGCCGGCGACCGCCACGATCGGCGATCACAGGCGGAAAGCCCGCGCGCCCTCGAAGTTCCTGTCGACCCTGAGCGCCGACCCTGAGCGTCGACCGACCCGCCTGGAGGAACCGAAAGGATCGCCGACGATTGCCGGATCGGGGCGCGCGCGCCCGTTCACCCGCCGTACCCCGGGACCGCCGTGAGGATTGCGACTTTCAACATCAACGGCGTGAACGGGCGGCTCGCCAATCTCATCGCCTGGCTGAAGGCGGATCAACCGGACATCGTCTGTCTGCAGGAGCTGAAGGCGACCGACCGCCAGTTTCCGGAGGCGGCGATCCGCGCCTGCGGCTACGACGCCGTGTGGCAGGGAGAGCCGCGCTGGAACGGGGTCGCCATCCTGTCCCGGATCGGCGCTCCGGTCGTCACGCGCCGCAGGCTACCCGGCGATCCTTCGGATGGCCAGAGCCGCTATCTCGAGGCCGCGGTCCAGGGCGTGCTCATCGGCGGCCTCTATCTGCCCAACGGCAATCCCTTTCCGGGTCCGAAGTTCGCCTACAAGCTCGCCTGGCTGGACAGACTGATCGATCATGCCGCAGGGCTCGTCGGCCTCGACGCCCCGGTGGTCCTGTGTGGCGACTACAATGTCGTCCCCACCGAAGCCGACATCTATGACAGCCGCTCCTGGAGGACCAACGCCCTCCTCCAGCCCGGAAGTCGCGCCGGCTTCGCACGGCTGCTCGAACAGGGATGGACGGACGGCCTGAGCGAACGGTTTCCAGAGACGCCGCCCTGGACCTTCTGGCCCTATCTCCGCCAGGCGTGGCCGCGCGACGCGGGTATGAGGATCGATCATCTGCTGCTCAATCCCCGGGCGGCGGGCCGCTTGACCGACGCCGGCGTCGACGCCTGGGTTCGCGGAGAAGAGGGGGCGAGCGACCATGCCCCCGTCTGGATCGAACTGACCTGAGGAGACCTCGCCGGAGCCCTCTCTCGACGACCTCGGCTCCGACGTCAGATCACGCCCTGGATCAGCCCGAGCGTCTTCGCCTCCTGGGCCTCCAGATACCAGTTCTCCGGCGCCCGGCGCAGCACCTCGTCCATCGTCACCTGGGATCCGAAGATGAGGTTCTCGAAGCCTTCGTTCTGGATGGCGATGGAGTGTTCGATCTCGTGCAGGGTCGCCTTGACCGAGGCCACGCAGGTGGTGAGCGGCCCGTTGATCTCCAGGGTCTTGCACAGTTTGCGCTCGTGGATCATCAGCCGGGCGCCCCGCGTCAGATAGCGGTTCTGACGGGCGAAGAAGCTCATGAAGGTCGCTCCCGCCGAATAGATGGCGGCCTTGCCGAGAAACACCACGCGCCGGTCGGGCATGGCGTCACTGTGGAAACGGACATCCTCCCCCATCATGCGCGCTACCTCCGGGTCGCCCCCGAGGGTGCAGAGTTCGATCACGACCAGTCCGGTGCTCGGAGCCCGGTCGAACTGCTCGCGGAACCGGTCGTACATGGCGTAGTCGACCGGTCCGGCCAGGGCGATGCGGGGCGTGAGAAAGTCTGTTGCAGTCAGTTCAGTCATGGCGTGAAATCAGCTCGGGCCCGGCGAAGCGCCGCACCGGCGGCAAGGTTCCAGGGAATCCATCACTTCACAGATCCGGCCCCCGGCAGCCTTCAGCGCTCAATGGACAAGGCGGGAAGGCGGCGGTCCGGCCATAACGGAGGAAGCTCCCCGGACCGCCGATCACCCGGGCGGGGCACGCCAGACGACGGACCCCAAACCCCGTGCGGGTCCAGCGGTTCCCGTGTCGGCTTTCAGATGCCGCGAGATCGAATCTCGCAGCACAGACCCACCGACCGGCGGGCAGCGTCGATCCCGAAGGCGGAGCCCGATGCGGCTCAGGTCTTCAGAGGGCGTCAAGCTCGGCGGGCGAGAGTCTTTCGAAGCCGCGCAGCACGGCCTTCAGACCCTCTTCCCCGACCAGGGCGATGGCCTCCGGGAGGGTGACCCATCGACGCTCGCGCTGCTCCCGTTCGGGCCAGTCGCCCAGCTCGATGGAGACACGCAGTGCAAAGACCTCCATCCGCATCCGTCGGACCTGGCCCCCGCGCCCCGTCTTGACGGTGTCGAAGGCGCCGATCGGCGCCGGGTGGATCACGCCGTGGACACCGGCCTCCTCCACCGCTTCCTGGGCGGCGGCTTCCCAGTCCGTCTTGCCGGCCATTTGATGGCCCTTGGGCAGGATCCAGCGCCGCGTTTCGCGCGACGTCACCAACAGGATGAAGACACCCGCCTCGCGGCGCTGCCAGCAAAGTGCGGCGACCTGGGAGATCATGGAAAGAGCGGCGGCCATGACGTTCGCAAAAGCTTGATCCGCCCGGGCGAGACGGCAAACTGTGACAGTTGCTCAGCCAACTGACGAATTTAGCATAATGCGTCAAGCGTTCGCCCGGTGCGGCTTCACCGGCCTCTCCCGGTCGCCTTGCCCGCGGCGAGGATCCGGCGTCGCGTTTACAGCTTGACCACCTCCAGGGCGTCCGCCGCGGCCAGACGTTCAGCGAGCACCGCCCGGTGACACCCCGAATGGTCGGCCTCGAAGCACAACAGGGCGACGCGGCGCTCTGCCGCCAGGGCCCTCAGCCTTGCGAACTCCGCCTCGGCTTCCGGGTCCTGCAGATGCTCATGGAAGATGGCGCGCATGCCGGAGATGTCGCCGCGGCGCGCCGCCTCCCGTCCCGGCTTCGGCGTCCCCAGGCGCCTCAGATGGAGATAGGCGATCCCCTCCCCTTCGAGGCTTGCTGCCAGGAGCGTCTTGGAGAACCCGGCCCGCCGCGACGCCGCGACGGCGCGGACATCGACCAGCAGCTCAACCTGCGCCTCTTTGAGGCGCGCGATCACGTCCGCCTGGGTCGCGCCCTCATAGCCGATCGTGAAGACCTGCCGCGTCACGGTTTGATCTTCGCCTCCCCGGGCGGCGACTTGAAGGTCTTGCCCACCTCGCCCGCATCCGGACCGTCGGGACCGGCCCGACGCGCCGCCTCGCGCCCGGTCGCGATCACATCCTTCTCGGGTGTCGCGGGATCGGGCTTGCCGCCCGGCGCGGCGCCGTTGGCCTTGCGCCCTTCGGACTGTTTGTCATCCATCTCGGCCTCCTGGGTTGTGCTCTCCTAGCGAACCGCCGCCTCTCGGGTTCCGCCCCGCGCCGGCGTGGAGGAACCCGAACCCGGAACCGTTTCCGAGCGTCGCCGTTGTGGAGGCCCAAGTTCGGGGCCCAAGGATCGGGAGCGTCGCGTGTCGCCATATTATTGCATCGTCAACCTGCCGGGCGTGCCCGCGCGGGAAATCGCGGTCCTCGCGGTTCGGGACGAGGCCTCGGCAGGGGAGGATCTCGTGCGTTTCGCCGAGCGCTGGCCGGGGTATGAGACGATCGCCCTCTACAGCGGCGAACGCGCGATCGCGGTGCTCGCCAATCCGGCCCTGGGTTTTCCGGCCGACCGGCTGTGCGACTTGCCGGAGGCGGCCTGAGGCCAGGCCTGAAGCCGGTTGAAACCGGGTCTCACCGCAGCGGTCGGCTGAGCCAGGCGGACCCCGCCTCGACGAACCGCCATGGCGTCTCGACGCCGACAGACAATCCGACCCGCCGCCCCGAGACCGTCAGGGGCGGCGCGACGGGCGCGAGGAGCTGGAACGGCAAGTCCCAAACGGGCGCGCCGGTAAAAGCCCCGGTGATCGCCAGCGCCTGACAGAGCCGTCCCGGCCCGGCGCAGAGCGCGTGAACCGCCGGGGTTCCGCGCCGGCTCATCATCGCCTCCAGGCCCAGGGTCGGCTCGAGCGCCCGGATCAGCACGGCGCTGCCGGGCCGCCCGGCGTCACAGGTGATGTTGAAGCACCAGTGCAAACCGTAGATCCGATAGACATAGGCTCGCCCTGCAGGCCCGAACATCGCGGCGTTGCGCCGCGTGGGCCCTTGAAAACTGTGGGATGCGGGATCCTCGACATCATAGGCTTCGGTCTCCACGATCCGCCCCCCGACGCCCTCGACCGTCAGGGTGCAACCGATCAAGGCCGCAGCGAGCCGGGGCGACGGTTGATCGAAGACGGTCCGATCCAGGCTCACACCCTGACCCGCCCCACCGGCGTCCGCCTTCATCCGGACGCCGCATCCGCGGACGGCGACGCGCGGGCGAGCGCCGAAACGACCCGATCGTAGAGATCAAGCGCTTCCCGGTCCGACTGTCCGTCAAGCCAGGCCGTGTTTGTCAGATCATGCAGCCGATCCATCACTGGCGCGCAGTCCCGACCGCCGATCAGCCGTTCGTCCCAGGTCCATCCGACGATGGCGGCAAGCGTGCGCAAGGTTTCCGGGGACGACATCGGACTGCCCGGCAGCCGCGACACGGCGACGATCTCGCGCATCTCCCGAAGCGCGCGCCGGCAGCCCTCCGCATCGCTTGCCGCAGTCATAGTCCCCCTCCAGACCTGCGGTCGGCCGCCCTCCGGCGCAGCACCGTCGAGGCTTTCCCGAACCCGGAGACATCGCTTCCTCCGCGGCAAATGACGGCTGGATGACAGACCATGAAGACCTCCTGACCGGCGTCTTTACGTCTGCGCCTTCGACGCGGTTCCGGCGGATCGTCCGGCCGGCCCTCCCCTGTCCGATCTCGGACAGAGGAACCGCAGCGCGGACCGCAGGTTGAAGGGGGCGCACGGCTCCACGCCCCGCGCCCCCTTCCTCACGCCCGATCGGAACGTCTCATGGCCAAAGCCCCCTCCAAGCCCGCCGCCAAACCTGCCGTCAGGGCCGCGACCACGCCCGCTCCCCGGAAGGCCCCGGCGCGGACCAAGTCAGGTCCCGCTTCCGCGGAGGCCCTGCCGGGCGCAGCCGGAGAGCTGCATCAGACCGCCTCTGCGCCCGACCAGCGGCTGACCACGAACCACGGCGTCCCGATCAGCGATGACCAGAACACGCTCTCGGCCGGGCCGCGCGGTCCTCACCTGCTGGAAGACTTCATCCTGCGCGAGAAGATCCAGCATTTCGATCACGAGCGGATCCCGGAGCGCATCGTCCACGCGCGCGGCTCCGCGGCCCATGGATTCTTCGAACTGACGGAGAGCCTCGCCGACTATACGACCGCGAAGATCCTGACCGAGGTCGGCAAACAGACCGAGGTCTTCACCCGCTTCTCCACCGTCGCCGGCGGGGCCGGTTCGGTCGATACGCCACGCGACGTGCGCGGCTTCGCGGTGAAGATGTACACGGTCGAGGGCAACTGGGATCTGGTCGGCAACAACATCCCGGTCTTCTTCATCCAGGATGCGATCAAGTTTCCCGACCTGATCCACTCGGTGAAGATGGAGGCCGACCGCGGCTACCCGCAGGCGGCCTCGGCCCATGACACCTTCTGGGACTTCATCGGCCTCATGCCGGAGAGCACCCATATGATCATGTGGGCGATGTCGGACCGCGCCATCCCGCGCTCCTACAGGATGATCGAGGGCTTCGGCGTGCATACCTTCCGGCTCGTCAACGCCGACGGCCAGGCGACCCTGGTCAAATTCCACTGGCGTCCCAAGCTCGGGACCCAGTCGACCTGCTGGGACGAGGCGGTCAAGATCGCGGGCGCCGATCCCGACTATCACCGTCGCGATCTCTTCGACGCCATCGACAACGGCGACTTCCCCGAGTGGGAATTCGGCGTCCAGCTCCTGACGCAGGAAGAGGCTGATGCTCTGCCCTTCGACGTCCTGGATGCGACCAAGCTCATCCCGGAGGAGCTTCATCCGATCCGCGTCGTCGGCCGGATGGTCCTGAACCGCAATCCCGACAACTTCTTCGCCGAGACCGAACAGGTCGCCTTCCTGCCGACCAATGTCCCGCCGGGCATCGACTTCTCGGAAGATCCCCTGCTCCAGGGCCGGCTGTTCTCCTATCAGGACACCCAGCTGTCGCGGCTGGGCACCGTCAACTTCCATCAGATCCCGATCAATCAGCCGAAGGGCTGCCCGTTCCAGAACATGCAGCGTGACGGTCAGATGCAGATGGCCGTTCCCAAGGGCCGCGCCAACTACGAACCCAACAGCCTGGCCGAGGCCGGCGAGGACGGCGGGCCGCGCGAAGATCCCAAGGGCGGTTTCCGCAGCTTCCAGGCGCCGGTCGAGGGCGCCAAGGTCCGCATCCGGGCCGAGACCTTCGCCGATCACTACAGCCAGGCGCGCCTCTTCTATCGGTCGCAGACCGAGATCGAACAGGCCCACCTGGCCAGCGCCATCGTCTTCGAACTCTCGAAGGTGACGCTGGAGCATGTCCGTCTGCGGGTTCTGGCGAACCTGCGCAATGTCGACGAGAGCCTGGCCCAGCGGGTCGCCGACGGACTGGCCATGGACCTGCCCGAGCCGGCGAAGGCCGCCTCCGAGCCGTTCGAGATGGAGGCCAGCCCGGCCCTGCGGATCGTCGGCAAATATCCTGAAACCCTGAAAGGCCGTCTGGTGGGGGTGCTGGTGACAGACGGCGCCGACGGCGCCCAGGTCTCCCAGGTGACGACCGCCGTCGAAGCGGCCGGAGCCCAGGTCCATCTCATCGCCCCCAAGGTCGGCGGGGTCGTTCTCAAGGACGGATCGAAGCTGGCCGTCGACCGCCAGCTGGCGGGTTCGCCGTCGGTCCTCTTCGACGCCGTGGCCCTGGTCCTGTCCGAAGACGGTTGCGCGATGCTGCTGGGCGAGGGGGCGGCCGTCGATTTCGTGCGCGACGCCTTCGGTCATCTGAAGGCCATCGGTCATACGGCCGAGGCCCAGCCCCTGCTCGACAAGGCCGGGGTCACGCCCGACGATCGCATCGTCGCCCTGAAGGGTCCGGCCAAGGCCTTCGCCGCGGCGGCCGCCGGTCGGCAATGGGACCGCGAGCCCTCCGTCCGCATCCTGGCCTGAGGCCGGGGCGGGTTCGGCATGACCGCTCGCCACCCGCCGCGCGATGACCGCTCGCGCAAGAGGGCGGGCTCCAGGGAGCCGAACGCCATGATGGACGTTGGCGGCGGATGACCTCCGCCGCCTCCGCTCCCTCGATGTCCGCGCTTCGCCGCGAACGGGCTTATATGCGCGATCTCGGCCGCGCCTTCGCCGGCGCGCTGGTCTTCAACATCCCGCTCCTGATGACGATGGAGATGTGGGAGCAAGGGGTCGTGATGGACCGCTGGCGCCTGCTCGCCTTCGTCGCCGCGGGACTGCCGCTGCTCTATGGCCTGTCCTGGTATGCAGGCTTTTCGCGCACCCGGGGCGCGGTCAGCGACGGTCTGGACGCCGCCGTGGCCCTGGCCGTCGGCTTCATCACCGCCTCGGCGCTCCTGATCCTCTTCGGCGTCGTCAAATGGGACGTCTCGCCTCATGAAGCCGTGGGCATGGTGGCGCTACAGGCTATACCGGGCGCGATGGGCGCCCTGCTTGCCCGCCGACAGCTGAGCGGAGCCCGGGACGACGGGGCGGGCGACGAGGAGGAGGCGTCCTATGCGGGAGAGCTCTTCCTCATGGTCGCCGGCGCCCTCTTCTTCGCCCTCAATGTCGCCCCGACCGAGGAGATGATCCTGATCGCCTACAAGGCCACCCCGGTTCACATCCTCGCCCTGATCGTCACCTCCGTCATCCTGCTTCACCTCATCGTCTTCAACGCCGGGTTCGCGGGTCAGGAGGAGGCCGACCGGCCGGTGACGGCCTTCTTCCATTTCACCCTGCCCGGCTACGCCCTGTCGCTGGGCGTCAGCCTGTTCGCCCTGTTCGTGTTCGGCCGGATCGAAGGCCATGGCCTCGAAGGCGTGATCCAGACCACGGTGGTCCTCGGGTTTCCCGCTTCCGTCGGCGCCGCCGCCGCCCGCCTGCTCGTCTGATCGCCGATGACCACGCCCCGCAAAGCCGCCTCCCGTAAATCCGCCAGGGCCTCTGACGACGCGTCTCCGGAAGGCCGCCCCTGGCTCCAGTGGGCCATGGCCGCGCTCGGCGCCGTCATGACGGCCGGGGTGATCGCCATCGTCATCCACGAGGCGGTCCAGCCGCCTGCCCCGCCCGTCCTGAGCGCCAGGCTGATCGAGGCCCGGCCCACCCCCGCCGGATGGATCGCCGAGATCCAGGTGGACAACGCCGGCGACGACACCGCCGCCGCCGTCGAGGTCGAAGGTGTGCTCGGGGACCAGACCGCCCATGCCGCGCTCGACTATGTGCCGGGCCAGGGCCACGCCCGCGCCTCCCTGCGCTTCGACGGCGATCCCACGGCCGCACGCCTGCGTGTGGCGGGCTGGTCGGAGCCTTGAGCCCGGCCAAAACCTCTTCGCCGGCGCCGCTCAAAACGCCCGATGGGCGCTATATCGTGGTGCGCGGTCGGCTCTGGCGAACGTCCAATCCCGGGCTGGAGCCGGCCGAGCGCGATCTGCAGGTCAAGGCGCTGATGGCGGCGCGCCGCGCCGTCCGCGCCGCCCTCGCCGCCGATGATCCGAAGGCGCTGCAGGCGGCGCGCGCAGGGGTCCAGGCCGCCAAGGTCGCGCTGGGCGAGCGCGGCCCCGTCTGGTGGACGGACGGCGCGCCCGATCTCAACCGCAAGATGGCGCGAAACACCCCCTACGCCGACTGGTTCGCCACCCCGACCACGGAACACCAGACCGCAAGCTAAGCATCTGATCCTTCTGTCCTATTCCGTTCACAAGGCAGGAAATATTGCGAGTCGTTCTCCCGGAACGGAGACCGGTGTCCGCCGCTTATCCGACACGCCCCCAAGGAGGATGATATGGCCCAGACCTACGAAGAGATGGATGCGATCGCGATGCTGAAGGCGGACCACCGCAAGGTGGAGACGATCTTCGAGCAGTTCGAGAAGGCCACCACGCCGGCCAAGAAGCGCGAGCTGGCGCTGCAGGCCTGCCTGGAGCTCAAGGTGCACACCACCATCGAGGAGGAGATCTTCTATCCGGCCTGCCGCGGCAAGATCGAGGATGACCTCCTGAACGAGGCCTATGTCGAGCATGACGGCGCCAAGACCCTGATCAACGAGATCGAGGCGGCCTCGCCCGACGACGACTTCTACGACGCCAAGGTGAAGGTCCTTTCCGAAGAGATCGAGCACCATGTCGAGGAGGAGGAGAAGCGCTCCGAGGGCATGTTCGCCCAGGCCCGCGCCGCCGGTCTCGACATGGACGCGCTCGCCGACGCCATGCGGGCGCGCAAGGCGACCGCCATGGAAGAGTATCAGGCCGGCAAACCCGCCGAGACGCGCACCCTCTCTGGCGATGACACGGCCTCGGCCCTCGCCGAGCGCGACGACAGCGGCCCCGACGCCATGGAGGCCCCGGCCTCCCGGCGCTGAGCCACCTTGCCGAGACGAACCCCATCGCCCCGACGCCAGCGTCGGGGCGATGTCATTTGAGGTCCTGGCTTCGTACGTCCCGACCCTTAACGCCCCAGATCGCCCGGCCGTCACCCGACCCTTCGGACCCGCCACTTGGCCCCGTCGACGCCCTCGACGGCCAGCAGGGCCTCGACCCGGCGTCCCTCCGGGCGTCGGGCGATATGGACGATCAGGTCGACCGCCTGGCCGATCATGCGGCGCGACGGGCTGGCCGAGACCTCGGCCATCAGGTCTTCCAGCCGCGACAGGGCCTCTTGCGCGGAGTTGGCGTGAATCGTGGTGAGCCCGCCCGGATGGCCGGTGTTCCAACTCTTCAAAGTCTCCAGCACCGCGGCCCCGTCTCTTACCTCCCCCACGACGATCCGGTCCGGGCGGAGGCGCAGGGCATCCCTGACCAAATCGCCGACGCCGATGGAAGGTGCGGCCCGGCGGGTCAGCACCGGCAGGAGATCCCAGGCGCTGCATTGCAGCTCGGGGGTGTCCTCGATGAGGATCACCCGATCCCCTGCGAAGCCGGGCTCGGCGAGAACCGCATTGGCCAGGGTCGTCTTGCCGGAGCCCGTCCCGCCCGAGATCAGGATATTGGCCCGGGTCTTGACGGCGTCACGTAGCGCCTGCGCCTGCTCGATATCGAGCGTTCCGTCGCGGACATAGTCATCGAGGGTCCAGATCACCGGCGGTCGCTTGCGGATCGAGAAGGCCGGCGCCGACACCAGCGGCGGCAGCAGACCCTGGAAGCGCTCCCCGGTCGCAGGAAGGACGCCGGACAGGCGCGGCGTCTCTCGGGCGACGCTCTCCCCGACATAGTCGGCGATCAGCTTGACGACCCTCTCCCGCGCTTCGGCGGAGAGGCGCTCGCCGGTGTCGGCGCGACCCTGCCCCGCCCGGTCAAGCACGATGCGCCCGTCCGGATTGGCGAGGATCTCGACCACGGCCGGCTCCTGCAAGGCGGCCAGGACAGTCTCGCCGAGCGCATGACGCAGGGCCTCGAGCTTGCGCTCGGCGACGATGGGATGGACCGCCATCAGCCCGGATCGAAGGAGCGGACCTCGCCCGCAACCCCGCCTGTCCTCTCACTTGGTCGCTCACTGGGCCCCTCGCCCGCCCCACCTCCCGAACCCTCGCCGGCGGCCTCGGCCTCGCGGGCCGTCCGGCCCGCCACGATCCGGGCGGCGGTGGCGTCCAGCAGACGTTCGATCCGCTGTTCGACGGCGGCCTGGACGGTCGGGTCCTGATCGACGAGGGCGTCGGGCAGCCTGAGGAAGAAGGCGCGCGCCACCTCGATCAGCAGTTCCTGGACAATCTGCATGTCGCGCGACGTGGCCCGCATATGATCCCGCAAGGACCGGTCCAGCGCCAGCATCCGGTCCTCGGGATCGGCGCGGGGCGAACTCAGCAGGCCCCGCGCGATGGCCCGGCCCGCGGCCTGGCTCAGAGGCATGCGCCCGGTGCGGGCCTCGCGGTCCAGCGCCTTGGCGATCTTGGGGTCGGACAGATAAACCTGCACCCGGCAGGAAGGGCTATTCGTCCTTGGCATCGGTCAATCCTTGCAAATGGTCGAGGGCGGCATCCTGTGCGGCCATCTCCAGAGCGACCCGCCCGTAGATATCGGCCGCTCTGGCGGCGACCTTCTTGTCGTCCATGGCCGCCACCACCTCCTTGAACAGGGGCAGGGAGGCCTGGGCGTCGATCCCGAGGCCGCGTCGCCCGGCCCAGGGATGGGGTCGGGGCGGCGGCGCGTCGATGCGGCCGGCCTGATCAGGCGGCCCCTGACCGGCGCGCTTCCGAAACGGCGCACACCGGTCATACTGCAGCTTGCGGGCGCGGATCGGTCTCTGGCCGGCGACGAACATCAGCTGGTCTTCGTCCGGCAAGGCCCTGACCTCGCCCGGCTCCAGCAGCGGCCGTTCGATCTCGGAACGCGACACAGAGCTTCGTCCCGCCCTCAGCCCCGCCGGCCCGCTCCGGCTCTTGCGCGTCTCCGTCACGGACCCGGTCAGCTTGGAGACCTTGTCCTGGGTCACGGGATCGAGGGCCGAGAAGGCGGTGAAGACCGCGCAGTTGTCCAGCAGGGTGTTGTGCGGCCCATAGGTCTCGACGATGTCGTTGAGGCTCTGGGCGACGAACATCGGCTTGATCCCGTAGCCGCTCATCAACCGCAGGGATTTTTCGAAGAAGGCGAGACGGCCGAGAAGCGGGAACTCGTCCATGACCATCAGGAGCTTATGACGCTTCTCCCGCCCCAGGGCGTCGCGGGTCTCCTCGGCCGTCAGGGCCTGGGCGGCGGCGTAGAACATGAGCCGCACGAACGGCCTCAGCGCCGCCGCATCCGCCGGCGCCACCTGGACATAGAGGGAGACGGGCGCCTCGGCGCACATGAGGTCGCCCAAGGTGAAATCCGAGGCGGAAAGTACCCGCTCCAGGTCCTCACCGGCCAGCCATTTCAGATAGGACCGCGCCGTCCCCTGGACCGACGTCCGGAAGCGGTCGTGCATGGCGGCATAGCCCTTCACCGCGGTCTTGATGAAGGGATGGGTCTCCGGCGCGCCCGAGGCCGACTTCCGGTGCAGGGTCTTGACCATGACGTCGGCCGCGTCGTCGAGGTCGGCCAGCAGCTCGCGGACCTTCAACAGGGTCTTGTCGGCGTCCTCGGCCGTATAGAGGACGTGCAGCACCAGGGCCTCCAGGATTTCCGAGGCGGCCTTGTCCCAGATGGCCTCGTCGTCCCGCGTGCCGCCCGGGTCGGACAGGATGGCGACGAGCCGCTGCACCTGGGCCAGCTCTCCCGGCCCGGGCTGGATTTCGGCCAGGGGATTCCAGCGCGCCGAGGCGCCGTCGCGCGGATCGACGTAGAGGGCGTGGGAAAACGTCGCGCGCCAGCCTGCGGTCACCGACCAGAGCTCGCGCTTGGGATCGTGAACCAGAACGCTCTGGCCCCAGGACAGGAGGGTCGGGGTGACATGTCCCCTGCCCTTGCCGCTGCGCGTCCCGCCCGTGACGAGGGTCGGCCGCAGGTCGCGGGTCGCCAGCAGCCGACCCCGGAACCGGCCGAGCACAGCCCCGTCGCGCTCGAGCAGACCCGCCGCCCGAAGCTCCTTCAGCCCGCCCCAGCCGCGGACGCGGCGCAAAGGCTGATCGCCCCCCAGAACGCCGAGGCCGAGACCGCCCATGGCGCCCATGAGGATCAGCAGCGGGGCACTCCGAAACGCCTCGGGATGGGCGGCTCCGAAGGCGGCCTTCCAGACCAGGATGTTCCAGGGCGCATAGAGGAGGACCCCGTCCGCGACGGGCAGACCCGCGCCGAGGACAGGATCGAAGCCGTAGGTCCAGGCGAAGACCTGTGTGGCGAGTTGAAGACCCAGCCCGCTCCCCAGCCCGAGACACGCCAGCCGGGCCATCATGGCTGTTCGCCCTCGGGCGGCATCCCTTCGCCCGCCCCCGGGTCCCGCCCTGCGCGTCTTCCGACGGCCAGGGACAGAAGGCCGGCCGCGGCGTGTCGCCGGGCGTGATATCGGGTCAGCGCCTCGCGCAGAGGGCCGTTGGCTTCGGTGGCGGCGACTTCCAGCAGCCCGCCGGCTTCTGCCGCGGCGTCGGGAAAAACCGCCGCCTCCACGGCCTCGACCTGGCGCAGGGGGCCGGCGGCGCGTGCATAGGCGGCGAGCAGCACCCCGTTGCCGGCCCGGCGCACGAGCGTGTCGAACAGGCGGCTCAGCTCCGGGCGCGGATCATCCGTGGCGGCAGGGCGGCGGCCGAAGGCGGGTAGTCCGGCCGTCAGCTCCAGCGAGGCCAGCAGGCAGATCAGACGAACCCCGTAGAAATCGCGCACGGCGCCGGCGTCGAGACGCAGGGCCAGAAAGCCGCCGGTCGGGCTCCGTTCGACCAAGCCCTCGCCGCACAGCCAGGACAGGGCTTCGCGCACGGGGGTCGTCGACAGGCCCAGCCGGCGCGCCTCCTCGATGATCACAATCTGCTCGCCCGGGGCATAGGTTCCGGTCTGGGCCCGCTCGCGGATCTCGTGCAGGGCCGTGAGAAACGGATCTCGGCTTTTGGCCACGACACACTCCAGCACGAAACGCTCCCGGTTCTCGGCACGGCGGATGCATTCGCCAACAGGTTGAGCCCAAAAATGATCCGAACCCGCCACAGATTGGCGGAGCGCCCGCCGCACACCGGCGGGTTTCGCCAGAGACGCCGGGAAAACTCTGGATTTCTGCGGGCGGAAGCTTAGGTGTCGGGCGCCGGACAGAGGCGTCAGACCTCGGCGATTTTCATCGGAAAGGTTGTACAGCGATGAGCCAAAGGGCGACGCAGGCGAGACGTGACGGCGACCTGCTTTCCCAAGCGCTGAAGTTGGTCCGGCGCTATCGCGGCCTGACGGCGGTCGAGGTGGCTGCGGCCATGCACATGCCTGTGCGGACCTACGAGCGGTTCGAGGCCGGCGAGGGCCGGTTCAATGTCGACTATGTGCATCGCTTCGCCGCGGCGACGGACAGCGACCCCCACGCCATCACCATGGCCGTCGATGTCGGATCGCCTGATCTGGCCTGGCGCAGCGCCGACAACAAGCTGATCACCGTGATGACCATCGGCGCCCAGCGCTTCAACGCCGATTGCGGCGACCTCCTTCACCTGCTTGAGGCGCGGGACGGCATCTCGGTCGTGACGGCGATGTTCCAACAACTCCGTCAGCTGGCCGAGACCCGGGCGGAGGCCGCGCGTTGGCTGGAAGACGGGACCGCCGATCTCAGCGCCACCCGCCCCAAGCCCGGCCGCTGATCCAAATATACGCCGAATATAGTTTTACGGCTCGTCAGTCCAAGCGCTCAGTACTCCCGCCACATCCGTGGCGATCAACCAAGGAGACTGAGATGAAGACGACCACACTGCGCCTCGTCAGCTTCGGCAGCGCGCGCGCCCTGACCCGCGACACCATTCCGGGCCCGTTCCTGGAAATGAACGTCATCCCCAGCCGCACGGCCGAGGGCTGAACCGTCCGGCGAGTGGCCGCCTCCCGGGCGACCGCTCGCCAAGGCCCTCCCCGCAGAAAACTGCCCGCCCTCCCGCCCTCCTGGAGACCGCCATGCTCGCCCCGTCCTTGCGCCTCATCGCCTTCGGTCCTGCCGGCGCCCTGACCCGCGACGGCCTCGGCCCGTATCTGGAGCTTTCGCTCCTCATGTCGCGCCTCCCCCTGTGACCGGGGTCGCCCTGAGTGCGCCGACCCCGAGCCTGTTGCCCGCCGAAGGCGTCTTCTTCGCTTGCGTGGATGAGGACGTCGTCATCCTGGACGTCCGGACCGACGCCTACGCCTGTCTCGTCGACGCCTCATCCTGGCTGGACTTGAGCGCCGATGGCGCTCTGCTGACGTCCGACGCGTCCGCCGCCGCGGAGCTCGTGGCCGCCGGTCTCGCTGTCGGGTCCAGACCGGCTGCGCCTCGCCGGTCGCCGACGCCGGCCCGGCGCCGTTGGAGCGAGGCGGGCGCCGCATCCCTCCTCGACCGGGCCCGCGCCGCCATCGCCCTGACGCTCTCCACGCCCGGGTTCAAACGTCGCGCCTTCCCCGACCTCATCGCCCACGCCAGGACACGAGGCGCACCCGCAGACGCGCCGGACGCCGCGGCCGTGGAGACCGCGCTCGCGGCCTGGCGTGCCGTCCTGCCCTGGATCCCGGGCGAAGGCGAATGTCTTCAACGCGCCTGGCTGCTTCGGGTCTGGCTCGGAGCCAACGGCATCCGCGCCGACTGGATCTTCTGCGTCCGGACCTGGCCCTTCGGCGCCCACTGCTGGCTGCAGATCGGCGACGCGGTCGTCGGAGACACGCTCGAACGGGTCGGCAACTACACGCCGCTGATGGTCGTCTGACGATGTCCGCCTATCTTCTGGCCAGCCATGACCCCCGCGATCCCGAGGGTCGGGCCCTATCCAAACGCCTGCGCGAGCGCGCCGCGGCAGCTGGAATGCGCCTTCGCGACCTGTCGCCTGCCTGCTGGCTCGGCCTGCCGAACACCCGCGCGCCCGGCCTCCTCGGCGTCGGGCCCTGGATCCTGATCGGCGACGTCTTCAATCGCGAACCCGGCAGCCGGTTGACGTCGGAACCCGCCGATGCGGACGGCTTCGACCACAAGATGATGGGCCGTCTCTGGGGCCGCTACGTCGGTGTCCAGACCCTGGGGCCTGGAGGCGCCATGTCGGCCCTCCTCCGCGATCCTTCCGGCGCGCTGGAGTGTATCGTCTGGCGACAGGACGGACTGACCGTCGCCGCCTCCGACGCCTTCGACTGGATGATCGACGCTCTGCGTCCGGCCTGGCGGATCGACTACCGCAGACTGGCCCAGGCCTTGCGCGATCCCCTGCAGTCGACCGCGCCCCCGCCGCTCGACGGGGTGGTCACCGTCGCGCCCGGAACCTTGCAGCCGCTGCCGCTCGACCGTCCGGCCGAGATCCTCTGGCGGCCGGCCGACCACGTCCGCGCCGGCGCGGCTCGGGCGCTCACTCCGGATCAGGCCGCGCGTCTCCTGAGGTCCGCCGTCGACGAGGCCGTCTGCGCCTTCTCACGCTGGTCCGCCGATCTCGCCGCCGAGGTCTCGGGCGGCCTGGACTCCAGCCTTGTGGCCGCCAGCCTGGTCGCCCAGCGGCAGGCGCCGCTGCGCCTCTGGCTCAACGGCTACGGGGAGACGCCGCAGTCCGACGAGCGGCGCTGGGTGGCGGCCCTGGCGGAGACCCTCGACATCCCGGTCACCAGCGTCCCGCTTTCGGCGCCCGCCGTCTCCCTGGCGGCGCTGGAAGAGGTTTCGGGCGACTGGCGGCCAGGACTGAATGCGCTCGATACCCACCACGACCGGCTCTGGGCCGAGCGGGTGCGGACGGCCGGCGCCACGGCCCTGATGACCGGCAAGGGCGGCGATTCCGTTCTGGTGCAGACGGCGACGACGGACGTCTTCACGGACCGCTGGCTCCAGGACGGCTGGAGGTCCGTGCTCTCGCCCGATGTGCGCGCCCTCGCCCGGCTGGGCGAGACGTCCGTCTGGTCGATGATCGCCGAAGCCCGTCGGTATGGCCGGTCCGGCCCCAAGCCCTTTCTGCGCGACGAGGGCCTGCTCGCGCCGATCGACCAGACCGTCGGCGTCCATCCCTGGCTGGCGGGATGCGAAGCCTTCGGACCAGCCAAACGCCTTCAGGTCGCGGGGGTCACAGACAACGTCTCGCGACACGCGCCCTCCCTGCAGACGCGGGCCATCGACGTCCTCAATCCCCTGTGCAGTCAGCCGGTCATGGAAGTCTGCCTGGCGATCCCCACGCCTCTGATGACCTTCGGCGGCCGCGACCGCGGCCTGGCCCGTCACGCCTTTGCCGACCGGCTGCCGCGCCTTATCGCTGAGCGGCGCTCCAAGGGGAATCTGACCCGTCACTATGGCCGGATGGTGCTCGACAGCCTGGCGGTCCTCCGTCCCTGGATTCTCGAAGGCCGGCTGATGGCCGAGGGTCTCCTTGACCGCACCGCGACCGAGACCCTCCTGACCCGCGAGAGCCTGATGTGGCGCGGCCACTACGCTGAGATCATGGTCGCGGCGGCCTTCGAGGCCTGGGTCAGGGTCTGGGAGCGCCGCCTTTCCCCCTCCCGTCCCCCGCCCCTGACGGCGGCGGCCCAAGGGTCTCGTCCAGCCAGCTGAAGATCTGGGCATAGAGGTCGCGGATATTGGCCGGGCTCCACAGCATATGCTCCTCGCCCCAATAGGTGATCAGCCGCGCCCGGCCGCCGAGCCGGTAACGCGCGCTGAACATCTGCTCGGCCTGGGACATCGGGACGTAGTCCCGATCGGCGGTGATCAGCAGGACGGGCGCCGTGATCCGGTCCGCCGCCAGGACCGGGCTTGAGGCGAGATAGGCCTCCAGGTCGACCCAGGGCGGACCGCTGATCCCGCCCTGCCCGGTCTCCAGCCAGCCCTGCTGGTTGCGCATCATGGGCCCGCCCTCCGGAAGCACCCGGGTGACCGGGGTGAACTCGCCCCACTCGGAGATCATCTCCGACATCCCCGCCCAGGCGATCACCGACCGGTATCGGTGTGAGCGCGTGGCGAGATTGAGGGCGACCAGGCCGCCCCAGCTGTGCCCGGCCACGGCGATCCGGTCCGCCGGCAGCTGGGGAAACGCCTTGAGCGCGGCGTCGACGGCCAAATCCACGCTGGCCGTCTCGACGTCGGCCTTCCAGCTGTCCGGACGGTCATTGGGAAGGGCGGCGCTCAGGACCGCATAGCCGGCGCTGGCGAGAACGGCCGCCCTCAGGCTGTAGGTCAGGTTGAAGGGACCGGTCCAACCCTGTTCGACCGCGCCAGGATAGACATCGACGACCAGTCCCTTGGGCGCAGTTCCGACCGGGCCGGACGACAGAAGCAGCCAGGAGGTCGCTGGACGGCCGTAGACGTCCAGATGGTCGACCGGGGTCGGGACCGACAGATGGACGGCGGAAAGCCCGGTGTTGACGCGGTCGAGGACCCGTTCCCCGCCGGCGGTCATCAGGCTCAGGCTCTCGACCATTCCCGAAGCCCGGATGACCAGGGCCGCGGCCGGTGAGATCGCGACCATCCGCGCCGAGGCGCCGAGCGGCTCGCCCAGGCCGCGCACCGAGATCGGCCCGTCACCGACGCCGTCGAAAACCTGGACCCGGCCACCGCCGTCGATCCCCGCGACCCAGGTCTGGCGCGGGGCGGTGTTCGCCCGCAACCGGAACGCCTTCTCGATATCGCCGATGACGACCTCGCGCAGCGCCTGCCCCGCGTCGGCGACGGGCGCCGCTCCCGTCTCCGTCAGGCTCCAGAGCGACTGATCGGCGAAGACCGTCGCCCCCGCCGGTCCGACGGCGGCCAGCCGTGCCGGCGGCGCCGTCAGGCCTTCGGTCAGGTTGACGGCGGCTCCGGTTGCGGAGACCCGGTACCAGTCGAACCGCTCGGACCCGGGCCGACGCGCCAGGAAGATCGGTTGACCGTCCAGCCAGTCCGCCTGCACGCCCCGGAGTTGATCGATGTCGGCGCCCTCGGGCCGGACGCGAAGGTCGCCCTGCCAGGCGACCGCCGCGCGGCCATCGCTCGCCACGCGAAGCAGGGCGCCGTCGCCCCAGGCCGCGGCGTCGCGGCGCCCCCAGACCAGCAGGGAGTCGCCCGAGGGCGACCAGCGCAACAGATGAGGCGCGACATCCCAGCCCTCAACGGCGGCGACGCCGCCCCCGTCCAGAGCGTGCATCTCCAGCCGTCCGCGCCGGGGAATCCCCATCTGCACCACATGGTCCGGTGCAACGGGGATGACCTCCCTCGCCTTCAGCACGGCCACCGTCTGTCCGTTCGGCGAAGATGCGAAGTCCCGGATCGCACCCTCGGCGAGACGGGTCGTCGTTCCGGACGCCAGATCGAGACGCACGAGAGCCTGCTCTTCGCCGTCGGGGATAACCCGAAAGGCCCCGTCTTCGGTGTCGAGGATCGTCCGGGACGCCGCCTCGCCGCGCGCCGTCCGGTCCCAGGCCCGGGTCAGGGCCGGACCCGGGCCCGCGTAGTAGCGCAGCAGCCAGGGCAGGCTGCCGTCTGGCCGGACCAGGGCGAGGAGGACATCGTCGGACGCCCATTCCAGCGCGCCGCCGGTCGTCGGCATCTCGGGGGTCAGTCCCGTCCAACGCACGCTCCGCTCCGCCGCCGTCACGACGCCGAGCTCGAGGCGGTCTCCGCGCAGCCGGTAGACCGCCAGACGCCGCCCATCCGGGGACCAGGGGCCGAGGATCAGCCCGACAGGCTCGGACGGCAAGAGGCGCTCCGGGGCCGCATCCAGCCGCGAGAGATCGACCCGCCAGAGGTCCAGGATCGTCCAGGTCGACCGTGGCCCCAGGTCATAGCGCGGCGCGCTGTCATAGGGGCCGCGCTTTTCATAGACGGCCCAGCGGCCGTCTGGCGAGATCGAGGCCCGCCCGAACGCCTCTGTCGAGACGATGTCCTCGACGGACAGGGCCCGGGTCTGGGCCCTGACGGGCGAAACCAGACAGGCGAGCGCCAGCACCGCCCATGTGAGGCGCACACAGATTGAGAACATTCGCCCGTCTCACCAGCGCTTGATGAGCTGCAGGGCCACGGTCCGCCCGAGCAGACTGGCCTGCCCCGGATCGAAGCCGAACCCGGTCGGGGCGTCATAGAAGGGCGGGTCCTCGTCGGTGAGGTTCTGAACCGAGAGCAGCAGGGTCGTCCCGGCCAGGGCTCCGCTGTCCGGGCGCAGCGAGGCCTGGAGGTCGAGCGTATTCCAGGCCGCGATCCGCGTCCCCAGACGGTCGCGATAGTCCGAGACATGGTTCCAGTGGAGGTCGGCGCCCCACGGCCCCCGGCGCCAGGCCCCACCGAACCGCGACCGCAGCCGCACCGGATAGCCGACCAGATCCACCACGTCGCGCACGGCCGCCGCCGGGGTCGTCTGACTGTCATAGGTCAGCATCCACGACGCCGATCCATCGAGGCTGAAGGCGTGGGGACCGACCGTCAGGGGATAGCGCGCGGACAGATCCAGGCCCTGGACATGCACCTCGCCCGTATTGACCCAGCGCCCGTCGACGATCGCCCCATAGGTTGAGGCGGGATAGAGACCGGCATAGGCGAACCCCGGCTGGTCGATATAGCTCTGGATCAGGGCCAGATCGGCCGCATTGGTTCCGGGGCTGATCAGGGTCACGAAGGGCGCGAGCGCCGGATCGCTGAGCGCCCCGTTCAGGTTCTCGGTCGCCGGCTGGGCGATGCGGTCGGTGAAACGGGTGTCGAAGACGGTCGCGCTGAGGGTCATCCCGCCCGGTCGCCGGTAGTCGAAGCCCGCCGTCACCGTCTCGGCGGTTTCGGGTTTGAGGTCGGGATTGCCGCCATAGAGATAGAGGGCCAGCGCCCGAGACCCGTCCGCCCGCGGCAGGAAGGTGACGGTGTTGGTCTCGGCGTCATGGGTCTGGGGCAAGGAGGCCGCCCGGAACGATGTCCCCCAGGAGGCGCGCAGCGTCAGGTCGGCGTTCGGGGCCCAGACAAGGCCCACCTTGGGATTGGTCGTCGATCCGAAGTCGTCATAGTCCTCGAACCGTCCCGCGACAGAGACCTCCAGTCGGCGGACGCCGGGCCGGGCGTTGTCCGGCCCGACCAGAGGCAGCCGCAGTTCGGCGAAGACGGCGCGGATGGTGCGCTCGGCCTGCGGTGTCACGGTCGTGACCGGCGCCGCCGCGGAGGTGAAGGCGGTGATCCGGGTGTCGAAGGTCTCGCGCCGGATCTGCACCCCCGCCGCCAGCTCCGCCACCCCGCCAGGCAGGGAGACCAGCGGTCCCGACGCCATCAGATTGGCGGAGGTCGCGCGGCTCTCGTCCCGGCTTCCGGTGAAGCCCGAGCCGACGAAGTCCAGGATGGCGCGGCTGTTGGCGCCGCCCGCCCCGTAGGGGTTGAAGAAGCCGTCCACCGCCGTGTTGAAGGCGGTCGTCGGATCGTCCGCCGTCACGCCCAGGGCCTCGTTCAGCCGCCGGCTGTTGACGCGGTTGGTCACCCTCACCTCGCCGCGCTCCTGGGCGAAGGCGAGGTAGCCGTCGAGCGACCAGTCCCGCCCGAGCGCATAGGTCGCGCCCGTGGTCAGGCCGAGGCTTTCGGAGGCGCCCTTCTGTTTCGACGGTCCGAGATCGCCGAGGAAGGAATAGCCGATCAGGCTGGAGGCCGCCCCGGTCGGCGAGACATAGTAGGGATTGGCGCGGGTGACGCTCAGGATGCTGATGTTGGCCCCGCCCGCGAAATCGTAGTCGCGCCGGTTGAAGCGGACATCCGCCGTCAGATCGAGGCGATCGCCCAGCGACTGATGAACCCGGCCATAGGCGCTCTGCCGCGTCTGGTTGGGCAGGAGGTCGACGCCAAGGCTGGAGCTCTGCAGGTTCGCGGCGCCCGCCACGAAGTCCGTCGGCGCCCGCGCCGTCCCCGAGGCGTCGGGACGGATGGCGTGAGACACCTGATAGGCGGCGGCCGCCGTGTTGTAGACGAGAAGATTGCCCGGAGCGCTGTAGATGGCCCGGTGGTCGGTTCCGCCGAACGGCCTGAGATCGCCGTCGCGCGTATAGGCGCGGTCGAGCGAGCTGAGGGCATTGGACGTCTGGTATTCCAGAGACAGATAGGCCGCCCCCGACGACCAGCGCCGCCCGGCCAGATGGGAGACGAGCAGGTCCTCGGCCCCGCCCTGCGCCGCACTGACCCGAACGCGGCTCTCCTGGCCGTCGAACGCCCGGCGCATGATCACATTGACCACGCCGGCGACCGCGTCGGATCCATAGATTGCGGAGGCCCCGTCTGTCAGAACGTCCACCCGCTCCACGGCGCTGGACGGCAGGGCCGAGACGTCTCCGAACTCGCCGCGGAAGCCGGTGCCCGCGACGCGGCGTCCGTTGACCAGGATCAAAGTCGAGGCCGGGCCGAGCCCGCGCAGATTGACGCCGGTGGCGTTCACCGCGTTCGAACCCTGCCGGTCCGCCGTGGTCATCTGCACGATCGGGGTGCCGGAGCCGGCGTAGTTGGCCGGAAGATCGGTCAGCACCTCCGCCACCGTGCCGCGCCCGCTGCGGTCCAGCGCCGCCCGATCCAGAACGATCACCGGAGAGGCGGGATCGCCCGAAGACTTGAGCAGCGAGCCGGTGACCACGACGGAATCGACCTCGGTCGCCGCCTCATCCGTGACCTCCGCCCGATATCCCGTGAGGGCGAAAACGCCCGGCCGCGACTGCGTCCAGGACAGGCCTGTTCCCGCCAGCAGACGGTCGAGCGCCGCGCCGGGCTCGAGCCGACCGCTGACGCCCGGCGAGGTCCGCCCGGCGACCAGATCCGAGGCGAACAGGATCTGCTGGTCGGACTGGGCGGCGAAGGCCGTCAGGGCGCCGCGCAGCGGCCCCGCGGGGATCTCGAACGCCCTCGCCGTCTCGGCGGAGGCCGCCGGACTGAAGGCGACGAGACAGGCGGTGACGGCGACGCCGGACAACAGACTAAAGCGGTTCATGGATGGTCCTCCCCCTTTCGCGCCTCATGGCGCTCATAGGGAAGACAGTTCAGCCTCCGGTTTTGCCTGGAGCCCGGACGATTTATTTTGCGCGCCGGGTCAGACGGACCGAGCCGTCGGCCAGGGCCGTCGCCTGGAGGTCGAGGGCGTCGCTCGCCGCCGCGACGAAGGCGTCCCGGTCTCCGGTGCGGAACAGGCCGTTGACGGGCACGGCGCCCAGGGACGGATCGCCGATGACGATCTTCTGCGGCAGATAGCGGTTGATCTCTCCCACCGCCTCGGCGAGCGGCGTGTCCTCGAAAATCAGCCGTCCCCGTACCCAGCCGGTCTCCGCCCGCGTATCGACCGCCCGGGTCGTCACGCCCGCCGTCGAGACCCGCGCCTGGTTCCCCGCCGCCATTCGCGTCTTTTCGGCAGGCGAGGCCTTCGAGGCCACATCGACGACGCCCGACACCAGGGTGACATCCACCTCCCCGCCCTTGCGCTGAACGTCGAAGACCGTCCCGACCGCGACCACGGAGGTGTCTCCGGCCTGGACGATGAAGGGCCTTGCGGGGTCATGGGCGACCGAGAACAGCGCCTGGCCCCGGTCGAGCCGGATCCTGCGCACGCCCCTCTCCATACGGACCTGGAGCCGGGTTCCGGTATCCAGGGTCACCTCAGACCCGTCCGCCAGGGCGATCACCCGGCTCTGGCCCAGCTCGGTCTCGTAAACGCCGCGACCCTGCTGCCAGACAGTCCCGCCCACGGCCAGACAGATCGCCCCGGCGACGGCGACGCCGAGACCGATGAAGGTCCGGTTCCGCGCGCCCGCCGACGGCCGCCGCCGCGCCCGCGAACGGGCCTCCGCCAGGGCCTTGGCCAGCACCGGGTCGGCGGCATGGGCGCCGCTCTCACGCCAGACCTTGTCCACCCTGCGATAGGCGTCTGCGTTCTCGGGAATGGCGTGCCAGGCGAAGAATTCCTCGACCGTGGCCGTGGCGACCGAGGTCGATCCCATCCGCGCGTGCCAAGCCGCCGCCTCCTTTTCCGGCGCGCGGACCTTCTTCTGCGAACCGCTCACCTCAGGCCCCCTCGTCGCGCCGCAGCTGGGCCGCGCAATGGGCCATGGCCCGGCTCAATCGCCATTCCACCGTCTTGCGGCTCACATGCAGCTCCTCGGCGATCCGGGCGGTCGACAGCCCGCCCAGTCGGGACAAGAGGAAGACATCCCGGAGGGGTTGTGGCAACCCCTCGATCATCTGTTGCAGTTGAACCGCCTCCAGCTGCTCGGCCCCCTGCCCGTCCGCCTCCAGCGGCGCGACGGTCTCCAGGATCGCCTGCCGCCGCCTGGTCTGCAGGGCGCGGTTGATCGCCAGATTGCTCGCCACCCGCAGCAGGAAGGCCTTCGGATGCCGCAGCTCCACCAAGGCCTCCAGCGGCGCCACCCTCAGCCAGGTCTCCTGAACCACATCCTCGGCGTCCCTGCCGAAGCGCCGCCGGATGCTCGCGGTCAACCAGGACGAGTGGCGGCGATAAAGGCTTTCTAGGCTTGCCTCCGTCGCCTCCGGGACGCGCTCCCCCGCAGTCTTGGCCTTGGACACGCACGCCTCCATCCAGCCGGTTCAGGGGCGTCGAAGACCGCATGGGAAATCCTGCGCCCTCCACAGGAGGGACGTCGAAACGCGCACGCGCAGCGGTGCTTAACGCGCGCGAACAGGCGTTCGCGGGCGCACCGGCGTGGTGATCGCATTCACATTGGCATCGCAGGGGATTCCAAGCCCCTGTCGACCGAAGCCGACGCTGAATCGTGGCTGATTTGGATTCGCCGCGCAAGAGGGGGCGGGCGTTGGAACCTTTGCGAAAAGGCCCGGAAGCTTTGGGGAAGGACCGGCCGATCGTTCGACGAGCGAACGCCCCTCGGCCAGGGGTCATGCGCCTACTCGACCGGCGCCCGCCCTTCTCGCTATCGCGGGCGCGCGGCTGGCACAAGCCCGCAGCCACATCGAAACTCAGGGTCCGGAGCTCGCCGCGTGACGCGGCGGGCTCCGCTCCGGCAATGGGGCGCGGGCATTGGAATCCTCCGATGGAAGGCGCGCTGATTGAAGACCGGCCGCATCCGACGCAGGCCGAAGCCCGCATCCCCCGGATCAGAGCCGGCCCCTATTCACGTCTGCCCGCTGAGGTGTGTCATGGCAGATTCTACCCGCCCCGAAAACAACCTCCCGTTCGCATCCCGCGCACCTTGACCTTGCCGCCGCGCCGCCAATCAGGGAGACTCCGACACATGAAGAAGCCCCTGAGGTCCCTGCCCCCAGCCAAGCGACGTGAGCTTGACCATGCGGTCGCGGTCCTGCGCCAGGGCTTCGCCGAGGCCACGGCCACGCGCAAGGCGCCGCGGCTCAAGGAGGGCCGGATACTCAAGATCATCCTGTTCGGCAGCTATGCGCGCGGCGACTGGGTTCACGATCCGGTAGGCCGCTACTTCTCGGACTTCGATCTCCTCGTCGTCGTCGATCACGAGGACCTGACGGACTGGGAGTTCTGGCAAGCCGCCGAGGACAGACTGCTGGCCGACATGACGGCCGGCCAGGGCCTCGGCACGCCCGTCAGCCTCATCGTCCATAGCCTCGACGACGTGAACCACCGCCTCGAGCACGGCCGGTCCTTCTTCATCGACATCGTGCGCGACGGCGTCACCCTCTTCGACACGCCCGGCGTCGACTTCGTCCAGCCTCAACCCCTGCCCCCCGGCACGGCATTGAAGGAGGCCGAGGATGAGCTGACGGAGTTCAAGTCGTCAGCAGACGACTTCCTGATGGGCGCAAAATTCTATTTCGAGAACGGACGAAATCGAAAAGCTGCCTTCCTTCTCCACCAGGCTACTGAAACCCTCTACTCCGGGCTTCTGCTGGTCCTGACGGGTTATTCGCCAAAGTCCCACAAGCTCACAAGTCTGCGCAAGCTCACCGAGCCTCTGGTCCCAGGACTGGCGGACGCCTGGCCTCACGAGACCAAGCTGCAGCGCCGCAGTTTCGAGCTGCTTCGAGCGGCCTATGTCAAAGGCCGATACTCCAAACACTTCAAGATCACGGACGAAGAGCTCGGCTATCTGTTTGAGCGGATCGCCCGCCTGAAGGCGACCATTGAGGACGCATCGTCCAGACGACTGAGCGAGCTCGCTGCCGCGTCACTGTGATTCCCGAGCGCCGCCCTTCTGATCCTCCGGACTGGTCCATCCCTGTCCGCGAACCGATCACCTCCTCGCCGCGTTGCAGAGCGGTATCAGGAGATCTCCATGGCCTTGTCCCGTATCGCGACCGTCGTCAGCGGACTGCTTTTGTCGAAAGGCGGACGCCGCTTCGCCGGTCGTCACGCCGGCAAGCTGGCCCTGGCCACGCTTGCCTGGGAGCTTTTCCAGCAGCACCGGGCCCGGCAAATCCCCGCAGCCGGTCAGACGCAACATCAGGGAACGTCGGCGCGCCCCTCCCCTCGCCCGCGTTGGCGCGCGACACGCACCCCGTCCCGATAGCCCGAAGCGCCGCTCAAAGCCACGCTGGGATCTGAGAGTCGCATCCCATTTTCGAAACTCTGGCAACAGGCAGGAAAAGAGCATGGCGACCGGATGGGCGCATGAGGGCGCGGTTCTCGATCAGATCGACGATACGATTGCTGACGGCGTTCTGAACGCCCGCTCACGAATGCCTTATGGCCCGGGATCGCTTGAGTGCGTTGAATGTGGCGAGGACATTCCGGAAGCCCGCCGGGCCGCGATGCCGGGGGTGAGAACCTGCATCGCCTGCCAGTCCGGCCGAGATCGGACGGTCCGACATTCCTCCATCAACCGTCGCGGCAGCAAGGACAGTCAGTTGCGGTAGAGCAAAACGTCTGCTGGCTGTCATGCCACTCGACGTGCCGTGCAAAGTCAAAACGGCGGCCGTCAGGCTGCGCCGACGCGGCGCCCGCCCTGAGTTCCGTTTCGGGGCCAATACCTTCCTTGCGGTCATGGATGCCGGCGGGCGCGTCGTAACCGAACTGCACGGGATCGCGCGCGGTCCCAACCGCGCTAAACTTCGCGTCTATGGCGGGCTGATCCTGTTCCAGCGCGAACTGATCCGGGGAGAGCGCTTCGATTACCGGAGGGGTTGCTATGATCCTGGGTTGCCACACGCCGACCTGTTCACCGGCGCTGATCACGAAACCCGAGAGCGCCTTCGACAGGCCGATCAGGTTCTGGCGGCCGTCAACGCGCGAGAAATCGCCTACCTCTGGCCTGCCCCCTCCGGCGCCAACAGCAACGCCTGCCATGCGACGCTTGTCGCAGCGATGGGACTGGGCCGCGATACAGTCTTATGGTCAGAAAGATCGGAAAGTGGTTATTTCATACACCTGACCGGGGGGTGCAATGGCGACAATGAAGGTGATGCTGGAAGACGGCTCAACTCTTGACGTGCCGGCGCAGCGGCGCGAGGTCGAACGGCGCCCCATTGGCGGCAAGGCCCGGCCATCAACCTTCTTCTTCGAGCCGCTACCGCACCCCGACTACGACTTTGTCCCCGTGATCGGCGGATATCGAGCCCATCGAAAGGCGACCTGACCGGCAGTGAAAGGCCTGGGCACAGGGTGCGCCCGGGCCACCGATCTGGACGGATCTGGCCGCCTCCCGCGAGGACAAGCCAAAGGCGCTGTGAGCTGCCCCGGGTTCAAAACCGCGCTTTAAACCGAGATCAGCCGAGCAGCGCCCTGGCAACGAACCGGGCAGCGATCAGCGTGAGCACTACGGCCAAGGCGACAAGGGCAACACGCCTGACTGAGCGTCCGCGCGTCTTCGGCAGGGCGGGCCAGAATGGGTTCTGTCGGTCGGTCGCATTGGCAACGCGGCGCCCTAGCGCTTTGCGTTGCGAAAACAGGCAGGAGAGAGCCACGCCCGATCAGGGGGTTAAGACGGTCGGCGCCTTCGTGGTGGGGCTCTGACCGGGCCTGCTAGTTGAAGGTCTCGCTGGATGCGGCGTGGCGGCCATCTCTATCCGGACCGCGGCGACCAGGTCGTCCAATCCGGCGTCGAGGGTGGCGCGGTCGACGTGCCCGTAATGGGCCGGCGCGGCCTCAAGAAAGGCGCCGAGCAGAAGGTCGACCAGCTCCGGGTCAGTCAGGTCGTCCAGTTCTTGCCCCCGGGCCTCCAGCCATTGGTTCATGATCGAGCCAGCGTCGCGGAGCGCTCGGCCGAGAGGGCCCTGGAGAGTTTTCAAGAAGGTCTCTAGCGCCTCAAGGGTCGTGTCGCTCGCTCGCATTTCAGCAGCCTGCCACAATCGAACCGTCTGTGAACCCTTCCGTAGCGGTGTCGGCGATCGCGACTGATGACATCCGTCGCGAAACCGGACCCGCAGATGCGCATTCTGGAAGCTGGTGATCAGCGTCGTTTCGCCGTGACGCTGATCCTAGCGTCGAGCTTCCGGCTCCGCGTTGAGCCCGCCGCCTCTTCCAGGGCGGCGGGCTTTTGTCTTTTCGGAACAGGGACTTGGGAACAGAACTACGACTTTGATGCTACTGAAAGGATGGACGAAGAGACATTCACAAACGACCCCCTCTATCGCGCTGGAACATTGATGGGCCAGCAGCAGGCCGTGACCGACATCATGGCCATCCTCATGGATCCCAGCGCCGGAGAAGCCAGCGAGAAGCTGTTGAGCCTGCTGGAGTGGTGCGCTCAGACGCGTGCCGAAGCCCAGGTCGAAGTTAAGATGGTCGTCGCGGCGATAGAGGACGGCAAGGCCGCGTGAGACTGTGATAGCCGCGGACATAGTGGCGTTTCAGGTCCTGACCGCCAGATCGCGTTAGGGCTCTCACCGTTCCCCGGGTTCGGTACGGGTCAGAACGCCCGTGGTCAGCGTCGAGCGGGAGACCTCCCACCGGAGCCCAAGCAAGCCAGCGCTGGACTGACCAGAGGCCTATCTCCAACCGCAATATTCCCCGCCGCCAAAGCTTGCGGGCGAGGCGGGAAAAGCGCGGCGCGCGACGTGAACTCGTGCGGATCAATGGGTGCCAGCCCGCGCGCCGCTCCGGGCCTTCAACGCGCGCTGGCTGTCGATAGGTCAGGCTTCGCCGCCTGCCGCCTTCGCGCTTAGCACAGCGTCCTGCATGTCCTTCATGAACGCCTCAGCCGCCTCGGCCGACATGACGATCTGGGTGTGGAACGGGACCATCTCACCAAGCAGTTGTTCGCGATTGTGCGCGTAGGCCAAGCGCACCGCGATGGCGTTGTCGTCGCTGAGGGCCAGGTCATAGCCAACCAAGACGCCGAGGTTCACCGACCCATCGGGCTTGTGTTCCCAGTCCTTCATGCGTCGATATTCTCATGCTCGACGATCTTGAGCATCCCGTCCGGCAATGGCCGCTGGAGCGCCTTCGCTTCGTCCCAGCCCGCCCGCATCCAGACGTCGCGCTCTTCCTCGGTCGTCAGGATCACCGGCATGGCCTTACGGTGATAGGTCTTCACGGGCTCGGCCGAGTCCGTGGTCAGGAAACCGAAGGCGTCAAACTCCTCCCAGCCCACGCTGATCTTGCGGACGCCTGCGTGAGCGGTCCAGATGCCGGCAAAGAACGCCAGGGGCTCATCCTCGGACAAGGCGAACCAGATCGGCGTCTTGGCGCCTTGGTAGTCTTGGTCGGGCTCACTGAAGGCGGTGAAGGGAACCAGGCAGCGGTTCGGCCAGCCCAGCCATGGGCGCCAGTGCGCATTGATGCCACCCGAGGCGTTCATGGTGTTCCGGACGTTGGTGACGCCTCTGTCGGGCTCCATCTTCAGGAGCTCCTTGAACTCGAACTCGGTTCCCTTCGCGCGCAGCTTGTCCGCACGCTTGGTCGCGGCTTCGAACAGGGCGCGGCTGGACGTCGGCATTCCCCAGCGGGCCAAGGTGAGGACGCGCTCACCCGCTTCGTTGAGGCGAACGATGGGAGCGGAATAGTCCGGATAGATGTCCCGCGGCTCGAGATTGCCGACCGTGCCCGACATGGCACGCGCGGCGTCAAGGATCGCGGCTGGGCCTTTGCGAATGGAATAGAGGTTGCACATCAGCTCACCAATCTGAGACGCGGCTCCTTCGGTAGACGTTCGAGAAGCTTCTGAACGACCGCCTCCAGGTCCCGAACGGCCGCGTCATCGATCCGGACCGCGAAGCGGCCGGGCCCGACGGCATAATAGACTTGGCCGGAATCGGCGATGGCGACCCTCATGGGGCCGACAGCGCTGGCGATGCCGGGAAAGGCCTTGCCAAAAAGATCCGCGGCGTGACGGGCGGCCTCGGCGGTCGTCTGTTCGTCGGCCAGGACCACCAACTCCACGGCGATATCGCGCAGCGTCCGGGCCCAGGCCTGGGCGAAGACATGCGGCGTGCGCGTCAGAGCGTCGAAGGCGAGGGTATCATCTCCCGGAGCGGGAACTTCCATCCCCGCCATATCGGTAAGGGCGTGGTGATAGGCATCCTGGACGATGGCGGCGCTCTTGAGATCGTCGATGATCCCATAGACGTGCTCCGCGATTTCGCCGGAGATGAGAGCTCCATCTAGCGTGACCTTGAGGGCTTCGGGGTTTGAAAGCATCATGCAAGGAACCTGACACGGCGTTCGCCGATTGTGGAGTCGGAGCGATTGGACGCCGCTCTGAACTTCTGATGAGAAGTCGGGTCCGTCGCGGTTCCAGACGCGGCGGACCTTTTCCAAGTGCGACCGGAGAGCCCGTACGACATGGCCGATATTTCGCGGATCACGTGCGACCCTGCTGTGCTCGACGGTCAGCCGACGATCCGGAATATGCGGATCAGCGTTCGCGCGGTCCTGGACCTGGTCGAGGCCGGCGGGCCTTGGGCGGAGATCCTCACTGACTACCCCTACCTCGAACGAGAGGACATCGAGGCCGCCATCGCCTGGGCGGGAGAGCATCCCAACACCGCGCCCCCGCCGGCAACAAGATAACGGCTCCGCTCTTTACTGGCCGCCCAGCTCGCGCCGGACGTCCTCGGCCCGATCACCGACGCGCGCGACGGCGTCGCGCAGCGCCTTCTCGGTGACGCCGAACGTCTCCGCCCAGTCCCGAACCTCATAGTCCTCGCTCAGGCTGATGCGGTCGCGGTCCTGACCGCCGGTCTTGGTCTTGTCGTCTGACATCAGGCCTTGTCCTTCTTGTTGAGGTGGGTCTGCATGCCGCCCTGGCGGCCCGCCTCGCGCGCCAGATCGCGGTTCTGGGCGAAGCTGCGCTTCTCATCAGGCACCGAGCGACCGCCCTTGATCGCGAGTTCCTTGCGCCGTTCGGGGCTCATCGATGCGAAGCCGCGCCGTTTGACGCCGTTTGCGGGGGTGCCGGTCGTATCCATTTTTCGTCCTCCTTGCAGAAGCGAATCCCGAACGCTGCCGGTCAGTTCCTGTGTCCCGTGCCGGACGCTAACGGCTGGCCGCCATCCGGACGGCGACGGGGTCCCGCCGCGACGCCGCCACCTCGGCGGCGAAGGCCGCCTCGGCCAAGGCTTGATCGGCGATGACCCTGGGCTGGTTCGGCCGGAGCGTGGTCAGCCGATAGTGGGTCGCCTTCACCTTCACGCCCGCGACCTCGTCCACACGGGTCAGGCAGACGCCGGTGTCGGACTTCAACAGCGTCTTTCTGACGGCCATTGCAGCACCTCCGATCAATGACCGGACTCAGCGCCGACGGAAGCGCCGGGTTCCGGCCAGCAAAGCGCAAACTCGCGGCCCGCGCGGGGAACTCCAATGCCCGCGAGCGGTTATGGATCGCCGTCGCCGTCTGATCCCCCCGATTGCGGTGGCCGGGTGTCGCTCTTGGTCATACCGAGATGCGCCCCCACGCTGATGCGGCCCGTCCCGAACCGACTTGGCTCAGGTCGGGCCGCTGGTCCGGCTTCAAGGCGCCGCAGCAATGCGTCGGCCTTGGAGCCCCTGACCGCGTGCAACCCGTCGCGGACAGGATTGTCTACCGAGCTTGGAAACCAAGGCCCGGCTCAGGTTTCCGACGCTGCCGAGGCAGGGCGATGACAAAGGTCGCGCCGGTCTCCGGTATAGCGCTCAGCGAGACGCTCTCGCCCATCTGTTCGATCATGGTCTTGATGATGGCCAGCCCCAGTCCCGTGCTCAGCTTACTGGAGCCGGAGAGACCGAACCGTCTTGGGTGAAGGGCTGAACAGCCGGTCTCGGAAGGCCGGGGAGACATCCGGTCCCTGATCGCTGATCGCGATGCGGATCAGATCCGCCAACCTCGGCGACCTTGACCGGACTTGGGCGTTCTGCGGCTGGGCCCCCTCGAATGGGCGTTCAACACGCCCGCCGCCACCGGGTGCACTTCAACACGCCCGCCGGCCACCGCGTGCACCATGTGTCGAACCGCGCCTACCTGGATCGCAACTTCGGCGGGTGCTGATCGTCTTCGACCGGTAGTTCGGCACCTATGCGCGAGAGACCCGGGAGGTTCCGTGCCCTTACGGCCTGACCGAGCCGGTCAAGTCGCACAACCCGGTAGTCTTCGCCCAGCACCAATGGCGGCGGTTGCTGCCGGACAGGCGCCGGGCGGGATCGCCCTGGCGGCGGTGAAGACCGCCGCCGGTTATGCTGCGGGCGCAAGCGAGAAGAGCGGAGCGACCAAGGTCGAGATCCGCCCCCGCCCGGTGCGGGGTTCGCACCCGCATACTGTGGCTGTGTAATTGACTAGGCGGCCAGACCGCCTCGGCTCACTAGAGAAGTCAGCAATCAGAATGGGCGAGACGCCAGGCTCCCCCTTCTCCACAGCGCCCGCAGGCTCGTCTGGGTCACCCTCGTGCGGCGATCCGCCGTCAAACACCAAGCATTCGCAACCGCCGCTTTGGGTCAGGGTCGGCCTGAAAGGGTTAGGTCTGAGAAGCGCCAGAAGCAGCCATTGGCTCGCGTCCGGAAACTGGACATGGCGCACCGATCCGTTACGTCGCTCCCGTTGGAAAGAAGGGTCGCCATGTCACACAGGCGATTGCTGGGGGCCGTCTGCGTGTCCTAGATCGCGCCACGCACGCCGCTTGAACCAGAGTCCGGTGTGTGCGGCACAACCGCGTCAGAGCGGCAGGATCACGACCCGTTCGTAGCCCGCCCGTCCGTCACCAGTCGGCAGCACTGCGAACTCATCATTGGGATAGTTGATCAGCTCCCGCACCAACCGGGCGAAGGCCTCGGCATGCTCGTCGTTGCGAATGAGCACAAGGCCACCTTCCCCGGTCGGCTCCACGGTGTACTCGGCTGAGCCCGCCATCAGGCGATCGAATAGACGTCCCATAACGTTGGCTATCAAAAGCGCGCAGGCCGCGGATTGTCCAGCGTCACAGTATCAGAGGTTGCGAACGCGAAAGCCGGTATTATTGCCGTCTGCGGATACACCTCCTGCTATCTGACTTTCGAGCGCTTCAGGCCCCGTTGCCGTTTTTTTCAGACCCCGCACGGGTGCCGACGATGCGGGCCTTCAAGGATCTTCGGATCGCCAAACCATTCAATGCCGCTGCTACCTCAGCGAAGCCATAGCCTTCGGCGACAAGCGCTGTGCGCAAGGTCTTGGTGGATGCGATTGTCCCACTGTCCGCAAGCTCGTAGGCCCGTTCAAGGATCGGAGCCCGCGAGGGTGACACCCTCGTCAAACACCGCCCTCCCCAAGGTAGGCGGAAGCCGCGACCAAGCCCGCTAACCCGATGGCTCCCAATAGCAACCATATCCAAAGCCACGTCGAGGGACGGAAGAGCTTGGGACGAGGCCGGCGGCGCATAGGATCCTCTGCGAGTTCAGCGGCGAACTGGGGGCGCTTTTTAAGCCTCCTCATGATTTCCGGACAAGATGCATCGCATGGTTAGAGGCGCGCTTCGGGCGGTCGACTAATCTATGGCGCTCGCCGTCCAAACCGGGCGAGCGCGACGGCCGCTTCCCCTTTCTCAGCCAGAGTGAACGCCCGGTCGAGGGCGGATGTCAGAGATCGATCTGCTCGGAAATCTCGAGCGCATCATCCACCTCGATGCCCAAGTACCGCACGGTGCTCTCGAGTTTTCCGTGCCCGAGCAGCAACTGACATGCGCGCAGATTTCCGGTCTTTTTGTAGATCAGGGCCACCTTGGTACGGCGCAGGCTGTGAGTTCCGTATCCTGCAGGATCCAACGATATGGCCTGAACCCATTGATCAACCAGACGCGCGTATTGCCGTGTTCCGATGTGGCTCCCGTCCCGGCTCCGGCTCGGGAACAGCCAATCATCGGAGCGAGGTCCGCGCTGTTCCAGCCAGGCCCGAAGCGCGTCCCGCGCCGGCTCTGTGATCTCGAAAGGGACTGGCCGGCCCGTTTTCTGTTGGACGACGACGGACCTTTGGCGGATTTCACCACCGTGAACGATGTCGGACAGACGCAGCTTTACGAGGTCGCAGCCGCGGAGCTTGGCATCCAGCGCGATGTTGAACATCGCCAGATCGCGTACCGCTCCACGCGTTTTCAGGTGATAGCGGATTGCCCAGATATGCTTGGGCTTGAGCGGCGCCTTCGCGCCAATCATACGGCCGACGTTCCAGGGCGTGCGGGGTGGACGAAAAAGATCGAGCTGGCTCATGGCCATCTCCTCAGGAAGCGCCCCTGCTCCATCATACGCCTATCCGGGCCCGAAGAGCGCCGGCAGCGAAGGTCTGGCCCCGACCTCAAGCGCGACATGGGCCGATCGGGACTGGCGAGCCTGATGGATCAAATGTATCCGGGATCATTCGCGATCGGGGGCGCCCCTTCATTTTGATCTAAGTGCCTCAGAGATATGGTCATTGTGGATGACTGACCTATAACCAACAGGCCCATTGTCCCGGCGCCTTCTGTCGGCTACGCCACCTGGGGCTCAGCCGCCGTGCAGGGTCGGAGCGCGACCCTTGTCATCGATCGAACGCAATAATGTCCGCATGCGCGGCTCTGGCGAGCGGGCCATGGTCTTCGCCCACGGCTTTGGCTGCGACCAGAACATGTGGCGTTTCGTAGCCCCGGCGTTCGAGCCAGACTTCAGAACCGTCCTGTTCGACAATATCGGGGCCGGCGGGTCGGACCTCACGGCCTATGATCCATCGAAATACGCCGGCCTGACGGGCTATGCCGACGACCTCATCGAGATCCTGCGCGAACTGGGGCTGAGCGACGTCGTCTTCGTCGGCCATTCGGTCAGCAGCATGATCGGCGTCCTCGCCTCGATCCGGGCGCCGGCCCTGTTCTCTAAACTGGTCCTGGTTGGGCCCTCGCCGCGCTACATCGACGACGGCGACTATGTCGGCGGGTTCGGATCGGACCAGATCGAAGAGCTGCTGACCTTCCTCGGCGAGAACCCCATGGCCTGGTCGGAAACCATGGCGCCCGCCATCATGGGCAACCCCGACCGTCCCGAGCTCGGAGAGGAGCTGACCGCCAGCTTCTGCCGCGTCGATCCCGTCATCGCCGAGGCCTTTGCGCGCGCCACCTTCACCTCGGACAACCGCGCCGACCTGCCGCAAGTGACGACGCCGACGCTGATCCTTCAGTGCAGCGACGACATTATCGCGGGCGAAGCCGTCGGCCAGTATGTCCATGATCACATCGCGGGCAGCCGGCTGATCCGCCTTGAGGCCACGGGACACTGCCCGAACCTCAGCGCGCCCGACGAGGTCATCGCCGCGATCAAAGCCTTTGTCTGAGTCGACAGTCGACGACACCGCCGCCACGCCCGGCTTCGAGGATCTGTTCGACAACGCGCCCTGCGGCTATCTGGTGATGGAGGCCGATGGACGGATCGTCAGGGTCAACGACACCTTCACGCGCTGGATAGGATTTCCGTCCGAGGCCCTCGTCGGCAAACGCCTGCGCGACCTGCTGACCGTGCCGGGGCGCATCTTCTACGAGACCAACTTCGCCCCCGTCCTCCGGCTTCGGGGCGGTTTCGAGGAGGTGTCGCTCGATCTGGTGACGGCGAACGGGGAGCCCTTGCCGGTTTTGGTCAACGCCACGGAGCGCCGCAACGCCGCTGGCGACCTCACCGCCATTCGGGTCGCGGTGTTCCGCGCGACGGGGCGCAGAGGCTACGAGCGCGATCTGCGCGGTCAGCTCCATGACGAGCGTTCGACCTCGGAACTGCGCGAGCAGTTTATCGCCGTGTTGGGTCACGACCTGCGCAACCCCCTCGCCTCGATCGTCGGTGCGGCGCGACTGCTGAGACGCGAGGCGATCAGCGAGAAAGCGAAAGGCGTGCTGACCCTGATGGAGACAAGCGTCGACCGGATGGCCGGTCTGATCGACGACGTCATGGATTTCGCGCGCAGCCGGCTAGGTAGCGGCATCGACCTGCAGCGCACCACCGCCTCGCTGGAGCCCGTACTCAGACAGGTCGTGTCGGAACTCGAAGTCAGCCAGCCCAGCCGGGTGATCGCCTGCGAATTCCACCTTCCGGACCCTGTCAGTTTCGATCCCGGCCGGGTCGCCCAACTGGTGTCCAACCTCCTCGGCAACGCCCTCGTTCACGGCGACGCGAAACAGCCCGTGCGGCTTTCGGCTGGAACCGAGGACGGTCAGCTGGTCCTGTCGGTCGCCAATGCGGGCGAGCCGATCCCGCCGGCCACCCTGGATCGCCTGTTCCAGCCCTTCTTCAGGGGCGAGGCCCGGCCGAACCAGCAGGGCCTGGGCCTCGGCCTGCATATCGCTTCGGAGATCGCCCGCGCCCACGACGGGATCTTGTCGGCCACGTCGGACGCGACCGAAACCCGGTTCACGTTCGTCATGCCGCTGCGGACAACAGACTGACGACCTCGCGAAGACGAACAAAAAGCGCGGCTGTTTCCTCGATCATCCAACATCTTATGAGATGCCTCACGGAACAACGGTGGCCGGGCCCGGTTCAGTGCCCATGGCCGACACACACATTTCCCAAGCGGTCGTCCTGGTCGTCGACGACGAGCCCCTGCTGCGGCTGAACGCGACCGAAGCCCTGAACGAAGCCGGCTGCCGGACCTATGAAGCCTGCGAGGCGAGCGAGGCGATGGCGATGATCGAGGATCACCCTGACATCTCGGTCCTGTTCACGGACATCAACATGCCGGGCGCCGAAGACGGCCTCGCGCTGGCGGGGCGCGTCCATGCCGAACGGCCGGACATCCAGCTGATCCTCACCTCAGGCAGGGAGCGGCCCGCGCCGGCCGACATCCCCGACGATGGGCAGTTCGTGCCCAAGCCCTACGACATGGAGGTGATCTCCGAGATCGTTCGGACACGTAGAAAGCCCCTCTGAAGGAGACGCTCCTTTCCGAATGTTCCATGCCGCCGGATACGTCACGCAGGCGATCGCGCAGTGAAGGTTTGGCGGCGAGGTGAGCCGGCGGCCTGGCCCGCGGGGTGTTAACTCCAGCGGCGTCGCAACCGATAGGGCGGTCGAAGGTTAGGGCATTGAACTTCTTTCAGGAAAACGCTCATGTCCGACGCCGCCATCGCCGCCACCAAACGCTTCGGCGAGATCGTCAACACTGGCGCTCTGGACGCCTTTTCGGAAGTCGTCGCCGAAGGCTGCGTCGATAACGACCCAGCGCCGGGCCAGAGCGCCGGCCCCGAAGGCTTCAAGACCTTCTTCACCGGCATGCGCACGGCCTTCCCCGACATGAAGGTCGAACCGCAGACGATGGTCAGCGAAGGGGACAAGGTCGCCTTCGCCTATACCCTGACGGGGACGCACCAGGGTGACTTCCTCGGCGTGGCCGCGACCGGCAAGCCGATCGAGGTCCGCGGAATGCAGATCGGCCGGTTCGAGAACGGCAAGATGGTCGAGCGCTGGGGTTCGTCGGACGAACTCGGCATCCTCAAACAGATCGGTGCGGCCCCAGTCTGATCCGGGCGGTGCTCAAGCCTGTTTCCTGCGATGTCGCCGTCATCGGCGCCGGTTCCGCCGGTCTTGCAGCCTACCATTCGGCGAAGGCCACCGGGGCCAGGGTCCTGCTGATCGAGGCCGGTCCCGGCGGCACGACCTGCACCCGATACGGCTGCATGCCGTCCAAGCTCCTGCTGGCGGCGGCCCGGGCCGCACGTGACGCCCGGGCGGCGCAGACCTTCGGCGTCCACGCCGGAAATCTCGAGATCGACGGCAAGGCGGTCATGGCCCGGGTGCGGCGCGAGCGCGATCACTTCGTTGAAGGCGTGCTGGAGGAGGTCGCGGCCATCCCGCCCTCCGACAAGCTGAACGGTCGGGCGTGGTTGGCCGGCCCGGATACCCTGACCGTCGATGATCACAGCCTCGTCACGGCACGCGCCATCGTGATCGCCACCGGCGCGCGGCCGGTTGTTCCCGAGGATCTGGCCAAGGCGTGCGAAGAGCGGGTCCTCACCCACGAGACAGTCTTCGACCTGGAAACCCTGCCGCGGGCGCTGGCGGTCATCGGGGCCGGTCCCCTGGGCCTGGAACTGGCCCTGGCCTTCGTCCGGTTGGGGGTGAAGACGACGGTCTTCGACGAGGGAGATGCAATCGGAGGCGTGAAGGATCCGGTCGTCGGCGCGGCCGTGGCCGACCAGATGAACCGCGAGTTGACCTTCGAACTCGGCGTCAGGGTCGACGCGAAACGGAAGCCGGACGGCGACATCCTGCTCCACTGGACCGCCGCCGACGGCAAGGCGCGTCGCGGGACGTTCGACTATGTGCTCGACGCCGCCGGCCGCAAGCCCGCGCTGGACGGTCTCGACCTGAACCTGTCGGGTCTGGAACTGGGTGAGGACGGGGTCCCGATCTTCGATCCCGACACCCTGCGTTGCGGAAGCTCCAGCATCTTCATCGTCGGTGACGCCAACGACGACCGGCCCGTCCTGCACGAGGCCTCGCTTCAGGGCGAGCTGGCGGGCCGCAACGCGGCGCGCCTGCCGAAGCTGGAGAAACGGGTCCCGATGCCGAACATGGCGATCGTCTATTCCGATCCTGATATCGCCAGCGTCGGTCCCCGCTGGGACGAGGAGGCGGCCAAGGGCTGGACCATCGGCTGCAGCGACGACGTCGGACGCGCGCGTGTCGATGGCAGGCTGTCGGGCGTGTTGCGCCTATACGCCGACGCGAAGGGCGGGGTCCTGCTCGGCGGCGAACTGTTTGGACCCGACGTCGAGCATCTGGCCCATCTGCTGGCCTGGGCCGTCCAGCTGAAGATGACGGCCAGGGATGTGTTGGAGATGCCCTTCTATCACCCAACGATGGAGGAGAGTTTCCGAACCGCCCTGCGCGATCTGGCGGGTCAGCGACACACCTGAGGTCAGCCGCCACCGCGGAAGTCTGGATAGAGGCTCATGCCGCCATCGACGAACAGGGTGGTCCCGACGACATAGTCCGCCGCATCCGATGTCAGCCAGACCGCGCTTTGCGCGACATCCTCGACCTCGCCGATCCGTCCATACGGGATCAGCTTCAGAAGCTTCCGCGCCGCCGCGGGCGTGTCCCAGGCGGCCTTGTTGATCGGGGTCTTGATGGCGCCCGGCGCGATGGCGTTGACCCGGATCTTCTGGTCCGCCAGCTCCTGGGCCATGGTCTCCATCAACATCTTCACCCCGCCCTTGGCCGCCGCATAGTTGGCGTGGCCGGCCCAGGGGATGCGCTGATGGACCGAGGTGACGAAGAGGACCTTGCCCAGAGCCTTCGACCGGTTGGGCTCCAGTCCCTGACGCCGGAAGCGTTTGACCGCTTCCTGGGCGCAGAGGAAGGCGCCGGTCAGGTCGAGATCGATGACCTTTCTCCAGTCCTCCAGCGTCATCTCCAGAAAGGGCGCATCGGCCTGGGCGCCCGCATTGGCGACGAGGATGTCCACCCCGCCGAAATGGGCGTCGGCCGCATCGAACAGCTTCTGCACGTCACGGGGTTTGGAGACGTCGCCGCCCACCGAGACGGCCCTCCCCTCCTTTTCGATGATCTCGGCGGTGACGGCCTCGCCGCCTTCCGCGTCGCTATGGTGATTGACCGCGACGGCGGCGCCCGCTTCGGCGAAGGCCAGGGCGATGGCCTTGCCGATGCCGGAACTGGCGCCGGTGACGACGGCCCTCTGGCCGGCGAGCGGTTTCTGGCTCATGCGAGGCCCTCCGAGGCTGTGACGGTTCCCGATACGACGCCGCCGTCGTCCCGGATCACCCGAACGTCGAACCGGCGCGCTCCGACCCGGATGCCCTTGATGTCGAGCCCGTTCACGCCGGTGGGCAGGGCCGGCTCGACGAGTTCAGGCCCGTCCTCACCGGCGCGCAGGCCGATCAGCTCGGTCAGGAGATAGGGCGCGGCTCCCGCCGACCAGGCCTGCAGCGGCTCGGCGAACGGACAACGGGCGGGAAACACGCCGGGCTCCCGGTCGAAGCCGATATAGAACTCCGGCAGCCGCCCCATGGCGAAGGCGCCGGAGACCTCGATCAGGGCGTCGAACAGGGCGACGGCCGGCGCGTCGAGACCGTAGCCCTTCATCCCCGCCGCGATCAGACCGTTGTCGAACGGCCAGACGCTGCCGAGGTGGTAGTTCAAAGGGTTGTAGGCCGCCGCCTCGGCCGAGAGGGTGCGCACGCCCCAGCCGCCGTTCATGTCCGGCCGCATCATCCGTGCGGCCGTGCGCGCTGCCTTGTCGTCGTCGGCGATACCCGACCACAGCACCTGGCCGGCGTTCGAAGAGACCACATCGAGCTGTCGCCCGCCAATCTCGAGACCGAGGGCGAAACAGCCCTCGCCCTCCATCCAGAAGTCGCGATTGAAGGCCTCGCGCAATGCGGCTGCTTCCGTCTCGAGCCCTTTCGCCAAAGCGGGTTCGCCCGCCTGACACAGGAGGTCGGCCATCAGCAGCCGTGCGCGCCAAGCGTAGCCCTGCACCTCGCTAAGGGTGATGGGTCCCTCGGAAGGACTGCCGTCGGCGCGGGGTACGCCGGACATGGAATCCTTCCAGCCCTGGTGGATCACGCCGTCGTCGTTCTCACGGTCGTAGGTCAGATAACCGCTGGGATCGGCGGCGCTGCGTACCTTCATCCAGTCCAGGGCCGCATCGACGGACGGCCGCAACTCGTGAAACAGGTCCAGAGATCCCGTCCATTCGGCGTGACGCCCGAGCAGGATCAGGAACAGGGGCGTCGCATCGATCGACAGATAGCTGGGCCGGTGCGGGATCTCTTTCAGATTGGCCATCGCGCCGACGCGGTGCTCGTGCGGAATCTTGCCGGGCTCCTCGCCGGTTTCGGCGACGGTTTCACGCCCCTGATGCCGGGCGAACAGGCGCAACACTCCCTCGGCCGGGCGCGCATCGAACGGCAGGGATTGCAGCGCCGCGAGAAGGCTGTCCCGACCGAACGGGGCCATGAACCACGGCAGACCGCCGGCGATGAAAGGCTCCTCCAGTTCGGTCAGCAGCATGGCCAGATCCGCGAACGACCGCTTGAGCAACCGGTCCAGACTGGCGTTGTCGCTGGTGACCCTGACCCCGTCATAGACCGGCGGAGACGGCGGGCGGGCGCGGCTCGGAGCCCCGACCTCCTCGACCGTGAAAGTCAGATCGAAGGTCTCGACCTGTTGCGGCTCCAGGACGAGATCGAAGGCGATCGTCCTGGCGCTGCCACGCGCTGTGACCCGAGCCTCCCGACCCAGGACAACCGTCAGCACCCGCTCGACCTTATCAGCCCCGACATAGCGGAAGACGAGGTTCTTCTCCGCCGTCTCGACCGTTCTCAGGGGTCCCCTCGCCCTCGCCTCCGATCCACGGAGTTCGAAGACGTCCTCGAACAGGGCGTCTATCGTCACGGCCAGTTCGAACCGGATCGGCTCCAGGGTGAAGTTGCGCAGCGCGATCGCATCGACGAGGGTCAGGCCCTCGCCGGACACGCGCCGGGTCAGCCGCAGCCCCAGACACTGCGCGTCGAGGGGGCGGCCGTCGGTCTGGGCGATCTCATCGTTGGTCAGTTGATGAACGGCCTCATCGCCCCGGGCGGCGCTGGACATCAGGACCAGCGGAGGACGGCCGCCGAGCGTCAGGTCGTAGCGGCTCAGATAGCGGGTGTCGCGATGGAACAGCCCGACCCCGGCGTCACTGCCGGCCGGGACGCCGGCATCCGGACAAGTCCCGAGGAACAACGGCCCGTCCTTGATCAGGATGGGCTGGGTGACCTCGGTCATGAAGGGGGCGTCGACCATGTCTGGCTCCATCGATACGCAAGCCAGGCCGGCGGAGACCTTCCAACGCACAAGACCTGAAGACGCTTCAAACGGCCGTCGGGTTACTACGCGCCCTGTGAAACGCGATGGCCTCGCGGGCGTTGAGACGGCTCCCCGTGTTCAAGGAAAATCCATGGCCGACCGTCTGACGATGCAGGATCCGCGCGAGCAGTATCCCAAGCCGCCGTTTCCCAAACAGCCGCAGCCCGTTCCCGGCCTCGCCGCGAAGATGGATCCCGAGCCCGACCATGGCGAGACCAGCTACAAGGGTTCGGGCAAGCTGGCCGGCCGCAAGGCGCTGATCACGGGCGGCGATTCCGGCATCGGTCGCGCCGCCGCCATCGCCTATGCCCGGGAAGGGGCCGATGTCGCCATCGCCTATTTGCCGAGCGAACGCACCGACGCCGACGATGTCATCGCCCTGATCGAGGCCGAGGGCCGCAAGGCGATAGCCCTGCCCGGCGACATCACCGACGAGGCCTGGTGTCGCGATCTCGTCTCAAAGGCGGTCGAAGGGCTGGGCGGGCTCGACATCCTCGTCATCAACGCCGGCCATCAGCAGGCTCGGGAGTCGATCGCCGAGGTCACCTCGAAGGATTTCGACGTGACGATGAAGACCAATCTCTACGCCATGTTCTGGATCACCCAGGCGGCGGTTCCGCATCTGAAGCCCGGTTCGGCGGTGATCACCACGGCCTCGGTCCAGGCCTATGACCCGTCAGCCATCCTGCTCGACTACGCCACGACCAAGGCCGGCATCGTCGCCTATACCAAGGCCCTCGCCAAACAACTGATCGAGAAGGGCGTGCGCGCCAATGTCGTCGCGCCCGGCCCGTTCTGGACCGCGCTACAGTCCTCGGGCGGCCAGCCGCCGGAGAAGGTCATGACCTTCGGCGAGCAGAGCGCCTTCGGCCGTCCGGGCCAGCCGGTCGAGATCGCGCCGGTGTATGTCCTGCTTGCGTCGCAGGAATCGAGCTTCACCACCGGCGAGGTCTATGGGGTGACGGGCGGCGCCGGCATCGCCTGAACCTTCAGCGCCCAAGACCCTAAGAGAGATTGACGATGGCGCGGTGACATCCAGGGCGTTCGGCTTCGAAGCCGTACGCCCTGGCGGGCACAACAGATGCTATAGCAATCGCTGCGATTGTAGCCGATCCGGCTTGGCCCCTCTATCACTTGGCCAAGGGCTTGGCCCACAGTCTCAATCCGGATCGTTCGGGATGTATCATGTCTTTGTGGAAGCTCAGGGCGGCGGTATTGATCGTCGCGCTCGCCTGTCAGGCGCCCGTCATGGCTGAAGCCCCCGGTCATGTGACAGGCATTGGCGGCGTCTTCGTGAAGAGCAAGGACCCTGCGGCGCTCGCGCGCTGGTATCGGGACGCATTGGGGGTCGATGTTGCGGCATGGGGCGGAGCCGCATTGGGCTACACCGACTCCAGCCATCCTCCGGCGGTCTCCTGGATGGCCTTTCCCGAGACCAGCGATCACATGGCGCCGTCGACGCGCGAGTTCATGGTCAACTTCACGGTCGATGATATGGACGCCATGATTGAAAGGCTTCAGTCGATGGGGGTGCCGATCCTCGACCGGAATGATGAGGATGCGTTCGGAAGGTTCGTGTGGATCCAGGATCCCGATGGGACGAAAATCGAGTTGTGGCAGCCCCGCTGAGTCTTCATCCTGCCTTTGAGGGGTCAACGAGATGTCCCTGCCAGGGGCTCAGAACTTCGTAGCGTGTCACCTCGGTGTGACCGGGTCGGGACGCTTGCAGGAGGTTTCTTGCAATAAGATGCCGCACGGCCTCCTGTGCGCTACGTTTGGACAGCCCCGTTCGCTCGGCGAGTTGCGCATGACTAAGTCGAGGAACCCCGTCTTCCGAGGCGGCCCACAAGGCGAGGTAAACCAGAAAAGCGGACGCTCTTCGGTCATGCCCCACCAAGTCTCGCATGAGCGTGTCGAGAACATATCGATCCAGGGCATATCGCTTGGTGCTCATGCCAAAGCCTCTAGCACAGCTCTCTTGGCCGGCAATTTCGACCGTAAGCGACAAGCCGTGCAGCCATGATCAGAAAGCTCAACTACGTCGGCATTCCGACCCGCGATCAGGATCTCGCGCTGGCCTTTTGGACAGACGTCATGGGCTTCATCATCGCGACGGATCGACCCGTTGAAGACAGGCGGTGGATCGAACTCACGATCCCGGGCGCGCAGACCGGGCTGCTACTGTTCACGCCCAGCGGCCAGGAAGACAGGGTGGGCACCTTCTTCAACGGCTCTTTCGGATGTGAGAACGTCCACCACGAATACGAGCGGCTTCGAGCGAGGGGCGTGAAGTTCCTCGGCCCACCGGTGTCGAAGCCATTTCCTCACGTCTACTTTCAGGACCCCGACGGGAACACGTTCTTCCTGTCCAGCCGGTGAGCCGCTGTCGATCCGTGGCGCACGTTTGGAGCGTCAGTCTGGTCTGCCCCCGCGCTCTTCCGCGCCGCTTCCCGCAGCGCTGAAAAGTCGGGAGATTTTACATTTCGGAGAGTGGCGAAGTAGGTAGTTTCCCTTATCATTCGCCTATGCGTGAACGTCTGACTCCGGACTCATGCCGAGCCAAGGCCGAGAAGTGCCGCAGGGCCGCGGCACTGTCATCCAACCCCAATATCAAGGCCGAACTCGTCAAGCTGGCCGAGGATTTCGAAATCAAAGCCCATGCTCTGACACTGTCGAACGATACGAGCCTTCTTTGTAACGAGACTGATCAAGGTCACTCCCCCTGAACATGAAGGGCGAGCACCCGGTTACCAGTGCACGGAGAAAGCCCGCTCTCGATACAGAGCGTTTGCGATTCCGGACATCTGGGGAGCGCCAGAAGCAGACCTTATCAGCCCGCCGGAAAGACGACATTCGCCGTGCGCGAAGGCGCCTCCGTCGACACGAGGAGAGCCCTTTTGCGCTCAAAGCGGACAGCGCTGGCCCGATGGCAGACTGAACCTCCAGGCGGTTCGACCACACGGTCCGGATGGGTTGTCCGCCTTCAGAGGTTCGTCCGCGCCAGATCGAGAACCTCGTCGCCCCGGCCATTCATGACCGCCTTCAGGACATAGAGGCCGAAGCCCTTCGCCTGTTCGATCTTGATGCTGGGCGGGATGACAAGTTCCTGGCTCGCGACCACGACGTCGACCAGGGCGGGGCCGGGGTGGGCGAGGGCTGCGGCGAGGGCGGCTTCCAGATCGTCGGCGTCCTCGACGCGGAAGCTGGTGACGCCCATCGCGGACGCCATGGCGGCGAAGTCGGGGTTTTTCAGGTCCGTGCCGGTGTCGATGAAGCCGGCGGCCTTCATCTCCATGGCCACGAAGCCCAGAGAGCCGTTGTTGAAGACGATGATTTTCACCGGCAGACCCAGCTGGGTCAGGCTGATGAAGTCGCCCATCATCATGGTGAAGCCGCCGTCGCCCGACAGGGAGACCACCTGACGCTCCGGGGCCGCCGCCTGGGCGCCGATGGCCTGAAGCATCGCATTGGCCATGGAGCCGTGATTGAACGAACCCAGCAGGCGCCGGCGGCCGTTCATGGTCAGATAGCGGGCGGCCCAGACGGTCGGGGTGCCGACATCTGCGGTGAAGATCGCATCGTCGGAAGCCAGCCGGCTGACCGTTGCAGCCAGAAATTGCGGATGGATCGGCTTGCCGCGCGCTGACGGCCGGGCAAGGTCATCAAGCCCGTCGCGGGCCTTCGCATAGTGTTTGCGGCTCGCCTCCAGAAAGCGCGAGGAGCGGTCGCCTTTCAGCAGGGGCAACAGGGCCGCGACGCTCTCGGACACATCGCCGATCACCCCCTGGGCCAGCGGCGCCCGCTTGCCCAGGGCGGCGGGATCGCGGTCGATCTGGATGATCTTCGCCTTCGCCGGATAGAAGTTGCGATAGGGAAAGTCCGTGCCCAGCATCACGAGAGCGTCGCAGTCCTTCATGGCCGCATAGCCGGACGGGAAGCCGATCAGCCCGGTCATGCCGACGTCATAGGGATTGTCCCATTCGACATGCTCCTTGCCGCGCAGGGCGTGGATCACCGGCGCCTGCAGCGCCTCGGCCAGGGCCAGGACCTCATCATGGGCGGCGGCGCAGCCGCTGCCGGCGAGGATGGCGACCTTGTCGGCGCCGTTCAGGATGTCCGCCGCTCGCGCGATATCCGCCGCCGCAGGAACCGTGCGTGGTCGTGCAGGGGCGCGCCAGTCGAGCGCATCGACCGGAGCCTCCGACAGGGCTACGTCGCCCGGCAGGACGATGACCGCCACCCCGCCCTTCCCGATGGCGGTGTTCAGGGCGCGGGCCAGGACGCCGGCGATCTGGGCCGGGTTGGAGACAAGCTCGACATAATCGCTGCATTCCCGGAACAGCTCCTGCGGATGGGTCTCCTGAAAATAGCCCAAGCCGATCTCGGACGACGGGATGTGGGCGGCGATGGCCAGCACGGGAACCCGGTTGCGGTGGCAGTCGAAAAGGCCGTTGATCAGATGCAGGTTGCCCGGGCCGCAACTGCCGGCGCAGACGGCCAGTTCGCCGGTGACGGCCGCCTCGGCGCCGGCGGCGAAGGCGGCGGTTTCCTCGTGGCGGACGTGCATCCAGTCGATCTGATCATGCCGGCGCAAGGCGTCGGTCAGGCCGTTCAGACTGTCGCCGGTGACACCCCAGATGCGTTTCACCCCCGCCGCCCCGAGGGTCTTTGCGATCAGGTCGGCGACAGTGGTCATGGCTCAGGTCCTTTGGGGCGAGGTCTGTAAGCGCGGTCAGGCGCGGCGTCTGAGGTCGATGATCTGGATAACGGCGGCGACAGCGGTGAAGGTAACGCCCAGAACGCTGACACCGGTCCATCCCGCCGCGCCCCAGACCAGGGTCGCAAGAGCCGAACCGGCAGAGCCGCCGAGGAACATCGACCCCATGAACAGGGTGTTGAGCCGGGCCCGCGCCTCGGGCCGCAGCGCGTAAACGACGTGCTGATTGGAGACGAGCGCGCTCTGCACCGCGAAGTCCAGCAGGATCACGCCGACGATCAGACCGGGGATCGAGGTCCACAGACCGAAGATGACCCATGAGACCAGAGCCAGGACCGCGCCCAGAGCGATGACCCGATTCGGGCCGCTGCGATCCGCGATCCGGCCGGCGATCGGCGCGGCCAGGATGCCGACGGCGCCCACGATGCCGAACAGGCCCGCGATATCGGCGCCGAGGTTGAAGCGAGGCTCCTGCAGCCGCAGCGCCAGAATAGTCCAGAAGGCGGTGAAGGCGCCGAACAACAGGGCCTGGGTTAAAGCGGCCCGCCGCAGGGCCGGGAACTCGCGCCACAGATGGATCAGGGTCCTGAGCAGAGCCGGATAGGACAAGCGCCCCCCGGCTTGAGTTTCGGGACGACTGACCGGCAGAACAACCAGCATGAGGCCGCCGGCGACCACCGCCAGCGGCGCGCCCAGCCAGAACATCTCGCGCCATCCGGCATGGGCCGCCACAAAGCCCGCGAGCGTGCGGCTGAGGAGGATGCCGCACAGGACCCCGGCCATGACGGTACCGACGGTCGCGCCGCGCTTCTCGGGCGCGGACAGATGGGCGGCGAAGGGCACGATCTGCTGGGCAACGGTCGCAGCGATCCCCACAACGAGCGAGGCGGCGATCACGAGCGCCGCGCCGGGCGCGATCGCCACCGCCGCGAGCGCCAGGGCCAGAACGGCGAACTGGATCACGATCAGCCGTTTGCGCTCAACGAGATCGCCCAGCGGCAGGAGCAGGAATAGGCCAAGGGCGTAGCCGAGCTGGGTCACCGTCGGGGTGAAGCGAGTGAGCTGGCCCGGCAGGTCTCGCTCCATCAGACCCAGCATCGGCTGGTTGTAATAGATGTTCGCCACCGCCAGCCCGGCCGCGACAGCCATGGCGAAGAGGGTGGCGCGCGTCAGCCCCGTCGTGGTGGATGTGTCGATATCGGCCTGGGCCATGGGGATCACAGTCTGGGTTCGGGGGAGGTGGAAAGACCGCTGCGGCGTTCAGTAGTAGCGGGGGATCGGGCCGAGTTGGGGCGTCTGGTCAGGCAGGTCGACGAAAACCTCATCGACATAGCACCAGCCCCACCCCTCAGGCGGATCATAGGCTTCGATGATCGGATGGCCGGTCGCGTGGAAATGAGCGGTGGCGTGTCGGTTGGGCGACTGGTCACAGCACCCGACGTGGCCGCAATACCGGCACAGCCGCAGGTGCAGCCAGACATCGCCGGTCTTCAGACAGTCCTCGCAGCCGCGGGCGCTGGGCGTGACCGTTCGCACCGTCGACAGGTGTCCACATCCGTCGCTCATGACGTCGTCCTTTCGAGACCGCCCACGGTCCGCCGGCGCGGCAGGGTCATGCGAACACAGGCTCCGCCGAGATCCGACCGGTCCAGAGCGACCTCGCCGCCTGCGGACCTCGCCAGAGCATCCACAGAGGCGAGACCCAACCCGGAACCGCGGGCCTTGGTGGTGAAGCGGCGATCGAGCGCATGGACCGTGGTCTGAACGGTGAAGCCCGGCCCGTCATCCTCGACCGACAGGACGACCTTGTCGTCCTCGGCGTGGCACGTGACCCGGATATGCCCCGGCCCGTCGATGGCCTGTGCAGCATTGATGACGAGGTTGAGCAGGGCGCGCTCCAGGCGGGTCCGGTCGATATGGATCCAGAGCGGATCGGCGGGCGACCTCACCTCGACATCGATATCGGGTCCAGCCGCGAGTTCGAACAATGGCCGATGGCTCTCGATCACGGACTGCAGCAACACAGCGCCGTCGGCCTCGACCGGTGCGGCGGCGAACAGGGTCCGGCTCAGGGACATGCACTGGCTGACGCCGCTCATCGCGGTCGCGAGCCGCGCCCGCACCCGATCCGGCTGTTCGATCTCGCGCCGCATCAGATTGAGACTGCTGCTTAGGATCTGAAGCAGGTTGGCCAGATCATGGGCCGCCTCGCTGAGATGAATGTCACGCTCCCAGCCCATCGCGGGACCGCGGCCGACCTGCGGCATTGGGCCTCTCGTCATCTGATACTGGGCCGGCATGTCGCTTCCCCGTCCTGTGAACCTGCGTCGTGGTGACGGTTATGGATGCGCGGTCCCGAGCGGCTCGCCAAGGATACCTTGGTATAGTGCCCGCCGCAGCTGCAGCCGTGGACGACGGGGGGTGGAATGGCTAAGCCTGCCCCCTCGGATCGCGTGCAGGAGGGCACATCGTTGAGCAATCGCCCCGGAGCGTCATCGTCCGCCGTCCTTCGGTTCGCAGTACCGGTGCTGATCGCGGTGGCCATCTTCCTGGTCGACTCGCTGACGCGCCTCGGCGGCGCGGTCGCGGTCCTCTACACGGCGGTTGTCCTGCTGGTTGCCAACGGCAGCGGCCGGACGCGCATCCTCTGGACGGGCGCAGGCTGCGCGGCCCTGACCCTGATCGCCTTCCTGCCCGATCATCTCGGCGAGCCGTGGAGCAGCAGCCATGTGCGGCTGACCGTCAGCCTGTCGGCGATCGCCATCATCACCTTCCTCGCCGTTCGAACGCGCTCGGCGGAGGCGAATTTTGCGGCGCAGGCCCGTGTTCTCGACCTGACCCACGACACCGTCATCATCCACGAGGCGGGAAACGATGACTCGGACACCGTCTGCTACTGGAACGACGGCGCCGCCGCACTCTTCGGTTATTCGCGAGAGGAGGCGTTGGGGGCGCGATGCCAGGAGCTGCTCAGGACAGAACTCCCCCTGCCCCGCGCCCGTATCGACGAGATCATCGCGGCCGAAGGGGCCTGGTCCGGTGAGATCGTCCGGACCCGCAAGGACGGCGAACGTCTGATCCTGTCCAGCCGCTGGTCGGCCCGGCAGGGCACGCGCGGACGCGAGATCATCGAGACCAGCGCTGACGTCACCGAGCAGCGACTGATGGATCGCCGCTACCAGGGCATCTTCAACGCCGCTGGCTTCGCCATCTGGGAGGCCGACTGGTCAGTTATCCGCCGCGCGATCCTGAAGCTGAAGCAGGAGGGGGTGACCGATCTGGAGGCGCATCTGACCGGCGCTCCGGATCTGGTTCGCCAGATGGTCAGGGAGGTCACCATCCTCGACATCAATGCGGTCGCCGTCCGCCTCTTCAAGGCCGAAAGCCGGGAGGATCTGATTGGGCATAGCCTGGCCCGCAGCTTCACCCCCGCCACCGAAGCCGCCTTCGCCCGCGCTCTCGCCGCCGTGGACGCCGGAGCCCGGCAGGTGGAACTCGAAACCCTCTACCAGACCCTGACCGGCGAGCCCGTCGAGGTCCTGATCCGGGTCACCGTTCCCGACAGTGACGGCAATTGGGACCGGGTCCTGATCACCGCCCTCGATCTGACCGAGCGCAACCGGATGCAGGCCCGGCTCAACGAGACCTTGGCGGAGCTGTCGCACGCCTCGCGCATCTCCATGCTGGGTGAACTGGCGGCCTCGATCGCCCATGAGGTCAACCAGCCGCTTGCCGCCGTCGTCACCTATGGCGAGGCCGGCCGCCGCTGGCTGTCGCGCGAACCGCTGGACCGTGCCGAGATTTCCGACTGTATCGAACACATCATGGCCAACGGTCGCCGCGCCACAGAGGTGATCGGCCGGGTGCGCAGCCTGGCCAAACAGGGCCAGGGCCAAACCGCCCGCCTGTCGCTAGGCGCGACGGCCGCCGAGGCCGGCGCCCTGCTGGAGCGCGAGCTGCGCGCCGGCGACGTCCTGTACCGGGAGAACATCGCCGCCGACCTACCCGAGATCACGGGCGACCGGGTGCAGCTCCAGCAGGTCGTCATCAACCTGCTGATGAACGGCGTCCAGGCCATGGCGGCGACACCGGAGGGCGAACGAAGCCTCACCCTGTCCGTTTCGGCCGTCGATGACGGCCACGTCCGACTGGAAGTCCGCGACACTGGTTCCGGAATCGCACCCGAGCAGGCGGGTCGCCTGTTCCAGTCCTTCGCCACGACCAGGGCCGACGGTCTGGGCATGGGACTGTCGATTTGCCGCTCGATCATCGAGGCCCACCATGGTCAGATCAGCCTGACCAACAATGCCGGCGGCGGCGCATCGGCCGTCATCCTCCTGCCCGTCGCCACACCGGAAGCCGCATGACCGCTCCAACCGCCCCTCTCGAAGCGCCCGTCGTCTATGTGCTGGATGACGACGCCGAAGTGCGCGGCGGCCTGTCCAGCCTGCTGCGGTCGGCCGGACACGAGGTCCAGACCTTCGAGACCACTGAGGCTTTTCTCTCAGAGGTGTCGACCTCGCGCCCTTCCTGCCTCCTCCTCGACATCCGTCTGGGCCACGACGACGGGCTGGAGTTCCAGACCCGGCTCAAGGATATCGAGATCGGCATACCGGTGATCCTGATGACCGGCCACGGCGATATCCCGATGACGGTCAGGGGCATGAAGGCCGGGGCCGTCGACTTCTTCGCCAAGCCCACCGATGACGGCGCCCTGCTCGCGGCGGTGGAGGCCGCCCTCGCCGCCGATACCGAACGCCGGGCCAGCCGATCCCAGTCCGAGGATCTGGAGCAGCGCTACGCCGCCCTGACCAATCGCGAGCGCGAGGTCATGGGTCTGGTCACCGCGGGCCTGATGAACAAGCAGGTCGCCGGCAAGCTCGGGCTCAGCGAGATCACGGTCAAGATCCACCGCGGCCACGTCATGCGAAAGATGCAGGCCCAGTCCCTCGCCGATCTGGTGCGAATGGCCGAACTGTTGGGCGGTCGGGCGACGGACGCCTCGCGTTATACCTCCGTATGATCGCGCCCATCCGATAGCGGGCCGATAAGGAAGGCCGATTGCGGCTTCGGCCGCGAGGAGTTCGCGTGTCCAGGATTTCAGTTTCGATCGTCGATGATGACGCCGGCAGCCGCGGCGCCACGGCCAGTCTCGTCCGCTCGCTGGGCTTGCCCGTGGAGACGTTCGGGTCCGCCCTCGCCTTTCTGGACTCACCGGCCAGTTCGACCACCGCCTGTCTGATCACCGACATCCACATGCCCGAGATCAGCGGACTGGAGCTCCAAGGCCGGCTGCGCGCCCTCAGGCCCGATTGCCCGGTGATCGTGGTGACGGGTTTTCCCACCCCCGCGGTGCGCGACATGGCGCTCCTGGGCGGCGCCGTCGGCTTCTTCGCCAAGCCCCTCGGCGCCGACTTCCTGACCTGCCTCGAGCATCAGATCACCCCCTGACGTCCTCAAAGCCGATCTCCGGACAGCAAAAGGCGGGCGCCGTTTCCGACGCCCGCCTGTTTCGTCTTCGCCGGGATCAGTAGTTCACGCCGGGCGCGGCGCGGGTGATCTCGAACAGGAACCAGGTCCGGCGTTCGGTCTCGTCGATCCAGTTCTCCAGCAGGCTGGCGGTGGCGACATCGCCGTATTGATCGCAGACGTCGTGAACCTGGCGCATGGCCGCGACCAGTTGCTGATTGTCCTCGCGCAGCTCCGACAGCATGTCCTTCGGATCGACATAGTCGGCGTCGTTGTCGAGGATGCGGCTCTGGCGCGCGATCTGGCCGATCGAGCGGATGGTCGTGCCACCGATCTTGCGGGCGCGCTCGGCGATCGGGTCAGTCATGGCGAACACCTGGTCGCCCTGGTCATCCAGCAGCAGATGCCAGTCGCGGAAGTTCGGGCCGCTCATGTGCCAGTGGAAATTCTTGGTCTTCAGATAGACGGCGAAGACATCCGCAAGGAGGGCGCTGAGCGCGGCGGAGATATCGCGCGTGGCTTCGGGCTTCAGGTCGGTCGGGGTGCGCAGCGGGCGCTGGCGGGTCTCGGCGGCGGCTTTCAGGTCTGACATGGTCGGCTCCTCCATTGGCTGTGGTCGCCGGTTGACGGCCATGACCCCCTACCTAATCCCACCGTCGATCCGGCCAAGTCATACCAAGGTTTGACATACCTTCGGTTGATTGAGCCGCCCCCGGAGCGGGGCCTAGCGTCAGGACATCGCCGGGCTCCACCACCGAACCCGGCCTCCCTTCACAGGAGTGTCCGCCATGTCCCCATCCCGCCACGTCCGTTCCCTGCTCCAGGCCGAGGCCGTCTATGACGCCGAACTGGGCTCGGTCCGTCGGCTCACGGTCGACAGCTTTCCGATCCTGAAGCGCATGTCGATGAAACGGCTGGTCATGAAGCGCGGTGCCATCCGCGAGGCCCATTGGCACGCCAACGCCAACGAGTTGGCCTGCTGCCTGTCGGGTACGGTGTTGATCACCATCGTCGACAACGCCGACGCCGTTTCCGTCTTCACCGTCGCGGCCGGCCAGATGTTCTATGTCGATAGCGGATCCCTTCACGCGATCGAAAACGTCGGCGACGACGACGCCGAGTTGATCATCGTCTTCACCCACGAGAAGCCCGAGGATTTCTCGCTGCACGGCGCCTTCGGGGCCATGTCGGACGCGGTCCTGGGCAACACCTATGACCTGCCGGCAGCGGAGTTCTCGAACCTGCGTCGCGACACCAGCTCTTCGTATCTGGTGCGCCGGGAAGGTCCCGCCGAAATCCCCTCGACCGCCGGCTTCGTCAATCCGCACAAGTTCGACATCGAGGCCGAAACGCCCTCGATCGACTTCCCGTACGGCGAGGCCCGCGTGTCACGCACCCAGTTCTGGCCGACGCTGAAGGACGTCTCGATGTACTCGATCCGCATCCCCGACGAGGGCATGCGCGAGCCGCACTGGCACCCGAACACGGCCGAGATGGGATACGTCCACAAGGGCAATGCCCGGATGACCATCCTCGATCCTGACGGCTCCGCCGACACCTATCTGCTGCAGCCGGGCGACGCCTATTTCATCCCGCGCGCCTACCCGCACCAGATCGAGGTGCTGGGCGACGACATCCACTTCCTCGTCTTCTTCGATCAGGCGACGCCCGGCGACATCGGATACCGGCTGGCGGCCTCGGCCCTGTCGCCGCAGGTGCTGGCGGCAACCTTCGGGGTCACGCCCGACGCCCTGCCCGAGTTTCCATTCACCGCCATCGATCCCCTGATCGTCGCCAAGCTCAACCCCGCGGATCCGGTTTCGTGAACCGGTCCGCGACGCCCCTTCCGGTCGGCGAGCCGGGACCGGTGCTGGTCATGCTGTCGTTCGCGACGGGCGCCACCGACGCCTTCGCCTTTCTGGCCCTGGGCGGCATCTTCACCGCCAACATGACCGGCAATCTGGTGCTGCTGTCGCTGTTCCAGCGCAGCACCTGGCTGCACACCTTCCTCGGCGCGACCACGGCGATCCTGACCTTCGCCCTCGCCCTGTTGCTGGCCTTCCGGTTCAGCGATCCGCGCCGGGCGCCGCATGGTGGAGTGCTGGCCCTGCTGACGGTCGCCTTCGGTCTGCAACTGGCCACCTTCTTTGTCTGGCGGGTGCATGGCGGAGCCGCTCCGGCCTTCGGACTGCAGATCGCCGTGATCGCGGTGTCCTCGGCCGCCATGGCGGTGCAGACGGCCGCCGCCCGCCGCGCCGGGGTCGATCGCAACATCTCGACCACCTTCGTCACGGGCACGCTGACCGGCCTGATGCAGGACATCGCCGACGGGATCCGGGGCGAGCGGTGGGTCCGGGTCTGGATCGTCCTCGCCCTGCCCGCCGGCGCCCTGGCCGGGGCTCTGGTCATGGCGGCCCATCCGGGCTGGGGCGCGCTGCTGCCCGCCGCCGTGCTGCTGATCTGCCTCGGCTACGCCGTCCACACCTCCAATCAACAGGAAGACGACAACCCATGACCCCTTCCCCCGATACCCGCCCGATCGCGATCACCGACAGACGTCGGATCCTGATCGGCGGCGCGGCCCTCGCAGGCCTTACCCTGTCCGCCGCGAAAGCGGAGGCGACCTCTCCCACCCCACGGCCCGCTTCCGGGCCCATCTCCGAGGACAAGACCATGAGCTATGTCACCACCGCCGACGGCGTCGAGATCTTCTACAAGGACTGGGGCCCGAAGGACGCCCAGCCCATCGTCTTCCACCACGGCTGGCCGCTGAGCTCGGACGACTGGGACGCGCAGATGATGTTCTTCGTGCTGAAGGGCTACCGGGTCGTCGCCCATGACCGGCGCGGTCATGGCCGGTCCAGCCAGGTCTCCGACGGCCACGACATGGACCATTACGCGGCCGACGCCGCCGCTGTTTACGAACACCTCGGCCTGACCAACGCCATCCACATCGGTCACTCGACCGGCGGCGGCGAGGTCGTCCGCTATGTGGTCAAGCACGGGGCCGGCAAGGTGGCCAAGGCGGTGCTGGTCTCGGCCGTGCCGCCCCTGATGCTCCAGACGGCGGCCAATCCCGAGGGCACCCCGATCGCGGTCTTCGACGGCTTCCGCGCCAGCCTCGCCGCCAACCGGGCCGAGTTCTACAAGGCCGTCGCCTCCGGTCCCTTCTACGGCTTCAATCGATCGGGCGTGACGACGCTTCAGGGCGTCGTCGACAACTGGTGGCGTCAGGGCATGAATGGCGGCGCCAAGGCCCACTACGACGGCATCAAGGCCTTCTCGGAAACCGACTTCACGGAAGAGCTGAAGGTCATGACCGTCCCGACCCTGGTCCTGCAGGGCGATGACGACCAGATCGTCCCCTACAGGGACGCCTCGGTAAAGGCCGCCGCCCTGCTGCCCAACGGCACGCTGAAGATCTATCCCGGCTATCCGCACGGCATGCTGACGACCCACGCCGACGTCATCAACCCGGACCTGCTCGCCTTCATCCAGGGCTAGGACCGAAGTGGCCGCTCCATCGACGAGATGGGGCGGCTTCTCGTCGTGGGGTTTGAGGGCGGACATTTCTGTAGGCTACGGTGAGTTACACGGAGCGGCTTCTCCACGGCTTCATCCCAACGCGGCGATCAGCTGACCGCGCCTTCAGGGCTGCGGGCGTTCCGGTACAGCGTCACCCATGCTGGCGGGCGCCGGTCCGTGGTGGCGAGCAGCGCCTGCAGCCGCGGCGAATAGCGGTCGTCGAGCAGGCTGGCGAGCGCGAGCGTGTTGACGGCCCGCTCGGGTCGCCACGGGCCTGCATATTCGGCCTGGCCAGCCGCCAAGCGCTGGGCGTCGAATTCGATCCGCGAATGAACGAACTCCTGATGGCTCCTGACACCCTCGACGTAGGGTTCGAGCCAGTCGATCACCGAGGATACGCCGGTCCCCGAGGCGTTCTTCCAGTCGAACCAGTCAAGACCATGCGCTTGGGCCGCCAGGCCGGCCATCATCATAGGGTCGACATTGTACAGGACGTAGTGGATCGCATCGCGCTCGTAGAAATCAAACACCGTCCCGTCGGCCAGGACGTTGGCCGCGACATGCTTCTGGTAGTCTTCGAATGTCCGTTCGATTAGGCGTGCGTCACCAAGCTGGAAGGCGGCCAAGGCGGCGATCTTGATGCGGTGGCTCTGCCAGTTGGTGTAGAAATGCTTGGGCGCCCCGTCCATCGCGTCGAGATAGCCCGATGCGAGGTTTCGCAAGAAGCCGTCCATGGCCTGTCGCGTTTCGGCCGGCAGGTCTGGTTCCGTCAGGTCATAGGCTAGAATCATGGCGTCGAAGTTGGTTTCGTCGATCGGGTTCAGCGACACGACATAGGTGTCGGCCCAGACGCGCAGGAACCGGTTCGCGGCGTCGAGGTACCTGCGATCGCCCGTCAGGCGATAGGCGAGCGCAAAGTCCAGCATCGTCGGCAGGTCGCGCCGTGCGACGAGGCTTTCGTCGCGAATGCCCTGCCCCGGCAGCGTCCCTTCGGTATGCACGACGGCTAGCGGCCCGGGCGTGCGCGCCAGCGCGGCCTCTGCGCTCGCGATCGTCGCCCCAGCGGCCGGTGAGCTGCGCTCTGCCGGAAGCGCAGCGACATCTCGCGGGCTGAATATCGCATAGTCCTCAGCGGGCGCCTGCGTAGGGACGAGAAGGCCGATCACCAGGACCGCCAGGGACGCTTTCATTGCCGAGATTTCCTGTCTGAGCTCACCGACGAAGGACCGTGGACAGCGAATGTTTGCACTCAAGGCGGGGCCACGAACGGACTGACGGTATTCAGGCCGAGGGGCTCGGTCAATCGGCCTGACCAAATTGGCAGACCGGTTTTGCAATTGGCTTGACCACTTCCAAGAACACCGTAAGGTCGCGATCAGCCGTCGATTGAGAGCGGTACGGGGTTGGAAACATGATCAGAGAACGGACACTCCTTCTGGGGGCCGTCAGCGCCTTTGCGCTTGTGGGCTCACTCGGCTTCGCCGGCGGCGCGGCGGCCCAGATCAGCGGAACGCCTCAGGCGCCGCAGACCGCCTCCCCAGCGCCGGACGCCTCGACGGACGAGCCTGCAACGGTGGGAGAAGTCGTCGTCACCGGCTTCCGGGGCGCCTATGCCAGCGCCTTGCAGACCAAGCGCAGCTCAGACCAGATCACGGACTCGATCTCTTCGGACGGCCTGGGCCGTTTTCCGGATCTCAACGTCGGCGAGGCTATCCAGCGACTGCCGGGCGTGCAGATCAACCGCGAGGCCGACAGTCGCAACGCCACCATCAGCCTGCGAGGCCTTCCCGGCTCCTTCGCGCGGACAACCCTGAACGGGTCCGGTTTCGCCGACCCGATCCTGAGCACATCGACGAACATGGGGTCGACGCCGCTCGGGGCGTTCAACTCCGACATCTTCTCGGGCATCACCATCATCAAGTCGCCCGATGCGTCCAACGTCGCGGGCGGCCTGTCGGGGCTCATCGACCTCAAGATCGCACCGGCCCTGTCGCGTCGCGACGGTGGCTTCGTCAAGGCGGCCTATGAGTACAATGAGCTCGGGGACCAAGGCTCGCCGTCCTACACGATCGGCTACAACGCCCATCTGACGGAAGACTTCGCCGTCTTCGGCACCCTGGCCTACAAGGAAGAGAATTTCCGGCGGGACTCGATCTCGGTCAACTCCTGGGCCAACCGGCTGGGTTCGATCCAGGTCGGCAACCAAGGCGTGCCGGGTTCGAACCCGGTCTATGACGCCCTGCTCGCCCAGTATCCGGGCGGGGTCTACTATCCCAGCCAGATGCGTCAGTTCGTGCGCCAGAACCGCGGCGACGTCTTCACCGGGGCGGCGGGCTTCGAATGGCAGGCCACAAACGAGCTCAAGCTCGGCCTGACGGGCTTCTATACCAAGCGCCAGCTCGACGAAGGCACCAACCACCTTCTCTATATCGAGACCGGCGCCGGGGCGAACACCAACACGGCGCTGACCGCGACGTCCGCGGTGACCCACTTCACCAGCCTCGGCACGCCCTATGTCGCTTCCGATGGAAGGGCCTACATCAACACCTTCTCGGCCGAGAACGCCCAGACCTTTGACTCGGTCCGGTCCGAGCCCGTCACCCAGATGGTCTGGGCCATCAATCCGACGGTGGAGTTCACCAACGACGACTGGCACGCGACCCTGGAAGGCACGATCTCGCGCGCAGACGCCCAGGCTGATCAGATCGAGCTCGACATCGTCCAGAACGCCAACCGCAACCTGGGGCCGGCGGGCCTGAACGGAAACACGGTCTCGCTCTTCACCGGCGGGGCCGACCTGTCGAACTTCCTGATCAATCTGATCACGCCCAACGCCAGCCACATCCCGTTGGGCGGCTATACCATCCCGGTCGCCGCCAACTCGGTGACCCAGGTGGGGGCGGTCATGCCGGGCCAGGCGGCGACTGTCGCCGGCGACCGTTTCGGCGTGACGGGCACCAATGGACGGGCGCTCAGCGATCTGGACGCCGTCCAGTTCGATCTGGAGCGCAAATTCCACGGGTCCTTCCTGAAGTCGATCGCGGGCGGACTGCGCTATGAGTCCACCAAGTTCGAGTCCTCCGGGTCCCGCAACAGCGCCATGGGCATCAATCTGGCGGGCCTGACCCAGTCGGTGTCGGAGGCCAATCCCTATATCGGCAACTTCTTCAACGGCCAGGCCGGCGGCTACACCTCGGCCTGGCGCGCGGTGAATATCGCCCAGGTTCTGGCCGCGATCACGCCGGTGAACACCAATCTGCGCACACCCGCCAATCCGAACGGCGTGACCAACCAGTTCGTTCTCGATCCCGCGACCGGCGTCTTCCTGACGACCTACGGCCTGGTCAACAACTACTGGGATCCGAACTACTGGAACAACAACTTCACCAACTCAAACGACACCTTCTCGGCCTATGCGATGGCGAAGTTCGACACCGATCTGTTCGGCTTCACCGTCACAGGGAATGCCGGCCTGCGCTACGAGCGGCTGGACACCTCGATCGACGCCCTGGACTGCCAGGGCTGTTCGTCCGTGCGGGCGACCGCCGCCGGAGCGGTGAACCACTCCGTGACCGAGCGCAGCTACGGCAGCGATCACGACTACTGGCTGCCGTCGGCGATGGTGAAGATCGGTCTGACCGAGGACCTGGTTCTGCGGGCCGCCTACTACAAAACCTATGTCCGGCCGCAGCCGCGCGACAATGTGCCGATCACCTCGGTCCTCACGCCCGACCCGGCGGTCGTCAACTCGCCCTATACGATCACCATCGGGGCCACGAACCTGTCGCCCTACACTTCCGACGCCTATGACCTGGCACTGGAATGGTACAACCGGCCGGGCGGGGTGTTCGCCGTGTCCCTCTATCAGAAGGACGTGGACGGCTATATCGGGCCGATCGTCGATCCGACCGTGCTCTGCCCGTCGAACGGTCTGATCAACGGCGTCGATTTTGGTCTCGGCCCGCTGACCATCTCCGGCACAAACTGCCTGACCGCCTCAGGCGTCCAGGTTCAGGCCAGCGGCAGCACCAACCAGGACCCGATCACCGTGCGGGGCGTGGAGCTGGCGGTTCAGCAGAACCTCGACTTCCTGCCCGGCTGGCTGTCCCACTTCGGGGGCGCGGCCAACTTCACTTATATCGATATCGAGGGCACGACCGGGGCCGGGGTTCCGATCACCCTGCCGAGCGTCTCGCGCAAGAACCTGAACCTGATCGGCTATTACGAGACCGACAAGTTCGGCATTCGCCTGACCTACAATTGGCGCGGCGATTACGACCTGGCCGCCGGCAACAGTTTCGTCGGTGACGCCCGCACGGTGAAGTCGCGGTCCCAGCTCGACGCCTCGGCCTCCTACAACATCACCGACCGGATCACGCTCTCGGCGGACGCCTTCAACCTCACCGACGCAACACGCTCCGAGTACCAGTCCGATCCCAACCTGCCTCGGCGTATCGATTACGACGGGCGGACCTACCAGGTCACCTTGCGCGCGACCTTCTGACGAAGGCCTCCCCTGCCGACTGCGCACGGAGGGCGACTTCGGTCGCCCTCCTCTTTTTCCCGGTGACGGGCGACGGAGCAGTCGGTTCGGGCGCTGTGACCCCAAGGGCGGTGGACGACCTTCGAGTCCAGCCTGATCGCCCTTCGACGGAAATGACAAAGTTAGACTGCAAGGGGCCTTGCCGATGACCGTCCACACCAGAGCGACCGAGATCACGCCGCGGCGGACGGGATCCGCCGCTACGATCGTCGATGCGAAGGTGGTGATCACCTCGCCGGGGCGGAATTTCGTCACCCTGAAGATCACCACGGCCGAGGGGACCTATGGTCTCGGCGACGCGACCCTGAACGGACGCGAGCTGGCGGTCGCGGCCTATCTGACCGAGCACGTCTGCCCGCTGCTGATCGGCAAGGACGCCCACCGGATCGAGGACATGTGGCAGTATCTGTACCGCGGCGCCTACTGGCGCGGCGGGCCGGTCGGGATGACGGCCATTGCCGCCGTCGACGTGGCGCTGTGGGACATCAAGGCCAAGGTGGCGGGCCTGCCGCTGTACCAACTGCTGGGCGGCGCCTGCCGCGACGGGGTAACCGTCTATGGCCACGCCAACGGGGCGACGATCGAGGAGACGGTGCAGGAGGCGGTGCGCTACCGCGACCTCGGCTACCGCGCCATCCGGCTGCAATCGGGGGTGCCGGGGCTGAAGAGCACCTACGGCGTGTCGCGCGACAAGATGTTCTATGAGCCCGCCGACGCCGCCCTGCCGACCGAGAACGAATGGTCGACGCCGCGCTATCTGCGGATGGTCCCGGAGCTGTTCAAGGCGGCGCGCGAGGCCCTGGGCTGGGACGTTGAACTGCTGCACGACGTCCACCATCGCCTGACTCCCATCGAGGCCGGGCGGCTGGGCAAGGATCTGGAGCCGTATCGTCCGTTCTGGCTGGAAGACGCGGTCACCGCCGAGAACCAGGCCGGCTTCCGCACCATCCGCCAGCACACCACCACCCCTCTGGCCGTGGGCGAGATCTTCTCCTCCATCTGGGACTGCAAGACCCTCATCGAGGAGGGGCTGATCGACTTCATCCGGGCGACGGTCGTGCACGCGGGCGGCCTGACCCATCTGCGCCGGATCGCGGCCCTGGCCGACCTCTATCATGTGAAGACCGGCTGTCACGGGGCGACCGACCTGTCGCCGGTGTCGATGGCGGCGGCCCTGCATTTCGGCCTGTCGACGCCGAACTTCGGCATTCAGGAGTACATGCGTCAGACGCCCGAGACGGACGCCGTCTTCCCGCACAACTACGGCTTCGAGGACGGGATGCTGCACCCCGGCGACGCGCCCGGCCTCGGCGTCGATCTGGACGAGGCCCTGGCCGCGCGCCATCCCTACAGCCGCGCCTATCTGCCGGTGAACCGGCTTCAGGACGGGACGATGTTCAATTGGTAGTTCGCTCCTTCACATGTCTGGCCGGGCTCGCGGCCGCGGCCCTGTTGGCCGCCCAGTCCGCCCAGGCCCAGACTGCAGACGGGGCGACCGCCCATCGGGACCTCTGGCCACGCTCGCATAGCCCCGCGCCCCTGACCGGTCCCGCGACCGAGACCCGCGTTCGCGACATCCTTTCCCACATGACCCTCGAAGAGAAGGTCGGGCAGCTGATCCAGGCCGACATCGGAGCGATCACGCCCGCCGACCTTGCGCAATACCCGATAGGGTCGATCCTGGCGGGCGGCAGTTCTTCACCGAACGGGGACGAGCGATCCCCGCCCCAAGCCTGGCTCGATCTGTCCCACGCCTATCGCGCCGCCGCCCTGGCCCGGCCGGGCGCCCGCATCCCCCTGTTGTTCGGGGTCGACGCCGTCCACGGCCACAACAACATCGTCGGGGCGACCCTGTTTCCACACAACATCGGCCTGGGCGCGACTCGCGATCCGGAGCTCATCGGCCGGATCGCCAAGGCCACCGCCGCCGAGGTCGCCGCGACCGGCGCAGACTGGACCTTCGGCCCCACCCTCGCCGTGCCCCGCGACGACCGTTGGGGCCGCACCTATGAAGGCTTTGCCGAAAACCCGGAGGTGGCGCGCAGCTACGCCGGTGCCTTCGTCGAGGGCCTTCAAGGCCGGTTGACCGACGGCGGGCCGCTCGCGCCCGCTCATGTCATGGGCTCCGCCAAACATTTCCTCGCAGACGGCGGCACGCTGGACGGCCGCGACCGGGGCGACGCCGTCATCTCCGAACGCGAGCTGATCGACATCCATCTGTCAGGATACCGCGAGGCCATCGACGCGGGCGTCCTGTCGATCATGGTCTCCTTCTCGGGCTGGAACGGGGTCAAGCACACGGGCAACCGGTCGCTGCTGACGGAGGTGCTCCGTGGCCCGCTCGGCTTCGACGGCCTGCTGATCGGGGACTGGGACGCCCATGCCTTCGTCCCCGGCTGTCGCCGCGATAGCTGTCCCGCCGCGATCAACGCCGGGCTCGACATGTTCATGGCCCCCAATGCCTGGAAGGCCCTGTACGACAACACCCTGGCCGAGGCGCGATCCGGCGAGATCAGCGCCGCCCGTCTCGACGAGGCGGTCAGCCGAATCCTGAGGGTCAAGGTCGCGGTCGGCGTCCTGGATGCTCCCAACCCCGCCGAGGGCGACTTCGCCGTCATCGGTTCAGCCGATCATCGCGCCCTGGCCCGACAGGCCGTCGCCGAATCCCTCGTCCTGCTCAAGAACAACCACGCCGTCCTGCCGATCCGCGCCAACGCCCGTGTGTTGGTCGTCGGAGAGGCCGCCGACAACATCGGTCAGGCGGCAGGCGGCTGGACCATTTCCTGGCAGGGCACGGGCAACACAAACGCCGACTTCCCTGGCGCGACCTCGATCTGGGCGGGCGTCCGCGACGCGGTCACGGCGAGCGGCGGTTCCGCGACCCTCAGCCCCGACGGCGCCTTCACCGACACGCCCGCCGGGAAGCCTGATGTCGCCATCGTCGTCTTCGGCGAAACGCCCTATGCCGAGACCTACGGCGACCTCGACACCCTCGACTTTGGTCCGACGGGCTCGCTTGAGGCCCTGAAACGGCTGAAGGCGGCGGGCATCCCGACGGTCTCGGTCTTCCTCTCCGGCCGCCCGCTCTGGACCAATCCGGAGATCAACGCCTCGGACGCCTTCGTCGCCGCCTGGCTGCCCGGTTCCGAGGGGGCGGGCGTCGCCGACGTCCTGATCGGCGACGGGAATGGCAAGCCCCGCCGCGACTTCCAGGGCGTCCTCGGCTTCTCCTGGCCCCGCAGCGCGGGCCAACCGCCGCAGAACGTCGGCCAGCCCGACTATGACCCCCAGTTCCCCTATGGCTATGGCCTGACCTATGCCGCCTCTGCGCCCACGCCCGTCCTGTCCGAAGATGCAGGCCTGTCGCCCGATGCAGAAGGACCGCCTCGCTTCTTCGCCAACGGCCGTTTCGTCGCCCCCTGGGCCCTGACGTTGCGGGACGAGACCGGAAACTTCCGTGTCGAAGCGCCCGGTCCGGCGTCGAGCCCCGGCGGCGGGGTCACCCTGACGCCGGTCGATGGCCAATCCCAGGAATCCGCGCGGCGCCTCACGTTTGCGGCCGGTCGCGAGGCTTCAGCTGTGATTGGAGGTGCCCCGACCCGCTTTGATGCGGGTCTGGCCCTAACGCTGCGCTATCACCTCGATGGGGCTCCGGCGGAGGACACGACCCTCTGGCTGGGCTCGCGCGGGGTGCGGATCGGCGAGGCCCTGAAGGCGGAGCCAGGCTGGACCACCTTGACTGTTCCCCTCGCGTGTTTTGGAGCCGGTACGGCAGAAGGGGTTTCCGCCATCCGCCTCACGACATCCCTCAGCATGACGTTGTCATTTGATGAGCTACGCCTGATGCCTGCTTCGCCTGCAAAGGCCTGCGATAGCTTTGGCCGGGTGGGCGAACGCCAAGCCGGGTGATCTTGCCTTGTGACCTCGGGACAACGATGGACACCGCGTCAAAGTCCTCAATGGATTCGTCGTCGCATCCTTGGCCACGAGCGGAAGCGATCCGAAGATCTCGAGATTGTCCCGGCGTCCGATGCCCGCAAGGCGCCAACAGCGGTCATCGGCTCGTGTCCGCAAACTGGACATGATGCGCCGAGCGCTTCCGAGCTGGCCAGCCAGTACGCCCGAAGGAGGCCTGGCGGTCCGCCATGGCCGTGGAAGGCTCCAAATCTTGGTCGGACACGCCACACGGTCGCGACGAAACGACCGTATGGCGTAAAGGCCTGCCAGGCCTTCGTTGTCAGAACCGCCGGCTCCCCCCCACCGACACCACCCACGGATCCAGATCGACATCGCTGTTCAGGGCGCCGTCGTTGATGCGGGCGTCGGTGTTGAACCAGACCTTCTTGACGTCGAGGTTCAGGCTCCACGGCCCCTTCAGACCGACGTCGGCGCCGACCTGGGCCGCATAGCCGAAGCCGTCCTTCAGATGGACCTTGAAGCCGTTCTGATCGTCGCCGCCGTAGAACAGCATATAGTTCACGCCCGCACCGACATAGGGGCTGACGCGGCCCCCGGTCAGCGGGCGGTACTGCAGGGTCACGACGGGCGGCAGGACCCAGGTCTCGTGCACCGCGACGTCGGTCGTTCCGCCCTGGGCGCGGATCTCGTGCTTCGTCGTCCCGAGAATGCCCTCGACCGCCCAGTGGTCGGTCAGGAAGTATGTGAAGCCGAGCGTCGGCATGACGCTGTCGCCGACATCGACGTGCAGGCTGCTGTCCGCCCCGGCGCTGGTCCGGATGGCGTCGTCGGCGCCGGAGAAGACGTCGGTCACGCGGCCGGTGACCAGCCAGTCGCCCTTGCGGGGCGCGGTCCAGGCGGCGTCATCGGAAGCAGTCTGGGCCATGGCGGGCAGCGCGACGGCGGTCGCGGCAAGGGTGGTCAGGAACAGGGTCTTGAGGGTCATGGTCTTATCCCCGACGCCCGGGGCCGCCTCATGCGGCCGGTGGCGAGCGCCTTGGCCGGATGATGCGCCCATCCCGAACGACCGGCCTTGATCCAGAGCAAACCCTTGAGGGGGTGGACAATCTGTCCTGCGGAGCTGTCCCCCTAGACGACCCGGGCGTGCCTCTCGCGGAAGCGGGTCGCGTCCGGATCGAAGGCGGCGCAGACGGCCCGCACGAAGGGCCGCCCGAGAGGCGTGACCTCGACCCTCGCATCCTCGACGGCGACCAGTCCGTCGGCGCGGAAGCGGCGCAGCAGGGGCCAGGCGCCGGCGACCTCGGACAGATCCCGACGGCGACGCCGCGAGACCTCGGCAACGTCCACGGCAAAGTCGCACATCAGCCGCTCGATGATCTCGCCGATGAAGCCGTCACGCCCGGTCAGGGCTACGCCCCGGGCGACGGGCAGCGTCCCCTCCCCCACGGCTGCGCGCCAGTCGCGCTCATTGGCCGCGTTCTGGACAAAGCCCGCCGGCGTGCGGCTGATGGCCGAGACGCCCAGACCGATCAGGACCCCGGCCTCGTCGGTCGTATAGCCCTGGAAGTTGCGGTGCAGCCGCCCGGCCCGCGCCGCGGCGGCAAGGCCATCGTGCGGCAGGGCGAAGTGATCCAGGCCGATCGCCTGCCAGCCCTTGGCCGTCAGATAGCGCGCCGCAGCCTGGCTCTGCGCGAACCGCGTCTCGGCGTCGGGCAGGTCTTCGTCGTGGATCAGCTTCTGATGCGGCTTCATCCACGGCACGTGGGCGTATCCGAACAGGGCGATCCGCTCGGGCTGCAGCGTCGTGACCTGCCCCAGGGTCGTCACCACATGCTCCACCGCCTGCAGCGGCAGGCCGTACATCAGGTCGAGGTTCATGGAGGTCACGCCCTGCTCACGCAGGGCCTGCGCCGCCCAGCGGATGGTCTCGAAACTCTCGGGCCGGTTGACCGCCGCCTGCACGCGCGGCGACAGGTCCTGAACGCCCAGACTGGCGCGGCTGAGCCCGATCCGGCCCGCGGCCTCGACCCACTCCGGCGTCAGGACTTCCGGGTCCAGCTCGGCGGCGATCTCGAAGCAGTCGCCCAGATCGAAGCGGGCGCTCAGCCCCTCGAACAGGCGCTCCAGATCCTCGGGCGACAGCATGTTCGGCGTGCCGCCGCCCAGATGGATCGACCCCACCCGCACCGGCCGCCCCACCTGGGCCAGAACCAGATCGGCCTCCCGGAGCAGCAGGTCGACATAGCTGGAAATCAGCTCGGGCCGGTTCATCGCCCGGGTGTTGCAGCCGCAGTACCAGCACAGCCGCTTGCAGAAGGGGATGTGCAGATAGAGGGACACCGCCCGGTCCAGCGGCGCCGCCTTCAGCCACTCCGCCCACTGCCCCGCTCCGACGGCCGGGGTGAACTGGGCCGCGGTCGGATAGGAGGTGTAGCGCGGGGCGTGGGCGTCGTAGCGCTCGATCAGGTCGCGCGTCGTCAGGCCGGAGGGACTAGAGGGGAACATCGCCCTCTTTCGACGCATCGGGAACGGACAGGCCGGCGTCGCCTTCGTCGAACAGGTGGAACTCGTGCCACAGCCCGTTCAGCACGCCGAAGCCGACAGCGAGGCCGAGGCCGAGGATCCAGGAGAAATACCACATCGCTCAAAGCTCCTATGGCTCAGTAGAGGTCGGGGTTGGTCTTGAGGGCGGCCGTCGAGGTCCGCCCCCAGAGCACGCGGTAGACCCAGGCGGTGTAGATCAGGATCAGCGGCACGAAGACGGCGGTGACCAGCAGCATGATGAACATGGTCAGGTGGCTGGACGAGGCGTTCCACACCGTCAGGCTGGACTGGGGATTCACCGAGCTGGGCAGGATGAAGGGGAACATCGACAGGCCCACCGTCGAGATGATCCCCACGGTGGCGAGCGACGACCCGCCGAAGGCGAGCGGGGCCGACCGCCGCCACATCCCGGTCAGACCGGTCAGGGCGCCGAGGAAGCCGAGCGCCGGGGCGATCATCATCCACGGATAGCGGCCGTAGTTGTCCAGCCAGGCGCCCGGCGCGGCCTCGACCGCCGTGCGTAGCGGGTTGGAGAAGCCGTTGGGATCCGGCAGGCCCGTGATCCGGTAGCCGAGGCCGCCAAAGGCGACATAGAGGCCGCCTGCGGCGAACAGGACCAGCGCCAGAACGCCGGCGACCGTGCCAAAGCGGCGCGCACGATCCAGCACCGGCCCGGCTTCCGCCTTCACCGACAGCCAGGCCGCGCCGTGCAGCACCAGCATGGCCACCGACAGAAGGCCGGCGATCAGGCTGAACGGGGTGAACAGGCCCAGCAGGTTGCCGTCGTAGAAGCTGCGCAGGTCGCTATCCAGATGGAAGGGCGCGCCCAGCAGGACGTTGCCGACCGCCACCCCGAACACCAGGGCGGGCACGAAGCCGCCGATGAACAGGCACCAGTCCCAGAACGACCGCCATGCCGGCGACGGCCGCTTGGACCGGTACTTGAACGACACCGGCCGAAGGATCAGGGCGGACAGCACCAGGAACATGGCCAGGTAGAAGCCGGAGAAGCTGACGGCGTAGACGAAGGGCCAGGCGGCGAAGATCGCGCCGCCTCCGAGGATGAACCACACCTGGTTGCCCTCCCAGGTGGCGCCGACGGTGTTGATCACCATGCGGCGCTCGGCGTCGTTTCGCGCGACAAAGGGCAGAAGGGCGCCGACGCCGAGGTCGAAACCGTCGGTCAGGGCGAAGGCGATCAGCAGCACGCCCAGCAGGGCCCACCAGATCAGGCGGAGGGTGGCGAAGTCGATGGGAAGATCCATGGTCGGATGTCCTGGGAAGGTCTGGGTCAGGCGACGGCGGGCGCGAGCGGGCGCACGTCGGGAGCCTCCGGGGTCGGTTCGCCGAACGTCTCCTGTTCGTGGAACGGCCCCTTCTTGATGGCGTGGAGCATCAGCCGGACCTCGACGACGGCGAGCGCGCCGTACAGGAGGGTGAAGCCGACGATGGTGGCCCACAGCTGGGGCACGGTCAGGCTGGAAACGCCGAGGAAGGTCGGCAGGACCCCGTCGACGGCCCAGGGCTGGCGCCCAAACTCGGCCAGGATCCAGCCGAACTCGATGGCCACCCACGGCAGGGGCAGGGCCAAGACGGCGATGCGCAGGAACCACTTCGTCTCGTGCTTGCGCATCGTGCACAGGACGAAGGCCGTCCCGAACAGGGCGATCATGAACATCCCGATCCCGGCCATGACGCGGAAGCTCCAGAACAGAGCCGGCACGTTCGGCACGGTCTCCCACGCCGTCTGTCGGATCAGCTCAGGCGAGGCCGTGCGCGGATCGGCGACGTGACGCCTGAGCAGCAGGGCGTAGCCGAGGTCGCGGCGGTGCAGTTCGAAGACGCCCCGCGCGGCGGGATCGGCCGGGTTGGCCTTGACCTTCTGCAGGGCGTCCCAGGCGATGACGCCGCTCTCGATCCGGGTCTCGGCGGTGGCGACCAGTTCGAAGATGCCCTCGACCGGCTTGTTGACCGTGCGCGTCGCGATCAGGCCCATGACCCAAGGGATGTGGACGCCGTAGTGGGTCTGGCGGTCCTTCATGCTGGGGATGCCGACCAGGGTCAGGCCGGCCGGAGCGGGCTCGGTGCGCCACATGGCCTCCAGCGCGGCCAGCTTCATTTTCTGGTTGTCGGTCAGGGCGTAGCCCGACTGGTCGCCCAGCACGACGACCGACAGCGACGCCGCCAGGCCGAAGGCCGAGGCCACCGTCATCGACCGCTTGGCGAAGCCGACGTGCTTGCCCCTCAGCAGATAGAAGGCCGAAACGCCCAGCACGAAGACCGAGGCGCAGACATAACCGGCCGAGACGGTGTGCACGAACTTGGCCTGGGCCACCGGATTGAACAGCACGGCCATGAAGTCCGTGACCTCCATCCGCATGGTGTCGGGATTGAAAGCGGCGCCGACGGGGTTCTGCATCCAGCCGTTGGCGATCAGGATCCACAGCGCCGACAGGTTCGTGCCCAGCGCGACCATGAAGGTGACGAACAGGTGGGCCGAGGGTTTCAGCTTTTCCCAGCCGAAGAACATCAGCCCGACGAAGGTGGCCTCCAGGAAGAAGGCCATCAGCCCTTCGATGGCCAGGGGCGCGCCGAAGATGTCGCCGACGTAGTGGCTGTAATACGCCCAGTTCATTCCGAACTGGAACTCCATGGTGATCCCGGTCGCGACGCCCAGAACGAAGTTGATGCCGAACAGCGTGCCCCAGAAGCGCGTGATGGTCCGCCAGATCGGCCTGCGGGTCATCACATAGATCGACTCTATGATGACCAGCATGAAGCTGAGCCCCAGGGTCAGGGGCACGAACAGGAAGTGGTAGAGGGCCGTCAGCGCGAACTGCAGCCGGGACAGGTCGACGACCGCGAGGTCGATCATGGCGATGCTCCAGGACGCCGGCCCCGACGACCCGCGTTTCATTGGCCCTAGAAGTGTGGCGGGGCGGGCGCCTTGATCTGGATCAAAGCCCGCGCGGATGGCCGCCAGTATTGGACGGATCGCCCTTGGACGTTCGGTCCAACGGCGTTTTGTCCCATGGCGTTCGGCGACGGCCGGGCGCTGGAGTCCGCCGATGACCGCCGCGCCGCTCGACGCCGCTTCCCCTGCGCCTTCGCCAGCTCAATGGTTGAAGGCGGTCGGGCGCCCGTGGCGACGGTTGAGCCTGGTCGCCGGGCTGATCACGGTCGCCGACGTCCTGCCCGCCGTCGGCTTCGCCGCCGGCCTGACCCTGGCCCTGACCGGGCTGGAGCGGTCGCCGGGCGCGGCTGTCCCGGGCCTGTTGCTGGCTGTGACCAGCCTGATCCTGCGCGGCTTGACCGGTCAGGCGAGCGTCATCGTCGGGTCGCGGCTGGGCCGGGCGGTGAAGGCCAAAGTCCGTGGCGACCTGCTGACGGATATGTTCGGACGCGGCGGCCGCTCCGGCGACCGGATGACCGCCGTCGTCGAGGGGGTGGAGGCCTTGGACGGCTGGTTCGGCCGCTTCGCTCCCCTGCGCCTCGCCGCCGGTCTGTCGCCGCTTCTGCTGATCGCGGCGGCGGCGATCGCCAGCTCCATGGCGGCGGGCGTTCTCCTGTTCACCCTCATCCCCTTCATCCTCGGCATGGCGCTCGCCGGCACCGCGGCGGCGGGCGAGAGCCGTCGCCAGTTCCGGGCGCTTGAACGACTGTCCGGCCTCTTCCTCGACCGCATCCGCGCCCTGCCCGCGCTTCTGGCCTTCGAGGCTGTCGACCGGACCACGAGCGAGATTGTCATCGCTTCCGACGATCTGGAGCGCCGCACCGCCCGGCTCATGCGTATCGCCTTTCTGTCGTCCGGGGTGCTGGAGTTCTTCTCGGCCCTGTCAGTGGCCCTGATCGCCGTCTACTGCGGCTTCAACCTGCTGCGCCTCCTGCCCTTCCCGGTTCCGGAGACGCTGGATCTGGGCCGCGCCTTCTTCGTCCTCGCCCTGGCGCCGGAGGTCTACGCCCCCTTGCGCCGTCTGGCCGCCGCCTATCACGACCGCCAGGCCGCCGAGGCCGCCGCGCCGTCGCTGATCACACCCGAAGCCGCACAGCCCACCACGCTCAACATCGGCCATGCCGCCCCCGCCATCCGCTTCACCGATGTCGCCATCGCCTTCAACGACGGTCCGCCGATCATTCAAGGCTTCGACCTCGACATCCGCCCCGGTCAGATCGTCGCCCTGACCGGAGCCAGCGGGGCCGGCAAGTCCAGCCTGCTGCACCTCTTGCTCGGCCTCTCACCCCTGACCGAGGGGCACATCGAGATCGACGGCGTCCGCCTCGCCATCGACCAGGACCTCGCCGGTCGCGTCGCCTGGGCGGGCCAGCACCCCGTCGTCGTACCCGGCACGCTCGGCGACAACATCGCCCTCGCCGACCGGAGCGCCTGTCCCGGCCGACTGGTGCTCGCGGCCCGGGCCGCCGGCTTCGCCCCCGACTTGACCCGCCAAATCGACGAGCGTGGCGGCGGGCTGTCGGGCGGCGAGCGGCGCCGTCTCGGCCTCGCCCGCGCCTTCCTGAAGCGGGCCCCGATCCTGTTGCTGGACGAGCCCACCGCCAACCTCGATCTGTTGGCGGAGGCCGGGATGCTGGACGCCATCCGCCAGATCGCGCGCGACCGCACCACCCTGATCGCCACCCACTCGCCGGCTGTCGCCGCCCTCGCCGACCGGGTGGTGCGCCTGTGAGCGCGCCTCACCGGATCACGGCCCTGATCGCCGCCCAGACCCGGGCCCAACGCGACCGGCTGCGGCTGGCGGCGCTGGGCGGAGCGGTCGTCGCGGCCGCCGCCGTCTGCCTTCTGGGCCTGTCCGGATGGTTCATCACGGGCGCGGCCATCGCCGGTCTGGCCGGCGCCGCCGCGGCCCAGAGCTTCAACTATATGATGCCCAGCGCCATCATCCGACTGCTGGCTATCCTGCGCACCGGCGCCCGCTACGTCGAACGGGTTGCGGGCCATGAGGCGGCGCTCAAGGCCCTCGCCCGGCTGCGGCCCCAGTTGTTCGACGCCGTCGCCTTCGGCCCTCCCGCACAGACCCTCGCCCTGTCGTCCGGCGACCTTTCCGGCCGGCTGGTGCAGGACGTGGATGCGGTCCAGACGCTGTTCGTGCGACGCTCGGCTCCCTGGAGCCTCGGCGCGGGCGCCGTCTCCGCCGGGCTGCTGGCGACCCTGGCCTCGCCGAGGGCGGGCGCCGTCCTGCTGGCCGTCATGGCTGTGACCTGCCTCGGCAGCGTCCTGATCGCCCGTCGCCTCGCCACCCCGGCAGGTCGCGAGGTTCAGATCGCCGTCGGCGCCCTCAAGGACCGGCTGGCCGCGCTGGAGGCCGCCGCGCCCGAACTCAAGGCCTACGGTCTTGACGGCTGGGCCGTGCGCGAAGTTCAGGACGCCGCCGCCCGCCACGACCGCGCCCGCATGGCGCTGGCCCGGGCCGGTGGCTGGATCGGCGTGTGGCAGGCGGTCGCCACGGCCCTGGCCGTCGGCCTCGGCATCCCGGCCACGATCGGCGCCCCCCCGCCCCTGACGGCGCTCGCGGCGCTGGTGGCGGTTATGGGGATCGACTCCGCCGCCGGTCTGGCAACCGCTCTCCAGCAGAACGGCGCGGCCTCGGAGGCCCTGACCCGGCTGGACGCCGTCTTGACCGAGGCGCCCGCCCATGGAGCCGCGCCGCGCGATGCCGGCCTCGTCCTGTCGGTCATCGGCGACGGCGCGCTGTCCCGGTCCTCGCCCCCTTCCCGCATCGGCCTCTTCGGCCCGTCCGGCGCCGGCAAGACGACTCTGATCGAACGGCTGATCGGCCTGCGTGAGATCGCCCCCGGTGAGGCCCGACTGGGCGGCGTCGATGCCTCGCAAATCGCCGCCGCCGACCGCCGCGCCCTGTTCGCCGTCGCGGCCCAGGATGTGCGCCTGCTGGACGGCACGGTGCGCGAGAACCTGCGGCTCGCAGGTCCCGCTGACGACGCCGCACTCTGGGTCGCGCTTGAGGACGCCGGCCTCGCCGACCGCATCCGCTCGGCGCCTGAAGGCTTGGACGCCCGCGTCGGGCCGAATGGCGAGCGGCTGTCCGGCGGCGAGCGGCGGCGGCTGGGCCTGGCCCGTGCCCTCCTTCGCGAGGCCCCCTGGCTGGTGCTGGACGAGCCGACCGAGGGCCTGGACGCGGCCACCGAGGCGCTGGTCATGGCTCGCCTGCAGCGCCGTCTGGAACGAACCGGTCAAGGCCTGATCCTGATCAGCCACCGCGAGACGCCGCGCGCCCGGTGCGAGATCCTGTACCGGGTGGAGAACGGCGGCCGTCTGACGCCGATCCCCGCGCACGCCATCGCCGCCTGAGCGTCAGGCCTCGCCTTCGGACAGGGCCTTGAGCACCTCGGGCTGCTCGACCACCAGGTTCGTCATCGAGGTCAGGCGAACCACGCCCCGCGTCTTCAACCGCGTCAGGACCCGGCTGACCGTCTCTATGGTCAGGCCCAGATAGTCGGCGATCTCGGAGCGGGTCATCGGCAGATAGACCTCGCCGGCGGGCGCGGTCCGGGCCGGATCGTGCGACGGCAGCTCCAGCAAAAAGGTCGCGATCCGCTCCAGCGCCGTCTTGCGGCCCAGCAGCAGCATCTGATTCTGGGCCGCGGCCAGTTCGTGGTTGGCCCGCTCCAGTAAGCTGGCTTCCAGCGACGGCGTCTCGCGGATCAGGGTCCGGTACTCAGATTTGCGGAAGCGACAGGCCGTCGCCGGTTCGATGGCCTCGGCCGAAAAGACGAAGGTGTCCCCGGTCGCCAGCCCCAGGAAGTCGCCGGCGAACAGGAAGCCAGTGATCTGCCGGCGCCCGTCGGCCAGCAGCTTGTAGACCCGCACCGAACCGGAGGTGATGTTGAAGACCGTGTCGGCCGGATCGCCCTCGCGGATCAGGGCCTGACCCGGAGCCAGAACGATGTGTTCGGCGAGGGCGTCGAGCCGTCCCAGGTCGGCGTCATCGAGACTGCCGCAGACGCTGAAGGCGCGCGCGCCGCAGCGATCGCAGGCGTTGTCACGCCGACGTTCCGCGCAGCCGACTGGCAAGGTTTTCAGCTCAAGCATGGTCGTATCCCGCCTCCCAAGGCTACGCCTTGTGCCGCATTGCAACAAGTGAGGGTTTGACCTGGATCAAGGCGTTCGCGCAGCAGGTGTGGTCATAGTCGTGCATGGAAGCCGTGAGCGTTACCCCGCTGAGACCGGAGGAGCTGGACGAGGCCCTTGTGCTCGCGCGCCTCGGCTCGAGCGAGCTGGACGCTGAGCGCTGGCGGCTGGAGGTGCTGGACAGCGTGGCCGATATCTCCCACGGCGGAGTCCTGATTGGTCGCCGCCCGGCCGGTCGCGCCTGCGGGCTGCTGATCTATCGCATCGCGCCCGGGGGCGAGTCGCCCCCTAGTCTGGAGGTCGACCGCCTGATCGCCTTTGACCTGATGCGCCCGCGCGAGATCGCGGACGCCTTGATCGCTGAGGCCATACGTGTGGCAAGGCTGCAGGACTGCGACAGCCTGCGTCTGATCCGGCCTCTCGACGTTCCCGAGGCGGCGACTGCCCTGGTCCTTGCCTCCGGCGTTGGCGATCTGCACAGCGTATTCTGAAAAGCGCCGGGTGATGCCCTCAAACGGACACTCCGAACAGCCGCTTGGAGTCGAGAACTACCTTTGCCGAGAAACGGCCGCGAAGCGCCAATAGCTGACATTGGCTCGCGTCTGTAAAGTGGACACCACGCGTGGACCGCTTCCGACCCTTTGCCGACGTTGCGACACCCTGTCATCATCGCCGGATGGCCGCGACCTCAAATCCCATCAATCTGACCAGGATTGTGCTTGGAGCGCTTGCCGTTGTTGTGGGAAGCTTCGCGCCTCCTGCATTCGCCTGTCGCGTCCCCTATCGCTTTAATCCCGCGAGTGAGGTCCATGAGGTCGTGGTCGTTGCCGTCGCATTGCGCCGCGACGATTGGGGGCGCTTAAGCTACGAGACAGGCACACCGATCGATCGAGAGACAGGCGAGCCACCGAGCTATCCTCATAACAGGCAATGGGCGGCGGAACTTAGAACGCTGCGCGTTCTCAAGGGTGAGGCGGTTCCCATCATTCAGGTGGCGCCGGACGATGACCTCACGACCAGTGACGGTGAGCTGATCATCGTCAGTGGTTGCGGGGATGGGATTGAGACTCCTCAACCCGGAAAGACCTACGCTGTCTATCTGGACCGTGGTCGCGATGGCGTCCTTAGAACCACACGCTTGGTCGATGTCGCATTCGCCCAGACATTCGATCCGCTATTTTTGATCCCTCAACAGTAGCGTCCGCTAACCACCCCTAGCCGACGTTCGGGACGTCCGATCGCGGACGGGGCAGACAAAGTCTGCTTCAGGGCCTGACGGTAGCGTCGCAAATCGACAGGCTGCGGACTTTCGTCGAGGCTGAAGACTGATTGAGGTTAATTCTATCCGTGGGACGCGTCCTAATCGCGACGGACTAGTTGCTTGACCCGAACGGTGTCTTGAACAGCGCCACCGAGAGGATAGCCAACATCACGCCGGCTGAGATAATCGCGAAGTCCACTTTATTCGACCAATCAGCCCAGCCGAACCAGTCATGGCCTACGCCCTGAAGTGACGGGACGGACATGATCAGCATGGCGGTAAGCCAAACGACAAGGCCTCGCTGACGCTTCGTTTTATGGGCAGGCGTTTCCATTCGATCAGCGTAACCTGAGGTTCGCGTGGTGCGCAATCATCTATCGATGACGCCAGCACAAAGCCCCACCGAGATGACCAGTAGGGCTTCAAGTTTTCAGTTTCAGTCCAAGCTTAGACCTGAACCTCTAGCACCTTCAAACCGGCGGGCTGAATCAGGTTTCCGTGCGAGCAAAGCGGAACCAAATCTGATCGGACAAACCGTATCTTTGCTTGGTGCGACGGGCCTGCTTTCCGGCCGCAGCACAAAGCCCGTTTCCGACTCATTGCGGACATTCTTCGTGATACCCCAAATGGCTGAATGACTTCTGGACCGACTTTACTGCAACTGCGTCCTGCGAATCCGTGGGCTCAAGCCGTGCTGTTTGGCGGGATACTGTTCGCTGTCTCGTTGGTGGTCAGAGTGACGGCCGACATAGTTACGGCCAGCGTATCGGCAGGCCCAGGCGCTCCTGACGCTGTGATCGCCGCTCCCGATGAGGTTTCCCGGCTTTTGAACGCCACTTTATGGGGCGTCATACTCCCCGCTCTTGTCGAGACGCCCTTTGTTGTCTGGGCTGTACGACGCACCCGCGCCGACGCCCCGAGCACTGGCCTCACGGCTGTGATCATATTCGTTTTCGGGATCGCTTGGCTCCTCCACGGCGCTAGTGCGGGGTCCTTAGGCCAAGCCATGGCGTTCGCTCTGATAGCGTACGCCTCTTGGGGGTGGGCACGCAGGCTGGGACGCTTCCATGCCTATGCGCTGCCAACGCTGTCTCATGCGGTCTGGAACGGCATCGGCGTTGTCGTTCTTATGATCAACGATCTTTCTTAGACTAATTCCCGCCAGCGATGTCGCCTTCCCACCCTTGGCCGACGTTGACAGGGTCCGGTCTGCCCACGAATGGCGAAGGTAAGTTCTCAGGCGTGTCGGCTGCGTCCGCACCTGCCCCGTTGCGGACCTTCGTCGACCATGGCACGCAGGATATTTCGGAGCGCGGCGTGGGTTTGCGAATCTCGGTCGGTACGGTCTCTATCGCCTTGGCGCAAATACCCCAATCGGCCTCGACTCCAGCAGCATCGGCGCCAACGCGCCCGCCTCCGGCCAAACCTAGCGGCTGCTAAGGACGAAGGTATTGCCGTCCGGATCCCTGAATTTGGCGAATGTTCCCCACGGCTGCTTTTCCGGCGGACCTTCAAACACCACGCCGTTTTCAGAGAGCTTGCGGTAGGCATGATCAACGTCAGCGCAGGCCAGTGAACCGTTGAAGAAGCTGCCGATACGGTTCTCGTGCCCCTCGGGCGTGAACAGCACCAGACCCGTCTCCGCCCCGGGAATGCTGAGCTCGATCCAGCGTTGATCTCCCATTGGCTGGTCGGTTGCGACACGCAACCCGACCTTTTCGGTCCAGAACTCCAGCGCCCGGTCCTGATCGCGCGTGGGAATGCCGACGAACTTCAGTTTGCTGATCACGCTCATGGACTAGGTCTCCTTGGCCGCCGCACCCATTCGGTAGCCATGGGGCGGCCATCCGGGAAGCCGCGCAAACAGTGCTATAGCAGGAAGTATGCAAACCTATTTTTTCGACCGCTATGTCGTGGACACGCTGATGGCAGATCTCGTGGGACACGACCGCAAGCCGTCCGCCTTCCTGGTCTATGTGGTCATCAGCGCAGCCCACAGCGACGGCCGAGCCAGCTTCTCCCATGCTGAACTGGCCGAACGCACCGGGCAATCTCGCCGGACGGTGCAATATGCGGTGGAGAGCCTGAAGCGACGCGGATTGGTGGCGGTGAGCCGGTCAGGCTCGACCGAGCCGGCCACCTATATTCCCCTGACGCCATGGAAGCGCGCCTAGCGGCAGCGCTGCACGTTATTCGTGGTCACCGGCGAAAACGGTCGCAACCCGCCGCCCAACAGCTTGACGTTACCTGCGTACCAATGTACCATACTCCGTATGAAACCGGTTGAACGTTCACAGACAGGGGTGCGCATCGAGAAGCGCACGCTGAAAGTCCTTAAGTCGTTGGCGGAGTATCTCGACCTGTCCTTGGGCGACCTGCTCGAAGGGATCGTTCTGCACGCCTTCGAAGGAATGCCCCCGTTCTCGGATGAAACGCTGAAGCAGATCGGCCGCTTGAAGGAGGTCTATGGCCTCGACCTGACCGCCGCCGACGCACACCGATTGCGGGAGGCCTCCGATGACGCCTGACCGGTCGCTGACGGAGAGGTTCCTGGAAGGCACGCTCTACCCGACGAATTTCCATCATGCAGATCACCTGCAAGTAGGGTTTGAACTTCTGCGCGCCCACGACTTCTCGACGGCCGCCCATCTGTTCAGCGGCGGCTTGAAGGCTCTCGCAATCCGCTCCGGACGTCCAGATGGCTATCACCAGACTATAACCCTGGCGTTCCTCGCCCTGATCGCCGAGCGCGCCGCGGGCGCTACCCATGCTGACTTCGATGCTTTCGCCCGCGCCAACCCTGACTTGCTGGACAAGACTGCGCTCAAGCGTTGGTATTCCCCAGAACGCTTGAATTCGGATATCGCACGGCGCGTTTTCCTGCTGCCGGAAGCGCTCGACGATCCCCACCCGTCTCGGCCACAGTGAACGTCCGCTAGGGGCCTGACGTCAGAGGTCGATCTGCTCAGAAATCTCGAGCGCATCATCCACTTCGATGCCCAAGTACCGCACGGTGCTTTCGAGTTTGCCGTGCCCGAGCAGCAACTGACATGCGCGCAAGTTCCCGGTCTTTTTGTAGATCAGGGCGACCTTGGTACGGCGCAGGCTGTGAGTTCCGTATCCCGCAGGGTCCAACGATATTGCCTGAACCCATTGGTCAACGAGACGCGCGTATTGCCGTGTCCCGATGTGGCTCCCGTCCCGGCTCCGGCTCGGGAACAGCCAATCATTGGAGCGAGCTCCGCGCTGTTCAATCCAAGCCCGAAGCGCCTCGCGCGCCGGCTCTGTAATCTCGAAGGGCACTGGTCTGCCCGTCTTCTGTTGGACAACGACGGACCGCTGGCGGATTTCACCGCCGTGGATGACGTCGGACAGACGCAGCTTCACGAGATCGCAGCCGCGGAGCTTGGCATCCAGCGCGATGTTGAACTTTTGAGCGCGGCTTCCGAGTTTGGCACCGCAATCGTCACCTGCCGCTCCCAATTCTTCAAGAACGATCTCGCGATACCCACTCGAACCGGGGTTGCTGTCGTCCGGCCTCGTCGGGCCGGGCTTTCAGGCGAATAAACATTCCGGAGGATCGTTGGGATCATCTGTCGGCGCGCTCTCTCCTCAATCGCGACAGTGAGGGCAACGTGAAGTTCTCCCACCGTTCGATCATGGAGTTCTACTTCGTCCTCGCGGCGATCGACGGTGATGTGAAGTGTTTCAAGACCTTCTGGTCCGACTTTATGCGGGAGCTCTTCGTCAGCTGGGGAAACAGCGAGGTCGGACATGAAGGCGTAGAGCGCGCTAAACAGATCCTCGCGACAGACCTAAGCGAGGTCGGCCTTTCTCCGCTCAGTGAGCCCTTGGAAGGGCAGCGCGATTGGTCCGCTCGCGCCTTCTTACAAAGGCCTGCGCGCCGCCGGCGGAGGATCAGCGACGCCTGGCGAGCTGACAGCATCAAGCTGATGAAGAACGCCAGCCTGAACCACCGGGTCGTAGAAGATGCCGAGTTCGGCCTAGTGTGGGACGTGCCACACCTCGGTGACTATGACACCGACGAGATCCAGATAATTCAGTCGACCTACGTCCAGATGGTAAAGTCCGGCATGAGCCGGCGCCTCGCCTCTAAGGCTCAGTTCCTCGCGCTACTGGAGGCCGAGGCGAATCTCGACACTGAACTTTTGATGCGCGAGACGCTGTATTGGCTCGGCGACCAGATCGGGGGGCGCAACCCGGTCGTTGTTTCGATCTCGAACGAGGCGCTCCGGAGGAACGACATCAAGCTGATAGGCGCGTTGGGCGCTCGTGATCGGTATGGCCTTTCCGTCTGGGCCTACCAAGTTCCGACTCAACCGGACGGGTTTGCCAAGAAGGTGCCCATTGTTACCGCGATCCCGATGCTAGTGTCCGAGATCGATCATGAAACCCGTCGGGCGATGCATCAAATGACGACGGCGGAATTGAAAGCTTACCTTGATCTGCTGAACGTCGGCTCCGTTGAGGCCCCTCGCCATGCTGAATCGTTGCGACCGAAACCTACCGCAGCGCGAGGCGTGCCCACGTAGGGTGGCCTTCCTGTTTCCGGAAATCTTCCACGCCTTCTTCCGCGTGAGCTGAACGCTGGCGGACGGCTGCAGCCGCCTATGATTGGCCGTAGTGGCCTTTAGCAGAGCGGCGATCGACCGCCCCCGCACGCCGCCGTCGATGCGGCCGTCCACTTTGCGCGAAGCGCCTCGGGCTCCAGCGCAAAGTCGTCCTTGTAGCGGCAGAGGATGTCCTCGATCTCGTGGGTGGAGAAGGCACGAAAACTGTCCGGGACCTGGTGGTACATGATGCCCCATGCGTCGCCGTTCGGGAGACGGCCGCCCAACAACCGGCGCGCCCCGACGCGCGCGCCCGCATGCAGATAGATCACGTGCTCCGAGACATGGCCCAGTCGTTGGCAGATGCGATCGGCGGCGTCATAGACCGCCAGCTCGCCGGCCCCGCGGATCCGCGCGAACGCCTTGTGCACAAGGTCGAACACCTCATGAAACCGGGTGGTCTTCTCAAGGTCTGCGGAGATGGCGAGGAGCGCCTCGGCGCACTGATCGATCACCTCGCGGGTGAGGCGCCGTTGGTGAGGGTGGCGCTTGCCGTTCGCCATGCGCGCCCGCCCCGCCCTGTCGAGCACCTCGGCAAACGGCTCACCGTCCGCCGCCCACCACAGCGCGTCTCGCTCACGATCGGCGGCGCCTGCGCGGAAGTCATCTGCGATCAATTCGGCGGTGCCGTACCAGACCGTAGGACGCATGGGACCCTCTCGAAATCTCTCGACGGTTATCCTCCCCCAAATCGGTAGTTCACACAATGTTCTCGCAAAGTGTTGATTGGCGCCTCGCCTCTGAAACCTCTCATTGGATCGGCCGACGGCGTTAGGCGCGCTCCTCGACCTGTGTCAGTGAAGGGGTTGCTGTCGGTGCGTGCCCAGCGCACAACGCCTGCGAGAGGGGCGCTCCATGGCGGGAAGAGAACAGGTTTCGGTGGCGGTGCGGGACGACTTCGTCGCCCGGCAGACGCGCGCCAAGCCTGTGCCGGCCTTGGCGGAGCTGATCTGGAACGCGCTGGACGCGGACGCGACCCGGGTCAAGGTCGAGCTGATGTACGGAGATCTGGCAGGCGGTCTGTCGCGGATCCTGGTCAATGACAACGGAACCGGGATTCGTCGGGACGAAGCCGCGACCCTTTTCGGCAATCTCGGCGGTTCTTGGAAACGCCTCACGCGCGAGACGGCCGAAGGACACCGGCGTATCCATGGCCAAGAAGGTCGAGGGCGCTACAAGGCGTTCGCACTCGGAAAGGCGGTCACCTGGACCGTTGTGCACGGCGAGCCGGGCTCGGCGCGAAGGTTCGATGTCCGGCTCCGTCAGGCGGATCTGACCAATGTCCTGATCAGCGAAGATGTGGAGACCGAGGAGCCGCGGGGCGTCTCCGTCGAGATCGACGATCTGAACCACGACTTCCGCGTCTTCGAGACGGATGAGGGTCGCCAAGACCTAGCGGAGATTTTCGCCCTCTATCTGATCAACTACGCCAATGTGACGGTGGAGATCGCTGGGCGGGCGCTCGACCCGGCCTCGGCGGTGGCGAGCCAGCACACGGTCCAACTGTCCGGGATCGCCGACGAGGCAGGCGTTTCACACCCGGCGGAGCTCCAGATCATCGAATGGCGGGCCGAGACCCGCAAGACCCTCTACCTGTGCTCCCGGGACGGCTTCCCGCTCGATCAGGTCGAGACCCGTTTCCAGATCCCGGGCTTCTCCTTCTCCGCCTATCTGAAGTCCTCCTACATCGAGGCGCTGCAGGCAGACGGTCGGCTCGGACTGGCGGAACTGGATGCCCGTCTGACGCCCGTCGTCGATCAGGCCCGTCACGCCATTAAGGACTATTTCCGTGAGAGGGCCGCAGCCCAGGCGCGCTCCATCGTCGACGAATGGAAGGAAGCGCGGGTCTACCCCTTCGAGGGCGAGCCCGCCTCGTCGGTCGAACGCGCCGAGCGTCAGGTCTTCGACATCGTCGCCTCCCAGGTCCAGCAGCTCGCGCCCGATCTCGGCGGCGCGTCTCACAAGGGACAGGCGCTGCATCTGCGCATGCTCAAGAACGCGCTCGAGCGCGGCCCGGAGGAGCTGCAGACGATCCTGCGCGAGGTCCTCGGCCTTCCGGTCAAGAAGCAGAAGGAACTGGCGGCCCTCCTGCAGGAGACCACGCTGTCTGCGATCATCACCGCGGCGCGGGTGGTGGGCGACCGGCTGAAGTTCCTAGATGCGCTGGAGGCAATCGTCTTCGATCCGGAGAAGAAGGCGCGTCTCAAGGAGCGCACCCAGCTCCACAAGATCCTGGCAGAGAACACCTGGATCTTCGGCGAGGAGTTCAATCTCTGGGTCAGCGACAAGGGACTGCGCAAGGTGCTCGAGAAGCATCGCGACAAGCTCGACCCGGCAATCGACATCGAGGGATCGGTCGCCGTCTACGGCCAAAAGACCGCGATCGTCGATCTGATGTTCTCCCGAAGCACCCGGCGGCACAGAACCAACGACGTTGAGAACCTCATCGTCGAGCTCAAGGCCCCTAGGGTCGTCATCGGCTCCGACGAGATAGTCCAGACCAAGAAGTATCAGCAGGCGGTCGTGGGCGATGAGCGTTTCTCGACGGTGCCGGGCGTCCGCTGGCACTTCGTCGTCGTTTCGAACGCCTACGATTCCTACGCCCAAGGCGAAATCGACAGCGGGCCGGATCCAGATCGCCGCCTGATCGCCCGGACCGCCACTACCACGGTCGCGATCAAGACTTGGGGCGAGATCATCGAGGAAAACCGAGCGCGACTCCAATTCTTCCAAGAGCACCTGCAACACAGCGCGGACGACAGCCAAGCCCTCAAGTACCTTCAGGAACGGCATGCCGCCCTGCTTGAGGGCGTGCTTGAACCGCAATCCGCCCCCGAAGCCGAGGCTTCCGGCGATGACGCGACGCCATAACTCTGGGCGCGGAAGCATGCTGTGGGCACAGTCTGCGGTCCATGACGGGCGGCAGAGCGATCCATTTCTTCGAACAAGCGTCGCCTTAGTTCGATCTAGTGCCCGGCGGTGGACGCCTGTTCAACTTCACGGCGCTTGTCCTAGCACGCCTCACTGCGCAAAGCGGACGCTCGCAAGTTCTGCTTAGAGCCCAAGTCAGACACTCAAGATCACGCGGAAGCGGATCAAGCGCCTCATCATGGAGTGACGCAGCCGGGCGGCCGTCACGACTGGGTTCGATCCACGACGTCCAGACTGGTGACCGTTCTCCTAGGTCGAGCTTGATCCCGTCCAAAGGCACCGAAAGGTGACGCGCTGCCGCGTGTCGCCCACCCTCCCCGCCGTCGCGCAAACGGTTCAGGAAGCGTCAGGATACGCCGCCGGCTCAGTCACCGCATTCTCCCGCGCACACCACTTGATAATCGCCCTGGCGATCCCCGGGCGCGACCGCCCATCCCTTGGCCAGTGTGAGACGCCATCCCTCGCCCGACGATCCTGTCGCGTCGGCGGGAGCAATGACCGTCGCTCGCCTTCCCTCGGTCCAGACCAGGGCCCCGCCGTGCTCGACCTCCAGAGACCCCCAGTCGTCGGTCAACCGCATCGTCGGATAGACGACGCCATAGCCGGCCAGAGGCACAAGGGTTTGCGGATTGAACTGATAGTTGCTGTGCCGAAGCGGGAGCACCAACACTGGCCCGTCCACCAGAGCGTCCTTCATCGCAGAAAGTCGCGCACGCCGCTCCTCATCGCGGCGGACCTCGGCGAGACGCAGGGCGCCGTCGTCATAGAGCCGGGCGCGATCCTCCAGACGTCTGGCCACGCCTGTCGGTTGGGGCAAGGCCGCCCTGACCAGGGCGTCGAAGCTCTGCTCCCCGATCTTGCTCTTCCAGTCGGGATCCAGCTCGTCCAGGAGCAGCCCGTAAGCCGGACCCGTCGCATAGGCGAACGAACGCACGAAGCTCGGCGCAGTCACAAAGGCCGACAGATCATGCACGGCGAAGGCGCGGCGCGCCTCGGCCGAGGACAGGCCCAGCCGCACCCCGGTGTATTCGGGCACGCCTTCGTTGATCTCGAGCGCATGCTCCTCAGCCGCGGCCAACGGGAACAGGTCGTATCGCGCCTGACGAAACGCCAAGGCGTCCTCAAGGGCCGAGCGTCGGACGAGAGCCGTCCGGGCCTCCAGGGCGGCGGTCAGCGCGCGCCACTCAAGTTGCAGCCAGTAGCGGCCTTCGAGTTCATCCAGATGCGCATTGCCGACTTCGTTGCGCGTCAAACCCAGCGCCGGCTGGATGCGGTGAAACAGCTCGTGAGCGACGAGCACTGCTCTCGCCGCCGGATCGTCGGAGACCGGCGCAACGATCTGGGTCCACCTTTCGCCGTCCCAGTCCGTCGGGGTGTTGGCGACGATCACCGCCTCCGGCAGCACGCCGTGGAAGATGGGACCCTCTTGTCGCAGCGTCCCGGACGGCGCCTGCCGGTTGGCGATGAAGCGCCTGTCGGTGTAATCGACGACGATCATCGGGCCGCAGATCGAACGCCCCCAGAGCGCGCCGTCGTCGCGCCGACAGATGTGGTCGGCCTCGGAAAACAGCTGCAAGGCCTCCGCCCGGTCAGGCTCTGCCCGCGCACCGGCCGGGACTCCCAGAGACAGCGCCGCCGCAGCCAAGACCGCCCCTCGAAATCCCTGCATAACACCACCCTACGACAGTTATCGTAGCAACTTACGATGGCCATCGTAGGTGTCAAGATGTAGGATCGTTCCGACTTTGCTGTTTCCGGCGACGGACCCGTGATCATGACCACCCCTGCTCCCACCGCCGCCGAACTGGCGCTCCTTCGGGTGCTGTGGGCGCGCGGGCCTGCGACCGTGCGGGCGATCTACGAACACGCATACGGGGGCACGGAGACGGGCTATACGACGGCGCTAAAGCTGTTGCAGAACATGCTCGCCAAGGGGTTGGTGACGCGGATGTCCGAGGGCCAACGCCACATCTACGCCGCGGCCGTTGCCGAACGACCGACCCTGAACGGGCTGGTGCGCGGATGGATCGACGTCGCCTTTCGGGGGTCCTCGACGGCGCTGGCCATGCAGGCGCTCGACGCACGCCCTGTCCCGCCCGAAGAGCTCGCCGAGCTCAAGGCGTTGATCGAACGACTGGAGCGCGACAGCCCCGCATGACCGGCCATACCTTCGCCTATGCTTTGCAACTGTTGGCCTGGGCTGTCGCCGGAGCCGCGGCCCAGGGGGTGGTGCTGGGCGCCCTCTGGCGCCGGAGGCCGCAGGCGTCGGCGCAGAATCCGGGCACCGATCATCGCCAGGCCTGTCGGCGCCTCGTGATCCTCGGCCTCGCCCCGGCCGCAACCGTGGCTGTCGCCCAAATAATGATGCTCTCTGTGGGGACGCAGACGCGGGGCGCAAGTTCGCCGGATCTTCCTGAACTGCTGCTCACCCACGGCGGGCTGCCGAGCCTGACGGCGGTGATCGCCGCCGTCTGGAGCGCCGGGGTCGCGTTCATGCTCGGCCGGCTGGCGTTCGAGGCCCTCGGTCTCGTCTCGACGCCGAAGTCGCCGGCTCCGACGTCTGTGCGCCACGCGGTCGCCCGGCTCGCGCCGGACCTGGCCATCGTGATCAGGGCGGCGCCGATTGCATCGCCTCAGGTGGCGGGCGTCTTCCAACCCGTGATGCTGGTCCCGCTCCGGTGGGGCGAAGACCTGGCAGCCCCCGAGCGCGATGCGATCCTGCTTCACGAGATTGCGCACATCCGCCGTGGGGACTTCGCCGCCAACCTCCTGCAGCGCGTGCTGATGGCGGTCCTGTGGTTCCAGCCTGTCGCCTGGTTCGCCTATCGGCGGATCGGTTACAGCCGTGAAGCCTGTTGCGATGCGATGGCCGTCCGCGCCGGCGCCGATCCCGCCGCGCTCGCCCGCGCGCTTGTCGGGCTTGCCGCTCAGGCCGGTTTCACTCGCGCTTCCAGCGCCATGGCCCTGGACGGGCCAGGCTTGTCGCAGAGCGATGTTGCGCGACGGGTCCGCCGGCTTGTCGCGGCGCGTGAGACGCGCCCGGAGCGGATCGTGGCGACCCGCCCGCCGTGTGTCGTGGCCAGGACCCTCCGCTACGGAGCCGTCGCCCTGGCGCTCATCCTTCCCAGCTATGCGGTTTCGCGCGACGCCATCGTCAACGGCCTGTTCGTCGCGAGCGCCTTCGGCCCGACGGTCTCGATCGAGGCGCGAGATGCGGCCGGAGATTTCACGGTGCGGATCCGCCGCGGTCGTGTCCTCTCCGCCTCGATCGAGGGCCGCCGCCTGACCGCCGGACAGGTGCGTCAGACGGGACGGAATGTGGAGCTTCTATCCTCAGAGAGCGAACCGCTCCGGCTCACAGTGTCTCCTCACGCCACGATCACGTGGAGCGGCCGCCGGGCCGGGCCTGCGCCTCCGCAGCGCATCTAGGGAATGGCCCGCCAGCCGTCGGCGAGGGCGCCTTTCATCTGTATCCGCCTGCCGGGGCAGACGTTCTCAAGAACCGCTTCGCTCCGGCAGCTGACGCTTGTCCGGGCGTGGAAGCGCACATGACGCACCCGCGTCGTCCGATCCGGGACGGTCGTCAACGACGTCTGCCAGGCCCCGGGGCACTGCGATCAAGCGTTTGCGGCCGCGGCTTGAAAATCCCCGGCCAAGCCTCCTCCCGGCGCGTCAGCTTGACCGCCCATCGGTCAGACCTGTCCCATCCCGCCGTCGACGTGCAGCTCCGACCCGGCGATGAAGCTCGCCTCGTCGCTCAGCAGGAAGACCGTCGCCGCGGCGACCTCTTCGGGGCGCGCCATGCGCCCGAGCGGGATCGGCGCAATCAACGCGGCCCGGACGTCTGCAGGCACGGCCGCCATCATTGCGGTGTCGGTCGGCCCGGGCGCCACGACATTGACCCGGATCCCGCGCGGAGCCAGCTCCACCGTCCAGCTGCGCGCGTAGGATCGCAACGCGGCCTTGGTGGCGGCGTAGGTCCCGTAGCCGGCGACGCCCAATGAACCGGCGACGGATCCGATCAGCACGATCGAACCGCCCTGCCCCATCGCGCCCAGGGCGCTCTGCAGGCCGAGGACAGTCGCGCGCACATTGACCGAGAAGAGCCGGTCGAAATGGTCCGCCGTCACCTCGCCGACCGACCCGGGCTCGGAGATTCCGGCATTGAGGACGAGGGCGTCGATCCGGCCCTTGGCCTGAACCACTGTTTCGACAACCTGATCGAGGTCTTCCTGCCTGGCCGCGTCCGCGACCAGACCCCGTGCGCCGCGGCCCACCAGGGCTGCGGCGGCTTCGACTTCGGATTTGTCGCGCCCGGTCAGAAACACCGTCGCGCCTTCGTTCGCGAGCGCTTGAGCCGTGGCCAGTCCGATGCCTTTCGCGCCTCCGACCACCAACGCGATCTTGCCTGTCATGCGAACCATCGTGATGTCCTTCATCCTGTGATGGCAGGCCAGATATACCTCGTGTATCAAGTAGCAAGAACGCACCTGGGATAGCCTAGATATGCCCCACGATACCGAGCTCGACTGTCTGTCCGAGGCCGCCTTCGCCAACATGGAGGTGGTCCGCCCCGTGCTTGACCGGATCGCCGACAAATGGACGATCCTGATCCTGACGGTTCTCTGTCCGCGGCCAGCCCGCTTCAACGCGATCAAGCGGCGCCTTGACGGCATCACCCATAAGGCCCTTGCGGACGCTCTGAAGCGCCTCGAGCGCAACGGTCTGGTGACACGCACGGTCCTGCTGACCGCCCCCATCGGGGTGGAATACACCATTACCCCCCTGGGCCATTCCCTGCGCCAGCCCTTCGAAGCCCTCTGCGCCTGGGCGCTGGAGAATGCCGAAACCGTGGAAGGCGCCAGCGCCGAGTATGATCGGCAGCGAGCGGCCTGATCGCCGCGCATCGCGACGCCGCGAGACTCTCGCCGGCAGCGGGACCAGGACGGCAAGACGGGCGCCGCCCGCCCTGCCCCGGACAACGGCGGAGCGGGCTAGAGGCCGCCCCGCTCCAGACAATGCGCTCAGCCCGCCGGAGGCGAAACAGCCGGCGCGCCGGTCCGTCCCGCCCCCTCGCGGCATAACCAGCCCCTGTCTGGCTACGGCCGGCGCCGGCGCATGCGCCGGGCGTCCCGGCGTGTACGGCAGGCAAGCTGTCAGCCGCCGACCGGATCCCCGCTGTTAGTGTCCGGTCGACCTCGGCGCGTTGACGGAATCTCGACACGACATCCGGACAATTCGTCGCCCGGATGGCGGGCGTCCCGTCCGGCAAGAGCCACGACCTCGGTCACACCCAGACACGACGACAGGAGGCGCCGGCGGCCGCCGGCGCCTCCGAGGTCTCAGACCTGCGCCAGACCGCCGTCCACGAAGACCTCTCCGCCGGTCATAAAGCTGGAATCCGAAGACGCCAGGAAGGCCGCGACCGCGCCGGTCTCCGCGGGATCGCCCATGCGGCCCAGAACCGTGGAGGCGCTGATCGCGGCGAGCCCCTCTTCGCCCAGGACGTCGCGGGCCAGTTCGGTCGTCGTCGGTCCGGGCGAGAGAACATTGACCCGGATGCCGGTGCCCTTGAGGTCGAGAGCCCAGGTCCGGGCGAGATTGCGGATGGCCGCCTTGGTCGCGCTGTAGATGCTGAAGGCCGGCGTACCCATGACCCCCGTGCTTGAGCCGGTCAGGATGATGGAGCCGCCGTCGGACATCAGCGGCAGTGCCTTCTGCACCGTGAAGACCGTGCCTTTCACATTGACGTCGAAGATCTGGTCGTAGTGCTCCGGCGTGATCTCGCCCAGTTTGGCGAAATCGCCCGTGCCGGCGTTGGCGAACAGGATGTCGAGCCCGCCGCGTTCGGCCTTCACCGTCTCGTACAGGCGGTCCAGATCGGTCGCTTCGGTAATCGATCCCACCACCGCGCGCGCGTTGCCGCCCAGTTCGTCCGCGGCAGCCTGGAGCTGCGTCTCCCGTCGTCCGAAGAGGTAGACGAACGCGCCTTCCTCGACGAACCGTCTCGCGGCCCCTAGGCCGATGCCGGTGCCGCCTCCGGTGATGACGGCGGTCTTGCCCTGAAGTCTGATCATGCTCGTGCTCCTTGCTTGAGTTGCAGGAAGCTGGCGAGACGCCTACCTTTCGACAAGTATGCACCTTTTGGTAAGTGCCTAAATTCGTGAAACCTGAGATGCCCTCGAACTCTGACGACCTTCCCACCGGCCCCGCCTGCACTCCGACCCTGCCCGGGTTCACCTGCGGTCTGGACGCGACGCTGCGGGTCATCTCCGGCAAGTGGAAACCATTGATCCTCTACTTCCTCGCCCAGGACGGGCCGAGGCGGTACGGCGAGCTGAGACGCGCCATTCGCGACGTCAGCGACAAGGTCCTGATCCAGCAGCTCAAGGAGCTGGAGAGCGATGGCCTTGTGAAACGGACGGACTACAAGGAGATCCCGCCGCGAGTGGACTACAGCTTGACGCCGCTGGGCCTGAGCCTGTCGTTGGCGCTCGTGCCGCTTTGCACCTGGGGGACGGAGAATATGGACACGGTCCAGCAGGTCTTCGCGCAACGGGCCGAGTGGGCACGCTGACCGACCCGCAGGCCCTCGACTAGGCGGCGTAGGCGGCCAGCTCTTCCGGGGCGCCGGTGGGGAAGGCTCGCTTCAGATGATCCAGGAAGGCGGTCACTCTGGCGCTGAGAAGCCGGCGCGAGGGATACAGGGCCCATAGGGCGATCTCCGGCGCATCGGCATCCCCCCAGGACACCAGCCGTCCGGACGACAGGTCCTTACTGACCAGGGAAATGGGCAGGCGCGCAACGCCCGCGCCGCCCAGGGCCGCATCCCGGACCATGATCATCGACGACAGGCTCAGCGTCGGCGTGATCGGAACGACGGATCGCTCGCCCGAAAGGGTGAGCATCGTCCAGGATGGTGACGGCTCCAAGGGGCCCCGAACGACGGCCTGCGCGGGCCGGTCTTTCTCCGGGCGCGCAAGTCCCGGCGCCGCGACCACGACCAGGCGGTCACGCAGGATGACCCGGCCGACCAGCGCCGCGTCCGGATCCGGATTGACGCGGATGACGAGGTCGTAGCCTTCCTCGACCATGTCCACGGGCCGGTCCTCGGTCGTGACCTCCAGCCGGACCTCCGGGTAGCGCGCCGCGAAATCGGCGGCGAGCCGGCCCATGGCGATCTGGGAGAAGAGCAGAGGCGCGCTGATCCGCATCCGGCCGCGGGGCGCCTCCCCGCCCGAGGCCACGGCGGCGGTCGTCTCCTCCAGCTCGGTAAGCAGGGCGGAGGTCCGCATGAACAAAAGCTCCCCATCCTGGGTGAGCTTGAGCGAGCGCCCGCCCCGCTCGAACAACCTCAGGCCCAGGCTCGCCTCCAGGTCCGAGACCCGGCGAGACAGGGTCGCCTTGGGGCGGGACGCGGCGCGCGCCGCCCGGCCGAAGCCGCCGCTGCGGGCGACGAGGGTGAAGTCCGCCAGAGCCAGCAAATCCATCTGTTCCACCTGCGAGACGGCACGTTCCAAATCGTCGCCTATCGGATCGGATTTGGATCACTGATCTTGCGGCCTGTCCACCACCCCAAACCGGAGATACCTCATGACCATCCTCGTCACCGGCGCCACCGGCCGTGTCGGCCGCCACGTCGTCCAGAACCTGATCGATCGCGGCGCCGCCGTACGCGTGTTCGTGCGCGACGCCGCCCGGGCCGACTTTCCGGCCCAGATCGAGGTCGCCCAAGGCGATCTGCTCGATCTCGACGCCCTGCGCGCCGCCATGAGCGGTGTGCGCACCCTCTTCCTGCTGAACGCCGTCGCCGCCGACGAATTCACCCAGGCCATCATCGCCCTCAACATCGCCCGCGAAGCCGGCGTCGAGCGGGTCGTCTATCTATCGGTGTTCGGAGCCGATCGCTCCGTCAATGTTCCGCATTTCGCGGTCAAGGCGGGCGGCGAGCGCATGCTGGAGCAGATGGGCTTCAGCGCCACCGTTCTTCGACCCGCCTATTTCATCGACAACGAGGTCATGATCCAGGATGTGATCCTGAACCACGGCGTCTACCCGATGCCGATTGGCGCCAAGGGCGTCGCCATGATCGACGCCCGCGACATCGCTGAGGTCGCCGCGATCGAGCTCATCCGCCGCGACGCGAGCGACGTCCTGCTGCCCCTCACCACCTTGAACCTCGTCGGTCCCGACACTCTTACGGGCTTGGGGCTTGCCAAAATCTGGTCCGAGGTTCTCGACCGTCCCGTCGTCTACGGCGGCGATGATCCCACCGCCTTCGAACAGAACCTGGCGAACCTGATGCCGGACTGGATGGCCTATGAGATGCGGCTCATGGCCGAACGCTATGTCGGCGACGGCATGATCCCCGAGCCGGGCGGCGTGGAACGGCTGACGGCCCTGCTCGGCCGGCCGCTTCACACCTATCGCGACTTCGCCGCCCGCCTCGCCGCCTCCACCGTCTCCCTCACCGCATCCAGCCCCACCGCCCGCTGACCCCTTTCGACCGGAGAAGCGACCATGATCTATTCAACCGCCACCGTGCCGGTGAATCCCGCCGACGAAACGCCCCTCACCCGCGCCCAGGTCTGGGCCGGGCTAGAGCTGAAGGCGCGTGACGCCCGCCTCTTTCTCCCGGAGGGTCTGTGCACCCGCTGCGAGGTGACCGAGGAGAGCGCGACCCATCTCGTGCGCGAGGCCACTATCGGCGGCGCTGACCTTCGCGAGATCATCACCCTGGAGCCCGCACACAAGGTCACCTTCTTCCAAGCCACGGGGCCGCGCGAAGGCGCCATCGTCAACGAGATTTTCGAGGACGAGGCCGGCGCGCTCCAGCTGCGCTTCTACGGCTATCTCGGTTTGCGTGACGGCGCGCCGGGCGGCCCCGAGGAACAGGCGGAGCAGGCCAGGTTCGACAGCGAGCAAGGCTACAAGGCGGCCTTGCTGTCGACCCTGACACGGACGCGCGATCTCCTCGCGGCAGGCCGGCTCTGACACGTCGCGCCGCCCCTAGGCTATCGACGCGGGCGGCTCTACGCGCTGCCCGCGTCGCACCGCCCGGCTCAGCCCGCCCTTGCCTCATGGCAGAACTCGCGCAGTTCGCCTGCTCAGGGCTGGGGCCTCGGGGCGTGCTCCGCACGCCGCTGAAATGGGTCAGGGCGCCTGGTCCAATCCAGAGTGCGACAGTCCCCTTGGCGTCGCCGCCGTGGTTGAGGTCGCCGACGGTCAGCGTCGGCTGCTTCGCGCCATCGACATAGCCGGGCTGCCGCGCTCGCCACCTCGATCGGGCATGCGTCCACCGCCCGGATTCGAGATCGACATACGCGGCGGGCCCGAGGGGCTTATCTCCAATCGGCCCTCGGCTTTTCAGGGGTAGCGGCCCGTCCTGAGCCAGTGGAGGTTCGGGGCGGGCCGCCGGTCATCGGAGCTTGGCTTAACCGACGACCCCAACAGAATGCTGCGATGCGGCAAAAGGCTGCAACGGACGGACGCGGGCAGGGTTCGGCGCGACACGTCGCGCCCGACCGCCCCCTCATGTCGGTTGCGCGGGCGGAGGGAAGCGTCCAGCGCCGGGGCCAGGCGCCGGGGCGATCGCCCCCTATTGCGAGGTCCGCGCCGCCTCGACGGCCGCTCGAACGGCGTCGAGTTTGGCCTGTTGTTCGGCCAGGGTCGGAACCCCCATGGCCGTGCGCAGACTGTCGGGAACGAGGTCGCGATTGTAGGGATCGGCGATCGGCGCCTCTCCAGACCGGGCGATGGTCTGTGTGCCGTAGATCTGGGGCTCGCCCTTCATCTGGAGGTAGCGGTCCAGACTGGCGGCCGCAATCCAGGCGGCGCCGTCGGCTCCCAGGGAGGCCGCGACCACGGCCAGACTGTGCGCCAGCAGGTAGTCATCCGGTTGGACGCCGTGCTGGAAGACGAAGGCGGCCTTACGGAAGTCCTCGGCGCTCCGGAGCTCACCCTGGTCAAGCAGCGTGCGGACCTCGGCGCGTCGCGCCGCATCCTCGGCATGCATGCGCTCGACAAACGCGCGATCCGGCCGCCGGGCGGCCGAAATCCCCTCGCGGATCGCCTGGTCCTCCTGGAAAATCTGCGCCATGCGGGGGTTATCCGATAGCGCGACCGCTTCCTGCGCCACGGCCGAGGTGGATAGCGCCGCGGCGAAGACAAGGATCGCGGCAAGCGGCAGGCGGGTCATGCTGGTCTTCTCCGGGGACCGTCCCCATCTGCCGATCACGACCCGACGGCTCAAATGAATTCGGGGACAGGTTCGCGGCCACAAGCGGCAACCAGGGTGGAAGGCTCCCCTCCCCCGCGCACGCTGGAGACGGCGCCGCGGCAGTAACGCGTGGCCTGGTCGGTAATCCGGATTTCACATCCCCGGCCGAGCATCTCTCCAGAAGCGGCGGGCGGTCGTCCTAGTTCACCGCTTCGGTTGAAGCGGCGGTCGCCGCCATATCCATCCGGGCCTCGGCGAACATCCGGTCCAGCATGGCCTCAATCCGGTGCTGAGGGATCTGGGGGTAGATCGCTGGCGCGGCCTGCCGGACAGCGCTGTAGAACATGTCGAGCATCTCCTCATCCGACAGCGCGTCGAGCCCCTTGGCGTCCGCCTTGAGACGACTGGCCATAACCTCGCCCGCTGCGCGCATCAGCATGCCGAGCGGCCCCTGAAGCTCATCCCAATGCTCTTCGGGGGTCTCAGCGGTGGGCGCATGTTTCGACATCTCAATACGCTGACAGGAAGATTACTCCACGACCATGCAAAATCGGCGGGAACCTTTGTTCCGCCTCAGCTTTTCTGGACCGAAGCCGAACGCTTCGAGTTGCGTGCCCATCTGCGTAAGCCCGCCGCCTTTTCTGCCCCCCTGCTGGCGGCGGGCTTATCATCAAATGGTTTATTCGCTCGAGACGACGCCTTGCCGGACTACTCTATCCATCTGCACGACCCGGATTGGGTCCCGCCCAGATCAACACATATTAGCGCGAGAGATGACGAAGCCGCGAAGGCCTGGGCGTTACAGTGGCTCAAGGCCGCCCCGGAGTATGGCGCCGTCACCGTTGTCGAAGGCCTCAGGCTGATCGGCAAATATCTTCGCTCCCAAATTCCCTAAACCCGACCAGCGGCGCGTGCCGCTGGTTGGCGAGGCGGGGCCAGACCAGAGGCGGACGGCTGAAAATCCGGCTGTGCCCGCCATTGCGCCAATACTCGCGCCGAAGAATGTCGAAAGCGCCGCGCTGGCGAGCTTCACGCCTCGATTTGGGGAGCCGTCGAAGGGCGCGCACCTCCGTTGGCCTGCCCCGCCCGAGGCCACGGCCACTGCCCTGTTAAACCCACCTCACTGTGGCGCGCACCCAAAGGGCCCGCCGCAAGGCGGCAGGCCCTCTCAAACGCCGCCTCCAGGGCGCCGCTGACGTCAGACGACAGCCTCTCAGTGCGGGGCGTCGGCGTCAGCCTCATCGAGTTCATCGACCATATGCTGGTGCATCTGGACCACCGGGAGAGTCTTGGCGGCCCATCCCTTCAGATCGGCCTGATCGCTGACTCGCCCATAATCGGTAAGCAGCATGGCGGTCTCGTTGTGGGCGGCCTCCTGCTGTTGCAGATAGACCCGGTCGAAATCCTGGTCCGTAGCGCCCCGGAGATTGTCGATGAGGCCCCGGTGGCGCTCATCCAGCGTGGCGGGGACGGCAAGGTTGAGACGGCCTGCGATCGCCTTGAGCTCGTCGCCGGCCTTGCTGTGATCGGCCACCATCTTCGACCCCAGCGCCTTGATCCGGGGGTTGGTCGAGCGGGCCGCCGCGATCTTGCCCGCCTCGACCTCGTACTGGCCGCCGATGGCCGCGTTCGAAACGAAGCTTTCGTTCGTGGCCGCCCCCGCCGGTGCGGCGACGGTTCCGACCACGCCCGCCGCATGGTCCTGAACCGCGTTCACGGCCTGGTTCTGTTGATCGGGCGCGCCGCCCGTCTCCTTCTGACAGGCCGACGCCGCCAGGGTCAGGGCGATCGCCGCCGTCGTCATCATCAAGGTTCTCATAGTCCGTTCCTCCAGCGCCCATTTTACCCGGAGAGAGCGGCGCGCCTTCCCTCCGAAACCCATCAAAGTCGATCAACCGAGCGCGCGCGTCGCCACCGGCTTGCGGCGCGGCCGCGCCCGCCCGACAAGCGGCGCCGCGGTCTCAAACGCCGGGACGGCGGTCGGCTCGGTCAGGGCCACCGAAGCGGGGACGGCGGCCGCGTCAGCCGAGATCGGGTCGGTATTGTTGGTTCCGACAAAGCCGAAGGCCGGGGCCTCCGCCGTACCCAAGAACCTATCGCCGTCGAAGACGTGAGCCGCCCTTGCGCCGGGGTGCGACCGCAGGACATCCTGCGCTTCGGCGAGGCTCGCCTCCGGCGCGTTCGCCGAGAGCAGGCTCATACCGACGGCGCCGTCCGGTCCGTGATCGATGAAGCAGAAAAGGATCATGGTTCGCCGCTCAGGACCGACGGTCGAGAAGCGCATGCACCTGCGGGTGCATGGACGCCGGAAACCGCTCGAGCGCCGCCGCGACCAGAGACTTCGCTTCGTCTTCGGTCATTTCCGCCTTGGCGACCCGCGCCTGGAGGTCTTCCAGAACGATGGCCAGGGCCAGTTCTCCATTGGCGTTATCCGGTGCAGTCGTTTCGGCGGTCATGTCGATCTCCCTTGTCGGACGGCTAATCCGTCCGGGCGGGATTGGTTTCTCCGTCCGAAATCGGACTCAGGGCTCACATCTGCAACATGATGAGCCGGCAGAAGGGTCAGGGCCCCGGCAAGCCTTTCGGATAACCGATCACACCGGACCCGGATCGGGCTTCGACCCTGGGCGGCGCATCACGCCGCCCGGTCGCGTTCGACGCCGGATAGGGTTCAGGTCGGATGCCAACGTCGCCCTACGCAGGAGGCGGCCGCCGCCACTCTCAGGCTGCCGCCCAGTAGGCGCGGCTCGCCGAACTTATCGGAGCGCCCGTGGCTGCGACGCGGTCATGGATAGCCTTTGCGAAGGTGTCGGCCGCAGCGTCGTCCACCAGAACGCGCAGGCTCCGGACGATACGCGTGATGCGCAGGTGGTTGTGGTCGGTCTCGCGGAGCCAATGATCGGTCTCCGCGTAAAAGCCCGACATCAGCGCCGAGGCTTCGGCGAGGTTTCGCTGCGCAGGTTCCGACCGATGGATCAGGGCGATGTCATCGATCGAGAGGATGGGCGATCCGGGGACCGCCGCACTGGGTTCCGGCAAGGGGAAAAGCCACTGAATGAAGTCGTGGAAGCGCTCCAGATCGGCAGGCGGGAGCCGAAGCACCTCGTCGATCATTCGCCCCGCGGCGTCCGGTCCGACGCCTTGAAGGAAGTCCGTAAGCTTGCTCATGATCGCGACAACGCGCTGAAGGGACGGCGGCTCCGTCTCGGGCCGGAACCAGGCTCACAGCCGCTGCAGGACCCTGAAGCGCGCCCGCGTGTGGGTGATGCGCTTCTCACGCTTAAGCCCGACCACGATACCGCAGACTGTCGTCCGCTGGATGCCCGTCAGTCGCGCCATCTCGGCCTGGCTCATGGGAAAGTCCAGGCCATGCCCATGCAGGCGATCAAGGGTCTCGATCAGGTTGGTGACCCGATCTCGAGCATTGCCGCAGGCATTGAAGGCCGCCGCCTGTCGCGCCTCGGCGAGACTTTCGGCCAGCCACCTCACGACCGCGTCGGTGAAGGACGACGACTGGGACAGAAGCTCCGTCACAGCGGCGCGGGACACTGCCCAGGCCTCGCCGCCGACCTCCACGAGGGCGCGACGGTTGGAGTGGTCGCCCTCAAGGCCCTCGGCCAATCCCACTGCGCCCTCGTCGCCGATCCACCCGCCAAGCACGAGAGGATCGCCGACCTCCATGCGAACCACCGCCGTCAGGGGAAACCAGATGATGTCGCCTGCGAGATCGAGACCTTGCCCTGCAGCGAGACGCACCCGTCTGCCCGGCGACGCCTCTGAACCCAAGGCCGACAGCAGGACATTCTCGCTCCGGAAAGCCACCTTTTGGCTTTCCGGGGTCATGCGGAATCGTCGCGCCGCAGCATGTCCACCTCCGCGGCGTCGAGGAAAATGCGCGCGCGTGAAGCGCTGGCGTGCTGGGCCATCAGACGACGGGCCTCGATGCGGGCGTCGTCGAGAGACGCCGCGTCGAGCGGTTCCATATGCGGCGTGTCGCTGCGGTCGGTATCCAGAAAGCAGAAGAAGGTCATGAGGCGCTCACGAGCCTGACAGGCGGGAGTGTGCGGCGTGCGATACTGATGTTTTCCGGCAGCGTGCACGAGAAATCCGCGGCACGCGATGCCTTGTCATAGGCGGGGGTCCGGGGCAGCGCCTTATCATATGTTAAGACCTGCGTCGTTTTTCGACACAGCTCTTGCGGCGTCACGGCAGGAGGACCCAGTCGGGATCACGCTGGTACGTGTGAGACGGCAGATTGGCCATGACACGGAGCCGGTCGATATCGGACAGCCGTATCATCCGGGCGGTCCGTTCGATGATTCCGGCATTGTCCATCTCGCGCAGCTTGCGGTTCACATGGACCGGCGACAGCCCCACCAGGTCGCCGATCTGATCCTGGGTCAGCGGCAGCTGGAACGCCCCATCAGTGACCAGACCCAGGGCTCCCAGCCGGTCGTGAAGATCGGTCAGCATGCCCGCAATCCGGGCCCCGCCCTCGCTCTGGCGGATGGCCAGGCTGTCCATCAGGGCGACCCGTTCCTTCTGGGCGCTCAGGAACAGAGAGCTGGCGATCCGGGGATAGCGGACGAACACGGACATCAGATCGGCGCGCGAGATTTTCCGGACAGCGACAGGCGTCACCGCCGTCAGGCAATCGGCGGCGCGGATGACACAGAGGCTGGCCGCGCCGACGAGATCGCGCGGCAGGTGGATCTTGATGATCTGCTGCTTGCCGGAGGTCAGGGGAATGGAGGCGGCGACCCAGCCTTCCACCAGAAGATAAAGATGGGTCGGCTCGGCGCCGTCGCGCCGCAGCACATGATCGCGCGGAAACTGCTGAATGGGTCCCAAGGCGCCCGAGAGCGCCTCTTCCTCCTCGGCCGTCAGGCGGAAAAACTCCCGGAATCGGTCCCCGAGAAGGTCTCCCGGAGGCACGTCGTACGCTGGCGATTCACCCATGTCATCGGGTTCGCCAATAACGGCGGCGCTTGCATTATCGTATGTTAAGCCGCGCCGGATTAGTTGCGGGAAACGCCTTGGATCAGGTCGCCTGCCCGGCTCGAGACATCGCTTTCACGCTCGCTGCGGATCAGATGCAGATAATCGGCTTCGAAGCCGGCCGCCTGTTTGAGTCCCGCCGCGTCCAGAACGGACACGACGCCGCGCTCGAAGGTGGCAAGGCCCTCGGACCTCATCTGCTCAAGGCTGCGATTGGCGTGGACGGGAGACATGCCGGCCGCGTCCGCGAGACCTTCCTGCGTCAGCGGAAGCGGATAGGCATTGTCGGCAGCCATACCGATGACGCGGTACCGGATCAGCAGTTCGTAAAAGAGATGCGCCAGCCGCTCAGGGGCCTCGCGCCGGCCCTGATCGACGATCCGGCTACGAAGCACGGCGGAATCCGTCATGGTGCTCCACCACAGGGCCATGGTCAGGGTGGACATCTCCGACAGCAGCTCGACGATGTCCGGAACCGGGATAAGCACGCACGTCGTGTCGGTCATGGCGACGATGTCGTGATCCATGCCCTCAAGGACGAAGACCTCCAGGTCGCAGAGATCCCCCGGGATCATGAAGGCGACGATCTGCCGCGTGCCGTCGCGCAAGGTCTTGGATCGCGTCGCAAACCCCTGGGTGATGAGATGAATCTGGCCCACCTTTTCACCCTCCGAGAGGATCATCTCCCCTGCGGCGAAGACTTCAGAGGGGTATCGCGACAGGGCGTCCACCCGAGGACATTCCGCGGCGCTGAACGCCGTGTACTGTTCCAGCTTCATTCTGAGGGAAGTCGTCATCCAGGAGATCCTGACGGCGCCAGTCGCCGTGACGTCTGGCCGATGGCGGAAGACCCTCAGCGGCGTCGACCCTACCAGTCTTCGGCCCTGCGCAGGAAAAATCTTCGGCGGCGGCAGCCCTGCCCCTCCCGGGTCCGTCGGTTTTCCGACACTGGAACGCCGCGGGCCGACGCGCCTTAATCGGGGAGAAAACCTGTGCGACAGTAGGTCAGGACCTTCACGCCGTGAGCTGGAAACCCCATCAAACTCTCATCCATGGCGCAGATAATGATCGCCGGGTCCCCGGGCCGCGTCACGCGGCTCCCGTGACGCCATGCCGGACGGCTTCACGGGGCCCACTCGCCACAAAGAGGCTGCGTCGGACGCATCTCGACGCGACGCGCCGCAGAGTCGGTTGGAAAGACCAGACGGCCTTGATCGCGCAAATCGACCTCACTTTCGAACTCGCCGGCCACCACACCCCGCTTCGTGACGCCCTGCTGTTGGAGCGCCGCGATTGAGCCGACCTGTCAATCCGCCTGAGGAGATCGGCCCGCGTGACGGAGCCCTTCCCGCCTATGTGGGGAACGGACTGATTGGACTGCGGGTGCGCGAGCAACCGCTGCAGCCCGGGATGGCGCTGGTCTCGGGCTTTGCGGGCGAACACCCAGAGCGCCGGATCGAGGCGGCGGCCTTCGCACCCTATCCGCTCGCCGCCGATATCGCCCTGAACGGCGTGTGGCTGAATGATCAGCCTTCCAGCGTATCCGACCTGCGCCAGGCCTATGATTTCGGCGCTGCGGAGCTGACCAGCCGCTTCCGCTACGCGGGAGGCGGGGTCACCGCGGAAGTCACCGTCGTGACCTTCGCCAGCCGTACCGCGCCCTCGATCGTCCTGCAGGAGGTCATGGTCCAGCCGGACCGGGCCTGCGATATCGGGTTGCGGGCGATCGTCGAGACCGCCGGGCTGCGGGGCCGGGTGCTGCGTCACCGCACCGGTACGCCAGGCGAAGCGGCGCCTGTCGGCGATGGCTCTCTGCTGTTTGAATCGGACGGCGGCCTGAGCCAGTGCGGCCTGGCCCTAGCCAGCGAGGTCCGGGGCGCACAACAGGTCGGGCGCGGCGTGTCGACCTGGGATGCGACGGGCCCTCTGCGCACGGACTATGTCACGCGCGGGCGCGCGGACCGGCCGACGCGTCTTCGTCAGATCGTCGCCCTGGTCCCCTCCGTTCTGCACGCTCGGCCCGATGAAGAAGCTGTACGCCGGCTGGCGCGCGCGCAGGAAACCGGATTCGACGTCTTGCGCGCCCGCAATCGTGAGACCTGGACCGACCTGTGGAACGGCCGCATCGTGGCACGCGGCGCGCCCGACCGCCATCAGGCCCTGATCGACGCCGCCTTCTATTATCTGAACAGTTCGGCTCATCCCGCGTCGCCGGCGGCCACCTCCATGTTTGGCCTCGCGACCTGGCACGACTACAACTACTACTTCGGTCACGTCATGTGGGACGTGGACGCCTTCTGCGTGCCGCCGCTGGTCCTGCTCCAGCCGGACGGGGCGCGGGCGATGCTGGATTTCCGTCGGCGGGGCGTCGAGGCGGCGCGGTCGAACGCGCGATTGTCCGGACGAAGAGGACTGCAGTTCCCGTGGGAAGCCGCGCCCTTGTCCGGCCAGGAGGCGGCGCCCGGCGGCGGCGCCTCAGCCGCACATGAAGACCACGGCACGCTTCATACCGCCCGAGCCTTCGCCCTCTTTGCCGACGCCACGGGAGACGCCGCGTGGCTGGAGCAGGAGGCCTGGCCGATCCTGGAAGGTGCCGCCGACTGGATTGTCAGCCGGGTCACGCGAACGGACCGGGGCCTGGAGATCAAACGGTCGACGGGACCTGCAGAGGTCCCGCAACCGCCGGACAATGACGCCTTCACCCTGATGGCGGCCGACCAGATCCTGAAACGCTCCATACGCGCAGCGGAGCAGCTCGCACGCCCTGCCCCTCGTGAATGGCTGGAGGCTTCAAAAGACCTCTATCTCCCGAGACGAACCGACGGGGTCATCGCCTCTCACGACGGCTTCCGCATCACCGAGGACAAGGGCGCAACCCCCTCTCCGCTCGCGGGCCTGTTTCCCTATGACTACCCCGCTTCCGACAGCGAGCGGCGGCAGACGCTGGAGTTCTACCTTAAACGCTGGCCGGACTACGTCGGCGCCCCGATGTTCCCCGCCCTCTACACCACCTGGGCGGCCATGACCGGCGACCGTGACCTGGCGTTGAAGCTGTTCGAAGAGGGCTACGCCGCCTACGACAGCGGCCGCTTTCATCAGTGTCTGGAGTATCGGCCCGATCACCCCGATAGCCAGGTGGCCGCCGGGCCTTTCTTCGCCAATCTGGGCGGGATGTTGATGGGACTGATGCTCGGCCTCACCGGCCTTGTCATTGATGACGGCGATCCTCGCCAGTGGCCTCGCCGGCCCGTCGTTCTGCCAAAGGGCTGGACGGCCCTGGAGATCGAACGCCTGTGGATCCGGGGCGAACCCTGGTCTCTCCAGGCGACCCACGGCGCCGATCGGGCGAGCCTTGCGCCTGTCTGGTCCGACGTACGCGCCTGTCAGAAGTGACCGGCCCGAGAAGCTTCCAGCCTTGCTGACGACGCCCGAGGGGCCGCCTGGCCCAACTTTTACACCAGCGCCGTCCGGCGCTGTCTCTTGGGACAGCCTGAGGCCGGGACAGGGTTCGTCCAGCGGCGGCGTCCGGACGTCATGTGTGGAAATCGATTCCATTCTCCCCCCACCGTAAGCGCCGGCCGGCCCAATCGTCCGGGCTGGATGGAGCCGCGGCCCCTTGAGCGCGCGACGCCGGGCGTCTCGCACCCGAGGGCGCGGAGGGTCGCTGATCCAATGTCGCCTTTTGAACAAAGGAACGCCTCCTCCCGAAGCGGCATTGATCGACAAAGGGAGACACACCATGCCGAGAGGCGACAAGTCGGCCTATACCGACAAACAGGAGCGCAAGGCGGACCATATCGCCGAGGGCTACGAAAAGCGGGGGGTCTCTGAAAAGGAGGCCGAGCGCCGCGCGTGGGCTACCGTCAACAAGGACGACGGCGGTGGCAAGAAGAGCGGCTCCGGCCGGGGCAGGTCCACCGGCCATCCGGCCGCCCATAAGGGCGGCCGCAAAGGCGGCGCCGCCTCCGCCTCACGTCCGAAGGCGGATCGGTCGGCGGCAGCCAAAAAGGGTTGGGAAACCCGACGCAAGAAGGCCGGCTGAATGACCGCCGCACCCTCGACCTCCGGCAAGACAGAAGCGCCCCGGTCCGACACCCCGGACGCTTTGGACGTCCAGGAAGAAGCCCGGGAACAGGCGCGTGTCGGCCGAGCCGTCAGAGGCGGAGCCTCGCCGACGCCGTCTGAGGACGCCGACGAGGCCCAGGAGAGCTAGCCCTCGCCCGAGCCGGGCTCGGCCTGTTTGCGGTGCATTTCAGCGAGCGCGCTCTGAGGCGTGACAGCGGCCATGGCCGCCTGGACCTTATTCATGACACCGGCAACGACGTCCCCGTCACCGCGCTGCATGGCGCGATAGCCGATCTCGGCGACCTTGGCGGGGTCCATCTTCTTGCCTTCGCCCACCGCAGTGTCTTCCATCCCCGCGCGGGCGAAGAACTCGGTGTCGGTCGGTCCGGGCATCAGGACCGTGACGCTGACGCCTGTGTCCTTAAGCTCATTGCGCAGGGCGAACGCGAAACTGTCCACATAGGCCTTTGAGGCGTTGTAGACGGCTTGGAAGCTGCCCGGCATCAGACCGGCAATCGAGCCGGTCAACAGGATCTGGCCCTTGCCCCGCGCCCGCATGTCGCGGCCGATCAGATACAGCAGCCGGGTCGTGCCGGTGATGTTCGTGTTGATGACATGCAGGATGTCCTCGAAGTCCTGATCGAGGAAGCCCTCCCCCAGGCCGTGACCGGCATTGGCCGCCAGGGCGTCGATCGGGCGGCCAGCGGTCAGGCCGTAGAGGGCTTGGACGCCCTCCGGCGTCGACAGGTCCGTCTGCAGGGTCTCGACCCGCGCGCCCAAGCCTTCGAAAGCCTGTTGCGCCTCGGCCAGCGGGGTGTCCGCCGCGACGATCAGATCGAAGCCGTCGGAGGCGAAAAGTCGGGCCAGCTCATAGCCGATCCCCGACGAGGCGCCTGTAACCAGGGCGAGCGGGCGCGCGGCTTGCGCCGACGTAAGTCCATAATCCGACATAAGAAATCTCCAGCGGGTTCGAAGCGGCGGTAATAGCCCGGACGACCGCAAGTTCCGTATGGCGGCGCTGGAACGGGCAGGACGCGGAGGGATTGGAGAGGCCAGTAGACGGAGAACGCCATGCCTTCCGAAGACCCGATTTCGACCGACGCCGAGGTCGCCTCCCCCGCCTTCATCGACAAGGACAATGTCGAGGGCGACCACGCGGCGACCAGCATCCGGGCGGCCATGATCAACCGCCCCCGGCGCGAGCTCTATGACTATTGGAGCGACATCACCAACCTGCCGAGTTTCATGGAGAACGTGAAGTCGGTCGAAATCCTGGAGGCCGGCCGGTCGCAATGGACGGTCGCGGGTCCGGGCGGGATGGACGTCGAACTGGTCTCCGAGATCACCGAGGACATTCCGGGCGAGCGGATCGCCTGGACCTCCAGCGAGGGTTCCGACGTCGACCACGAGGGCTGGATCGAGTTCCGCGACAACGCCTTCGGGCGCGGCACCGAGGTGCGGCTGTTCATCAGCTACGATCCACCCGCCGGCGCCATCGGCAAGGTCGTCGCCAAGGTCCTGCAGCGCGAGCCGCGCGTGCAGGCCCGGCGTGAGCTGCGCCGCTTCAAACAGCTGATGGAGACCGGCGAGGTCTCAACCTCAAGGGCGCCCGACGCCGCCCCCCGCGCCGACCGTCACCTCTGATCTCCGGCTCCGGCCGCCTCCCTCATTCCCCGAAGGATCTCGCATGCGCGCACTGACCTGGCACGGCAAACACAACGTCAAGGTGGACACGGTCCCCGACCCCAAGATCGTCAATCCCCGCGACGCCATCATCAAGGTCACGGCCACCGCCATCTGCGGCTCGGACCTGCACCTCTACGACAGCTACATCCCCGGCATGTCGAACGGCGACATCCTGGGCCATGAGTTCATGGGGATCGTCGAGGAAGTCGGGAAGGAAAACACGACGCTCAAGGTCGGCGACCGGGTCGTGGTGCCGTTCGTCATCGCCTGCGGCAAATGCTTCTTCTGCGACCACAAGATGCCGGCCGCCTGCGACAACTCCAATCCGGCCGAGAAGGCCGACGCTTCGGAGATCGCCTACGGCTACGCCATGACCGGCGCCTTTGGCTATTCGCACCTGACTGGCGGTTACGCCGGCGGCCAGGCCGAGTATGCGCGCGTCCCCTACTCCGACTATGGGCCGATCAGGATTCCGGACGGGATCTCCGACGAGCGGGTGCTATTCCTCTCCGACATCTTCCCCACCGGCTGGCAGGCCGCCGAGAACGCCCAAATCAAGCCCGGCGACACCGTGGCCATCTGGGGCTGTGGTCCGGTCGGCCTGTTCGCGATCAAATCGGCCCTGCTACAGGGCGCGGGTCGGGTCATCGCCATCGACCACCATCCGCGCCGACTGGAACTGGCCAGGGCCAATGGCGCCGAGGTGCTCAACTATCATGAGGTCAAGGTGCGCGAGGCCCTGACCGAGATGACGGCCGGCATCGGCCCCGACAGCTGTATCGACGCCGTCGGCTTGGAGGCGCACGGCTTCTCGCCCGACAATATCCTCGACGCGATCAAGACCAGCGTCCGTTTGGGCACCGACCGCGCCCACGTCCTGCGCGAGACGATCATGGCCGTGCGCAAGGGCGGGACCGTTTCGATCCCCGGCGTCTATGGCGGCTTCGCCGACAAGATCCCCGTCGGCGCCCTCATGGAGAAGGGGCTGACCATCAAGACCGGCCAGACCCATGTGCAGAACTATCTGCCCCAGCTGCTGCAGCTGATCCTCGATGGCAAGATCGACACCACCGACCTGATCTCGCACCGGCTGCCGCTGGAACAGGCCGCCGAGGGCTACAAGAACTTCAAGGAAAACCAGAACGAGTGGACCAAGGTCGTTCTGCTTCCGCACTGATCCCGGCGCGTCTGAGACCGGTTCCAGACACAGGAACCGTCTTGCAAGGACAAGGCTTCCCTTCCCACCAAGGAGCACGTCATGGATATTCCTGCGACACCCGACAACAGCCCGCGCCGGCGCGGCTTCGCCACCTTGACCCCGGAGAAACGACGTGAAATCGCCCGCCTGGGCGGAGCCGCTGTTCCAGACGAAAAGCGCGCCTTCGCCCAGAACCGCGACTTGGCCCGCGACGCGGGCCGCAAGGGGGGACAAAGGTCGGTTGAGGCCCGCAGACCGACGCCCGATCCGCTCGACGGCTCCCGCAAGCGCGCCGGTCCCGGGTCGGACGCCTGGCTGCGCGACCCCGACCATCCGGACAATCCCGCAGCGCGCAATATCACGCCCCCGGGCGCGCCGGGGACCGACGAAGGCACGCGGTAGGGCGCATCCCGGAGACCGCCTTGGGTCAGACTCTGAAGTGGGGGCCGGTGGCGTCTAACGCGGTGCATCTTTGTATCGACATGCAACGGATGTTCGCCGAGACGACGCCCTGGCAAACGCCTTGGATGGAGCGGGTCCTGCCGGTGATCGTGCGCCTCTGCGAGGCGAAGGCGGACCGCACCTGCTTCACCCGCTTTGTGCCCGCCAGATCCGCAGAGGCGGCGCCTGGCGCGTGGGCGCGGTACTGGGCGCGCTGGCCGGAGATGACGCTGGACCGGCTGGACCCGGACTTCGTCGAATTGGTCCCCGCTCTGGCCGCCTTCGTCCCGCCGGCCCGGGTCCTCGACAAGCGCATCTATTCGCCCTGGATCGAAACCGGCCTTGACGCCGCCTTGCGGGCGGGCGGCGTCGACACCGTGGTGGTGACCGGAGCAGAGACCGATGTCTGCGTGCTGGCCGCCGTCCTCGGCGCCATCGACCGCGGCTATCGCACTCTCGTGGTCACCGACGCCCTGTGCAGTTCGGCGGATTCCTCCCATGACGCCCTGATCGACCTCTACCACCAGCGCTATGGCGAGCAGATCGAAACTGTCGAGTGCGCGCAACTGCTCGAGGTCTGGACCTAGAAGGGGCCGATCTTCAGAGCGGCGCCAGAGCCCGCCGGCCGAGCCGCCCGGGTGGTCGGCTTGTCGCTCACCAAGGATGCGGCGCCGACCCGACAGACCCCGCCGCCTGCTGCCGGCGCCCGGGTCGTCCGCGACAGAGGCCGCGCCCCGAGGCGCGATCGGATGGCGGGCTTCGGGACTGTGGCTCCGGGGGCGTTCTTTGGGGCCGTCTTCAGTGTGCGCCCTTGGGAGGCAGGACGACGGTCCCGCGGCCTGAAGCGCTGTGCAAAGCCGTCGTGGCGCTGCCTCCCTTCCGCAGAGTGTGCGTGAAAGAGCGATGCGCCCGCGCCTCTCCTCACGCGTGGGCCCGACCGATGGCCATCCCTTCCGGCTCCCGTCCGAATATCCCTCGCCCGACCGGCGGCGGAAACACATCGGCACCCCGGGCAAAGCCTCGCTTATGCGGCCAACGCTGGAGCTGAACCGGGATCGACGGCGGCGAATGTCTGACAAGGCTCATCCGGGGGCGGGCCCTTTTGTCGCGGCCCCGTCAAGGAACAGCGACATCCCCGCTTCGCTTGGACGGGATGCGAGAAAACCTCCACAAGATCATGGTCTCCGCGGTCAACGCCCTGGGCCACCCCGCCAGCCTGATCGCCCTCGTCGTCAGCGCCCTCGTCTGGCGGCAGGTCGAACCGGAAAGCTTCGACCTCCATGCGGTGGCGACCCTGGTCGCCATCGCCATGACCCTGATCATTCAGAGGGGACAGAACCGCGACACCGCCGCCCTGCAGGCCAAGCTGGACGAACTGATCCATGCGACAGAGGGCGCCCGCGATGAAGTCGCAAACCTGGATGATGAGACCACCGACGCAATCAACGACATCCGCGAGGTCGGCCGACGGAGGTAAGTCGCCGCGCCATGCGTCCGGGAATGAGGCCGTCTCCTCCTGCGGCGTTGCGATATCCCTTGCCACCCCCCGCCGGTCAGGCCGTGAAAGTCGCCGCTTACTCGCCAATATGAGCCTGGATCAGAGTGTCTGGGCTCAAGCGCTCCCCGCGCGCCGGTTCGCCGCGTCGGTCCGCCATAGGCGAGCCGGCCCGTCTTCCGCGTGCTGCTCCGCCTTGCCGATCGACAGGCGCCGGTCCCCACGTTCGCACCTGCAGACGGCCTGGTGTTTTTCCGCCCCCGGCGTTCCAGACGGCGAGCGGGGTTTAAATGCGCGTCAGGAGGCTTATGACCAAGGAATGGACGACTGGTACATGGCAGGCCTGGACGATGATCTGCGTCCACGGATGTTTGACCTCCATTCAAGGGGCCAGCCGTTCGCCCTGGTCACCATCGTAGCGGCCGAAGGCGGCGGCCCGCGTGGCCTGGGGGCCCAGATGGTGGTCACGGCTTCCGACATGGCGGGCTTCCTGTCAGGCGGCTGCATAGAGGCCGATGTGGCTCTCCACGCCCGTGAAGCCCTGATTGACGGCGCGCCGAAACGCCTCGTCTACGGCCGCGGCAGCCCGTTCGTCGACGCCCGTCTGCCCTGTGGAGGCCGGCTGGAACTCCTCGTGGAGCGGATCATGCCGGACGATCCTGCGATCACCGATCTGAGACAGGCAGAAACCGAGCGTCGGGTCGTGACCCTGACCTCGGACGGCCGATCGCGCGGAGTGTTCGAAGGGGACCTTTGCGCCGCCGATCGCCTGCGCGCCTATCTGCCTTCGCAAAGGCTCGTCGTGGTCGGCGCCGACCCGTTCGCCCTGGCGATCGCCCAGCAGGGTCTGGCGCAGGGCTGGCGCGTCGCTATCCTGCGCCCGAACGGACCCGAGACCCCTCCCCCGCTACCGGTCGACTACCGACGTGACGCCGACGCCGCGGCGGCGCTGGAGTCTCTTGAACTTGATCCGTGGACGGCCGTCGCACTCGCGACCCATGACTCTGACCTTGATGACCAGGTTCTGCCTGCCGCCTTAGCCAGCAAGGCCGGATACGTCGGCCTGCTTGGATCGCGGCGTCGGCTGGCGGCCCGGCTCACGAAACTCTCCGAAGCCGGGCTGGAGGATGCGGTCATTGATCGGCTGTACGCCCCCATCGGCCTGAAGATCGCGGCCCGTTCGCCACAGGAGATCGCGACCGCGGTCATCGGCGAAATCATCGCGAGTCGCGTGTGACGGGCCGTCACGCGATCGTCCTCGCGGCCGGCGCGGGGACGCGGTTCGGCGGCGGCAAGCTGCTGGCCGACTGGCGTGGGCGCCCCTTGATCCTGGGGGCGGTCGATGCGGCGCTCGCGGCCCGGGTCGATCGGGTGACGGTCGTGCTCGGGTCGGACGCCGAAGCCGTTGAGGCGGCGCTGGCGCCAATGCCCGATAGCCGATTGGCGATCATCGTCGCCCCGGATTGGTCCGACGGCCTGTCAACCTCGCTGAGAGCGGGCGTCGAGGCCTTGCCTCCGGGCGCCGAGGCCGCGGCGATCTTCCTCGGCGATATGCCCTTGGTCTCCGCCGCCGAAGCCGACGCCTTGCTCGACGCCGTGCAGGCCGGAGCGTCGGCTGCCCGGTTGTCGCACCCCGATGGGCCGGCGCATCCCACGGCCTTCGGCCGGTCGGTCTTTGCGCGCCTGAGAGCGATTACCGGCGACAAGGGCGCCAAGGACCTGCTGGCCGACCTCGGGGACGCCGTTGCCCTGATCCCCTCGACCAATCCCGGCGCCACCCTGGACGTGGATACGCCGTCCGACCTGCAGCGCTCGCGCTCTTCCTGAGACGCGATTTCCGCCGGCCGCCTTCAGCCTCCGGTCATCGACATCGGACGCGCCACAGCCGGCGCGGCCCCCGGTCGGTCGATGCGGAAGTCGTGCCCCCTGGGTTTTTGGTCCACCGCGGCGCGAATGGCCTCGATCAGAGGCGCGTCGTCGTCGGGCGAGCCGCGCAGGACCGCTCGCAGGTCGGCCTCGTCCTCCTGACCCAGGCACTGGAACAACTGGCCGGTGCAGGTGACCCGGACACGGTTGCAGCTTTCGCAGAAGCTGTGGCTCAGCGGGGTGATGAAGCCCAGTAAGCCTTCGGTCTCCTCGACCCTCGCATAGCGGGCCGGGCCGCCGGTGCGTTTGGCCAGGGGCGTCAGGGTCCAGCGGGCTTCGAGATCTTCGCGCACGTCGCGCAGGGACAGATACTGGTCCGTGCGGTCCTGTTCGACCTCGCCGAGCGGCATGGTCTCGATCAGGGTCAGTCCCATGCCCAGGCCGTGGGCCCAGGCGATCATGCCGGGCAGATCGGCCGCGTTGTCGGACTTCAGGGCGACCGTGTTGATCTTGACCTCGAGACCCGCCTCACGCGCGGCGGCCAGACCGTCCATCACCCTGCCGAGGTCGCCACCGCGGGTGATGCGGTGGTAGGCGTCCGGATCCAGCGTATCCAGCGAGACATTGATCCGCCGTACGCCGTGGCGCGCGAGGGCCTCGGCGTGCTGGGCCAGCAGCGTCCCGTTGGTGGTCAGGGTCAGTTCCTCGAGCGCCCCCGATCTCAGGTGGCGCGACAGCCCCTCGACCAGATCGATAAAGCCCTTGCGCACCAAAGGCTCGCCTCCGGTCAGGCGGATCCGACGTGTCCCGAGACCGATGAAGGCCGAGCACAGCCGGTCCAGTTCGTCGAGGCTCAGCACCTCGGCGCGCGGCAGGAAGGTCTGGCGCTCGGCCATGCAGTAGACGCAACGCAGGTCGCAGCGGTCGGTCACCGACACGCGCACATAGTCAATCCGCCGCCCGAACGGATCGATCAAGGGCGGAACGCTGGCCTGGGACCGGACGTGATAGGCGGCATAGACCGTGGTCATGCGCCAGCGTCACACAAGGGCGGGCAGCCGGTCGAGGTGTTTGTCCAGGGTGACCGGATACTGACGCACCCGCACGCCGGTGGCGTTGTAGACCGCATTGGCCACCGCCGCCCCGACGCCGCACAGACCCAATTCCCCCACGCCCTTGGCCTTCATCGGCGAGGTCTTGTCGTCAGCCTCCTCAAGGAAGACGACCTCCTGGTGCGGGATGTCGGCGTGGACCGGCACTTCGTATCCGGCCAGGTCGTGATTGACGAAGAAGCCCAGACGCTTGTCGACCGCGAGCTCCTCCATGAGGGCGCCGCCCACGCCCATGGTCATGGCGCCGATCACCTGGCTGCGTGCGGTCACGGGATTGAGAATCCGGCCGGCGGCGCAGACAGCCAGCATCCGGCGCACCTTCGTCTGGCCCGTGTAACTGTCCACGGCGGCCTCGACGAAATGGGCGGCGAAAGTCGACTGCTGATATTTCTTGGCCAGATCGCCGTATTCCATCGTGTCCTCGGCGACGATCTCGCCTGACCGCGCGGCCTCGCCCAGCCTGACGGAGCGCCGACCATCACGGACCCGGCCGTTCTCGAACACCGCGGTCTCCGGATTGTAGCCCAGACGTTCGGCCACGGCGCGGCGCAGCTTCATCGCCGCCGCATAGACCCCGGCCGTGGAACTGTTGGCGCCCCACTGCCCTCCGGAGCCGGCGGCGGCGGGTAGCGCGGAATCGCCCAGGATCACCGTCACCTGGTCGAGGTCCACGCCCAGCATCTCGGCCGCGGTCTGGGCCATGATGGTGTAGGTCCCGGTGCCGATGTCGGTCATGTCGGTCTCGACGGTCACCCGTCCGTCCGCATTGAGCCGGACCCGAGCCGCGGACTTCATGTTCATATTGTTGCGGAAGCCCGCGGCCACGCCCATGCCGACCATCCAACGCCCGTCGCGCACCGCGCCCGGGCTGGCGTTGCGGCGGTCCCAGCCGAACCGGTCCGCGCCCTCCTCCAGACACCGGATTAGCTGCCGCTGCGAATAGGGCCGATCCGGGTGCATTGGATCGACCTGGGTGTCGTTGAGGATGCGGAAACGCACCGGGTCCATGCCGAGCTTCTCGGCCATCTCGTCCATCGCGATCTCGAGCGCCATAAGGCCCGGCGCCTCACCTGGCGCACGCATCGCATTGCCTTCGGGCAGGTCCAGCTCGGCCAGCCGCAGCCGGGTGACGATGGCCGGGCTGGCGTACATGAGATTGGTCTGGGCCGTCGCCGTCTCCGGTCCGCCGCCCGGCAGGTCGCCGCTTAGGCTCTCGTGGGACAGGGCGACGATCTTGCCGTCACGCCCCGCGCCGATGCGGATGTGCTGGTGCGTCGCTGGACGATGGGTGGTGTTGTTGGCCATCAAGGGCCGCTGAAGCGCGATCTTGACCGGCCGCCCGACCTGTTTGGCCGCCAAGGCCGCCAGGATGATGTCGGCGCGCAGAAACAGCTTTCCGCCGAAGCCGCCGCCGATGTAGGGCGACGAAATCCGCACCTTCTCCGGCGGGATGCCGAGCGTCTTCGCTACATCGCCCTTGCCCCAGGCGATCATCTGGTTGGACGTCCAGACGAACAGCTGATCGCCGTCCCAGCGCGCGATGGACGCGTGGGGCTCCATCATGGCGTGGCTCTGGTCCGGGGTTTCGTAATGTTCGTCGAGCGTCACCGGCGCGGCGGCGAAGGCGGTCGCGAAGTCGCCATGGCTCTTGTCGGCATTGTCGCCTTCCGGCTCCTTTGCGCCGGCCCGTCGCGCCTCGAGATCGAAGCGGCCCTGTTCTCGGGCATAACTGACCTTCACCAGCCCCGCGGCGGCGCGGGCCTGTTCGAAGGTGTCCGCCACCACCACCGCGATGGCCTGGTGGTAGTGCTGGATGTCAGGGCCGCCCAGAAGTTTGGCGGTGTTGTTGTCGCCCTTGCCCAGAGGCCCCGCGTTCTCCGCGGTCACAATGCCCCGCACGCCCGGCGCGGCGCGGGCGGCGGCAAGGTCTATCGACCGGATCCGGCCCTTGGCGATGCCGGAGCCCACGACATAGCCGTAGACGACATTCTCCTCGCGATGCTCGTAGGCGTAGGGCGCACGACCGGTGGTCTTCAGCGGGCCATCGATACGGGGCGTGGCCCGGCCTACCACCCGCATCTGATCGATCGGATTGGGCCCGGCAGGTTGATCGAACTTCATGCCCGGGCCTCAGCCAGAACCCCGGCCAACGTCCGCTGAGCCAGGGTCACCTTGAACGCATTGTCCTCGCGGGTGCGCGCGCCGGCGAAGGCGGCGGTCGCGACGGCCTCGGCGCCGCCCGGCATCGCCGCATCCGCCGCTTCAACCCGCCAGGGCCTGGGCGCCACGCCGCCGAACGCCACCCGACCGGAGCCGTCCGGCTGGATCACCGCGGCCACCGAAACCAGGGCGAAGGCGTAGGACTGGCGGTCCCGGACCTTGTGATAGACCTGCTTGCCGCCGATGGGTCGGGGCAGGATCACCGCCGTGATCATCTCGCCCGGCTCCAGATGGGTCTCGCGGTGAGGCGTATCGCCGGGCAGGCGGTGCAGATCGGCGACCGGCAGGCTGCGGGTCTGGCCGGCGGGGGTGACCGTCTCGACCGAGGCGTCGAGCAGGCGCATGGCTACGGCCATATCGCTGGGGTGGGTGGCGATGCAGCTGTCGCTGACCCCGATGACGCCGAGTTGCCGCGTCACGCCGCCGATGGCCGAACAGCCCGAGCCGGGATCGCGCTTGTTGCAGGCCTAGTTGGGGTCGTAGAAATAGGGGCACCGGGTCCGTTGCAGCAGATTGCCGCCGGTCGTCGCCTTGTTGCGCAGCTGGCCGGAGGCGCCCGCCACGATGGCGCGGGTCAACACCCCGTAGTCCCGGCGCACCCGGCGATCGCTGGCAAGAGCCGTGTTCGAGACCAGGGTCCCGATCCGCAGTCCGCCGTCGGCCGTCTCCTCGATCCTGTCCAGACCGGTGTCCTGGACGTCGACCAGATGGGTCGGCGTCTCGATCTCGAGCTTCATCAGATCGAGCAGATTGGTGCCGCCGGCGATGAATTTGGCGCCTGGCCGGGCCGCGACGACGGCGGCGGCCTCAACCGGCGTCCGCGCGCGCTCATAGGTGAAGGCCTTCATGCCCGCGCTCCCGCTACCTCGGCCATGGCCTCGGCGATGTTGGAATAGGCGCCGCAACGGCAGATGTTGCCGCTCATCCGTTCGCGCATCTCCTCGGTCGACATCTCGGGGCGGCCGGAAACGTCGTCCTGGACGTGGCTCGGAATGCCGGCGCGGATTTCATCCAGCACGGCCACGGCCGAGCAGATCTGGCCGGGCGTGCAATAGCCACACTGATAGCCGTCGTGTTTGACAAAGGCGGCCTGCATCGGGTGCATCCGCTCGGGCGAGCCCAGTCCCTCGATCGTGGTGACCTGATCGCCGGTGTGCATCACCGCCAGCGACAGGCAGGCGTTGATCCGCTGGCCATTTACGAGAACGGTGCAGGCTCCGCACTGGCCGTGGTCACAGCCCTTCTTCGTCCCCGTGAGGTGCAGGTGCTCCCGCAGCAGGTCGAGAAGGGTCGTACGGGTATCGAGGTCCTGCGCCACCTCTCGACCGTTGACGGTAAGCCTCACAGGCGCGGTGCTCGGCGCGGGTTCGGGCGCAGGGGTTTCGGCGGCTTGCGCCGGCAGAGCCATCAAGGCCGCCCCTCCTGCGCTTCCCAGCAACAGCCCGCGCCGCGATGGGCTCGTCTCAATCACGTCGATCACCACGCGCTCCGTTCCCGATCGGCGAGCGCAAGCCTGCGATCCCTCGCCGATCGACGGAACCGCCCTGAGAGAACCCGCAGCGACGCTTGATGTTCCTGGAGCCGAGGGTGACCGAACGGGTCACGGTGAACCGCCGCCAACGCGGGGAGGCGCCGGGCGTATTCCGGCGCCCCCATGCCGATCCAGCGTCTGGCTAGGCGTGCTCGAAATCCGGCGTGCGCGCGTCGGGAATCGGCAAGAGGTTCGGCGGGGCGTCGGGATCCACCGGCGGCAGGCAGATGAAGCGCGCTTCGGTCGCGCTGTTGCGTAGCCTGAGATGGAGTTTGACGGGCTCTCCGAGCCTGGCCAGCCTCAAAGCGAGGGTTCTGGCGGCGTCCTCGGCGGCGCTCCCGCTCCTGAACACCATTGCATTGTCCATGATGTCGCTGCGCACGGCCCAGCCGCCTGACAGGGGTTCAACGACGATCTTTTCCATAAGGTCCTCCGCTGAAGAGCCGGCGGGGGGGGGTCTGCCCGCCGGACAGTCGCGATTTTGGAAATGCTGGCGGGGTCGTCAAGATGTTCGTCTCATCGCCGAGGGGCCGTCTCTTCCGGTCCGACCTGCGACCGCGCGCACGCCGAGCGCCGTCAGCGTCGGAGAGCCTCGCGACCCGCTATCAGGCCCATGCGGCCGGAAAGGGCCTCGCAGGGCCGGTCAGGATGCCGGCGCCAGATCACGATAGGGTTCGCCGCGTTCGCCGGCTTCAGCACGGGTCAGGACGCCGGTCGTCAAGGTCGCCCCGATCGCGACCTTGATGTCCCGGATACGGATGCCGTCGACGAGCGTCTTCGGCCGCGCTGCTCCCTCGTGAAGGCTTGTGATCCAGTCATCGGTCTGGATGGTGATCAGCCCAGGCATGCCTCCCGGATCACCGCCAGCCTTCAAGCGCTGGTCTTCCAGACGTTGATCGAGTTCTGCGGGCGTCATCGGGCGACGTCTAACTGAGTCGCTCAGCTCCGTCCGCCGCAGACCTGAGAGCCCACCAGCGACTACGCCTGTGCAGGGTCCGAACAGGGCGGCTTGAGCAGACGGCCCAGCAACGCCAAGAGGACGACCTCGTGAGGCGCCTGAACAGTCGACCCAAGGCCCGGGCCGGCGTGATCGACAATCACCCGGCCGCAACTCGCGCCTCTGGGCGGCAACCGGCCGCAGCCGCTTTTTCGCGGAGTTCTCTGAGGTGACCATCCACCGGCGCCGTCATCTCGGCGGGTGGCTCACACCACCCGAGCGGCCGACCTCGGGGGAGACGGCCGGATCTGCATGGATCGACGGCTCGGCGTGGGGCGCCGGGCCGTTTCTGCCTCCTGAGGCTTCACCGTTACGTACCGCTCCGAAAGACCCCATGGCGCTCAGGTCGAAAAGTCTGAGGGTGGTGTCGCGGTCGAAGCCCCACGACGATCCGCCGCGGCCCGCGCCGAACCATCCCTTGCCTCGGCGCGGGCCGCTTCTATCCGGGGCCCACAGATCTTAGAAAAGCGCGCCGCAAGGATCTGCTGCCAGGTTTGCTAACACCAGGACGGGCTGTCCTCGCCGGAATCAAGGCGCCCGGCCTATCGGGCAGCGTCGTCGCCTTCGAGCCGGGCTGCCCGTCCAGCGGTCAAAGGAACCCCATGGACACGCCAGCACGTCATCCCTGTGGCGGTGCAGCCCCAAACGCGCCCGATGTTGATAAAGGTCGGTCACCAGAAGTGTCAGGCCGCCTCTTCCAGCGCATAGAGGCGACAGTGTTCCAGATAGGCGGCCTCATGGAGGCCTATCAACTCGACGACGCTGGACCAGAGCCATGACGGCGCATCCAGCGTCGCCGTCTGATCCCGCACCAGACGCCGACCCCACGCCCTGCGATCTCCAGCCTCCATCTGCCGCCCATGCGCGCGTCCCACCACTCCGCCGAGATAGCGCGCCAGGGCCGCGGCCTCCGCGGGTCGGGTGCGGGTCATCTCGATCTTGAGATCCTGCGGCGCGAGCTCTCGCAACACCACCGCCTTGCCAGCCATCCGACCCGCGACCATTCGTTCGCCGAGGTGAGGCGACAATGCCTTCGCTCCAGCAAGGACCCGCTCGGCATTGTCGCGCGGCATGGTCGCCCCCGGCGCGCGCGGCGCGGCCGCAGCCGCTGCTTCCTTGATGTCGACCAGGGCGAATGAGGGATGGTGAGATCCGACCCGGACCAGGGCGGCGTAGCGGAGTCGGCCGAGAGAGCTGCACCCCTTCATCCAGTAGGCCGCGTCTGCAAGCGCCACCTTGCGATTGGGCTTTTCCTTGCCGGAGCGCTGCTCGAGCCGGATGAGCATAGCGCGCGCATCCGCCGTCCCAATAAGACCCTCAAGGTCGCGGCGTTCGCTGTCCGCCAACCGCCAGAAGCGTTTGCCCAGCGGAATTTCGGGGTGATCGCCCGAGAGGCGTTCTTGGGAGAGTTGCGGCCACCGGCGTCGGAGGGACTGCTTGAGCAGGGTCTGGATCGCCTTGGGCCGGCTGGAAGCGTCTTGGGCATCGAAGTCGTCTGTCAGGCCATCCTGATAGCCCAGCATGAGATGCTCCAGCATACGGGCGGTTGCGACCCCGGGAAGGTCGGAGCTTCGAGCGGCGGAAGCGAGCGACAGCCCCAGCCGGATGATGTCATGAGCGGGATTGCCGATCACCGTCTGGTCCAGATCCCGGATCTGGATTTCGACACGTCCCTTGACGTCGGCCAGCGGCCCCAGGTTGCCGAGATGGCAATCGCCGCAGATCCAGACCGGCGGCGCATCCGGAACCGACGCCGGCGAAGCCTCCAGCCATGCGTAGAACTGACGCGTACTGCCCCGCACATAGGCGTGGGCGGAGCGGGCCATCTTGAGACGACGCGTGAGGTTTAGAACGGCAGACCGGTCCGAGTGGGTCGGCGAACGCTGGGGACGTTGCGGCATGGAGCTCCCGATCGCCGCCCCTTTCAGGTTTGGCCAGAATGCGTGTCAACAGATCGAGGTCAGCCTCGCCTGCATCGCAGACTGTCGCGCCCCCCTGCGCCTTGCAGTAGGGCGGCTAACGCATCATGCGGCGGAAGGTCGCAATATTCCTGCGTAGCGCGGCTTATGATCGTCAAACAGGATTGGAGACCTCCCCGGCCGGAATGCCTCGGCAGGCGACCCGGCTGCAGCGATCGCGGCAAGCGTGGACAGCTGAGCGGCGTCGCGGCCCTGTGAACCCGAATCGCACTCGCGGCGTTGGAGAGGCCCATCAGGAGGAAAACCCATGCGTAAACTGATTATCGCTTCGGCCACCGCCGCCCTTTTCGCCGGTCTGGCGGCTTGCGGCGAGAGCTCGGCCGACAAGGCGGCCGAGGTGAAGGCGGACCAGCTTGAAGCCCAGGCGGCGGCGACCCCCAACGAGCAGCAGGAAAAGAATCTGAACGCCCAGGCTGACCACATCGAGCAGCAGGCCGGCAACGCGGATGGCGGCATGACGACCTCCAATACGCCGAGCACGTCGCCGACCGCCGGCGAACAGCCCGGCCACTGAGGGCTCAGGCCGCCATCCATCAGAAGCCCCGCCTCAGTGGCGGGGCTTTTTTGTTGTCTGTCGTTTCCGGACGAGAACCCCGGCACGTCGAGCGCTTCTAACGGCACGGGAGCCGAGCCATCAGTGTCGCACCCCGCTCGCCCTAAACCTCGAGGCTGGCCCGCCCCCTACCGACGTCCCCACCGCTCGTTCGACGCCCTAGGTCGGGAACAGACCTTCCCTTGTGACGCTTAGAGGACAGACCCAAAGGAGACGCCGGTGTTCGCCATATTCATCGTCGGAGCGCTGTCCATCCTGGTGCTCTCTGCTTGGGCCACCGTCATCCATTGGGTTTCGCGGCACTCCGAACGCAAGCCTCCGAGCCTGACGGTGATCGAGAGCGGTCGCGCGTTCAGATCTTAGGAGACGTCCGCACCAGTAGCGGTCGCCGCTCCTATGCTGACCCGGCACAAGGAGCGTCTCATCCGCGCAGGAGCTCTCTGCGATGGTTTTCGCTGCTCCCATCAGACAACGCTTGCGGGCGCTCGGCGCCAACAGACCTGACATCCAGGCCGCCGTGTGGCGCAGTGGTTCCCAGATGGGAAGCGACCGGGCGGTGAACCTTGTTCGATTTTCGACATTTGACGCGCATGGCCATCGCTACATCACTTTCCGCACTGGTCGTCGAAGACGAAGCCGTCATTCGAATGCATGCCGGCGCCCTTCTCGCGGACGCAGGGCTCTCTCCGATCGAGGCCGCGACCGCCGACGAGGCGCGACGGGTGCTGGATGAGCTCGACGGAGATGTCGCCCTTGTCGTCGCGGATATTGACCTGCCGGGCGAGATGGACGGCCTGGCCCTCGCACTCTACGTGCGTGATCGATGGCCGGGCGTTGAGGTCGTGCTGGCCAGTTGTCGCCTTGGGCCTGCCTCGAGCCCGCCATTCAACGCCCTGAAGGCCTTTCCGAAGCCGTTCGATGAGACCGCGATGCGAGACCATTTCGTCGGGGTGCTCGCCCGCCGGCTGGCGAGCGATCCCACCGGCGGATTTCCTGACGGCTTTCCCCTCATTCCAGCCGGGCGCCCCTGGGTCGCTGCCGTGATGTCGACCAAACCCGCTATGATGCCGCGACGCTCGGCCTTCTTCAGCTCTGCGATGTGATCATTTCGATCGACCGGGATTGGGGAGCCGGTATCTCCCGATGCCCGAGTCCGGACCCCTTCGGCTGCTGTCACCGACCTACCGCCTGGACTGCTCGCCAGCGCTGAACCCATCGCCTGCCCAGCCGGACCACAAGCGTCTCCGCGCCAAAGGCGAACGCCGCCGCCTGGATCTCAACCTGCGGCAACGCGCCGGGGAAGAGGGTTCGAGCCGGGTAAAGCAGCCGCCCAAGGCTAAGTCCGCCGCGGGTGAACCACACGCACAACCCAATGCCGGAGCCCACGCCGCTGTGCCCGGAACCGGACATTTCCGTGCTTTTACCGCACCTTATATAATTCTGGTCAGTGTAGAGACATCAGAATGGGGGTCTCAAATGCGTTTCACCTACCGCCATAGACCCCGCACCGCGGCGCGCGAAGATGCCCCGGTTCTGCTGCAGCGTCTCGTGTCCGCCGGCCACCTGCGGTATTGGATCATCACGTGCTGGGCCCTGGCCCTTGCCACCGAAGTCTCCCTGTCTCACGTCGCCATCTGGTATGGGGTCACCATGGCGCTCGGCCTCGTCCGAGGCCTGGTCGAGAGCAAGGCGCGTCAGGCTTCGGTCCAGGGGATGTCGAGCCGCCACGTTGTCTGGGCAGCGTCGGTATCCTGCATCGCATGGGCCGCTGCGCCCCTCCTCGCCTTCCTGGAGGGCGGTCCCTACGGCGCCATGTTGGCGATCGCACTGCTCGGTGCGGGCTATACTCTGGTCTTCACCCAGATGCGGGCCGCGCCCCGCGAGGCGCTGATCGTCTCCCTGCCCTACACCGCCGTCCTCGGCGTCATGGTCTTCGGCCTCTGGGGAACGACCGGTTTCAACACGCTCATCGCGGTCATTCCGGTGCTGGGGGCCGCACTCCTTATCAAGGTCGCCATCACCCAGATCAGGGACGGTGAGATCGCGGCGGCCGCGCAGCGGCAGGCGGATCTCATCGTGGAGCTCCGCGCGGCGCGAGACAAGGCCGATGCAGCCAGCCAGGCCAAGTCGAATTTCCTGGGGGTGATGTCCCACGAACTGCGGACGCCCATGAACGGCGTTCTGGGCGCCGCCCAGCTGTTGGCCGTCGGCGATCTGGCTCCCCAGCAGCGCGAATTCGTCTCCATCATTCAACAGTCGGGAGCCTCGCTCCTGACGCTCCTCAACGATATCCTCGACATCACCAAGATCGAGGCGGGCAAGATGGAAACGATGATCGCCGAGATCGCCTTCGACGATCTCTGCCGCAAGGTCGTCGGCCCCTTCCAGGCCCATGCCGAGGCCAAGGGTCTGTCTTTCACCGTCGAGGTTGATCCCGCCGCGCCGGCCTCGATCCGGACCGACGCCCTGCGCCTGACCCAGATCGTGCAGAACTTCCTGAGTAATGCGATCAAGTTCACCGGCGAAGGTTCGATCCGACTCGGCGTGGCTCTCCAGAGTCCTGCGGAGGGCGATAGCGCGCTGCTTTGCTTCTCGGTGCAGGATCAGGGCGTGGGCATCTCGCCTGAAGATCTCGCCAAACTGTTCCAGCCTTTCGCCCAGGTCGACGATTCCTCCACCCGCCGGTTCTCCGGCACCGGACTGGGGCTCAGCATCTCCAAACGCCTCGCGGAAGTCATGGGCGGCGAGGTGCGGGTAGAATCCACGCCCGGAGTGGGTTCCACCTTCTCCGTCACGATCAGGGTAGCGGTGGAAGCCTGGCGTGAGACGGTCCATGATCTCGACCCGGCTGAAGACACGAACCCGTCAGATCAGCCCGAACACGGACTGCGGATTCTCGTGGCCGAGGACCACCCGGTTAATCGTCTTGTGCTGGAAGCCTACCTGAAGCCCGCGGGCCATGTCGTCACCTGCGCGACGGATGGACGCGAAGCCTTGGACGCCGCGCAGGTGGAGGCCTTCGACCTGATCATCATGGACGTCAACATGCCTGTGATGGACGGCCTCGCATCGACGCTGGCGATCCGGCGGTCCGACAGCCCCAATCGCGAGACGCCGATCGTCGTCCTGTCGGCCTCCGCCACCCGCGAGGATCACCTCAAGGGGTTCGCGGCTGGGGCGGACGCCTATCTCAACAAACCGATCGACTTCAGCGCCGTCGCTCACGTCCTGCAGGTCGCTCCGCGCGGCCGGGCCAGCGTCGCCACGATGGGCGCCTCGACACCCGGCGTCGACGCCCGGGACGCCGCCTGATGCCCTTCAAGCTGCAGCGGGTCGTCTACACCAGTCGAGGCGCCCCGGCCTCCCTTTCCCTTCTCGGAATCGCCGAGATTCTCGGCCAGGCCAAGCGCAACAACGATCAACGCGACATCACCGGCGCCCTCGCGGTCGGCGAGACCCATTTCTTTCAGGTTCTCGAAGGCCCTGGGTACGCGCTCGACATGCTCATGCGGCGTCTTGAGCAGGACGTCAGGCATTCGGACATCCGTATCCTGGTCCGCGAGGGCGTCGCCGAACGCGCGCATGCGGGGTGGTCCATGCGTGGCCCGCTGTCTTCAACGCTGATCTCCCGGCTGGTCGCAGACGTCGTCAGCGGGCGGCGATCCGCTGAAGCCGCTGCGGCTGCGCTGGGTGAGGGAACCTCACCGTCTACGGCAGCGACGCCTCGCCTCTCCTGATCTTTGGTCATTCCAGGAGGCTGACGAGCTCAGGGCCCTGGCGGCGTTCAGACCAGGAGAATACGAGCCGCGGTGCGTGTTTCGGTCGCCGGCCTGGAGAACGAAGGAGGCGCCGATGGCTCTCGCTTTCGCGTCACTCAGTACGGCCTTACATGCCGTATTATCCTGCGGCAGCCTGAAGCGCCTCCTCGTTCGGAGCGACCTCTGTTGTCATCGCTCACAGCTTGTCCGCAAACATGTTTTGACCACGGCAGGCGGGCGACATCGCACGGGGCTGACGAAACCCTCCGCCTCTGACTTTCGCGGCCAAACAGAGTGGCCCGGCGAGCCGAAGGTCGCCGGGCCGCCGATCTGGAAGGATCGGGCCGCCTCCCCCGAGGACAGCCGGGACGGACAGGGCCGCCCCTCTTCAAAGACGACGCCGACGTCCGGCCACCTCATCCCCCGGCAATGGGACGCGTCCCGCCGTTGGGACAGGGACGATCAGCCCGCCGTGAAGACGCGGTCCAGCGCGCCGACCGAAGGCTCTGAACACGACATCGGACCTGACCGGGAGCTCAGGCCGTTACCCCCGACCGCATGGTCGAAGCGTGGAGACACGCGTCTGCAAGCAGAGTCCCTCGGTCGCGCGGAACCCCCGGCTTCGTCGTCGCGTTTGAGCGGCTGGTCGTCAGGTCACATCAGTAGACCTGATCTCGCGTCGAGCCTCCCGCGCGGTTCCGCGAAGAAGCCCGCCGCCTCCCGGAGGCGGCGGGCTTCATCACTCCCAGTCTCTAAGCATAAATTCATAGCCAATGGCGCGGGACCTCACGGGTGTATACGCCCTGAGTAGAGCGGATCCGCGAAACATTGAGCGGCGCCGACCCTGTTTTACGATCCCGCGCCATCATCCGAAAACCGTCTGCGCCCGTCCGACCCCATTGCGTCCCCGAAGCACAGGCCGATGACGGCCCGCCCCGCCCGGAACGATATCTTCGCCGGATCATTCACAGCGCGGAACGGCCCAGGGCTCGGAAAAGACGATGATCAAACGCCTTCAGGAAGATCCGCCGCTGCTGATCGTCGGGCTCGCCACGCTTGCAGGTCTGGGCCTCACGCTCTCGGCGCTCATCATGGCGTTCGTCTTCTGAAAGCCGCCGGAGCGGGGTGAGTTCACCGCTCGACCGTGACGTCATCTCCATCAGTAGGCTCGCCCCGGGGACGTGCGGATGCTGATACTGTTCTACCTGGTCGTGGTCGCAGCTGCCGGGCTTCTCGCCTGGCTCTCGCTGCGGGATCCCCTGATGCGGCGAGGCCTCATCAGACGGCCGAGACGAAAACGCCGCGGTGATTACGACTGAAGCGTCTCTCGCCCGGTGTGCGTTGCGCCGGCTCGAGGGCAGTCGCCTATGATCAGGTTCGCGGCCTCTGCAGCGATGCCCCGCAGGACCTTTCGTCTCGACGCCCCGCCCCCGCGGCTGACGCGCCGGTCCCGCGCGGGCCAGAACTCACCCGCCAGGGCGGCGCCCGAAGCCCGTCAATAGAAGGAATTGCTTCGCGGCCTGAACTGGCTGCTCTCCTTCGGGTTAGGCCATTATCAACAGCTCGAGGCCGTGATGATCTCTCTGGACCGTGTCGGCATTGCAGCCATGCCGTCGTTCACCAACGGCTACCCCTTGGCGGGAATCGCCATGCTCGATCCCGTCGGTCACAGCCCCGGCAACCTGCACGATAAACAGTCCCGTGAGACGCTGGTCACGCGCCTGGCGACGTTGCTCAGAATCCCGCGGCTCGGATCCGTCACCGATCCGGATGATGTAGGACCGGACGTTCTCCTGGTTCCTAGAGACACCCTCATCGCAGAGACGATGACCTGGAAGACCCGGTTGTCGATCGGGACCTTGCTCGGCGGCCTGACGCCCTATCGCTTCGCCGCGACCAAGGCGATCACTCATGGATTGATCGGCAAGGAGGCAGCGCATCCTGAAGGGTGGTGCGCCTCCATGGCCGAACGGCTCGGCGACGCCGCCTTGAAAGGCTACACGGCCTTCACACCGGAGGACGCCGTTGAAGGCGGCCGCCGGCTCCTGCGCAGCGGTCCCGCGCGGGTCAAGGAGGTGTGTGCTCGAGCAAGCCTCGGCCAGACCGTCGTGGAGACCGAACGGCAGCTCATTTCTGTGATCCAGGAACAGGATCCGCGGCAGCTGGCGACGTTCGGCATCGTGATCGAGGAGAACCTCTTCGATGTCGAGACCTACAGCGTGGGCTCCCTCTCCGTGGCCGGACTGGAGATCAGCTATGTGGGCGACCAGCAGGAAACAATCGATCACAAGGGCCGCAACGTGTACGGCGGATCGAGCCTGCGATCGGTCCGCGGAGGGCTCGACCGGCTGACCCACCTCGGTCTGGACACAGAGGCCACCGAAGCTATTCGCTGCGCCGCCGTCTTCGACGACGCAGCCCGGCGCGCCTACCCATCCATGGTGTTGACGCGCCGAAACTACGACGTCATCGCGGGCCGCGACGCGCGTGGCCTGCGACGGGTCGGCGTCCTCGAGCAATCCTGGCGGATCGGCGGAGCCACCGGCGCGGAGATCGCCGCCTTGGAGGCGTTCGCCGACGCTCCGGAGCTGACTTCGGTACACACGGTCACCGTGGAGCGCTACGAGGTTTCCGAGACGCCGGAGGGGGCCGTTCTCTATTTCAAGGGCGTCGATCCCGTGGTCGGCCCGATGACCAAATATGCGATGAGGATTGCGTGAAGGCCGCCATTCAAATCGACGAAGGCCGGGTGAACCTCACCGTTGATGGACAGACCCTCACCGGCACATTGCTTCCGCCGGAAGCGCCGGTGCCCGGCCTCCTCTTCGTTCATGGCTGGGGCGGCAATCAGGAGGAAGATCTCGGTCACGCGGAGGAACTCGCCCGCCTGGGCTGCATCTGCTTCACCTTTGATCTCAGAGGCCACGCGGGCAGTGACGCCCGGCGCGACGAGGTGACCCGCCAGGACGGGTTGGACGACGTCAGGACCGCCTATGATTATCTGGCGTCCCAGCCGCTGATCGATCCGTCCGCCATCGGCCTTATCGGCACGAGCTATGGAGGATACCTCTCCGCCCTCCTCACCGCGGAGAGATCGATCCGCTGGCTTGCGCTGCGCGTCCCTGCCCTTTACCCGGACGAGCATTGGGATGTTCCCAAGGCTCGGCTGGACAAGGACGACGTGCGAGCCTACCGCCAGACGCTCCGGTCGCCCGACGAGGATCGGGCGCTCGCCGCCTGCGCGGCCTTCGAAGGCGACGTCCTGATTGTCGAGTCCGGGGAGGATGACCGCATTCCGACGGAGGTCATCCTTTCTTACCAGGCGGCCTTCAAGCGCGCGAACTCCTTTACCCACCGCATCATCCCGGGTGCGTCCCACGCGATGCGCGATCCTGACCATCAGAAGGTTTACACGACGATTCTGATCAACTGGGTCGAGGAGATGGTGCGGGCCAGCCGTCGCGCATTTCGCTAGGATCGGACGCCGACCGCCTGATCGCATCGTCGGCTTGCGTCAGGGCGGTTATGATGGGGAAACGGCGTCCCGACCGGCTTGATCTTGGCCGCCGTCGCAGGCCCGGCCGGGCCGCGCTGCGCTGAAACTCGGCGTCTTGTCGCGCGATCCGGGCCGGAGCCGACGAACGCTCCAGGGTGACTGGCGGCAGTCCCGTTCAGGACGTGAACGGCAGACGCGCGGCGGCTACGGGAGGCTCTCCGGTCACAATAAGGAGGGGTGGATGTGACCCGGACTGTGAACACCGAAGCTTTGCGCAAGCCAGAGGCTCACAACATCGCATCCGGGGGCCAGGCGCGATCAGGCCTCATGTCATCAGCTGGCTTTCAGCCCCATCCCATTTGCCGGCGAGCCCCGGGACCTCCTCAAGCTGGCGCACGGCGTCGAACCCTCCCCGCTCCTCGCGGTAGCGGACGATCTCAAATCCGTGGCCTTGCAGTTGCGGGACACCATCCAGCTCGGCGGCGGTTGCGTGGTTCAAGTTGATCATACGGTCGCTCTCACGTGGTGTCCGCAACTCGGCGGTGCGGCCCAAAACTCCAGCGTGGATCGCAGGCCCCGGTTCCGTGACCAGGCTGCGGACCGCACCGCCGCAGGCGCCTGCCCCAACGCGCCTGCAGCTCCACGATGCAGAGGCCTGATCTCTCGAGGTGCGGAACCGGCCATCGGCTCACGCACTGCTCCAACGGCTGAAGGAGCGCCCGTTTGAATAGGAATGCGAAGCGCCTGGTTCTCGATCTGCTCTCCCAACGACGGGCGGATGCGACGGTCTGCCCGAGCGAAGTCGCTCGCGCCGTCGCGGCTCAGGAAGCGACTCCCTCGGCATGGCGACAGGCCATGCCGGCCGTGCACCATGCCGTCGATGACCTGATGGCGGCCGGTGACATCGGACTGAGCTGGAAAGGCGGAGCCCTGCCCGTGCGCAGAGGTCCTTATCGCATGGGTCGTTCAGGTGGAGTTGCTCCACCACCGCAAGTCAGCCGGGATGACCTTCGATCTCCGGCCGCAACCCGGTCGACGCCCTACGCAACGCCTGCGTCGGCTCCGCGGTCTACAGCGCCGAAGTCGGCCTGTCGCCTTCCCCTAACCGCGAGTGAAACATAGCCCCTTGAGCGCGCCAGAGCCGATCTCCTGATCGGTGGGGGCGAGCCGGACGCCGGCGGCTTGGCGGCACAATGCCCCACGCGCCCCCCGATCTGCCGAAAGGTCTGAGAGCGCCGCCGTAGGTACAGCGTGCGGCGCTTACAGCCTCACCAACGGCTGCAGCCACCGTCCCAACCAACCGTCCAGATGGATCTGTCCATCAAGCGCGGCGACGCACAGACAGGGCTCGGCGGAAACGACCCGCGGCTGGTGCGTCACGCTCTCGTCCGCCTCCTCGATATCGCCCGCCTCAAAGCGGGCGGTTTCTGTGGCGTAGGCGCCGGAGAGAACGCAGGTGAGCTCCACGCCGCCGTGGGTATGACGAGGCGTTCGCTGTCCGCTGTCGATCTTGAGCAGTATCACCCTGCAGGCCCCGTCCCACGGTGCGCCGACATCGCGGACCCGCACGCCCGGGCCGAGCCAACGCCAGGGCCCCAGCGGGTAGATGCGAAGGCAGTCCGGCAGTTCAGGCATCTCGTTGAGAGTCGGAGCTGATACCGCAGGCGGCCGGGTCTCGATCCTGGCCAAGGCGTGATCCAGGGCATCTGACGACATCGCCGCGGGAGGCTGGGCGTCCAGGACCTGTCCGCCCAGGATCTGCAGATCCCGGACGAAGGCGGCCTCCTGCGGCTGAAACGAGAGCCAGGCATTAACGACGACCGCCTCCGGCGGGCTCAGGGCGCCGGCCGCGAAGGCCAGCAGGCGCTCTTCTGACAATCCTGTCTTGCCGCTCACTTCCTCACTCCATCACGCGACCCCAGGAGCTTTCTCAAGCGGATCATCCCCTTGCGGATCTTCGACTTCACCGTACCGAGCGGCATTCCGAGCTGGCGGGCGACCTCGGCATAGGGATGGTCCGAAAAATAGGCGAGTGTGAGAACCTCGCGTTGATCTTCTGGCAGACGCTCCATCGCGCGGCGGACGCGATCAGCGTCCTGTTCCGCGTCCAGGCGGGCATCGGGCAAGGCAGGGGCCTCGCCCGCCAGCTCGACCTCCGGTGTCGGCATGGGCAGCCTTTCGCGTCTCAACGCGTCGAGGCGGCGGTTGCGGGCGATCACATAGACCCAGGTCGCCGCGCTGGCCTTGCCGGCATCGAATAACGCCGCCTTGCGCCAAACGGTCAGCAGCGCGTCCTGCGCGAAGTCCTCGGCCGCCCCCGGCGTTGCTCCCGCCCGCATGAGATAGGATTTAAGGCGGGGCGCATAGAAGGCGAAAAGGTTCGCGAAGGCTTCCCGGTCCCCATGGGCCGCGATTGCCTGGATCCACCGGGCGTGCTCATCACCTTGTGACATCGCTCGCGACGTCACCCCGACTTCAGGCCGTAGAATTTCGATCTGTCCATACATCGGCCTGCATACGCGATTCAGCGCGCTTCGGATGCGCCTAGGTGAATCGTCCCGAACTAGGCCAGTCATCACCCCATGATGGCCGGGAGGCGCCGCAACATCGCGCCGCTGTTGAGGATGCGGCCGGGGACGGTAGGTCACCCGTTCCCTTGCCAAGAGGACCCTCCCCATGCGTGTGCCTCCCCTGCTCGCCGCCGGCCTCGTTGTCGCAGCCGCAGCCTGCCAGACAGCCCCTGCTCCGCTGAGCGGCTATCTGACCGGCTACGAGGGTCTGGCGACCAAGCCGGGAACATTGCGGGTGTGTGTGCGCGAGCGCCGGGACGGTGGAGACCCTGTACATTCAGCCCGCAGCCCTCCATCCCGGAGCCGCCGAGGGGTTGCCGCCGGCGGATGTGGCCCTGGTTCTCGGCGAGGTGGATCGCCAAGGCCTGCTATGAGCTCAGCGAGCGTTTCACCCTCACAGAAGCCCGGGGACCAGACGTCGGGGTCGTGCGTCTCGCGATTACGCGCCTGCGCGGTAGCGAACCGGCCGCCGCCGGCGTCGCCGCGGTGGCCAACACCTTCATCCCCGGCCCGATCGGCGTGCGCGCGCCGGGCGCCACAGGCGCCTTGGCGGCGGAGGCGGAGCTCGTCGGCGCCGACGGCGTGCAGATCGCCGCCCTCGCCTTCGCGCGACAGGCCAATGTGGTCGGAACCGACACCCCCTCCCTGTCGCGGGTCGGCGACGCGCTCCAGTTCGCGGAGGTGCTGGGCGACCCGGTCGGTGACAGCTTCGCCGCGCCTGACCGCAAGGTGCGCGCCATTCCCACACCTGATCCCTGCGAACGCTTCGGCCCGAGAGCTCAGCCTGCGGGCTTCCTCGCGCGACTGGTGACCGGCCTCTATGTGCCTCAGGCTCAAGGCGTCAGACCACAACAACCGTTGAAGCAGGATCCGACGGTCGCCAGGCCTGATATCGGGACGTCCGCCGAGCCCTGAAAGCCGCGCACCGGACTGACGAACCTTCGGAACGGGCGCCCTGTCATGTCGTTGTCGCCTCCATGAAAAAAGCATTTCCCCTCCTGCTGGTGACCAGCGCGACCCTGGCGCTCGGCGCTTGTGCGACCCTCCAGCGCGGCCCTGTGGGCAACATCAGCGTTCCGCAGCCCGCCCGGCCCGTCGATCTGCAGCGCTACTCCGGCCTCTGGTACGAGATCGGTCGGTACGAGAACGGCTTCGAACGGGGCTGTGAGGGGGTGACGGCGGAATACACACTGCGGGACGATGGGCTGGTGGGCGTCAGCAACCTGTGCCGCGAGCATCCCAGCGGAACGGAACGGCGCTCAAAAGGACGCGCCAAAATCACGCCGGGCAGCGGCAACGCCAAGCTCAAGGTTTCCTTCTGGGGCCCTCTGTTCCTCGGCGACTACTGGGTTCTTGACCGGGCCGAGGACTATTCCTGGGCGATCGTGGGCGAACCGTCGGGTCGCTACCTTTGGCTTCTCAGTCGCACGCCCCGTCCTTCCCAATCGGTCTCCGCAGCGATCATGACGCGTGTCCGCAACCTGGGCTACGACACCGACCTGATCAGACCCACTCGCCACGACCTGCCGGGTTGAGCCGGCTCCGGGCGCCTCGTGTCGGGACACGGCGCGGTGGCGGCGTGGTCTGAGCCGAGGAAACGCCAAGGGGCCGCCTCCACGCCGCGCCGGGACGAACGCCTTCTACCCGAGCCCTCAGTCGTTCAGGACAAGACGGGCGACGGCGCGAACGAGCGCGCGAGGATCGGCGTCACCCTCGTTCGTCAGCACAATGACGGACAGTCGATCATCCGGGTATCGCGCGTAATAGGACCGGAAGCCCGCGAGGGCTCCGCCATGACCGATCTCGAAATGTCCCTCGACAGGTTCGAGGCGCCATCCGAAGCCGTAGGCGCCTGGCCCTTCCCCGGGAAGAACGGGAGCGGTCCTCATCTGCCGCCGGAAGTCAGCGGAGATGAGGGCGTCGCTATCGAGGACACGATCCCAGCGCATCAAATCCGAGAGGGACGACACGAAGGCGCCGCTGGGCCTCAGGGCCGCCAAGGGCGGCACATTGACGGTCCGCCCCGCCTTCCATTCGTAGGCGCCCGAGCGACCCGAGATCAGGTCAGTGGGACTGGTCGGCCTTGACGCGGTCATCCCGGCGACATCGAAGATCCGGGTCTTCACGAAATCCGGCCACGGCTGGCCCGATTGCCGGCTGATGATCTCAGCCACGACATAATAGCCGAGGTTGGAGTATTCGAAGCGGGTCCCGGTCGGAAACAGGAGCGGCAACCCATATCCGGACCGAATGACGTCGATGTCCGCCTGGACCTGGTCGGGCCGGAATGCGGGGGCTTCACGCACCAGCCCGGAAGTGTGGTTAAGAAGGTGGCGCAGGGTTATGGCCCGCCAGCTTTCCGGGGCGTCAGTCAGATAGGCCGACACCGGCTCGTCCAGGCTCAGCCGCCCCTCCTGCGCAAGGATCAGCACGGCCGTTGCGAGAAACTGCTTGCTCAGCGATCCGATGTTGAACGCCGTGTCTATGGAAACGTCCAAACCGGTCTCGAGATTGGCCTTCCCGTAGCCCTTGGCGATGACGACCTGGCCGTCGCAGAGGACGGCGAGCGCCAGCCCCGGAATATGTTGCCGGTTCATCTCCGCGCGCACGACCTCATCGACAGCCGCCGCCGGTCCGGCCTGCCCCATATCCATGGTCGAGGCGCAGGCCGGCCGTCTCTCCTCGGCCACGGCCGGCGTGTGTATGGACAGGAGTAGTGAGACAGCCGCGGTCAGTCCGATCATCGCTTTCATGGCTGGGAGGTCCGTACAGGTCTGACGAACCAGTAAAGCACCCCGGCGCCGGGAGTACAGGGGCCAAGGGGGATACAAAACCTCCCCTAACACGCTCGCAGCGGGCGGCCCGGTCCGCCTTGACACAGACCAGACCGCCTTCACTGCCGTCGAGGGACTGGAGCAGTGCGCCCGGCCTCGCGTGGGGGACGCGGGATAGCCGAACAAAGGCCTTAGCCTTCACGCCCTCGTCGCACGCGACCAAAGGTTTTACAATCGGCAACGCCGCGAACCACGCCCCGCCTCCCAAAGGGCGGTCGCTCTACTTTTCGGCGGATCCCTTCAGCGGATGCTTCCCCTGAGGGGGCGAATTTTCCAAGTCTATTCGACCCTTGCCCAAAGAGCACCGTCGAGCGAAGGCTCTCGGATCCAGGCATTGGCCAAGAGGTCGAGGCCTTGAAACTGGACATAGTTCAGCCATCGGCGCCCCGAAGCCTGCTCACGCGTTGACGCTCAGCCTATGCCCAACCCGACCCTCCTCCCGCCTGTCGTTTACCACCCGGCCTATGGCGCGCCCATGCCGCCCGGTCATCGCTTCCCCATGCACAAATACGCCAGACTGGCGCAGATGCTGGATGAGAAGGGTCTGATCGGCCCGGAAGGGCTGTACACTCCCGAGCCTGCCAGCTTCGAGATGCTGTCCGCGGTGCATGACCCAGCCTATGTCCAACAGGTTCTGAATTCGGCGGTGCCGTTGAGCCTGGAGAGGGTCATCGGCATGCCGGTGACCCCCGGCGTCGCCCGCCGCGCCCAGGCGGCCGTCGGCGGCACCCTGATGACGGCGCGGCTCGCCCTGCGACACGGCCTTGCGTGCAATACGGCGGGCGGCAGTCACCACGCCAGGCAGGAAGCTGGAGCGGGATACTGCGTCTTCAACGACGTCGGCGTCGTCGGCCATGCCCTGCTGGAGGCTGGCGAGATCAGGCAGGCGCTCGTCGTCGATCTGGACGTGCATCAGGGCGACGGAACGGCCTTTCTGTTCGAGAACGAGCCGCGTGTCTTCACGTTCTCCATGCATGGCGCGAAGAACTATCCCACCCGACGCGGACCGAGCGATCTGGACATCGATCTTCCGGATGGAACCGGCGACGAGACCTATCTGGCTCAACTCCGCGCCGTCCTTCCCGCGCTTCTCGAGGGCGTGAGTCCGGACCTCGTGTTCTACAACGCGGGTGTCGATCCACATGTCCGCGACCGTCTGGGCCGTTTGGCCCTCAGCGACGAGGGCCTCGCGGCTCGGGACGCCTATGTTCTGGAGACGTGTCTGCCGGTGGCGCCCGTCGCGGGACTTATCGGCGGGGGTTATGATGACGACATCGACCGGCTGGCCGATCGTCACGCCATTCTCCATCGCGCAGCCGCTGGCGCTTGGCGCCGAGGTCTCGCCAAAGCTGGAATCTGACCATCCTGGCGCGTTGATCCTGACTGCCGCCCTCGACGTCGGCGCCTTCGCCCGGTTTCAGGGTTTGTGTCAGTCCATCTCCCACGACACCGAAACCAGGGCCTGACCCCGCCGCGCCCCCGGAGCGCCGCTCCTCATGCGCGCAGGCATGCCGGAGCCTCACCCGTGGAACACAGCGTCATTTTCAGGCTCACCCACTTCGAACTCGACGATGGTGCTGTCAGTTCACCCGACCTTTTCGAAGGGCCTGCAGTCAGGCCCTTCGCGCAAGGCGCAATCCGGAGTGAAGGCCGCATCAGGACTGGGCATGGCCGAAGTCCGAGCGTTGGCGCCCGGGTCCGGTTCTCGCCCCGTTGCGCAGCGCAGCCTGAACCCGGTCAATAAGTTCCTTCGGCTTGTACGGCTTGCCGAGGACATCCATGGCTTCCGCCTGAGGGCCCTCAAGCGCCATCTGATCGTTATACCCCGTGGTCATGAGGATCGGGGTCGCGGGACTGAGACGGTGAATCTCTTGCGCCAGCGCCACGCCGTTGACCGGACCGGGCATGACCACATCGGAGAAGACAAGATCGAAGGCGCCGGCCTCCTGGGACGCCTTGAAAATTTCCAGCGCCTTGTCGGCGTTGTGAGCGACAACCGTGCGGTAGCCGATTTCTTCAAGAATGTCTTTGGCCATCGCCGCGATCTCCGGCTCGTCCTCGACGATCAGTATGCGCGGTGGGGCTGTAAGATCGACAGGTCGGGGATTGAAATCCGACCGCGTCGACGGCGTGTCATCCCGATCGGCGATGGCCGGCAGAAGAATGCGGATCGTCGCGCCCTCGCCCTCCTCGCTTTCGATTTCGAGCCGTCCGCCCGACTGCGAGGCGAACCCGTGGGCCATGGCAAGCCCCAGGCCGGTTCCCTGCCCGGGAGGCTTGGTCGTGAAGAACGGCTCGGCGGCGCGGGTCTTCACATGAGGCGGCATGCCGGGACCGTTATCACTCACCTCGATCGAGAGGTAATCCCCGTCGGCCAGACGGGGCGCAACGCTGTCGCCCTCCAGGCGCGCCAACTTCACCGACAGGGTGATTTCGCCTTCACCGCCCATCGCGTCGCGCGCATTGATGATCAGGTTCAGCAGGGCGGTCTCGAGCAGGATGGGATCGACCTTCACCGGCGGCAGACGACGCTGAAGATGGAACTGCAAGGTGCAACCGGCTCCAATCGTGCTGTCCAGCAGTTCGGCGACGGAGTTGACGAGCAGCGAGACGTCCGTGGCGCGCGGCTCGAGCCGGCTGCGGCGGGCGAAGGCCAGAAGTTGCTTGGTCAGCGCCGCCCCACGCGAGGTCGCCGTGCGCGCCGCGCCCAGAAACCGGTCCATGGCGACGGGATCGCCGCGCCGGCTGTCAATGCGCTCCAGACTGCCGTCGATGATCTGCAGGATATTGTTGAAGTCGTGAGCGAGACCGGCCGTCAGCTGGCCGATGGCTTCCATCTTCTGCGACTGAAGCGTCTGTTGCAGCGCTTCACGCCGGGCGGTCACATCGAGCTGGCTTGCAAAGAAGTAGAGGAGCTCGTCATCCTGCCCATAGACAGGCCCGACAAAGACGGCGTTCCAGAAGGCCGATCCATCGCGACGGTAGTTGAGAATCTCAAGCGCGATGGCCTCACGCGCCGCGACCGCGCGCCGAAGCTCTGACACGGCGGCCGGATCGGTCTCTGCGCCCTGGAGGAAGCGGCAGTTTCGGCCTGCGATCTCCTCGACCTCGTAGCCGGTCAGGTCCAGGAAGGCGTTATTGGCGAAGACGATGGGATTGTCCTCGAGCCTCGGATTGGTGAGGATCATCGGCATCCGAGTCATTTCGAGGGCTGCGAAGAAGACGCCGCCGCGCTCATCCAGGCCGTCATGGGAGATGACGCTCTGTTTCCAATGGCGCATGCCCGTCCGCCCCATCAGGGTCTCGTTCGGCGTCTCCAGACCGCCGGCGGCCGGAACGCCGGTGGCGCTTTCGGTATCCTCTGTCATAGGCCGTGAATCCCCTGATGCGCCGCGCGGGTCAACCCTGAGCGTTAGCGACGCTTGGCAGAAAGAAAGCCTTTCCCATCCGACGGTTCCGGAGTGCGCCTCGGCCAATCCTCGAACGGCAGCAATGCTTCGCAAGGGCGCCGGATGCAGGGCTCTGCCAGTGTCGTAATGACACCCAGCATCAAGGGCTGCGCCAGCGGGCGCCGACATGCCAGTCGTGTCCTTGGGGTTGGAACCCCGTGTCGAGACGCGGCTTTATCGGACAGAGCCAAAGGCTCTGAGTAGCGTACCGATCGATTTGACGATCAGAAGCCCGTCGCCTCGTCGGAGGCGGCGGACTTTGCGTATCCAAGGCCGCAGCCGCAAAGACCGCGCCCGCATGCCCGTCGTGACATCTGGGAGGCGGCCGCGATGGCGCCTGCCGCCCTTGCGCCCTTGCCCCCTCGGACTCGACGCCTCGCGTCGATGCTGCTCGGGAGCCGCACCCGACTGTCCTTCGCCGGATGCGAACACAGGGCGGCGAATACCTGCGGATGTGACGCCTGCGCGAACGGAGCCGCGATGGGTTGCGGGCAAGCGCGTCCACGCCAGTTCGCCGAGGGGCCGACCGCCCCCGTCGGCGCATCCATGTCCAGACGCTCTCAGCCGGCGAGCTGCAGCGCTTCCCCATGCGAAGGAACCTTCGCACTCATGCGGTCTTCCCTGCCCTGTATGGGAGCCCGCACATGAACCTTCGTCTGGAACGCGTCATCTACGTCAGTGAGGCAACCCAGACGGATCCGACAATCGCGATCCTGGCCGATATTCTCGCGGTCTCCGATCGGAACAATCGTCGAGACGGTGTGACGGGAGCCCTCGTGGTGACCGCCACCCGCTTCCTTCAGATCCTCGAGGGCGCGCGGCAGGACCTGGACCGAACGCTGGATCGACTGCGCGACGACAGCCGGCACCATGATATCGCGATCCTGTGCCGTGGCCCCATTCACCACCGCCGGTTCGCAAACTGGACGATGGCCGCCGCCGGTATCTCGATCTCGCGGGCCCCCGAGATGGATGAGATTGTTGAACTGGCGTCGTCGGACCCTGAGACGGCGACCTTGAGGGTGCTCGCGCTTGTGGAGGCGCAGGTCCGGGCTCAGCCCTGATCGAGCCGTCGAGAGCGGAAGGTCTTTCTCACCACCGCCGTTGCCCCTAGCCTCGCTGAATGGGCTTTGAAAACCTTTTCCTCGGCTGGCGAACGGCGGCGCTGGGTCTGTTGATCATCGAGATCATCGTCCTCGCCGGAATGATCATGGTTGCGGACCCCGACAGGGCGCCGCCTCGACTTCTGGCGGGCGCGCTTCTAGTGATCAGCGGGCTTCTCACTCCCTACGCCATCGGGTTCGCCGGGGCGTATGATGTCTGGAGAGACCTGACTTTCGCGCCCTTCGCCATCCCGCTGGCGCTCGGCCCGCTGCTGTACGCCTACGCCTCTGCGCTCGAAACAGGCAGGACGCCCCGACATCGAGTTTGGCACGCCGCGCCCGCGGGTCTCCAGCTGGCCTATTTCATCGTCTGTTTTCTGCTGCCGAGGGATCTCAAATGGGCATGGTATACCGGAGGGCATAACGCCTTCGTCGCCCCCGTTCTCAGCAGCCTGACCCTGATCAGCCTGGGCGGATACGCCTGGGCGATCGGACGCGTCCTCGCCCGGTACCGCTCACGCCTGGCCGACAACCGCAGCGACGACGACCGCTTCTCGGCGAGATGGCTCTCGCGCGTTCGGTTCACAATTCTGATCGCTCTCGTGGTCGAAGTCGGCTTCTGGCTGTGGGCGTTCCTGACCGGCGGCATCGACTATTTCCAGGAAACCGGCCTCTATCTCGTGCTCGGGGCGATCGGCCTCTATCTGGGCGTCGCCGGATGGCGCCAGACCGGACTGCCGGCTTTCGCCGAGGACACGGCTCTTGTTCCCATACGGCCGCCGGCTGCGGATCCGACCGAGGCCGGACAGGGCCGCTTGGACTGGGCGACTATCGCCGCCGACTTCGCCGCACGCACGCGCGTGGAAGCCTGGTGGCGCGAACCGGGGCTGACCCTCCCGGGTCTGGCGCGACGCCTCGCCACCAATACCGGCAAGCTGTCGCGCGCCATCAACCTCGGTCTGGGAATGAACTTTTCCACCTTCATCAACAGCCTCAGGGCGGAGGGCGTGGCCGAGGCGCTTGCCGCCCGCTCTGAAACCGACCTTCTCGATCTCGCTTTCGAGATGGGCTTCGCCTCCAAGGCCAGCTTCAACCGGGCCTTTCACGCCCGTTACGGCATGACGCCTTCGAAATACCGGCGAAAGGTCTCAGATCGTGACTCAATCGCGGCGGCTACGGATCTGAGGCGCGCCGGGACATAGGTTCGGTCACGGTCGCGGGATGACCTCTGCAGGAGCTTCCATGTCTGCGTTGAACCGACGCCGCCTTCTCCAACTTTCGGCCGGCCTCGGCCTTGTCTCCGCAACGCCGGCCTGGGCCCGTGTTCTCGACGACGACTGGAGCGGCGATGTCGCCATCCTTCGCGAGACGTGGGAGGCCATGCATCCCGGTCTGTATCGCTACAACACCCCTGCAGACATCACCGGTCGATTGAACGGTCTGTCCGCGGTCTGGAAGGCTCCAGCGTCCTTTCGCGACCGCTTTCTCGCCCTGACCCGCGTCACCGCCTCGATCCGGTGCGGCCACACCTACCCCAGCCCTTACAACGGCTCCGACGCCATGGTGGCGGCAATGTATCCCGGTGCATCCCTGGTTCCCTTTCGGTTCCGCTGGATCGACGGATGCATGGTCGTCACCGATGATCACAGCGCCGGACAGACGTTTTCTCGAGGGTCGGTGGTCACGGCCATCGACGCCGCCCCGACCGCCGAGCTCCTCGCCCAGCTTATCCCCCTCGCCCGCGCGGACGGTCACAACGATCCCAAGCGGATCAATCTGATGGAGGTTCGTGGCGAAGACCGCTTCGAAACCTTCGACATCCACCTGCCTCTGATCCTGCCGATCAAGGACACCGCGACCTTCACGCTCGCGGACGGGCGCAGCATCCGGTCTCCCCTGCTCTCTCTTGAGGAGCGGCGTCGCCGCCTCCCGGCCTCCGCCGATCCTTCGGGCGGAGGTAACCCCTGGACGCTGCTGAAGCGACCCGATGGCATCGCCGTCCTGACCATGCCCAACTGGGCGCTGTACGAAACAACCTTCGCCTGGGAGGCCTGGCTGGGTCAGGCGATGGATGATCTATCGGGCGACGGGATCAGAGGACTGGTCATCGACCTGCGGGGCAATGAAGGCGGACTGGATTGCGGCAACGTCATTCTCAGCCGGCTGGTAGAGAAGGATCTGCCCCTGTCGCGGAACCAGCGCTGGACACGCTATCGCAGCGCGCCGGACGCGGTTCGTCCCTATCTCCACACTTGGGATCGCAGCTTCCTGGATTGGGGAGATCAGGCTCAACCCTCGGCGGAACGTCCCGGCTACTACCGTCTGACCCGCTATGATGACGGCGACGACAGCGTCCTCATCAGACCGTCCGGCAAGCGGTTTCGCGGCAAGGTCGCCGTGCTCTGTGACGCCTCCAACAGTTCCGCCACGTTCGGCTTCGCCCAGGCCGTTCAGGAGAGCGGCGCAGCCACCCTCGTCGGCCAGCCGACCGGGGGCAACCGGCGCGGCATCAATGGCGGCGCCTTTTTCTTCCTCAGACTGCCGGCCTCCGGTCTTGAAGTCGACCTGCCTCTGATCGCAAGCTTCCCGTCGACGCCGCAGCCTGATGCCGCCATTCTGCCGGACATCGCTGTACCGACGACCGCTGAAGACATCCGGCTCGCGCGCGACCCCCAGATGATCGCCGCACTTCACCATCTTGCCGCCTGAACCTTGCGAGCCTCGATGGCCCGCCTCTTTCCACGGAGCTTCCCCGTGCTGATCGCGACTCTCCTGACCATGACCGCCTTGTCCGCAGCCGCTGCGCCACCCGAAGCTTTGCGCCCCCAGGCCCTGTCCGGCGACTGGACGGTCGACCTGTCGACCGACCCGACGGCCCCTTACCTGAAGCCCATGCACCTGAGGCTCTCGCCGGACGGCGCGGTCACCGGCGACTTCTATGAGAGCCCGATCGAGGCCGGGCGTTGGAAGGCTCAAAACGGAAGGCTGTGTGTCTCGTTTCGAACGACGGACGGGGTCGGCCCATATCACACGGCCGCCTGCCTCGCAGGCGATCACATCGAGGGGCAGACCTGGGCCGAACACCGCAGCTTTGTTTTCATCTGGACCGCGACGCCGCAGAGTCCCGCGCCTTGACGCGTCCGCCGCCATCCACGCGCATTCAAACGCGATCGCTGTGCGCTCGCTGCAGCCAGGCCTGAAGCCGCTCGGACCATACTGCGACGCCCTCGTCGGTCCCCAGATGGTCCTGCCGGATCTCCAGTTCGACATAGGGGAGCCCGGCGGAAAAGGCATGCCGGGGCACGGTGTAGTCGATACCGTCCATCCGGTAGGGTTCATTGTCACCGATGGTCAGACCAGGCGTGGCCTTCATTTGCTTCAGCATGCTGAGCGCGAATGCCGGATCGCCGGCGTCGTGCAAAACACCCGCGTCCCAGGGCCGGTCGAAACCGCCCATCCGCGGCGTGAAACTGTGCAGAGCCACCAGTATCGTCTCGCGCCCTTCATCCGACCGTCGACGCAGTTCTGCGGCGATGGCCTCCTGGTAGGGGTTGTGGATTTCATGGATGCGCGCCGCCCGCTCCTCAGGCGTGAGATCCGCATTGCCCGCGATCGTTGATCCGTCGCTGACCTCGGGAATGGCGTCGGGCCGTTCCGGATCGCGATTGCAGTCGATGACCAGCCGCGACCAGGTCTGGGCGATGAAGACGGCATCCAGCCTGCCGGCCATGGCTTCCCCAAGCGCCCGGACGCCGATGTCCCACGCGATGTGCCGGACCCGATCCTCTTGCGATAGCCCCAGATCACCGAGGGCTTCCGGAATGGCGCGCCCGGCGTGGTCCCCGATGAGCAGGAACGGAGAGGCTCCGGTCGGGTTTACAAGCGACACCGTTCGCGGATCCCGCGGCCCCAGAAGTCCGCCGCCGCTCATTCCGCTCTCCGTCATGCCAATCCTCACCCTCTCCCACCTGACCGTCTACCGGTACAACCAGCCGGTCGCCTTCGGCGAGCACCGCATCATGGTGCGGCCGCGCGAGAGCTATGACCAGCGGCTGATAGAGGCCACCCTCGACATCGATCCGGCGCCCGCCGACCTGCGCTGGGTCCAGGACGTGTTCGGCAACGCCGTGGCCCTGGCCCGGTTCGACCGCCGCGCCACCGAACTGCGTTTCGACAGCCGGGTGCGCATGGAGCACGCCCCGGTCGAGCCCGAGCGGGTCGATATCGAGGACTATGCCCGCGACTACCCCTTCACCTATTCGTCGGAAGACATGCCGGACCTGCTGCGTTCGATCGAGCGCCAGCATCACGACCCTGACCGGGTGGTCGACCAATGGGCGCGGCGCTTCCTCGATACCGACACCCGCACCCCGACGCTCGGCCTGCTGACCGAGATGACGCGGACCATCAAGCGCGAGTTCACCTATATCCCCCGCGCCGAGAAGGGGACCCAGTCGCCGGTGGAGACCTTGAAATACCGCCAGGGCACCTGCCGGGACTATGCCGTCCTGATGATCGAGGCGGTGCGTTCCCTCGGCTTCGCGGCCCGGTTCGTGTCCGGCTATGTCTACTCGCCGACGCAGCATGATGGTCGGGTCGGCGGCGGAAACACCCACGCCTGGGTCCGCATCTTCATTCCCGGCTCGGGCTGGGTGGAGTTCGATCCGACGAACGGCATCATCGGCAACCGCGGCCTGATCCGGGTCGCCATTGCTCGCGATCCGTATCAGGCCCTGCCCCTGTCCGGCGCCTGGACCGGCTTTCCCGGAAGCGCGACAGGGATGGACGTCACCGTACAGATCGATGTCGAGCCGGAACCATTGGCCGCGGCTCCGCTTTCCAACGCGCCCCTTGTTCCCTCCGCGCCCCAGGACGTCCTCTGACCATGCTCATTCGCGTCGGATACGACATCCGCTTCGAAACCGACCGCCCGACGCCGATGCTGGCCCTGCTGAGCCTGCATCCGTCGCGCCATCACGATCTGCGCACCCCGCACCGGATCGTCGCCTCGCCCGACGTGCCGATGTTCGAATACGCGGACAGCTTCGGCAATGTCGTCAGTCGCTTCACCTTGCCGGTGGGCGGCCTGGATCTGTCTTGCGACTTCGTCGTCGAGGACTCCGGCCAGCCTGACCCCGTCATCGCCGACGCGGTCCAGCACCCTGTCGAGGATCTTCCGGAGGACGTGCTCGTCTATCTCCTCGCCAGCCGCTACTGCGAGACCGACCGGATGCTGGACACCGCCTGGATCGCCTTCGGCCACACGACGCCCGGCTGGGCGCGGGTCCAGGCCATCGTGGACTATACCCATGAGCGGATCGCCTTTGGCTACCACCATGCGAGGGCGACCAAGACCGCCTACGAAGCTCACGACGAGCGCGCCGGGGTCTGCCGCGACTTCGCTCACCTGGCCATCACCCTGTGCCGCTGCATGAATATCCCCGCCCGCTACTGCACCGGCTATCTCGGCGACATCGGCATTGATCCCATCGACGCCCCGATGGATTTCTCAGCCTGGTTCGAGGTCTATCTGGGCGGCGCCTGGCGCACCTTCGACGCCCGCCACAACCGGCCGCGGATCGGCCGGATCGTCATGGCGCGGGGTCGGGATGCGGTCGATGCGGCCCTGACGACCGCCTTTGGTCAGGCGACCCTGACCCGGTTCAAGGTGGTGACCGAAGAGATCGACGCCCTCGCCTGAAGCCGCCGCAGCCAGGATTGGAAGAGTGGGCTCCGCAGATGACCAATTCTGGCCCCGTCCGAGCGACGGCCGCTCCCCTTGAAATCCCAAACCTTTTTCCAGACTTTCATCGTCGGATAAGTATTTTCCCCTAGACCGGAGTCCATGGCGAAGACCCCTCTGACCCCCGCGTCTGCGAGAGCCAAGGCCGCCATCTGCCGCAAGGCGGCGTCCCTGACCTCCGACGCCGCCATCCGTCAGGAACTTCTGAGCTTGGCCGCTGCATTTGACGCGAAGGCCGCCGCCAGCGTCTCAAACGCACCGGCGGGCTGAGCTCCGCGACGGCGCGGAACACTCTCTCAACAGGACTTCGCCTGACCCGCGCCGGGACCGGGCGAAGCAAAGTTCAGACCGGCCGTCTGACCGGCCATCGGAAGCGGGCCGACCCGGGAACTCTCCGATTCTTCTGACGCGCGACGCAACACCTTGAGAAGGGTCGCGTTGACCCCGTGAACCAGAGGATGGACGATGACCCCAGAAGATCCCGACCGACATGACCGTGCGGCCGACGCCGTTCACGAAGGCCGCCCGGTCGACGCGGAACTGGTTCGGGCGGGGCGCCCCGGGGTCCCGGTTCTCCTTGTCCTCGTCGTCTCGACCGCCGCTGCGGCCCTGGCCCTGTTCGGTCTCTGGGCGCTCTTCCACGGCGCCTTCTCGTCGGAGGCGAGCGACGTCGGCGGCGGAGCAGCCGCCGTGCGCAGCTTCGAGGGCGATGCGCAAGGCCGTCCGCCAACGGCGGACGCGCCGACCTCCGCCACGGGCGAGGCTCGGCCTGTGCCCACCGGGGAGGCTCCAAATGTAAACGCCCCCACGGTTCCCTCCAGCACGGCGAACCCTGATGCTCGACCAGAGGCAGGCTCACCGCGGTAGATCCCGCGACCGGATCGGGGTTTGCGGCCGGTCTGCTGACCGGTGGTCCAGCCCAGGCGCTCGACCCGCGTCCCTTGGGCTTGCGACGGGTCTGGCGCCTCGCCATTGCCGGAGTCGCCGGCCGTCAAAGGACCGATCGCCCCTGTGGCGCGCGCAACGAGGCGGGATTGTCAGACGGGCATTCGGAGACCCAGCGATTGCGGCTTGATTAATCGCGGTCGCCCGCTAGGTCGGGTCTCCCCCAACGCCGAGGCCTTGCATGTCCCGTTCCCAGTCCCGCGCCGTCGTCGCCCGGTCGAGGATCGAAGTCTGGGCCGGAGCGGGGCTGGCGACGGTGCTGGCCTTCTTCCTCATCACCGGCGCCATGGCCTGGTCCAACGTCTCGGCCTTGCGCGCCAATAATCAGCGCGTCATCCAGACCCATACTGTCCTGGTCAGTGCAGACGAGTTGCTGAGTGCGGTGCAGGACGCCGAAACCGGTCAGCGGGGATACCTCCTCACCGGCGACGACCGCTATCTGGAGCCTTATGACCGGGCGACCGCGGTCATCAACAGCCGACTGGACGGTCTCGCGCGTCTGACCCGCGACAATCCGCGCCAGGAGGCGAGCGTCGCCATGCTGCGTCGCCATGTGGCGCGCAAGACCTCCGAACTCGAAGAGACCATCGGCTTGCGCCGCACCGAGGGTCTCCAGGCCGCCCTTGCCGTCGTCGCCACCGACCGGGGCAAGACGGAGATGGACGGGGTGCGTGAACAGGTCGCCGCAATCCGTGCGGAGGGGCTGCGCCAAAGGCAGCAGTGGCTTGCCGAGATGGAGACCGCCTACCGGACGGCGTTGATCAGCGGTCTGTTGTCCGCCCTCCTCGGTGCGGCCCTGACGATCGCCGTCTTCCTCCTCATTCGCCGCAGCGCTCGCGCCCGGGCGCGTCAGGACTGGCTCCAGACCGGCCAGGTCGGGCTGGGCGAATCCATGAGCGGAGATCTCAATGTCGAGCAGCTGTCGGAACGGGTGCTGGCCTACTTGTCGCGCTATGTCGGCGCCCAGGCCGGCGCCCTGTTCAAGGGAGAGGCCGGTCAGTTTCGCCGCGCCGCCCTCCTGGGCGTTCCGGATGATGCGCCCGTGCCGACCGGATTCCGCGCAAAGGAGAGTCTTCTCGGCCAGGTCGCCGCTGAAGGCGAGGCCATGCTTCTGTCCGATGTGCCGGAGGGCTATCTGACCTTCGGCTCCGCTCTCGGCCGCGATCGTCCCCGTCACCTGCTGATCGCACCCGCCCGGGCCGAGACGACCATCAACGCCGTCATCGAACTGGGCTTCCTGCACCAGCCTGACGACCTCGTCCTGACCTTCCTCGCCCAGGCCGAGGACGCCATCGGCATTGCGCTACGCTCCGCCCGGTACCGCTCCGACCTGCAAAATGCGCTGGAGGAGACGCAGCGTCAGGCCGAGGAGCTTCAGGTCCAGAGCGAGGAGCTGCGGGTTTCCAATGAGGAGCTGGAAGAACAGGGCCGCGCGCTGAAGGAGCAACAGGCCCGGCTCGAACAGCAGCAGGTCGAACTCGAGCAGACCAACAGCCAGCTCGAAGAGCAGGCGCAAACCCTGGAGACCCAGCGCGACGATCTGGAGCGCGCCGGCGCCGAACTGGGCCGCAAGGCGGAGGATTTGGAACAGGCCAGCCGCTACAAGTCCGACTTCCTCGCCAATATGTCGCACGAGTTGCGAACGCCGCTGAACTCCCTGCTTATCCTGTCCAAGCTTCTCGGGGACAATGACCAGGGCAACCTGACCGAGGAACAGGTGCGCTACGCCCGCACCATCCAGTCGTCGGGGGACGACCTCCTGACCCTGATCAACGACATCCTTGATCTCTCCAAGATCGAGGCCGGCCATGTCGATATCCGACCCGAGGGCGTGGCCCTGCAACGGGTCGCCGCCGATCTCGATCGACTGTTCCGGCCCCTCGCCGAGGATCGCGGCCTGACCTTCGAGATCGATCTCGCCTCGGATCTTCCCGCGCAGATCGAGACCGACCGCCAACGCCTCGAGCAAATTCTCAAGAACCTGCTGTCCAACGCCTGCAAGTTTACGGAGGCCGGCAGCGTGCGCCTTACCGTCCACCGCGATGGGGCCGGGGTCGCCTTCGCCGTGAAAGACACCGGCATCGGCATTTCCCGTGAGCAACAGGCGGGGGTGTTCGAGGCCTTCCAGCAGGCCGACGGCGGCATCAGCCGCAAATACGGCGGAACCGGGCTTGGCCTGTCGATCTCGCGCGAGCTGGCTCGCCTGCTCGGCGGCGCGATCCGGCTCGAAAGCGCACCCGGCGAAGGCAGCCTCTTCACCCTGTTCCTTCCTCTCGATTACGTCCCCGTCGCCGTTCCGGCGCATGCGCCCGAAGGCCGTTCCGGTTCACAGGGCGTCGCCGCGTCCCGCGCCGCGCCCCCGACCGAGACCGCGTCCGGGCCGGCCCGGACCCGGGCACGCGCCCTGCCACGGGCCGTCGAGGACGATCGTGAACACACCGAGAGCGGGCGGCGGGTGCTGCTAGTCATCGAGGATGACGACCGGTTCGCCACCATCGTGCGCGATCTCTCGCGGGAACTGGGCTTCCATTGCCTGGTGGCTGCAACCGGAGAAGAAGCCCTGGTTTTGGCGCGGCGACATCAGCCCAGCGCGATCATTCTCGACATCGGCCTGCCCGATCAGTCCGGTCTGACCGTTCTGGACAGCCTCAAGCGTGACGATGCGACCCGTCATATTCCGATCCACATCGTTTCCGGCGAGGACCAGAGCCAGACCGCTCTCGCCCTCGGGGCTCGCGGCTATACGAGAAAGCCGGTTCCGCGAGAGGACCTGGCGAACGTCCTCTCCGATCTCGAGCGCAGTCTGGATCGGACGGTGCGCCGGATCCTGGTGGTCGAGGACGACACCGTCCAGCGCGAGGCGGTCCAGGCCCTGCTCTCGTCGGGCCAGGTGGAGACCGTCGGCGTCGGGTCGGCGGCGGATTGCCTGGCCGCCTTGAAGGAGCAGACCTTCGACTGCATGGTTCTGGATCTGACCTTGCCCGACGCCTCGGGCGTGCAGTTGCTGGAGATGCTGAGCCAGGCCGAGAGCCCGGCCTTCCCTCCCGTCATCGTCTACACGGGTCAGGATCTCTCCCAGGAGAGCGAACAGGCGCTGCGTCGCTATTCCAGCTCCATCATCATCAAGGGCGCGCGCTCCCCGGAGCGGCTGCTCGATGAAGTCTCGCTCTTCCTCCACCAGGTTGTGTCCGAGCTGCCGGCCGAGCAGCAGAGCCTGATCCGCAAGGCCCGCAACCGCGACGCCGTTCTCGAAGGGAAAAGAATTCTCATCGTCGAGGACGACGTACGCAACGTCTACTCCCTGACCAACGTTCTGGAGCCCCGAGGCGCGGTCGTCGAGATCGCGCGCAATGGCAAGGACGCCCTCGACCGCCTCCAGGCGGACGCTGAGGGAGACGACGGAAAGATCGATCTGGTGCTGATGGATGTGATGATGCCGGTCATGGACGGTCTGACCGCGACCCGGCGCATCCGCGAGGACGAACGGCACAAGGCCCTGCCGATCGTCATGCTGACGGCCAAGGCCATGCCTGACGACCAGGAGCGCTGTCTGGCGGCCGGGGCCAGCGACTATATGGCCAAGCCGATCGACGTGGACAAACTGTTGTCGCTTGTGCGCGTGTGGCTGGCCCGCTGAGGACCATGGTGCCGGACAGTCTCGAGGATCTGGAAATCCAGCTTCTGCTGGAGGCGCTGTTCCAGCGCTACCACTACGACTTCCGTGATTACGCGCGGGCGTCGATCAAGCGCCGCCTCCTGCAGGCGCGTGACCAGATGGGCTATGCCTCGATATCGGCGCTGCAGGCGGACGTCCTGCATACGCCGGATCTCCTGCCCAGCCTGCTCGGCTATCTGACGGTTCAGGTCAGCGAGATGTTCAGGGACCCGGCCTATTTCCGGGCGCTGCGCGAGGTTGTCGCGCCGCATCTGCGCACCTTCCCCTCCCTCAAGGTCTGGGTCGCGGGCTGCAGTCACGGCGAGGAGGTCTACTCCCTCGCCATCCTGTTCAAGGAGGAGGGCCTGTTCGACCGGACCCTCTTCTACGCCACCGACATCAATCCGGACGCCCTGCGCGCCGCCGAGGCGGGCGTCTACGCCCTGGACCGGATCCGCAAGTTTACGGAGAACCATCAGAAGTCCGGCGGTCGCTCCTCCCTGTCGGACTACTACACCGCTGACTACGGCCGCGCCGTTTTCGACAAGAGCCTGCGCAGCCGGGTCGTGTTCGCCGACCACAGTCTGGTGACGGACGCCGTCTTCGCCGAGGTCCAGTTCGTCTCATGCCGCAATGTGATGATCTATTTCGATCGGGACCTTCAGGACCGTGCGATCGGACTATTCCGCGACGCCCTGCCCCGCGGCGGCGTCCTGGGTCTCGGTTCGCGCGAGAGTCTGCGCTTCTCGCGCCACGCCGACGCCTTTACCGAGATGGCCGGACCCGAGAAGATCTATCGGAAACGGACCGTATGAGCGCCGATCCCCGCCCGGTCGTCGTTCTCGGAGCCTCCGCCGGAGCCGTGCAGGTTCTGCTGGATCTCGCGCCCCGTCTGCCGGCGGATGGCCCGCCCGTGGTCGCGGTCGTCCATATCCCTCCCGATCGGGACAATGTCCTCCCCGAGCTTCTGGCGTCGCGGTGCGCCGTTCAGGTCAAGGAGGCCGAGGACAAGGAGCGTCTGCGGTCGGGCGTGCTCTATCTCGCGCCGCCAGACTATCACCTGCTGATGGAAAAGGATTTCTCCCTGTCCCTGTCGTCAGATGCGCAGGTGAACTATTCGCGGCCGTCCATCGACGTGCTCTTCGAAAGCGCCGCCGACGCCGCGGGCCCGGCGTTGACGGGCGTCATCTTCACCGGGGCCAATGACGACGGAGCCCGCGGCCTGCGCGCCGTATGCGACGCCGGCGGCCGGGCGATCGTCCAGGATCCCGCAAACGCCTATGCCGCCGCCATGCCGGAGGCGGCCCTGATCGCCTGTCCAGAAGCCGAGGTCCTGTCCCTCGACGCCATTCTCACCCTTCTCTCCGAACGGCCCGCCCCATGACGACCGACGACGCGCCGATCCCCGTTCTGATCGTGGACGACCTCGAGGAAAACCTGATGTCCCTGGAGGCGCTGTTGCACCGGGACGGTCTGGTCGTGCTCAAGGCCCGCTCTGGGGACGAGGCGCTTGAGCTTCTGCTGACCCAGGACGTCGCGCTCGCGCTCCTCGATGTGCAGATGCCCGGGATGGACGGCTTTCAACTCGCGGAATTTATGCGCGGGTCCAGCCGTACGCGCCATGTTCCGATCATTTTCGTCACGGCCGGCAGCGCCGATAGCCAGCGCCGGTTTCGGGGCTATGAGGCCGGGGCCGTGGACTTCATCCAGAAGCCGATAGAACCCGATATCCTGCGCAGCAAGACCCGGGTCTTCTGCGATCTCTTCGCCCAGCGCCGACAAATCCAGAACCACCGCGACGCCCTCGACGAGGCGACCCGCACCCTCGCCACCGCCGACAAGCGAAAGAACGAGTTCCTGGCCGTCCTGGGCCATGAGTTGCGCAATCCGGTCATGGCCCTGCGCGCCGGGCTTCAACTCCTCGGTCGCGAAGCCGAGGAAGACAAGGCGAGGCTGATCCGCGACCGGATGGCGACCCAGGTCCTGCACCTGGCCCGGCTGGTCGAGGACCTTCTCGATGTGACCCGCATCGACCAGGGCAAAATCGCTCTGCGGCTTGAGCGTGTGTCTGTCGAGGCCGTCATCGATTCCGCCGTAGAGACGAGTGGCCCCAAGATCGATGCGGGCCGCCACACTCTCACTGTCGAGGGCCCGGTCGAACCGGCCTGGGTAACCGCCGACTTCACGCGGCTGTCGCAGATTCTGAGCAACCTGCTGACCAACGCCGCCAAATATACCCCGCCACAGGGCGATATCCGTCTTGAGGTCGCGCTTGAGACCGACGCCGTCGTATTCTCTGTGTCCGACAACGGAGTTGGAATCCCCGAGCACATTCAGTCCGGCATCTTCGACCTCTACACCCAGGCGCCGGGACCGGATGCCCGCTCGGCTGAGGGTCTCGGCATCGGCCTGGCCCTGGTGCGTCAGCTGGTGGATCTGCATCAGGGTGCGATTTCGGTGTCCAGCGCCGGCGAAGGCGCGGGGAGTTGCTTCAGAGTGGTTCTTCCGCGCAGCGCATGACGTTACCGGATGGCCCTCCCGTGGATCTGTGTCCGAAGATCGTGGAGACAGCAGAGAGGTCGACGCTGCCGAGCGGGTAACGCCCCGCCCCCCGCTGAATGCCGGGGTCCTTCTGGGCCCGCAGCCCGACCGGGCGCTCTCACCGGGCCAGCGTAGAGCCTCGGCCATCGAGCATTCTGGCGAAGCCATGGTCATCCAGTCCCATGGTCACCGTCTGGCCTTGTCGCAGCACCGCCGTCCCGGGTCTCAGTCTCGCGTAATAATCGACGCCTTCCCGATCGCGCACCAGGACGAAGGAGGCAGCGCCGATCTCGTCATGTACGCCGCCGCCGACCACAGCCCCCCGCACGGGCGCGTGGCCAAGCATCCGGCTCTCATGGCCGGTCTCCAGCCGCCTCTGGTTCAAGGTGCGCAGAATGTCACGTCGCGTCTGTAAACCGCGAAGCTTCTCTTCAAGCGCAGCGTCAAGCCGGTATCGATCGCCCTCGTGGACAGCGAGGCCGAGCGCCTCAAGGTGAAGCAGGCGTCCGCGGTTCAGGGCCGCCCAGGGATCGCTCGCCCCGGCGCCGTCACCCACCCTGCCCTCACCGTCCGCTGCGGCGACCAGACGGCGATCAAAGCCCGTGAACCGGTCCGCCTGGGTCTCCCGCCAAATCCTACGCTCGGCGTCCGCACGCGACAGATCGCCAAGCCGTTCCTGCGCCACTTCCTGGGCCCGGGCGCGAAATCCGTAGCCCATGTAATCGCGCGGAATGACCATGTCCCGCCCATCCCCCCGCCGCCCCCGAACGAGCACGTGGGCGTGCGGCTGGTCGGTGTCGTAATGGCAGGTTGCGATCCATTTCAGATCCGGTTCTCCAAGGTCCGCCGACACCCGCCCCATCACCTCGCGGACGTAGGACTTCAGGTCCAGTCGGTCGCCGTGCTCGGGCGAGACGATGAACCGGAAATGATGCCGGTCCTCGCTCCATCCTTCGGTCTCGGACCGAGCGCTCAGGGCGTCCCGGTCCCGATCGAAGAACTCCGGCTTCGCCCCCTCGGCGCCGGCCCCCGATCGACCGAGATAGGCGACATGTTTTCCCAAGGTCGCCGTCCGGTCCGCTCCCCTGCCGACGTGGCGTGAGACCAGGGCCTTGACGATCACCCTTTGCCGGACCTCGAGACGAAAAGCCCGTCCGGACCGGGTCTGGGCCGCCCTCAACACGCCTGACCGGTCGCCGAGAGCGAACAGGCGCGTCGCCGCCAGCCGCTTCATCATGCCGTTCCTGACGGTCATCCGCTCCGTCTTCAGCCGACGGGGAAGGTCTGTGGCTCCGGACGCGCCGTCGCGCTCCAAGGGTACCGACATCCGGATCTGAATGGCGTCGCGGATCAGCATCGCAAGGCTCCAGTCCGTCACCGACGCGCTGCGAACCAGACAACTCTCCGCAAGTCGTGCATCGCCGCAGATCAGGCCGATAACGTCCTGAGAAACTACAGGAAACCAGGACTGCCGATCACCCTCTTTTATCTTGCCCTACAGCCCTTTCGACGGATTTTCAGACCTAACCATCAATATCCAGCGTACGGTCGCAAAACCGCGCAAAGCCGCAGGGAATTCCACGCCTCCGCGTCTTCTTGCGATCGCCTGATCTCCGACGCCTTCCGGATGACAAGGAAAAACCCGCCCGGCCGAAGCCGAGCGGGTCCTTCATCCAGCCTGTTACGCGTCAGGCGGCCCGGGCCTTGATGGCCATGTGCCGCATCCCATTCTCCATCGCTTTCTGACCGAGGTTGAGCGCCGGTCCGAACGGCCGCTGCTCCGCCCTCATTCCCGCCAGCGAATGGACGAGCGTCAGGCAGACCTCCGGCTCGAGCGCGATCAGTTCGTCGTTCGCCCGGAAGGGGGCGGCCTTGCCGTGAGCGTCGAAATCCGCCCGGGCGAGGATCAGCTTCACCCCCTTCTGGGCCGCCCATTTGATCGCCAGCTTCTCGGAGCCCTTCGCCCCGGTCGTCGCCAGAGCCATGTCCGGCCACTCCCCCTTCGCCCAGTTGAGGGCGTCGAAGATTCGCCCGGCGTCCTCGGCGGTGTCGGCCGTCGGCGCGCCCCGGAAGGCGATCACCGGACCGCCCGGATCGGCGTCTCCGGACCGACGATTTCGGATCGCCCGGATCGCCTGTTTCGCCTCCAGCTGGGCCGCCGTCAGATGGGTGCCGCGTCGTGATCCGCGCCAGGCGGTCCAGACCTCCCCGGTCGCGATCGTCCAGGTTTCGGACGCCGCATCCCGGATCAGTTCGCAGGCCTGGGTCGCCGCATCCCCCGCCCGAGCCTTCGCTGTCGCTTCCTGAAGTTCAACATCGGCCGCTTCCGATCCGTCGAAGTCCCGATCAAGCGATCGCATTGCGTCGCGCGCCCGATCCGCATGTCGTTCGATCCGTCCTGCGGCCGAGTGGAAGGCGCCGATAAGGGCTTCACCGAGGATCGTCTGATAGTCCTCCAGAGCGGTGTCGGAGATCACGTCCACGAGCTCGGTCATGAGCGCGCGCCCGAGCTGGATCAGGGCGTCCTCGGTCGGGTGCGGACGCGGATCCCCCAGGGACGCGGTCAGGTCGTCGAAGGCGGAGTCGGTCTTCGAGGAAGCAGAGAAGGGAGTGTTGAAGTGGGTCATTGGAACATTCCTTGAGAATGCCGTGCGCCCCATGCGCAACGACCCCGGTCTTGGCCACAGCGGGGCCCCCGGCAGTCACCGGAGCGGACGACCTCTTGTCGTCCGTGGAGGGGAACGGCGCAGCCGTTGACTTCCGGGGTGCTGTGACAAGATCGGAGGGCGTTGTGTGGGGACAATGTCGTCGTCGCCCTTCGCGACGACGACCCCATTCGGCGCCGTCGCGCCGATACGGACGGCAACGCATCGATCTTCTCGTCCTTCGACGCCGGCGAGCCGGCGGCGCACCCCAGGCGAGCGAGCCGTCCTCAAGGCGCCACGCCTGCGAGGCGCATAAGACCCTCCACCGACAGCGGTGTGGGCCGATAGGCGATCGCCGCATGGGCGGCGCAGAAGGCTCCGCGTTCAGACGGACGACCGCAGAGGCTAAAGGCGGCGTCACCCGGTTCGCCATACGGCCAACGGCAATCCGTCCGCCTCACCGACAGGATGGTCGCAACACCATCGGGCGGAAGTTCGAGCGGCACGCGATGCGCCGCCTCACGCTGAGGCCGGGCGCCTGTGCGCTCTTCCCAGAGGCCCAGGCGGGCGACCTTGCCGAGGACGGCGTTGCGGGTGAGACCGCCGCCGAGCTCCAGGGCGATGGTCTCGGCGCTCCGCCCTTCGAGCCACAGGCGCTTCAGCAGATTGATACGGTCTTGGGTCCAGGCGGACATGGCGGTCTCCTTCGTCGAGCCCCGATGGCTCGCCCGACCGCGCCCTTCCTCCGGCCTTCCCTTCGCCAGCACGAAAAGGGCCCGAGGCGCAGCGCGCCCGGGCCCTTCAAATCTCCGCTTCGGATCAGAACGGGATGTCGTCGTTGAGATCGTAGCCGCCGCCCGCCTCGACGACGTGGTCGGCGACGCCGGACCGGTCTTGGGACGGTTCGCCGGCGACGCGTCGGTTCTTCAACCGGATGTCGCTGACGACGAGGCGAAGGTCGTAGTGCTCCACCCCGTCCTTGCCGGTCCAGGTGTCGTTTTCGACATGGCCCTGGATCACGACGCGGCTGCCCTTTCGGGCATAGGGCTGGATGTAGTTTTCAGCCGTCGCTTCGTTGAAGCAGATGCAGTTGAAGCCGGTGGTCCGCTCGCCGGGTTCACCGTTGGCGCGCCGGAAGCGGGTGGTTTCCACGACGCGAAAGCTCGCGCGCGTCTTGCCGGAGCCTTGCGCCGACAGGATGGAAGGGTCTGCGGCCAGATAGCCTTCGAGGGTCAGGGATTGCATGGTCAGTCTCCTTGAAATGAGGATGAGGGGTTGAGGATCAGGCGGCGATGCGGTCGTCGGCCGGGTCGGCGCTCGCATCAGCTTGGCGGTCTTCAGCCCAGTCGAGGACAGTGAGCCGGTTGATCACCAGCTCCTTGGCGGTCCGCTCCAACCCGTCGCGGGCGGTGTAGGCGGTGTCGATGAAGGTGCCGATCACGACGGCCTCGCAGCCTTGCGCCAGCCCGCGGGCGATGACCTTCTCGTTGAGGCCCTTCGACCAGCTGACGCAGTTGACGCCGACCAGCCGGGCCTTGCCGGCATTGTCGGTCCCGCGCTGTTCGAGCAGGCGGAAGACCGCCTTGCCGAAATCGTCGCTGATCTGGGGGTCGGCCGCGAGGCGGCCCGTGAACACCATGGTCTGCATGTCAGTCTCCTGTTGATCCGAAGCCGCCGGGGGAGCCGATCTCCCCAATCCCGCTTCGCCCGGGACCTCCCTTCCTCCTCAGCTCCCGGCCGGGCGCTTTCGCCCGGGCGTGACCGCCTGGACTGTCGCTATCGATCCGCTTTCGCGCGATGCTGGGGCATGTGCGTTCTCACTCTCGCCTGGGATATCCATCCGGACTGGCTGCTCGTGGCGGCGGGCAACCGGGACGAAGCCCACGCCCGCCCGTCCGCGCCGCTGGCGCGCTGGGGCGACGGCTCGGGTGTCATCGGCGGGCGCGATCTTCAGTCCGGCGGCATGTGGATGGGCGTCTCCGAGCCCCATCCCCGCTTCGCCGTCGTCACCAATGTCACCGGACAGGGCGCGCCGGATCCCGACCGGCTGAGCCGCGGCGGGTTGGTCCACGACGCGCTCGTGAGCCGTGCGCCCTTCGACTCCCCGGAGCTGAGCCGCTTCAACCCCTTCAACCTGATCGTCATCGCCGAAGATGCGGCCATGGAGCGGACCAACCGCCCCGAGCCGCTGTCCCGGTCTCTGGCCCCGGGGTGGCACGCGCTTTCCAACGGTCTTCTCGATGCGGCGTGGGACCGCAAGGAGCGGTTGACCGAGGCCGCACAGGCCCGGCTCGCGGCGGCGGCCGGGCAGCCCGAAGGTCTTCTCGCGAGCCTCGACGATCGCGAGCAGGGACGACCGGCCAGGGCTGACCGGCCGATCTTCCTCCTCAACGACCTTTATGGAACGCGGTGCAGCACCGTCGTCGCCGTGGATCGAACCGGGCGTGGCAGGATCTGGGAGCGGCGCTTCGATGCGGTCGGCGCCGTCACGGGGGAGACGGAGATCGCGTTTCACTGGCTGATCTGACGGCGCCGACCGATCCTTCAGGCCGCCGCGCCCTCCAGGATCGACTGGACCGGGTGGCGGCGCAGCACCCCCTCCACGACATCGGGCCGGTCCGCCGGAACGAAGACACGTGGGGCGTAGGCGATAATCTCGACGAAGCAGCCGAGCGCGACCAGGGCGTCACGGTCGGTGCGGCCCCCGACCACTTCCAGCCGCCAGCGGTCCATGACCCGCGATCGCTTGAGCCACAGGCCGCCCGAAAGGGCGAGCTGCACATTGCGGTCAAGCACGGCCGCAGCGGTGCGCCCGCCGTCGGCCCAGGCGTCTCCGACCTCGGTCAGGCCCAGCGCCGTCTTCAGGCTGGCGGCCTGAACCTCGTCCAGCACGCGGCCCAGCCAACGCCGACCGTCCGGCGCGCGTACGCGGCGAACCGAACAGCCCTTGGACGGCAGCTTTCCCCAGATCGGCAACAGCAGGCCGGTCGCCAGGGTCAGGCGGCGTGTCCGCCACGGATCGGTCGCGGCGACTTCGGCGTCCCAGACCGACCGCCACACCGCCTCGTCGGTCTGGGCCCAGGCCGATTCCTCGAACGTCTTCTCCGGCGTGACCTGATGCTGGTCAGGCCGCAAGAGGCGCACCGCCGGCACAAGCCGGTCGTCGTCGGTCGTGGTGGTCAACCCGAACTCGGCCACGGCGGCGCGGCCGGAGCGGTCGTTGACGACCAGGCGGAAGGCCGAGCCTTCAGCGCCTTCCAACGCCGCGTCCGAGCTGACGATCTCACGCCGCACCTTCAGTTCGAAGGTGACGAGTGCGGTTTCCGCCCCGGTCGAGACGTCGGTGCGGATGGTCTCCTCCTCGACCACGGCCAGTTCCTCGGCCTCGATGTCCTCCAGACCGCGATCCAGATCGCCCGAGGCGGCGGCCCTTTCGAGGATCCCCGAGAGGATGCCGTCGAAGTCGGCGAACAGGGCGTTCTGGTCGGCGATGCGCAACGCCAGCAGCCGGTTCAGGAAGGTGTGGATCGGCGGCAGGTCGTCGGAGGGCTTGAGCCCGCCGTCGGCGTCGCGCAGCTTCAGGCCGGTCCTGGTCTCGAAGTCCTCCACCGTCATGGACGACAGCTCGCCGAAGCCGAGCGCGCCGTAGAAGACCAGCAAGGCGCGGCGCGCCCACGGACTTTCCAGATTGTCCTCGGCCCGGAACAGACCCGCGCCCGCCATGCGGCGTTCGCCGCGCGTCAGGGCCCCAAGCGAATCCAGCCGTCGGGCGATGGTCGAGGTGAACCGCTTCTCGCCGTGGATGTCGGCGGTGACCGGGCGGAACAGCGGCGGACACGCCTGGTGGGTTCGATGACTGCGCCCCAGACCCTGGATGGCGGTATCCGCCCGCCAGCCCGGTTCGACCAGGTAGTGCGAGCGGCGCTGCTGGTTCGGCGCCGAGAGGTCGGCGTGGTAGCTGCGTCCTGTCCCGCCCGCGGCCGAGAAGACCAGGATACGCTTGCGGCCGGACATGAAGGCGTCGGTCTCCGACCGCGCGGCCGAGGCGCCGCGGCGCTCGACGAGCCGGCGTCCGTCACGCGCGACGACGCGACGCGACCGTCCCGTGATCTCTGCGACCGCCTCTGTTCCGAAGGTGTCCAGAAGGGCGTCCAGAACGCCGGGCACGGCCGGCAGGAACGCCATCTTCTCGATCAGGTCTTCGCGCCGGCGCAACGCCTCCTGGCTCACGGCGGGCCTGCCGTCGACCATGACCGGGACCAGCGTCACGGCGCCGTCGTCACCCTCGATCGCCTCCATGAGATTCACCGGGAAAGCCTCGCGCAGATAGTCGAGGACATATTCGCGCGGCGTCAGGTCGATGGAGAGGTTGTTCCATTCCTCCGGCGGGATCGACGCCAGTCTTCGCTCCATCACCGCCTCGTTCGTCGAAACGATCTGGACCACGGCGGAACGCCCTTCGGTCAGGTCCGCCCGGATCGACGCCGCAAGCGTCGGCGCCTTCAACCCCGCGAGCAGGTGGCCGAAGAAGCGCAGCTTGGCGCCTTCGAACGCCGAGTGGACCGCGGAGGCGGCCAAGCCGCTCCTGGCCTCGCCTTCCTCATCATTGAAGCCGGTTGCTTTCAGCGCCTCGCCCAGATTGGCGTGGATCAGCTGGAAGGCGTCGGCCCAGGCGTCCCAGATGGTGATGTCGTCCTCGGTCAGGGCGTGGAAGAGCGGCTCGTACTCGACGCCCTCGAACGACAGGGAGCGCGCGACGTAGAGGCCCAGCGCCTTGAGCTCGCGCGCCACCAGCTCCATGGCGGCGACCCCGCCCTTGTCCATGGCGTCGAGGAAGTCGTCGCGAGTCACGAAAGGCGCCTCCGGCCCGCCCCAGAGACCCAGACGGGCCGCGTAAGCCAGATTCTCCGCGGTGGTGGCCCCGGTCGCCGAGACATAGAGCACCCGGGCGTTCGGCAGCCGGTTCTGAAGCGCCAGTCCGGCCATCCCTTGCAGCGAGGCCTTCTTGGTCCCCCGCGCGCCCTTGCCGCCCCCGGCGGCGTTGGCCATGGCGTGGGCCTCGTCGAAGGCGATGACCCCGTCGAAGTCCTCTCCCAGCCAGGCGACGATCTGATCGAGCCGGGACATCTTTTGCCCCCGCGCCGGCTGGCGCAGGGTGGCGTAGGTGGTGAAGACGATCCCGCGATCCAGCCGCACGCCATCTCCCAGCTTCCAGCTGTTGAGCGGCACGATGTCGTGGGCGCCGCCGCCGATCGCGCCCCAGTCCCGCCGGGCGTCGTCGAGCAGGGCGTCATTCTTGGACAGCCACAGGGCCTTGGTTCGCCCCTGGGCCATGTTGTCGGCGATGACGGCGGCGATCTCCCGGCCCTTGCCGCAGCCGGTGCCGTCGCCAAGGAAGAAGCCGCGCCGGAGCTGGACGGAACCCTCGTCCTCCTCCCGCGACAACCTGAGCTGATGAGCCGCCTCTCCCGGCGTCCACCAGGCGGGCAGCATGCCGGCGTGAGCCTCGCCGGCGTAGATGACCGTCTCCAGCTGGGCGTCGGAGATCCGGCCGTCCTCCCGGACCGACGGCGGCAGCACCGGCCGATAGGTCGGCGCCGGAGGCGCGACCGACGCCATTGGGCCGGATTCCACCAAGGGAGAGGGATGCGGCCTCTCGTCGGTCAGGGCGATCCGCGCCAATCGGTGTGCCTGGTAGAGGCCGACATCGCGGCCCTCGCCCATCCAGGCGAGGGCCTCATAGGTGATGGGGGACGCTCGCGCGAGGAAGCCAAGCCGCCCGGACGGCAGGGCCAGCAACCGGTCCCGGGGCGCCAACAAGGTCTGCGCCCCGAGTTCGAGGCGAACCCTCGGCTTGGCCTTGGCGCGCTCGGGCACAGCCGAAGCCAGGGCGGCGCAGGCGGCGAGATCTTCACCGTTCGCGAGCGCAGCGACTGCTGCGCCGCCCTCGAGCCGGTCCAGAACCAGCAACCCGGTCTCAACGCTGGTGCCGTGCCTGGAGAAGGCGCGTGGCGGAAAGCCGATCCGGGCGACGACCCGCCCCCTGGCGCTCAGCCGACGCATCAGACCCTCGTCGATGAGGGCGGTGATCGGCACGACGGCGGACAGGCGCCCGCCATCGGCAAGGGCCGAGAAGGCCCCCGTCAGATGCGCCTCGAGGTCGGTGAAGGGCGGATTACAGACCGCGACGTCGAAGCCGCCCGCGCCCGGCAACAGGTCCTGGACGCGACGTCCATCAAGACGTGACCGCGTCGCCGAAGCGAACAGGCCGTCGAGCAGGACGGCGCGACCCTCGGCCATTTCGTTCAGAGTCAGAGCCCCGCCGCAGGCCTCGGCGACGATGGCGATCAGGCCGGTGCCCGCCGAAGGCTCCAGCACCTTGTCGCCCGGGCGAACCTGGCCGGCCAGCACCACGAGCGCCGCCAGTTCCGGCGGGGTGGAGAACTGGTCCAGCGCGATCTGATCCTCGCTGCGTCGGCTGTGGGTCAGACCCAGGCCGCCGACCGTCGCCAGAAGGGCGGTGATGGCGGCCGGCGCGTCCTCGAGCCGCGACACCTGGGGCGCCAGCCGGCGGATCTGCAGAACGGTCGCCGCCTCGATGGCCTCATAGGCGTCCCGCCAGTTCCACAAGCCCTCGGCGTCCGACCCGCCGAAGCCGGTGGTCATGACGCTGGAGACCAGTTTGCGGTCCAGCAGGCGGGACCGGGCCAGGTGGGTGACGAGCGCTCGTGCGGCGGCCATGAGGTTGGCGGCGCGGTCGCACGGGCGTGGTGCGCTGAAGAGCGAGAGGCTGGCGGTCTGAGGCGGTGTCTGCGCGGCGGTCATGGGAAGGGCTCCGTCGCCTGGAGCGGCGGGTTAATCCCTCCGGTCCTCCAGGCCCGCGCCTAGCCGCCCTTCCTCCCGCCTTCCATGACGAAGGCCCGCCGCGACGATGTCGCGACGGGCCTCGTCGTCTTGGCGCCTTGATCAGGCGGCGTCGTGGAGCGCCGCCTCGCCTTCAGCGGTGACCTCGAAGGCGCCGGCTCCGTCTTCGGCATCGCCTTCACGCTCTTCGGCCGTGTCGCTCTCCCGATCGCCAGCGTCTGATGCCGCGACCTCGTCGACGTCGGGCGGCGTGGTCCAGGACAGGCTGGCCGGCGCCCATCTCTTCTCGGCCGCATTCTCCTCGACCCAAGGGATCAGGTCGGCCTTCTTCAGCAGGGCCGCCCTCACATCCGCCCGGTCCATCTCTTCCAGCATCTTCAGCAGCAGGGTCTTGGAATGCGGCTTCAGGAACTCGGCGTCCGGGGTCCAGTGCAGACTGATGTCCGCGCCGCAAAGCTCGGCGAGTTCAGCGGCTTCGGCCCGGGCCGACTTGCGGATCAGTGTGGTCCGCTCCTCCCGAACATCCAGGGAGAGGGCGGTGAGCTCGGCCAGCAGACCCATCTTGTCGCCATGGGCGAGACCATGCACCCAGGCGATCACCGTCTGGCCCGACGCCTCCCAGGCGGCGCGCCGATCGTCGAGCCTCTGGCGGACCTCGCCGTCCAGCGTCTCGATGACGCGACCGCCGGTCGGCTTGAAGGCGGACGCGGTCAGGGCGAGGGCGGACTCGGACCTCTGGCCGAAGGTTCTGACGGCCAGCTGGTTGAACAGGCGGGCGATCAGCGCCGTGAAGGCGACGCCGGGATCGTCGGCGAGGGCGCGGATCAGACCGCGGGTGGCCACGTCGGTGCGCACGGCGTGAAGGGCGTGATTGACGCCCTCGGTCTCGGGTTCCGGCGTATCGACCTCGGGCGGCCGGTAGACGGGCGCGGCAGCGATGCCCCCCGCGGAGGCGGGCGCCTGATCGTCGGTCTCGTCCTCGATTTCCGGTTCCACGGGCGTGAAGCACCGGACTTCGATCCCGGTGCGTGCGGCAGGACGTAGGACCAGGGTCGTGGCTGCGCGACCGTTCCATCCCGCCTGATCCATGGCCAGCCGGGAGCGGATCATCACATCGAGCGTGGCGTCCACCGCCTCCGCGTCGGTCGTCTCCGTCAGAACCGCCTCGACCCCATCGACGGCGGCGTTGAAGGCGTCGCGCTTGTCGCGGTAGTCCGCCATCTCCGTGGCCGGAAGCATGCCGCCGTAGACGTAACCGGCGGCTTCCAGATCGTCCGGCAGGTCCGGTTCGGGACCCGCCGTGACGTGGACCGCCAGGCCCTCGGCCTCGTAGATCAGGGCGATTTCTCGCGCACGCCGGGTCCAGACCTCGGTGAGAATGGCCGGGTCCAGCAGCACCGGCGGCAGCTCGCCGAACAGATCGGTCTCGGTGCGCCCCCCGGCCTCGGCGTAGCGTTCCGGCCCGATGAGGCCGCAGCGGGGGTCGCGCGCGGTGACACGGGCCTCGTCGAGCTTTTCGGTCACCCGCCAATCCTGGAACCCATGACCGTCGAGGGTCATCCGAGCCAGCTCCGCCTGCTCGTCGGGGTCGGAAAGCCGGGCGAGCAGGCGCGCCTGGCGCAGGTTCAGCCGGCCGAGCCGCAGCGCCTGCAACGCGACATCCGGCAGGGCGGAAAGGGCCGCGAGACGTTTGATGTCGATTTCCGCGTATCCCAGTGCCTTGGCGATTGTGGGCACGCCAAGCTTGCCTTTCAGCATCCGGCCGATCGCGGCGATGATGTCGGCGACATGGAACGGCACGGCCGTGTTGGTGAGCAGGACAGCCGCGGCCTGGCGGGCGGGATCCGTCTCGACGAAGACGTCGATGAGGAAGCTGTCGTCGATACGTCCCTGTTCGACCAGAAGACGAAGCGCCAGCAAGCGCCGCCGGCCGTCGAGCGCCATATTGGCGGCTTCCTTCTTTCGACCGGGCCGAACGGTCAGGGGCTGCAGCTGACCGGCGGCGAACAGGGTCTCGGCAAGCAGAGGAATGTCATCGTCGGGGGGCTCGCCGAAGCGAAGGTTCTCCGGGGCGATGTCGAGATCACGGAGAGGGACCAGCGGGCGGCTACGGGTCGACGCGACCTGGAAGGGGGTGGCGACGACGGCGACGGCGGTTGAACGGGACATGAGGGTTCTCCTGCCGGAGGCGAGGTCCATCCCCGCCTTTACGGCGCCCGTCCGCGCCCTTCCTTTCCCGCTTTCTGATGGTCTCGAGCGGCCTCGTTCCAGTCGCCGAACGGGCGCGGCGGAAAGGCGAGGATCGCTTCCACGCCATCCCGCTGGAGCCGCCTGGCCAGGCGCGTCGCGGCGGTCTCCCCCGCGTCGCCCCGGTCTCCGGCGATGAGAACCGTCGAAACCTGGTGGGGTGCATGCCACCGCGAGAGGTTCCCGGCGGACATGAGCGCCCAGCCCGGCAGGTCGAAGCGGGCCATGGCGGACAGGGTGGTGACGACGCCCTCGGCCACCAGCATCCGCGCCGCCGCCGGACGTAGCCGAACGGCCGATCCCGGCAGAACCTGGCCCACGGTCTTACGGGGAACCCTCAGACCCGATGCGCCTTGGCCGTTGGTCGCGAGATAGGTGAGCTCGACGGCCGTCAGATCCCCTGAAGGCGAACGGATCCCGGTCATCATCGCGCGTCCAGCGCGCCGCCCCGGACGGTAGACCGAGAAAGGGGCGCGGGGATGTTCGAGCAGGTCGTCGAGGTCTTCTCGCCAGGCGACGCTGCGCACGGCCAGGTGACGTGCGACCACGCCGGTCCACGCCGGCCCTACCCCATCCCGCCAGAGCGCGCCCGCGACCGCGCGCCGTCGGGGGTGGTCTATGACGGGCCGGTCCGGCGTGCCCGAGACGCCCAAGAGCCGACCGCCGGAATCGACCAGTCCGCGACGCCGCAGGTCGTCGCGGACCTCCCGCCAATCGGCCGCGCCGAAGGTGTGGATGACGACCCGGCCGCCATCGAGCAGCAGCGAGACAGAACGGTCCGCCTTCCCATGGCCGGGCGCCGGCACATTGGCGCGCAGGCCGTTCTGATAGAGGTCGCCGCCGAGGATCGCCACGATCTGGCGCAGGCTCATCGGAAGTGCCCCAGGGTGCGCAGGCTGGCCGTACCGTCCCTCCCGACGATCAGATGATCATGAACCTGGATGTCGAAGACCTTGGCGGCGTCGACGATCTCCCGCGTCATCTCGATGTCGGCGCGGGACGGCTCGGGATCGCCCGAGGGGTGATTGTGGACGAGGATGATGGATGCGGCAGACACCTCGAGCGCCCGCCTCACGACCTCGCGCGGATAGACGGGGGCATGGTCGATCGTTCCGTGGGCGACCAGTTCATCGCTCAAGAGCCGGTTGCGTTTGTCGAGGAACAGGGCTCGGAATTGCTCCCTGGGCTCCTCGGCCAACGCGACCCGAACATAGGCGAGCAAGGCCGTCCAGCTGGTGATGACCGGCCGTCTCGAAGCCTCGGCGCGGACCAGCCGTTCGCTGAGGACACGGAGCAGCTTGAGGTCGGTCAGCGCCTCGGGTCCAAGCCCGCTCGCGCGCGCCAGTTCCGGCACATCGGCGGAAGCGATGGCGGCGATGTCGCCGAACCGGACAAACAGGGCGTCCACGGCACCGATGGATGTCTGTCGCATGCTGCGGCCGAGCAGAAGCGCCAGGAGGGCGCGGTCGCCGAGGTTCACGAGGGAACTCGTGTCGGGTGAACGCCCGGCTGCGGCGGTCGCGGGTTCGAGGTCAGGTAGCGGGCGCATGGCGGTCTCCAGCGAGCTCCCAATCGGAGCATTCCCGGCTGCCCTTCCTTTCTTCCCGACCACGCTTCCCGATCAGGCCGGATCGGCTCACCTTGAGCACATGAAGTGGTGGCTCATCTTTTCTGTCCTCGCCGTCCCCGCGGTCGCCCACGCCGATCCCTGCGAAGGTCGATTGCCCGCCCACGCGGGTCAGACCTTTTCCGGTGCGGTTCGCTATGTCGGCGACGGGGACGGGCTTTGCGTCGGTGAAAGCGCAAATGCGTCCAGTTGGATTGAGGTCCGGCTGGCTGATTTCGATGCGCCGGAACTGCACAGTCCCGGCGGTCGCGCCGCTCGGGATCGCCTTCTCGGCCTCGCTCTGGGGCGCCGTATCGATTGCGTCGCAGTCCGCGGCCGGAATGGCCGGGTCATCGTCTACGACAGGGTAATCGCCCGATGCCGGCTTGACGGACGCCCGCTGGGAGATTTGCTGCGCGCCGCTGGTGGTCGTGAAGGCGGCCGCTAGCCTGTCCGATAGGCCACGACCTGCCGAGCCGGTTGGAAAGGGGCCAGCGGCTCGGGGCTGTCAGCCGCCCCCAAGACGACGCCTCTTGCGTTACTCCACGATCTTGGAGAGGAGCGCTTCCCACGCGGTCAGGGCCGCGCGCTTCTCGCTGGCGTAGTCATAGATCGCGTAGTGCCGCGCCGTCACCATCGACCCGCCCCCGCTGTCCAGGGTGTGCCCCAGGACACGCGAAATCACGACCGGGGCCACCTTCAGCCGTTCGGAGGCCATGTTGGCGGCACCGGTTCGACGCAGATCGTGAAGGGTCGCGCCCTCAATCCCGATTGCCGCGTAGATGTCGCTCAACGCATGGCTGAGCGCGCCGCCTTCAATCGGTTTGTCCGCCAGCTTGCGCCACGGGGCTGGAAACACGAAGGGCGACTTTCCATCCGTCTGCAGGGCGATCGCTTCCCGGATCAGATCGACAGCAGACGACGGCAGGGGAACGAGGTGGGTGCGGCCCGCTTTCATCCGGGCGGATCCGATAACCCAGACCGCTTCATCCAGCCTGAGTTCGTCCTTACGCATGCCCGCGACTTCGGACCTGCGTTGCAGCAGGACGATCGCCAGTTTCAAACCGATTGCGACAGCGTCACTGACCATGAGCTTGACGGGCCCCTTGGCGGTCTCGCGGACGAGATCGACGGGCCGAGCCAAGGCGTTCCAGAGCAACTTCAGCTCTACATCGCTCAGGATGCGCTCGCGTGGCCGCTCCTCCGACACGGCCTTGAGGCCCGCAATCGGGTTGATGGGGATTCGCTCGATGGCAACCGCGAAGTTCAACATTCCCCGCACCAGAGCCAGGGCGCGATTGGACTGGATCGGGGCCTCGTCCGCGATGTTCTGCAGGAGGCTCTTCACATCCTGGCGCCGAAGCTTGTCGAGATTTATCGAGCCGAGTTCCGCCTTCAAACGGCTCTTCCAGAGCCGCCTCTCAACAACAATGGTCTCGGCCTTTTTGCGGCGGCGTGTTGCTCGGTAGCGGCCGTCCTCGGTTTGCGTGAAGTAGGCCGTGGCCAAATCATCAACCGTCTTGATGGGTTCGGCCTTCTTGGCGGCCGCCTGACGCCGCTGGTCTCCTGCCGGATCGCCGCCGTCTCGCGCTTCGCCCCGGATCGCAATCGCCTTGTCGCGAGCCGTCTTGAGATCCATCGCTCCGATCCCTTCGCCCGCAGGACCAAGCGTCATTCGAGGCTGTCGTCCATCCAGCGTGCGATATCGGACGACCCAGGTTTTCTCGCCGGTCGGCGACACTCGGAGGCCCAGACCCGTACGGCTATCCCAGATTTCCTTGCGTCGACCGCCTACCGCGCGAGCAGCAGCGACAGAACGTGCGGTCAGATTGTTCTCGCTGAGTTTGGGCACGCGGCGCTCCCTCCAGTGAGAGCAGTGTGCCCCCGATCATGCTGGGGCACAACGGGGGCACAAAATGCAGAAACTGGGCGAAAAGCGATGAAGCGCGGAGAACAACCTAACAATCTGATTCGTATATCATTTTCACCAGTTTTGACACTTGGCGAAAAGCGCTGAAAAAGGCCAAATCAACGACTCTTAATCAGCGGGTCGTAGGTTCGAACCCTACATCACCCACCATCGTCCCCCTCTTGAAATCATTAAGTACCCCCGCCGGGGAACCAATGATGTTCGAGAATTCACCCGAAATGGCGATTAACCGGTCATTGGAGCGGTCAGATCGACCTGTTCCCCAGCCGGCCTTCCCTGACTCTTGATCGGCGTTCTGGCGCTCTCCTCCGCGCTCGGCTAGGCGCGAACGCCATCGGCTCTCAAGGCGCCGCCCCCTGTCCGCTTGGGTTTTGACGGCGCCATTTCGTGCCCTTGGCCGAAAAGGCTAAGGGCAGCCACCGTTATTGAGCTGACATCCCTGTCAACCAGAACGTGATCCGTCCGCGCGAACCTGGCGCAACCCTGGAGGACCGGGAAGACAGAGCAGGCTCTGACGGCCCGAATTCCCCTGACGAGCACGTTAAGGTTGACGCAGAACACTGGTTGATCATCCTGAAGCCAAGGGCTGGGGAGCGAGATGCGAAGTCGGGTGGACTACGAGAACGGCAAACTGCGCGAAGACACGCTCAGGGCCTTCGCCAAGGCGATGAATACGGGACGGTTGGTTGCGGTCACCGGCGCGATGTCGACGCGCGCCCTCGGCTACCCGTCGTGGTCGGATTTCACCCAGGCCTATGCGGTGATCGCGCGCAACTTGGCGGAAGAGATCCGCGACAAACGCGGCTTCTCCAAAGTCCGCCCTACCGATTTCCGCCGCGTACGTCGGGAAGAGGCCGCGCTCTGGAAAATTATCGACGACGCCGGGCATATGGAGAAGGGCACGCTCAAGGACATCGACGTACGTGTCGCGATGTGGAAGCTGCACGAAGCCTTTCGTGACCTTGATGCGCGAATGCGCCGAACGCGCGCCGGGCTCGTCATCGAACGGGTCTATCAAACCCCGGCCCTGGAAAGGTTCGAGAACAGCGTGGCGCGGATCTTCGCGTCACGAACCCACCACGCCAGATTGCTTCGGGCGCATGCCGAGCCTGCAGCGATCCGACCGCTGATCGAAGGCCTTGGGGTCAAGCGGTTCGCGACCCTCAATTACGATCTGGAGATTGAGCGTGCCCTGATGCTCAGGGCCGATGAGCGCGACCAACTCGGACATAACCCCCTTCCCCCCCTCGACCGTCGCCGCGAACCCGGCCGCCGTATATGCGGCCAAACGTGATGTCGAAAAGGACCCCAGCTCGGTCTGTCGGTTCATGGGCAGCCCGGAAAGCGGCAAGCCGATCAACCGAACCTATCGCAATCGGTTGAGCAGGACCCTCGGTAACGGGATCCAGGTCGAGAGCGACATCGTAGATCGTGAACGCCCCGACCGCCTGTTCGAGTTCGCTGTCGGTTCGTCGGAAACAGGCTCTCACATTCTTCACCTGCACGGACGCGCCGACGTTCCGGATTCCCTGATCGCCAATATCCGGCAGTACGATCGGCTTTACCGGCTCGATGATCTCTATCGCGATCCCTTTGATCACAGCCTGCGCGTCCTGTTTGGCGGCAATCCGATCCTGTTCGTCGGTATCGGCATGACCGAAACCGAACTGAACCAGACCCTGCAGTATTTCGTCAGCAATGCGCCGGTGCGGCGTCCTGCGCCGATGTTTCTGGTCTGGAACACCACCCGGGTGAGCCCGGAGAACAGGGACCAGTTCATGAAGGATCGCCGGCTGGATTTCCGCCGCCGGCTCGGCATCCACGTCCTCTTCGAAGAGGACCTGGACGTCGTCTGCTCGCCCGACGGGCCTCTCACGCACCTGAAGACGCAAGGTTCGGTCGAGGCGCTTTGCAGGTCGGTGGCCACGGAGTTGGGCCGGATCGAACCTTCGATCCGGGATCTGCTCGGACACACAGCCGAGACCGAAGACCAGGCGAAATTCATCAAGCGTCTGCGAAAGATCGCGGCGGACCTGAAAGCGCTTCCCCATCAGAAGGCTGAAGCGAGCCCGGCCGCGCTGGCAAAGGCCGAGGAGGAGGCGCTCGTCAGAACGCTGCGCAAACTGCCGGCGCTGGTAGCGCGCATTAATGACAATGGGCCGGCGCCTGATCGCTGGCGGCGCATCGACCGCCGCTTTTCCCGCACCCAGGGCCGGGATCACGGGTTTCGCATGTGGGGGGCTCTGGGCCTGATCAAACTGGCCCACGGCCGTCAGTCCGATGCCGAACTGCTGCGACTGCAGCATGACGGCGGATCCGTGGTTGAAGATGTGATCTTCGCCGCCGCGCGCGCCGGGTTTGGTCGCGGAGAACTGGGCGAACACCTCATCCAGGCCAGCGCGAGAGAGGTGAAGATCGACCGGATGACCATCCGGGAAACCGCCCCCGGGGATCGGCTCCTGATCAACGCCGGGTTCAGCTATGACAGCGACGCGCTTCTGTTCGGCATCGCCAACTTTCTGGCCCAGCGCCACAACAAGACGCTGAAAGGCGACTTCTGCCGTGAGCGGCTGTTCGCAAACAAGGATCTATTCCAGACCGAACGCCCGACCCTGATCGTCATCAATGGCGCGGACCGCTTCTTCGGTTTTGACGGCACGCCGCTCAGCGCGGAGCTTGACCACATGCTCCGCTGTGCGATGGCCAACGGGAAGGTTCAATTCCTTCTTCTGGGCACGGAGCGGCTGCGCCCCTACTGCGAGGCCCTGGGATCGAGCCTGCAGATGATCTCGGTTCGTGAGGTTGAACCCAAACCGGCGAAAGCCCGGCCGATCCTGCGCACGAGACTGCAGATCCTCACCGGTCGGGAGAAGGACCCTCTGAAGTCCAAATACCTGGACTGGATTGCGCAATGCTTCGAAAAACGCGCCCGAGAGACGAAAAAAATTGTCGCGAAGGCGAAATCGACGACGGGCCGGCCCTTCCTCGCCGAGGACCGGGACATTTCGGAATCAGCCGCCCTGCGGATCCGTGAGGCCTCCCGCTACAATCCCGAAGACGTCACACGCGCCTTCTTTGACGCCTATCTTGAGCCGTCTCTCCTGCGCGCCCTGAAGATCGATTGTCCTGTGGCCTTCGAGGTCCTGCGCACCATGTGCTTCATCGGCGCTCCGATCGAGGCGGCTGTTCTTCTCTTCGCGCCCAAGGTCCGGGCGATCCTTGCGGAGACAGAGGAAGGCACGGATGTCGCCACGGACGCCGAGGTCAAATCCAACCTCGCCGAGGTCATGGCGCAGTTGCAGACCCTGGGCCTCGTCATCGCCTTCGAACGCCACGACGAACCGGGTCCCGACAACAGACGGACTGAAGACACGCCGCTTGAAGAGGCCACAGACCCGCTGCACGTCCGTTACGGCCTGCATCGATCCCTCGCGCTTTATCTCAGGGATCGTCATGGCGTTCCGATCAATGACGCCAAGCTGGCGACGACCTTCAACATGTCGCTGTTCATGAGCGAGCCGAGCGACAACTACTCGCCTGAGCCGGCTTTCCATGACGAGCTTGGTGCTCTTGTCGACGATCTGGTCGGCGGCTGGCACGACGTGCACAGGTACCAGAACGCCAGCGACAAGCCGGTCCTGACTGAGGCGCAGTTGGCGTCGATTCCTGCCGATAGCCTCTTGCCCCTGGATCTCCATCCGGGTGACGCGGAAACAGCGCGCCTTTCGCTGAACGCCAGAAGCAGCCGAATTGCCTCGGCTTGTCTGCGCGCCGCCCTCTCGCTGGTACGGGGCTATTATTCGACAAGCACCCTGCTCAAGTTCGACCGGGACGATCGCCTCGCGACTTCGGAGCGCGACGGCGCCCTGACCGAGCATGCCCAGAGGCTGGATCGCATCATCCAGGGCTTTGGCGCGATCGCGGCGGCGCGCAAGATCGTTCGGCAGCTGACGAGCATTCCTGAGAAGGACGACGACGCCGCCAGCACCCACCAGGTGGATGATGCAAGAGACGATCCTGTCGCCCGAAACCACATGGGCCCCGAGCCCTTCTATGTGGACGACCTGGTCTGGCTTCAGAATGAACGTGGCGTCGTCGCCCTGGCCCAGGGGCACCTGTTTGATGCGCGCCGCGCCTTCAGCGCGGCCAAACTCGCCAACAGGGTGATCGAGCCGGGCTACCATGGCCATAACTGGCGGCGGATTTCGCTGAATGTCGTGGCCACCCTGATTGAGCGTGGCGCCCTGAAGCCGGCGGAAAGGCTCCTTGATCAGATCGAGGCGACTGTAAACGCTCCGCCCTGGCGCAATCACGCCGCCGCGGCGCCCGATGGACATCGGGTCGACACCATCAAGGCGATGTTCCGCGACGACATCACCCCGGCGACACGGGGAGATTTCGCCCACTCCCGTGAGGAAATCCTCGTGACGGCCATGGCGACCGGCTATCGTGGCCTGATCGCCCACGTCCGGGGGCGCTACCACGAAGCGCGAGATTACTATGTCAGCGCCAAGGAAATCCTGCGCCGGCTCGGCGAACAGCGGGCCTACGCCCACTTCCAGAGACATTATGCGAGTTTGCAGAGCTTTATCGGCGACAAGGATTCAGCCCGAAAACACATCGAGTACGGCATTGCGGCGGCCCAGTCCGCCAAACAGATGGACATCCTCCATCGCTGCAGGATCGTTCGCGCCGACATTAATCACAGCGTCAATGCTGACCCGAACGTCCGTCGCATGGCGCTGGAGGACGTCAAACGCGCCTTGCGCTACTCGACGCTCTCTGACTGCTATCGCGCCCGGATCGAAGCGAGCGCCAGCCTGGCCCGCCACATGCGGCTGAGCGGCGACTATGATACGGCGCTGCGCTATGCGGCCGACGCCCTGACAATCGCCAGCCGTTACGGCCACAGCCTGCAGAAGACCTCGCTGAGGATCGAAATCGGCCGGATCCTGACCGCGCGCGGGGACCCGCAATCCGGTCGCGCCCTTCTCGACAAGGCGGCAGAAATCGGCACAGGCAAGGGCTTCCAGCAGGCGCTGGAACGCGTTCGCCGGGCGGAGGCCAATGAAGGCCATTTCCCCCTGCCCTCCAACCGGGCGGACGTGCCGATCTCGTGAGAGCTGCAGCCGTCGAGACGATCTCCCGTCTCCGGGCCGGGTCGCCTCTGTCGAGCATCGGTCCGTGAGATCGGCCTCCGTAATGCCGAAAGCAGTCGGTCGACCCGAACCGTAACTTCTCCTGCCCGAATGACTTCGACGTCGATGACGGCTGGGAAGATCGATTTTGGAGGATCAGCGAAGGTTCGATTTCTGAGACCGGTTGGCGAGCCAAGGATATCCACACCCGTCGCCCCCGCTTGCAGATCGCAGATATTTGAATCTCGCCCCGAGGTTGTTGTGGTGGTAGATATCTCGTTAAGCGGAGGGGGGCTGCGCATGCCAGTAACAATCCTGAAGACGAAGAACGGCGAATTGGACGCCGATGATCGCGAGAAGCTCGACGCTTTACTCGTCCGTCTTAAAGGCGGCGCGCCGCTCCATCTCCACCTCCACGGCGGTCTCGTGGACCTGAAGGCCGGACTTGCGATCGCCGAACGGCTCAGTGGCGGGAAGCCTGGCGGTTTCCAAGCGCCTGCCGACTGGGAGCAGGTCTATGTCGTCTGGCGGACGGGAGGTCTCGAAACTGTTCAGACCAACTGGACGGACCTGTTCAAGAACGATCGCCTCTACCGGACCCTCCTTCGCAAGCTGCTGGATTTCGCGGCAAGCCGGCTGGGATTGCCGGGCAAGGAGGGGCGGTCGGCCTACCTCGATATGGAATTGACGCCGACCGCCATCGCTGATCGCCTTGAGTCCGACGGGTATGGCGATCCGTTCGCCGATATCGATGAGCGGTTGGAGATGGCGACGGCCTCGGGCCGTGGGCCCGAGATCCTGGGCGGTACAGACGGCCAGCTCGCGAGCCAGTTCATGGGTCTGCTTGAATCGGACATCGCCTTCAGCAAGGTCGCCGACGACATCGCTGCATCTCTCACGTTCGAGCCCACGCTCGGGCGCAGCCTGTCGCGTCGTGGGGACGCGACCAAAGGTGATCCGATCCTGCAGCGGCTAAACCCGGCGGTCCAGGCCGAACTCCGGCAAGCGACCCCTGCTGATGCCCCTGGACGCGCGCTCTTCACGGGATTTCAGATCGCGAGCTTCCTCCTTGAGCACGCCGGAAAGATCGTGCTCCGCGTAATCGGCCGGTTCCGCTCGCGGCGGGACCACGGTTTTTACGCCACGATCGTGGAAGAACTCGTCCGCGAACTCTACGGCGACGTCATCGGCGCGGCGGTCTGGGGGATGATGAACCGTGACGCCGCCGACCACTTCAAGGTCGACAACCTCGGTGCGGTGTTGCTGCCGGCAATTGAGGCGGCGTCAAAGGTGATGATCACGACGCATAGCGCGGGGTCGATCTGGGCCTCGGAACTGCTCCTGCGCCTGGATCCAGACGGACCGCGAACCGTGAAGCTGGCAATACTGGCGCCTGCCGTCAGGACCGACCTCTTCGCGAAGGCGATCGAACACGCCGCCGGCCGCATCATCGGGCTGCGCATGTTCACCATGCGGGACCACCTCGAGCGCGCCGATGTGCTCCTCGGCAAGAAGCTCCCCTTCCTCTATCCGTCGTCGCTCCTCTACCTCGTCAGCGGCGCGTTCGAGGAACTGAAAGGCGAAGCCTTCGTAGATGCGCCACTCGTCGGAATGCAGCGCTTCCTTGGGGCTGACATCTCCTGGCTCAAGGACCCTGACCAGATCGCGGCCATCGGCGCCATCACCAGGTTCTTCGCCGCCCCCGAGAACGGCATCGTCTATGCGACATCGAGCGGCGGTGTGGGCGCCAGCAGCCAGGCGGTCAGCCACGGCGGCTTCGACCAGGACCCGGACACCCTGGAGAGCGCCATTGCGTTCCTGATCGGATGACGCCTTGGGCGATCATCGTCGGCATCGATCGACATCCGCCTCAGGCAGAGCTCAACGATCTCTTCGGGGCGGTCGCGGACGCGGCCGATTTCGCCGAATGGGCGCTCGCCCCAAACGGCGGCGGCGTGGAGCCGGCCAGACTGTTCTTCTGGACCTATCCCGCGCCGCCTGCCCGGGCGATCGGTCCCCTCCTGGAGGCCTACCTCGAGGCGCCGACGCCCTGGCCACTCCCCCCGAACGGCAGGAGGAGCGCACCTCCGGACATGGGCAAGGCTCCCACGAGCGGAGACTTCATCAATCTCGTCAGCTTTCTGCAGGGCGAGGCGTCAGAAGGTTTTCTGAACAAGAAGGTCAACCGGTGCTTTGTCTTTCTGGCGGGTCATGGTGTGGAGATCACCGACGATACGGTGACCGAGACCTGCTTCCTGGCCGGCGATTACGCGAATGGCACCGGGTTCGTTCCGTGCGACGAGATGAACAGGGCGCTCCAGTCCAAAGGATTCGCCCAGGTCCTGATGTTCCTCGACTGCTGCAGGACGCTCATCCCCGGCGACATGCCGATCCCCCGGATGTTCGGCGTCGCCAAGAAGCGGAGCCTGACCGGCGTAGGCCGCGCGGCGGCGCCCAACGGGACGTCGTATGAAGTTCCCCAGGACGACCCGAAACGCGGGGCGTTCACGCACGCCCTGACGGACAAGCTGCGGACGTTTCGCGACGCGAATGATGTTCTGACATTCCGCGACCTCGGTCTCGAGGTAGAGAAACGCGTTCCTGAGCTACTGGGTCGTGGCCGGAGCCAGGAGCCTCAGTTCGGTTGCGTCCCGCCGAATACGAACCCGCCGCTGATCGTGGTCTCAGGCCCCGCCGCGATCCTCACGGCGGGCGTCGTCATCACCTTCAGGACCGTTCCTCCAGGCACGGTCGTCGATCTGATGGACAACAGCTTCAATCCGGTGGGCCCACCCATCGTGTCGACGGCGCAGCCGACGAGACTGAGCGTCCCGACGGGTGGGGTCTATATGTTGAAGCCGGTGGGTCTGCCGGGCGGGAAGGCATTTCCCCATTTCGGACCCGGGGACAGTCATGTCGAGCTCTGAGCCGCCATCCCGCGATGCACCCGACACCTTATCGGCCAGGAAGACCCGGGAACCGCGCCTTCTGGTGACCTCACCTCCGGGGTTCGAAATCCAGATCCTCACCGGCCGCTATGAGCCCATCGCGCGTGGAGCCGAGCGGTTGAGCTTGCGCTTGCCGTTGGGTTTATATGTGGTCCGCTGGTCCTCAGTGAGCGAGACCCGCGAGACGATCGTACCCCTGATCAAGCCAGGATCGTCCGTCCGCGTGCCCTACCCCGAGGACCGCGAGGCCGTCGGCAGTCTGGGACTCAAGGCGTCTGGCCCCCGCACCCACAAACCGAGCCGCGACGCCACGATCGTGATCCTCGAGCAGAGCCTCGATCCGCGGGCGCGGGGTTTGATGTCCAGGGGATTGAAGCTTTTCGACAGCCGCCGTGTCGCGATGCGTTCCGACGATGTCGCGGTCTCGGAAGTGCGTGAAGAGGTCCGGACAGCCGCGGTGTCGGCCGCGCGTGAAGAGGCGGGCGCCAATCCCGAGACCGGCGCCGCCTGGGCGGTCCGCGTCTATCCGGTCGATCCTGGCCTGTTCCGCCTCAGGTTCGAGACCGCGGAAGGCGCCAGCGTCTATCAGACCGTGCCCGCCATCAAGGGACGGAGGACCTTCATCATCTTGCGACGCACCGTCGCCCAGGTCCTCGTACAGGAGGAGGGCCGCTATGGCCTCGAGACACGCAAGGGAGCGGACCCTGCGCGGACGGTGATCATCAGCGCGCCTCAGAACCAGGTAAGGCCGCCGAGGGAATCCGATGTCCGGGTCGCCGAGACGCTCCTGGACGCGTTGGCCGGCCCCAGAGACAACCTCAACGAACCCACCCTCGCGCGGGTGGCCGACGAGGGAGGCGACCCGCTTTTGAAGCTCTACGCCGCGACGACCATCTTGTCCGCTCTCGGGCAATCGCGATCGGCCGCCTTCGACGACCCGTGGCCGGACGACGAGGCGGACCAGGCCGAGTTCGAGATCCGTTGGCGGGAGCGCGCGGGCCACCTCCTCGACAGCCTCGGCGAGGACATGGCGGGCGTCCCCGATGTCGCCTTGTGCCGCAGGAGGTTGACGGGCGAGACGGTCCCGCCGATCGCCGCGCTTCCAATGCTCCTGGCCGCCGCAAGTTGGCTGACCGACGAGGAACGCCACATCGGATTCCCGGGCGATGAACGCGCGGAATCGGCGACCGTACCGGACTCCCTCGCCTCCGGCCCATGGGTCGTGGGGCGGGTGGCTGCGGCGAAGTCGGGAGGGATCGCGACGCCCCGGGACGCATGGTCGCAACGACGGTCGGACCTCGACATCCGTAGACGAGACTGGAATTTTTCCGAACTTTTGGCAGTGGCGCTGGCGGGCCTGCTCGGGATTGTAGTGATGTTCGCGAGCCAGACACAAAGCATGCTCGTGAACTTCATGCCCTCGCACACTGCCTTCTATTTGCAGATCGCGTCCTGCATTGCGGTCTACGCGGCGCTCTTCCTTTTCTGTCGGAAGCCGTTGGAGCGGCTCGTTATGCAAGTGAGCAAGGAGGTCGCATCCGAGCGCCAATCAGCCGAGACTTGGGCGACACCAGCCTCCGAGCCCGCCCCACCCCGGGCGCCGCGGATACCGCGGATACCGCGGATACCGGGGGTGAGCTCCGCGCTCGAACAGCGCAAGGTCCGCTTAGCCCCGCCCTTCACCCGGCGGCCGATCACTGTCCTGGACGATTCCAACAAAGGCCGCTTCGGCGGTCTGTCCGAACGCGACGGTTTCCGACTGGGCGCCGCGTTCCGCGAGATCGACAGAGAATGGGTTGAGATCGAACTGACCCTGTCAGCCAGCCCGCGCGCGGCGTGGAAGGACGGCGATCGGGTCCTGTTCTTCCTGCACAGCACCTTCTCGTCGCCCGAGCAATCGACGCGGATCTGCGAGGGCCGGGCGGTGCTGACCGTACGCGCCTATGGGGGATTCACGGTCGGCATGTGGATGCCTCGCCCAGGACTCGAGCTTGAACTCGACCTCGCCCTACTGGACGACGCACCGCAGATCATACGCGATTGGTGATCGAGGCTGAATCGTGAGCCTCCCCTCATCACAAGCCCGGTGCAGGGCGAAATGCGCCAGGAGCGGACTTCATAGACATGCCGATGTCTGACATCTGGCCGATAAGCTCGGCGCGCCAGCGGGCGGAACTGTCCTGGAGGCGGGGTTTCGCGGCAGCCACCTCATCGCCTGGAGATCAGGCCCCGTGCCCTTGATCGGGCATCGTCTAACGGGTCCACAGCGCCCGCAGCCTTTGGCCGTATTCACCTTCTCCACACAGGCTCGTATCCGGCGCAAGGCCATCGAGCCAGGCAAGACATCGCTCAATCAATTCGACCTGCACGGGCGGCGCTCCGTAGCGAGGAACGTTGATGATGTTGATCCGGGAGGGCTGGCCGTCAAACGCAGCGGTGTATTGGGTGATCGGCGTATAGCCTCGCGAGGCCAGGGCTCTCGACCGCCACAGGGCGGCCTCCGCCGGCGTTCGTTCACCGCCATTCAGACCCAGCGAAAGACTGACCCAAAGCGCAAGCTGCGCCTGGGCGTCGCCGGCTTCCGCCCGAGGCCGGATCTGCGCGACGTCATTGACGGCGGCGGTCTCGATGGGGCGCAACATCGAAACCGTATCGACCGGAGGCGCCAGCACCGCACATGCGCCCAAAGTAGAGGCGGCGAGAAAAAGCCCCGCCGTCGCGCTAGTTGATTGCAGAGCTTTCGGGCTCATAGGTCTTGACTTCGCGCTGGCCTTGCGGGGTCGCGGCGTGGAATTTAAACGCCCGCCCGTTGAAAACATTGAGAGAGAGATCAGCGAGGATTTCGTCCTGGGCGCCGAACGGTGCGATCAGTTCGATGAGCCACGGCCGGTCGCCGCCCTGCCACTCGTCGGCGCGGAGTTTGTGCGCCCCGGCCTCAAGCCGCTGTTCCGTCTCTTCCGAAACCATAGCCCACAGCGCAACCGCCGCCGGCGAGTTCGGGCCGTAGAAGATCCGGAACTGCTCGACCAGGATCGCCGGCATGGCGAACCATTCGAGATCGCCGATGAACAGCTGCTTGTGAACGGGCGACTGCGACATCAGCCAGACAATCTCCCCCAACATCTGGGCGACCGTTTTGGGCGCGGGCGAAGGCGGAATGTTCTGCGGCGTCATCGGCAACTCATTGGCGGAGATTTCGGTCATGCGAGGAGCCTTTGATCACCAGACCTCGCAATGGGCAACGGCTTGCTGGCAGACAGAAGCCCGCCAGTCCCCGAGAGATCATCTCCCCGGTTCCAGACCGCGGCCGACGCCCCCTTGTCCCGACTGAAGCCGGACAAGGCCTGGAGCAACTTCTGACGATCACTGGAGATCGACCGGGACGCGTGCAGGCCTCCATCGACCGAAGGCGTCTCGACGCCCTCGGATACAGAAACAATGCCCTCACTGATCTGGGTCAAACCTGGCATGTCCGCCGTTCGCCACCAGGCGGATCCGGTGTCAGCGCTCGCAAGGGTGACAGGCGCAACATCGAGCGCCGTCGACATCGCCCCCTCGCCGCTCAGCAGTGACGCTGCGGCGTCCAGATCCGAGTAGTCGGATGCGAACGACGCGTACCCGCCAGAATCCGTCAGACCACCGACGCCAGAAGCAGCGCCCGGTCTTGCCGTTGCCGGAAGGCCCGCCTGCCCTGCAGCAGGCGTATCCACGGGCCCTGAAGCGTCCTGCTCCAGAGAAATCTCCGGCGCACCGAAGGCGCGCCCGAAGGCGCCCCGCACCGTCGTCGCCAGACTGGCCGACGGCAGAACGCCGGCATCTGTCTCGACATAGCCGTCCGACACGCCGCGGCGTCCCGAAAGGACATTGGTCCAGCGCGCCTCGTCTTCCTCGTACAGGTCGTCGTGATCGCTGAAGTCCACCTGGGCGCGGGCGAGGATATCCGCCAGGGTCGCCCTGACATCGATCGGCGCGATCACATCGTTGATCGTGGTCTCGCTATCGGAGGAGTCTTCGCTGGCAATGGCCGCCATTTTGCGTCCAGAGCTGGCGTCCACGGCGGCAGGCGTAAGATTGCTGCCGACAGACCGCGAGTTGACCGCCTCGTCGAGAGGGTCGTTCAACAGCCGTCCCAGTTCCCCCCCAGCCCCGGGCGTTCCCCAGGCCGCAAGAATCTGCTCTCGGGTAAGACCGCTCTCGGCGATCAGACGTCGCATCAGAACCACATCGTAACCGGTTCCGACCGTCCCGTCCGACCAGGTGAAGTCGAGCGTGCTGTGAACGAAGCTGTCGCGTCCAAGATCCGCCGTATAGCCCGTCGCACGGCCGGCCAGATTCAGTTCGGTTATCCCGATCTCGTCCAGCGTCTGCAGTTCGCTGGCCGTCGAGCGGCCGTTCTGGTTGCGATCGACCCAAATCCTCAGTTTGCTCCATCCCGCATCCAGTGCGGAGAGCTTGCCGTCGCCATTGGTGTCCCAGGCCTGGAGCCCTTCGAGGTCCGTCTTCGCGCCCTCCTTGTCTCCGACGAAGGAGATTTCGGACAGCTGGTTGATGGCGCCGTCACCGTTCCGGTCAAACGCCAGGATGCCGTCGGTCGGCCCGACCCAGCTCACCCGCGCGAGTTGGCCGCTGTCGAGTCTGGACACCACCATCGAGTCGTCGATGGAGGTCAGGCTGAGGCCATCTCCGGCCAGATCGAGCACGATCGGATACCAGCCGCCGCTGTAGTCCTCGACGTCCGTCCAGGCGATGTTGAGCTTGCGGATATCCATCCAGGTGCCGCCAGCATTGATGTATTCAATCGTGTTGAACGTGTATTCGCCGCTGTAGACGTTATGGATCCGGTAGCCGCCGCCGCTGATCCGCACATGGTCGTTCGAGTCCAGAGGGTTGTAGAACACGACCAGATCGCCGCCCTGAACCTCAACGCGAACGCCATCCGCCGAGACGGTCGAGCCAAAGACGAGCGTATCCTCGCCGCCGCTGTCCACGACGGTGTCGTAGCTGTCGCCGATATCGAAAGCGTACTGATCGTCACCGACTGAACCAACCATATAGTCCGCGCCGCCGCCGCCGATGAAGACGTTGCCGGTGGATTCCCAACTCTGGTTGGTGCCCCGCATGACGTCATTGCCCGCATAGCCGGCAATCAGGTCGACCTGATCCGACTCGCCGGTGACCGTATCGTCGCCGTTGCCCCCAACGCGCATCCGGGTCAGGCCCGACACATCGAGCTGCCCGCCGCCGTTGAAGTCGATCGTCTTGAGCTTGTTGTTGCCGACGGCGACGACATTGCCCTGGACCCGCACCCGATCACCGGTGGGCGAGTTCAGCAGGAAGATTTCGAACACCCCGGTCGCATGGCTCTGCCAGCCGAAGCCGAGATCGCCGACCTTGATGTCCGCCCCGAACGACAGGACGTTCGAGCCCGAATTGTCCTCGACCATCTGGTCGAACCCGTCTCCGCGCGAGAAATAGTAGGTGTCGGAGCCCGATCCGCCGGACAGGGTGTCATTGCCCGCACCACCGGTGAGGTACTCATCGCCTGATCCCATGCCGATGAAATCGTCGCCGGCGGTCCCGATGACATGCTCTATGCCGATCAGGCTGTGCGTGCCGGTCGTACCGTCCGCCGCCCGCCACTCGACGTATCCGCCCGAGACGCTGAGGCCCGCCCGGGTTGTCGTGACGGTCTCGTAGTGGCCGCCGTTCGGCACCCAGACGTTCTGCTGGAGCCACCAGTCGTACTCCCAGTAGCCGTCATCGACCCAGACTTCGTATGTCGATGTCCCGGTTGCGAAACCTTCCGAATAGTCGGCGGTGTCGACGCCCTCGCCACCGTCATAGATGTCGCCGCCGACGGTCGCGACGATCCAGTCGTCGCCGCCAAGGGCGGTAATGCGGTTCGATCCGGCGTCGCCCTTCAGGTCGTCGGCGAACCGCGAACCTCTGAGGTGGTCCATCGCCTGCCAGCGGTCGCCCGTCGCATGGCCGCCATAGGCTTCCCCGGTGGTCATATTGACATAGACCCCGGCGTTGGACCCTTCGTAGGACAGCGTCCCCTCGCCCGGCGCGAACATGTAGTCGGCCCCGGCCCCGCCCTCGAAGACGTCGTTGCCGTAGTTGCCGTCCAGGAAGTCGTCGCCGTCGCCACCCTTCAGGACGTTGTCGCCCACATCGCCCCAGATATAGTCGTTGAACTTCGACCCAGTGACGTTCTCCACGCCCTTGATCCAGTCGCCCATGATGTATTTGGCGTCAGACCAGTAGGCGTCACCGTTGTTCCAGGACGACGGGTGGTTGCCCAGATAGACAATAACGCCATTGATGCCGCCCGCGGGCATGGCCAGGGTGTTCGTCGCCCAGGGCCAGAAGTTAGCGTCGGGATTGCGCTGAATGGGTGTCGTGTAGCGCTCGTAGGAGACGGTGTCGGACCCCGCGCCGGCGTCGACATAGTCCATGTAGTTGCCGTCGTAGTTTCCGCTGGCCTCGAGCCCCGGGATGTAGGTGTCCTGCTCCATCAGGAAGATGTCGTCGCCGTTCTCGCCGAAGCCGCCGTCGATGCCGCCGTTGAAAACGATGATGTCGTTGCCCTCGCCGCCCCACATGCCGGCTCCCGGGATGCCGCCCCAGGGATGGTCATCGCCCGCGCCGCTGACGAGATAGTCGTCGCCGGCGCCGCCCACGAGACGATCGCGGCCGCCGCCGCCCAGCAGGACGTCATTGCCCTCGCCGCCTTCGATGGTGTCGTCGCCCTCTCCGCCGTCGATCCAGTCCCAGCCGTCGGCGCCCGCGAGGTAGTCGCCGAACCGGCTGCCGACGACGATGTCGTCGCCGCCGGAGTGAGTCACCGTGATCTGTTCCTGATACTCCCAGCCGTACTGGTCGTAGGAGGTCTGGTACTCCGTCGTTTGGCTCCAGTCGCTCCAGCCCACCGCCGAGGTCCGGTTCGAGAAGTCGAGGAAGTCGTTACCCGAGGTATTGCCGTCGGTCAGTTGCACATAACCGATCTTGGACAGGTCATCGATGCGCACGGCGTTACCGCTTTCGGACCAGTCGAGCGCCGGGCCGCCGACCTGCCGGGTGCTCGGCTGGGTGAAGAAGGCGTAGGGATTGTCCTGCCCGATCGACCACAGGCGCATGGCCATCCGCCGATAGACCGTGCCGGGCGGGGCCACGGCGGTTCCCGAAATCAGGTCGAAATTGGCCAGATCGCCGTAGTTGCCGCCGCCTTCACGGCCGCCGCCCGGGATTTCCACCCAGCCGACCTGGTTGCCATTGGCGTCAAGGAACTGGACCTCCAGCCGCGCCAGACCACGATGCTGGGCCGCCATGACGCTGAACTCGTAGGTCGCCCCGGCCTGGCTGTCGATCATCTCGGACCAGATGTCGTTGACGCCCGAACCCGTGGGTCCCTGCATATGGGTCCAAAGGACGTCGTTGCCGTGTCCAGACCAGTCCGAGTTTACGTTGACCCCGAAATAGGGGTTGGTCGCGTTCCAGTTCGCCATCCCCCAGCCGGCCAGTCCCTGCTGCCAGCGGGGATTGAGCAGATCGTTGCCGGCCGGACCGTCCATGGCTTGACGCAGGATGGAGAAGACCCCGCCCGGATCAGTCTTCTTGTCGACCGACAGGGTCATGCCCCCGAGCACGTCGCTGACCTGCACATCCTCGAAATAGACGTCGTGGCGCTCCAGATCCATGCTCAGCAGGAATCCTTGAAGGCCGCCGTTGAAGTCGGATGTCGACCACTCGTCCAGTTTCAGCTCGGCAGCGCGCAGGGCGGTGATTGTCCACGTCGCAGCAAACGTCGAATGCGGATCCCGGATGATCTGGTCGTTGATGAAGTCGCTGTTCAGAACATAGGTCCGGTAGTCAGCGACCGTCGTGGTGTCGGCCAGAAACTCCGAGAGAATGTCCGCGTTGCTGTTCTTGATCAGCCGTTTGAGGAAGATGTCGCCACCGACGATGTAGCTGGATTTGACCACGCTCATGACGGTGTAGTCGACGGCGTCGTTCGCGCTGGAATAGTTCTTCCGAACGCCGTTGATTTCCGCCCAGATCTGCGAGCCGGTGTGCCCGTATTTCTGGACGGGTGCGCCACCGTCAACAAAGATCGATCTGCCGCCTTCGCCGTAGCTCGCGCCGAACTGGTTGAGCACGTCCCGGGCAGAAGTCGCCATGTAACGGGCCAGATTGAGATCACCCCCGTTGGCGGCGGTGACCGCCCCAAGGACGAAAATGCCGCTGCTGCTGTTCAGATAGGTTTCGCCGGAGGCCGTCGGCGTCCTCGGCTTCTTGCGGCCGAACAGGTTGCCGATCAGCGCCCCGAGCACATAGCCGACGAACGATCCGATTCCGGGCGCAAGGAAATTTCCGAAGGTCCCCAGCGCCGAGAAGGCCGAGCCGATCCCGGTCAGCGCCGTCCCGATCGAACCCAGTCCCGTGATCCCGGTCAGGGCCGACGACATGACCAACGACCCGAACGAGGAGCCAAGGGAGGCCAGGACCGCTCCCGCCTGGGTTTGCGGAGCAACCAGACGTGACGCCAGCTGAGAACCGAAGAACGATCCGATGGTGGTTTGCCACAGCGTCGGCGCTGTGGCGGCGCTGGTCCAGTTTCCGGCATCAAAAATCTGCCCGATGTCGACGCCCGCGAAAATGTTGCGAGAGTCGATCAGGGCGGAGCTGAAGACTTCACTGAAGACAGAGCCGGACACTTGCCCGAAGAGCTCTGCTCCAAACCCCCGAAGGCCCAGCGCCTCTCCCAGCTCGAGGGCGAGATAGCTGCTGGCGGCGCCAACCACCTGATCCGTCAGCGCAGAGCGGAAGGTGCCGCCCCAGGTCTGGGCGGTTTCTCCAACGGCGCGCTCGGAAACATCCGCCAAGTTCGCAGACCGCGGCGCTTGGGTGAGGCTGGTCGCAACACGGTCGAGAACGCCCGAAATCACGACATTGGCCACGAAATTGCCGACCCGGCTGTCCGGGACCAGAAGATCGGCGATCGTCGGCCCCAGATTGCGAAGGAAGGTGGCGCCAAGCTGGGCGGGAGTGACCCCGAGCGCCGATGTCATCGTCGTCTCGCCGGTCTGGGGGTCGTCGGTAAACACGAAGGTCGCGGCGGTCTGGCCATTCGGGCCGCCGACGTTCACCGTCATCGAGGAAGTGCCGTCCAGGTTCGAAACAGTTGTCGCGGTAAGGTTCGTCGCTCCGTGAACCTGAGTGCTTACCTGCGCATTGTCCATTACGAGGCCTGAACCGTACGCCCAGGAAATCCCCCGATCGACCAAGAGGTTATGCTCGGCGAGAGTCAGTGGTCGCTTCATCGTCAAGCGTGTCTCAACGCTGACAAAAATGTTGGGATTGGTCGTGCTGTTGAACTGGTAACGAATGTTGTAAACGCCGCCGCCGAGGTCCTGCGTTACCCGGGTCCCGGGTCTCAGATTGTGCCCTCGAAGACTATCCTGAGCAAATCTGACGATCGCCGCGTTGGCGCGGGCACCCATTTCGTCAAACGCGGGGCGACGGGGTCGACCGGTCGGCCCGAGAATGGGCGTATCGAGATCGTTTCGGAAAAAGGCGGCCTGATTGTCGGCCCAAAGCGGCAGTTGCCACGCGGCCGGGTCGGAACCGAGACCGTATTTGGCGATCAGCTCTGTGATCAGCGAGTCCCAGGTGTGGGTGTAAAAGGCCGACTTCCCGAACTGCGACATCGGAGTGAAATCATCCAGCAGCTCGATCGACCCCGGAAAATCCAGGAACAGTCGAGATATCTGCCCGACGCCGAGCGTCGCCAGGGCCATGGCGTTGGCGCCGTACTGTCCTCCCGCCAGAAGACCGTTGGTGAGGAAGTCGCCGGTCGTCGCCTGACCGAAGAAGGGAATGCCGGCGGCCCGGATCGAGCTGAGGCTCGACAGGAAGGAAATCCCCTGAGGATCGTAGACCTCGATGCCCGCGACCTGATTGACGTGCGTCGCCGCGAAATCGAGAACGACAGCGGCGCCGTGGGAATGGCCGACGACCTGATCGAAGACGACGGACTGATAGCCTGCCCCGAAATAGGCCTGCATGGCGGAAGTGATATCTTGTAACTGGCGGCTCCGCAGTCCCACTTGCTGCGAGGTGATATCGGTCAGATCGGGCCAGAATTCACCATTGCCGGAGTCAATCCCGTCGACGCTCAAGGAATAGTGATTTCCTGTCGCATCGCTGACGGAGGTGATGCTGACCGTGGCCCCGTTTACACCCTGATAGATGAAGGTCTCGATGTTCCGTCCAGGGGCATACTCATCGAAAAATCTGAGCGCGTAGTTGCCTACTCCCGACGGATGCCCGCTTCCGCCGGGCAGCGTGCCGATATTGAATAATCGATTATAGGCGTCCCGCAGAGTTGCGTTCGACAGGGTCACCGAACGGGTCGGGCTGTTGCGAAGCTGACCCGCTATCGTCGCGTCATAACCCAGACCGACGGTCAAGCGTCGGAACAACCTGTTGTCATCCGGCATCGCGGCCTCCCCTTATTTGTCGCCTTACGGCACGGTTACAGGTGTTCCAGGACACATCTCGGGGGCCCCAGAACATGCTGGTCGTCATCTGGGTGTGTTCGGACGGCGTCGCGCCGTTTCCCACCTGCATAAGCAAGGCGAAGCTGGTCCCGTCGCCGAAGGAGCCTAGCCCTCCCGAGACCGATCCCTCGAAGCGGGTTGGACGCTGTATCACTCTGTAACGAGAACAGATGCGCGTGCGGGCGTCAGGGTTCGACCCGGCGATGTTCGCATCGCTGGCAGCGAGACGCGCCCGCAAGCCAGCCTGATCGGCGTCATTCAGCCCCGACGCCGACAGGTCATAGTTGTTCCGGCACTCGGCGGGGGCGCTGGTGATGTCCTGAACAAGAAAAACGGGCTGAACCTCGTAATCCCCGTTTTCCAGAACACGCAGCAAACCCGTCGAGCCCCCACGAGTGTTCGACCAGCCGACTCCGTCGGCCGCCCTGATCGGGGCCGCATAGGCCCATTCGACCCGACTGACACTGCTGAAGGCGGTGTCACCAACGTTGTCGGCCGCGATCAGCATAAACACGGGTCCCGGCCCTTCGGCCGGGTCCGGCATTTCGGGAATCATCATCGGCGAGTTGTCGCAAAACAGCTCGAAAAGCCCCTTTGCGGTGTGAGGCACGCCCGGTCCCTGTTGATCGAACCAGTCCAGTACGGATTTCAGCAGGAATGAAGCTCGCTCGGGCCGGAACCCCACGATGACCACGCCAACGCGGCCCGACGGCATGTTCGCATTGGTAAACACACGCGGGGTCCGACCGTCATCAACAGTGATCGAAGCCGGAATATCGCCGGCGACCTGGATGTCGATCAGGATGGGGCCATGCGATACGGGCATGACCCCGGCCTCGCAGGTCGTGAGGAACAGTCGTGAGACATATTCCGCCATGGTCAGGCCCGACCCCGGCAAGAGCTCAGGAGCCCCGCCAGTCACCCGGAAAGACGAAAGATTGCACGCCTGGGCGGTTATGGCCTGACTGTCGACAGGGATTTCAAACAGACGGGGGTCTGCGGCAACTGGGGCGCGAGACTGTACAGATGGAGCAGCTGCGCACCCTCCAGCCCCTACAACCGACATAGACACCGCCGCGAGGACCGACCGACGGATTTTCGAAGCTGACAGGACAGTCCTGCGATGCTGCGTCATCGGCCTGATCTTCCCCAGCCAGCCTGAAGACGCTGCGCATCTTCGGGGCTTCCGCACCGTTTCGCCTCTCCGCCACGCCCCGCCAGGTAGTCGACGCATTGATCGACGACACCCTGCTGGAAGGGGGTGATGGCCGGACGCGGGAGATCCACGACATTCGTCCGGCCCGGCCGACCGTTGACGCCTGGCGAGTAGACACCAACGCGGGAACTCGTCCGGACCTGGAAGGCCCGGGTTCGCCAATGCGAAGACTCGGCGGCGTCTGGCGCTTCCCCCCGAAGCCCTTCCGCAAAAATGATCGAGAGAGCGTAGGCTGCGGTCGCGTCGCCAGCGAGAGCCGACGCCCGCAGATCGGAAGGATTCTCCGCCACTGCCCGCCTTACCGGCTCAAGGTTCGCGCTGATGACCGATCCGGATGGCGAAACCGTCTGACATCCCGTCAGCACCACCACGGCCAGCAGGCTCACCGCACAACGGATCACCGCTCCCTCCCCGCCGTGCCCACGGCCTTCGCCACGGGGGACCAGAGGAAGTCGATGACGCGGCGTCGGCCGGTGACGATTTCCACCGTCGCGGACATGCCTGGTGACAAGATCGCACCCTCCCCCGCACTCAACCCCAACGTGGATCGGGTTAAACGTATGCGTGCAGGGAACACCAATCCGCGCTGTTCGTCTACAATCGCATCGGGAGAAATATGCTCCACCACGCCCTCCAGACTCCCGTACCGCGTGAATGGATACGCTTCTAATTTGACAACTGTACGTGCGCCTCGACGCACGAAGCCCACGTCCCGGTTGAGAATGAAGGCCTCGACGACAAGGGCCTCGCCTTCAGGCACCACGGTGACCAGCGCCTGACCGGCTTCAGCGACCTCGCCGAGGGTGGTGACCGACACCTCGTTCACCGTTCCCGAAACGGGTGCGACCATTCGCTGCAGGGACTGTCGCTGGTCCGCCTTGGTCAGGCCCTCGGTCCGGGTGGCGACGATGGACTCGGCCTCGGCCTTCTCGCGCGCCGCCTCCCCCCGGAACGCCTCGGCGGTCTGGCTCATCTCGCGGTCGAGCATGGTGACCTGGGACTGGGCCTCGGCCAGCCGGTATTTCTCGGCGGCCAGTTCGCGGCTGAGCGAGATGTAGCGCTCTTCCTGCTCCAGAACCCGCAGGCGCGGGGCCAGACCGCGCCGCTCCAGCTCCTGACGGGCCGTCAGCTGCTGCCGGGCCAGAGGCAGGGTGTCCTCATATCGGCCGACATTCTCGGCCGAGGTCGCCGCGGCCGACAGGGCGCCGGCCCGGCGGGCGACGATGCCCGCGCGTTTCGCCTCATATTCGCGGATGCGCGCGTCGACCACCTGACGTTCGGCCGCGACGGCGCTCGGGTCGGATCCCGCCGGGGCGGCGAATCCTGATCGGCCGGTCGCAATATACTGGAGGATCGCTTCCGACCGGGCGCGGACCAGAAGGGCGGTCGCGAGTTCAGAGCGGGCGCTGCCGGCGTCTGCGGCCGCAAAGGTGGGATCCAGTTCGACCAGAAGCTGGCCGGCGGTGACGTGCTGGCCCTCGCGCACGGCGATCGTGCGGATGGTGCCGCCTTCGGCCGCCTCGACACTGCGCAGCCGTCCGGTCGGGACCAGCCGTCCGTCTCCGACGGCGACGACGTCGACAAAGCTCAGGATCGACCACAGCAGGGCGACGGCCGCGGCGGCGATGATCGTCCAGAGCACAGCGCGCCCGACCGGCGACGGCGGCGTCTCGGAGATCTCCAAAGCGGCGGGCAGGAACTCACGCTCGCGCCATTCGCGCACCCCTGCCCTGCGGCGCGCATTCTCGGCCGACCAGGCCTCGACCAGGGTCGACCAGTGCCGCGACAGGCTCATGCGGGTTCTCTCGACAGATCGCCGTGCATCTGGGTGCGCCACAGCTGGGCGTAGCGGCCGCCCTGCGCCATCAGACTGTCATGGGTGCCCATTTCGGTGATGGCCCCGTTCTCCATGGTGATGATCCGATCGGCCATACGGATCGCCGACAGACGGTGGGCGATGATCATCACCGTGCGACCGCGGGCGATGGCGCGCATGTTGCGATGGATGATGGCCTCGGATTCCGCATCCAGCGCCGAGGTCGCCTCGTCCAGGATCAGGATGCGGGGGTTGGTGACCAGGGCCCTGGCGATGGCGATCCGCTGGCGCTGCCCGCCTGACAGATTGCCGCCGCGCTCCTCGATCAGGCTGTCATAGGCCTCGGGGAGTTCCAGAATGAACTCGTGGGCCCCGGCAAGGGTGGCGGCGGCGACGACGCGCTCCATCGCCATCCCAGGATCAGCCAGGGCGATATTCTCGCGCAAGGTGCGGTTGAACAGCAGGTTCTCCTGAAGCACCACGCCGACCTGACGTCTCAGCCAGGCGGGATCGACAAGCGACAGATCGGTGCCGTCGACGCTCACCCTGCCGCTCTCGGGCACATACAGTCGCTGGGCCAGCTTGGTCAGGGTCGACTTGCCGGAGCCTGAGGGACCGACGATACCAAGCACTTCTCCGGGCTTCACGTCGAGGGTGACACCCCGAAGCACCTCGCGGCCGCCGGGCTTGTAGCGGAAGGTCACGTCGTCGAAGGCGATGGCGCCCTTGATCTGCGGCAGGGCCGAGCGCGATGCCGAGAACTGACTTTCCGTCGGGGCGTTCAGGACGTCGCCGAGTCGATCCACCCCGACCCGCGCCTCCTGGAACTGCTGCCACAGCCCGGCCAGCCTCAGGACAGGCTCAGCCACCCGCCCCGCCAGCATGTTGAAGGCGACGAGCTCGCCGACGGTCATGTGCCCGCCGATGACCTGCTTGGCGCCGATGTAGAGGATCAGCGCCGTCGACACCTTGCTGACCAGCTGGATCGCCTGCCCGCCCCAGATGTTGAGCTGGGCCGCCTGGAACCCGGCCCGGACATAGCCCGCCAGCAGCTTTTCCCATCGCGCCTGCATCTGGGGCTCAACGGCCGAGGCCTTGAGCGTCTGCACTCCGGTAACGCTTTCGACGAGGAAGGCCTGACTTTCCGCGCCGCGCTGGAAACGTTCCTCGACCCGCTTGCGCAGCGCAGGCGTGATCGCGACGCAGATGAGGGCGTAGAGGACGATCGTCCCGAGCACGACGGCGAACAGGAACGGCGAATAGAACCACATCACCACCAGGAAGATGACGGTGAAGAACAGATCCACGAAAAGGGTCACCGACGACGACGTCAGAAACTCGCGAATGGTCTCCAGTTCGCGCACGCGAGCGATGGTGTCACCGACCCGCCGGCTCTCGAAATAGGCCATCGGCAGGTTAAGCAGGTGGCGATAGAGCTTGGCCCCCAGTTCCACATCAACCCGGCTGGTCGTGTGGGTGAAGATGTAGGACCGCAAACCGCCGAGGAAGGTTTCGAACAGAACGACAGTGATCAGCCCGATGGCGAGCACGTCCAGGGTCGTCAGCCCGCGGTGGACCAGCACCTTGTCGATGACCACCTGGAAAATCATCGGCGTCGCCAGAGCGAACAGTTGCAACGCCAGCGACGCCGCCAGGACATCCCCGAGCATCCAACGGTATTTCACCAGTGCCGGGATGAACCAGGTGACATCAAACGCCCGGCTCGAAGCCGCAGACAGCCGTGTCGTGATCAATATGACCCGGCCGGACCACAGGCCGCCCATGGTCTCGAGCGTTACAGATTTCGGTCCGTGGCCCGGCTCCTGGATCAGGACTTCGCCGTCGCGCACTGCGCCGATGATAAAGAAGCCTCCGTCCCGCGTCTGGCCGATCGTCGGCAAGGGAGTCCGATCCAGGTCGGCGAGGGTCAGGGACGCCTGGCGCGCCCTGGCGCCCAGCTGTTTGGCCAGCCGGACGATGTCAGCGCTTTCCGAAAGTCCACCATGCCCGAGAGCATGTCGCAGTTGGGATGGATCTGCTGGAATCTGGTGAAAACCCAGGAGCAGCGCCAGGCATTCAAGGCCGGTGTCCTGATCGGGCGCAAGGGTCTCAGCACCGCCATCGGTAATCAACTGACTGAACCCCCACTCAACCCCGAGACGAATATCGAGCGCCGCGTCAGGTTGCAAACAATGTTTCGAGATTGAAACATCTCGATGCGCCAGGTTTGTGAAAACCCCTGCCGCCGTATTTGAAATGTCGATCATCGGACCGCGTTGGTCGTCGATGGCGCGCCGGAAACTTGGCAGGCTGACCGTCAGCGCCGCCTCGGAGAATCTGAAACGCGGGCGCGACTGAAACCACGGCCTTGCGCCGTATGCGGGTGTTCGCGCTTGAGCGAGCGGCCGCCAGCCGTAGCGGCTTCCAATGCGCTTCAGGCACGTCCTCTTCTGCGCAGGGGCCTGAAAAGACCGCCAGCGGTGTCTCAGGCCCAACCAGCCGTCGTCGCCGCCCCGGCGGCTTTTTCCTGGCGAAACTGTCGCAGTCAGCGGCAGTTGGCCCCTACATCAGCGCCGGGCGTTCGGGTCCGGGTTCCAGACCGGAGCGCGACGTTCCTCGAAGGCTTTCGGCCCCTCCTCGAAGTCGGGATGCGCCCATTGGGACTTGAGCAGTTCCCAGCCGTAAACGTGGGCGGCCGGGTCCGTGAGCTCGGTCGAGCCCCAGATGGCGCGCTTGGTCAGGGCCATGGCCTGGGGAGAATTGGCGCACATTGAGGCGGCCAGTTTACGGGCCAGGGCCATGGCGTCGGCCGCCGTGGGCTCAAGCAGATCGACCATGCCCAGCGCGTGGGCGCGCGACGCCGGCATCCGGTAGTCGCGCCCGGCCAGCCCCATCAGCAACGCCGCGCCGATCCCGGCCTTGCGCGCGACCCCGACGGACTCCAGAGCCGAGACCAGGCCGACGCTGACATGGCTGTCCATGAAGTCGGCGCCCTCGCAGGCGATGACGATGTCGCTGTCGGCGACGAAGTGCAGACCGCCGCCGTTGGTCAGTCCGTTGACGACGCAGATCACCGGCTTGGTCACCTCGCACATGCGCGACGAGAAGCGGTTGGCCGCCGCATAGGTGATGTTGTTCAGCCCGCCCATGCCGACATGCAGGGCCGAGACGTCGGCACCGGTGCAGAAGTGGCGCTCCCCTGCCCCGGTCATGATGACCACGCGGATGGCGTCGTCACGGTTGACGCGGGCCCAGGCCTGTTCCAGCGCCAGCATCATGTCCGGGCTGATCGAGTTGCCGCGGGTGGGCCGATTCAGGGTCAGGATCGCGACCTGCCCCTCCAGCTCGAAGGTCAGAGGCGTTTCAGACGGTGACGACACGGTCACGCTCCAGCTGCTGGGCCGCGAGATCCACCTTCAGGGCGCGGGCGGCGAGGAAGAAGTGCAGCGCCGACCAGGCCATGGTCACGGCCAGCAGGCACATGGCGTAGCGGAGCGACAGGTGGCCGAAGCGCGGCGTCAGATAGTCGCTGGCCCAGCCGATGACATAGGGCCCCACCGAGGATCCGACGATGGTCAGGCAGAACAGCAGCACCGCCGAGGCCGTGGCGCGGATCTCGTCCGGGGCCAGCGACTGGGCCGCCGAGAAGGTCGGGGCGAAATACATCAGGCCCAGCATGTAGACGAGGGCGAGAAGGATCATGGACACGAGGGCGTCCGGCGCCAGCCAGGCGCCAAGGGCCACGGGCACGCAGACCGCCATGGCGATGGCGGGCACCCACTGGCGCCAGCGCGTGTCCCGCTTGCCCAGGATGTCGGCCAGCATGCCGCCGGCGAAGGTGCCGACCAGGCCACCGATCCCGCTGACCAGACCCAGACCCAGCCCGGCCTCGGCCGAGGTCATGCCGTGGGTGCGCATCAGGAAGGCCGGAGCGAAGACGTTCATCGCATAGCTGCCGATGGCGAACAGCGACGAGGCCGCGGCCATGTGCCGGAAGGAGCGCAGGCCGAACAGGAACTTCATTGCCGACAGATAGCTGGTTCGGGCGACGCCTTCCGCAGGCGCGCTGGAGGCGCCGTGAGGGAGGATAAAAAGAGCCAGGATCGCGATGATCACCCCCGGCAGGCCGACGAAGAAGAAGGCCTCGCGCCAGCCCCAGGCGTCGTTGATGAAGCCGCCCAGCGCCAGGCCGATGGTGCCGCCGATCGGCACGCCCAGAGAGAAGATGGCCAGGACCAGGGCCCGGCTATTGTCAGGGAACAGGCGCGCGATCATGGCGTGGGCGGCCGGCGTGCTGCCCGCCTCCCCCGCCGCGACGCCGGCCCGGGCCAGCAGCAGATGGAAGAAGTTCTGGGCCAGACCGCCCGCGGCCGTCATCACGCTCCAGAAGGCCAGCGACAGGCCGATGACCCACCGCGCACTGAACCGGTCGGCGGCCCAAGCCAGACCCAGCGCGGCGAAGGAATAGACGACCGCGAAGGAGACCCCCGCCATCAGCCCGATCTGGGTGTCGTTGAGGCGCAGCTCCGTCCGGATCGCGTCGATCAGGATGAAGGGCAGCTGGCGGTCCACGAAGTTGAGGATGTTGACCAGCAGCAGGACGATCACGATCGCCAGGCCCCGGCCACTGAACGGTTTGATTTTCAAGCGTTTCGTTCCCAAGCCGCACAGATGGCCTGCGTGAGCCTAACGAGGCAGTCCCTCGCCGACCACGACATCGGCTTGACTTCATGCGACCGAGGCGTCGATCGCAACCGCAAGCGCTTGTCCTACGACGGCGGATGACCCATACCCGTGAGTATGGCCCCGACCCAGACCTCGCCATGGAAGTCCGCTGACGACCGCCTGCGGGAGCGCGAGATCAAGCGCGAGGCGGTGCTGCGTGCGGCGGCCCGGGCCTTCAGCGAGCGGGGCTTCCACAATACGGCGCTTGAAGACGTGGCCCGGGACCTCAAGGTCACCAAGCCGACGGTCTATTACTATGGCGAGAGCAAGGAGGCCCTGCTGGCGGCCTGCTATCGCCGGGCGCTGGACACGCTGGACGACGTCACCTTGGCCGCCGGGCCCGAAAGCGCCAGTGCGCGCGACCGGTTGCGGGTGCTGATCATCGCCTATGCCGAGGCGATCCTGTCGATCTATGGCCGCTGCCTGACGCGGGTGCCGGACAACAGCGTCTCACCACCGATCCGTGCGGAGCTCAGGGCAATCAAGCGCACCGTCGACGACCGCATCCGCGCGGTTCTGACGCAAGGCGTGGAGGACGGCTCCCTGATCGCCACGGACACCAAGATGACCGCCTTCGCCATCGCGGGCGCCCTGAACGCCGCCGCCCTGTGGTTCGAGGACGACGGACCGAGCACGGCGCGTCAGATCGGCGAACACTACGCCCAACTGTTCGTCGCGGCGCTGGACCCGCGCTAGCGGCCGGTGAAGACCGGGGCGCGTTTGCCGAGGAAGGCGTCGAGCGCCTCCTCGAAGTCCTTCGTCCCGGCGCAGGCCGCAAAGGCCTCGAGCTCGGCGGCCAGATGATCGGCGAAGTCCCGGCCCGTCGCCCTTGCGATCAGTCCCCGGGTCAGGCGCGTGGCCAGCGGCGGCCCGGCCGCGATGCGTTTCGCCCAGGCCAGGGTCTCGGCTTCCAGATCAGCGTTCGGGACCATGCGGTTCACCAGCCCCAGATCCAGCGCCCGCGCCGCATCGATCGGCTCGCACAGCAGGGCGATCTCCATCGCCTTCCTCGGCCCCACGAGTCTGGTCAGGGACCAGGCGCCGCCGCAGTCGGTCGGCGCCCCGACCTTCAGATAGGCCATGTTCAGCTTCGCATCCTCGGCCGCGATGACCAGATCGGCGAACAGGGCGAGGCTGAGCCCGGCGCCCGCCACCGCCCCCTGGATCGCCGCCAGCACCGGCAGGCCGCTGTCGTTGAGCGCGACCAGGGCCTCATGGATCGGCGCGATCAGTTCGCGCGCAGCCTGAGGCCGATCCGTCGCCGCCTTGAGCCAGGCCAGATCACCGCCGGCCATGAAGGCCCGCCCCTCCCCCGACAGGACCACGACACGCACGGAGGGCTCAGCGACGACCCTTTCGGCCACGGCCCGGAAGCCCGTTGTCATGTCCAGATCGAGCGCATTCAGCCGCTCGGGGCGGCGGAACCGGATGCCGGCGATCCCATCCTCGATAGTCAGCTCGACGACCTCGCTCATTGACGGAACTCCACTCTAGAAGACGCCGGGGTAATGGCCGCCGTCGATGACGATGTTCTGGTTGGTCACGTATCCGGCGTCGGCGCCGCACAGGAAGGCGCAGACGGCGCCAAACTCGCGCGGTTCGCCCAGCCGCCGGGCCGGCAGGTCCGCAACCACGCCCTCGATGAAGGTCGCAGGGTCGACGCCCGCCTGATCGGCCATGGCGCCGAAGCCCGAGCGGGCGCGGTCGGTCAGGATCATCTCGGGCAGCAGGTTGTTGATGGTGACATTGTCCGCCACCCCCTCGCGCGCCAGCCAGGACACCGCCGCCGTCAGCCCCGCGCGCGGCCCGACCGACAGGGCCAGCAGCGGATGCGGGGCCTTCACATAGGCCGAGGTGATGTTGACGATCCGCCCGAACCGTCGCGCCCGCATCCCCGGATGCACCGCCCGGATCAGAGCCAGAGGCGCCAGCATGTTCGCCTCGACCGCCTGTCGCCAGGCTTCCTCGTCGTGGGCTCCGAAGGGGCCGAGCGGCGGGCCGCCGCCGTTGGTGATCAGGATGTCGGGCTCGGGACAGGCGACCAGAGCCAGCGCTCGCCCTTCCTCCGTGCCGATGTCCCCGGCGGCGAAGCCGACCTCGCCCCCGGTCGCGGCCCCGATCTCGCGAGCGGTCGCCGACAGGGTTTCCGGATCGCGACCGGTGATCGTGATCTGCACGCCTTCGGCCGCCAGGGCCTCGGCGCAGGCCCTACCCAGACCCCGGCTGGCGGCGCAGACCAAAGCCGTGCGTCCGCGGATCTTCAGGTCCATGGCCGGGCCTTCGGTTAAGCACGCCCCGAAAGAGCAGCCGCCGGTCGCCCTGCCTGGAAGTGCAGAGGGGCGTCCGACGGCCTGAGGCGCGGGAGGAAAGGCTTCAGAAGTGGGCGGCGATGCCGACCCCGACGAGACGCGGCGGCGAGAAGGCGTCCGACAGGCCGGGGGCGCCGTTGGTGCTGTTCATGCTGTAGCGCTCGTCCGTCAGGTTCTCGACCCAGACCGAATAGGTCAGGCGTCCCTGGGGGTCCGTCCAGGCCACCTTGCCGTTGATGGTCGTGTAGGACGACTCCTGGGTCAGGTTGCCGGCCTGCCAGTAGAAGCCGTCGTTGTAGGACAGATTGGCCGTCGCATAGAGCTCGCCGTTGGCGACGGTAGCCTCATAGGTCAGGCGCGCATTGGCCTGATACTTCGGCGCCCGCAGCATCCGGCTGCCCGAAGCGTCATAGGGCACGACGCTGGTCGCACCGCCCGTCGCCGGGTTGGGAATGAAAACCGAGGCCGTGGTGTACTCGTCGTAGTTGGCGGTCGGCAGGGCCGACAGACCGACGTCGAAGGACAGGTGGTCGGTGATGTTGCCGCGCGCGGTCACCTCGAAGCCCTTCACCGTCGCCGCCGCCGCATTGTTCAGGGTCGAGACATAGGCCCCGCCCGGCAGCGAGGTATAGGCCGTCACCTGGATGTCCGTGTAGTCGTACCAGAAAGCCGCCGCCGTCAGGGTGATGCCCGAGAACCGGCCCTTGGCGCCGATCTCGACCGCGGTGATCTTCTCCGGCGCGACCGGAATGGCCGGCAGCGAATAGGAGTTGTAGACGCCGCTCTTGAAGCCGTTCGAGGCCGAGACATAGATGTTGGCGTCTGGCGCGAAATCGTACTGCAGCACCGCGCGGAAGGTCGGGCTTTCCCAGGTGTTTTCGGCGGTGCTGGTGCGCAGGCCGGCGGCCCGCACGATGTCCGCGAAGTCGAACTGCTTCTTCTCGGAGGTGTAGCGCGCGCCGAGGATGCCGTGCAGCTTGTCGGTGAAGTCGTAGTTCAGTTCACCGAAGGCGGCGTAGGAGGTCGTCTTGACCGTGTCGGTAAAGTTGGAGACCACCGTGCCGTTCGGGGCGTTGCCCGACACCGCCTGGAAGTAGGGGTTGCCCGCGGTCGAGTGGTAGTAGAACAGGCCGCCGATCCAGGACAGACGATCCTCGGACGGGCCGGAGAAGTTGAACTCCTGACTGAAGGTGTCCTGGTCCTGGATCAGGCGCAGGGAGCTGACGGCGGCGCTGGACCGGTCGGTGTCGGTCTGGAACAGGCCCGAGGCGCTGCGATAGGCGGTGATGGATCGAACCGTCAGATTGTCCGACGGGTTCCAGGTCCCGTCCAGGCTTACGCCCTTGGCGGTCGTGTCGATGATCGGGAAGGTGCCGCCCGGATAGTGGTCCAGGCTGCCGACGAGAACGCCCGGCGTGCTGGCGTTCAGGTTCTGGCCGTCACGCGGGATGGCCGAGAAGATCGAGTTGTCGCTGCGGTCGGAATAGTCGGCCGCCAGGGTGAACTGCAGGGTGTCGCTGGGCTGGAACAGCAGCTTGCCGCGGATCGAGGAGTTGTCGGACTTGGCGACGCGGGCGCCGTTCAGGACGGGCGCGACGCTCTCGACATAGCCGTCGTTCTCCAGATGGAAGAGGTTCAGCGAGCCGGCGATGGTCGAGGTGATCGGGCCGGTGACATAGGCGCCCAGTTTCACCTGTTTGAAGTCGAAGCCATAGTCCGCCGACAACTCGGCGCGCGGCGTGAAGGACGGAGCCAGGGTGACGATGCGCAGTGCGCCGCCGGTGGCGTTACGGCCGAACAGGGTGCCCTGCGGCCCCTTCAGAACCTCGACCCGCTGGATATCCTTCAGATCGAACATGCCGGCCAGGGGCGCGCCGATATAGACGTCGTCCAGATACATGGAGACGTTGGCCTCATCGCCCGCCGAGGTGCCGACGGAGGAGATGCCGCGGATGGCCGGAGTGAAGGCGAAGCCGTTGTTCACGGTCACCAGACCGGGGCTGATGTGCTGCAGGTTCGAGGTCGAGCCGATGCCGGCATTCGACAGCTCCTCGCCCGAGGTGGCGGTGATCGACATCGGTACGTCGAGCAGGCGTTCAGCGCGCTTCTGGGCGGTGACGACGACATCATCGACCTTGGCCGAGTCGTCCTGAGACGTGGCGGGCGCCGCGGATTGGGCGAAGGCGCTTCCGGCGGCGCCCAGCGCGGCCAGGGCCACGCCGACGGTCAGAAAACGCTTCATGCGATAGGTCCGGTTCATTCCTGTGCCTCCCTCTGGCGGGTCCCTTTTGGCGGGACCTTGATTTCCTTATACTGGAGAGTAGCCCCTATACGGCCCGTGCGAGACGACATTGGATTGACATGCCCCGACACGATTTTCACCCGTGTCGTCTGCTGTCGCCCAAGGCCAGAAGCCGCTCCCGCCATGGAATTCCAGCGCTTTTGACGAAGGCGTAGACGCCTGCCGACATCGCATTGACTTGAGGCGACCGGGGCCGTCCGGGCCGTTGCCAACACTGTCGCCGCCGCTCACTGAAGACCGGTCGCGGACGTCCCGAGGGACTGCCGCAGAGCCGGAAGCCGCCTGTCGTGACCCGTTTCAAATCCCTGCTCATCGAGGTCGACGACACGGGCGTGGCCCTCGTCCGCCTGAACCGCGCCCCGGCCAACGCCGTCGATCAGGACATGTATATCGAACTGGCCGGCCTCTTCGCCGATCCTGATCAGATGGGCGCCGACGTCCGCGCCATCGTCCTGGCCGCCGAGGGCCCGCACTTCTGCGCCGGCAACGATCTGGCCGAGTTCATGTCGATGACGCCGGAGAACGGGACCGAGCGGATGTGGCGGGTGCGCGAGGCCTTCTTCGCCATTCAGGACTGCCCCCTGCCCGTCATTGGCGCAGTACATGGCGTGGCGATCGGCACAGGTCTGGCCATCGCCGCCTCGTGCGATTTCGTCGTAGCGTCGGAGGACGCCCGGTTCGGCCTGCCCGAGTTGACCGTGGGCGTCATGGGCGGCGCCCGGCATCTGGCGCGCATGGCGCCCCAGCCTCTGGTCCGGCGCATGTTTTTCACCGGCGAGCACATCCCGGCCGCCGACTTCGCCGCCGCCGGGGGCGCGATCGTCGTCTGCCCGCGCGACGCGCTGCTGGACCGCGCCCTGAGCTATGCCCGCCGCAGCGCCGGCTTCAGCCCGACCGCCGTCCGCCTGGCCAAACAGATCCTCAACCGGATCGAGACCATGGATCTGCGCGACGGCTACGAATTCGAGCAGGGCTTCACCGTGCGCATGAGCGGCCATCCGGATTCGAAGGAGGCCCTGCGCGCCTTCTCCGAAAAGCGCAGGCCCGAGTACCGCCCCCGCTCCCCCACATGGAAGATCGAGGCATGAGCCGACCTGTCGCCCTCATCACCGGCGCCGGCACGGGTATCGGCCTGGCCACGGCCCTGCGGTTCCTTCAGGACGGCGTCGCCGTGGTCGGGGTCGGCCGCCGCCCCGAACCCCTCGCCGAGCTGCAACGGCTGGCGGGCGACAAGGTCGACCGCGTCGCCGTCCTGTCCGCCGACGTCACCGCGGACGACACGCCGAAATATGCGGTCGAGCTGGCGATGTCCGCCTTCGGGCGACTGGACTATCTGATCAACAACGCCGGCGCCGGCAGCCCCAAACCCCTGCATGAGTCCGACGACGCCTTCATCGACGAGAGCCTCGACCTCATGTTGCGCGCGCCGATCCGGCTGACGCGACAGGCCCTGACGGTCATGGGCAGCGGCGGGGCGATCGTGAACGTCTCCTCGACCTTCGGCCTGATCGGCGGGATGCGCGCCGGGACCTATGCGGCGGTGAAGGCGGGGATCATCGGCCTGACCCGGCATCTGGCCGTCCAGTACGGTTCGCAGGGCATCCGCGCCAACGCCGTCGCCCCCGGCGTCATCGCCACCGACATGACCAGGGATCGACTCTACGACGAGCGCCTTCGTCGCATGAATTTCGACATGACCCCGGCCGAGGGCTGGGGCGAACCCGAGGACGTGGCGGCGGCCATCTGCTTCCTCTGTTCGCCCGACGCGCGCTGGATCAACGGCCAGACCCTCGCGGTCGATGGTGGCTGGTCGACAACCAAATTCCTTTCGCAGAAGGCGCTCGACGCCGACTGGGTCGAACGCCCGGGCGCCGCCTGATGGCGACCTACCACTACCTCGTTCTGACGAAGGCGGTTGAGGGACAGGCACAGGCCTTCGCCGACTGGTACGACGATCAGCATATCCCCGACTGCCTGCGGGTGGCGGGGGTGACCGGCGCGAAGCGCTACCGCATCCTCAATCAGGTGCTGTCGCCGAACGAAGCCGCGCCGACGCAAGCCGCACCCTTCGATTCCCTCGCCATCTACGAGTTCGAGACCGAGGATCCGACGGCGTTGGCCTTCCATCTGCTGTCCATCGCGGGAACGCAGGCCATGCCGCTGAGCCCCGCCTTCGACCGCACGGGAACCATCAAGTTCATGGCGGTCGATGCCTGAGGTCCGGTCAGGACATCCAGCCGCCGGCGACGTCCACGACGGCGCCGGTCATATAGGCCGCGCCCGATCCGGCCAGGAAGACGACGACCTTCGCGATCTCCTCCGGTTCGCCCAGCCGCTTCATGGCTGTGACGGTCAGTTGGGCGGCGACCTGCTCCGGCGCGATGGCGTCGCTCATCGGCGAGCGGATGACCCCGGGCGCGACAGCGTTGACGCGGATGCCGTGCGGAGCGAGCGCCTTGGCCAGCCCTCGCGTCAGACCCAGCACCGCCGCCTTGGACGCCCCGTAGGCGACGATGGGGCTGCCCAGCTTTCCGGCGATGGACGCGATATTCACGATCGCCCCTTCCCGCCCGTCCTCGACCATCCAGCGGGCGACGATCTGGCTGAGCTGGAAAGGGGCGGTGGCGTTGATCCGCGCGGCCCGCTCGAAGTCCTCGACCGAGGTCTCGAAGAAGGGTTTCGGGTCGTAGTGGCCGGCGTTGTTGACCAGCAGATCGACCGCGCCGCCGTCGTCGCGGAACGCCTGCATGCTCCTCGCCACGCCCACCGGATCGGACAGGTCGCAGATCAGGTAGTCCCCCTGGGCGAAGGCCGCGCTCTCGATCCGATCCATGCCGACCACGCGATAGCCCGCCGCCGCCAGCTCGATGCAGATCGCCTGTCCAATGGCGCCGAGGCAGCCGGTGACCAGGGCGGTGCGGGACGTGTCGCCGGAAGTGCTCATGACGGGTTTGGTCGCTCTCCGGGGCGGTCGCCGCAACGGCGATCCCTGCCAAGTCCAGTTGCAAAACTGCGCGCACTTAGCCGTCTCGCCAAGAGGGACGGCGCGATAGGCTCGCAGCCGAACGCCTCCTGGCGGAAATCAGGAAACTCCGGAATGTACAGACCCTTCGACGCGCCTTCGATGAGCCGGTTTGAACCCGTGCCGATGAAGTTCGCCCTCGCGCAGACCGAAGGCGCGCTCTGGTCCACCGACGCCGTCACCGGCTTGAAGCAGCGCGACCTCGGCATCGGCGCAGCCTCCAGCGGCCAGGTCGTAGGTCGCGCGTTGAAGGCCGACGAGGCCGGTCAGGCGACGCGCTGGAGCGCCGCTTCGGACGGCGCGCTCGGCCTCCTCTATGTCACAGCGGGCGAGATCGCCTTCACCGGGATGGACGGAACCACGGTCCGGCTCGGCCCCGACGACTGCGCCTTTCAGGACGTGACCTCAGGCGCCATGGCGGTCGAATGGTCGGCGGCCTTCGCAGGCTTCGAAACCACCACCATGGGCCGGGGCGCGGGCGTCACGCCCCACCCGACCCTGGACTTCTCGACCGTCCGCCTTCCCGAGGGCGTGCGCCGGTATGGACCCGAGGTGTTCAAGGCCGACGGTGGGCCGCGCACCTTCTTCGTCTATCGCGATCTGGGGACCACCGCCGCGACCGGCGGGCGGGTCCATATCCACGTCGTGCGCGCCATCGGCCAGATGGAGGGCGGCACCGGCTGGCACGTCCATTCGATGAGCCAGATGTTCCTGGTGGTCGCCGGCTGGGTCGACATCGCCGTCGACGGCCAGCCGCCGGTCAGGATGTTCCCCGGCGACGCCATGTGCCTGGCCAACGGCATGCGGCACGACGTGGCCGGCTTCTCGCCCGACTATGTGGTGTTCGAGCTCTGCCTTCCCGCCGACTATTCGACCGTCCCGACCGTTGCCCCGGAAGATGCGGGGGCCGCCGCATGAACCTCCGGGCCGATCCGTGAACCCGCTCAACTGGGACGATTTCCGCTTCTTCCTGACGCTGGTGCGCGCGGGCAGTCCGGCGCGCGCGGCCAAGATCATGTCGGTGGATCACACCACCGTCCGCAGGCGTGTCGCCGCGCTGGAACGGGCGCTGGAGACCAAGCTGTTCGACCGCCAGAAGGATGTCTTCCAGCTGACGGCCCAGGGCGAGCGGATCCTGGAATCGACCGAGGCGGTGGAGAGCATCGTGCTCGGGGCCTCGGAGGAAGTGTCGGGGTCCGACACCTCGATCTCCGGTCCGGTCCGGGTCGGCGCCCATGACGGCTTCGGCAGCTACTATCTCGCGCTGCGTCTCGCCGAACTGTGCCGCCAGCATGAGAGTCTGAGGGTCACCCTCGTCGCCAAGTCGCGCTTCTTCGACCTGTCGAAACGCGAGGCTGACGTCGCCTTTGTGATCACCCGGCCCCAGCAGAGCCGACACATCATCCGCAAGCTGACCGACGTTTCCCTCTACCTGTATGCCTCGCGCGCATATCTGGACCGGTCGCCGCGCATCCGCTCGGCCGACGATCTGAACCCGCACCGCTTCATCGGATACATGCGCGACTTCGATTTCGAGCCGGCGCTGGACCCGACCTCACTCGCCTATTCCCGGCTGTCCCAGCCGGAGTTCGCCAGCTCCAATCTGGTGGCCCAACTTCATGCCGCATCCGCCGGCGGCGGCCTGTGCCTGTTGCCCGGATATATGGTCGAGAACGCGCCCGGCGATCTGGTTCAGGTCCTGCCGAAGGAGATCAAGGTGGTGCGCCAGCTGTGGATGATCATCCATCGCGATCTGCGGACCGTGAAACGCTACCGCGCCGTCTGCGACTACGTCCTCGACTGCGTCGCGCGCGAAAAGCACCTGTTCGTCTGACAAGGAGAGACCCGTGACCCTCAGACTGGACGGGCGGATCGCCATCGTCACCGGCGCGGGCGCGGGGCTGGGGCGGCATCACGCCCTGCTGTTGGCCCGGCAGGGGGCGAAGGTGGTCGTCAACGACCCCGGGGCGGCGGTCAACGGCGCGGGCGCGGACTACACTCCGGCGGCCTCGGTCGTCGCCGAAATCCGGGCCGCGGGCGGCGAGGCTGTGCCCAGCTTCGAAAGCGTGGCGACGCCGGAAAGCGCGGCCGCCATCGTCCAGACCGCGCTCGACGCCTTCGGCGGCCTCGACATCCTGGTCAACAACGCCGGCATCCTGCGCGACCGCACCTTCGCGAAGATGGAGCTGGACGACTTCCGCGCCGTCATGGACGTCCACTTCTGGGGGAGCCTCTACTGCACCCGCGCCGCCTGGCCTGTGCTGAACGCGCAGAAGTACGGGCGGGTCATCCTGACCACCTCCGTCTCGGCGACCGGCGGCAATTTCGGCCAGTCCAACTACGCCTCGGCCAAGGAGGGGCTGCTCGGCCTGATGCGGGTCCTGGCGCTGGAGGGGGCACGCAACAATGTGCTGGTCAACGCCATATCGCCGGGCGGGCTGACCCGGATGTCGGGCGAGGTCGATCCGGCCGACGCCCTGATGCAGGCGCTGGATCCGGCGCTCGTCTCGCCCGCCGTGGGCTGGCTGGCCAGCGAGCGCTGCGACGTCACCGCGACCATCCTGACCGCCGCCGCCGGGGGCTTCGGCCGCCTGCACTATTTCGAGACCGAGGGCGTCCAGTTCGACCCGACGCAGGAGATCACGGTCGAGATGTTCGACGCCCGCTTCGCCGAGATCGCCGACCTGTCGCACGGCGTCCCGACCCGGCCAGGCCCCGAAGGCCGGGTTCTGGAGCGGCTGGCGATGCTGGAGGCGCAGAAATGACCTTCGAACACATCGACTATGCGGTCCGCGACGGCGTCGCCCACATCACCGTCAACCGTCCCGCCAGCCGCAACGCCCAGAGCGAGCGGACCATGACCGAGCTGGGCGCCGCCTTCGACCGGGCCATCGCCGACGACGCGGTGCGGGTTATCGTCCTGGCCGGCGCCGGAGATCATTTCTCGGCCGGGCATGACCTCAAGGCCGCCGAGGACAACGGCCGGGGCTTCACCGTCGAGGAGCGCTACGCCTTCGAACAGCGCTTCTCCTTCGATCTGTCGATGAGGATCTGGGACGCGCCCAAACCGACCATCGCCTCGGTTCAGGGCGGCTGCATCGCTTACGGCTTCATCCTGGCCAATCTGTGCGACCTGATCGTGGCCTCTGATGACGCCTTTTTCGCGGACCCGGTCGTGGGGACCTTCGCTTCTTCGGGCGCGGGCGTGCTGCTGCATCATACGGTATTGGGGCTGAAGCTGGCCAAGGACATGCTCTACACGGGCCGTCGCGTCGGCGCGCAGGAGGCCTTCGACTGTGGCATGGTCTCTCGGCTGGTTCCGCGCGCGGAGCTGGAGGCGGCCACCGAGGCTCTCGCGCAAGAGATCGCGTCCAAGCCGCCGTTCGCGCTGCGGCTGGTGAAGCGGTCGCTGCACCGGGCGCTGGACATCCAGGGTTTCCGCGCCGCGCTTCAGGCCCATTTCGACACCCACCAGATCTCCCATGTGTCAGAGGAGTTCCGAGCCATGACCCGCGCCGGCTTCACCGATCCGTTGAAGCGGGGCTGATATGCGCGCCATCCCTCTCGCCGACCTGCCCGGACTGGCCGGAACCGAGCTGGGCGTGTCCGACTGGGTCTTAGTCGATCAAGCCATGATCGACGCCTTCGCCGTCCTGACCCGCGACCGTCAGTGGATCCATGTCGATGTCGACAGGGCGGCGCGTGAAGCGGACGGAACCATCGCCCACGGCTTTCTGGTCCTGTCCCTGATCGGCGGCATGACGGGCGAGATCGCGGTCTTCGCGGGCGCTCGGATGGGGCTGAACTACGGCTTCGACAAAATCCGCTTCCTGACGCCGGTCAGGGCGGGATCGTCGGTGCGACTGCGCGAAACCGTCGCCTCGGTCGAGGCGAGCGGCGACGGCCTCCTGCTGCGTCGCGAATGCCGGATCGAACTTCAGGGCTCTGACCGCCCCGCCGTCATCGCCGACTGGCTGACGCTCTTCTACCCGGCCTGAAGCCTCAGTCGCGCCAGGTCGGATCGAGCCGGTCGAGCTTTCTCAGAAGCGCCGGCCAGATCAGGGAGTGGGCTGTGTCGTGGCCCTGGTTCGGGCGGAAAGCCGCGACCTTCTGCACCGCCTCGTCGGGGGCCCAGTGGATTGGCCGCCCCATGCTCAGGGCCCGAACCTGAATGGTGCAGGCCGTCTCAAGGAAATACATCGAGGCGAAGGCCTCGGGGATCGACGGTCCAAGCGCCAGGGTGCCGTGGTTGCGCAGGAACATGATGTTCTTGTCGCCCAGGTCGCGGGCCAGCCGTTCGCGCTCCTCCATCTCGACCGCGATGCCCTCGAACTCATGGAAGGCGATGTCGTTGGCCAGCAGCATGGCCGTCTGGTTGAGCGGCAGCAGCCCCTCCTCCAGCATGGACACGGCGATGCCGTCGGGCGTGTGCAAATGCATGACGCACTGGGCGTCATGGCGAGCGGCGTGGATGGCGCTGTGGATCACGAACCCGGCCTTGTTCACCCGCCAGGGCGTGGGGCTCAGGATCGCGCCGTCCATATCGACCTTGATCAGGTCGTTTGGCCGGATCTCCTCGAACAGCATGCCGAAGGGGTTGATCAGGAAGGCGTTCTCTTCCGGCAGCCGGACCGAGATGTGGGTCGCGACCAGATCGTCCCACTTGAAGTGGGCCACCAGCCGGTAGGCGGCGGCCAGATCGCGGCGCAGGGCGGCTTCGGCGCTGTTGGGAACGGAGGATTCGATGTTCATGGAGGGCTCCGGCATCGGGGTCACGCCTGACCGGGGGACGCGGCGGCGACGCGATCAGCGGCGGCTTCCAGTCCCCCGGCGATCGCCAGACAGACCTGCGTCCGCTTGAGAACCAGATGGGGGTCCGCCTCGTCGCTGAAGCCGATACCGCCGTGGATCTGGATATTGGCCGCCGCGTTATCGAGCGCCGCCTGTCCGGCCATCAGGAAGGCGCTCTCGATCAGCATTTCCGCGTCGGCGCGCCCGTCGTCGAAGGCGACAGCGGCGAAGGTGACCAGATCGCGCGCGCCCCGGGCCGCCATGGCCATGTCGGCGCAGCGATGCTTGATCGCCTGGAAGCTGCCTATGGGGCGACCGAATTGTTCGCGCATCCCCGCATAGCCGACCGCCATCTGAAGGCCCGCCTCGGCCAGACCCGACAGCATGGCGGCGTCGAGCAGCCTCAGCCGCAGCGCCTCCTCCGGATCGAAGCCGGCGACGGAATTCCCCAGCCCCTCGGTGCGAACCAACCGCACGGTCCACAGCGCCTCGTCCAGAGGTTCAAGGTCGGCAGGAGCGGAATGCACCTTCGGATCCGCGCCGCGCAGCAGAACCAGATCGGCCTTGGGATCTGCGATCACGACGGTGCGTCCCCGCGCCTCATAGGCCACCGCGACCCGGCGTCCGTCCAGACCGGCGGGCCCGCCGCCATTCCAGTGGGCATGGGCGGCGCCGATGGTGGCGAGAACCGAGGGCGAGGCCAGCTGTCGCCCCAAAGCCGCGACGATCAGCACCTGCTCGGCCGCGCCGAGACCGCTGCCTCCGGCCGCCTCATCGAGCGCGACGCCAAACAGGCCCAGATCTTCCAGCGCAGCCCAGGTCTCGGCGGTTTCATCTGCGGCGACATGCAGGCGTGCGATCGGCAGCAGGTCTTCGAGCGCATCCGCCACGGTCGACGCCAGGGCGAGCTGATCGCCGCTGGGCTGATACCGCCCGCCCTGCTCTCCGCTCTCACCCATGCACCCGACTTTCAACCACCCGAACAGGCGGTCATCCTAGTCCCGGGAGGCGGTCGCCCGCATTGACGGCTCCAGACGAACCCCCGACCCGACGCGACACGTATCGTGTCCGGTCTGGCGCCTTGTCATCCCGAGCCTGACCCGGGATCAGGCCGCGGGCGCGATCAGGGCCTGACGCCGCAGCTGCAGCGGCGAGGTCGAGAACCAGCGGTCGCAGCTGCGCGACAGCACCGAGGCTTCGGCGTAGCCCAGCTTCTCGGTCACCCGCGACAGGGGCATGTCGGTCTGCTGGAGGTAGTGCAGGGCCAGATCCTTGCGCACGTCGTCCTTGATGCTTTCGAACGACTTGCCCTCCTGACGCAGGCGGCGCTGCAGGGTGCGCGGATGCATGCACAGCTCGGCCGCGACCCGTTCGTTGGTGCAGTCGTCGCCGCCCAGCAGCTGGCGCACCAGCCCCCGGACACGAGCGTGCATCGGCGGCGTCGCCGGCGGGAAGCGGGTGTCGATGAACGATGTCGCCATCTCATAGATCTGCTCGTCGGCCTCGGCGACCTCGCACAGCAGATCGTTCTCGGTCAGCATGATGGCGTCGGAGCGCTGGCCGAAGCGGACGTCGCAGCCGAACATGGCGCGATAGACCTCGGGCGCCGCGACCGGCGGGTGCCGGAACATCACCGCCCGCGCCGCGACCCCGTCGCCCGAAATGTCGCGAATATTGCGGTTGGCCAGCAGCAGGCCGTGCTCCACCGCCTGGGACCGCTGGGGCATATTCTCCAGCAGGATTTCGAGGCCCACGAACAGCCGGTGATTGGCGCGGTCCGGCTCGAACCGCACCCGGGTCGCCAGGCTGTAGGCGTGGATGTGCTTGGCGCAGTAGCCCAGCGCCTGACCCACGGTCTTGGAGTTCTTCATCACCACCCCGACCGGGCCGATGACCTTGTGCCCGCCCTGCAGCATGGCCAGCCGCATCCCGAAGTCGGGGCAGTTCAGCTCCGCCGCCGCCAGCTCCAGCAGCTGCACGAAAGACCGGTACTCCAGCACCGAACCGCGCTTGTCGAAGATGAAGGGGTCGATCCGCGCCTTGCGCATCAGGGGCGCGGGATCGCCGCCCAGCTCGATCACCAGCTCGGGGAAGAACCTCAGGGTCTCGATATGGACGACCTCGAAGCGCGCGTCGGCTTTCGCGGGCTCGTCGGCGGTGCGGTCCTGAACAAAATCCAGCGGCATGATGTTTCCTCGATGAACGCGGCCTTTTCGGCTTCTTGTTCCCGAAGCGGATCATGCGCCCGTCTCTGTGGCCCTGACAAGGCGGGCGCAGGGGCCACAGGGGGCGCCGGTCGCCATTTGCGGACACGATGTCGTGCTGGGTCAACGACAGCCGCCCGGCGACCGCGTAACCCTCAAGTCCATGTTCCCGCGTCTGTCCCTGCATCGCCACGCCCGCCGTCCGGATCGGACGGTCCCCGTTTCCCGCCCCGTTTCGCATTCCGCAGGGCGCTTCGGGATTCCTGCGAAATGACGGTGCAATCACGCAATTCAGCTTCAGCGGGCGCCGGGCGCCGTGAAATCGAAAACCGGAGCGTGCGCTGGGACCAGACTCGCGCCGAGGACGCCTATGCCCGCGGACTGTGGGTGCGCGAGACCCTCGCCGAGGCCCTGGACCGGGCGGCCCTGTCGACGCCAGACCGGGTGCTGATCGTCGATGGCGAAGTTCAACTGACCGCCGCCGAGCTTCGCCGCCGCGCCATCGTCCTCGCCGGTCGTTTGCTGGAGCGCGCACAGAGGGGGGCCGTCGTCTCCTTCATGCTGCCCAACTGGCATGAGGCGGCCCTGATCTATCTGGCCACGACCCTGGCCGGGATGGTCGCCCATCCGATCCTGCCGTCGCTCAGGGATCGCGAGCTGAAATTCATGCTCGACGACGTCGACAGCCGCATCATCTTCGTGCCCGCCGACCTGCGCGGCCACGACTATGTGGCCATGATGGACCGGGTCGTCGCTGACCTGCCCGCCCCGCCCGAGGTCGTTGTCCTGCGCGGCGAGGCCGGGCGCCATACTGCGTTCGAAGCGCTCGAGACCGGCGACATCGCGCCCCTGCCGATGCTGGAGCCCGACGCCGTCCGCATGATCCTCTACACCTCGGGCACCACCGGCCTGCCCAAGGGGGTGATGCACACCCATAACTCGATCCACGCCCTGGTGCGCCAGCTTCAGGCGCATTGGCTGATCGAACCCGGCGACGTCTTCCTCGTGCCCTCGCCCATCAGCCACATCGGCGGCTCCATCTACGCCTTCGAAATCCCGCTATTGCTGGGCACGACCGCCGTCCTGATGGACCGCTGGGAGGCCGAGGCCGGGCTGAACCTGATGCGCCGCCACGGCTGCACCCATATGGCCGGCGCCACCCCCTTCCTCGAGCAGCTGCTGGCTGCCGCGAAGGCGGCCAACAACCACGTGCCGAGCCTGAAGGTCTTCATCTGCGGCGGGGCTGCGGTGCCGCCATCGCTGATCCGCGCCGCCGCCGACTGGTTCGACAAGGCCCGGGTGACCCGCGTCTATGGCTCTACCGAAGTGCCCGTCACCACCGTCGGCGTGCTGGAGGCCGAGGCCGTCGATCTGGCCGCCGAGACCGACGGGCGGCCGGGGATCGCCGAGGTCCGGCTGATCGACGGCAACGAAGCCGTCGCCGCAACCGGCGAAGTCCGCGCCCGGGGACCTCAGATGCTGGTCGGCTATCTGCATGCCGAGGACGAGGCCACGGTCTTCGACGCCGACGGCTTCTACCGCACCGGCGACCTCGGCCGTTGGGACGACGGCTGTCTGGTCATCTCGGGCCGGGCCAAGGACATCATCATCCGCAAGGGCGAGAACATCGCGCCCAAGGAGATCGAGGACATCCTCGTCACCCACCCGCGCATCGCCGAGATCGCCGTGGTCGGCCTGCCCGACGTGACCACCGGCGAACGGGCCTGCGCCGTGATCGTGCCGCGCGACGGCGAGGCGCCCAATGTGGTCGAGCTCGGCGCCTTCTTGCGCGAGGCGGGGCTGGCCTCCTTCAAGATCCCGGAGCAGGTCGCCGTCCTCGACGCCCTGCCCAAGAACGACGCGGGCAAGGTGCTCAAGCATGTGCTGCGCGCCGACCTGACGCGAGGAGCGGCCTGATGGAGTTCGGCTGGTCGGCGGACGAGGTCGCGCACCGTGAACGCATCCGCTCGGTCCTCGACCGGATGCTGCCTGACAACTGGGAAGAGATCGCCCTCCACGGTCCGGGCAGCGAGGTCCAGACCGATTTCTCCTATGACTTCTGCGCGGCCCTGGCCGACGAGGGCCTGCTGATCCCCAACTGGCCGAGCGCATTCGGGGGCAGCGACGAAGGCGTCTGGCGTCAGTTCATCATGGCCGAGGAGGTCTGGTCGGCGGGTGAGCCCCGCGGCCCGCAATATATGAACATCAACTGGATCGGGCCGGTGCTCATGCGCTTCGGCACGGCGGACCAGCAGGACCGCTACCTGCCGCCGATCCGCGAGGGTCGCGCTATCTGGTGTCAGGGTTTCTCGGAACCCTCGGCCGGGTCGGACCTCGCCTCGCTGCGCACCACCGCTACCCCCGTCGAGGGCGGCTATCGGGTTTCGGGGGCCAAGGTCTGGACCTCCTACGCCGGGCGCGCCGACACCTGCTTCCTGCTGGCCCGCGTCCCGGCCGTGGAGGGCGCCGCGACCGGCAAGGCGGCCATCGTCATCCTGCTGACCGACATGAAATCGGCCGGCATCCAGGTGAAGTCCATCCCGTCCCTGATCGGTGACGGCGACATCCATGAGGTCTTCTTCGACGAGGTCTTCGTGCCCGAGGCCAACCGGCTGGGCGCCGAGGGGCAAGCCTGGGAGATCATCACCTTCGCCCTGCAGAACGAGCGGGTCGGCATCCCCCGCTACGAGTTCTCGCGCCGCATCCTCGACCGGGCGGTCGGGCGGTTGAAAGCCGACGGGCGCTGGGCCGATCCGGTGGTTCAGGACCGCGCCGGCCGGGCCCTGATGCTGTGCGAGGCGGCGCGGATGCTGGTCTACCGGATCGTCGACGCCCGGGCGCGCGACCTGCCGCCCGACGCCTATGGCGCGGTGGCGCGCTGGGCCGTGGTCCTGGCCGACAACGGGGTCAACGACTTCCTGACCGAGTTCCTGCCCGAGGGCCTTCTGGGCGAAGACCCGGTGCAGCAGGCGCACCACCAGCGCGCCATCGCCGCCGGGGTCGCCTCGGGCGCCGCCGAGATCCAGCTCAACCTGATCGCGCGCCGCTGGCTCGAGCTTCCGGGCGAAGGAGGCCGGCGATGAACTTCAGTCTCAACGAAGACCAGACCAGCCTGTTGACCGGCCTCGACCAGCTTCTGGCCGCCGAGGTGCCGCCCGCCCCGACCGAGCCGGTCTTCACCGAATACGCCCACGGCCTTGATGCGGTGCTGGGCGAGTCCGGCTTCCTCGATATCGCACGCGAGGAAGGCTTCGGCCTGCTGGACGCCGCCCTGATCGTCGAGCGGCTGGCGCGCCTGCCCCAGACGGTGGAGGCGGCCTCGACCGCGATCGTCGCCCCGGCTCTGGGCTTGGAAGCTGGCATCCGTCCGGTGGCCCTGACCAGCGGCAGCACAACCCGCGCGGCCCGCTACCTGCCCATGGCCCAGGTCCTTATCGTGGACCGGGGAACCGACGCCCTGATCCTGCCGGTCGATGCCGCGAAGGTGGCGCCGGTCGAGACCTTGTTCGCCTATCCCTACGGCCGTCTGACTGAGGTCGATGAGGGCGCCGGGACCGTCTTCGCCGACGTCGGCCTGCTGCGCCGCGTCTGGCGCGTCGCCCTGGCTGCAGAGGCCGCCGGCTGCATGGCCTCGGCCGTCGCCACCGTGGTCGAGCACGTCAGCACCCGCCAGGCCTTCGGCCGTCCGCTCGGCGCCTTCCAGGCCATCCAGCACCGCCTCGCCATGGCCGCCGAGACGACCGAGTCCGCCCGCTGGCTGGCCTTGCGCGCCGCCTGGTCGGGCCGCGACGACGACGCGGCCATCGCCGCCGGCTTCGTCCAGACCCGCATTCCGCAGTTCACCTTCGACCTGCACCAGTTCTCGGGCGCCATGGGCCTGACGCTGGAATATCCGCTGCACTACTGGACCTACCGCCTGCGCGCCCTGGTCGGCGAGTTGGGCGGGTCGACCGGCCAGGCGCGGGCCGCCGCCATCGCGGCCTGGGGAGACGCCGCATGACTGACATCGCCGAATTCCGCCGACAGGCGCGCGACTGGCTTCAGGCCAACAAGCCCGCCCAACCCCATCCGCTGGACGGCCCCGGCGCCCGCGAAGCCATCCTGTCCTGGCAGAAGACCCAGGCCGAGGGCGGCTGGGCCGGCATCGCCTGGCCGAAAGCCTACGGCGGCCGCGGCGCCAGCGTGCTGGAGCAGATCGTCTGGTGCGAGGAATACGCCCGCGCCGGCGCCCCCTCCCCGCTCGACGCTTCCTTCGTCGGGCTGAACCATGCCGGCCCGACCCTGATCGCCTGCGGCACGCCCGAGCAGAAAGCCTTCCACCTGCCCCGTCTTCTGAATGGCCAGGACATCTGGTGTCAGGGCTTTTCCGAGCCCGGCGCCGGGTCTGACCTCGCCGCCGTGCGCACGCGTGGCCGGATCGAGGGCGACGAACTGGTCATCGACGGCCACAAGATCTGGTCCAGCTATGCCGACATAGCCGACTGGCAGGAACTGCTGGTCCGCACCGACCCGACGGCCAAAACCTCAGGAGCCCTGACCTGGGTCATCTGCCCGATGAACGCGCCCGGCCTGACCGTTCGCTCCATCAAGACCATGGCCGGCCCTCGCAAGTTCTGCGAGGTCTTCTATGACGGGGTCCGCATCCCGCTGAAGAATGTCGTGGGCGGGGTCAACAACGGCTGGGGCACGGCCATGTCGACCTTGGCCTTCGAGCGTGGCACCGCCAGCCTTCCCCTGTTGCTGGGTCTGATCGAGGGGGTCGAGACCCTGTTGGCCGCCTGCCCGACCGACCGTCCGGCCATGCGCACCCGGATCGCCCGGCTGCGGGCCGAGGGGGCCGCCCAAAAGGCCATGGCCTATCGCTTCGCCCTCGACAGCGCCGACAGCGTGCCCGACTCGTCCGGCTCCATCGTCCGGCTGGGGTTCGCGGAATATGCCCAGCGCGTCTCGGCCGCCGCGCTCGACCTGTTCGGCATCGCCTCAGCCGAGGCGCTCGGCGAGCATGGGTTCAGCCACCACTATCTCGACGCCTTCTCCGAGACGATCGCGGGCGGCTCGGCCGAGATCCAGCGCAACATCATCGGCGAGCGCGTCCTGGGCCTGCCGCGCGGCCCCCGTTAGCCGTGGCCCGACCGCTCATCCTTGTTCCGGTCGCCATCGATCCGGACCGGCGCCGCGCGCTGGAAGCCGACTTCGACCTGACCTTCGACCAGGGTCGTCGCGCGGGCGTGCAAGGGCTGATCGGCGACGGCGTGTTCAGGGTCGACGCCGACTGGCTCGACACCATGCCCGACCTGCGGATCATCGCCTGTATCGGCACGGGCTATGACACCATCGATCTGGAAGCCTGCCGCCGTCGCGGCGTCTCGGTGACCAACACCGCCGGCGCAAACGCCGGGGCCGTCGCCGATCTGGCCATGGGCCTGATCCTGTCGGTCACGCGCGGCATCAGTTACGGCGAGCGGCTACTCCGCGACGGCCAATGGCGTGGCGATCAGCCCCAGCAGTTCTTCAACGCACCCGGCCTGACCGGACGCAGGGTCGGGATCTTCGGCATGGGCGCGATTGGCCAGCAGATCGCGCGTCGCCTGTCGGGCTTCGAGGTCGAGATCGCCTATGGCGGCCCCCGTCCCAAACCGGAGCTCGACTGGCCTTTCCTTGCAGACCTGACCGACCTCGCCGCCTGGGCCGACATCCTGGTCCTCGCCCATCGCGCCGACGAGACCAATCGCGGGATCGTCGAGGCTCGGGTCCTGACGGCGCTCGGCCCGACCGGCTTCCTGATCAACGTCTCGCGCGGTTCGGCGGTCGATGAGGACGCCCTCATCGCCGCGCTTGAGACCCGGACGATCGCCGGCGCCGCTCTCGACGTCTTTGCCGACGAACCCGTCGTCCGTCCGGACCTACTCGCCGCGCCCGGCACGGTGCTGACCCCCCATATCGGTGGGGGATCCAGCCGCTCCTTCGATCTGATGTTCGAAGCCGTTGCGACCAACCTCCGCGCCTTCTTCGCGGGCCGTCCCCTGCTCCATCCCGTGCTGGACGCCTCGCGTCCGGACGTCTGAGACGTACGACGTCGGAAACGGTCAAGGGGTTGGCCTGAGGCGTCAATCCCGCTGACGATGCGTCATGCTACTGACGAGTAGACATCCTTCCTCAATCCGGAGACCTGCCATGGCCATGCTCGAACCCGAGGTCGCGAACCTCTGGCGCAGGCCGCGCCATCCCGCCCGCGGCGGCCGCCCGCGCCGCACCTCGGTCAACGGCAGCGGCATGGGCATCAAGGAGCTGGCCGAGCGGCTGGGCACGACGCACAGGGCCTTGCGCTACTATGAGCAGGTCGAGCTGATCCGCCCCGCCCGCAACCCCCAGGGCGCCCGCAACTACGAACCCGAAACCCGCCGGGCGCTGGAGCTGATCGTCACCCTGCGCCGCACCGGCCATTCGGTCAGCGAGATTCGCGCCATCCTCACGGGTGAGGACATCGGTGACGACGGCGTGCGGTCCAAGGTCTTCGCCGCCCTCCAGGCCCGCCTCGACCATCTGCACGAGCAGACACGGCATCTGCAGGCCCTGCTGGACCAGTTCGAGTAGATCGCGCGGCCAGGTCAAGGCTGGTTCCGGGTCGCCGATGGAGGTCTGCCGGACGCGGACACCGCCGTCCTGACATTTCCTGAAACATCTCCCTGCACGACGCGCCGGAAGAATCGACACAGTCTTTGTGCCAGTCAGCGACGGAAGCTCGGCCGAGCGCCGTTTAAGGATTTCGAAGTCTGCATCGTCCGGCCGTCCCTCCCTCTTCGGCGGCCGGAATGCGTGGGATAGTCACGGCAGTGGAGTTACGACATGGCGCGCGGCGACGGTGATACCGCAACCAATCCTCATCCGGTCGACCGCGTGGTCGGTCGCAGGGTCGCCGAAAAGCGGGTGGCCCTGGGCTACAACCAGGGCGACCTCGGTCGGGCGCTGGGCCTGACCTTCCAGCAGATCCAGAAATACGAGAAGGGGACCAACCGGATCTCCGCCTCCAAGCTCTGGTTGATCAGCCAGTTTTTCGGCGTCGACATCAGCTACTTCTTTGAAGGCCTGCCCCGAGAGACCGCGGAGGGCGAGCCCGAGACCCTGACGCCCACGCCCAACCTCGACTATCCGCCGACCCGTATGACGCTGGAAATGTCCGCCCTGGCGCCGCAACTCAGCAGCCGCCGGCAGAAGATCGCGCTCGAGATCGTCCGCGAGATGCTCAACGGAACATCCGGCGAAGCCTGAAACCCTCCGGTTTCAGGCCTGAGCCCTAGACCGGGTTCAGCGCTGTGAAGACCAGGCTTCACTGGAAGCTGCCTCCTCCCTGCCTCTTCGGATGAAAAAAGGGCCGTGCGATCACGCACGGCCCTGAAGGTTTTTTGGGAGGGAAACGCCCGGGAGGGGCGTGCGCCGTGGCGCAGTCCCGATCTAGCTCCGTGTCGAGGCGGTTCGAGGGCGACTTTGTTGCAGGCCCGCGACGCCGGTCAGCGGCCCGCCGCATTTCCGGCCGTTTCCGGGACCCGGGACCGGGCCGAGCCGCCCCGAACGAAGGTCATGAACTCGCGAACAGTCCAGGAGCGGTCGGAAACGCTCTCGCCTTCTCGCGGGGCCTCGCAGATCCGGACGCCGCGATCGCCGTGGCTCTGCCAGGCCTTGGCCACCTTCAGCGCGGTGGCGGCCTCCATCGGGTCCGAGTTGGCCCGCAAGGCGTTCTGTTCGACGTGGACGACGTACATCATCGCACGCAGATAACACAGTCGCAGGTTGTGTGAAGCCAATTACAGCTATAACTTTAGCTATAATATCCGTGGTTTACGCCCAACCCACGAAGTCTTCTCGCATCAGAAGAATTTGGGGATCGGACCCAGCTGCGGCGTCTGGTCGGGCAGGTCGACCTGGACCTCGTCGACATAGCACCAGCCCCAGCCCTCGGGCGGATCATAGCCCTCGATGATCGGATGATGGGTGGCGTGGAAATGGGCGCGGGCGTGCTTGCTGGGAGAGTCGTCGCAGCAGCCGACATGGCCGCAGCGGCGGCACAGGCGCAGGTGCACCCACCAGCCGCCGGTCTTCAGGCACTCCTCGCAGCCGCGCGAACCGGGCGTGACCGTCTGGATGGTGGGGGAATGGCCGCACGACAGGGTCAAGATCACGCTCCCGGATTGCGGGAGGCATCGTGCAAAGCAAAGGCGGCCCCGGTCAAGCCGGGGCCGCCTTCATAACCTTGAACCTTGGGGCCTCAGGCCCCGATCTCAGGCCTTGCGGTGCTGGGTCGTCTCGCGGTTAATCCACAGGGCGATCAGGGTGCCGGCGGCGCCCGACAGCAGATAGACGCCGGCCGCGCCCAGGCCGAAGTTCGAGGCCAGCAGCAGGGCCGCCAGGGGCGCGAAGCCCGCGCCGAACAGCCAGGCCAGGTCCGAGGTCAGGGCCGAGGCGGTGTACCGGTTGGCGGCGGCGAAGTTGGAGGCCAGCGAGCCCGACGACTGGCCGAACGACAGGCCCAGCAGGATGAAGCCGCTCATCATGAAGACGATGCCGCCGATCTCGCCGCCGGCCAGCATCTGGGGCGCGAAGCCCGAGAAGGCGGCGATGGCGGCGGCCGTGGCGGCCAGCAGGTTGCGACGGCCGTAGCGGTCGGCCAGAGGTCCCGACAGCATCACACAGATCAGACAGACGACCGCGCCGATCAGCTCGATGACCAGGAAGCGGGCCGGCGGCTCCTTGGTGTAGAGCAGCACCCACGACAGCGGGAACACGGTCACCATGTGGAACAGGGCGAAACTGGCCAGGGGGGCGAAGGCGCCGATGACGATGTTCTTGCCCTCGGCGCGAACCGTCTGGCGGAACGGCGTCGGCTGCAGCTCGCGGTCCTCATAGGATTCGATGAAGGCCGGGGTCGCCGAGATGCGCAGGCGGGCGAACAGGGCCACGACGTTGATGGCGAAGGCCACGAAGAACGGGTAGCGCCAGCCCCAGTCGAGGAAGTCGGCGGTCGACAGCAGCGACACGAAGAAAGCGAACAGGGCGCTGGCCAGGATCAGGCCGATCGGGGCGCCGATCTGGCCGAGCATGGCGTACCAGCCCTTCTTGCCGGCCGGGGCGTTCATGGCCAGCAGCGAGGCCAGACCTTCCCAGGTGCCGCCCAGGGCCACGCCCTGACCGATACGCAGCAGGGCCAGCAGGACGACCGACCACAGGCCGATGGTCTCGTAGCCGGGCAGGAAGGCGGTCGCCACGGTCGAGGTGCCGAGCAGCAGAAGCGCGATGGTCAGCTTGGTCCCGCGCCCGAAGAAGCGGTCGATGGCGATGAAGCCCCAGGTGCCCAGCGGCCGGGCGATGAAGGCCAGGGCGAAGATGGCGAAGGAATAGACCGTGCCCATCAGCGGCCCGGCGAACGGGAAGACCAGTTGCGGGAAGACGATGACCGAGGCGATGGCGAAGACGAAGAAGTCGAAGAACTCCGACGCCCGGCCGATGACGACTCCGATGGCGATCTCGCCCGCATCGATCTTGTCGTGCGAACGGGCGTTGATCTGTTGGGCGTCTCTCTCAAGGGGAGTAGAGGAGGCTCCGCTGGTGGCGCTCATTGAATGATCGCTTCCTTGTAAATTCTGGGTGTGACGCGCGACGACGAGTCACGGACTTGTGGCGCGCTTATTGGAACCCAACGCGTCAAAAGGAGATAGGGCAGATTGTCCAATGTTGTTCCCGATCGCGTCAGCCTAGAGGCCCGCACCATGCCTCCCCAGCACCCGATTCGATCCACCGCGCGACGTCTCGCCCCGTGGATCGCCCTGCCCGCCCTCGCCCTTCTGGCGGGATGTAACGCCGTCGTCCTCGCCCCGTCGGGCGACGTCGCGGCCCAACAGCGCGATCTGCTGGTCATCTCGACCATCCTGATGCTGTTCATCATCATACCGGTGATCGCACTGGTCGTCATCTTCGCCTGGAAATATCGCCAGTCGAACAAGGACGCGAAGTACGAACCGGACTGGGACCACTCCACCTATCTGGAAGTGGCCATCTGGGGCGCGCCCCTGCTGATCATCATCTGCCTGGGCGCCGTGACCTGGGCCGGCACCCACCTGCTGGACCCCTATCGCCCGCTCGACCGGATCGCCGCGGGCCGTCCCGCCGAGAAGACGGTCAAGCCGCTGCAGGTCAATGTCGTCGCCCTCGACTGGAAATGGCTGTTCATCTACCCCGAGTACGGCATCGCCACGGTCAATGAACTGGCCGCCCCGGTCGACCGTCCGATCCAGTTCACGATCACCTCCTCCTCGGTGATGAACTCCTTCTACGTCCCCGCCCTGGCCGGCCAGATCTACGCCATGCCGGGCATGCAGACGACGCTGTACGGCGTGATCAACAAGCCGGGTGAATACGAAGGCTTCTCGGCCAACTATTCCGGCGCGGGCTTCTCGGGCATGCGCTTCAACTTCCACGGCCTGCCCCAGGCCGGGTTCGACCAGTGGGTCGCCCAGGTGAAGTCGAGCGGCTTCGCTCTCGACCGCGACGGCTATCGCCGTCTTGAGGCGCCGAGCGAGAACGTGCCGGCCATGCGCTTCGCCCAGGTCGACGGCGGCCTGTTCAGCGCCATCGTCAACATGTGCGTCGAGCCGGGCAAGATGTGCATGCACGAGATGGAAGCCATCGATGCGAAGGGCGGGCTCGACATCGAGAGCGCCCACAACATGCTGGCCCTGACCTATGACAAGACCGAGCGTCGCGGCGCCGTCTTCGGCCCCATGCCGACCTATGTCGCCACCCTCTGCTCCCCGACCGACCCCGAAGCGACCGACAAGAACCAGACCCGTCTGGCCTCGCTCGGTTCGCCCGCCGATCTGGCCCGCTCCGTCCCCATGATGGGCGCCGGCCTGACCGCTCCCGCCGCCTTCAGCCCTGCAGCGCCGTCGGCGCCGCGGGCCGCCTCCTGATCGGACCGCATCCCATGTCCGCCGACAAGATCATCCAATTCGTCTTCGGGCGCCTCAACATCGAGGCCCTGCCCTTCCACGAGCCCATCCTGGTGGCGACCTTCGCGGTCGTCTGCCTGGGCGGCGTCGCCCTGCTGGGCGCCATCACCTACTTCAAGCTCTGGACCTATCTCTGGAAAGAGTGGTTCACGACCGTCGATCACAAGAAGATCGGCATCATGTACATGATCCTGGGCCTGATCATGCTGCTGCGCGGCTTCGCCGACGCCATCATGATGCGCCTGCAGCAGGCCATGGCCTTCGGCGGGTCCGAGGGCTACCTCAATGCCCACCACTACGACCAGGTCTTCACCGCCCACGGCGTGATCATGATCTTCTTCGTGGCCATGCCCATGGTCACCGGCCTGATGAACTACATCGTGCCGCTGCAGATCGGCGCGCGCGACGTCTCCTTCCCCTTCCTGAACAACTTCAGCTTCTGGATGACGGCGGGCGGCGCGATCATCGTCATGATGTCGCTGTTCGTCGGCGAGTTCGCCCGCACCGGCTGGCTGGCCTATCCGCCGCTGTCGGGTCTGGCCTACAGCCCTGACGTCGGGGTCGACTATTACATCTGGGCGCTACAGGTCGCGGGGGTCGGGACATTGCTGTCCGGGGTCAATCTGATCGCGACCATCGTCAAGATGCGTGCGCCCGGCATGGGCCTGATGAAGATGCCCGTCTTCACCTGGACCGCGCTCTGCACCAACGTCCTGATCGTCGCCGCCTTCCCCGTCCTGACCGCCGTCCTCGCCCTGCTGGGTCTGGACCGCTACGTCGGCACCAACTTCTTCACGAACGATCTCGGCGGCAACCCGATGATGTACGTGAACCTGATCTGGATCTGGGGTCACCCCGAGGTCTACATCCTGATCCTGCCGGCCTTCGGCATCTTCTCGGAGGTCGTCTCGACCTTCTCGGGCAAGAAGCTCTTCGGTTACACGTCGATGGTCTACGCCACGGTCGTGATCACCATCCTGTCCTACCTGGTGTGGCTGCACCACTTCTTCACCATGGGATCGGGCGCGAGCGTCAACTCCTTCTTCGGCATCACCACCATGATCATCTCGATCCCGACGGGAGCGAAGATCTTCAACTGGCTGTTCACGATGTACCGGGGCCGGATCCGCTTCGAGCTGCCGATGATGTGGACCGTGGCCTTCATGATCACCTTCACCATCGGCGGGATGACGGGCGTGCTGCTGGCCGTGCCGCCGGCCGACTTCGTCCTGCACAACTCCCTGTTCCTGGTCGCCCACTTCCACAACGTCATCATCGGCGGCGTGCTGTTCGGCCTGTTCGCGGGGATCAATTTCTGGTGGCCCAAGGCCTTCGGCTTCAAGCTCGACGAGACCTGGGGCAAGATCTCCTTCTGGTTCTGGGTCGTCGGCTTCTGGTTCGCCTTCATGCCGCTGTACGTCCTGGGCCTGATGGGTGTTACGCGCCGCATGCGGGTCTTCGACGACCCCTCGCTGCAGATCTGGTTCATCATCGCCGGCTTCGGCGCGGCCCTGGTCGCCTGCGGTATCGCCGCCATGCTGATGCAGTTCTTCGTCTCCATCCGGAACCGCGAGAAGCTGCGCGACAAGACGGGCGATCCGTGGAACGGCCGCACCCTGGAGTGGGCCACCTCCTCGCCCCCGCCGGACTACAACTTCGCCTTCACCCCCGTCATCCATGACTCGGACGCGTGGTGGGACATGAAAAACCGCGGCTACAAGAAGCCGACCGGCGGCTATCGCGACATCCACATGCCCTCCAACACGGGCGCCGGGATCATTCTGGCCGGGCTGAGCGTCGCCTGCGCCGTGGGTCTGATCTGGTACATGTGGTGGCTGGCCGCGATCAGCTTCGTCGGCATCATCGGCTATGCCATCTTCCACACCTTCAACTACAAGCGCGACTACTACATCCCGGCCTCGGAAGTGACCGAGACCGAGGCGAAGGCCCGCGCCCTGGCCGCGGAGGCCTGATCCATGGCGAGCGCTGTGAAACCTCTCGCCCCCGGCGAGGAAGTCGTCTTCCACCTGAAGGAAGAGCCGCATCATCCGGAGGGCTCCAGCACCATGCTGGGCTTCTGGCTCTATCTGATGAGCGACTGCCTCATCTTCGCGATGCTGTTCGCCGTGTTCGGCGTGATCGGCGGCAACTACGCCGGCGGTCCGGGGCCCAAGGCCCTGTTCGAGCTGCCTCTGGTGGCCCTGAACACCGCCATGCTGCTGTTCTCGTCGATCACCTACGGCTTCGCCATGCTGGCCATGGTGCGCAAGAACGTCTCCCAGACCCTGATCTGGCTGGCGATCACCGGCGTCTTCGGCCTCTGCTTCCTGGGCATCGAGCTCTATGAGTTCGCGCACCTGATCCACGAGGGCGCGACGCCGCAACGCAGCGGCTTCCTCTCGGCCTTCTTCACCCTGGTCGGCACCCACGGCCTGCACGTCACCTTCGGCCTGATCTGGCTGGTGACCCTGATGGTGCAGATCAGCTGGAAGGGCCTGATCCCCGCCAACCAGCGCCGCCTGATGTGCCTGTCGCTGTTCTGGCACTTCCTCGACGTCATCTGGATCGGCGTCTTCACCTTCGTCTACCTGATGGGGATGCTGCGATGAGCAAGGCTCCGACCAAGACCACCACCCCGGCGAAGAAGGCCCCTGCCCGCAAGCCTGTTGCGGCGAAGAAGACGGTCGCCGTCACCGCCGCCGCCGTCGAGCCGCATGGCCACACCCATGCCCACGACGTCGATCACGGCCATGGCCACGGTCATGACGACCACCACGACGACGGCCACGCCCACGGCTCGATGCGCGACTATCTGATCGGCTTCGGCCTGTCGGTCGTGCTGACCGCCATCCCGTTCTGGCTGGTCATGTCGGGCGTCTTCGCGCCCCAGCTGACTGGCGGGATCATCATGGCGTTCGCCGTGGCCCAGATCGTGGTCCACATGATCTTCTTCCTGCACATGAACGCCAAGTCCGAGGGCGGCTGGACCATCCTGGCCCTGATCTTCACCCTCATCCTGGTGGTCATCGCCCTGACGGGTTCGCTGTGGGTCATGTACCACCTGAACACCAACATGATGCCGCACGGCATGGACATGAACCCGGCTCCCTGAGCCGGGTCATCAGGACCAGCCGATGCCCGAAGGGCCCCACGAAACGCCGAGGAAGCCAAGGTCGACGCTGACCCTGGCCATCCTCGGCGTCTTGATTCCGGGGATGATCCTGGGGCTGCTGGCGCTGGGCGTCTGGCAGGTCGAGCGGTTGCAGTGGAAGAACGACCTGATCCGTCAGGTCGACGCCCGGGTCCACGCCCCCGCTGTCCCCGCCCCCGGCCCCGACCGCTGGCCGACGGTCACGCGCGACAGCGACCAGTATCGCCACGTCATCCTTCGCGGCCGGTTCGACCATGACCGCGAGACCCTGACCCAGGCAGTCACCGACTATGGCCCCGGCTTCTGGGTTATGACCCCCTTTACGACCGACGCCGGCTTCACGGTTCTGGTCAATCGCGGTTATGTGCCTGCGGATCGCCGCGCGCCCGACAACCGGGCGGCGGGCCAGATCGGGGGAGAGACCACAGTTCAGGGCCTGTTGCGCATCACCGAGCCCAGGGGCGGCTTCCTGCGCGCCAACGATCCGGCGGCGGACAGCTGGCGCTCGCGCGACGTCCAGGCCATCGCGGCGAAGCGCGGCCTGACGAACACCGCCCCGTATTTCGTCGACGCCGACGCCACGGCCAATCCCGGCGGCTGGCCCAAGGGCGGGCTGACGGTCATCCGCTTCCCCAACAGCCATCTGGTCTATGCCCTGACCTGGTTCGGCCTGGCCCTGATGCTGACGGCCGGCGGCGCCTTCCTGGCCTGGGACGAGCGACGCGTCCGCAAAGCCTTCGCGGGAGCGGCCTGAGCGTGGCGGCCGAGACCCTGAGCAAACTGGCCGGCCTCGGCGTCTGGCGCGACCGCAACGCCGACGTCGCCGCCTCGACCGGCTGGCGCAACATGCAGCTGCTGATCCAGCTGCGCTGGATCGCCGTCGCCGGTCAGATCCTGGCCATCCTGGTCGTCCACTTCGGCATGAAGGTCACCCTGCCGCTGGGGCTGATCCTCGCCGCGCCCCTCGCCCTTCTGGCCTTCAACATCCTCGGCCTGCAGAGGCTCAAGCTGCATCCGCACGTGTCCGAGGGCGAGCTGGTCCTGTCCCTTCTGGTCGATGTCGCGGCGCTGACCTGGCAGCTCTACCTCAGCGGCGGCGCCGCCAACCCCTTCACGCCCCTGTATCTGCTTCAGGTGGTGCTGGCCTCGGTCCTGCTCAGGCCCCTGTCGGCCTGGCTGATGGTCGGGGTGACCATGCTCTGTTCCCTGCTGCTGCTGGGAGTGCACCGCCCGCTGCTGCTGCCCGAGCGGCTTCAGGACAATGACTTCAGCCTCTATCTGCAGGGCAGCCTCGTCTGTTTCGGCCTGATCGCCTTCCTGCTGGTCGTGTTCGTGACCCGGATCAGCGGCAATCTCAGGGCCCGGGATTCCTATCTGGCCGAGATGCGTCAGCGCGAGGCGGAGGAGGATCACATCGTCCGCATGGGCCTGCTGGCCTCCGGCGCCGCGCATGAGCTGGGCACCCCCCTGTCGTCGCTGGCCGTGATCCTCGGCGACTGGCGGCGGATGCCGACTATCAAGGCCGACCCGGAGCTGTCCCAGGACATCGCCGACATGCAGGCCGAGGTCGAGCGCTGCAAATCCATCGTCACCGGTATCCTGATGTCGGCCGGTGAGGCCCGGGGCCAGGACCCGGTCGTGACCACCCCCCGCGCCCTGATCAACGACCTCATCGCCGGCTGGAAGCCGAACCGGCCCGGCGTCGCCGTCACCCTGCGCGACGCACTGGGCGAAGACGTCAACGTCGTTTCCGACCCCGCCCTGCTGCAGGTCCTCGTCAATGTGCTCGACAACGCCGCCGAGGCCGGGGCCACCGACATCGTCATCCTGGCCGAGCGTCCCGGGGACGATCTGTCGATCACCGTCAGCGATAACGGCTCGGGCTTCGCCGACGCCGTCCTGAACCGCTTCGGCCAGCCCTATCAGTCCACCAAGACCCGGCCCGGCGCCGGTCTGGGCCTCTTCCTTCTGGTCAACGTCCTGCGCAAGATGGGCGGCGGGGTCGAGGCCCGCAACCGCAAGGACGGCGGCGCGGTGGTCGTCCTGCGATTGCCGCTGTCGGCCATCGCCCTGCCCGGAAAGGCGTCCTGATGTCGTCCGACAAGCTGCTGGTTCTGGTCGAAGACGACGAGGCCTTCGCCCGCACCCTGAAACGGTCGTTCGAGCGCCGCGACTACACCGTCGTCACCGCCGCCAACCACGATGAGCTGGTTACGGTGCTGGAGGTCCACAAGCCCGCCTATGCCGTGGTCGATCTGAAGCTGGCGGGCGGCGCTTCGGGCCTGACCTGCGTCCAGACCCTGCACGCGGCCGATCCGGCGACGACCATCGTGGTCCTGACCGGCTTCGCCAGCATCGCCACGGCGGTGGAGGCCATCAAGCTGGGCGCCTCCCATTATCTGGCCAAGCCCTCCAGCACCGACGACATCGAGGCCGCTTTCGGCAAGGTCGAGGGCGATCCCGACATGGCCCTCAGCGCCCGCCCGACCTCGATCAAGACCCTGGAGTGGGAACGGATCCACGAGACCCTGGCCGACACCGGCTTCAACATCTCCGAGGCCGCCCGCCGCCTGGGCATGCACCGCCGCACCCTGGCCCGCAAACTGGCCAAGCGGCAGGTGACCTGACCCGGTCAAATCCGCAACGGTCGCCGGCTTTCTTAACCGTATCTCTCACCCGGCACGGGAAGGCGGTTGCCGAACGCCGGTCGCCTCCCCTAGGGGAAGATCATGCTGGGGTTTGATCGCATTTTCAGGGGCTTGGCCTCCGGAGTGGCCATCGCCGTCCTCGCGGGCGCGGCGAGCCCTGCCCTTGCGCAATCCGCCGCCCCCGCAGCCGCCCTCCCGCCCCCTCCGCCGCGCTCGACAGGGACCCTGATCGCCCCGACCCTCAGCCGCCCCGTCGCCGCCGGCGTGACCTGGCCCAAGGTCTCCGAGGTCGAGCGCCGCGACGGCAACGGCGTCTCCTTCTACGGCGGTGTGGCCACCATCGACGGCAGCGACCAGTACGGCCTCAGCGTCCTGAATTTCGACCCGTTCCAGTCGCGGGTCCGCGCTACCTATATCGACGCCTGGGCCCTGAACGCCCCCAACGCCGCTTCCTGTTCGCTCACCTTCCGCGCCGTCGAGCGCCCCCTGACCCAGGATCAGGCCAACGCCCTGAACCCCGAACTGGCCACCGCCGAGTTCGAGACGATCAAGCGCGACCATCCCGATCTGGTCCGCACCGGCGAGCGGACGCGCGAGGGCTCGGGCGACACCCGCGTGGTCGATCGCTTCAGCTGGGGCGGCGCCGACGGTACGGGTCCGCATTTCGACGGACTGAGCAAGTCCTGGGTCTTCGTCCGTTTCGGCAAGGCCTATTACGTCAACAAGATCTGCCTGTCGCAGACCGGCATCGGCGACCTCAGGGTCATGGATCAGCTGATCGGTCTGAACTACCGCACCGGCGACGCCCCCGATCCCCTGCCCGCCGATCAGGTTCCCGAGAACCCGCCGGCGCCCCGCCAGCTGATCTATCTGCCGCCGCCCGTCGGCAACATCGTCGCACGCGAGCAGGACCGCCCGCAGCTGGAGTCCCAGACGGCGACCGGCCCCGAGGCTGACGCTGAGGCTCCCCGTGCGCCCGAGCCTGCGCCGGTCGTCACGCCCGTCGAGGCCCCGGCGACTGCGCCGGCCGCTGTCGTCACTCCGTCCGCCGAGCCTGCCGGGACCCCCACTGTCCCGAGCCCGACCGAGCCAGCCTTCGTCGCCAGTCCGGAGCCGGTCCCGGTCCCGCCGTCCGCGCCCACAGCCGACCAGACCAACGCCCGTAGCCTGACCCGGTCGCTGAACGGCACACCGCCCGCGCCCTGAGACGGGGTCTCCATATGGCTGCAAAGCCGGGCCCGGCGTGACCGCAGGGAACAACGGCGCGCGACAGGGATTATTCGACCGTTGGGACTCCAGATTGTCATGCCGCCTCTCAAAACTCGCCAGACGTGTCTGAAGAAGATTGACGAGATGATGGGCGGAGCCGCCGTCGCGGACGGTGGCGCGCGAGTTCAAAGTCGCCTGACCCTCGCCGACGTGTGGAGCGACGTCCTCGATCAACTGAAAGACGAAGCGGCGCCGTCACCGCGGTCGGACGCCGCGCCTCAGCCCACCGTCCAGGAAATGACCTCGGCGACCTCGGCGGCCTGAAGCCTGATGTCGGGGACGGAGGTCACTTCCCAGAAGGCCCCGCGCGTCATCGGCCCGACGGCATAGAGTTCGTCCTGCGCCGCGCCGTCGATGTCGCGGACCCGGCAGTCGTCGTCGACGTCCAGACCCAATCCATCCGGATCGGCGCGCGCCAGACCGCTCTCGACCAGACCCCGGATCAGCGGGATCCGGCTGCCCGCCACATCGGCCAGCGGCCCGGTGCAGTTGATCACCGCATCGACCTTGCGCGTCGTGGTGCGGGTCCAGCCGCGCGGCCGCCAGGTCACCAGAACCTTGTCCTCGGACGGTTCGATGCGGACGATGCGACCGGCGTCGATCGACAGCTCCCCCGCCGCTATCATGGCCTCGACCCGGCCCGCGACCCCGGGCGCCAGACGGTGGCGATGCACATCCCAGACCGGCCGCAGGTGCCTGAGGAACCGCCCGCGCTGGGCCCGCGTCCATGAGCGCCACAGCGACCGGGCCGAACGCCTGAGGTCGTCAGTCACCGCCCGCCAGTCCGAGGTCTGGGCCGCTTCCCGCGCCCGCCTCAGCACCGCGCCCGGCGATCCGGAGTAGGGCCGCGAACCGACGGCCAGATCCGCCGCCTTGTGCGCCCGGGGCGTGAAGCCGCGCCGCGACAGGGCGAAGAAGCGCCGTCCTGTGCGGGCGTGCGACAGCACCACATCGACCATGGTCAGGCTGGAACCGACCAGCAGAACGCGCCGCACATCGCCGTCCAGCGCCGCCGCCCCGCGCCAGGGATCGGCGACATAGCAGCCCGCCTCGACCACCGCCGGATCCAGCCCCGGCGGATCGGCTGGTTCCAGATTGCCGAGCGCCAGAACCACCACATCGACGTCCAGCCGGTCGCCCGAGGCGAAGCCTATGCGCCAGCCGCCGCCCTCGCGCGCCAGCACCACGCCCTCGTCATGGATCAGCTTCAGCCGCGAGCCCGACTGGCCCAGAGCCTCGGACAGGATCGACCGCAGATAGCGGCCATAGTCGCCGCGCGTGATGAAGGCGCCCTGGGCCGACCAGTGCGGCTGGGTCGCCAGCCAGCGCGACAGATGGTCGGGATCATCCGGAAAGGCGCTCATATTGCCCAGGCGGACGTTCAGCACATGATCGGCCTCGCGTGTGCCATAGGCCGCCCCCTCCCCGAACCGGGGCGCCTTCTCGATCAGCCACAGCTCGGCGTCGGGCAGTTTGCGCGACAGATGGACCGTGGTCAGCAACCCGCTGAACCCCGCCCCGATGACGGCGATGCGCGGGGCGGTCACCGTCGGCCTCGCGGCGTGGTGGCGTTTCCGGAATGCTCGGGACAGTTCTCAGCCATACCCCAGCATGGCGCGACCGCCCGGCGCGAGCCACGCAAATATCCTATCTCATGGATAGAGAATTATTCGTGGAACCGGTCAGGCGTGAGGGCGCTCGCAGTCCAGCCTGAACGTTTCCGGCAGGCTGCGCTCGAAGGTCTTGGTCATCCCCGACATCTTGGCGGCGCGGGCGAAGGCGATCTTGGCCAGGGCGGTCGGGTGCGGCGCGGCCTGCACGCGCGGACGGGCCCCGGCCTTGCGCATCACGCCGTTGGCGTACAGGACATTGGCGCGCATCAGGGCCGCCGGGGTCATGAATTCCACGCTCAGCGAGACGTTCAGCATCGGGCCGTTCTCGATCCGGTGCGGGGCGTTCTGGCTCCAGGTGACCATCTTGCCGGGCGTCAGGTCGAACACCTCGGCCTCGGCGTCCATATCGAGGCGGAACTCCAGCTGTTCGGCGGTTTCCTTCAGGATGACGCGTTCCAGCTGCTCGGCCCCGACGCAGGGTTCGGCGACGGGATAGACCCAGACCTTCTTCTGTCCGCGCAGCTGCCAGAGCGACACCAGCGGCACGTCGAGGTGGTAGAAGACCTGGGCGTTGGCCGAGGAGATCAGCATCCCCAGATCGCGCTTGAAGGTCTTGATCCCGGCATGGGCGCGCTTCTCGGTAAAGATCTCCTCCTCGAGCGCGGCGTACTCCGGCAGATAGTCGTTGGCGTGACGCAGGTTCAGCCAGATGCGCCCCTCTTGCGCCGCGCGCAGCAGTTCCTCGCCCGACAGATCGCCCGCCGAACCGCGCCGCCAGCTCTGCCAGTCGACCGGGTCGTGGCCCATGGTGAAGACGCCCAGCTTGTCGCGCGGATAGCGGTCCAGCAGGGAGATCAGGCCCTCGTCATTGAACATCGGCCGCTCGTGCAGGCCGTGATCGAAGCCGAGGTTGGCCTTCGTCAGTTGCGCGGCCTTTTCGGCGGTCCAGTCGGTGATGATGGTCATTCGCCCGCTCCGGTGTTGGAGCCCAGCGACCGGCGGCGCGTGGCGGACACGGCCTCCATCAGCCCCTGCACCCGGCCGCGCATCGACGGATCGGCGGTGGCGATATGGTCCAGACGACGGCGTACCTTGTCGACGGCCGAAGAGCGTCCGAGCGGCCCCAGTGTCCAGGCGGCCTCCTCGGCGCGCTTGAAGGTCCCGCCGGGCGCGGAATGGAAGCCCGAACCGACCGTGCTGATGGTCGGGGCGAAGGGGCGCTTGTAGTGGTCATGGCCGCAGCCCAGGTCATAGACCTCCAGCCCCAGCTCCGGCATGGCGCGGATGGCCTGGTCGAGGAAGGTCTGGCCGGGCGAGAAGGCCGCCATCTCCGGCGACATCGAGGCGATCCAGGGGTGATAGACCCCGCCCTCGCGCACCCCGAAATGCCCGCCGACCAGGGTATCGCCGGCATAGAGCGACAGCAGCAGGCCGGTCATCGGCCCGGTGCGCCGCTCGAACAGCGTCTGCATCAGCTCGCCGGCCCATTGCGGGCGCAGCACGTCCTGAACCCCGGTGCGGTGGAACTGATCGCTCTTCCATTCCATCACGGCGTTGAACGCGTCCTGCGAGGTATCGGCGCGGATCGCCAGCGGCCCGACCTCGGCCAGACGGTGGGCCAGACGGCGGTAGTTCTTGAATTTCTTGGGACTGGCGGCGCGAACGGCCTCCAGATAGTCGTCCGGCGTGCCGGTCAATTCGATGGCGAAGGCCTCGACGGGCGTCTCGGTCGCCGGGAACAGGCCGTGCGGATCGATCAGACCGTTGTGGCGGAAGGCCTTGAGACCGGCCAGGGCGATGATCTGGCCGGGCTTCAGCCCTGTGTCGGCGGTCGAGACTACGCCGTGATAATCGCTGAACGGCGCCCCGAGGGGCCGGCCGAAGCCGCCCGGTCGCTGGTGGAAGCCGAAGAAGGCGACCCTCTCCCCGTCCCGGCTGACCATGGCCACCCGGGCGTCGTCGCGGACCTTGCCCACGGCGCGGGCGAAGTGGGGGCTGAGCAGCGGACTGCGGAAGGCCGGCTCGGCGCGCTGGATCGCCGACCATGCGGCGGTGTCCGCAACCCTCAGCATGGAGGGGCGGAGGATCTCGACTTCGAAGGGCGTGGCTCGGACAGTCATTTTGACACACTCGCAAACGGCTCCGTTTCAGCCGTGCAATGCGTCTGCCAAACTGTCGCACCTCCCCCGGTGTCAGGGCTCCTGCGTCATTGGGGTCGCACCGACCATGGCGTAGCACTCCGCCCGCGTCGGACGGTCGCCCTCCAGCGCCCCATAGGCCGAGGCCACCGAGCAACGGTCCGCCGCGCTCAGCTTCCCTTCCCAGCGCTTGTCGTTGCAGTAGTTCATGATCGAGTCCGGGTCGTAATAGCTCTCGGCCTGATTGACCGCCTCGGGCGTCTGGGTCCGGGCCAGGCAGTTGGGCGCGCGCGGGCTGACGTGGTCGTGCGAGAAGCCCAGCGCATGCCCCAGCTCGTGCAGGGAGTCGGCGTAGAAGCATTTGAACTCGCCCAGCGTCCCCCGCGGCCCGCACAGCCGGTTTGTGACCAGATATTCGGCGTTCAGGGTGATCTCCCCGCCGTTCAGCAGGCTGCGGCCCAGATGGCTGGACGAGGCGAACATCTCGGGGTCGTGGACGATGCGGATCGGCACGGCGCGGCCGCCGTCTCCGCCCGTAGCGCAGTCGTCGGCGATATGGAAATGCACGTCGGCGGCGCCCTCCCAGGTCGCGGCGGCCGAACGGACCTGCTCGCGCGCCCAGTCGTCCTCGGCCTGCGGCGCCTCGAAGCACATGGGCACGATGCCGCCGTCCCAGGTGTCGCTCTGCGGCGGCGGCGCGGCCATGACCATCGGCGGCGGCGGCGGCGGCGGGGCCACATAGGGCGGAGGCAGAGGCGGCGGCGGCGTGACCTGTGTCGCGCAACCGGCCAGCAGGCCGATCGCCAGAAGAGCCGTGATCCGGCGCAACAGGCTCATACCCAACGGGTCTCGGTCAGGGTCAGCACGACCTCCAGCGACAGCCCTTCCGTATTCGCCCGCTGGACCGTCGGTGTCAGATCCTCGGCGTCGACGGTGACCACCACCGGCCCCGCATCGCGCGCCAACAGGTTCAGGATCTCGGTCCCGAACTGGAAGCTGACCCCATAATCGTCGCCGGTCGTGTGGTCGTGGACCATGCCGGGCATCGAATGGTCCATGCCGCCCATGGGTCCGACGTGGACAAAGGTCGGCGACGACCCCAGCGCCAGTTTCCGCTCGCCCGCCAGGATGTCGATGTTCAGACAGCGGTCCAGCAGCCGCTCGTCCCGCTTGTAGGTCGCCTGCCCCACGCCCTGGATCAGCAGGGTGTCGTCTGCGGCGCGCAGCCGGGCGGCGATGTCCGCCGGGATCGTCACCGACATCTTCGTCTGGCCGGGCTCGCAGGCCGCCTTCAGAGTGACCGAGGTCTGGCCGATCGGCTCCTGCCGGGTCGCCCCGGCCGGTCCGTTGCTGGCCACATTGAACACCGGGAAGGGATAGAGCCGGTCATAGCTGTAGCCGAGCGACCGGGTCTCGACGATCGCGCCCGGCGTCCAGGTCCCCGTGTCCTCGCCGTTGGCCCCGACATAGCCGGTCAGCGGAACCTTGCTCCAGTCACTGGGGTACACGGGCTTGGCCAGATTGTGCCAGGTCGCCCAGACCCGGTCGATATTGCAGTGGTGCAGCCAGAAGACCGCATCCGCCGCCGCCGTCTCGGTCCGGCCCATCAGACCGCCGACCAGCACGTGGATATGGTTGTGGCCATAGGCCTCGACCGCCCCGGCCGAGCGCGGCAGGCCGGCAAAGACCTCGAAACTGTCGGACGCCAGCCGCGCCACATTGCGCGAGGTCGCCCAGCGCGCCTTGGCGAAGTCCATGGTGTTGGCGTTGGGCCCGCGCTGACGCTCGTACAGCGGCGAACCGGGCGTCGTCACCCAGGTCGGCAGGAAGCGGTCCTCCTGCCAGTCCCAGTACGGCAGGGCGAAGGTCGTATGGCCGGTCAGCCGGGCGATGATCCGCTCCAGATGGGCCAGCTCCAGCCGGTGCCAGGGCAGGAACAGGCCGCTGCCGTGCTGGGCCTTTTCGCGGTGCAGCCGGGTCTGGCGCGCCCACGACCGGTTGTCGGTGCGCCGCTTCATCGCCGCCACCCCGTCGCGGAAGGCGACCAGATCGTCCGAATTCGGCGACAGGGTCGAGGCGCCTTTGCGCACCCGTCCGGTCTGAGCCCAGGCCGGCAGGGCGGTCGCCGCCGCGATGGCCGCGCCCGCCCCCGCAAGCGCCTGACGTCTGTCGATGGTCATGGTCAGCCCCCCGGCCGATCGTTCGTGCTTAACGACAGTCCAGCAAACGCCGGTCTGTGTCCAGCGGCCTAACCGATCCGGCGAGTGAGATCAGGCCTTTAGCCTCAATCCTCGCCCTTCTGCACCGGCTTCTGGCCGGGGAAGCGCAGGGCGTGGAGCCCCTCATAGGCGTCGCGGACGGTCTGGCGCGGCTGGTCGGCGCCCAGCTGGGCGATCTGGGCGACCCAGACGTCCGACAGCTGCTGCACGGTGGAGGTCACCCAGCCCGGCGCCTGCTGCCGCGACCAGTTCTGGATCGAGGCGGCGTTGAAGACGAGCAGGAAGACGGTGACCAGCAGGATCACATGGCTGGTCCAGCGCCGGTCGCGCGCGGCGACCCCCTCCTCGTCCGGCGGCGGCCCCGGCGGAAAGGCGAACCGCCCCAGAGCGGCCAGAGGCTCGGGAACCAGCGGATGACGCGTCGGCAGGTCGTGCGGGTTCGCCGTCTCGATCCAGTCGCTGGGCGGATCGGCCGGGACCTCCCCGTCCAGCGGCGGGAAGGGCGAGGCGCCGGTCGCCGCTGGAAACGGCTCGACGGGCGGGTCTTCAGGATGATCAGTCATCGCTCTCGAACCTCCCTCAGAACTGGAAATAGATGAAGGGGGCGACGCCGTCCGGCCGCACCGCCTCGACCAGCAGGATGGCGACCCCGATCAGCACCGCGGCCGTCAGGGCCGGGGCCGGCTTCAGCCGCTCGGCGACGCCCTCGACCATGCGCGGCGGCAGCCAGTGCATGGCCAGCCCGCCGACGATCAGCAGCAGCAGGAAGGGCGTGGTCAGCAGCACCGGCCCGGCGCGGCCCAACCCTTCCAGCACATCCATGGCCATGCCGAAGCTCTCGGCCCGGAACGGGATCCAGCCCAGACAGACGATGTGGAAGGTGATCAGCACCCCCAGCCAATGTGGGACCACCTTCTTCTCGCCGAACACCGAACGCCCCAGCCGCTCCACCACCTGGGCCGCGCCGTGCAGACCGCCCCAGGCCACGAAGGTCCAGGCCGCCCCGTGCCACAGCCCACCCAACAGCATGGTGATCATGACGTTGACGCAGGACATGACCAGCCCCTTCCGGCCCCCGCCCAGCGGCACATAGAGATAGTCCCTCAACCAACTCGACAGGCTGATGTGCCAGCGCCGCCAGAAGGACTGCATCGAGTTGGCCCGGTACGGCTGGTCGAAATTGCGCGGGAAGGAATAGCCCAGCAGGGCCGCGATCCCGATCGCCATGTCCGAATAGGCCGAGAAGTCGCAATAGATCTGGACCGCATAGCCATAGACGGCCGCGGCGATATCCAGCCCCGAATGGGCCGAAGGGTCGAAGAAGACCGGATCGACCAGCCGGATCGACAGCTCGGACGCGATGACCGTCTTCTTGAACAGGCCCCAGGCGATCAGCAGGAAGCCGTGGATCGCCATCTCCTTCGTCAGACGCGGCACGCGGTCGAACTGCGGCAGGAGGTCCGAGGCCCGCACTATCGGCCCGGCGACCAGATGCGGGAAGAAGCTCATCAGCAGCATGACGTCGAGCAGCGACTTGGCCGCCGGCGTCCGGCCCCGATTCACATCGACGACATAGCTGATGCCCTGGAAGGTGAAGAAGCTGATGCCCACCGGCAGGACCACCTGCAGCAGGGGCAGGTCCCGCTCCCAGCCGAACCGCGTCAGCAGCTCGCCCATCTGCACGGCGAAGAAGCCGTAGTATTTGAAGAAGCCGAGGATCAGCAGATTGGCCGCGACGCCCAGCCCGACCAGCCAGGCCGTGCCGATGCGGCGGCCCTCGCCGTCGACGGGCTTCCTCGCGATCATCGCCGCGATCGCCCAGTTCAGCACCGCCGAGCCGATCAGCAGGCCGACGAAACGCCAGTCCCACTGGGCGTAGAAGAACCAGCTGGCCAGCAGCAGGAACAGCTTGCGCCGCCCGTTCTCCCGGTCCAGCGACCAGGAGACGAAATAGACGAACAGGAAGAAGACGCCGAAGGCGAGGGTCGGGAACAGCATCTAGCGACCGCCCCCACGATACCAATTCCGCCCCGCCGTCATCAGGTCCTCGTACAGAAGGCCGCCGATCCAGTCGGCCCCGGCCTGGGTGAAATGCACATGGTCCCCGCGCATCATCGGGTCCTCGCCGTTCGCGCCCGGCAGAGTCAGGCGGAAGGCCGAACAGTCGCCGCCCATCCGGCCGCGCCAATCCCAGTAGGCGACGTTCAGACTGGCCGCGACGCGCTGCTGGATGTCGCGCACCACCGCCAGCATGGCCGGCGAACGCCAGCGGGCCTCGGCGTCGCCGGGACAGCTTCCCCCGCCCTCCCCGCGCTGGGCCTCGGGCGCGCCCAGGATCAGCAGAGCCGCGCGCGGAGCCTCGGCGCGCAGCCGGGCGATCTCGGACCGCAGCAGTCGTTCGTAGGCGGCGGCATCGAGCGTGTCGTCGAAGCCCTCATTGACCCCGTACTCCAGCACGATCAGATCGACAGGCGCGTCCAGCACCGGCAGCGGGTGGTTGGCCAGATCGGTCAGGGTCACGCCCACGACGCCGATGGGCTCGATGCGGATGTCGCGGGCGGGAAACCGGCCCTTGAGCCGCATCTCCAGCGATCCGGTGATCAGCCGGCCCGCCGTATGGCTGTCGCCGAACTGGACGATGCGCACCACCCCGCCCCAGCGCCCATCCAGCGCCCGGAACAGAGGCGTCAGGGCCTCGGCCTGGCACAGACCATCGGGACAGGACCGGCTCGGCGGCGACGGCAGGGGCGTCCACGGCCGTTCCTGCGCCACGGCAAAGCCAGGACTCGCGACGAGCGCAGCCGCTGACAGGACCGGAGCCAGGGTTGAGGCGCGGATCACGCCCCGGCGCCGCCCGCGCTCGCCTGGGCAGGAGCCTGCACCGCGCCTTGCGGCGAGGCCAGACCGGCGTCGGCCCTCAGCCGCTCGACCACCGGCTCGCTGATCCGCAGATAGCCGGCCATCGACATGTGGATGCCGTCGTTGGCCCGCATCAGCTGGCGACGGCCGCTGTCGTGGGCGGTCAGATAGGCGTCGTAATCGCCGTCGGCGTCCGAGGTCAGGGCGACGGTCGAAATATAAGGCACGTTCAGCGCCTTCATATGCGCCGAGACCACGTCGTTGATGATGGTCATCCGGGCGTCGAAGCTCTCGCGCTTCATCTTGGGCAGGCCGACCCAGTAGACGGCGACGTCGCGGCTGCGCAGCAAGGCCACCAGATCGTCGACCCGCTTGCCATAGGCCGCCTTCCAGCCCTCGGAGCCGAAGGCGTGAATCTGGCCGTCCAGGCTGATGCCCTGGGCGTCATTGGTGCCGAACAGGATGACGGCGACGTCCACGGGCGTCTCGGCGATCTGGCGCTCGGTCTTGGCCTGGATGTCGACGTAGTCGTAGCGCGACAGGCCGGTGGAGACCTCAGAGAACTTGGTCACGGTCACGCCCGGCGTGCCGTTGAGGTCGCGGTAGAGCCCGGCCCACAGGCCGTCACCCATCGAGTCCCCAAAGACGCCGACGCGCAGCTTGCCGCTGGCCATCCGCACCTTCAGCGGCGTGATGGCGGGACCGGTAGAGACATTGGCCACGGGCTGAACGGCGGCCGAGACCGGCTCAGGCCCCGCCGAGGCGTTGGCGGTCGAGCCGAACAGCAGGGTCGGATGCTGCAGCCAATTGCGACCGTCGGGGGTCAGCACCAGGCCGATGCCCACGCCGACCAGAAGCGCCGCCGTCAAGGAATTGATGTTCGCCCGCACGCCCCACCCGCACGTTTACTGACCGAACAGCCATAACCGATCCCCGGATCGCCGCCCACCGCCTGCGCGTCGCGAGCGAAGAAAAAGGTTAACTGTGGCGTCCGGAACTTTCGGTCCGGCGCCGGGATCGCAGACGGAGCATGAAGGAAGCGGCGTCGACCGGACCTTGAGCCAGCATGGTCGGCGTCCGTGCTAGTCTTTCAATCGGGCGGAACGGACGCGCCGCACAGAGCCGATCTGGCAGGATTTGGCAACCTGTCCGTATGTTTTTGCCGACTGACACTGCCATTCCGGGTTTGGCGGTGTTTGGCGGTGTGGCGGTGTTTTTTGCGAGCAGGACCGCCATTCCTCCGACGGCTCCGGCGGGCTACGATCCGGCTTGCGAAGCGGTTCGGGTCGGACTATTCACCGGCTCAAGAAATATTCATCAAAGAGTGAAAAAGGGAAGCGTATGGGGAAGATCGTCGCTGACGCGAAGGCGGCCCTCGAGGGCGTGGCCTTCGACGGCATGACCGTCATGTCCGGAGGCTTCGGCCTGTGCGGCATTCCGGAGAACCTGATCGCCGCCCTGCGCGACAGCGGGGTCAAGGGCCTGACCGTCATCTCCAACAATGCGGGCGTGGACGGCTTCGGCCTCGGCCAGCTGCTGGAGACCCGCCAGATCGCCAAGATGATCTCGTCCTACGTCGGCGAGAACAAGGAGTTCGAGCGCCAGTATCTCGCCGGGGAGCTGCAGCTGGAATTCAACCCGCAAGGGACGCTCGCCGAGCGCATCCGCGCGGGCGGCGCGGGCATCCCCGCCTTCTTCACCGCCACCGGCGTCGGCACCCTGGTCGCCGAGGGCAAGGAGGTCCGCAACTTCGACGGCCGCGACTATGTCATGGAGACCGGCCTTGTCGCCGACCTGGCCATCGTCAAGGCGTGGAAGGCCGACGAGCGCGGCAACCTCGTCTTCCGCAAGACCGCCCGCAACTTCAACCCGATGATGGCCACCGCCGGCAAGGTGACCCTGGTCGAGGTCGAGGAGATCGTCCCGACCGGTTCGCTCGATCCGGACCAGATCCACACCCCCGGCATCTACGTCGACCGCCTGTTCAAGGGCAGCTTCGAAAAGCGCATCGAACAGCGCACCGTCCGTCAGAAAGAGGTCGCATAATCATGGCCCGCACCCGCGAACAACTGGCCGAACGCGCCGCGAAAGAGCTGCAGGACGGCTTCTATGTGAACCTGGGCATCGGCATCCCGACCCTGGTCGCCAACTACATTCCCGAAGGCATGGAGGTCACCCTTCAGTCCGAGAACGGCATGCTGGGCATGGGCCCCTTCCCGTGGGCGGGTGAGGAAGACCCCGACCTGATCAACGCCGGCAAGCAGACCATCACCGAGATCCCGGAGAGCGCCTACTTCAGCTCGGCCGACAGCTTCGCCATGATCCGAGGCGGCCATATCAACCTGTCGATCCTGGGGGCCATGGAGGTCGCCGAGAACGGCGACATCGCCAACTGGATGATCCCCGGCAAGCTGGTGAAGGGTATGGGCGGCGCCATGGATCTGGTCGCGGGCGTCAAGCGGGTGGTTGTGGTCATGGATCACGCCAACAAGCACGGCGAAAGCAAGGTCCTGAAGGCCTGCACCCTTCCCCTGACGGGCACGGGTGTGGTCAGCCGCATCATCACCGACCTGGCCGTCTTCGACGTCAAGCCGGACGGCGCCGGGCTGGAGCTGATCGAACTGGCCGACGGCGTGACCCTCGACGAGGTCGCGGCCAGGACCCAGGCGGCCTATACCGTCTCGCCTTCCCTCACGTAAGCGTTCCTTCGCCTAACCGCCTGACGTTTAACCAAATCTCGCAACCGGCACGCGATCCCGCTTGGCAAACGAGCCGTTCCCTGACGATAGTGGTTAAGAGTGAGGGGCGGCATGTCGGCAACCAATACGCATCGAATCTGGCCGGGCCTGCCCGCTCCGGATGAGGCGCGCGTGGCCCAGCTCTCGCCCGAGGCCGTCTCCGACGGCTTCGGCGAGGACGCCCGCAAGGGGCTCGCCGCCCTCGCCGACCGGGTCCGGGCCGAGATGCGCAGCGGCGAGCTGACCGAGGCCCTGGCCGTGATCCACCATCTGCGCGCCGGTCTGGAGAGCCTGAACCCGGCCGATCTTGAGCCCCGCAAGGGCCTCGGCGGCCTGTTCGACAGCCGCAAGCGCCGCCTCAAGGCCTTCCGCGACCGCTTCGCCGAGGTGACCCGCACCCTGGCCGAATCCCTCGACGACCTTCAGGTCCGGGTCGGAGCCGTGGCCCGCCGCTCGGGCGTGCTGGAGCAGCTCTGGACCGACATCCGCCACGGCGTGCTCGAGATGGACGACTTCGTCGCCGCCTGCCTGAGGAAGATCGCCCCGGTCCCGACGCCCGAACCCGGCGCCGAACCGGCCCTGCATCCGGTGCATCAGCGCGGCCACCGCCTCGCCGACGCCCGCGACGCCGGGGTCCGCCTCCTGCCCCAGGTCCGCGTGGGCCAGAACGCCGACGGCCAGGCCGCCCGACGCCTCAAGATGGCCTGCGACGCCATGATCGAATGGCACCACGAATGGGCCGACAACCTCGGGGTCCGGGCCCTGGGCGTCAAAGGCCCGAAGAAGGCGAAGAAGGTCGCGCCCGATCAGGCCCGGCTGACGACCTCGCGCCAGACGGTGCTGGCCATGCTGGACGCCGCCGCCCGCGAGGTCGAGACCGCCCGCCAGCGCCGCGTCGAGGCCGACGGCCGCATCGAGGCGGCCCGCAAGGCGATCTGACTATCGGGCGGCCGGGGCCGCAACGGCCGCCGGAGCGCTGTTCGCGGTCCAGTCCACGATCTGGTTGTCCAGATCCCGCGAGGCGATGTCGAAGGCGTCGACGATGGCCGAGACCCGGTTCTCCCGCGCCGGCTGGGACACCGTGAAGACCTCCTCGCTGGTCACCGACCGCTCGGGCAGGACCGTCAACCGGGCCCGGGCCGTGATCACCACCGTCGGGGTCGCGCCCGGAGCGTCGTACCGAGCCTCGAACTTCGTGACGTCGATGCTCAGGACCCGGGTCGCCACGCCCGGCTCGCGCCGCCCGATCAGCCGCACCTTCGGATGGGCGTTGAAGGCCTCTTCCAGGGCGTCGTTGAACAGGATCTCGGCCGGAGACACCCAGCGCGCGCCCTTGATGTACGCCGCTTCCGTCCCCGTGACGCCGAGGATACGGTCGCCCTTGGACGCCTCGGGGAAGTCGATGCGGCGCAGAGCCACCGGGATCGGCGCCGTCGCCCCCGGCGCAGCAGCGGCCGGCTCCGCCCCCGTCCCGCCGAAGCGATAGAGCTGCACCGGCTTGGGCGAGGACAGGAGGGCGCAGCCTGACGCCGCAAGGGCGAGACCGGCGATGGCGAGGATACGGATCGGGGAACCGGTCACGGCTGGACCTCCATTTCCTTGGATGCGGGACGGCCGATGAAGTCGCGCGGGCTGGCGCGGACGTCGTCGATCAGGCTCTGCAGCGAGGCCGTGGCCTCGTTCAGCTCCTCAATGGTCTGGGTCAGCTGCGGCAGGCCCGTGGTCGAGAACTCGCCCAGCGGCCGCTCCAGAGCATTGGCCGACCGGTTGATCGAGGCGATGGCCGCGCGCGCGTCCTCGGTCGCCTTGTTGATGTTGGCGATGGCCTGACGACCGTCTCCGTTGACCACCGTGCGGGCGTCGACCGCCAGCTCACGGTACTCCTCGACCGCGGCGTTGGCCTTGGCCAAGGCGTCCTCAAGCTCCTTGAACATCCCCTTGCGGGCCTCGAGCTCGGTCGACAGGGCCTCGATGTTCTTCAGGCTGGTGGAGAAGGAACGGATGTTGTCGTCGGACATGACCCGGTTGATCCGGTTCAGGGCGTCGACCGTCTGGGCCAGCACCGTGCCCGAGCCCGACAGCAGCTCGGCGATCGGCGACGGCTGGCTCTGGATCACCGGCACCACGTTCTCGGGATACTGGCTCTTGAGCAGGGCGCTGCCCTCGGTCCCGGCGGTGATCTGGATGTAGTTCAGGCCAGTGATGCCCTGCGGCTCCAGCTGGGCGCGCGAGGAGACTCGGACCGGGGTGGTGCCGTTCAGGCGCACGCGGGCGATGACCTGATCGCCCTTCTTGGGGTCGAGGTTCAGGTCGGTGACCTCGCCCACGCGGATGCCGTTGAAGTGGACCTCGCCGCCCTCCGACAGACCGCGCACCGGCCCGTAGAAGACGATGTCGTAGACGTCGTAGTCCTTGTTGAACTGGAGGCGCGCCATCCAGATCGTGAACAGCGCCAGGGCCAGCAACAGGAAGACCGTTGCGATGCCGACGGCGGCGTAGTGTGCGTCTCTTTCCATAGTCGTCCGCTCTCCTCAGGCGGCTTTGGTCGCAGCGCGTCCGCGCGGCCCCAGGAAGTATTCCTTGATCCACGGATGATCGGAACGCTCCAGTTCCTGAACCGTGGCCTTAGCGACGATCCCCTTGTCGGCCAGCACCGCGACCTTGTCGCAGATGGCGTAAAGGCTATCGAGGTCGTGTGTGATCATGAAGACGGTCAGCCCCAGGTCGTCCGACAGGGTGCGGATCAGCTCGTCGAAGGCCGCCGCGCCGATGGGGTCCAGCCCCGCTGTCGGCTCGTCCAGGAACAGCAGCTCGGGATCAAGGGCCAGGGCGCGGGCCAGACCGACGCGCTTGCGCATCCCGCCCGACAGCTCGGCCGGCTTCTGGTGGTGCGACTCCGGCCTGAGCCCGACCATGGCGATCTTCATCTCGGCCAGCTCGCGGATGGTCTCGCGCGGCAGCTTCGTATGCTCCACCAGCGGCGAGGCCACGTTATCGAGCACGCTCAGCGACGAGAACAGCGCGCCCTGCTGGAACAGGGTCCCGGTGCGCCGCTCGATATCGGCCGACTGTTCGGACGTCAGGTCCGAGGTGTCGTGGCCGAAGATGCGGATCGTGCCGCCGTCGGGCTCCTTGAGCCCGATGATGGTGTTCAGCAGCACCGTCTTGCCGGTGCCGGAGCCGCCGACCACGCCGAGGACCTCGCCGCGCTGGACGTCGAGGTTCAGGCCGTCATGGATGACCTGATCGCCGAACTGGCTGACCAGACCACGCACCTCGATAAGGTTGTCGGGCGTCTTGTCGTTCGCGGGGATTTCCGCTTCGGGAGTCTTCGCCTTGGTCACAGGTTCAGCTCCAGGAAGATCAGGGCGAAGACGGCGTCCAGCAGGATGATGGCGAAGATGGCCTGAACCACGGCCGCGGTGACCCGCCGGCCGAGGCTTTCGACGTCGCCGGCGACCGCCATCCCCTGCCGGCAGCCGATGGCGGCGATGACGATGGCGAAGACCGGCGCCTTGACCATGCCGACGAACAGATGGGTCGCCATCGTATTGTCCTGGCCCAGCTGCTGGATGAAGAAGGCGGGGCCGTAGCCGAGCTGGCTCCAGGTCACCAGCATGCCGCCCAGCAAGCCGGTCAGGATGCCAACGAAGGTCAACAGCGGCATCATCACCAGCATGGCGGCCAGACGCGGAATGACCAGCGCCTGGAACGGATTGACGCCCATGACCTGCATGGCGTCGACTTCCTGGTTCATCCGCATCGAACCGATCTCGGCCGCGAACGACGAGGACGACCGACCGGCCAGCAGGATGGCGGTGATCAGGACCGCCAGCTCACGCAGGGTCGCGACGGCGACCAGTTGCACTGTGAACACCCCCGCCCCGAACTGGGTCAGCAGGTTCGCGCCCAGGAAGGCGATGACGGCGCCGATGAAGAAGTTGGTCACGGCGATGATCGGAATGGCGTCCAGACCCGCGCGCTCACCCTGACTGAACCAGGCCGGCCAGCGAATATCCGACGGATGCCGCACCGCCGTGCCCGAGGCGGTGATCAGACGGCCCAGGAAGGCCATCGACAGGATCATTTCGCCACCGATGTCGTACACGCCCTGGCCGATCTTGGCGAAGGTGCGCGTCAGGGGATCGGGCCTGCGCGGCGGCGGGGCGCTTTCACGCTCCAGCTTCTCGACCATCGTATAAATGCGCCCGGCCTCGGGCCGTGAGGACCAGGCCTCGGCCGGCAGGGACTTGTTCGTCGCCTGAACGATGATCAGGGCGCCGGCGGTGTCGAAGCGGCCCAGATCCGAGATGTCGATGCGCGAGACCGTACGACCGGACAGCTGGTCGCTGAGCCGGCGCGCCGCCTGACCCAGACCGCCCGTGGTCCAGTCGCCGGTGAGGCGCAGAACCGCGCTGTCGCCACCCGACTCATCGATCTGGAAATCCGCTGCGCTCATCCCCTCCCCTTTAGCCGAGCCCGCGCCGAACGCCCATGGCGAAGCCGGTCCCGAGGCCTCTGAACGCCCATATGGTCAAGTTGTTCAGTCGACCGTGGCAGTTACGCGTCACAGCAGTTGGCGGACGCGTTTGAGGTCCTCGATGAAGGCGGCGTGCTCGCGCCGTTTCGCCGCCTCGTCGGGCAGGCGCAGCAGATAGGCGGGATGGACGGTGATGATCGCGTTGGAGCCGTCGTTCATGGGGATCGGCATGCCCCGCTCCTTCGTCACCGCGACCTTGCGGCCCAGCACGCCGAGGGAGGCCGTCGCCCCCAGGGCCAGCACCACCTTGGGCCGAACCAGCGTCCGTTCGTGATCCAGCCACCAGCGGCAGGCGGTGACCTCGCTGGTCGTGGGCGTGCGGTGCAGACGGCGCTTGCCGCGCGGCTCGTGCTTGAAATGTTTGACGGCGTTGGTGACGAAGGCTTCGTCCCGGTCGATGCCCGCCTCGCGCAGGGCGTCGTTGAGCAGCTGCCCCGCCGGGCCGACGAAGGGACGGCCGGCCAGATCCTCATGATCGCCGGGTTGCTCGCCCACGATCATCAGTTTGGCGCGCGAGGGGCCCTCGCCGCAGACGCCCTGGGTCGCATCGCGCCACAGCGGGCAACGGCGGCAAGCCTGAACCCCGTGGCGCAGTTCGTCGAGATTCGATGGCGAGAAGCCCTCCTCGAAGGCGCCGTCGCGGTTGTGACGGAAGATGGCCTTGGCCAGACGGGCGTTGGGTTCGGAGTGCGGGGTCGCGACCATGACGTCGGTGCGAACCGCCGAGGCGGCGACCAGTTCCGGAATAAGGGCGGCCTCGGGCAGGTTCTTCCAGTACCGCTTGGGCATCTCTCCCTGCATGGTCTTCGTCTTCAGCCGGGCCGGATTGAAGGTGGAGGCGTAATAGGTCTTCCAGAACTCCTCGATCTCATCCTCCTGCGGCGCGTCAGCGGCCTCGGCGGGCGGGCCGAAGCTCATGGCCTTGCCGTCCCAGAAACAGGAGCCGTCGGGCGTCAGGATCGACCAACGCATGGTGGTGAAGCGGTTGGCGAAGAAGGGAGCGGTGCGGGCCAGGACCCGATGCGCGGGCTCGAACCAGGCGACCCAGCATTCGCCCTCCTCGTCGAAGGCCTGACGGAAGCGGACGAAGGCCTTCATCTTGTGGCCGGCGCGGCTGACGTTGCGCTGCCGGTCCATGGCGTCGGCGACGTCGCGGTCCGAACGCACCCGCATCAGGTCCGGCTCGGCCTGAAGCCGCCAGAGGATGCGATACAGCAGGTCGAACCGGTCCGCGGTGCGGTGCAGGACCACGTCCTGGGCCATATCCACGAAGGCTTGAGGGACGCGCAGGGGACGCGCGGCAGGCGTCACCTCCAGGTCCTGGGGAGGGGTGGCGTCGAACAGCCCGCCCTGCAGGTTTTCCCCGACCACGAACCGCGCCTCCGCCGGCGCGACGCCCGCCAGCCGGAAGGCGCGCGCGGCCTGACGCCAGCCGTCGAAGTCGGTCTCCGAGGCCAGAACCGCGACGCGCATCAGAACAGGCTCAGCTGGACCGGCTCGACCGTCGGCGTCAGCCGGGCGCGCAGGTCGATCGCGTCGGTCAGGCCGCCGGGGGTCCAGTCCAGGGCGGTGACGAAAGGCCGGACCTTGTCGATGCCCCGGCACAGACGCGCCACATCTTCCAGCCTCAGGGTCCGGTAGCGCCGGACATCGATCATCCGGTCGACCGACTTCACCCCCAGCCCCGGCACCCGCAGCAGGGCCTCGCGGTCGGCGGTGTTCACATCGACCGGGAAGAGCTCGCGCCGGTTCAGGGCCCAGGCCAGTTTGGGATCGACGGCGAGGTCCAGCATCCCGCCGGTCGTCGCCTCCCCGATCTCAGGCGCCGAGAACCCGTAGAACCGCATCAGCCAGTCGGCCTGATAGAGCCGGTGTTCCCGCATCAGGGGCGGCTTGGACAGCGGCAGCGTCGCGCTGGAATCCGGGATCGGGCTGAAGGCCGAATAATAGACCCGGCGCAGGCCGTAACCGCCGTAGAGTGAGGCGCTGCGGTCGAGGATCTCGGTGTCCGGCGCCCCATCGGCGCCGACGATCAGCTGGGTGCTCTGGCCGGCCGGGGCGAATTTCGGCGGCTTGATCCGGTCCTTCTTCTCTGGCTTCGCAGCCTCGACCTTCAGCCGGACCTGGCCCATGGCCTTCTTGATGACCCCGATGTCCTTCTGGGGCGCCAGCCGGCTCAGGGCCTCCTCGCGCGGCACCTCGATATTGGCCGACAGCCGGTCGGCGTAGAGGCCCGCCTCCTCGACCAGCTTCGGATCGGCCTCGGGGATCAGCTTCAGATGGATATAGCCGCGAAAGTCGTGGTCCAACCGGAGCGACCGCGCCACCCTGACCAGTTCCTCCATCGTATAGTCGCCCGAGCGGATGATGCCCGAGGACAGGAACAGCCCCTCGATATAGTTCCGCCGATAGAAGTTCAGTGTCAGGTCCACGACCTCCTGCACCGTGAACCGCGCCCGCTGGACGTTCGAGGACACCCTGTTGATGCAATAGGCGCAGTCGTAGATGCAGAAGTTGGTCAGCAGGATCTTGAGCAGGCTGACGCAGCGCCCGTCCGGCGTATAGGCGTGGCAGATGCCCATCCCCTCCGTCGAGCCGATCCCCTTGCCGCCGGCGGAGTTCCGTTTTGACGTGCCGGAGGATGAACAGGAGGCGTCGTATTTGGCCGCATCGGCCAGAACCGCCAGCTTTTGGCGTAGATCAAGTTGGGCCATGTTCGTGTTATGTTCCAATCGGAAACAAACGTCCAGCGTGGCCATAAAATCAATGTGGATAAGGACTTAGCCTCTACCGCAGGTAGTTCAGCAGGGAGGTGTCCTTGAGCTGGCTGATCACCTGGGCCGAGGCCTGAACCGCCAGCTGGGCCAGCTGAATGTCGGTGACGGCCTTGGCCATGTCGGCTTCGGTCTTGGTGTTGACCATCTCGCCGAGTTGGTCAGCCTGGGCCTTATGGCTGGCGTTGGTGCTCTCAACCTGTTTGGCCAGGGCGCCGTTGCGCGAGATGACCTCGATGGTCGCCGTGCCGGCCGAATCCAGCCGGCTGAGCTGGGCGGTCAGGAAGGTCTTCTGGGCGTCGGTCGGCTTGCCCGTCAGGGGGCCGGTCGCCGGGTCGTCGTTGTAGGCCTGGATGTCCTTGAAGATCTGGAAGATCGCCGTGCCCAGGTCATTGGCCAGATATCCGGTGCGAACCGTGGTCTGTTCGCCCAGACGCGAAGTCTGGGGCAGGCTGTCGTTGGTGAAGGTCGAGGCGATGCTGGGCGCGGCGTTCAGCTCGGCCATGGTCGAGACGGTGACGGGCGCCTTGGAGGAGTCGGAGCCCGCGAACAGATAGTTGCCCTGATGCTGGGCGTTCAGCCCGTTCTGGATCGACTGGAACTGGCCCTGCAGCTCCAGCATCAGGGTGTTGATGTTCTCGGTGGCCAGGGCGCTGCCGATCGCCGATCGCGCGCCCGTGACGCCGTCCCCGACCTGGTTCAGGGCCAGGTCCTGGCTCTCCAGACGGTCGGCGACCGCTGTGCCGGTGTCGATGAAGCCCTGCACCCGGTTCTGCGCGGCCTTCAGGGCGGTCAGGCTCTCGGCCCCGCGCCCGAAGCCCTTCGAGTCGGTCGCGATCTTCTGCGTCGACAGCCGGGTCTGGGCCTCGTTCTGCTGGGCTTGGGCCGACATCAGGTTCAGCAGGGCCGACTGGTAGTTGCCCGTGGTCGAAACGCGGCTCATTGGACCATCCCCAGAAGCGTGTCGTACATATCCTTGACCGCCTGAATGAGGCGGGCGGAGGCGTTAAAGGACTGTTGGAAGGTGGTCATATTGACCAGTTCCTCGTCGAGATTGACGCCCTCATAGGCCGTCTGGCGTGTCTGGGCCTCGGTGAAGACCGCGTCGGCGCTGGCCGCGCGGGTCTTGGCAGCCGCCGCCCGTGCGCCGATGTCGCCCGAGAAGTCCGAGGCATACCGTGACACCGACTGCGAGCCCGCGGCCGACCCGCCGCTGGCCTGGAAGTTGACCGTCTTCTGGCCGGCGTCGGCCAGGCCGAGCGCGCCGCGGCCGTCGCCGGAGGCCAGGGCCGTCGTTCCCGCCGCCGCCGACAGGTTCAGCTGGGCCAGCGACAGCTTCATCGGATTGCCCGAGACATCGGCCCGCACGCTGAAGCCGTCGGCGCGTGAGGCCCGGACCCCGCCGCCCAGGCCGAACAGCTCGGTCATCGAGACGCCGGACGGGACCTGGGTCGTGGTGTCCTGGATCACGCTCATGGTCGCGGCCGGGTCGGTATTGCCCTTGAAGACGACCGAACCCGAGGAATCCAGGCTGAAAGTCCCGTAGCGGCCCGCCCCCGTCAGGGGGTTGTTCATCGCCGTCAACAGATCGGACATCGTGCCCGCCCCACCCGGCACGGTGACGGTCACGTCGCGCAGCCGCGTGCCGTCCGGCTCGGCGAACCGCAGGGTCACCGTCTCGCCCGGCGTGAAGCCATGCAGGGAGGTCGCAGACAGGCCGATGTCATAGGTGGCTGGACGATCCGTGGTGATCAGATCGTTCATCCCGAAATAGTGGGAGAAACCCCTGCCCGCCTTGCTGCTGGGCGAAGTCGCATCGTCGGTGATGACGACGCCGTCCGTGGCCCCCGCCGCCGTCAGGCTGAGCTTGCCGTCGGTGAAACTGGCGGTCGCCGCCCCGCCCAGCTGGGCGTTCAGCGTCGTCAGGAAGGTCGCGGGCGTCGCGGCGACGCCGTTGATCGTCATGGTCCCGCCAGAGAAGACAATCGGCACCCGGGTGGTGATCGCCCCGGCGGCGTTGGTCACCACGATGTTGGTCGTGCCTGTGAAGCCGGTCAGCGCCGTCTCCAGCGTCTGGCCGACATTCTTGCCGGTCAGGGTCTTGGGCGCGGGGACCGAGGAGTTGGCGTTGTGGGCGCGGTTCAGCTCGTCGGCGACGTGCGTCATCAGTTCGCCCAGCCGCTCGGCGGCGGCCGGAGCCTCGATGTCGCGCGTTTCCAGCAAGCCCTTGATCTCGCCCGAGACCATACCTTCGGTCAGGGACCGCTTCTGGCCGCCCGGCTCGGTGATATAGATGTCGTCGAACTTGCTCTCGGCGTTGATCGAGCCGGCCGCGCGATACTCGATCTTCGCCGCGCCCGCGCCCGCCAGCAGAAGGCCCGAAGTGGTGCGGACGGTGACGCCGCCGTTGTTCCGTTGAACCACCTTGATGTCCATCAGCGAGGACAGCTGGCCGATCAGGGTCGCCTGGGTCGTTTCCGAACCGGAGGCGTCGCCGTTGGTGGCCTTGGCCTTGGCGATGTCGGTGTTCAGGGTCTCGATCTGCTTGAGCAGGTCGTTGGCCTTTTCCACGGCCGTCTGGATGCGGCCGTCGGCGTCTTCGCGGACCGACTGGATCTGGCCGGCGATGCGCGCGGACTCGTCGAACAGGGCCTGGGTCTTGAACAAGGCCTCCTGCCGCAGCGGCGAGGAGGTCGCATTCTCCGCCGTGGCGGCGAAGGCGGAGAAGATCCCGTCGATCTGGGAGAAGAAGCCGTCATCCCCGCCCGGATCGCCGAACAGGGTCTGGATCCGGTCGTACAGTTCGTACTTCACGTCCTGACGGTTGGCCTCGGCGCCGGAGTTCAGGCTCGCGGCCTGAAGGAAGCGGTCGGTGGCCAGACGAACGCGCGCGATGTCGACGCCGGAACCGACGCCCTCGGTCGTCAGCGCGACCTGGTCGGCGATCTTGCGGACATAGCCGGGCGTGTTGACGTTGGCGACGTTGTCGGAAACCACCCGCAGCTGAGCCTGGGAGGTGGCCAGACCGCTGTTGGCGATGTTGAGGATCGAGCTGAGCGACATCGGCCTAGACCCCCTTCACCAGAACGCCGCTCGGCAAGCCCTGCCTGCCGACGCGCGCTTTTTGCCCGGCCACAGAAAGGCTACGCCGCTGTAATGCGTTGAAACCAAAGACAATCGTGGATCGCGCGTGAATCATGATGTCTGTGAAGCGCAAACACCGGGCCAGGCTTTCAGCCCTGAAACGAATGCCTCGCGAGCCGGGCAAAAAACGGCGGAGGCGCGGCAAGTTTGGCCGCAGGTCGCGAAATGCCGGGCGAGCCGCCTCGGAACATTATTTCGACTTTTCAACGCATTGACGGCGCAATCGGAACTGGCCCGACCTTTGCGATGGAGGCTTCGAATGACCCGGGCGCAGCAGGCGTCGACCTCATCCCTTCAGAGCCGCCTGCAGACGCATGTCTCTTCCCGCCTCCGCCATTGCCTCGCTCGTCCCGCCCGCCCCGACCCGGGCGGCGAAGACGGCCGCCTCGGCCACGGGTGATGACTTCGGCGCCCTGATGGCCGCCGACCGGGATGACCGGGACGCCGCAGCTGCCGCCTCGAAGCAAGCCGCTTCGAAGAAGGTCGCCGCCAAGGCCGACGCCAGACAGGACGCCTCCAAAGCCGAGGCCGCGAAGGCCGACGCCGCAGACGAGGATAAAGAGACCGCGGCCACGAAGGCGAACGCGACGGACAAGCCTGCCGAGGCCGCGGCCGACGATGCAGTCGTCGCTGACGCCGACAAGGCCGATGAGGCCGCCAAGGACAGCACCGACGCCGCCGTTCTGCTGAACAGCGCCGCCCTGCCCCCGGCCGAGCCGGCGCCCCTGGCGCCTGTGCCGACCCTTCAGGTCGCCGCCGCGACCGTTGAGACCACGCCGTCAGTATCCGCGGATATCGATGCCGCCCCCGCGCAGGCTCCGGTCCAGACTCCGGTTCAATTCGCCGAAGTCGCGCCTGAGGCTCCGGCCCAGACCGCCCCCCAGATCGCTCCGCAAATCGCCCCGCAGGCCACGGCGCAGTCGGCCACCGAAGCCTTCGCGCAGGCGGCCGCCCAGACCCTCGCCTCCCCCGCGACGGCCGACGCCGCTCCGACTGCAGCGCCCGCCGAAGATGCCGCCGTCGCCGCCGCGACCGCCGCTATCGAACTCGCCCAGGCCGCGGCCGAGACCGCCGGGCCCGTGGCGGGCGCTGTCGCCGACGTCGTGGGCGATCTTCTGGCCTCGGCCCTGAAGGCCGACGCCAAAACCCCGACGCCCGAACCGGTTCTGGCCGCCGTCAAGGCCGCGCCCGTGAAAGACGCGTCGGCTTCCGTGGCGCCGCCGCAGCCCGCGCCCAAGGTTGACGAGGCCGTCGCAGCCCAGCCCGCCGCAGCGCCGGTCGCGGTTGAGGCGCAGCAGCCCGCTTCCGCCGCCCTGGCTCCTGCCGAGATCCCGGCGTCGACCGAGGCCGCCCCGCGCATGCCCGCTCATCTGCGCGGCGAAGTGGTCACCAACGCCCCCGCCAAGGCCGAGACCACCGAGGGCGCCGCAACCCGGGCGCTGGCCAACCCCGAATCCGCCGCCTCGACGGAACAGACTCCGGTTGTCGCCGTCTCTGCCTCCACCTCGGCCTTCGCCGCCCAGGTTCAGGCCCAGTCGCAGGACGCCGCCGCGCCGCTTACCCTGACCCCCGATACTGTCCCGACGGCCCAGACCGCCACGACGGCGACCGCGACCAGCGCCGCGCCCGCCGCGATCGCCCAGTCCGGGGCCCAGTCCGGCCTGTCGCGGGCGACGCTGGAAACCACGGTCCAGATCGCGGCCCAGATCACCCGCCAGCTCGCCGGACGTTCGACCCGGTTCGAGATGGGGCTGACGCCGGAAGGCCTCGGCAAGGTCAACGTCAGCATGGACATCGACGCCAGCGGCCGGCTGACCGCCCAGCTGGCCTTCGACAATCCCCTGGCCGCCGCCGACCTGCGCGCCCGCGCCGACGAGCTGCGCGGCCAGCTTCAGGACGCCGGCTTCACCCTGGCCGACGACGCCCTCAGCTTCACCCAGCAGGACGCCTCGTCCTCGAACGGCAACGACCGGGGTTCGGAACAGCGCCAGAGCCGCGCCTTCGCCTCGGCGTCGCGCCTCTCCGACGCCGCCGACGCCCTCCCCGCCGCTCCCGCCGCCTGGGTATCCCTGTCCCTCACGCCTCGCGGCGTGGATATGAAGGTCTGATCCGATGGTCGCCGCCGTCACCACAGTCGATTCCGCCGCCGCAAACGCCAATTCCGCCCGGACCAGCCTGGCGACGAATTTCGACACCTTCCTGACCCTGCTGACCGCCCAGCTGAAGAACCAGGATCCGCTGTCGCCGATGGATTCGACCGACTTCACGGCCCAGCTGACCCAGATGACCGGCGTGCAGCAGCAGCTGCTGACCAATGATCTGCTGACCAGCCTTCTCGCGGCCCAGAACGGCGGCGGCCTGGCCAACGGCTCCAACTACATTGGCAAGGAAGTCACCGCCGTCTGGTCGGCCGACAAACTGACCGACGGCAAGGCCAGCTGGAGCTACGAACTGGGCGCCGACGCGACCAAGGCCACGCTCTCGGTTCTGGATAGCACCGGCAAGGTCGTCTGGACCGGCCCGGCGACGGACCTGAAGACCGGCACCCACGACTTCACCTGGGACGGCAAGACCACCGCCGGCGGCCAGATGTCGGACGGCGGCGTCTACACCCTGAAGGTCGCCGCCACCGACGCTTCAGGCAACGCCATCTCGAGCCAGGTGCTGATGACCGGCACCGTCAGCGGCGTCGAGCTCTACGACAACGTCCCCTATCTGAACGTCGGCAACACCATCATTCCGCTGAGCACCGTCATCTCGCTGCAGCAGAAGGCCGCCGCGGCCGCCGACACGGCGACCGACACCCCTTCCACCGACGCCTGACCCCTTCCCCGACCTCCACAGTTTAGTTTCAAGGAACACACGCCATGAGCATCAACAGCGCCCTTCTGGCCGGGGTCTCGGGCCTCTCGGCCAACTCGGCCGCCCTGGCCGCCATCTCGCAGAACATCGCGAACGTGAACACGATCGGCTACAAGCGCGTGTCCAGCGAGTTCTCGACCGTGGTCAACAGCCAGACGCGCGGCGCCGGCTATTCGGCGGGCGGCGTCCTGTCCAACACCCGCAACTACATCTCGCAAGGCGGCCAGCTGCAGCGCACGACCGAGTCGACCGACCTCGGCATCTCGGGCTCGGGCTTCTTCGTCACCACCCAGAAGGCGGAAGGGCTCGACCCGACCGATCCCCGCCTGTTCACCCGCGCCGGCGCCTTCCGCGTCGATGAGTTCGGCTATCTGAAGAACACGGCGGGCCTCTACCTGCAGGGCTGGCCGGTCGACAGCAACGGCAATCTGAACACCGACCCGTCGGATCTGGGCCGTCTGCGCTCGATCAACGTCGGCTCGGTCGGCGGCACCGCCGAGGCCACCACCCGCGCCCAGCTGAACGCCAACCTGAAATCCAGCCAGCCCGTCTCGGCCGAGGCCAAGGCCGCCGCAGCCTATGCCGCCGACCCGCTCGATCCGGCCGGCGCCGGCCGCTACGACCCGACGACCAACTCCATGGCCATGTGGGATCCGGACACCCTGGCCGGGGTCAAGCCGGACTTCGAAATGACCGTGCCGGTGTCGGACTCCAAGGGCGGCCAGCGAAACGTCGCCGTCTCCTTCCTGAAGAGCTCCGTGCCGAACCAGTGGTACGCCGAAATCCGCGCCGTTCCCGCCAGTGACGTGATCACCGGCGCCCCCCTGGCCAACGGCCAGCTGAAGAGCGGCATCGTGGCGTTCACCCAGGATGGCCGTCTGGACGTCGACGCCATGACCGCCCTGGGTTCGGCGGCCCTGTTCACCGACGTGACCGACGCCACCATCTCGTTCGGCGCCTCGAACGCCGCCGCGCCGGCCGCCGGCCAAATCAAATGGGCCGACGGCCTCGGCATCGACAACCAAAACCTGACCTTCAACCTGAACGCCTCCGCGGGCGGCCTGACCCAGTACGACTCCGACTCCGTCGTCCAGGCCGTGGTCACCAACGGTACGGCCTTCGGCAACCTGTCGAACATCGAGATCGACGAGAACGGCTTCGTGACCGCCATCTTCGACAACGGCGTGACCCGCAAGATCGCCCAGGTCGCCATCGCCACCTTCACCAGCCCGGACAGCCTGACGCCCGCCAACGGCAACGCGTTCAAGGTCAGCCAGGGATCGGGCACCTATAACCTCAAGGCCCCGGGCAGCGGCGGCACCGGCTTCATCGGCGCCTCCCAGCTGGAAGCCTCGACCGTCGACCTGTCGGCCGAGTTCACCGGCCTGATCACCACCCAGCGGGCCTATTCGGCCTCGTCAAAGATCATCACTACCGCAGACGAGATGCTCGCCGAGTTGATCAACGTCAAACGCTGATCGGCAAGTAATTAATCATTAGTGTCAATGAATCGTCGCTTAAATACTGGCCTGAAGGGCTTGACGAAGGGATCCGATTTTATCGTTTCCTTCACCACGAGCTTTAAACGGCCTTTAGCGCTGCGTGGCTATTGTCTCATCAACGGTGATTGGTGATGAGGCAAAAGCCCATGTTGCAAGAGCGACGCCTGAATAACAAAGGCGAACAATACGTGGTCGGACCGACTGGCACGCCCCTGACGCTGCGCGATCTGCCGCCGGCGAATACCGACCGGTGGGTCATCCGCCGCAAGGCCGAGGTCGTCGCCGCCGTTCGCGGCGGTCTCCTCTCGCTGGAGGACGCCCTTTCGCAATACCGCCTGACGGCGGAAGAGTTCATCGCCTGGCAGAAGGCGATCGACAAATGGGGCATGCAGGGCCTGCGCACGACGCGGATCCAGAGCTACCGCTCCTAAGGATTTCCCTATCAAGGGAAGACGGACGGCCGCACCCGGCGACGGGGGCGGCCGTTGTCGTCTGGGCCGCCTGAAAGACACACCGTGACGTCACGTGCGGGCCAGACCTCGAAATTGTCCCGGTTCCGCACTAGATGGCGGCGATGAGTTTGGCTGAAGACTTCTGCCCCGTTCCCGACATGGCCCCCGCTGACATGGATCAGGCGGTCGAGGCCGCGCGTCTGGCGGTCGGGCTGCCGATCGGATCGCGGATCGTGGCGGCCATGTCGGGCGGGGTGGACTCCACCGTCGTCGCCGCCCTGCTGCACAAGGCGGGCTATGACGTCGTGGGCGTGACCCTGCAGCTCTACGACCATGGCGCGGCGCTCAAGAAGAAGGGCGCCTGCTGCGCCGGTCAGGACATCCACGACGCCCGTCTGGCCGCCGAGACCCTGGGCATCCCCCACTATGTGCTGGATTATGAAAGCCGCTTCCGCGACGCGGTGATCGACCAGTTCGCCGACTCCTATCTGGCGGGCCAGACGCCGGTGCCCTGCATCCGCTGCAATCAGACCGTGAAGTTCCGCGACCTGCTGGACGTCGCCCGCGATCTGGGCGCCGCGGCCATGGCCACGGGCCACTATGTCGGCCGCGCCGTCGGTCCGGACGGCCGCGCCCAGATGCGCAAGGCCATCGACCCCTCGCGCGACCAGTCCTACTTCCTGTTCGCCACCACCCCGGCCCAGCTCGACTATCTGCGCTTCCCCCTGGCCGGCCTCGAAAAGCCCCAGGTGCGCGGCGTCGCCGCCGAACTGGGCCTGCGCATCGCGGCCAAGCCGGACAGCCAGGACATCTGTTTCGTGCCGTCCGGCGATTACCGCACCCTCATCGACCGCCTGCGGCCGCAGGGGCGCGAGGCCGGCGAGATCGTGCACATGGACGGCCGGGTGCTGGGCAAACACTCGGGCATCACCGACTACACCATCGGCCAGCGCCGGGGCCTGAACGTCGCCGTGGGCGAACCCCTGTTCGTGACCAAGCTGGACCCCGCGCTTCGCCGCGTCATCGTCGGCCCGCGCGAGGCCCTGCTGACCGCCAGCCTGACGCTGGACGAGACTAACTGGCTGGGCGACGAGGCGGACATTCAGGCGGCGGCGATGGCCGGCGCGCCGGTGCTGGCCCGCGTCCGCTCGACCCGTCCGCCCTCCCCGGCCCGGCTGACCCTGACGGACGGTGTCGTCGGCGTGGCCTTCGAGACGGGCGAGGAAGGCGTCGCGCCTGGCCAGGCCTGCGCCCTCTACGACCCGACCGATCCCGACCGGCTGCTGGGCGGCGGCTTCATCCAGACGACGACCGCCGTCGCGATCTGAGAGATTCGGGGCGAGTCGTCGTTCGGATCTTGCCCGCCTGAGTTGAACAGAGCTTCACAAGCTTCGCCGTTTCAGGCACCCCTTTGGCCAACAAAAAGCGTTCGGGGGGACTTCATGAGACATTTCAAAGGCGCGGCCTGTGGGGCCGCGATTCTGCTGGCGGCGCCGATGGCGGTCGCATTGCCTGTTCGGGCCGAGCCGGCGCCTGCGGTGCAGACCGAGACGCCTCAGGATCAGGCGGCCATGCGCCAGTGGCTGGCGGATACTGCGCGTTGGACGACGCAGAACAACCAGGTCCTGATGGCCCGGGTCAGGCATCTGACGGCCCTGGGCGGCGGATCGGCGCCGATCCAGCAGCTGGTGATGTCCGGCGACAAGGCCGGCGCGGCCGCGGCGGCCGCACGCTGGAAAACGGAGCAGCTAGCCCTTCTCGCCGGCGACCGCACCGCGATGGGGGCCATCCCGCCCGTCGCGGAGCTGGCGATCAACCCGGCCCTTCTGGCCCGCCCCGATATTCGAGGCCCTTGCCGGCCCCATCGCCCACATCGAGGGTCTGCCGGCGCGGTTCGCCGCCTTCATGGACATGACCGACCGCCAGGCCGCCGACTACATGGACACCATCGCCGCCGCGGCCGCATCGCGAAATCCGGAACAGGCCTTCCAGCTCGCCAAGATCGGTCTCGTTATCTCGCTGCTGGACAGCGAATGCGCCCTTCTGGACACCACCTCGCAACAGGTCGGCACGCAACGGTTCGTCAGCGCGGCCAATATCCAGTCGGACAAGGCCTTGGCCCAGTGGTACCGCCATCTGCGCGATCTTTGGAACCAGGCGCCACTGGATCGGTCGGGTCGCGCTGCAGCCATCCACGCCGCAGCGACCGAAATCCGGCTCGATGCCGACCGGATCGTGGAATCCGCCAGACAGCAGCAGGCGGAAAACCGGAACAACCCGGTCCTGTCCACCCCGGCCCAGCAGGACTTCCTGACCCGCTACACCGCCGGATTCGAGGAAGGCGCGGGCATCGAACGCGAGATGGCCGCCCTCCTCGACCAGCTGGCCGACAAGATCACCGCCGGCGAGGACGAGGCCGCCATGGCTCTGGCTGACCAGACCGGCGCCATCTCGCGCCGCCGCACCGCTTCCCAGATGCAGCGGGACGCCCTGCTGCAGCAGTTGGGAGCTCCGGCCTGACGATCGGAGAGCCTGCGCCATTGCACCCTCCGGCTTCGCGGCCATATCCGCTCCGGGCGTTCCCGCCCGCTGAAAGGATGCCCGCATGTTCGGAGAATTCACGACCACCGACGAGGCGCTGACGGGCGTCGATCTGACGGGCAAACGCATTCTGGTCACCGGCGTCTCCGCCGGACTGGGCGTCGAGACGGCCCGGGCGCTCGTGGCCCGCGGCGCCGATGTCGTCGGTGCAGCGCGGGATCTGGACAAGGCCGAGCGCGCCACGGCCGGTGTCCGCGAGGCGGCGCGCGAAGGCGGCGGGTCGCTGGAACTGGTCGCGCTGGATCTGGCTTCGCTGGCCTCGGTGCGGGCGTGCGCCGACGCCCTGAACGCCGACGGACGGCCGTTCGACGTCATCATCGCCAACGCCGGGGTCATGGCCACGCCCCTCGGCCAGACCGCCGACGGGTTCGAGACCCAGTTCGGCACCAACCATCTGGGGCATTTCGTGCTGGTCAACCGGATCGCCGGCCTGATCCGGTCCGGCGGACGGCTGGTGAACCTGTCCTCGGCCGGGCATCGCTACGCCGATGTCGATCTGGACGACCCGGGCTTCGAGCGCACCGAATACGCGCCCTTCGTCGCCTATGGCCGTTCGAAGACGGCCAACATCCTGTTCGCCGTGGAGTTCGACCGGCGCTGGAAGGATCGCGGCGTCCGCGCGACCGCCGTCCACCCCGGCGGTATCCAGACCGAGCTCGGGCGGCACATGGATCAGGAGGCAGAGGCCCGACTGATCGCCTCCATCAACGAGAACAATGCGAAGGCCGGCCTGCCGCCGTTCCGCTACAAGACCATTCCCGAAGGCGCGGCGACGTCGGTCTGGGCCGCCGTGGTCGCCCCTGCCGAGGCTGTCGGCGGCCGGTATTGCGAGGACTGTCACGTCGCGGAGGTCGTCTCCGACCCGCTGATCCGCGGTGGCGTCAGGCCCTATGCTGTCGATCCCGACCGGGCGGCGGCCCTGTGGAAGCTGAGCGAGCGGATGGTGGGCGAAACCTTCTGAGCGTCTCAGCCGCCCGCGTGCCGCCCTCGCGTCAGCCACCAGCCCACGACCGTCAGCACCGCCAGCGCCGCGAAGGCCTGCAGTGAGGTGACCGGATCCTCGCGGACGAAGGCGACGAACAGGGCCAGGTTGATGACGAAGGCGACGATGGCCGGCAGGGGATAGAGGGGCATCCGGTACGGCCGCTCCAGATCGGGCTCCTTGCGCCGCATCACGATGACGGCGGCGTTCACCGCCACCCCCATCAGGGCCAGGATCGAGGTCGAGAAGGCCAGCAGGGTCTCATAGACCCCGATCAGGGCCAGACCTCCGCCCACGACGACCGTCGCGATCACGGCCGTGATCGGGGTCCCGACCCGCGTCACGCGGGTCAGGGGCGCGATCTCGAACTCGCGCGCCATGGCGAACAGGACGCGGGGGAAGACCATGACCATGGCGTTGATGATGGTCACCAGGGCGATCAGGCTGATGCCGGTGACGATCGGATCGGCCGCGGTCCCGAACACCCGCTCCGCCGCATCGGCCGCGACCAGGTTCGAGCCCGCCATCTCGGCCGGAGTCATCACGTGCAGCAGGGCCAGGTTGACCAGCACATAGATGCCCGTGACCACGGCGATGCCGGAGAAGGTCGCGCGGGCGATGGCCTTGGCGGGATCCCTGACCTCCTCGCAGAAATAGGCGGCCGAGTTCCAGCCCTGATAGGTGCCGAAGATGGCGCGCATCGCGACAACGATGCCGCTGATCGTCAGGGCCGTCGCCATGCCGGGCGAGACCGGGGTCGCGACCGGCGCGCCGCGCGGCGCCAGCAGCAGGCCGCCGATCAGCAGCAGGAACAGCACCGCCTTAATGGCGCTGCCAACCTCCTGCGAGCGCCCGCCGACCTTGGTGCCCAGCGACTGGACCACGCCGACGACACAGACCAGAAGCAGGGCGATGATCCCCAGCGGCAGGCTCGTCGCGATGCCCAGACGATGCAGATATTCGGCGAACACCACCGAGACGAAGGCGATCCCGCCCATATTGCCCAACCAGTCGGCGATCCCGACGGCCAGTCCGCCCATGGAGCCATAGGCCCGGCGCGCGAAGATGAAGGGGCCGCCGGTCTTGCGGATCGAGGAGGCCAGTTCGACCGTCGACATGGCGTCGATCAAGGCGATGGCTCCGCCCAAGAGCCACAGGCCGATGATGAGGAACGGCGTCTTTCCGCCCTCGGCGACCACGCCGGGACTACGCAGGATGCCCTGCCCTATGGTGCCGCCGACGATGACGGCCACCCCGAAGGCGACCCCCAGCACGCGCAACAGATGGCCGCGGTCGGCCCCGCCGTCTTCGGTCGTCATCGATACATCCCCGGCAAGCCCCACTCGCCTGCCTTCGATAGATCACCGATGGCGGCGGGGATCAATGATCCCGCAGCCGCGGATGCTCAGTCCAGGGACGGATTGATCAGATATTTCTCGCCCGTGGCGCGGCGGTTGTAGACGGCGATGACCTCGGGCTTGAGGACGTCGCGCAGGGAGATCTCGCCCGCATAGGCGCTGGCGAAGGTGGTCTTCAGCTCGCCCACCACCCGCTGGCGCAGGGCGCCGCGACGCTCGGCGGGCAAACCGGCATAGCGCGGAGTCAGGAGCCAGCCGCCGACGCCCCAGGACAGGCCGAAGGCCCGGTTCAGCTCGGTCGGGCTCGTGTCCAGCGCGCCGTAGATATAGACCTGTTTGTGCACCGAGGAGCCGTAGCGGCTGTAGGTCGTCGCCGTGCGGTTGGCCGCCGCCTCCATTCCCGTCAGAATCTGACCCGCCAGTTTCCCGCCGCCGATGGCGTCGAAGGCCAGGGTCGCGCCGGTCGCGACCAGGGCCTCGATCAGTTCGCTCATGAAGTCGGGCGAGGTCGAGTTGACGATATGCGAGGCGCCCAGCCCGCGCAGGATTTCGGCCTGGGCCTCGCTGCGCACGACGTTGACCAGTCCGATCCCGTCCTTGAGGCACAGCTTGTTGAGCATCTGTCCGAGGTTGGACGCCGCCGCCGTGTGGACGAGAGCCGTATGGCCCTCGGCGCGCATGGTCTCGACCATGCACAAGGCCGTCAGCGGATTGACGAAGCAGGACGCGCCGTCGGCCGCCGTGGCGTCGGCCGGCAACGGCAGGGCCGCGTCGGCGCGGATCGTCCGGTACTGGCCGTACATCTCGCCGCCCAGGATGGCGACGGTCTTGCCGATCAGGGCCTGGGCTCCGGCGCCCTCCCCCGCAGCCACGACGATGCCCGCGCCCTCATTGCCGACCGGCATGGATTCGCCGAGCCGCCCGGCCATGGCGCGCATCCCCTGTGCCGGCACATCGGCGACGGTGATGTCGCCCTCCACGCGGGAGGTCGACATGTCCGCCGCCCCGACCAGCAGGCCGAGGTCCGACGGATTGATCGGCGTGGCCTGGATCCGCACCACGATCTCGTCCGGACCGGGCGCGGCGACCGGAACCTCGGCCAGCGACAGCTCCAGCCGTCCGTCAGCCGTGATCAACGACCGGAGCTGAAGCCCGGTCGCGGGAAGGGATTGGGTCATGGAAACTCCGGTTGAAAGCCGACGCCGTTTAAAGCGTCAGGCGGCCTCTTCGTCCGCCGTCGCGTCCTTGGGCATGACGTCGCCGACGGTGGGGCGGTTGGCCTTGCGGGTCAGGACGATGTCGCGGCCCTTCACGATCTCCTCGCAGTGGGCGCAGGCGATGCGGGGGTTCAGGGTGTGGCCGCAGGTCTTGTGGACCAGATCCACGCCGCTGTCGGTGTCGCCATAGACGTGCTTGTTGCCCCAGGCGTGCAGGGTCACCAGCACCGCCGACAGGTCCTTGCCCTTGGCGGTCAGGACATATTCGTTGCGCGGCGGCCGTTCGGAATAGAGGCGCGGTTCCAGCACCCCGTGCTGGACCAGGGTCTTCAGGCGCGCGGCCAGGACGTTGCGAGCCACGCCCAGCCGCTCCTGCCACTGTTCGAAGCGGGTCAGGCCCTGAAACGCGTCGCGGATCACCAGCAGCGTCCACGGATCGCCGATGACTTCCAGCGTCGCGGCGATGGAACAGCTTTGTTTTGAATAGTCTGCGGTACGGCCCATGGACGGAAGGTGACCTCGCGTCAGGCTTTTTGCAAGTGGGTTGCCAAACCGAACCCTCTGCGTCAGTCTCGTTTGGCAACGGACGTGGCGCAAAATCCCCAACGGGTTTGGCGGCGGCTCCTGCATTCCTCGACTTGTGCGGGCGGAGGCTGGTCTTCCGCCCGTCTCCTTTGGACGCTAATCCGCCTGTCATGACCCTTCCCCTCCTCGCCGACGCCCTGATCCTGACGCCCGGCCCGGAGGGGCTGACGGGCACGATCGACGGCGAGTTCTCCAACGGCCCCATCGCCATGCCGCCGGAGAAGGGTTTTCCCTTCGGAGGCCTGCTGGCGGCCCTGTGCGCCAACGCCCTGCGTGAAGGGTTGGGCCTGACCGCACCCCTTCGCAGCCTGTCGATCCAGTATCTGGCGGCGCCCGCCTATGACGCCCCGATCGTCTTCACGCCCCGGCTGATGCGCGGCGGGCGCAGCGCGGCCTTCGCCGGGCTGGACGTGCGTCAGGGCGAGCGCCTGACCCACCACGCCCAGGCCACCTATGGTCAGGACGACGCCAATGCCCCGGTGACGCCGGGCCCGATCATCCCCCCGCCCCCGCTGGACAGCATCGACCCCGCCCGCACCCTGCACGGCCCGCTGGCGCCGCGCTTCTCGCGCTATGTCGACTATCGGCTCGAAACGGGCCCCAGCCTGTTGCAGGGCCTTCCGGGCGACAAGGCTGGAGAGCGGCTGTGGATGCGCACCAATGACGGGGCGCCGCTGGACGAGGCACGGCTCTGCTATCTGATGGACGCCCTCTATCCGCCCGCCTGGACGGCGATCACCAAGCCGCTGGCCATGGCGACGGTCGATCTGCGCTACGACTTCATCGCCGACATCACGCCCGAGACGGCGCCCGACGGCTGGGCCTTCTTCGAGTTCACCCTGGCCGATCTGGGCGGCGGCTGGACCGTGGACGACCTGATCGTGCGCAGCGGCGACGGCCGTATCCTCGCGCTCGGCCGTCAGCGGCGCAAACTGGCGCCCGTGCGCCCGCCCCGCCTGGCCCCCGATTCTCAAGCCTGACGCCTGAGGACAAAGTCTTGACCCCGCGACGCTTTGGCTGTGCCTGACGCCGCGACGCTTGAACCCGACGACCAGACCGACGATCTAGGCCCCAACACTTCTCCGCAAGGAAACACCCAGTGACCGCTTCTTCCAACGATCCCGTCGTCATCGTCTCGTTCGCCCGCACGCCCATGGGCGGTTTCCAGGGCGCCTTCGCGGGCGTGAAGTCGACCGAGCTGGGCGCCACCGCCGTCAAGGCGGCGGTCGAGCGCGCGGGCGTCTCGCCCGACAAGATCGACCAGATCTATATGGGCTGCGTCCTGCCGGCCGGCCTGGGCCAGGCCCCGGCGCGTCAGGCGGCCCTGGGCGCCGGCCTGCCGAAGTCGGTCGAGGCCACCACCCTGAACAAGATGTGCGGCTCGGGCCTCCAGGCCGTGATGATGGCCAGTGACAGCCTCGCCGCCGGTTCGGCCGACATCATCGTCGCGGGCGGCATGGAATCGATGACCGGCGCCCCCTTCCTGATGAACAAGCACCGCGCCGGGGCCCGCATCGGTCATGACGTCATCGTCGACTCGATGATGATGGACGGACTGGAAGACGCCTATTCGCCCGGCAAGCCCATGGGCTCCTTCGCCGAGGACTCGGCCCAAACCTATCAGTTCACGCGCGAGGCCCAGGACGCCTATGCGGTCGAAAGCCTGAACCGCGCCGTCGCCGCCATCGCCTCGGGCGCCTTCAAGGCCGAGATCACCCCGGTCGAGGTCGCGGGCCGCAAGGGTACGGTCACCGTCTCCGAGGACGAGCAGCCCGGCAAGGCCATGCCGGAGAAGATCCCGGGCCTGAAGCCCGCCTTCGCCAAGGACGGCACCATCACCGCCGCCTCCTCGGCCTCGATCAGCGATGGCGCAGCAGCTTTGGTCATGACCCGTGAAAGCGTGGCCAAGGCCATGGGTCTGCCGATCGTCGCCCGGGTGGTCAGCCACTCGGCCCACGCCCATGAGCCGGGCCTGTTCACCACCGCCCCGGTGCCCGCGATCCAGAAGGCGCTCAAGAAGGCTGGCTGGTCGGTCGAGGACGTCGATCTGTGGGAGGTCAACGAGGCCTTCGCCGTCGTCCCCATGATCGCCATGCAGGAACTGGGCATCGACCACGCCAAGCTGAACGTGAACGGCGGCGCCACGGCTCTGGGTCACCCGATCGGCGCCTCGGGCGCCCGCGTTCTGGCCACCCTGCTCGGCGCGCTTCAGGCCCGGGGCGGAACGAAGGGCGTCGCATCCCTGTGCATCGGCGGCGGCGAGGCCGTGGCCATGGCGGTCGAACTGGCCTGATCTTTAGGCGGCAGGCTGGACCCGCAGCCTGCCGTCCGGTCCGCCTCCATAAGACGGCTGAGGGCGTGGGGTCCGGTGGCCAGCACGATCATCACGGCGACTCTGCGACTGCGAATAGTTCTCAAGATTGCGCGCGAGTGCTTCGTGTGGCAAGCCCCTTTTCGGCGGCTTTTCATGAACGGAACGAGAACATGCGTGAAGACGGCAAGCTGGACTATCTGGAATTCCCGACCACCGACGTCCTGGCTGTGAAAGCCTTCTACGGCGCCGCTTTCGGCTGGCGCTTCCAGGACTACGGCCCTGAATACGCCGCCTTCAGCGAAGGTCTGGACGGCGGCTTCAACGGGCACGTGGGCGACGCCAGCCCCCACCCCCTGCCCGTCCTCTACGCCCACGACCTTGACGCCATGCAGGCGAAGGTCGAGGCGGCGGGCGGCGTCATCGTCAAGCCGATCTACGCCTTCCCCGGCGGGCGGCGCTTCCACTTCACGGATCCGGCAGGCAGCGAGCTGGCCGTCTGGTCCGAGACCTAGGTCTTATTTGGCGTCGACAGACTGGGCGATGCGTTCGGCTAGAGCCTCGTCGGCGCCGTCCAGGCTGGAGACCCAGACGTGGATCTCCTTCGGCGCCGTCGCACGCTGGAACAGATGCTCCATCGCATGCCTCTGGCCGCCCTCGTTGACGACGATCGAGGCGCGGCCGCCCGCCTGAACCATCTCGCCGTCATAGATCGGAAACTGCGATGACGGCCCGACATAGACCATGACGAACGATTGGTCGCCGCGCCGGATCGTATAGACGTTGAAGTCCGGACCCGGCCGGCTGGTGGTGATGCGGAACCCGTTGGGCAGATCGACCCTGAACGGCAGGGCCGCGACGGCGGGCGCATTGAGCACCGTCATCGGCGGCGGAGGCTCGGCCGGGGCGGGCATCGGCGCGGGCACGGGGGCAGGCTGAACGGTCGCCGCCGGCTGGCTGCCCGGCAGGACCGGCGGCGCATAGACCCGGCCGCCAGGCGCGGACGTCGTCACGGGCGCGCTCGTCACAGGCGCCGTCACCGGAGCGGTTACGGGCGGCGCCGGCCGGGGTGTCGTCGTCGGCGCTGTAGCCGGAGCCCGGGTCGTCGGCGCTGCCGTTACCGGGGCCGTACGCGGCGGGGCCGGGTTCGGGGCCGTGGTTCGCGGCGCCACTGTCGCGGGCGCGCGGGGCGGAGTCGTGGTCGGCGCGGTCGGCCGCGCGGGCGTGGGCTGCGGCGTGGTGGAGCGCGTGGCTGGAGGCGTGGTCGACGGCGCGGCCCGGGTCGGAGCAGGCGTCGTGGCCGGCGCCGTGCGCGTAGGAGCCGGGGCCGTCGTGCGTGGCGTCGTCGCGGGGGCTGTGGTCGCGGGCGCCGTCGTCGTCGGAGCAGGCGGCTGGGCGAGATAGTCGGCCCGCGCGGGAGGACCACCGTTCAGGCTGCGGGTCAGGTCGCTGCCCGGACGCGCCGCAGGCGGGGTTTGAGCAGGAGTCTGGGCGGGCGTCCGGACGGGGGCGGTGTTCAGGTTCGAGGTCGCGGTCGACGGAGACGTCGTGCGCCCAGTCGCTTGGGACGCCGTCTGGGCCAGGGCCGGAACAGCCGACAAGGCGACGGCGCTGGAGGCCAGAAGCAGGGAAACGCGAAGGGTACGGGCGGTTTTCATGGGCCGGACCATCGCCTCTCGGCGAACGGACGGCAAGACCGGAAAACAGCCTTGGAGAGAGCCTCAGGCGGCGGGCAGTTCAACCCAGAAGGTCGCGCCCTGTCCGGGCGTGGACTCAACCCCGATCACCCCGCCCTGCAGCTCGATCAGCCGCTTGGCCAAGGCCAGGCCGATGCCGTGCCCCTCGACCGTCGACCGTTCCAGGCCCAGACGATTGAACGGCTCGAACAGCTGGGTCTGTTTCTCGGGCGACAGGCCGGGCCCACGGTCGGTCACCTCGATGCGGATGGCTTCGAACACGCGCGACACGCGGAAGGTCACGACCCCGCCAGCGCCGCCGTATTTGACGGCATTGGTGGCCAGGTTGTCGATGACCTGGCTCAGCCGCTGGGAATCGGCCAGGGCGACCAGACCTTCGCCTTCGCGGACGACCTCCAGCCGCATGTTGAGAGCCTCGGGCCTCAGGGCCGTGGCGCGGCGGATATCCTCGACCAGGCCGGGCGCATCGGTGGGACGCAGCTCGACCTTGACCGCTCCGGACTCGGCGCGGGCCACGTCCAGCAGATCGTGGGCCAGGGCCTCGACCTGACGGGCGGTCTTGACCAGCATCTCGGCCATTTCCTTCTGGGTCTCGGTGACCGGTCCCAGCTGGCCGCTGGACCACAGCTCCCCGATGCCGATGACGCCGCCGACCGGGCTCTTGATCTCGTGGGCGACGTTGGCCAGCAGCCGCGACTTGGCCTCGGAAGCCAACTCGGCGCGGCGTTGGCCGGCCCGGGCGCGGGCTGACAGGCCGTCGCGTTCGTTCAGCAGCGCCGCGACAAGCATGAAAGGCAGGGAGATGGAGATCAGCATCAGCTGGGCGGTCAGGATCCGCATGGCCGAAACGGGCTCGGCGGTCACGGGCTGGCCATGCAGCATGGCCGCGAAGGTGACGATGGCCACGCCCAGAATGGCCGTGGTCAGACCGGCCATTCGCAGACGCGCGGCGATCACCACCAGCAGCATGTTCAGGAAGAAGGTGACGACGACAAAGCCGAGGAAATAACGGGCGTAGGCGACCGCGAACAGCAGACCCAGCAGAGCAGCCCACTCCAGAAGCCTCAGCGGCTGGCGAACGATGACGAGGGAGCGCCGATTGATCGACAGGATCAGGGGCACCACCAGCATCATCGCCAGCGAATGGCCGAACCACCAGATCTGGAAGCTCTCCAGCAGAGGCGCGCCCATAATGGCCGAAAACACGATCGCGCCGGCCATGGCGCCGATCAGAGGGGCGGCCACGGCGACCAGAAGCACCAGCCGCAAGGTCGACCGTACGGTCTGAATGGTCAGATCCGGCGCGAACCGGCGAACCAGGATCACCCCGGCGACCATCTCGAACAGGTTCACCGCGGTCAGCATCGCCGTGTTCACGGGCGTATGGCCGGACAGGAACTCCCCGCTGGCGACGGCGATCGCCATCAGGGCCCCGAAGCTCAGGTCGAACGCAGCGCCGCGCCCCATACGAAGCCAGACGCCGACGGCGACGGCGTTGGCCATCCACATCACGACGATGCCGTCCGAGGAACGGCCGAACTGGATCGAGAACACCGTCATCACCAGAACGGCGCAAACCGTGGCCAGCGGCACGAAGGGCTGGCTGAACAGGCGCGCGGTATCGGTCGTCGCCGGAGGCGTCGCGGCCGACGTCGCGGCGGGGGGCGCGGATTTGCGAACAGGGGTCGTGGCGAGACCTCCAGGCGGGGTTTCCAGCGCGCGGCTGAGCGACATTGGCGAAAACTCGGCGGTACAGACGATGCGCCAGCTAAGCCCTTGCTCCCTAATATCCCGTGAAGTTAACGCCCGGGAATGCCGATCCGGCAGGAAAAGTCAGCCACCGGACAGTTCGGCGTTGAAGGCGATCACGGCCGCCGCCGGGCCTTGAGGATGATTCCAGACCCCCGCGCTGACCGCGATGAAGTCGGCGCCCGCTTCGGCGACTGCGCGGGCGGTCTCGACCGTGATCCCGCCGATGGCGACGCAGGGAACCTCGACCGTCTCCTGCCAGATGGTCAGGATGTCGAGTTCGGGCCGATGGGTGGTTTCCTTGGTATCGGTCGGGAAGAAGGCGCCGAAGGCGACGTAGTCGGCGCCGGCCTCGGCGGCCTCCATGGCCAGGTCGCGACTGTCGTGACAGGTCGCGCCGATCATGGCGTTGGGCCCCATCAGCCGCCGGGCAGAGGCCACAGAGGCGTCCTCCTGCCCCACGTGCACACCGTCGCAGTGAAGCGCCGCGGCCAGATCGGGCCGATCGTTCAGGATCAGGGCGACGTCGTGCTTGCGCGCGATCGGCCCCAGCCGTTCGACGGCGGCGCGGATCTGGTCCTCGCTCGCGGGCTTCAAACGGATCTGCAGGGCGGCGACGTCCCCGGCCCCGAGCGCGGCCTCCAGATCGGCCGCGAAGGCCTCCAGGTCCGGAATCGCGGAGGGAGTGATCAGGTACAGACGGGCCGGAGGACGGTCCGGGATTTGGGGAGCACGAGCCATGGCCCCGCCCTGCCCCCTGCGCCGCCTCACGTCAACGGCGGTATGTTGCGAACGCGCATGCGAACCAGTTGCAACCGCGTTCATATGTGTTACAGAGAACCATTCTCAGTTCGACTTGGGTCCGCCTCTTGTACGTCTGCAACTGTAACGGCCTGCGCCAGCGTGACGTCGCCCTCGCCATCGAGGCCGGCGCGACCCGCCCCCGTGAAATCTTCGCGCGCAACCAGTGCCAGGCGCAGTGCGCCAAATGCGTCTGCGAGATGCGTCAGATGATCGACGACAGCCGCGAAGCATTCGCACTCGCAGCCGAGTAGTCGCGGCCAAAAATCACTCGCAATATCAATGTGCGTGATAAATACTCTCAAATAAACAACAGTCGATTTCCTGTGCTAAACGCCGTTTGAACAGACGGCGGATGAGTCTGGACGCGCCCCGGCGTCCCGTCCGCGAGACGAGCAAGGACCATGGCCATGAAGGGCGACCCCGCGATCATCCGCACCCTCAATGCGGTGCTGACCAACGAACTGACGGCGGTGAACCAGTACTTCCTGCACGCCCGGATGTTCGAGAGCTGGGGCCTGGCCCACCTCGGCAACGTGATCTACGAGGAATCGATCGGCGAGATGAAGCACGCCGACATGCTGATCAAGCGCATCCTCTTCCTCGACGGCCTGCCCAACCTGCAGGACCTGCACAAGCTGAAGGTCGGCGAGCATCCGATCGAATGCCTGGGCGCCGATCTGCAGCTGGAGCTGGACAGCCGCGTCACCACCTCGGCCGCCGTCACCCAGTGCGAGGAAGCCCGCGACTACGTCAGCCGCGATCTTCTGATGAAGATCCTGGCCGACACCGAGGAGCACATCGACTTCCTCGAGAACCAGCACAAGCTGATCGAGCTGATGGGCGCCCAGAACTACCTGCAGTCGGCGATGAAGGAGATCGTCACCGACGGCGCCGCCACGGGCAACTAAAGCACTTCGCGGCGGGACAGGTGGGCGATCGCGAGCAGCAGCACGACGGTCCCCGCCCCTGCCCCCAGCGTCAGGGCCGTCGCCGCGCGCCACGGCTCTGACGCCAGCATGTTCACGGGCATCTGCCAGGGGAAGAAGACCCCCTGCTTGGCCGCCGTGGCCACCACCGAGAAGAAGGTCCCGCCGATCCCGACGGCAAGCGCCGGGACGAAGCTGGAAAACCTGAGCGCAGTCCACAGCTGGATCGCGATCATCAGGATCGCCGCCAACAGCACCTTGCCCATCAGAATGACCTGCGCGGCGACCTCCAGGGTCCCCGTCGGCATGATCTCCGGCTTGACCGCCGCCGCGCTGTAGATGGCTCCCAGCGTCAGGACGAGGTTCAGCAGGCTCATCGCCGCGGCCACCGCGATCACGCAGATCGCCTTGGCGGCGTAGAGCTTCCAGCGCGCCACCGGCAGGGCCCTCAGATGATCCCAGGCACGCGGCCCGTGTTCCATATGGGCGACCAGGGCGGTCAGGGCCGTCACGCTCATCGGCAGCATGAAGAAGGCCCAGATGCCGGTCGAGGACTGGGTCCACATCTCCCACGGCTGGGGCTTGCCGCCCCTCAGCAGGTTGAAGAACAGGAAGACGGCGATCAGGCTCGGCGCGGCGACGGCCAGCAGGGCGGCCAGAGACCGGTTGAGCTTGCGCGCTTCGACAGTGAGGACGGCGATCATCGGACGGTCTCCGGTTGGCGTTGGATTGCGGACGGCTGCGACACCTCGCGATAGATGCCCTCCAGCGAGCGGGCGCGCGGCCCGATAGCGAAGACGGAAAGGCCGGCCTGGATCAGGGCGCGGTTGAGCTCGGCGGACCGGCGGTCGGCGTCGTCGCCGGAACGCAGCCGTGCAGCCAGGCCATCGTCGCCGTTGATGACCGTCAGGTCCCAGCCGCGCAGCACCTCGGCCGCCCGCACGGGATCGTCGGTCCGGACCGCGATCTCGGGCGCGAGGTCGGACTTCAGCCGTGACAACTCCCCCTCCAGCACGAGCCGGCCTTCGTTGACGATACCGATGTGGGTCGCCGCCTGTTCGATCTCGCCCAGCAGGTGGCTGGACAACAGGACGGTCGCCCCCGTGCGGTCCGGCAGGCTCTTCAGGAAGCGGCGCATGTCGGCGATGCCGTCGGGATCGAGGCCGTTGCTCGGCTCGTCCAGCACCAGCACCGGTGGCGCGCCCAGCATGGCCCGGGCCAGCCCCAGCCTCTGACGCATGCCCAGCGAATAGTCGGACACCCGCCGACCGGCGTTGTCGCGCATCTCGACCACCTCCAGCACCCGCTCGACCTCGGTCGCCGGCACGCCCAGCAGGGTGCGGGTCAGGTCCAGGTTCTCGCGCCCGGTCAGATTGACGTAGAAGCCGTGCGCCTCCAGCAGGGCCCCGACCCGCCGGGCCGCGCCCATCCGGTCACGCGTCACATCGACGCCGTCGACGAAGGCCGAACCCGCGCTCGGACGGATCAGGCCCAGCAGCATCTTCAGCGTCGTCGTCTTGCCCGCCCCGTTGCGACCGAGGAAGCCGTAGACCGCCCGCTCGGGCACGGTCATCGACACCCGGTCGACGGCGCACCGCGCGCCGAAGCGACGCGTCAGATCCCGTGTTTCGATCGCCATGGTCATGCTCGCCGCCCTCGATGTCGTTTAACTCTTAGATAAAGTTGCGGACGACGCGTCTTTAAGTCAAGATTAAAGACAAGACAGGATTCGACCACTTCTCAGGAGCCTCGCATTGGCCCGCGCCGACACCGCCCGCTTCCGCCGCCTGTGCGGCCAGTTCCGCTGGCTCGCCATCTTCATGGTGATCAGCGTCGGGGCCGTCGCGGCCCTGATGTATGTGATCGCACCGACCGTTCTGGGTCTGCGCGGAACCCTGCCCAGCCCCGGTATGCGCATCCTGTCGGGGCTGATCATGGGCGCGCCGTCGGCCTGCTATCTGTTCGCCGTCTGGTCGATCGGCCGGGCCATGGGCGAGCTACAGAAGGGCCGGTTGATCCAGCCGACCCTGGCCAGCGCCTTGCGCCGCGTCGGTCTCTCGCTCGGCGTGGGAGGGGTGCTGCAGGTCTTCGTCGTCACCAACCTGCTGCGGCTGATCGGTGAGACGAAGGGCGGCTATCTCTACTGGGATGTCGGGGCCATGACGCTGGGCATGATCGGCGGGGCCCTGTTCCTGCTCGGCCGGGTCGTGGATCAGGCCGACCATGTGCAGGCCGAACTCGACGAGATGATCTGATGCCCGTCCGTGTGACCCTCGACGCCCTGATCGTCAAAAAGGGGATCAAGGCCCGCGACCTCGCCGCCGAGGTCGGGCTGTCGGAGACCCAGCTGTCCCTGTTCCGCTCGGGCAAGGTGAAGGGCATCCGCTTCCGCACCCTGGCCAAACTCTGCGCCGCCCTCGACTGCCGTCCGGGCGACCTGCTGGACTATGCCTTCGATCCGGACGACCTTCAGCAGGCCGACGAAGAGTAAGCGGAACTGATCACCGCCCCGCTCATTGCTCCGTCGGGATAGACGGGCTGAAGGACACGGGCATGAGCGCCATCGACGAACTCATCGACGACGTACAGGACCAGGCGACCGACCTGCTCAACTCCCAGGGCCGCTCCGGCGCCCATGTCGCGACCGGCATCGTCCTGACCGTCGGCTTCGCCCTTCTGGCCACGGCCCTGGCCTCCAACACGCTCAAGCCAAAACGCTCCAAGCGCCATCTGCGCGACCGGGCCATGCCGGTGATGGAGAAGCCGCGCGGCGCCTTCAGCCTGATCCTGCCTGCCGTCTTCTCGGCGACCACCCTGTCGGCGGTGCGGGTCTGGAACGCCCCGGCCAGCCGCGAGCGGTCACTTGCCATGGGCCTGTGGTTCGCCGCCCAGACGATCAACGCCGTCTGGCTGGGCCTGCGCCCGGCCTCGATGCGGAGCCAGATCGCCGCCGCCATGTCCTCGGCCGGTCTCGCCGCCGCCTTCGCCTTCGAGGCCCGCAAGCTGGACGAGGGGGCAGGCAAGATCGCCGCCCCGATCGGCAGCGGCACCCGCGTCGCCAACTTCATCCAGCGCAAGACCGATCAGGTCACGGGGCGCACCCTGCACTAAGCCTGCCCCGGGTTGCCCTTTTCGGCGGCTTCCTCTAGGGATCGCGCCCTCTTTCGCGCGCCCGTCACGGGACCGGCTGCGCCACTCAGACAGTGAATCTCATGGCGAAGATCAACGGCAACACCATCAAGCCCGGCATGGTGCTCCAGCACAACGGCGGCCTCTGGGTCGTCACCAAGGCCAGCCACGTCAAGCCCGGCAAGGGCGGCGCCTTCGCCAACGTCGAGGCCAAGAACCTCGAGACCGGCAACAAGCTGAACGAGCGCTTCCGTTCGGAAGACAAGGTCGAGCGCGTCACGCTTGAGCAGAAGGACTTCTCCTACCTGTACGAACAGGGCGACGCCCTGGTCTTCATGGACGACGCCACCTACGAGCAGATCGAACTGCAGAAGGACTGGGTCGGCGAGGATTCGATCCCCTACCTGCAGGATGGCATGAAGGTCGTCATCGAGATGCACGAAGGCCGTCCGATCGGCCTGGAGCTGCCGGAACAGGTCACCCTGACCGTCGCCGAGACCGAGCCGACCGTGAAGGGCCAGACGGCCTCGTCGTCCTACAAGCCCGCCATCGCCGACAACGGCGTGCGCATCATGATCCCGCCCTATATGTCGGCGGGTGAACGCATCATCGTCGACACCTCGACCGGCGAATACGTCCGCCGCGCGGACTAAACGACCGCACTACGATCCGGAGGCGCATTCCGCGCCTTTGCACATGAACTTCTCCGTCTGTCCGGGCATTTGAGCCTTCTCAAGGACAGACGGACCAGGAGATTCCGACCATGGCCCTCGCCTCCGCCCTCGTTTCCGTCATGATTGACGCGGTCCGCAAGACCGCCCGCCCGATGCTGCGCGACTTTGGTGAAGTCGCCCATCTGCAGGTCTCGCGCAAAGGCCCCGGCGACTTCGTCACCCAGGCCGACATCAAGGCCGAGGACACCCTCTTCGAACTGCTGATGAAGGCCCGTCCGGGCTACAGCTTCCTCGGCGAGGAGCGCGGCCTGATCGAGGGCACCGACAAGTCGCACCGCTGGATCGTCGACCCGATCGACGGCACGACCAACTTCATGCACGCCATGCCCCACTTCGCGATCACCGTGGGGCTGGAGCGCTTCGCCCCGGACGGCTCGTCGGAGATCGTCGCCGGCGTGACCTACAACCCCGTCATGAACGAGCTGTTCTGGGCCGAGAAGGGCAAGGGCTGCTATCTGAACGACCAGCGCGTCCGCGTCGCCGGCCGTCGCGACCTGTCCGAGAGCCTGATCTCGACCGGCCTGCCCTTCATCGGCAAGTCGGGCCACGCCCAGTCGATCAAGGACATCCACGCCATCGGCCAGCGCACCGCCGGCATCCGCCGCCTGGGCTCGGCCGCGCTGGACTTCGCCTGGGTCGCCTGCGGGCGCTACGACGCCTTCTTCGAGCGCAACCTCAAGCCCTGGGACGTGGCGGCGGGCATCCTGTTCGTCACCGAGGCCGGCGGCCTGGTCACCACCATCGAGCAGGACGGCGATCCCAAGACCGGCTCGACGGTCCTGGCGTCCAACACCGAACTGCACCCGCAGCTGCGCAAGGTGCTGCAGGCCGCCTGATCCGGAAGCGGCTGGCCTTCACGGGCCTGTCGCGCCCCTGCCCTACCCATGGGCCATGATCCGCGCCATCCTGACCGCCGCCCTTCTCCTGCTGACGGGAGCGCCCGCCTTGGCCGAAAACCATCCCGTCGTCATCGCCCACCGCGGCGCCTCGGGGCTGCGGCCGGAGCACACCCGCGCCGCCTATGAGCTGGCCATCGAACAGGGCGCGGATTTCATCGAGCCCGATCTGGTCATGTCGAAGGACGGCGCCTTCGTCGTGCGGCACGAGAACGAGATCGGCGGCACGACCGATGTCGCGGCCCACCCTGAGTTCGCCGACCGCAAGACGACCAAGGTCATCGACGGCGTCTCCACCACCGGCTGGTTCACCGAGGACTTCACGCTTGCCGAGTTGGGGACGCTGAAAGCTCGCGAGCGCCTGCCCGCGTTTCGCCCTGCCAACACCGCCTATGACGGCCAGGACGGGATCCTGACCTTCGACGAGGTCGTCGCCATCGCCCGCGAGGCCTCGGCCCGCACCGGCCGCGCCATCTCGGTCGCGCCCGAGCTCAAGCACCCGTCTTACTTCGCAAGCATCGGCCTGCCGATGGAGGACGGCTTCGTCGCCATGCTGGAGCGGCTGGACCTGACCGGCGCCCACGCCCCGATCCTGATCCAGTGCTTCGAGGTCGGGCCGCTGGAGCGGCTGTCGGCCCGCATCCGCTCGCCCCTGCTGCAGCTGATGAGCGGCGCGGGCGGTCCGGTCGACAAGCCCGGCCTGACCTATGCCGCCATGGCGACGCCCGAGGGACTCGCGGCCATCCAGGCCTATGCCGGGGCGATCGGCGTCGAAACGGCGATGATCGTACCGCGCGGCCTAGATGGCGCCTCCCTGCCCGCCATGCCTCTGATCCCGGACGCCCATGCGGCCGGGCTGAAGGTGGTGTCATGGACCTTCCGCGCCGAAAACGCCTTCCTGCCGGCCGAGTTGCGCCGGGGCGACGGGCTGGCCGATCACGGCGACCTGGCGGGCCAACTCAGGCAGTTCCGCGATCTGGGCGTCGACGCGGTGTTCTCGGACTTCCCGGGGATCGCGGTCGACGCGTTCAGGCCTTAAGCGAGCGTCGCGATCGCCTCGATCACCTCATCCACCACCGCCTCTTCCGTCTGCCACGAGCACACGAAGCGCACCGAGCCGTCGTCGAAGCGGTAGCAGGCCCAGCCGAGGGCGTTGAGACGGGCGTGGGCCTCCTCCGGCATCCGCACGAACACCGCATTGGCCTCGACCGGATGGGCCAGGACGAAGGGCGAGCGGGCCTCGATGCCGTCGGCCAGCCGCTGGGCCATCAGATTGGCGTGGGCCGCGCCGTCCTCCCAGGCGTTCGTCTCCAGCAAACCCAGGAAGGGCGCGGCGAGGAACCGGCCCTTGGACGCCGTCTGCCCGGCCTGCTTCAGCCGGTTGTCCAGACGCCGGGCCAGCGACTTGTCGAACAGGACAATGGCCTCGGTCCCGTTGGCGCCGGCCTTGGCCCCGCCGAAGATCAGGATATCGACGCCGAGGCGCGGGATCTGGGTCAGGTCGAAGCCCGCCGCCGCCGCATTGGCCAATCGGGCCCCGTCCAGATGCACGCCGTACCCCATGGCCTTCACCGGCTCGATCAGGTGGCGCAGCTCTTCCTCGGTATAGACGGTGCCGTATTCGGTGGACTGGGTCAGGGACAGGGCGGCCGCCGGCTGGCGGTGACCGACCACCGGCTCGGCGAGCGCGGCCTCCAGCGCCCTCTGGTCGATCTTGCCGGACAGGCCCGGCAGGCCGATCAGGCCGACGCCCTGACCGAAGAAGCCCGGCGCTCCGGTCTCGTCGGTACAGACGTGGGCCGCCTGATGGGCCAGGACGGCCTCGAACGGGAAGGCCAGCATCGACAGGGCGATGGCGTTGGCCGCCGTGCCTGAAAACACGAAACGGATCTCGGCGTCGGCGTCCAGCCTCTGACGGATCTGGTCGGCGGCGCGGGCCGTCGTCTCATCCGCGCCATAGGCCCGGGCGAAGCCGGTATTGGCCTCGATCACGGCCTGAAGCGCCGCCGGGGCCATGCCGGCGGTGTTGTCGGATCCGAAGTCGTAACGCATGCCCGCCCTAGCCTTCACTCTGGTCTGCGCCGCGGCTGTCCGCTGACGTCTCGTATGTGGGTTTGCCGGGCTTACGCCTCCGCGCGGCGGCTGTCTCGTCATACTCGGGCGCGCCCTCTTCCGGGGTGTAGGGGACGGCGACCTGATGCGGGAAGGGAATCTCGATCCGGGCGTCGTCCAGCGCCTCCTTGGCGGCCTGAAGCACATCGGCCTTGGCCTGCCAGTAGTCGCCCGACAGGGTCCAGGCCTGCAGCGTCACCTCGACCGAACTGTCGAGCAGACCAGTGACCCCGGCCCAGGGCGCGGGATCGGGCAGCACCTTCTCGTGAGCGGCCGCCGCCTCGGTCAGGACGTCGCGCACCTGGCTGAGGTTGGCGCCGTAGCCGACGCCGATCTTCAGCTCCATCCGCCGCGTCCGCTGGCCCGACAGGTTCAGGATGGTGCCGTCGAAGACCTTGGAGTTGGGGATCACGATCTTGACGTTGTTGGCGTCGATCAGCTGGGTCGTGAACAGGTCCAGCCGCTGCACCTTGCCGACATTGCTGGACAGATTGATCAGGTCGCCCACGCGATACGGCCGCAGAACCAGCAGCATCACCCCCGCCGCCACGTTCGACAGCGTGCCCTGCAGCGCCAGGCCGACAGCCAGCGATGCGGCGCCGAGCACGGCGATGATCGAGGTCGTCTGGACGCCCAGCCGCTGCAGCACGGCGATGAAGCCGATCAGGAAGACCAGCACCCGCACCACCTGCACGGCGAAGCTGAGCACCGTCGGATCGTGGCGGAAGCCCCGCACCCGGCCCAGAGCCCGCCGCGTGCCCGCCGCCGCCCAGCGCGAGGCGAACAGGGTGGCGATCAGGATGATGATGGCGATCGTGGCGCTGACGGCGAAGTCGCCCGCCATGTCGGTCAGCTTGGCCACCATGGCGGCGTCCAGGGCGACGACCTTCTGTCCGGCGGCGACGGCGTGATCGAGGGGATTAACGAGGGTCGAGGTCATTGAGCCGGGTCTAACGCCTCAGCTTCGATTTGGAACCCGTGAAGGTGTTTCATTTCGACGGTCGGCGAAGAATCGCAGAACCATTTGCGGAGACTAGTGACGGCGCTTGGCGAAGAGCGTCAGGGGTCCCAGCCAGTCCAGTGCGTGCGTCGCGTCCAGCCTTTTGTCGCAACTCGGACAGTCTTCACCGTCAGCAGTACCTGATCCCAGCCAGATCGCGCCTTCGACAGGCTTGAGCTGCCATCGACACGGGATACCCAAAAAGAAGTCCTTCGAAAGCGTCGCATCAAACCGGCGCGTTATTCTCTCCCCCTCTCCTGAACCCTGGAGCACGCCCAGCGGGATCAGTTCATAGGTCCCTCTGACCAGATCCAGGCCGTCGTCAGGAAATGGATCAGGCTCAACCTTGACCCCTCTGACGATGAACAGGACGACCTTTTCGGACCGGAACGCGTCCACAAAAGTTGCCCGGGACGGATGGCACAGCCTGTCGGCTGGATCTTCATGCGGATGCGCATCCGCCGGCCCCGCCGTGACCAGAGCTGACATCAGCACCGCGCCTGCAAATCTGGTCAACATGGCTTTGGTCCCCCCTCCGCCAAACTGCCTCCAACGGCGTGCGCTTTCCAGTCGTAACGAGCGCCCGGGGGCACAGTTTTCGTCAGATCCCCTCCCCCGTGCGCCCCGAAACAGAATGCGCTAGCCTCCCCTCCGACGGGACAAGATCGGCTTGAAGCTGACACCGGTGTCAATTGGGAAGGAAGCAGATGCGCAGAACCATGCTGGGCGGGCTGATGCTCGCCATGATCGTCGCCGCCGGCCAGCCGGTCATGGCCCAGGACACCCTGGTCGGGCTGGCTCCCGTGCGCGGCTATACGGATGTCCTCTTCGACACCACGGCCGAGCGCTACGACATTCTGGTCGACGCCTCCCGGCCCGAGGACCCGGCGGCGCACCGCTACCGCACCCTTCAGGCCGCCTATGCCGCCGCGCCTGAGGGCACGCGCGAGCGGCCGACTGTGATCGGTCTGATGCCCGACGTCTATCAGCTGAACGGCACGGAGACCGACACGGGCCTGACCATCACCAAGGCCAACATCACCCTCATGGGGCTGACGCGCGACCGGCGCAGCGTGGTCATCGCCGACAACCGGGGCAACAAGCAGGGCGCGGCCAACAACGGCTTCACCATGATGGTCGACGCCGACGGCTTCTCGATGATCAACCTGACCATCCTGAACTACTGCAACCTCGACTACGACTATCCCGGCGATCCGTCGAAGAGCCTGAAGAAGCGGTCGGACGTGATCACCCAGGCTGTGGCCATCCAGATGCAGGGCGACCGCCACATCTATTCCCACGTGGCCATCCTCAGCCGGCTGGACACCATGTTCAACCGGACAAAGCGGTCGTACTTCACCCACGCCTATCTGGAGGGAACCGACGACTATCTCGGCGCGCCGGGCGGCAGTGTCTGGGAGGATTCCGAGATCAACTTCATCGAAGGCGGCGGCATCCTGTTCGCGGGCGGCACGATCTTCTTCCGGACCCGCTTCCGGGCGACGAAGCCGATGACCTTCTACAAGATCCCCGTCGCGCCCGTGGCCCTGATCGAGTCGACCCTGCCGGACGTGCCAGTCGCCTGGTTCGGCTGGGCGGCGCCCGAGCGGTCCAGCGAATATTCCCTGACCTGGCACACCATCACCGAGAGCGGCCGCCCCGTGGACATCCTCGACAGCGTCGTCGGGGAGCCACGCCGCACCCTGACGCATGAGCTGTCGGACGTGGAGGTCCTGGCCTTCAACAGCTTCAACCTGCTGCGCTGGACGCCCGAGGGTGTAGACGACGGTTGGGATCCGGCGGGCTTTGTGGCGCGGCACGGGGGCCAGACGCCCGCCCTGCCCTTCCGCATCAAGCTGACCAACGGCGTGTCACGCATCCGCACGGATCAGGCGCCGGTCGAGGTTTCGGCGCAGGTCTTCCCGGCCTCGGGCACGACGCGGGTACACTGGACGACGACCTCGCCGCTGGTCCGGCTGAGCGCGGCCGAGGGCGACAAGGTCACGGTCACGGCGGCGAACCACACCGACCAGACCCAGACGGTCCCGATCCGGGTCTCGGCCGACAACGGCTTTTCCTCGACCGCCTGGATCACCGTCGATCCGGCGTATCGCCCGGCGCCGGCTCTGACCCGTCAGCCGGTGCTGAGGCGCACGCCCGAGGGGCTGCGGCTCGACTACGACCTGACCCTGCCCGCCGGGCGCGAGGACCGGTCGCGGATCACCTGGTTCGCCTGCCCCGACGCTGCCTGCGCCCGGCCTCAGCGGCTGGCCGAGACGCGTGGCGACGCCCCGTTCCGCGACTTGCCCATCTCCGGCAATCTGCAAGGCCAGTATGTGATGGCCTCGATCGCGCCCGAGCACGACCTCAGCCTGCCCGGCCAGGTCTGGACCAGCGATCCGGTCCCGGCGCCCGTCGACATCCACGCCCCCGGCGGCGGCGTCGATTTGCACAGCCTGCCCGACACCACGGTCGAGCGCCGCTGGGAGAGCGACTGGAAGCTGACGGGCGCCTGGACCTCCGAGGCGCCCGCCGCGCCCGATAGTTCCTGGGGCATGCGCGTCGGCGGCGAGGACTCGACCCTGCTCTATGTCGGCCACCCGGAAGCGGGCGACATGGACGTCATCGTCGAGATGGACACCGACAAATACGAGGGTCAGGGCTTCGCCATCCCCGGCTCGCCCAGCGACATCCCGGATGCGACCGGCAAGCGCGGCCCCTATGCCGAAATCCTGTTCAAATACGACCCGGCGACGCGGACCGGCTATTCCCTGCGCTTCTGGCGCTCGACGCGATCGGCGACGGCGGTGGTGTTCCAGCTCTACCGGATCGTCGACGGCCACGGGACGCCGATGGGCGAGGACCGGCTCACGGGGGTGATCAAGCCGACCACCACGATCCGCATCCGCACGCACGGGAGCGCGGTCGAGGTCACCGGATCGAACACGAAGGACGAGGAGACCCTGGCCCTGACCGGGACGATCGAGCCCAACCGCTTCGGCGGCGCCGGCTTCTTCTGGACGGCGTCACGGCGCAGCGGCTCGGTGGTGTTGAGGGGGCTGAAGGTCGAGTACCCGGCGGGACGCTAGTCCTTCGACAGCTCCCGGGCGCGTCTGAGGGCGGCCCCCACAGCGGCGGCGACGGCGTCGTCGAGGGCCGAGGCGGCGTTCAGAGCCTTGAGGCCGGCCTCGGTGGTGCCGCCGGGCGAGGCGACGCGGGCGATCAGAGCCTCAAGGCTTTCGGACGGATCGGCCGAGGCGGCCGAGCGGACCGCGCCCCGGGCCAGGGTCAGGGCTGCTGCGGGATCCAGACCGGCCTCCTCCCCCGCCGCAGCGAGGGCGCGGGTAAAAGCATGAACGTAGGCGGGGCCCGAGCCCGCCACCGCGGTGGCGACGTCCATCAGATCCTCACTCGTCAGATCGACGACCTGGGCCAGGGGCGCGAACAGGGCGTGAGCGACGGCGCGGGCGCTGTCGTCGGCGGACCAGACGGCGGCGATGCCATGGCCCGTAGCCACCGCCGTTGTCGGCATGACCCGGGCGACAGGACGCGACGTCAGAGCCTCCCCGATGTCGGCGGCGCGCACCCCGGCCATGACCGAGACGATCGTCGCGTCCTCCGGCAGGGCGGCGACCAAAGGCTCCACGGCGCCCTTCCAGTAAGCCGGCTTGACCGACAGGACGACGGCGCGGGCGTTTGCGAGCGCCTCAGACGGCGGATTGACCCGCGCGCCCTTCACCCGCGCGGCCTCCGCGACGGGCTTTTCGGACGGGGTAAGGATGATCAGTTCGGCGGGATCGACCGCGCCGGTCAGGAGCCAGCCCTCGACAATGGCCGAGCCCAGCCGGCCGCAGCCGACCAGGACCACCGGCCTGCCGCTAACCGCCATCAGGCGGTGCCGACGGTCTCGAACAGGCAGGCGTCGATGGCGTCCTGCGGCTTCTTGTTGCCGCGGATCATGAAGTCGAAGGCCGGGTAGTAGCGGTCGGCGGTCTCGACGGCGGCGTCGATCATCGACGCGGCCTGGGCCAGGGTCGGGCGCTCACCGTGCGGCAGGGCCAGGGAGTGGCGGAAGACGATCTCGCCGTCCTCGGACCAGACCTCGAAATGGCCCATCCAGGTGCGCTGGTTGACCAGCGAAACCAGCTCATAGGCGGCGCCGCGGCGGGCCTTGGTCGCGCGCAGGTCGAGGGCACAGCACAGCTGCAGGCAGTCGCCCTCGGGACGCCAGGCGAACCACAGCTCATAGTCCTTCCAGTCGCCAGCAAGGGCGAAGGCCAGATCGCCGTCGTCCGTCCGGTCGAAGGGCAAATTCTCTGCGTTGAGCACGTGTTCAACTACGTCCAGCGGATCGTAGGGAACATCGACCTCCTCAGGCCTCACGGCGTCCATCAATATTCCCCGATCAGCAAGAGAGAGCCCGGTCGATGGGCCGCGACTGCCGCGACTCATCGATCATGGCGGGACGGTAGACGTGTTCGCGGATTCGGCTCAACCGGCTGCGTCCGGGGCGGGAGTTCCACCTGTGGACGTTCCCGTGGCAGGCTTCTTCGCTGCCTTTTTCTCAGTGGTCGGAGCGCCTTTGAGCGTCGCGATTTCGGCCCGCAGGGCGGCGATTTCGGCCTTGAGGGCGTCGAACTCGTCGCGACGGACCAGGTCCATTTCGGCGGCGACGCGGTCGGTCTGCGCGCGGAAGGCGGCCTTGGCCTCCTCCCCTGCCGCCTGGGCCAGGCCCATGGCGCCGGTCGTCAGCTTGGCGAACTCGTCGAGGATGGGATTGCGGGTCTGCATGGTCGTCTCCGCCCCGAATGAATCGCTTCGGGAGTCGTTAATGAGGGTTACTCGATATGGTGAACGAAACCTTTCCGTCCAAGCGACTTATAGCCGCCGTCGGCCGGAAAGCGGCCAGCCCCGAAGCCGCCGTGATTGAGAGGGAAGACGGCGCCAGCGACGCTTGCTACACCGCAGGCCTGAAAACGGCTGGAGCTGCCCTTCGTGATCTTTCCCGATTTTGACCCGGTCTGGTTCCACATCTGGATCATCCCGATCCGTTGGTACGCCCTGGCCTATGTGGCGGGCATCGTTCTCGGCTGGTGGTACGCCGGGGTCCTGATCAAGCGGGCCTCGCTGTGGTCGCCGCGCCGCGCGCCCCTGACCCCGATCCAGCTCGACGATCTCGTTCTCTGGATCACCCTCGGCATCATTCTGGGCGGCCGTCTGGGCTATGCCCTCGCCTACAAGCCGGTGATGTATCTGCAGCTGTTCACCGGACACGGCTGGGGCGAGCGGCTGGAGCTGTTCCAGCTGTGGACCGGCGGCATGTCCTTCCACGGCGGTCTGGCGGGCTGCACCATCGCGGTGGTGCTCTACGCCTGGCGCAACAGGCTCTCGACGCTCAGCATCGGCGACATGGCCCTGGCCACCGCCCCGCTCGGCCTGTGCTTCGGCCGGCTGGCCAACTTCATCAACGGCGAACTCTGGGGCCGCGAGACCACCGTCCCCTGGGCCATCCGCTTCTGCAACCAGACGATCCAGAAGGCCTATGGCATGTGCCCGGCCGGCGATGTGCCGCGCCACCCGAGCCAACTCTATGAGGCCGGCCTCGAAGGCGTCCTGCTGTTCGGCATCCTGGCGCTGGCGGTGTGGAAATTCCGGCTGCTGGCCAAGCCCGGCTATGTCACCGGCCTGTTCCTGCTCGGCTATGGTCTGATCCGCGCCTCGCTGGAGAATGTGCGCCAGCCCGACGCCGGTCTGGACCACCTGCCCTTCGGCCTGACCATGGGGATGATCCTCTCGACCCCGATGATCCTGATCGGCGCCTGGCTGATCTGGAACGCGTGGAAGACGCCGCCGGTCGCCGCTCCGGAAGAGCCTGAAGCGGAGCCCGAAACGGAGAAGGTCCCGGCGTGAGCCTGAAGGCCAGTCTGACGCGGGAGATCACCCTGACGGGGCCGATGTCGGTCGCCGACTATGTAACCCGCTGCCTGCACGATCCGGCGGGGGGCTACTATTCGACACGCCCGGCGCTGGGCGAAGGCGGCGACTTCATCACCGCGCCCTTGATCAGCCAGATGTTCGGCGAACTGCTGGGCCTGTGGGCGGCGGAGACCTGGCACAGGCTGGGCGCGCCGGAGAAGGTGCGGCTGGTCGAGGTCGGCCCCGGCGACGGGACCCTGATGGACGACGCCCTGCGCGCCCTGCGTCTGGCGCCCGACTTCCTCGAAGCCTGCGACCTGATCCTGATCGAGCCCAGCACCCCCCTGCGCAAGGAACAGGAACGGCGGCTGGCCGGCGCCGACATCAGCCCGCGCTGGCTGAGCTCGCTCAACCAGATCGAGACCGACGCCCCGGTCATCCTGATCGCCAATGAGGTGCTGGACTGTATGCCCGCGCGTCAGTTCGTGAAGACCGACGATGGCTGGTCCGAGCGGCGCGTCGGGGTCAGCGACGACGGGAACGACATCCTGTTCGGCCTCAGCACCATCACGGGCGGCTTCGAGAAGCCCGCCTACGACGTTGAGCCTGGCCAGATTGTCGAGATATCGGACCAGCAGGCTATCTTCGGCCGCGACCTGGCGGTGCTGATGGCCGAGGCCTCGGGCGCGGCCCTGCTGATCGACTACGGCCGCGACAAGCCTGGCCCCGGCGACACCCTTCAGGCCCTGCACCGCCACGCCAGGGTCGACCCTTTGGCGCATCCCGGCGCCGCCGACCTGACCATGTGGGCCGACTTCCCGCGCGTTCTGGAAGCCGCCGTCCGCGCCGGCGCCGACGTCACCGGCTGCAAGGGCCAGGGCGAATTCCTGCGCCTGCTGGGGATCGAGGCGCGCGCCGACCGGTTGATACAGGGACGGCCCTCGGCCGAGGCGGTGATCCGCCGCCAGCTGGACCGCCTGACCGCCGACGACCAGATGGGAACCCTGTTCAAGGTCGCCTCCATCTTCTCGCCGCGCAGCCTGACCGTCCCGGGATTTGAATGATGAGCGATCTGGCCCCCATCACCCACCCGTTGCTGACGAAGGCCGGGGTGCGCCACGGCTTCTTCACCCGGCAGGGCGGGGTCTCGACCGGCATCTTCGAGGGGCTGAACGCCGGGCTCGGCTCCAGCGACGATCCCGCTGCCGTCGCCGAGAACCGCCGCCGCATCGCCGAGGCCGTGGGCGGCGCCCCCGACGATCTCGCCGCCTGCTATCAGATCCATTCCGCCATCACCCGGGTCGCCGACGGCCCGTGGAAGGGCGACCGGCCCGAGGGCGACGCTGTCGCCAGCGCCACGCGGGGCGTCATCTGCGGCGTCCTGACCGCCGACTGTGCGCCCGTCCTTCTGGCCGATGCCGAAGCAGGCGTGGTCGCGGCCGTCCATGCAGGCTGGAAGGGCGCGCTGGGCGGCGTCGTCCATTCGGCGGTGACGGCGATGGAATCGCTGGGCGCCAACGCTTCGCGCACGGTCGCCGTAGTCGGCCCCTGCATCGCCCAGACCAGCTATGAGGTCGGCGCCGACTTCGAGGAGCGCTTCGCCCATCACGACCCGGGTTCGGAACGCTTCTTCATCGTCGGAGACGCGCCCGACAAGCGCCGCTTCGACCTGCCTGCCTTCGTCCTGTGGCGGCTGGAACAGGCCGGGGTCGGCGAAGCCGCCTGGACCGGCGACGACACCTGCGCCGACGAGAGTCGCTTCTTTTCGAACCGCCGCGCCTTCCAGCGTTCCGAGCCTGACTTCGGCCGCCTGATGTCGGCGATCGCCCTATAACTTTAGTTATAAAACCGGTCAAAACCTGTGTCGGGTGGACGACATTATACCAAAAAGCTCAACGTTTACACTGCAGGTGTAAAGCTGACGGGAAGTCTTCCGGCATTCAACTGAGTAGCAGTCCCCAACGCGACATAAAGGCGCGGGTAACCAATCGCGCCTTAGCTGCCCCAAGGGGAGCCTTACCACCAAAGGCTGTCTTGAGGGGAAACACATGTTTGCGCGTTCCAAGAAGCTCGATGCTGAGTCAGCAGCAGCGGCCTACGATCTCCAGAGCAAGATGGCGGCCATCTCGCGCTCCCAGGCCGTGATCGAATTCAATCTCGACGGCACCATCATCCAGGCCAATGATAACTTCCTCGGGGCCCTGGGTTATTCCGCCGGCGAGATCGTGGGGCGGCATCACAGCCTCTTCATGGACCCGGCCGAGGCCGCGGGCGAAGAGTACCGCGCCTTCTGGCACAAGCTGAGAAGCGGCCAGTTCGTCGCCCAGAAATTCCGCCGCCTCGCCAAGGGCGGGCGCGAGATCTGGATCCAGGCCTCCTACAACCCGGTCCTCGACGCGGCCGGCAAGCCCTACAAGGTCATCAAGCTGGCGGTGGACATCACCAAGGCCGAGCAGGACGCGGCCCGCAGCGAGCAGGCGCGTCAACAGGCCGAAGAGACCCAGAACGACCTGGTCGCGGCCCTCGCCGGGAGCCTCAGCCGGTTGTCGGACGGCGACCTGACCGCGCGGCTCGAAGGCGATCGGCAGGGCGCGCACAAGACCGTTCAGGACGACTACAACTCCGCCGTTGAAAGCCTGCGCGCGACGCTGGACTCGGTGCTGCAGAGCATCGGCTCGATCCGCTGCGGCTCCGACGAGATTTCCGGCGCCTCCGACGATCTGGCCCGCCGCACCGAGCAACAGGCCGCCAGCCTTGAGGAGACGGCCGCCGCCCTCGACCAGATCACCGCCACCGTCCAGCGCAGCGCGCAGGGCGCCAAGCAGGCGGCCGGGGCCGCCGGCAGCGCCCGGGCCGACGCCGAACACTCCGGCGAAGTGGTCCGCGAGGCTGTCGCCGCCATGGGCGAGATCCAGCGCAGCTCCAACGAGATCGGCCAGATCCTGGGCGTGATCGACGAAATCGCCTTCCAGACCAACCTCCTGGCCCTGAACGCCGGGGTCGAGGCCGCGCGGGCGGGCGACGCCGGCCGCGGCTTCGCGGTCGTCGCCCAGGAAGTTCGCGCCCTGGCCCAGCGTTCGGCCGAAGCAGCCAAGGAGATCAAGTCCCTGATCACCGCCTCGACCGCCCAGGTCGCCCGGGGTGTGAAGCTGGTCGACGACACCGGCGCGGCCCTGACCTCCATCGCCGGCCGCGTCGCCGAGGTTGACGGCCTGATCATCGAGATCGCCGGCTCGGCCCAGGAACAGTCCACGGCCCTGGCCCAGGTCAACTCGGCCATCAACCAGATGGATCAGGTCACCCAGCAGAACGCGGCCATGGTGGAACAGGCCACCGCCGCCTCCGCCAGCCTGCGCTCCGAGGCCAGCCAGCTGGCCCAGATGGTGCAGCGGTTCAATACCGGAGCCCGCTCCGCCGACAACTTCCGCGCCCCCAACCCCGTCCGCGCCGCTCAGGCCCGGATCGAGGCGTTCGCACAGGGAGCGCCCCCCAATGGCGCTCCCGGTGGCGTCCCGGCTCAACCCGCCGTACACTCCCCTCCGCGCTCGATGGGCGCGACGGCCCTGAAGGTCGTCAACGAGTGGGAAGAGTTCTGACCATGACCTCGCTGAACACCGACGCCGACGGGATTCTGGAGCTGATCTCGTTCGCCATCGGCGGTCAGGAATACTGCATCGACGTCCGTTCGGTGCGCGAGATCCGCGGCTGGACCCCGGCGACCCCGATTCCCCAGACGCCGAACTACATCCTCGGGGTCATCAATCTGCGCGGCGCGGTCATGCCGGTGCTGGACCTGCGTCAGCGCCTCGGCGTCGGACCGACCGAACCCTCGCCGCGCCACGTCATCGTGGTCATCGAGCACGGCTCCCGCATGGCCGGGGTGCTGGTGGATGAGGTGCAGGAGACTTTCCAGCTTCCGGCCAGCCTGCTCCAGGCCCCGCCCGAGATGGGCGGCGGCGCCGAGGCGCCGTTCGTCGACGCCATCATTCCGCTGGAGGGCCGCATGCTGTCGCGCCTGGTCATCGACGCACTGCTGCCCGTCAGCCCGTCTCAGGCGGCCTGAGGCCGCCCCGCCCCGGTAACATGTCCCGGCGACACGGCCCTACTCGTGCGTCTCGGCGAAGGCCGTGTTCATGGAATGCAGCTTGGTCTCGTCCTCGGGCGACAGGTCGCGCGGCCCCAGTTCGACCTCGACCTTGAGCACCTTGCCGGTGAACCGGAACGGGGCCGCATAGCTCTTGCCGACCGGCGAGCCGGTGTCGGAGCCCACGCCGAAGGTGTCGATGCCGAACCGGCCGGCGACGGTGTTCTCGATCCGCGCCTTCCCGGCCTCCTTGCCGTTGATCCCGATCACCGCCTCGCCGCCCTTGCCGAGGCCGCCGCCGTCATAGGCGAACTCCACCGACACCGTGCTCCTGCCTGACGGAACGGGGACGTCGGAGATCACATCCGTCCGCTCCCTGTCGAACCAGTTGTAGTGGTAGACCAGCTTGCCGTCCTGGACATACAGGGCATAGCCGGCCGAGCTGCCGCCGGCGGCGACGATGATCCCTTCGCCCCCCTTGTCCGGCAGTTCGATCTCGGCGGTGATCCGGTGCGAGCGGTTCTTGGTGTTGGGCGACGCCGTCTCGGCCAGGCGTGAGGCGCCCGCGAAATAGGTGAAGTGGGTCCGGTTCGGGTCCGCCCCTCCCGGCGAGGGCTTGGGCGTCGCCAGCCGGCCCGAGCCGCGGTCGTCGAACGGATAGATGTTGTTCCTGCGCGCCTCCTCATCGAACAGGGCCTTCATCTCCGCCAGCTTGTCCGGCATGGCCTCGGCCAGATCCTTGGCCTCGGAGAAGTCCTCGTCGAGGTTGTAGAGCTCCCAGCGGTCGTTCTCCCAGTGACCGGGGGCCAGATCCTGTCGCCAGGGCAGGGTGTGCTGGGCGCAAGCGATCCAGCCCTTGTCGTAGATGGCCCGGTTGGTGAAGACCTCGAAATACTGCCGCTCACGCACCGGCTTCGCCCTGGCGTCGACGAAGGTGGCGGTAATGGGCACGCCGTCCAGCGGCTTCTGCTCGACCCCGTCCACCGACTGCGGCGCCGGGATGCCCGCGATGTCCAGAATGGTCGGCATGATGTCGATCAGGTGGGTGAACTGGTCGCGTACCCCGCCGTGGTCCTTGATCCCCGCCGGCCAGGCGGCGACCATCGGGTTGCGCGTCCCGCCCAGATGCGAGGCCACCTGCTTGACCCACTGGAACGGGGCATTGCCGGCCCAGGCCCATCCCAGAGGATAGTGGGGTTCGGTGTCCGGCCCGCCGATCTCGTCCAGCATGGCCAGATTGTCCTCCAGCCGCGAAGCCACGCCGTTCAGGTTCATGATCTCATTGACCGTGCCCGAGAAGCCGCCCTCCGAACTCGCGCCGTTGTCGCCGACGATATAGAGGATCAGGGTGTTGTCCGCGTCCGGCAGGGCCTCGATCGCCTCGATCAGCCGGCCGCATTCGCTGTCGGCATAGGCCAGATAGCCGGCGAAATTCTCCATGAACCGCGCATAGAGTTTGCGCTCGTCGGCCGGCAGGCTGTCCCAGGCCTTCACCCAGTCCGGACGCGGCGTCAGCTCGGTCCCGGGCGGGATGATCCCGGCCTCCAGCTGCCGCCGATACGTCGCCTCGCGCACCGCGTCCCAGCCGGCGTCGAACTGGCCCGCGAACTTCTCGCGCCATGCCTTGGGCGCATGGTGCGGCGCGTGGGCGGCGCCGGGGGCGAAATAGGTGAAGAAGGGCTTCTGGGGGGCCACGGCCTTCGAGTACCGGATCCAGTTGATGGCCCGGTCGGTCATGTCCTCCATGAAGTGATAGCCCTCTTCGGGCGTCTTCTGCGGCTCGACCGCGACCGTGTTCTCGAACAGGACCGGGTAATACTGGTGCGTCTCCCCGCCGATGAAGCCGTAGAAATAGTCGAAGCCCATGCCGGTCGGCCAACGGTCGAACGGTCCGGCGACGCTACTCTCCCAGTCGGGCGTATTGTGGTTCTTGCCGAACCAGGAGGTGGCGTAGCCATTGCCCTTCAACACCGAGCCAATGGTCGCCGTGCTGCGGGGGATCATGTTGTTGTAGCTGGGAAAGCCCGTCGCCCATTCGGCCAGGAAGCCGACGCCGCAGTTGTGGTGGTTGCGGCCGGTGATCAGGGCCGCGCGCGACGGCCCGCAGATCGCCGTGGTGTGAAAGCGGTTGTAGCGCAGACCGCGCGCGGCCAGCTTGTCCAGCGCGGGCGTCGGAACCGGACCGCCGAAGGTTGAAACCTGACCGAAGCCGACGTCATCCAGCAGGATGACCACCACATTGGGCGCGCCATCGGGCGGGGTCGGGACCTTTGGCCAGTCTTCTTTCGAGTCCAGATAGGTCTTGCCGATGACCCCCTTGAACTCCGGTTCGGGAAGGGGAAGGCGCGAACGATCCGGGTCGACAGGCATGGCAGGCTCCTGAGAGGACGGGTCCTCTCAGCCTATCCACCGCCCTGGGCCTCGCCATCGGGTCCAACCCCGGGTCGAGGATCAGGCTCAGCCCTCGACGGGGGCCTCGTCGGCGCTCTGGAAGTAGGGTTCGACCACGCCCTGCAGCTTGATGGTCAGCTGGTTGCCCTTGCGGTCCACGGCCTTGCCGGCGGCCAGGCGGACCCAGCCTTCCGAGACGCAGTATTCCTCGACGTTGGTCTTTTCCTCGCCCTTGAAGCGAATGCCCACGCCGCGCTGAAGCACGTCGGCGTCGTAGAATTTGCTGCTCGGATTGACCGAGAGGCGGTCGGGAGGCGTGTCGGACATGGTGGTGGCCTGAAGGCGAAAGAGGAGGCGCGTGCATAGCCCCCCTCGCCCGCCCTGCCAACCGGGGAGTGCGCCCCGGCCTTATTGACCCGCCTTACTGAACCGACTGACGCGGCGCAGGCGCGGCGGCCGGGGCCGAGGCGCCGGCGGCGTAGGGCTGCGGTCCCGACGGGGCCGGCGTGGCGGCGGGTTGGCGCGCAGGCGTGCGAGCCGGGGTCCGGGCCGGGGTGCGGGGACGATTGGCGGCGGCGCGCGGAGCCTGACGCGTCGGCGTGGCGGCGGGCGTCTGGGTCGCGGGCTTGGCGGCGGCCCCGGCGCCGGCGTTGGCGGCGGGCGTCGCCGCCGGAGGCGCAGCGGGCTGTTCGGCGGTCTGAGCGGCCGGTTCAGCGGCGCCGGCGGCGGCGGCGCGCGCGGCCAGCTGCTGGGCCTCATAGCGGCGGGCCAGCTTCTCGGTCAGTTCCTGGGCCTTGGCGGGCGGCATCTGGGCCAGGATGGCGGCCAGACCGCGCGGACGCATGGCGGCGGCGACCGGCAGGCGCACATCGTCAGACAGGGTGTTGAACACGGCGGCGGCCTCACGCGGGCGCATGGCCGAATAGACGGCGACCAGACGGTCGGTCTCGGCCTTGGCCTTGGCGTCGACCTGACCCAGCATGCCCTGGATCTCGGCCTTGATGGCGTTCAGGGCCTGGACCTTGGCGTCCAGCTTCTGCTCGGCGGCGACCATCAGCGGCAGGGTGGTCGAGAAGTCGGCGTCGCGGGCGTCCAGCTCCTTGCGGCGCGTCGACAGCGACTGGATGATCCGCAGCTCGGCCGGGGAAATCCCCGCCTGCTGGGCCAGCTGTTCCGGCGTCAGGGCGCAGACAGGGGCCGGCGCCTTGGGCACGTCCGTATTGCCCGGGGCCGGGGCGACCGCGCCCGCGGCGTCTTCGGCCCAGGCCTTGGCGCCCTCGAACAGGCCTGGACCCGCGCCGACGGCGCGCACGGCCACCACCCCGCCGATGGCGATGGCGATGAGCGGCAGGAGGCGAGGAACTTTGGCCATCAGAACAGGTCTCGGTACTCAGGAAAGGGAGGTTTCGGCGTCACGCCGCGAAGAGATCGTCGTCCAGACTACGCCGGGCCTTGTTGAGGCTCTGTTGCGCGGCTTGGTTAGCGGTCAGGGCCGACATGATGGCGCTGACATTTTCGCGGCCGGGGGCCGGGGCGGCGGTGCGGGCCGCGTTCATGCCCGAGATACGCTCGGCCAGGGCGGCCATGCGCAGGGCGCGGTCCTCGTCGTCGGGCAGGCCGTGGATCAGGGGATTGCGCAGCGCAGGCGGCGCGCGGACGGGCTCGGGTTCGCGGATGATCTCGGGTTCGCGGATGATCTCGGGTTCACGCACGGCCGCCGGAGCCGGCCCCGACAGACCCCGCGACTGGCGGGCAATCAGCACGTCCAGCTCCTGTTTGACCGCGCGGGCCTTGAGGATGCGGTCGTGCAGCATGTCGGCCTCGTCGCCCGCGGCGCTCAGGGCCCGGAGCGCGTTCTCGGCGCGGCCCGCGGCCTGGTTCAGCTCGGTCACCGCGCCGGCGAAGGCCAGCTGGCCGGCGCGCAGGGCGGTCAGTTTCTTCTCCAGACGGATGCCGTAACCGATGGCCGCGACCAGCAGCAGCATCAGGAAGGAGTCGAGGACGATGCCGATCATGAGCGTTTCACCCGGGTCAGGCTGCTCGCGACCTCGACGCTGATGGGCGCCTCGACGCGAACGGCGATGTGCTGGCCCTTGCGGCCCATTCGGCCCGTCGTGACCGGAATCGGGCCGCAACGGATCGAGATGTCGCTATCGGGAGTCGCGTTCAGCATGAAGGTGTCGCCGACCTTCAGATTGAGAACCGTCGACAGCGGGGCCTGCTGCTCGTCCAGGACCGCGCGCACCTCGGTGTCGGTGGTCCAGAGCTCGGTGGCAAGGTGGCCTTCCCAGATGTTGTCGCGGCCGAACTTCTCACCCATGAACTGCTGCAGCAGCATCTTCCGGATGGGCTCCAGCGTCGCATAGGGCAGCAGCAGCTCGACCCGGCCGCCGCGGTCTTCCATGTCGATGCGCAGCTTGACCAGGATGGCGGCGTTGGCCGGGCGCGCGATGGCGGCGAAGCGGGGGTTGGTCTCCAGACGGTCCAGGTTGAAGTGGACGGGGGTCAGGGGCTCGAAGGCGGCTTGTGCATCGGCCAGGATGACCTCGACCATCCGCTGCACCAGCACCCGTTCGATGGTGGTGTAGGGCCGCCCCTCGATGCGCAGGGCCGCGGTGCCGCGACGCCCGCCCAGCAGCACGTCGACGATCGAATAGATCAGGTTGGAATCGACCGTCAGCAGGCCGTAGTTGTCCAGCTCCTCGGCCCGGAACACCGCCAGGATCGCGGGCAGCGGGATGGAGTTCAGATAGTCGCCGAAGCGGATCGAGGAGATGTTGTCCAGCGACACCTCGACGTTGTCGGAGGTGAAGTTGCGCAGGGACGTCGTCATCAGCCGCACCAGGCGGTCGAAGACGATCTCGAGCATCGGCAGACGCTCGTAGCTGACGAGCGCGGAGTTGATGATGGCGCGGATGCCGGTCCGTTCGGAACCGTCGTCGTCGCCGAGGTCGAAGCCCAGCAGGCTGTCGATCTCGTCCTGGTTCAGGACGCGTTCGGACGCCGCGCTGCGGAACTCGTCGCCCAGGCCGGAGTCTGCGAACTCGGTGTCGCTCATTACTGGATCAGCATCTTTTCGATCAGGACCGCATCGACCTTGCCCGGGGCGGCGATCAGGTTGACGCGGCGCAGGATCTCGGCGCGCAGCTGATAGCTGCCGGCCGAACCGGCCATGTCCTCGGGACGCAGTTCACGCAGGAAGCCCTGGAACATGTCCTGCATCCGCGGCATCTGCTCCTGCAGGGTCGTGGCCAGGTCGGCGTCCTTCATCTCCAGCGTCAGCTTCAGCTGCATATGGGTCGGGCGGCCGTCCTGCGACTGGATGTCCACCACCATGTCAGGCAGGGTCAGGAAGGTGACGCCGTCGGGTCCCTCGGACACGACGCCCAGCGACGGATCGGCGGCGGCTTCGCCCTCGCCTTCCTTGGCCGCGCCGTGGCCGCCCTTCTTCTCTTCCTTCTTGCCGTGGCCTTCGGCCTTCTCCTCGCCGTGACCGGCGGCGGCCTCGCCGTGCTCGCCCTCGGCGGCGGCGGGCTTGGGTTGCAGCATGAAGAAGGCGCCGGCGCCGCCGCCGATCAGGACCAGGGCCGCGACAGGGGCAATGATGAACAGCAGGGGCAGCTTCTTCTTGGCGGGCGCGTCGCCATCGACCTCATGGCCATGGGCCACGGCGATGTCGGTCGCCGTATCGTCAGGCGGCCCCTTCTTCTTGCCAAGCTTCAACATGCGTCCGACGCCCCGGAATGATTCCAGCCTCCAGATGCAGCCAGTTTGGTTAACGCGAGATTGAAATCCGGCAAATCCTGCCGGGCGCCAGGGCCCGAAATCCGCTCAAAAGCCCGCCACGCCTGCATTAACCCTGTTGGCACGGTCATTGCGTGGACCCTTAACGAAGGAGCCCGCCCCGTGGAAAACGCCGCCTATATCGGACTGTCCCGCCAGATGACGCTGCGCCGCGAGCTCGACATCGTGGCGAACAACATCGCCAATGCGAACACGACCGGCTTCAAGGTCGAGCAGCTGCTGGTCGGGACCGAGGTCGGCGCCCGCGCCCGCAACGACTCGATCAAACCCGGCGCCAGCTTCGTCCTGGACAACGGCGTCGGCCGCGACTTCGGCCAGGGCGCCCTGCAGCAGACCGGCCGCGACCTCGACTTCGGCATCGAGGGCGAAGGCGCCTTCTTCACCGTCAATGACGGGACCGCCGACGCCTACACCCGCGACGGCGCCTTCACCCTGGACCCGACCGGCAAGCTGGTCACCAAGGCCGGGCTGGCCGTTCAGGGCGACGGCGGCGACATCATCCTGGACCCCGCCAAGGGCGCGCCGGTCATCGGCGAGGACGGCACCATCAGCCAGAACGGCGCCCTCGTGGGCAAGCTGACCCTGGCCCGCTTCGATACCCTCGGCGCCCTGTCCAAGGACGGCGACGGCCTCTACCGCAACCGCTCCAACGCCACGCCGATCGACGCCACGGGCGCCAAGATCCGCCAGGGTTCGCTGGAAGCCTCCAACGTCAATCCGCTGACCGAGATCACCTCGATGATCGAGATCAGCCGCGCCTACGAACAGGCGACCAAGATGATCGAAAACGTCAATGACCTGTCCAAGCGCGCCGTCGAGCGCCTTGGTCGGGCGAACTAGGAGGGCCGTTAGATGCGCGCTCTGAGAACCGCAGCTTCGGGCATGGCCGCCCAGCAGCTGAACGTGGAAGTCATTTCCAACAACATCGCGAACATGAACACCGTCGGCTACAAGCGCCAGCGGGCCGAGTTCCAGGACCTGATGTACCAGAACGTCGAGCGGATGGGCGCGCAGTCGTCCAGCGCCGGCACCGTGGTCCCGACGGGCATCCAGGTCGGCCTGGGCGTCAAGGCGGGCAGCGTCTATCGGATCACCGAACAGGGCACGCCGGGCCGGACCGACAACCAGTACGATGTGGCCATCGATGGCCACGGCTATTTCCAGGTCACCCTGCCCTCCGGCGAGATCGGCTATACCCGCGCCGGCAACTTCTCCCTGAGCCCCGAGGGCACGCTCGTCACCGAGGACGGCTATGCCGTCGAGCCGGCGATCACCATCCCCCAGAACGCCGTCGACACGATCATCTCCAAGACCGGCGAGGTCTCGGTCAAGATCGATGGACAGGTGGATCCGCAGGTCGTTGGCCAGCTGGAAATCGCCAACTTCTTCAACGAAGCGGGTCTGGAAGCCGTCGGTGACAACCTGCTGATGGAAACCGCCGCCTCGGGTCCGGCCAATGTCGCGGCGCCCGGCGAGCCCGGCTTCGGGCAACTTCTGCAGGGCTACACCGAAAGCTCGAACGTCGACGCCGTCAGCGAGATCAGCGCCCTGATTGTCGCCCAGCGCGCCTACGAAATGAACTCCAAGGTCATCTCGACCGCGGACGACATGATGTCGGTGACCTCCCAGGTGAAGAGCTAAGCCATGCGCATCGCCATCGCCCTCCTCCTGTCCCTCGCCGCCACTCCGGCGCTCGCGGGGCCCGTCACCCTCAAGGCCCAGCCCGTCGACGACGACGGCCGCGTCACCCTGGGCGACATCTTCGACGGCGCGGGCACGGCCGCGAACGTCGTCGTCGGCACGCGCGCCGGCCCCTCGATCGTCTTCGAGGCGGGCCAGCTTCAGGGCCAGGCCCTGCGCGCCGGGCTGCAGTGGTCGAACCCGCAAGGGCTCAGCCGCGTCGTGGTCCGCCAGGGCTCGGCCTCGCCCGCCGTCCTGACCCCCGCCTCGACGGGCGCGACCTCGACCGGCGCCGCCTCCGCCACGGCCGGCCGCCCCGGCGCCACGGTCGACGTCCTGACCTATGCCCGCAACCTCAACACCGGCGATGTGATCCAGCCCGAAGACGTCGTCTGGACCACGCTTCAGGCCCATATGGCCCCCGCCGGCGGTCCCCAGGACGCCGACCGGGTCATCGGCCTCAGCGCCAAACGCCCGCTGCGCGCCGGCGCCCCGGTCGCCACACGCGACCTGGCCTCGCCCCAGGTCATCGCCCGCAACGACATGGTCGAGGTCACCTATGACGTCGGCGGCGTGAAGCTGACCGTCACCGGCCGCGCCACCCGCAACGCCGCGATCGGCGAGCCGGTCTCCGTGCTCAACACCACCTCCAACCGCACCATCGACGCGGTCGCCACCGGCCCCGGCCAGGCGGTCGTCGGCCCGGCGGCCCAGGCCGCCCGCGCCAATCCCCAACAGTTCGCCGCTCGCTAGGAGCCTGCCGTCATGCGTACCGTCCTGATCCTCTCCGTCGCCGCCGCCGCCCTGTCTCTGGGCGCCTGCTCCACCGCCGTCGAGGCCGTGCGCGGCCCCGAACTGGCTCCCATCGGCTATCCAGCCGCCTTGGTCCCGACCAGCCAGACCTACCAGCCCTCGCCCGAAGAGCAGGCCGCCATCCGCGCCCGTCAGAACGGCGCCATGGCCGCCAGCGCCAACAGCCTGTGGCGCACCGGCGCCCGCACCTTCTTCGGCGACCAGCGCGCCCGCCGCGTCGGCGACATCCTGACCGTCGCGATCTCCATCGACGACAAGGCCCAGACTTCCAACTCGACCACCCGCGCCCGCACCAACGACAGCTCGGCCGGGGTCAGCCACCTGTTCGGGCTGGAAAGCAGCCTGGGCCGCGTGCTGCCGGGCGATTTCGACCCCGCGAACATGGTCGGCATGTCGGGCTCCAGCAACGCAACGGGCTCCGGCGCCGTCAGCCGCTCGGAAAAGGTCGACCTGACCATCGCCGCCGTGGTCACCGAGGTCCTGTCGAACGGGAACCTCGTCATTCAAGGTCGGCAAGAAGTGCGCACCAACCGCGAGATCCGCGAGCTGACCGTCGCCGGCATCGTGCGCCCGGAAGATATTTCCTCGGCCAACACCATCAACCACACCCAGATCGCCGAGGCCCGCATCAGCTACGGCGGCCGCGGCGACATCAGCCGGGTGCAGGCCACGCCTGCCGCCCAGGCCCTGGTCGAGCGTTTCAGCCCGTTTTAACGGGCCTGTCGCGCGGTCGCGCGACTCGAGACTGGAATTGGATAGGGGCCGTGCGATGCGCGGCCCCTTTTCTGTCAGCCCTTCGCCGGCGCCCGGGCCTCGCGGTAGGCCACCATGAACGGTGCGACAAGAATGACGGTCGTCAGGGCCATGGCCAGCGAGAGGATAATCAGAAGACCGCCCCCGGCGACCAGACCCGCCGGACCGGCCGCGCCGCCCGTCATACCGATCGAAATCGGCAGGGCGATGATCCCCAGCAGGAGCATGACCACGAAGGCCATGAAGCCCGCGATGATCGCCATTCCGATCAGAGGCCAGAAAAGGCCGGCGGTCGCCGCCCATCCAGCCTTCAGATCGATCCGTCCCTGGCTGAAGGCGGCGGGCGCCACCAGGACCAGACGTACCGACAGATAGAGGCCCACCACCATCACCACGACCTCGACCAGCAAGCCCAGGCCGGCGCCGCCCACGCCGGTGGCCAAGGTCGCCAGCAGTTCGCCGCCCTGACTGACGATCAGGGACACCAGGGTGATGATCACCTGGGCGCCGAAAACCCGAAGCTCATCAGGTCCCAGCCGCAGGAAGCCGAACCTGTCGCCACCAGACTGGCTCATGGCCCGATAGATGGCCGGCAGGAGGATGGCTTGCATCAGAAGGCTGACGGGGACCGTCGCCATTGCCGCATAGGAAAATCGTTCCGCCATGGCGGCGGACGGCTGGGTGACACCGCCGGAGGCCAGGATAGAGCGGAACTCATCCGCCACGGGGCTGAGGATTGGCATGGCGATGAACGCCATCGCGACGACGGCCACCAGCGACACCCCCGTCCAGGCCACGACGGCCAGCGGATGATGCCGGGTCACCCTGAAGCCTTCGAAGGCGGCTTCCGTTGCCGAAAAACTCATCCGTTCACTCCCAGGGCGACTCTCTCGCCGCCGCTCATAGCGCGGGGCCAGGACGACGTCGCCCTTCTTTCAAAGACTTGAGGTCCGCCAATCGTCCTGGCCGGCTTCGGCTTCACTGCCAGACCCCCAGAAGTTCGTGGGTCTCGAGCCGCCGATAGGCCGCGCCCAGAAAGGCGCTGGTCAGGGGCCACTGGATCGCGACCAGCGTCAGGACCGCCACAGCCCCAGCCGCCTTGCCGCCCAGAACCCCCGCAACGACCAGTCCCAGCCAGATCAGACCCGGAACCGCGCAGGCGATCAGCCCGGCCAGCAGCGGCAGGATGGCCCGGTTGGTCAGGCCCGTCGCGGTCAGGGAGATCATCTGGCCGCGTCCAACCGTCGCGGGGGCATAGAGGCTCAGCCGGACCGCGAACAGCAGCGGCGCCCCCAGCACCACCAACGTCACCCCGGCCAGCAACACCAGCTTCCACGCCGGGCCGACAGCGGCCCAGTCGCGCGCCTTGACCGCCTCGGCGTTAAGGCCTGCCCCGCCGAACAGGGCCAAGGCCACGAGGAAGAGCAGGGCCAGCATGATCGCCATGAACAGGGCGCAGAGCAGGGTCGCCCCCGCCAGCCGCGCCTCGGGTTTGCCCAGTTGCAGGCCGCCGGGACGCAGGCCCGCGCGCCGCGCCGCCTCCAGATCGCCCGCCGTCCCGATCCGCGTCGTCGCGCCAAAGGCCGCCAGCCCGGCGATCAGGGTCAGGGCCGACAGCAGCAGTCCCGCCCCGTGCGGCAGACGCAGCAAGACCACGGCCAGGGCCAGAACGGCCGTCAAGGCCAGGGCGGGACCGGCGCCGCGCGCCATCTCGCCCATCCGCCCCACCGCCTCGGTCAGGACCTCGATCAGGTCCAGCCGCTTCCTTGCAGGCGATTCCGCCATTCATTCCCCCGTCTTCGTCACCACTCTAGCGCCTGCCTTACGTCTGCGACCAGACGAATGCTGACGAACGCTCCCGAGGGCTCTAGAAGGCCCGCCATGACTTCTTCTTCCGACATCAAGCCCATCCACGTCATCGGCGGAGGCCTCGCCGGCTCCGAGGCCACATGGCAGATCGCCTCGGCCGGCGTGCCCGTCATCCTGTACGAGATGCGCGGCGTTCCGGGCGTGAAGACCGACGCCCACCACACCGACGGTCTGGCCGAGCTGGTCTGCTCCAACTCCTTCCGCTCCGACGACTGGGAGCACAACGCCGTCGGCCTGCTGCACGCCGAGATGCGGGCGCTGGACTCGATCATCATGTCCTGCGGCGACGCTCATCAGGTTCCGGCGGGCGGCGCCCTGGCCGTCGACCGCGACGGCTTCTCGCAAGCCGTTACGGCGAAGCTGGAGGCCCATCCGCTGGTCACCATCCAGCGCGAGGAGATCGCCGGCCTGCCGCCCGAGGAGTGGGACAGCGTCGTGGTCGCCACCGGCCCCCTGACCTCCCCCGCCCTCGCCGACGCCATCCTGACGCTGACCGGTGAGGAGAGCCTCAGCTTCTTCGACGCCATCGCCCCCATCGTCCATGCCGAGTCGATCGACTTCGACATCGCCTGGCGGCAGTCGCGCTACGACAAGGAAGGCCCGGGCGGAGACGCCGCCGCCTACGTCAACTGCCCCATGAACAAGGAGCAGTACGAGGCCTTCATCGACGCCCTGCTCAACGGCCCCAAGGCCGAGTTCAAGGAGTGGGAGAACGTTCCCTATTTCGACGGCTGCCTGCCCATCGAGGTCATGGCCGAGCGCGGCCGCGAGACCCTGCGCCACGGCCCGATGAAGCCCGTCGGCCTGACCAACCCGCGCGACCCTCTGGTCAAGGCCCACGCCATCGTCCAGCTGCGTCAGGACAATGCGCTCGGCACCCTGTTCAACATCGTCGGCTTCCAGACCAAGCTGAAGCACGGGGCCCAGGCCGAGGTCTTCCGCATGATCCCCGGCCTGCAGGACGCCCAGTTCGCTCGCCTCGGAGGCCTGCACCGCAACACCTATCTGAACTCGCCTCACCTGCTGGACCGCCAGCTGCGCATGAAGTCGATGCCGCGCCTGCGCTTCGCCGGTCAGGTGACGGGGGTCGAGGGCTATGTCGAAAGCGCCGCCACGGGCCTTCTGGCCGGCCGCCTCGCCGCCGCCGAACGGCTCGGCAAGCCGCTGGACGCCCCGGCCGCCCATACGGCGCTGGGCGCCCTGGTCGAGCACATCACCGGGGGCCATCTGGACGGCGCCAAATTCCAGCCGATGAACATCAACTACGGACTGCTGCCACCCCTTGACGCACCCAAGGTGGATGAAGAGGGCAAGAAGATCCCGCTCAAGGAACGCGGCCGGGCCAAGAAGCGTCTGATGAGCATCCGCGCTCTGGAGGCGCTCAAGGCCTGGCGGGACGCGGCTGCCGCCTGAGCGCCCGCCGCCTGTTCCTTGAGGATGTGACCATGTCCCTGCCCGACGCCTGCCCGGACTTCGATTTCCAGATCGGGCGGTGGACGGTCAAACATCGCCGCCTGCGCGAGCGTCTGGCCGGTTGCACCGACTGGGACGCCTTCGACGGCGCCTGCGAGATGCGGACGGTGCTGGGCGGAAACGGCAATATCGAGGACAATGTCCTGCACTTCCCCAGCGGGACGATCCGCGCCATCGCGATCCGCTCTTACGATCCGGCGGCGAAGGCCTGGGCCATCTGGTGGCTGGCCTCCAACGATCCGCATCGCATGGACGTGCCCGTGGTCGGCCGGTTCGAGGACGGCGACGGGACCTTCCTCGCCGAGGATACGCTGAACGGCCGCCCGATCCTGACCCGGTTCCTGTGGCTGAACACCCGGACCGAAACGCCCCGCTGGGAGCAGGCGATGTCGGCCGACCGCGGCGCGACCTGGGAAACCAACTGGACCATGGACTTCACAAGGGCCTGAAGGTCGACTTGCGCATGGCGTGACGATACCACCGATGTTCAAGTTCGACGCCTCCCCTCAAGTCTGAATGCCCTCTCCGTCCGAAACCGTGAAGATCGCCATCCGGCGGCGTATCAACGAGCTGTTCAACGATTATGAGCGCGGCGAGCGGCCCGCCCTGCGCCGCGCCGACGCCCTGTTCCCGACGGACTCCGTCGCCTGGCGGGTCAATGGCGACATCGTCACCATGATGATCGGCGGCGTCTCGGGCCTGCTGCTCCAGATGCTGCATCCGGCGGTGCTGGCGGGGGTCTGGGACCATTCCGACTTTCGCGCCGACATGCATGGGCGGCTGCGGCGAACGGCCAAGTTCATCGCCGTCACCACCTATGACCACGCCGTCGCGGGCAACGCCGCCATCGACAAGGTCCGGCGTATTCACGACAAACTGGGCGGGACCCTGCCCGACGGCGCGCCCTATCGCGTCAGCGACCCGACTCTGCTGGCCTGGGTTCATGTGACCGAGACGATCAGCTTCCTCGACAGCTGGGTCCGCTATGCCGAGCCGACCATGTCCCTGGCCGATCAGGACGCCTATCTGGCCGAGATGGCGCGGATCGGCATCGCGCTCGGCGCCGATCCCGTCCCGACCAACAGGGCCGAGGCCGAGGCCCTGATCCAGTCCATGCGGCCGCAGCTTAAGGCCGACGCCCGTACGACCGAGGTCGCGGCCCTGGTCATGCGCCAGAAGGTCGGCGGGTTCTTCGAGGACATCTCCGCCGATCTGATCATGCAGGCCGGCGCCGACCTGCTGCCCGACTGGGCGCGCGAGATGCACAGCCTGCCCAAGGCCTCAACCGTGGCCAGGGCCGGCGCCCGGACCATGCAGCGCACTCTCAACTGGACCTACACCGGCTCGCCCAACCGCCAGGTCTGGCCGCCGGAAGTCCTGTCCTGGCCGAACGGGAATCCCCGCTAGATTCGCCCCCTCAGGCTGGCCCACAGCAGCTTCAGCCGCTTGGTTCCCTCGCCGCGCTCGGCGCCCGACAGGGTCGCATGGGCCACCGCCGGGAAGGCCGCTGTCGGCAGGGTCTTCAGCCCGGCATTGGCCGCACCGCGCAAGGCCTTCGCCTCCTCGGCCCGCCCGACCTGGGTCAGGCCCCGGACGCGCCCGGCCTCGACCACGGCGGCGTCATGCCCCTCGCCCGCCAGAATGCGCACCGCCGCCTGCATCGGACCGACGTAGAAGGCGTCCAGATCGTGGGGCTCGCCGTGGACCCGGCCGACATGGGCCTCGATCAGGGCGTCGAACGGCGCGCGATCCAGCGGCCGTCGTTCCGCCGCAGCCGTCAGCGCCTCCAGCACCGGATGGCCCTTGCGCGGTTGGCCTGAAAAGACCCCATCCATCTGATCTCGCCACCAGACATAGCGCATCTCGGCCAGCATCGGCTGGGTGACCCGCGTCGGGATGGTCAGAAGCTCCGCCTCGAAGGCGTAGAGGGCGATCAGGTCCGCGCGGGCCTCGAGGTCGCCAACGAACCGGCTGGACAGCCAGCGGTCGGGATCGGCGTCCCGCACCTGGGCGTCGAGGTCGGTCTCGCTCATCCCGCCGTCATCGCCCGATCAGCCGAACAGCGGCTGGAACGTCAGGAAGGTCATCATCGGCAGGCTGAGCAGCAGATTGACGCGCGTGGCCAACATGGCGACACGGCCAGCCTTGGCGCGGACATCTTCCTCGAGCTCGACCTGTCCTTGGCCGATGTTGAGCGCGCGTCGCTGGTTTGGCCAGATGACCGCCCAGGTGTTCAGGCACATAATGACGGCCAGCCAAGCGCCGACACCCAGCAGGACATAGGCTTGGTCACCGGAGGCGAAGCCGCGGAAAAAGCCCACGGTGGCGATCTCGGCCAGATAGACGCCGGAGTGAGCGAGCGCGGCGGCGGCCCCGAACACGACCGCGGCCAGCGACGCCCAGCGCACCCAGACCAGGGCCACGGGGGTGATATAAAGGTTGATGACCTGCTTCTGATCCGCCGGGATCTGCGACCAGACCCTCAGTTGGACCACGTTGAAGTAGTAGAGCAGGCCGATCCACAGCAGTACCGACACCGCAGTCGCCCAGGTCAGCACCGCGCGCAGGAACTCGCGCTCGAAGCCGCGGGGCGCAACGAAGCCGGTGGCGACCATCATCAAGGCCGCCAGAATCAGGCCGAGAATGACGGTGTTTCGGAAATTGCTCAGCAGTCCGGCCATGCGAACGCCCTCCCCCGGGTAATGAGTTGTCTCACGCCAGACATACATCTCCCTCCCCGCGCGGGGGAGGGAAAGATGATGCGTCCTACGGCCGGCTGGCCATGCCGAGCTTGATCGGTTTGGCGTCCTCGTTGAGTTCGCCGCGCTTGACGCCCCACAGCAGGATGATCGGCGCCCCGACATAGATCGAGGAATAGGTGCCGACAATGATCCCGAACATCAGGGCGATCGAGAAGCCGCGCAGGGCCTCGCCGCCGAAGATGGCCAGGGCCGCCAGAACCAGCACCGCGGTCACGCCGGTGATGATGGTCCGGGTCAGGGTCTCGTTCAGCGACAGGTCGATCACGTCGCGCAGCGGCATGGTCTTGTACTTGCGCAGGTTCTCGCGAAGGCGGTCGAAGACGACGACGGTGTCGTTCATCGAATAGCCGATGACGGTCAGAATGGCCGCGACCATATTCAGGCTGAACTCGAGGCGCAGCACCACGATCAGGCCGAAGGTCAGGATCACGTCGTGCAGCAGGCCGGCGACGGCGCCGAAGCCGAACTGCGGTTCGAACCGGAACCAGATGTAGGCGAACATCAGCACGATGGCGCAGCCCAGGGCCAGCAGGCCCGAGGTGAACAGCTCGCCCGACACCTTGGAACCCACGACGCTGACGCCCGAATAGGACACCTGGCCGGTGGCGGCGGTGATGGCGCTTTCCACCTGGTTGACGACGGCGGTCTGGTCGCGGCCTTCCGGCACCTGGAAGCGGACGATGGCGGTGGAGCCGTCGTTCACATTGGTGTCCAGACGCGCGATGCCCTGGACCCCGACATCACCGAGATTCAGCTTGGCCACCGACTCACGCACGGCTTCCAGTTCGATCACCTGACCGGCGGGCTTGGCGACTTCCAGCGAGGCGCCGCCCCGGAAATCGATGCCCATGTTCAGGCCGGGCACGAAGCAGCCGACGATGGAGGCGACACACAGGACGATCGACAGGACGGCGGCATAGCGCGCGTATTTGACGAAATGCAGGTTGGTCTTCTGCGGAAGAACCTTGATCAGGGGCCACCAGTTCATCGGACAGTCTCCGGGTCGGCGATCGGCAGTTTCTTGGGCTTGGCCACCTTGAGCCAGTAGCCGAGTAGCACCTGGGCGACGAGCACCGAGGAGAAGACCGAGGTGAACACCCCGATGGTCAGGGTCCAGGCGAAGCCCCGCACGGGGCCGGCGCCGAAGATGAACATGATGGCCGCGGCCACCAGGGTGGTCAGGTTGGCGTCGATGATGGTGCCCATCGCCTTGTTGAAGCCGGCGTCCATCGAAGCGATCACCGACCGGCCCGCGCGGGCCTCGTCACGCATCCGCTCATAGATCAGCACGTTGGCGTCAACGGCCACGGCGAAGGTCAGCACCAGACCGGCAATGCCAGGCAGGGTCAGCGACGCCTGGGTCAGGGACATGGCGGCGATGATCAGAATGCCGTTCAGCAGCAGGCCGACGACGGAAACGCCGCCGAACAGGAAGCCGTAGGCCCCCAGCATGAAGACCACGATGATGATGAAGCCGATGATCGTCGAGACGCCGCCCTTCTGAACGGCGTCGGCGCCCAGTTCGGCGGTGACGGTGCGGCGTTCCTCGACCTTCAGCGGGGCCGGCAGGGCGCCGCCGTTGAGGAGGTTGACCATCTCGGACGCCTCCTGGATCGAGAACCGGCCGGTGATCTGGCCCGAACCGTTGGGAATGGTGCTGATGATCCGCGGGGCCGAAAGCACCTTGCCGTCCAGGATGATGGCGAAGCGTTTGCCGAGGTTCTCGCTGGCGGTCGCCTGGGCGAAGCGCTGGGCGCCGACGCCGTCGAAGCGGAATCCGATCGCGGTCTGGCCATTCTGGTCGGTGGTGACGTCGGCATGGGTCAGCTGCTCGCCGGACACCAGCACGCGGCGCTTGATCAGCAGCGGGGTGACGCCGTCCTCGTCCACCATCAGCACGGCGTCGGGCGGCACGGCGCCGGCGACGGCCTGCTGCACCGAGTTCTCGCTGTCGACCATCTGGAAGGTCAGCTGGGCCGTCTGGCCGATGACGCGTTCCAGGGCGGCCGGGTCGCTTTCGCCCGGGGCCTGGACCACGATGCGGTTCGAGCCCTGACGGGTGATAGAGGGCTCCTTGGTGCCCAGGCTGTCGATCCGGCGACGCACCACCTCGATCGACTGGTCCACGGCCGTGGAGCCCATGCTGTCGAGCGTCTGCTGGGTGAAGGCGAAGCGCAGGCGGCCGTTGCCCTCGCGGGTCACGGCGCGTTCGACGACGCCCTGCTGGTTCGCCCCGCCGACGAGACGGCGCAGCGCCTGATAGGCGGTTTCGGTCTGGCCCGGATCGGCCAGGGTGATGACCACACCGCCCTCTTCACGCTGGGTCGCGTTCACATTGATGCCGGCGTCGCGCATGGTGACGCGGACGTCCTCGACCAGGTTGTCGACCCGCTTGGCGCGCATCGCCGGCACGTCGACTTCCAGCAGCAGATAGGAGCCGCCCTGCAGGTCGAGGCCCAGGTTCAGCGCGTTCTTCGGGACGAAGCCCGGCAGCTTGGCCCGCTGGTCGGGCGTCAGGACGTTCGGGAACGCCAGCAGCAGCCCGAACACGAGCGACAATGCGAGAAGAACGATCTTCCAGCGCGAAAGCTGAATCATGGGAATCGACTATCCGTTTCGGCGACGCGAGGCGATCAGCCCTTGGCGATGGCTTTGGTGTCGTTGGCGGCGACGGCGGTGCGGTTGCGCACCTCGGCGATCATGCCCTTCACGACGCGGATGTTGACGCTCGGCGCGATCTCGACGTTGACCTCGGCCTCTTCGACGCGGGTCACCTTGCCGATCACGCCCGACGACAGGACGACGGTGTCGCCGCGCTTCACGGCGGCGATCAGGGCGGCGTGTTCCTTGGCCTTCTTCTGCTGCGGACGGATCAGCAGGAAGTAGAACATCACGAAGATCGCGATGAACGGAAGGAAGGTCACGACCTGGGCCATCAGGCCGCCAGCTTCACCAGTAGGCATATTCTATAGTCCCCGACCCGGGCGAGCCTTCAGTCGGGCGCCCGTTGAAAATGAGGCGCGGAACCTAGGGCCGACGCCCCGACATTGCAACGCGACGTTTCGGCCAAGACCTCACGGCTGCGTCAGCGCGGCAACACCGTCAGCGGATCGATGGCCACCGGCTCGTCCCCCTGCATGTGCCGGGTCTCGAAATGCATCGACGGGCGGCCGTCGCCGGCGGTCAGGCCGACGGTGCCGATCTGCTGGCCCGCGCGCACATCGGCGCCGTCCTCGACCGTCGCCGAACCCAGGTGGCCATAGACGGTGCGCCAGCCGTCGCGGTGGACGATCAGGACCGTCAGCCCCTGCCCGGCCAGGGCGTCGCCGACATAGGCCACGCGTCCGGAGGCCGAGGCCACGACCGGGGCGCCGGCCGAGGCGCCGATATTCACCCCGTTGTTGCGCTCGCCCATGCCGACCGGGCCGAAGCGCCGCACGATGTCCCCGCGCACAGGCCACTGCAGCCCGATGGCGCCGGCGACCGGGGCCGAAGGCGTCTGGGCCGGGATCTGGGCCGGAACCTGTGCAGGCGGACGGATCGGGCCCTGCGCCGGAACGACCGGCCGCGCGGGCGGCAGGGCGGCGTTGCCCGACGGCGGGGTCGGCGGCGGCGGCACGGCGCCGCCGCGAGGGACGGTCACCCCGACCGGCGCGGGGCCGGTAGCGTAGGGGTCGCGACCGGTGTCGACGGCATTGTCCGGCAGGACGATCTGCTGGCCGCTGGAAATGGATGCGCGCGGGCCCAGGCCATTCAGGTCGATCAGGGTCTGGACCGGGGTCTGGAACCGCCGTCCGACACCGGAAATCGTATCGCCCGGCTGGATCACATAGGCCACCGATCCCGCCGTCACCGGCGCGCGCGGCGTTCCGGGCGGGTTGTAGCTCGGCGAACTCGACGCCGGTTCGGGCTGGCCGGACGACGGATAGTTGGGGCTGGACACGGCCGGTCGCCCGCTGTTGGCCGGGCCGCCGTTCAACGAACTGGTCACCGCCGCGGGCGGCAGGCCGCCGCCGTCGATGCTCTCGATCGGCGCGCGCGCGGGCGGCGGCGCCTCATTGGTCACGACCGCGCCCGGATAGGGCTGGCCCGGCTGGCCCGGATAGACCGGCGAGTTCGGAACCGGCGGCACATTGGCGACCGCGTGCGGCTGGTCGGCGCGCGTCGAATAGCGGGGCTCGGTCGGATAGTTCGCGCAGGCGGTTACGCTCAGGGCCGCGCCCGCGACGATCAGACCCTTGGTCCAGCCGCTCATTCCGCTCATCGCGCTCTCCTGAAAATCTTGCCTGAAATCAGGGTTCGAATCCTGATCCAGATGTGCCCCGCCGTTCACCATAAGCCAAGCCGCCAAACCCGGCGAAAGTGGGGAGCGAAGGTTAACCGCCCACAGGGACTCGGTCCGGCTTGAGGAAGAAGTTCACCGTCACGCGACGATTCAACGGCTCCGACCGTTCATCGGGGCTTGCTCGGGCCAGCAGACGCTCGCCGCCGCTACTGATCTCCATGTCCTCCCAGGGCATGCCGAGTTGCACCAGCGCCCTTGCGACGGCTTCCGCTCGCGCCATCCCCAAGGCGTCATTGGCGTCGACCGTACCCAGTGTGTCGGCGTAGCCCTTCACTATGACCCGCCAGTCGCCGGGGCGATGGCCGTATACAGCCAGCGCCAACACGAACCGCACCTGACGGTCGACCTCGACCGAGCCAGACTCAAAGAAAATCAACGGTTGGTCGAGATGGCTAAGTGTCATGGACGGCAGTGCGCCGCGGGGCCGCGGCGGAATTGGGTTCACATCCACCGTCACGCGCCGATTCAGCGGCTCCGCAGCATCGGCCGCCACTATCCGCGCAGGCTCGCTCGCGCCTTTGGCCTGGATGTCGATCGCTCCGGGCGAAACGCCGAGACGCATCAGCTCCAGCATCATCTCCCGACCACGCCAGACGTCCAGACGTTCGGAAGCCTGCGTCCCTGCCTCCATACCGTCCTCGTGAGCGGTGATCACGACTCTCGACGGCGCCCGGCCCGCATAAGCCGCGACCTCACGGGCGACCCTGTAGCCTTGGGGCGAAAGGTGGGTCTCTCCGGCCGCGAAATAGTCGACCCACTCATGGGCATAAGCAGGCGCGGCAGAAGCCGTCATCGCGACGGCGATCAGGGCGGCGAAGATCCGGGGCGTGCGTGTCCACATCACGCAACTATCAGACGAACCTCGCCGCCCGGCTACCCCTCCTTCGCCGTCCCCTCGACCAGGGGCACGAACCGCACTTCGCGCAGGCTTTCGCGGTGGAAGCTGCCGTCGGGCTGGCCGGTGTAGCGGTGCAGCATCTGCACCGAGGTCTTGCCCACCGGCGCCACCAGAATCCCGCCCGGCTTCAGCTGCTTGAGCAGTTCGGTCGGCTCGGTCGGCGAGGCGGCAGTGACCATGATCCGGTCGAACGGCGCCTGCTGGGGCCAGCCCAGGCCGCCGTCGGAATGCTGGGTGATGACGTTGTCGATGTCGAGTTGACGCAGCTTGGCCTCGGCCTCGACCAGAAGGCTGCGGTAGCGTTCAACGGTATAGACATACCGCGCCAGCCGGCTCAGCACCGCGCACTGGTAGCCGCTGCCCGTACCGATCTCCAGCACCCGGTGACGCGGCTGGACGTCCAGCGCCTGGGTCATCAGGCCGACGATATAGGGCTGGGAGATCGTCTGGGCGCAGTCGATCGGCAGGGCCTGATCCTCCCAGGCCTGATCGAGGAATTTCTCGTGCACGAAGACGGCGCGGTCGATGGACTCCATCGCCGACAGCACGCGCGGATCCGTCACCCCCTGCTGCCGCAGGCTCAGGATCAATCGGCCCGCGCGGTCGTCCCTCAGGTTCATTCGGCGGCCAGCACCTTCGGCGGAACCCCGCCCAGCACGCCCTTCAGGTCGTTGACGCTGGCGCGGTGGGTCAGGTCGATGTGCAGGGGCGTGACCGATATCTTCCCGTCGTCCATGGCGCGCAGGTCGGTGCCTGGCGCATGGTCCTGCTTCTGTCCGCGGAAGCTCATCCAGTAGTAGTCGCGGCCACGCAGGTCGGTGCGCTTGACCGGATGCATCTCGCCGATCTGGCGGAAGCCCTGCACCGTCACCTCGACCTCCTTCACCTGCTCGGGAGGCCGCGCCGGGAAGTTCAGGTTCATCACCACGCCCGGACGCCATTCCTGGGCCAGAAGCGTCGAGATGATCGCCGGGGCGAAGGCCTCGCAGGTCTCCCAGTGGGCCGTCACCTCGTCGTGGAAACGGTCCAGCGACTGCGACAGGGCGATGGAGCGCACCCCATAGGCCATGCCCTGCAGCGCCCCCGCCACCGTGCCGGAATAGGAGCAGTCCTCACCGACATTATGGCCCCGATTGACGCCCGACAGCACCAGATCGGGCTTTTCATCCATCAGGTCGAAGGCCAGAACCACGCAGTCGGTCGGGGTTCCGGTCACCGAAAACCGCTTCTCGCCCAACCGGTTGACGCGCAGAGGCTCGGTCAGGGTGATGCCCCTCCCCTTGCCCGACTGCTCCGTCGCGGGCGCAACGATCCAGACGTCGTCGGTGAATGTCCGCGCGATCCGTTCCAGCGACGCCAGTCCCTCGGCCTCGATCCCGTCGTCGTTGGTCAGCAGTATTCTCATGCGCGGCGTTCGGCTCCGGTCAGATGGGGCGCATCGAGGTGGCCTCGATCACGAGGTCGCCGCCGCAGTCGTTGCGGATGACGCTGTCGCCGTAACGCAGGCTCGACTTGCTCTTGTCCCAGGCGCGGGTCGCGCCGGTGATCTGAACCTTCACGCCGCCCAAATCCGACTGCGCCTGGCGCTGCAGGGCGTCAGGCAGGACACCGGAGACGCAGGGGCGCGAGAACGGCTGCAGCACCTGGTTCTGGTTGGCATAGAGCTGGAACTCGCCGTGCGAGAACCGGACATAGCCGGTGAAGGTCGTATCGTCGGCCTGCGGACGCGGCTCTTCGGCGAATGCGAATGCGGGCGTCACGGCGGTCATCAACATGCCGGCGATCAGGGAGAGGGCGACGGTTTTCATGGTTCAGCCTCCAATGTGGGTCAGACCGCCCATATAGGGCTGCAGGGCGGCGGGGACAGCGATGCGGCCGTCCTCGTCCTGATAGTTCTCCATGATGGCGACAAGAGTGCGACCGACGGCCAGACCCGAGCCGTTCAGCGTATGGACGAACTCGGTCTTCTTCTCACCCGCGCGCTTGAACCGGGCGTCCATGCGCCGCGCCTGGAAGTCTCCGCAGTTGGAGCAGGAGCTGATCTCGCGATAGGTGTCCTGCGAGGGCAGCCAGACCTCGAGGTCAAACGTCTTGCGCGCCGTGAAGCCCATGTCGCCCTTGCACAGCAGCATCCGGCGATAGGGCAGCTCCAGCTTCTGCAGCACCGCCTCGGCGCAGCCGGTCATCCGCTCGTGCTCGGCGTCGGAATCCTCGGGCCGGGTGATGGAGACCATCTCGACCTTGGTGAACTGGTGCTGGCGGATCAGGCCGCGCGTATCGCGCCCCGCCGATCCCGCCTCGGCCCGGAAACAGGGCGTCAGGGCCGTCAGCCGCATCGGCGTCGCGATCTCCGCCTCATCGAGAATCTGCTCGCGCACCAGATTGGTCAGGGAGACCTCGGCGGTGGGGATGAGGTAGCGGCGATCCGCGGAACCGCTCTCGGGGAACCATTCCATAAAGTTCTGGTGATCCCGGATCGACAGCTCAAGCAGCTGCTTTGCGTATCCGTCGATCCTGTCAAAGCCCATGCGGACGCGTTCGTCCGCTGTGAGCGCCTTTGTCGCCGCAAGATACACGCCGATAAAATCGTCGCTCGTCTTCGACATGGACAGATACATGCGGCTCGCCAGAGACAGGGCTTCCTGGTCCGACCCGGTGCTGAACAGATCCTCTTCGAACTTCGGCAGCTGCCCTGTGCCGAACATCGCGTCGCCCTTCACGAGATACGGCGGGTTCACCTCCAGATAGCCGTGCTGGTCCGTCTGGACGTCCAGCATGAATTGGCCGACGGCGCGCTCCAGCCGGGCCAGCTGGCCCTTGAGCACGGCGAAGCGGGCGCCCGACATCCGCGCGGCGGCCTCGAAGTCCAGCATCTTCAGGGCCTCGCCGAGGTCCGAATGGTCCTTGGGCGCGTTCAGCTTGAAGGCCGGCAGCACGGGCCGCGCGGCCTCGAACCGGGCCCTGGTGGCCTCCGGATCGACGTCGACATTCCCGCTCTCGTCCTCGCCCTCTGGCACGTCGGCGGCGGCCAGGTTCTGCTCGCGGGCCAGAATGTCGCGCAGGCGGGCGCCGACGTCCTTCTCGGTCTGTTCGAAACCGGCAATCTCGCCCTTCAGGGTCTCGACCTCGGCCTTCAGCCGGTCGGCCTCTTCCATGTCCTTGCGGCCCATGGCGGCGCCGATCAGCTTGGACGCCGCATTGCGTTTGGCCAGCGCCTCCTGCCCGGCCGTCTGGGCCGCGCGCAGCTCCACATCCAGCTTCAGGATCTCGGCGACGATCTCCGCGGCATTGTCCACGCCGCGCGACGACCAGCCGGCCACAAAGGCGTCCGGGTTGTCGCGGAGGGCTCGGATATCATGCATGGCGGCGTCATTTCAGCTTCGGCGTTTCAGAAGGCGTACGCCTTACCGCCCCGAACGGAGTCGGGCAAACAGGATCACCCGCAACCGGCCTCTTGTCTCGACGTTAACCGCATCCCTTCATGCTGAAGCCCTAGCGTTGCGTTCGTCTCAACACATATCCGGTCCCATGGCCCCTCGTCGTCAGACCCCGCGCACCGATACGCTCGAAGCCGCCCTGGCGCGGGTCTTCGACGATCGCAACACCAGGGCCAGCTGGTTCGCCCTGACCGGGGGCGAGCCCCTGTTCACCGCGGGGGAAGAGGCCGACAGCCTGTATCTGCTGCGCTCGGGCCGCCTCGGCGTGTTCCGGCGCGAAGAGGGCCAGCCGCCCTATTTCGTCGGCGTCGTGCGACCGGGCGAACCCGTCGGCGAAATGGCCCTGATCGCTGGCACGCCGCACACCGCCGACGTGGTGGCGCTTCGGGACTCCGAGATCCTGGCCCTGCCGCGCGAGGCCTTCTTCGACGCCGTGAAGACCCAGCCCGATGTCATGATCGAGCTGTCGCGGCTGATGCTGCACCGCGCCCGCGAGCGGACGACCGGCGCGACCGAGCCCAGCGTCTTCGGCTTCATCTCGGCCCGCCCCCGGCCGATCCGCGCCTTCGTCGAGCGCATCGCCGCCGCCATCGAGGCCCAGGGCAATACCTGTCAGGTCATCGACCACTCGGCCCTGTCGTCCGCCTCGGAATGGTTTTCGCGCGTCGAGGACAGCCACGACTACGTCCTCTATGTCGCTGAACAGGACGAGCCCAACTGGGCCTCGCTGTGCGCCCGCCAGGTCGACCGGCTGTTCATCGTCGGCAACGCCCTGACTGCCCCGCCCCGCACCATTCCTTCGCGCGGCGACGGCGACTTCGGCGGCGGGCACCAGTTCACCGACCTCATCCTTCTGCGCGATCCGCGCATGCCCCGGCCCGCAAACACCGCCGTCTGGCTGGACGCGCTCGAGCCCGGCCGCTGGTTCCACGCCACCGAAGGCGACGCCGCCGACGCCGAACGCATCGCCCGTGTCGTGACCGGGACCTCTGTCGGTCTGGTCCTGTCGGGCGGCGGCGCCCGCGCCTATGCCCATATCGGCGTGGTCCGGGCCCTGCATGAGGCGGGCGTCACCCTCGACTTTCTCGGCGGCTCCTCCATGGGCGCCGTCGTCGCGGCCGGCCCTGCCCTGGGCTGGAACGACGAGGAGCTGGACGCCCGGATCCGCAAGGCCTTCGTCAAGTCGGACCCGCTCTCGGACCTCGCCCTGCCCATCGTCGCCATGACCCGGGCGCGCAAGGTCGCGGGCCTGCTGCAGGACGCCTATGGCGAGATCGACATCGCCGACACCCCCCTGCCCTTCTTCGCGGTCTCGTCCAATCTGACCACGGGCCGGATCGAGGTGCATCGCCGCGGCCTGATGCGCCGGGCCATGCGCGCCTCGATCGCCATCCCCGGCGTGATGCCGCCGGTGGTCATGGACGGCCAGGTCCTGGTCGACGGGGCGGTGCTCAAGAACTTCCCCACCGACGTCATGCGTCAGCTGAACTCCGGCCCCATCGTCGGCTCGGACATCTCCCAGACCCGCGGCGTCGATCCCTCGGGGCTCGAGAACCCGCCGTCCTGGTGGAAATGGCTGCTGTCGGGCAAATGGAAGGCGGGACCGCCGATCGTCTCGATCCTGATGCGGTCGGCGACCATCACCACGGACGCCGAGCTGGAGCGGTCGCGCGAGGATACCGATCTGCTGATCCTGCCGCGCCCGACCGGGACCGATATCCGCGACTGGAAGATCTATGAGCCCGTGGTGGCCTCGGGCCATGCCGCGGCGGTCGCGGCCCTGTCGGCGCTGGACGGGCCGGTGCCCACCCTGCGCAAGCGCCGCGCTGCCGCCTTGGCCGGAGACGAAGCTCCGTCCGAGCCTCTGGCCGAAGTTGCCCCCGAGCCGGTCCGCAAAGGCCGCAAACTGTTTCCGGTGAAGGCCAAGGCCTGACCCCCGCCCGGCCGCCTTCGCGTGAGGCGGCCAAGACCCGGCGCCGGTTCAGGGACCGTGGTCAGCGAGGCTGTGAGGGAGGTCGCGCATCCGGCCCTTCAGGCCGTAACGGCCGATGGTACCACCTCTCAGGCTTGAACTGAGGACCTCCGGTTCCACAAACCGGCGCTCTAACCAACTGAGCTAAGGTGGCGCATCGAAGCGGCGAACCGCGCGAGGGGCGTTCTCTAGCGGCGGTCCGCGCGCCGATCAAGCGGACAATGCGCCGATCTGAAAAGAACCGCACAAAGAAAAACGCCCCGGAGTTTCCTCCGGGGCGTCTGACCTGGTTTCGTTTCGCCTTAATCGGGCAGGCGGAACGAGGTGGCGAACCGCACCTTGCCGCCGGTGGCGACCCCGTCGACCGAGCGGGGCGACAGGCGGGCGCGGCGGGCCGCGGAGAGTGCAGCAGCGCCGAAGCCGGCACCCGAAGGCGTTTCCGAGACGATGGTGCAACCGCTGACGCTACCGTTGGCGTTCACAGTGCATTCCATCTCGACCCGACCGCTTTCGATACCGCGCGACAGAGCACGTTCCGGGAACTCGGGACGCGGTTGCGCCGCCCAGCTCGGGTTCGTGATCACCGCGGGCCGCGCCGGAGCCGGCGGAGCCGGAGGCGGGGGCGGTCCGGGGACGATAACCGGAGGACCCGAGTACTCGACGCGGTCTTCCTTCTTCGTCGGCTCGATCGGAAGCGTGATCGGCGGCGGCGGAGCGTTCGGCACCACGACCGGGGGACGGACCTGCAGCTTGGGCGGCGGCGGGGTGTCCGGCGGAGGCGGCGGAGGCGGCGGCGGCGGCGGCGGAGGCGGCGGAATCAGATCCACCTTCACCGCGTCGTCGTTATATTCGATCACCTTGTTCTCGAACTTGGTCCGCTGAACCCAGAGGATCAGGGCCACGAAGAGAAGGCAGACAACGATCAGAGCGATCAGCCAGACGACCGGATTGGCCTTCTTGCGGGGCGCGTCGTAGCGACTGCGGTGATACTCAACGGGAGTGTCTGTCATGTGTGTCCCGTCCTACTCAGCTTTGTCTTCACCGACGAGCGCGACACTGTAGAAGCCCGCGTCCTGGAGCGAGTTCATGGCGTGCATGAAATCGCCGTAGCGGGTCTGCTGGTCGGCCCGGATAAAGATCCGTTCCTTGGTCGGGTCCCGACGGCCGATCTGGCTGTTCAGGTCCGCGCCCAGGGTGTCGAAGCTCGTTTCACCGTCACCGATGAAGACCCGGCCGTCAGTGGTGATCGAGATGAACACCGGCTTGGGCGGATTTTCACCAGGCGGCACCTGGGAAAGGGGAAGTTTCACCTCCACCGACACGGTGGCGACCGAAGACGCCACCATGAAGATGATCAGCAGGACGAGCATGATATCAACGAAAGGCGTGACGTTGATCTCAGCGTTCTGCTCGACGTGATACTTACCGCCGCCCGGTCCTCCGAGTTTGGCGGCCATCCGTCTTACGCTCCCTTGTCGAGCTGACGCGAGACGGCGTTCAGCAGCTCAGCGGCGAAGCCGTCCGAGCGAGTGCCGTAGGCCGAGATGCGGGTGTTGAAGTAGTTGTACATGACGACGGCCGGGATAGCGGCGAACAGGCCGATACCGGTGGCGAGCAGGGCTTCAGCGATACCCGGAGCAACCGAGGCCAGGTTGGTGGTGTTCGACTGAACGATACCGATGAAGGAGTTCATGATGCCGTAAACGGTACCGAACAGACCGACGAACGGGCCGATGGAGCCGGTCGAAGCGAGGAACTGCTGACCGCCCGAGAGACGCGAGGCCAGACCGGCTTGCACGGCCGAGACGGCGTGTTGGGCGCGGGCCAGAGCCGAGTCGCGGTGGTCGCCGGTGACCGAGAGACCGGCCTGACGCGACAGCTGGATTTCTTCGGTGGCGGCGGCGGCCATGTCGGCCAGCGGGTTGCCTTCGTAGGCTTCGTCCGTCGCGACCTTGTGCATGTCGGCGATGGTGCGGGCGCCGCGGAACTCTTCCAGGAAGCGGTCCGTCTTGCGGTTCAGGCTGCCGAACTCGATCAGCTTGATGATCAGCAGGGTCCAGGAGAAGACCGACGCCAGCAGCAGGCCGATCATGACGACCTTAACGACCGGGGTCGCTTCCATGAACATGGAGATCGGGGTGATGTTGCCGTGCGAGGACTTGGCCTCTTCGGCGGCGGGTTCAGCGGCCGGAGCCGGAGCCGGGGCGGCGGCGGGAGCCGCGGCGGCCGGGGCAGCAGCGGTCGGAGCCGCGGTTTCCTGCGCCAGGACCGGCGAGCTCGCCATAAGGACGGCAGCGCCGGCCATGGCGAGAATGATGTTGGTTTTCTTCAGCATGTGTCGCCAGTTCCTGTTTCGGTCTTAGCTCTTGGACCCTGGAGCCAGCCGCGAGATGCGACCGCCCCTCCACAAATTCGGTTTTGTTCCACCGCCAGGCCGGAATGACCGACGGCGGAACGCCTTCTATCGCACCTGGTTGCCCCTAGGGGAACCTTCACGTGACGAACGACCCTCGGACGCATGTCCTCGGAGCGCTCGCGCGCTAACGCTTTAGAAAGGCGTCAAGCGTCTTTGGCGAACCGTTATCAGAGCGTCAAGGGCGCATTGGCGCTTTTCGCTCGTGAAGCGAACGCGACGTGCAAAACCCATATGCAGTGGGCGAAAGCGACATTTTGATGATGCCTTGAAGGCATCGTGCCATGCGCCCCGAACATGCCTCACGGCGATATTCGAATCCCGACGGAAACCGGTGGCAGTGAGCCGAGAGGTTAACAACCGGAGGGAAGCCGAAGGAGCGGTGGTGCCTGGGGGCGGATTCGAACCACCGACACGCGGATTTTCAATCCGCTGCTCTACCAACTGAGCTACCCAGGCGCACGCTTCCCGTTCGGGAGCGGGGTCTATAAGCGAGCCGATCCGGGGTGTCCAGCACTCGCTGAAAGAAGTTTTCAGTCTTCTTCAAAAGGCCGCCGCGCCGGGCTTCTCATGCCCTCCCCGGGTCCGCCCTCCTCGTCTGTCGGCTCGTCGTCACGCACCGGAATCGCATAGGTCCCGGAGAACCAGCGGCCCAGGTCCACATCGGCGCAGCGGCGCGAGCAGAAGGGCTTGTACTTCGCTTCGGCCGGATGCTTCTGGCAGATCGGACAGGTCGCCACAGGTCAAGCCTCCTCGATCGCGACGCGGCCCGGAATGGCGGCGGGATCGGGTCTCAGATGGGCGCGCGGCCCCAGTTTTTCCACCAGAGGCGCCGCCATTTCAGCCTCTTGCGGCGTACAGCGCGCGAACAGCCGGGGCGCCCGGGTGTCGGTCAGCAGGGCGTGGCGCAGCCGCCGCGCGACCGCGATCCCCCGGGTGCGCAGCGTCGGCCGCCCCTCCCCCGCGTTCAGAACCTCCTCCAGAGGCGTCTCACGCCACGGTAGGGACAACATCAGCACGCCGAACCGGTTCAGCGGACCGAACACGATTTCGGGATCGTCGCCGAACGCGGCCCTCGCGGCCTTGATCAGGGGCTCGGCTTCGTGCCCCGCCCCGACCAGATCCACGGCCACCAGACCGCCCCAGCGGTTCAGCCGGATCAGCCGCGCCGCCTCGGCGAGGCCCAGAAGATTCGCCTGTTTCGCCCCTCCGGACTTGCCGCCGACATGGTCGATATCGACCGCGATCAGGGCCCGGGTGCGCTGGATGGCCAGGTCGAGGCCGGCGCCGGTCAGCATGACCCGACGCCCCAGGGCCTCTTCTTCCGCCTCCCAGACGGCCTCGATGGCCACGGAGCCGGTCTGTATCTCCACGCGCGGAGCGAGTGCGGCGAGCGCCTCCGTCACCTTGGGCCCGGCCTTCAGCAGCCTCGGCTCGCCCTCGGCCGCGCCAATCCGTCGCAGGGTCGCCACCTTGGCCTCACGCGGCTCGGCGGAGACCTCCACTTCGATCTTCTGGCCCTGTTTCAGATCGTGGGACCTGGTGAGCGGCAGGAAGCCCCTCTGCCCGCCCCCCAGATCGACGAACGCGCCCCTCAGCCCGGCGTCGATCTCCGCCACCCGGCCGACCGAGCGCGCGCCCAGCCTCAGCGCCGCCGGATCGCCGTCGCGTTCAATCAGGATGTGGGTGTAGCGGCCGTCGCGGGCGATCAGGCCGCGGGTCTCGCCGGGCGTCTGGTCGAGGAAGACCTCGATCTCCCCGCTCATCCGGTTATTTCCGCCAGCCGGCGCCGGACAGCAGATTGACCGTCTCGAACAGCGGCAGGCCCATGACCGCCGGATAGCTGCCGACGATGCGGGTGACGAAGGCCCCGGCAGGCCCTTGGATGCCGTACCCACCCGCCTTGCCGCGCCAGTCGCCGCCGGCGACGTAATCGGCGATCTCGCCGGGCGACAGGACCTTGAAGCTGACGCGGGTGTCGACCACCCGGGTCCGAACCTTGCCCGCATGGGCCACGGCGACGCCAGTGAAGACGCGGTGATTGCGGCCAGACAGCAGGGTCAGGAATTTCGTGACCTCGGCCTCGTCAGCGGCCTTCTCCAGCAGGCGCCGTCCCACGGCGACCACGGTGTCGGCGGCCAGGACCACCGCCTCGGGCGACCGGGCGGCGACGACCTCGGCCTTGGACCGGGCCAGACGCACCGCCAGCCGCGACGGGGTCTCGTCGCGCTGCGGCGTCTCGTCGATGTCGGCGGGATCGATGCGATCGGGTTGGATCCCGATCAGCGCCAGCAATTCGATGCGGCGCGGGCTGGCCGAAGCCAGCACCAATTCAGGACGGGTAGACAACCCGTCCTTACTTGAAGCGGTAGGTGATGCGGCCCTTGGTCAGGTCGTAGGGCGTCATCTCGACCAGGACCTTGTCGCCGGCCAGGACGCGGATGCGGTTCTTGCGCATCTTGCCAGCGGTGTGGGCGATGATCTCGTGGTTGTTGTCCTCGAGCAGCACGCGGAACGTGGCGTTCGGCAGCAGTTCGCTGACGACACCGGGAAACTCGAGCAGTTCTTCCTTAGCCATGCGGCCTCTCACGCCCGGTGAATACGAATCAAGGCTCGCGCCGGGCGGAGCGCGAGCCGTAAGAAGTGGGGGCTAATGCCCGAAAATGCGCAAACAGTCGAGGGCGGGAGGCTATTTGGGCGCCCGCCGCCCGGATTCAACGCCGATACAGCGCGCACACCAGCGTAAACAGCCGCCGCGCCGTCTCGTGGTCGATGGCGACCTTGCCCTTAAGCCGCTCCTCCAGCGCATCTGCGCCTTCGTTGTGCAGACCGCGCCGGCCCATATCGACGGCCTCGATCTGGCTGGGCGACGACCCGCGCAGGGCTTCGTAATAGCTGTCGCAGATCAGCAGATAGTCCTTCAGCACGCTCTTCAGCGGCGTGAGGCTGAGGGCGTAGGTGCGGGCGAAGTCCTCGTGCGCTCCCTCCCCCGCGATGTCGAACACCAGACGGTTGTCCTGCAGCGAGAGCTTGAGCTTGTACGGTCCGCCGGGCGCGCCCTCGGGCTCGAAGCTGTTCTTCTCGATCAGGTCGAAGATGGCGACGCGGCGCTCGTGCTCGATCTCGGCGGTGGCGGCAGGCAGGGTCGCCATGTCCAGATCGACGGCCGAAAGCCTGTGCTCGCTCATGCGGGGGTCTCCGACGGCGTCTCGTCCAACACCGGATCCAGATGGGTCGGGGCCACCCGGGCTTCCCAGCGGTCGGACAGATCCGCGACCACGGCGTCCAGGCATTCGACCTCGACCCTCAGATCGCCGCCGCCCGCGAACATCAGCGTCACCTTGCCGCCCGGCGCCTCGACCTCTTCGAAATCGATGGCCAGCAGCTCCAGCGGGGCGTCTGGCAGTCGCGGCAGGCCGCGGCTCTTGACCGCCATGACGTCGCCGAACTGCATCGCGGCCCGAACCCGGGTGCCGCCGCATTCCCAGCAGAAACGGCTGAACTCGACCGTCAGCCGGCGCGCCGCCCGTTCCCAGACGATGTCGGCGGGCCGCAGGATCGCGTCCTGCAGCGCGGCGGAGATGATGGCCAGGTCCTCGGCGTCCTCGGCCAGAAGCCGCAGCGGCTCATTGGCGCCCGACCGGACGCTCTCGACCTGCTCGGCAACCTCGGCGGCGGTCGGCGCCGCCTGCATCATGTCCGCGTCAGTGCTCATCCGCCGGTCCTTCCACGGGCGGGCCGTGGATCCGGCGGATCTCGGCCCCGCAGGCCCCCAGCTTCTCCTCGAGACGCTCGAACCCGCGATCCAGATGATAGACACGTCCGATCGTGGTTTCACCCTCCGCCGCCAGACCGGCGATTACCAGGCTGACCGAGGCCCGCAGGTCGGTCGCCATGACCGGAGCCCCGCGCAGCCATTCGACGCCCGTGACCTTGGCCTCGCCCGCGTGGACCGAGATGTCGGCGCCCAGCCGCGCCAGCTCGGGCGCGTGCATGAAGCGGTTCTCGAAGATGTTCTCGTGGATGGTCGACACGCCATCGGCCGTCGTCATCAGGGCCATGAACTGGGCCTGCAGGTCGGTGGCGAAGCCCGGATAGACCTCGGTGGCCACATCGACGGCCTTCAGCCGCCGGGCGCGGTCGCGCTTGATGATGACGCCGTCCTCGGTCGGGGTCACCTCGACGCCCGCCTCGACCATCTTGACCGTCAGGGCGTCGATCAGCTCCGGCCGCGCCTTCGTCAGACGCACCTCGCCCCCCGCCATGGCGGCGGCGCAGGCGTAGGAGCCCATCTCGATCCGGTCCGGGATCACCGCCCAGTCCGTACCCTTCAGCGAGGTCACGCCGGTGATGGTCAGGGTGTCGGTGTCCACGCCTTCGATCTTGGCGCCCATCGAGATCAGGCAGCGCACCAGATCGCCGATCTCCGGCTCGCGCGCAGCGCGCCTGAGCACGGTCGTGCCTTGCGCCAGCACGGCGGCCATCAGGGTGTGTTCGGTCGCCCCGACCGAGACGAACGGAAACTCGATCTCGGCGCCCTTCAGCCCCTTCGGAGCCGTGGCGGAGACATAGCCTTCTTCCAGCTCGATCGCCGCGCCTAGTTTGGACAGGGCGTCGATGTGCAGGTCGACCGGCCGCGCGCCGATCGTGCAGCCGCCCGGCAGGGAGACCTTGGCGTGGCCCGTGCGCGCCAGCAGCGGTCCCAGCACGTTGAACGAGGCCCGCATCTGGCGAACCAGGTCGTAGGGGGCGAAGGTCGAGGTGATCTCGCGGGCGTCGAACAGGGTCTGCTGACCGTCCGGTCCGTCGCTCTCGGTCACCGTCATGCCGAATTGGCGCAGCAACTGGCCCAGAAACTTGGTGTCGGCCAGGCGCGGCATATTGGTCAGCCGAACGGGTTCGGCCGTCAGGATCGAGGCCGCCATCAGCTTGATGGCCGAATTCTTGGCGCCGCTGACCGGGATTTCCCCGTAGAGCTGGGCGCCGCCGTTTACCGCGATACTGTCCATGTCGATCCTGGCCGCCACTCCGCGACGTGCGGTCCGGCGAGCCGGCTATCTAGCGCGCCACGCCCGTCCTGCGAAAGGCCCGCTCAAACGTCCGGCGATGACTTTCCGTTGCCGGAGCTATCAGTGACCCTGGCCGCCGGGCTTCGGGGCCGCCGGGTGGGCGATCTTCCTGCGGCGCAGATTGTCGCGCAGCGCCTTGGCCAGCCGCGCGGCCTTTTCGGTCTGCTCCGGCGAACGCTGTTGGACGGCGGCTTTCGGGGCGGGCGTTTCGCCCGGCGTCTTCGGCGTTTCGGTCATGCGATAACAAGGCTCGAAAATCTTTCCTCGCACAAGCGCACTTTTCAGTTTGCCCCCCGCGAGTCTGTTGGCTATACGGCCGCTTCCTCAGAACGGGCCGCCGTAGCTCAGTGGTAGAGCGCATCCTTGGTAAGGCTGAGGTCGTGGGTTCGATTCCCCCCGGCGGCACCATCTGAAAAGAAAGGCCCGATCCTCACGGATCGGGCCTTTTTCCTTATCCGGCTTGTTGAATCGCCTGCCCCGCCGGGCAGGTCCGCTCAGGGATAGCCGGGATAATCCGGTTCGCGCGTGGTCGAATCGCTGCTGAACCCGATGCTGAAGCTCTCGCTCCGTCCCGACAGCGGCCGACCGTAGCCATAGGTCCGGTACCGGCCATAGCCCGGCTGGAAGCCCGGATAGCCATACAGGCCGTAGCCGTTCTTCGTCTGGCGGTATTCCAGATCCACCCGTCCGGTTTCACCGAAGGGAATCGAGACCGCGGCCGAATAGGACGAGAAATCGCCGGTGCCGATCGACGCGCTGAATTCGCTGTGCATCTTCCGGTCATCGACGGGAGCCCAGGGATCGGGCGCATTGGCGAACGGCTTGGCGGCCTCGGCCCGCTGGCCGATCCAGCGGTCGATCTGTTCGGCGGTGGTCAGGCCGTGCGCCGTGATCTCCTGGCCGGATGCAGCCGGAACCTCGGCCGCGACAGGCGCCGCGACATCGGCGGCAACCGACTGGTGGCCCGCGGGCGCGGTGGTCACCACCCCTTCCGGGTCGTCGGAGGCCATGACGGCGGTCAGGGCGAGAAGAGCGATCAGCATGCGGTCTTACTCCGGGTACAGAGGCACTCTAGCGGACATTGCGGCCAAGGTCAGGCCGTTCCGTCTCCACGCTGCAACGGGTCGGGCAGAGGCTCGCCCTCGGGCACGAACTGCAGGGCCACCGAGTTGATGCAGTAGCGCAGGCCGGTCGGCGGCGGCCCGTCGGGGAAGACGTGGCCCTGATGGCTGCCGCAGCGGGCGCAGGTCGTCTCGGTGCGCACCATGCCGTAGGAGCGGTCGACGATGGCGGTCACATGGGCCTCGTCCACCGGCTGGGTGAAGCTGGGCCAGCCGGTGCCGCTCTCGAACTTGGTCGTGGCCCGGAACAGGGGCAGGCCGCATTCGCGGCAGCAGAACACGCCCGGCCGCTTCTCGCCCAGCAGGACGCCGCAGAAGGGCGCCTCGGTGCCATGCGACAGCAGGACCCGCTTCTCCTCGGCGTTCAGCGAGGCTTCCAGGGCCACGCGCTGGCCCTCCGACGGCGGCGTCAGGTCATAGCCGGACGGAGAGCGAAGCGGGTGCGGTGCGGTCGATGTGTCGGTCATGGCGTCCAAATGGGAAGGGCGAAGCTGAGTTCCAAGACGTCCTCACCTCTCCGCGCGCGAAGGCGCGTGGAGAGGACAGACGACCGCAGGTCGTCAGGAGAGGGCGACGCGGCGCCGACCGCAAGGGAATCCTGAAAACGAAGAAGGGGGCGAAACGGCCACCGCCGCCTCGCCCCCTCCTGATCGCTGCGCGATCTGTCCTCCCCATCGCCCTCCGGCGATGGGGAGGTGAACGCCCTTCTTACTGCATCAGCGTTCCGACCCAGGCGCGCACGGCGGCCTCGTCGGTCGGGTTGCCGGTGTAGGCCAGGCCCGCCGCCGGAACGAAGGCGGTGTTGTTGGCGCGCTGACGCGAGGTCCAGGCCTTGTGACCGTAGGCCAGGTCCGAATAGTTCGACGGCAGGCGCACCATGGTCGGCTCGATGAAGATCGTGTCGGTCGCGGTGGTCGAACCGGCGATGCGGACGTTCGGCAGGCGGCTCAGCAGGTCCAGGGTGTCCAGGCAGCCGCCGGCGCAACCGGCGTCGACCAGGACGATGACCGGGCCCGAGATCGGGTTGGCGGCGCCGGTGTCCTGCACCGCGGCGCGGCCCGGCAGGGTGAAGCTTTGCTGACCCGAGGCCAGGGCGGCGTCGAAGGCGGCGACGATGGCGGCGGTCTGTTCGATCACCGGAGCGCTTTCCTGCACGAAGCGCGGGTCGGCCTGCATCCGGCCCAGGGTGTCGGCGTACCACTGACGGTTGGCGGTGGTGGCGCGGTAGGTGATTTCACCGGCGGCCGGCTGGCGGCTGACGGTGAACTCCGGCGTCCAGATGCGGTTGGCCAGACCATAGCCACGGGCGGTCGAGGTATAGGACTGGCCCTTGGCGCCGCGCAGATCCAGCACGAAGCCGTTCCGGAAGGTCGAGGCCTGGGCCAGGACGGTGGCGTTGAAGGCGTCCCAGCCGGCGCTGTCGGCGAAGGAGTGGACATTGATCCACGGACGGCCGTTGACCTGTTCGATGCCGAGGGGCGCGCCCGACGGCACATAGACGGTGGCGCGGTAGGCGGCTTCTAGATCGCCGGCGGCGACCGGCGTCGGGCGCAGCTGGAACTCACGCGGACGGCCGCGGCCGACCTGGAAGTTGCACAGGGCGGGCACGCCGCTGGTGAAGGGGTTGTTGCGGTTCCACAGCAGGAAGGGCGCGCTCAGCACCCGGCCGGATTCCGAGGTCAGGTCGCCTTCCCAGCGGTCCAGCTTCTCCTTGGCCAGATCTTCGGCGGTCTTGCCGAAGCAGTCGACCAGGGTCGCGCCCAGCGGCGGCGTGTTGCGCACGCCCGGCTTGATATAGGTCACGACGTACTTGCCGTCGCGCCAGCCGGTGGTGAAGCCCGGCCAGCTGATGCCGAAATAGGCGCCGGCGCCCTCGAAGCTGGGCGTCATCGCGATGTTCGAGTCGCGGAAGCCGTTGGCGTAGTAGCGCATCAGATAGGCGTGGCTGTCGCCGCTGTTGGCCTGGCCGGCCTTGCCGAGCGCGTCCGCCAGACCGGCGTCGATCCAGCTGTTGAAGGTCTGGGCGGCGGCCCCGCCGACCACCGGGGCCGGGTGATTGGCGCGCAGTTGATCATGCGCGGCCTGCAGATCCTGACGCGCCAATTCCCGGAAATCCTGGGCCTGGGCCGAACCGGAGGCGACGACGAGAGCGAGGGCGGCGGCGGAAGCCGCGATGAGACGATGCATCAAGGGAGGACTCCGGGAAGCGGTCACGACGTGTTGCGGCGTGTTAAAGCCGATCCACCGCCGCCTTGCCAAGTCCCAACCCCTGTGACGCGACGTCATGCGGCATCAAAGACCGAAACCGGTCGCCTACCCCGCGTTCACCGCAATTTTCTCGCCCGTTTGGGCACGGACGGTGAGATCGCTCACCACCTGGATCAGGGCCGGCGGCGTGAACGGCTTGGCTAGGTGGCGGTCGGCGCCCGCCGCCTCTGTCTCGGCCAGATGCTGGTCCATCGCATTGGCGCTCAGCATGACGATCGGCGTCGCCGCCCGCTCGGGCGAACCGGCCTCGATGGCGCGAATGGCGCGGGTCGCGGCCAGACCGTCCATGACGGGCATCTGCATGTCCATCAGGATCAGGTCATAGCGGTCCAGGTTGAAGGCGGTGACGGCGTCCGCGCCGTTCTCGACGGTGACGACCTCGATCCCGTATTCGCCCAGGATCAGCTGGACCACGCGCTGGTTGACCGGATGGTCCTCGGCCAGCAGCACCCTCAGCCCGGCGCCAAGCCCGCTGTCCTCTTCCTCGCTCGCGAGACCGCCCAGGGCCTCCAGCGCACGTTGGTCATAGTCGGCCAGCGAGCGGGTCCGCGACAGGGGTACGGTGACGGTGAAAGCGCTGCCCTCCCCCACCGCCGACTGTACGGCGATGGTTCCCCCCATCAGCTCGACCAGGGATTTGCAGATCGACAGACCCAGACCGCTGCCGCCGAAGCGGCGCGTGATCGTGCCGTCCGCCTGGCTGAAGCGCTCGAACACCCCGAAACCCGCGTCGAAGCCGATGCCGCTGTCGCGCACCGTCAGGCTCAGCTCTGACATGCCCGCCCCGGGCGTATCCTCGGCGATGCCGATTTCCAGCGAGACCCCGCCCTGTTCGGTGAACTTGATGGCGTTGGACAGCAGGTTCATCAGCACCTGCTTGATGCGCAGGGCGTCGCCCAGGAAATCGCCGCGCGTCGTCGCGCCGATCCGGACGTCGAAGGCCAGCCCCTTTTCCTCGGCCCGGGACCGCTGCATTTCGACCAGCGGGTCCAGTTCGACCTCCAGGTCGAAGGCGGCGATCTCGATGTTCATCCGGCCGGATTCGACCTTGGACACATCTAGGATGTCGGACACCAGCCGTTCCAGCGTCGCGCCGGAGCGGGCGATCAGATCGACCATCTCCTTCTGACGCGGCTCCAGCCCGCTGCGGCCCAGGGTGGCGGCCAGGCCGATGACGCCGTTCAGCGGGGTGCGGATCTCGTGGCTCATATTGGCCAGGAAATCGCTCTTGGCCTGGTTGGCGGCCTCGGCGGCGGCCTTGGCCACGGCCAGGGCGTTTTCGGCGGCCAGCCGTTCGGTGACGTCGCGCGCCACGCCATAGATCCGGTCGCCGCGCCGCTTGGCCCGCCACTCCAGCTGACGGTATTCGCCATCCTTGCGCCGATAGCGGTTGATGATGCCGAACAGCTCCCCGCCCAGTTCGCCCGCCTCGATCCGGGCCATCTCTGTTCGCGTCATCTCGATGTCGTCGGGATGGATCAGGGCCAGCATCTGCCCGCCTTCCAGCTCGGCCAGGGAATAGCCCAGCACGTCCTCCCACGACCGGCTCAGCTTGATCAGCCGCCCGTCCATGTCGCGGATGCACAGCATATCCAGCGAGACGTCGAAGAAGGCCGAAACGTCCAGATCGGAGGTGCGATCGTTGGCGGCCTCATCGACGGCGTCCGCTTCTCCGGCGGCGCTCATCTTGACCTCGTGGTCCAACATCAGACGGAGACTCCGGTACGAAAACGACCCTTCGGCGAGAAGCTACGCCTTAAGGTCTTAACCGTCTTTTGTCGCTCAGCGTACAATGTTCAATTTGACGCAGCATGCTGTTTTACCGGGAGAACTGTCTCAGTCCTGCACCGGTTTCATCCAGGTGACCGCCCCGGGGTCACAGGACCGAAAACGCGCTGGAAACTGGCTTTCAGCGCCGCGTCGGCATCGTCCATGGACGCGGTGATCCCGAGGTCCAGCAGGCTGGTGACGCCATGCTCGGAAATGCCGCACGGCACGATCCCGCCGAAATGGTCCAGATCGGGTTCGACGTTCAGGCTGATGCCGTGGAAGGTGACCCAGCGACGCACCTTGACCCCGATGGCGGCGATCTTGTCCTCGCGCGACCAGCCCGCGCCCTTTCGCTCGACCCAGACCCCGACCCGGCCCTCGCGCACCCCGGCCTCGACCCCGAATTCGCCCAGGGCGCCGATGATCCAGTCCTCCAGCCCGCGCACCAGGGCCCGAACGTCGCGGCCGCGCCGGTTCAGGTCCAGCATCACATAGGCCACTCTCTGGCCGGGCCCATGGTAGGTGAACTGCCCGCCCCGCCCGGTGCGGTGCACAGGGAAGCGGCCCGCGTCCAGCAGGTCGTCGTCCTTCGACGAAACGCCCGCCGTATAGAGCGGCGGATGCTCCAGCAGCCAGATCAGCTCCGGCGCTTCTCCGGCCGCGATCGCCGCGACCCGGGCCTCCATCGCCGCCACCGCCGGCTCGTAGTCGACATGGCCGGACGCCACCGCCCATTCGACCGGTGGTCCATCGGGCCGGAAAACAACCGAATCGGTCGGGGAACGGGCGGGATTTAACGGGTCGGCAAGCATGACGGACTCAATGTGTGCGCCAACGCGTGCGCGCAAGACCTCCTCCTGCGCGTCCCGAGGATTAAAGAGTACCCCTTGAGCCAGATCGATTCCGTCGACGTCGAGATTTCCGTGGTGCTGGGCCGTTCGGTCCTGCCCATGTCGCAACTGCTCAAGATGGGCCGCGGCGCGGTGATTCCGCTCGACGCGTCCGAGCATGACGAGGTCTGGATCCTGGCCAACAACCACCCGGTCGCGCGCGGCGAGATCGAGATCCGCGAGGACCGGATCGCCATCACCGTGACCCGTCCCGCCGACGTCTATGATTTCATGGCGGGGGCCGCCTGAACCCGTGGCGCGACAGGCCGGTTAACCTTGCCGTTCGCCTCGCAGCGGTAGCGTCTTCTGCACTGCGGCAATTTATTCTAGAGACTGAAAACGAGTTTGGATCGCCAGTGGACCGGAGAGACCTCCGCCCGCGCGTATCCAGGGCCTGGGGAGCGCCGAAGTGAACTATCTGTGGCTGTTTGTCGGCGCGGTGATCCTGACCTACTGGATCACGCGGCTGATCATTCGCCTGACCGGCACGCGCCGGCAGCTCTGGGGTCTGGTCGGCGTCCACGCCGTGACCTTCCTGGTCCTCGCCGTGACCACGGGCATGATCCGGGCCGGGCTGAACGTCTTCGACCTCTGGTCCCCGTTCCTCTTCGGCGTCGCCTCGCTGCTGTGGCTGCGCTACGACGTGGTCCGTCGCAACACCAACTGAGCCGCATACGAAAACGGCGTCGGACCGGGTCCGACGCCGTCTGCTTTTGTGGCGACAGTCAGATCGCAGTGATCAGGGCAGCATGGCCCGGGCGATCTGGAAGACGGTCAGATCGGGACGGCTGATCGGCACGAAGCCGATGCCCTTGACCGTGAACCGCTCCATCGTGAACTGCACGCCCAGACCGCTGTAGGCGATCACCTTGGTGTCGCCGTAGTAGCGCTGCATGTCCGGCTTGCCGAACGCCGTCCAGATCGCGTCTTCGGTGTCGTTGATCCCGACGCTCTGGAAGTCCGGACAGGCGCCCCGGCTCGATCCCGTGGTGTAGCAGAGGATGGCGTCAGACTGGTCGCGGCTGTCGTAGTTCAGCGTCAGGGTCGTCTCGCCGCGGTTATAGACCCACTGGCTGGCGCCCTCCTTGGCGGGCGATCCGAGGATATAGCGGGTGTCGGTCTTGGTCATGCCGCGCCACAGCACGTCCGTCATCATGGCCGAATGATAGATCCAGCCGGCCGACGCCACGACATAGAGAGCCGCCCCGGCGCCCATGACGATGGGCGCGAACTTGCTGATCGCAGGATGCTGAATGACGGAACTGGCCGTGGTCAGGCCGCGACCGCTGCGTTCGCCGCTCCGGCGCCGCCTGCGTTTGGCGTCACCGCCGCTCGGCTTCGTATCCATGACCTATCCCCACAGCCCCGGCGCCGCGGCGCCCCGTTTTCGCTTATGATATGAACGTTTCAGAACCCGCAAGGGCCTGCCCGCCTCAGGGGAGCCAGTCTTGCGACAAACTTCCTGAGAAAGGATGTGCAAACTGGCGCTTCCCTTTCTTGTCGGCTTCCGTTATCAGCCCCGCTCCGATGCGAGCGGTCGTGGCGGAATTGGTAGACGCGCAGCGTTGAGGTCGCTGTGGGGCAACCCGTGGAAGTTCGAGTCTTCTCGACCGCACCATCGATCACACGCCGGGCGAAACCCTACCAGTTTCGCTGTCAGGGCGCGTGACACACAAAAACGGGATTGGTTTCGAGCCGATTCCGTACAAGGGATAGATATCGGCGCAACCGGCTGATTCACATCGAGAGGGAGGCCCCCGCGTGAGCGACAAAACCGCCACTCTCGATCCCGAGTTCATCACCGAAGATCATGAAGCGCTGGACGAGGACTACGTCCTGACCCCGGCCTTCGTCGAAAAGGTCGCCGACGCCGCCGACGAGGGCGACGGCATGCGGCTGCGCTCCCTGCTCGAGGACCTGCACCCGGCCGACGTCGCCGACCTGATGGGCTATCTGAATCCCGAGCTGCGCGCGGTCATCATGCTGTGGCTGCCGCCCGAGCTGCTGGCCGACACCCTGCCCGAGCTCGACGACGGCATCCGCGAGGAGGTGCTGGAGCGCGTCCCCCACCTGACCCTGGCCGAGGCCCTGCAGGAACTGGATTCCGATGACGCCGCCGCCGTTGTCGAGGATCTGGAGGACGACCAGCGCGAGAAGGTCCTGTCGGCCATGCCGGCCGGCGACCGCGCCGCCATCGAAAGCTCCCTGGGTTACGAGGAAGACTCCGCCGGCCGCCTGATGCAGCGCGAGGTCATGGCCGCGCCCGCCTTCTGGAACGTGGGCGACACCATCGACCACATCCGCCGCCAGAGCGACGACCTGCCCGAGCTCTTCTTCGACATCTATGTCGTCGATCCGATGAACAAGCCGGTCGGCGGCCTGCCGATCAGCCAGCTGCTGCGCGCGCCGCGCACCGCGAAACTCACCGACCTGATGGAGCCGATCAACGAGATCGCCGTCGATCAGGATCAGGAAGAGGTCGCCTACATCTTCGAGAAATACCACCTGATCTCGGCCCCGGTCATCGACGCGGCCGGCCGGCTGGTGGGCCAGATCACCGTCGATGACATCGTCAACATCATTCAGGAAGAGAACCGCGAGGACATCCTGCGTCTGGCCGGTGTGTCCGACGAGGACCGTGGCTCCTCGGTGCTGGAGATCGTGCGCGGCCGCGTGCCGTGGCTGGCCATCAACCTGGCCACGGCGGCGCTCGGCGCCAGCGTCATCGGCCTGTTCGAGGCCACCATCCAGCAGATCGTCGCCCTGGCGGTCCTGATGCCCATCGTCTCGGCCATCGGCGGCAACGCCGGCACCCAGGCCCTGACCGTCACCGTCCGCGCCCTGGCCACGCGCGAGCTGAACTCGGCCAACGCCACGCGCACCTTCTGGCGCGAACTGGTCGTGGGCCTGGCCAACGGCCTGGTCCTGGCGCCCCTGATCGGCGTGGTCGCCGGCTTCTGGTTCCGTGACGAGGACTGGCGCATCGGCCTGGTCATCGGCGCGGCCATGGTGCTCAACCTGCTGGTCGCGGCCTCGGTCGGGGTCCTGACCCCCGTGACCCTGTCCAAGCTGAAGTTCGACCCGGCCGTCTCCTCGGCCGTCTTCGTCACCGCCACGACCGACTTCTTCGGCTTCCTGATCTTCCTCGGACTGGCGACCATCGTTCTCCTGTAGAAACGACCCACCGGACATCACGGTTAACAGACCGCCCGGGGGTGGAATCCGGTTTCGAACGGCGCCGCAGTGCGGCAATGTTGCGGCGCGGTGCTTGCTCCCTCTCCGACAGGGCGAGCCCGCCTGTCTCGATTTGGGTCATTCCGTGTCCGAAGCCGTCATCCAGCGCCTGAAGATCTCCCGGGAGGGGGTCATTCTGATCAAGAGCTTCGAGGGCTTCCGCCCTCGAGCAATCCGCCGCGAGGACGGCCAGTGGGTGATCGGCTATGGCCACACCCTGTCGGCCCGTGAAGGCGCCACGGTAAGCGAGACCGACGCCGAACTGCTGCTGCAGTACGACCTGATCCCCGTCGCCAAGGCCGTCAACGAGGGCGTTTCCGCCGCCCTGAACCAGCACCAGTTCGACGCCCTGGCCAGCTTCGCCTTCTCGGTCGGCGTCGACCGCTTCCAGTCCTCCGACGTCCTGTCGCGCCTGAACGCCGGCTTCGCAGGCGAGGCTGCCGACGCCATGATCGGCTGGCCCGAACCGGTCCTCGCCGAGACCGCCCTGCGCCGCCGCGCCGCCGAACGGGCCCTGTTCGTCGCCAATCCGGGCGCTCCGGTCGCCCTGGCCGACCTGCTGGCCGCCCCGCTGCCGCCGCCCTACCGCGGGCCGGTCGAGCCGCCCGTCCCGACGCCCGTCGCCCCGGTCGAAGCCGAGGTCCCGGCCGAATACCTCGCCCCCGATCTGGCCCAGGAAGCGGTTCAGGAGCCCGAACAAGAAGCCGAGCAGAGCGCGCGTCACGCCGCCGTCGCCGCCCTGCTGGCCGATCCCGCCCCGGTCCTGCATCAGGCCGAGCCGGCTGAGCCGGCTGAGGCGGAAGCGGCCGAGGTCGAAGCGCCGTCGCTCGATACGCCCCCCGCCGAAACGGCGCCCGTCGCAGCCGTTGCGGCCGAACCCGAAGCGCCCGTGGAAGCCGTGGAAGCCGCACCCGCTCCATCCGAGGCCGTCGAAGTCGCCGCCGAAGAGCCCGCCCCGGCTCCCCGGCCCGCCCCGGCTCCCGGCGGCTTCGCCGCCAACCTGCCGATGCAGCGCTATTCGGCCTATGCCGGCTCGATCGTCGGCCCCCTGCCCGGATCGCTCCGTTCGCCGCTCGCGAACGCCTTCCTCCCCCCCGTGGCCGCAGCCGCTCCCGTGGCGGCTCCCGAGCCTGTCGCCGAGGCCGAGGTCAACCCGTTCGCGCTTCCGCAAGCGGAAGCCGCCCCGACTGAGGTCGCCCCCACCGAGGCCACGCCGACGGAGCCCGTTCCTGCGGAAGCCGCCATCGAGACCCCCGTGGCGACCGGGGTCGAGCCCGCCGCGGACGCCTCGCCCGCCGAGCCGGCGCCTGCGCCCACCGCCGCGCCCTGGTATGTCGGCGAGGCCCCGAAGGGCGACATCCCCCCGGTCGAGCCCTTCGCCCAGAACCCGTTTGCGACCTCTCCCTTCCCGGAGCCTGCCCCCGCGGAAACGGCCCCGATTGAAACAGCCCCGAGCGAGGCTGAGCCGAATCCGTTCGCGCTCGTCGCTCCCCCTGCCCCGGCTGACGTCGCGCCCCAACCCTCGCCTTTCGAGGCGGCTGCGCCTCAGCCCGCGCTTGAAGTCCCCGTCTTCGGGACGCCTCCGGCAGCACAGCCGACGCCCGATCCCTGGCCCGCCGCGATCAGCGCGACCAGCGAGCCCCGCACCGACGGCGAGCTTCTGGTGCTCAACGGATCGCCCGAGACCGAGGTCTTCGCCTCCCCGCGCCTGGTCTGGCCGCAGGGCGAACACTCGGGCGACGACGCCCCGGCCCTGTTCGAGGACGACGGCTCCCTTCGCCTGGCGCCCGGCAACATCCTGCGCCACGAAGTCGTTGAAGACACGCCTCCGGCCCAGATCCCCTGGGGCGAACTGGCCGCCTACGGCGTCATGGGCGGCTTCGGCCTGGTGTCGTTCGGCATGTCCATGGCCGCCTTCCGCCGCGCCGCGGACGACAGCGCCGGCGGCGACGGCACGATCCTGATCGCCGTGGTCCTGGCTGTCGTCGGCGCCGCCTGCGTCGGCGTCTCGGCCTACAACCTGTACCGCCGCTGGGGCCGCACGGAAGAGGAATAGACCGCGACATCCCTTCGGGAACGCGGCCTGCTCCCCATCGTTGAACCTCCTCGAAAGAGGAGTTTCCCATGCCCGCCAAATCCGCCGCCCAGCAGAAGGCCGCCGGCGCAGCCCTGTCGGCCAAGCGTGGCGAGACGCCGAAATCGAAGCTCAAGGGCGCCTCAAAATCGATGGTCGAGTCCATGACCGAGAAGCAGCTCGAAGAGTTCGCCCACACCAAACGCAAGGGCAAGCCCGAGCACGTCGCGGCCAAATAGCGCTCCCACATTACGACCGGCGTTCGACAACCTGAAATCGCCGTAACACTCTGTGTCAGCGCTGGCGCCGGGCTCCGCCGCCGACTACATCACCCCGGGGCCGCATGGGGCCGCTGATCGGCCGACGATGTCTCTGGTTCACGCCTCTTCCGACAACCAACGCACCTTCTCCCAGGTGCTGGAAGCGCTGGGCGTGGCGGAGGGTCCGACCCTGACGCTGGGCGAGGTGGTCGAAGCCTTCGGCGACCGGGGCCTGGGCGCCCTGATCCTGGTCCTGTCGTTGATGGCCCTCTTCCCCTGGCCTCCGGGGGGCAAGGCCGTCTTCGCCATGCCCATCATCCTTCTGGCCGCCGAACTGACATTTCAACGCAACGAGGTCTGGCTGCCGCGCTGGGCCCTGCGCGTCTCGGTCAGTCGCGCCGCTTACCGCACCGCCGTCTCCAAGGTCATCGGCCCGATCCGCCGCGTCGAGAACCTGACGCGCCCGCGCCTGACCTTCCTGACCGGCGCCGTCAGCGAGATCCTGATGGGCCTGACCTGTGTGCTCCTAGCCGTGGTCATGGCCCTGCCGGTGCCGCTCGGCGACCTCCTGCCGGCGCTCGGCCTGATATTCTTCGCCCTGGGCGTGATGCAGAAGGATGGGGTCGCGGTCCTGCTCGGCATCCTCGGCACCCTGGCCACCGCCGCCTATCTGGCCCTGATCTGGCGCACCGCCGTCGAGGCCGCCAACCACGCCGCCAGCTGGCTGGCCCACATCGCGGGCTGGTTCGCTCACATCCCGGGCTGGTTCACGGGGCTGTTCGGGTAGACCGCCACGACTCCCCGCGCTCAAGCAGCGAGCGCCCGCGGCGCGAGCGATAGCGCCCAAAACAAAAAGGGCCGCCGGGTTGCCCCGACGGCCCTCATTGTCTGACCGCGTACGGCCTGACCTAAACCAGTCTGCTACTTGCGTTCAGCCGGCCCGAAGGCCGTCCGCGCGCGAAGGAGTTATCAGACCCGGACCTCGTGGGAGGACCAAGCTTCGGTCACCGTACGGGTTTGGGACAATGAGATCACTTGATCACCTCCTTTCGCTGCTAACAGGGAAGGTGAAGGTGGGACTCGATCAGGCGGTCGTCAAGCGGGCCGCCTTCGCATCGAAGACGTCAGGGTCGCGCAATGCTCGAAGAGGCCATCACACGGGTTGAAATCGATCAGGACGGCCGCCTGTGCGTCACGCCGGAGTCCACAAGGTTCGAGCACATCTATCGAGCGGCGGCCGAAGTCGGCTGGGATGCGAAACTCGAATGCCTGCACAGCCCCACGCCCCGCCAGGCCACATATCCCAAATGGTTTCGGCAGATCGTCTCGGCGGTCCTCGGGGAGTATGGCGTGCAGCTCAAACCCACGGCCCGGACCGTATGGGTCAATGTCCCCGACGCGATACGCGACGAGATCGCCGGATAGCCCTCGCCCTCCTGATGGGGTTTGGCCCGATGTCCGGCGCCGGACCCTGGCGCGATAACCTCCGGGTTCGAGGCAATCCCGAGGCTCCCGATGCGGGTCGCGCATCACCACGCCCACGTGAACGAAGGCGGCGGCTACGCCCTCGCCCTGGTGATCATCGCCCTGGCCGGCGTCGTCGTGGAGATGGCGACCGGCCCCCTGTTCTTCTGGCTGCTGCCACGCCAATGGCTGGGCATCCACGTCGTCCTGGCCGGCCTGTGGCTGATCGTCTGGGCCATCTCGACGAAGGCCCGGCCGGTGCCCGGCTGGATCTCGCTGATCACCCTCGCGGTCACCGCCCTGCCCGTCTTCGGCTGGCTGGTCGTCGTCGGGGTCTGATCAGCCAGCCTCGCGCTCAAGTAGCGAGCGCCCGCGGCGCGAGCGGTAGCGCGGCGGCGAAGCCGCTCCCCTTACAAAAAAGGAAGCGCCGGAGAGGTTTCCCCCTCCGGCGCTTGATCCCTGAACGCATCCTTAGTTGCGGAACAGCGACGTCAGGATTTGCGGCGCCTGGTTGGCGATGGACAGAGCCTGGGCTCCCAGCTGCTGCTTCGTCTGCAGGGCTTGAAGCGTGGCGCTTTCCTTCGCCAGATCGGCGTCGACCAGGTTACCCACACCCGCTTCCAGCGCGTCCGACAGCTTGCCGACGAACGTCGCATGGGTGGAAACGGCCTTCGACGCCGTACCCAGACGCGCCAGGGCGCCCGAGACCTTGTCGATGGAGGCGGTGACCAGAGCCAGGGCCGAGGTGGCCTGGGTCGCGGTACCGATGGTGGTCGTCGCGGTGACGGTGACGTTCGTGGACCCCAGCGCCAGGACTTCCGGCTTGACGGTCAGGGTCGCGGTGCCATTCGCATTGGCCAGGGCCTGGAAACCCGTCGCGCCGGTCTTGATCAGGTTGATCCCGTTGAAGTCGGCGTTGTTGGTGACCGTGGTGATCTGGTCGCGGATGGCCTTGAAGTCTTCGTTCAGCGCGCTTCTGGACGCCGTCGACAGCGACTTGTCAGTCGCCGCCAGTGCCTTCTCCTTCAGTTGGAGCAAGAGGTCAGAGACCGACTCGCCCGCAGCCAGCGAAACGTCGACAGCGGACGCGCCGCGGTCGAGCGAGGATTTCACCGCTCCCAGAGCCGAGATATCGGCACGCTGTCCCTGGGCGATAGCCCAGATGGCGCCGTTATCCTTCACGCTGGCGACCTTCTTGCCCGTGTTGATGCGGGATTGCGTGGTCGCCAGTTGGGCGTTGGTCGCGTTCAGGTTCTGAAGCGCAATGAGCGCGCCAGGGTTCGTATTGACCGAGTTGGCCATGGGGGTGTCCTTCCATTCTGGTCGGGGAGAAAACGGCCTTCTGGCCGTCGAGCCGGTTCTTGGCTCGGAAGGGCACACGCAAGACAAAGGCCAGACCTTGCGGGTCTGGCCTTGTGTAAAATCAAGGGTTTGCTTCAGCTCTGTATGGTTAACCCGGCATGTTGCGCCGGGGACCGGTCAGGATTTGCCGGGCGGAAAACTCCGCCCCGGAAGGCTGGCTCAGGCGGCCTGCTGCATGCCTTGGTTCAGGCCCTGCATGATCGAACGGTTGATGTCGATCAGGACCTCGAAGTCGTCCTCGCCGCGCATCACGACGGACGAGTGCTTGCCCACGAAGATGCTGATCGAGATGATCTGGGCGCGCAGGGCCATGGGCATGGCGTTGCCGGGGTCGGCGCAGTCGGTGGCCAGGGTCGACCACAGCCGGCGGTTCCAGTCCAGGGCGTCGATGCGCGTGGCGACATCCGACGGGTCGGCGGCCGAAGCCTGCATCAGCGCCCGCGTCACCTGACCGAACAGGCGGTATTCCATTTCACGCGGGGATTCGGCCCGCGTGGCCGCCTGCTTGTACGCCTGAAGCATCACTCAGCCTTTGTTACCTGGTCTTCGTAGTCCACCAGTTTCCGGGCGGACATCAGGGCCTTGTAGTATTCGCGGGCCATCACGTGCTTGGAGGCGTCGACGCAGTCCTGCATCGCTTCCGGATTGCGCGTGGCGCCCATGAACTCGGTCACGCGCCGCACGAACTCGTCGTAGACCTTGGGGGCCGACGTCTCGTCCAGGTACATCATCATGACCGGGAAATAGATGCGTTTTGCGGGGGTGGTGACTTCCTCCAGCTGCATGATGTCCTTCTCACGCAGCACCGAGGCCTTGTTCTGGAGGATCAGCACGCCGCGACGGTCGCCGTTCTGCACGACGGCCCCGTTCAGGACGAACTTCTCACCCGGCTTCAGTGACAGTTTTAAAGGCATCCGGCAGGTCCCCAATCTCGCCCGCATGATCTCCGTAACGGATGAGGGCGAACACAGGTTAAACGGACGTAGTTAACTATCCCTTGTGAGCCTTGCGGCCAATCTACGTACCGAGGGCCGATTTCCGGTCCCGCAGCGCACGATTTTCCATGCCCGTACTCGCCGCCGATCCTTCTGCTCCCGAGGAAGAAGCCCACGCCCTGATGCCCGTCGCCCAGGGCGCGGCCGGCGACGCCGCCTCGCCCGAGGCGATCCGGCGCCTGTCGAAGGCGCTCGCCGGCGACCGCACATCGATCAAGGCCCAGAAGAAGGCGATCGAGACCCTCAAGGCCGCCCTCGCCGCCGTCCGTATGGGCGACTACGACGGCGGCGCCAACCGCGCCCTGCAGGTGCTCAAGACCGACGAACGCAACGCCCTCGCCTGGCACGTTTTGGCCATCTGTCGGGAAAAGGGCGGCCATCTGTCCCACGCCCTGACCGCCTATGAGGCGGCGCTGACGCTCAACCCCGAAAACCCCGACATCGCCCACGACCTGGGCCGCCTCGCCCAGCGCCTCGGCCATCTGGAGATCGCCGAGAAGCTGCTTCTGAAATTCCTCAACGCCAACCCCGGCCATATCGAGGGCACCAACAACCTGGCCTGCGTCTATCGCGACCAGAAGCGCTACGACGACGCTATCGACGTCCTGCGTGACCTGATCCAGATCGAGCCGACCGAGCCGACGCTGTGGAACACCCTCGGCACCGTGCTCAGCGACCAGGGCCAGATGAGCCAGTCGATGACCTTCTTCGACGAGGCCCTGCGCATCGACCCGGCCTTCGCCAAGGCCCGCTACAACCGCGCCAACGCCCGCCAGCCGCTCGGCGACCACGAAGGCGCGCTGGAAGACCTCGACGCCGCCATTCCCGGTGCGGAAGGCCCCTATGAGGCGGCCATGATGACCATGGCCAAGGCCCTGACCCTGATGGGCATGGGGCGGCTCAAGGAAGGCTTCGAGACCTATGAGATCCGCCTCGACCCCGATCTGACCGAGGCCATGCACGTTCTCGTCGACTGCCCGCGCTGGGATCCGAAGACCCAGGACATCACCGGCAAGCGTCTGCTGGTCGTCGGGGAACAGGGCATCGCCGACGAAATGGTCTTCGGCACGGTCCTGCCCGACATCGTCGAGGCCGTGGGCCCGACCGGCAAGGTCTTCATCGCCGTCGAGCCGCGCCTCGTCGATCTCTATCAGCGCACCTTCCCCACCGCCGTCGTCGGCGGCCACCGCGCCGTCCGCCTCGAAGGCCGCCTGACCCGCTTCGTCCCCTTCATGGAAGACATCGCCGAGCAGGAAGGCCCCGACGGCGGCAAGGCCGACTGCTGGGTCCCCATGGCCAGCCTCGCGGCCGTCTATCGCCAGGACATCTCCGACTTCCCCGATCGCGACGGCTACCTCGTGCCCGACGCGGCCAAGGTCGCCCACTGGAAGGCGGAGCTGGAGAAGCTCGGCCCCGGCCTCAAGGTCGGCCTGCACTGGAAGAGCTCGGTCCTGACAGGGGTCCGCGCCCGCTACTTCTCCAATTTCGAGCGTTGGGCGCCCGTCCTGACCGCCCCGGGCTGCGTCATGGTCAATCTCCAGTGCGGCGACGTCTCCGACGACCTGGCGGCGGCCGAGGCCGCGGGAGCGAAGATCTGGACCCCGCCGATCAACCTCAAGGACGACCTCGACGACCTGGCCGCCCTGTCCAACGCCCTCGACCTCGTCATCGGCCCGGGCATCGCCGGCACAAACATGGCCGCGGCCTCGGGCGCCCGGACCTGGCTGATCCACGCCCCGGACGACTGGCACCTGCTGGCGACCGACCGCTATCCCTTCTATCCGCGCGTCCGAACCTTCGCGACCGGCGGCTTCGACGGCTGGCCCCGCGCCATTGCCGAAGTCCGGGCGGCGCTGGATGAGGTCGTTAAGTCCGGCTTCTGACGGAACAGCCGCGCTAGGCCGAACGTTCTCCCCTGTGAACACACAGGGAGGCGAACCATGCCCGATCTCGATGACGGCCGCGACGAACAGGACCAGTCCGAAACCTTCGACGAGACCCATCTCGACGACGAGGGCGACGGCGAGTTCCTGCTCGATGAAGCCGACGACGTCCTGGACGTCACCCAGGCCGAGGGCGACGCCGACGAAGACGATTTCGACGAGGACGATCAGGACATCGACGACGAACTGGGCGCCTCGGGCATCGAGGCGGAGGCCGACGCCATCCTCGGCGCAGACCGCGAGCGCGTGAACCAGATCGACGCCGAAAGCGACGGCCTGCGCGGCGAGGACGAGGTCGAACTCGTCTATTCGGGCCTCATGGAGAACGAGCGCGGGGCCCAGGCCAGCGCCGCCCACTGGGAGGCCAAGACCCTCTCCGACGACGACATCGACGACCTCGGCTACGGCCCGGACGGCGCGCAACAACAGGAGCAAATCCGATGAGCGACATCGAAAAAGCCAAGCAGGACTGCGACACCCAGGTCCCCCACGCCCGTCGCGCCGCCCCGCAGAAGGGCAAGCCCGACCAGCTAAAGGACGCCCTTTCCCTCGCCGAAGACCGTCAGGAAGCCCTCGTAGACGAAGGCATCGAGGAAACCTTCCCCGCCAGCGACCCGGTCTCGGTCAAGCGGATTACCTGACGACAGGTGAGTATCCTCCCCATCGCCCTTGCGATGGGGAGGTGGCGCGGCGCTCCTTCAGCGCCGTGACGGAGGGGGCTCTTCAGCCCACATCCGAACAAATCCCACCGCCGTCAGAACCCCCTCCGTCTCTCCGCTACGCTCCGAGCCACCTCCCCACGCTGCGCGTAGTGAGGAAACGCCGACCTCGCATCCTCCCCGTCACAATCCCTCGCCTTTCCAACCCCTTCCCAATCCCCGCCCCCATTCGGCCCAGCATCGTCAAACCCCGGCCTACACTCCCCGTCTCCGGGTCTTTGACATCGCCATTCCAAACGCTCGGCAGCCACACCCCGTTTGCGCGCGAGTGCAATCGATGCACCCGGTGCATCCAAATTAAAGCCCAGCCCTTTCAACCATCTCCACCCCGAAACTCCCACCCCGCCTGCGAATTGCACTCGGAGTGCAAAACTTTTTTCCGCGTGCCACGCTCCCGCTCGCTCGAACCTTATCGTTGTTAACCCCCTGCTTCGGCGCTAGGCGTCATCGGGACTGACCGGAGCCAGCGCATGACCCAGCCGACCGACCGGTTCGAGGGCACCTCGAACTATATCGCCACCGACGACCTCAAGGTCGCGGTCAACGCCTCGGTCGCCCTGCAGCGCCCCCTGCTGATCAAGGGCGAGCCCGGCACCGGCAAGACGGTCCTGGCCTATGAGATGGCGCGGGCGCTCAACGCCCCCCTGATCACCTGGCACGTCAAGTCGACCACCAAGGCCCACAACGGCCTCTATGAATACGACGCCGTCAGCCGCCTCAGGGATTCCCAGCTCGGCGAGGAGCGGGTCCACGACGTCCGCAACTATCTGAAGAAGGGCAAGCTGTGGGAGGCCTTCACCTCCCCCGTCCGCCCCGTCCTGCTGATCGACGAGATCGACAAGGCCGATATCGAGTTCCCCAACGACCTGCTCCAGGAACTCGACCGCATGGAGTTCTACGTCCAGGAGACTGACGAGACGATCCGCGCCGAGGTTCGCCCAGTCGTGGTCATCACCTCGAACAACGAGAAGGAGCTGCCCGACGCCTTCCTGCGCCGCTGCTTCTTCCACTACATCCGCTTCCCCGACGATCAGACCATGCGGTCGATCATCGAGGTCCACTTCCCGGGCATCAAGCAACGCCTGGTCTCCGAGGCCCTCAAGACCTTCTATGAGATCCGCGACACGCCGGGCCTGAAGAAGAAGCCCTCGACCTCCGAACTCCTCGACTGGCTCAAGCTGTTGATGGTCGAGGATATCGACCCCGAGACCCTGCGCGAGAAGACGCCCAACAAGTTGATCCCGCCGCTGCACGGGGCCCTGTTGAAGAACGAGCAGGATGTTCACCTGTTCGAACGGCTGGCGTTCCTCAACCGCCGCGAAGGCGCTCGTCCGGGCTCTTGAGAACCTTTCGCATTTCATGCCTGACACGCGAACGGACAGGTTTGGCCATTCCGATTACCGCGATTTCACTGGAATGCGCCGGCGTTCCGCGCAGGATAGACGTGTGAAGAGGACCCTTTCGATGCGCCTGCCCACACTCGTCGCCCGCGCCGCCCTGCTGGCCCCAACCCTGGCCCTGAGCCTGGCCCTGACCGCCTGTGGCGACAACGACGGCGTCCGCATCTCGACCACCCGCTCCAGCTCGGACGCCAAGGGCGTGCTCAAGGTCGTGGACGCCCTGCAGTGCCCGGACAGCCTGGGCTCCCTGACCCGCAAGGGCTCGGCGCGCGCTGACGGCGCGGTCTGCACCTACACCGGCCCGCGCGGGGCCGAGGTCGAGCTCCACCTCGTCACCCTCGGCGACGACGGCGCCGATCCCATCCTCAAACGCTTCGAGGCCGGCCTGCTGGCGGTCATGCCCCAGACCGCGGCCGACATCAGCCGGTCCGCCGCCGACGCCGCACGGGCCGACGCCGATGCAGCCCGTGCGGACGCCGAGTCCGCACGCGCCGAGGCCGAATCCGCCCGGGCTGAAGCCGAGGCCGACGCTCGCGCCAACGGCGCCGACAGCGCCCACATCACCGCCCCCGGCATGAAGGTCGACGCCGAGGGCGACCGCGCCTCGGTCCATATGCCCGGCATCCATGTCGAGGCCGACGGCGACAAGGCCGACGTCCGCATCGGCGGCATCGTCATCCACGCCAACGACGGCGACGCCTCGGTCAACGGCCATGTGACGACCGGCGAGGGCGAGCAGGCGGTCAGCTTCAAGGCGCGCGACGACTCCGCCGAGATCCGCACCCGCGCGCCCGGCGAGGCCATCCGCCAGACCTATCTCCTGACCGACAGCCGCGCCTCTCCGAACGGCTGGCGCACGGTCGGCTATGAGGCGCGCGGCCCCCGCACCGGCCCGATCGTCGTGGCCACCGTCCGTTCGCGTGAGCGTAACGCCGATGGCGTCTTCGACGACGCCAAGGAGCTGGTGACCCTCAACGTCGGCGAATAGAGGCCCAAAGCGCCTCGCCGGACTTGATCGCGCCGCCGCAATGGGTCACCTGACCTGCCGACAGCAGGATCAACGACTTGGCCGACCCGACCTCGAAGAACGCACCCCGAGCCTGGCAGCGCATGCTGTCCGGTCGCCGCCTCGACCTGCTCGATCCCTCGCCGTTCGACATCGAGATCGAGGACATCGCCCACGGCCTGGCCCGCGTCGCCCGCTGGAATGGTCAGACCATCGGCGAGCACGCCTTCTCGGTCGCCCAGCACTCCTGCGTGGTCGAGGAGATCGCGGTCCATATGAAGCCGGATCTCGACCCCAAATGGCGTCTGGCCGCCCTGCTGCATGACGCCTCCGAGTACGTCATCGGCGACATGATCTCCCCCTTCAAGGCGGCGCTCGGGGTCAGCTACAAGGCCTTCGAGGCCCGGCTGGAGGACGCCATCCACGTCCGCTTCGGCCTGCCGCCCAAGTCGCCCGTGGCCATCAAGACCCTGATCAAGAAGGCCGATCGGGCCTGCGCCTTCTTCGAGGCGACCCAGCTGGCCGGCTTCGGCCGAGCCGAGTCGCTCAAGATCTTCGGCGCCCCGCCGGCGGGCTACGACCTGACCATCGATCCCCTGCCCGCACCGATCGCCCAGGCCCGCTATCTCGAGCGCTTCCGCGTCCTCGGCGAGGCCGTCGGCATCATGCCCGCCCCCGACGCCTGGCATACGGAGTAGCCATGGCCTTCGGGGGGGAACACGGCGTCAGGATCAGCCTTTCGGCGGTCGTCATGGCCCTGCGCGATCCGCCGCGCGGCGGGCGGCTGTGCGTCCTGACCACCGGTGCGGGCGAGGCCACAGCCCTGCCGTCGGGCCCCTTCGATCCGGCCCATGACCGCACCTTCGAGCTGTCCCTGCGCGCCTTCGTCACCGCCCAGACCGGTTTCCGCCCCGGCTTTGTCGAGCAGCTCTACACCTTCGGCGACGCGGGCCGCGAAAGCCCCCGCGCCGCCCCCGGCCCCGACCGGGCCCGCGAGATCTCGGTCGGCTATCTGGCCCTGACACGCGAGGCCGCCGGCGCCGACGCCGCCGAGGCTCACTGGACCCCCGTGCTCGACGCCTTCCCCTGGGAGGACCGCCGCGATCCGAAGGACCCCGCCCGCGCCCTGATCGCCGGCTCCTTACGCGACTGGGCCGGCGCCGACGCCCGCCGCCTCGCCCGCGCCGAAGGCCTGTTCGCCCTGACCCCCGGCGCCCGCTGGAACGAGGAACGGGTGCTGGAGCGCTATGAGCTGCTCTACGAGGCCGGACTGGTCCCCGAGGCCGCCCGGGACGCGGGTCGCACGGCCTCGGCCGCCGCCCTCCCCGGCCTGGCCATGGCCTCCGACCACCGCCGCATCCTCGCCACGGGCCTCGGCCGCCTGCGCTCCAAGCTCAAGTACCGCCCTGTCCTGTTCGAACTGGCGCCTGAGACCTTCACCCTGTCCGGCCTCCAGTCCGCCGCCGAGGCCGTCGCCGGCCTGCCCCTGCACAAGCAGAACTTCCGCCGAGGGGTCGAGCGCACGGGCCTGGTCGAGGCCACCGGCCGCCTCAGCGCCGCCACCGGCGGCCGCCCCGCCGAGCTCTTCCGCTTCACCGGCGCCGACCGCGAAGGCGGCCCCAACGACGGCCACGCCCCCGGCCTCGCCCTCCCCGCCCAGCGCTAGTTCCGGCGGGTTCGGGCCCCTGCGAGAAAATCGTCAGTACCCGCTTGCGGCGCACGCCCTGTCCGACTAGAGAAGCCCCTCGCTTCGACCAAGCGTACTTACGGCCCCGCGGAGAGGTGGCAGAGTGGTCGAATGTACCGCACTCGAAATGCGGCGTGCCTGGAAGGGTACCGTGGGTTCGAATCCCACCCTCTCCGCCATTCCTTCAGTCGCCAGACGCCGGTCCGCCGGCGGGCGCTGAGGAGCTCAACCTTTTACCGGCACACAGACCGCGCATGGATGAAGCTGGGCGCTATCCTTCGAGGATCAGCTTTGCGAACGCCTCGTCGTTGCGGAAGACGATCAGATCGTCGTCCTCGCCCTCTCCCAGCAGCATGTTCTTGAGGAGGCTGCGCGTGGCGGGGTCCGCGGTCAGGGCCTCCTGCACGTTCTGATAGGCGCGATCGCGGATCGCCGGACGGTCGGGCTCGCCCTCGATGGTCGAGGGGAACGCATAGCACTGGCCCAGGGCGGCCGCCGTATAGACCGCGAGGCGGCCCCGCCGCTTTGGCGTGTTGAGCACGACGGCCTGGCCCGCCAGACTCTCGCCGATCCGGAGCGATTCATTGAAGCCCAGAGGCGGGGCGTCGTAGAGCGAGACGAACATCCTGGTCAGCCAGAAATCCGCGTCCGCTTCCGACAGGACCGCGTCGGCCGCAGGCAGGGCCTTGGTCGGAAGCATGTCCTTGGCCTCGCCCGGCCGGTTCGTGCGCGCCAGCAGCCGCGAGGCGATCCGACCGATTTCCTCATCGCCCGTCTGCTCATAGATCTTCTTCAACGTCGTGGCCCCTTCGGCCGTCAGCCCCATGACGACCTGGGCGAAGCCGCGCTGACGCAGGGCGTCCACGTCCCCCTCGTTGAGCGACTGGCTGCCGAGGGCGCGGCGGGCGATCTCGCGGGCCGCGGGCGACACCTCCGCCTTCTCCCCTTCCAGGGCGATCTTGATGACCGCCTGTTTCAGCAGGTCGAGGTCGCCCAGACCCAGTTTGGGATCCTTCATCACATGCTCGGTCCGGGCGAACAGGATCGCCAGGAAGGTGCGGGTCTGCAGGTAGAGCGCCAGGAAGCCGGTCGTGAACCCGAGGATGACCAGCAAGGGAACCAGGCCGCCGATACCGTTGAAGTTCGTGAAGCCGGGCAGCCGGACGATCTGGGACTCGAAGGCCGAGCCGTACGCGACCAGGCTTGGCCAGACCAGGTTGATCTGAACCAGGGTGGCGCCCACCACGATCTTGGTCAGCCAGTCGGATATCTGCTCCAGATTTGTGTTCGACCGCGCATATTGCGCCTCCTGGCTCGACACCCCGTCAGAGACGGCGGAGGTCTCGTTCGAAAGCATTCGCGGAATGCCGAACAGAAAGCCCGCCACGCCGCCGACCGCAGCGGCCGTCAGGGTCACCAGCCCGCACAGGCCGACAAAGGCGGGGCCGAGCATCCAGCCGCCGATGGGCGCGCCGATCGCCGAGAGCAACACACCGCTGAGCAGCGCGACCACGACCAGCCACATCACCGTGTAGCCGAGGTCGTTCAGCACGTTCTTTTCGGCGGATCCGCGACTGGACGAGGGATCGCCGCTGAACAGCGACTGGAACCAGCGATAGAGATTTGGCTTGGAGCGCATCTCGCATTTCCTTTGAACCGGCGCTGACGCCGTGGTGATCAACCGCCGCGGTAGGTCAGACGAAAGGCGATCGTGACGTCGTCCTTGTCGGCGCGTCCGGCCAGGGCGTCGGACCCGTCGCTGTAGGTGACGCCCACGGAGGGCGACCAACCCGTCGGCGCGCCGTCCGCCGAGAACGATCTCGTCCCGAACTCGTAGTCCGCCGACGCGGTGAACAGGGTCGTGTCGGCGTCGAAGGTCGAGGCGCGGGCGTCCGCCACATGTAAGGCGTGGACGTGCTGGACCGAGGCGCGGAACACCAGCCGGTGCTCCAGGATCGGCGGCGCCAGGGCGAGCGAGGCGGACAGCTTGACGCCCGCCACCCCGCCTTCGGCGCGGGCGCCCGCGGCGTCGATCACGGCGTCAGTCACCTGGTCGTAAAAGATGAGGGCGCGCGGGGCGAAGGATCGGGCCCAGACATCGCTGGTGCGAGGCCGGCCGTCGACCATTCTGGTTTCATAGGTCTGCTCCCAGGCCGCCAGGTGCGGCTGGACGTCGACGGTCAGGCGGAGCGAGCGCTCGTGCTGGGTCGAGCAGGCGGGCAGGCCGGGGTCAGCCACACAGGCGGCCGCCGTCGGGTTGGCGAAGATGGCCTTGCTGTTGAAGCCAAGCGACACGTCCGTGAACACATTCAGGGCGTTCGGGTCAGGCAGCCCACCGGAGGTCCGGATTTGATCGGGTTCGAAATGCCAGCCGATCTGAAGGGCGTAGGTTTCCTGTTCCTTCGACGCGCGGTCGCTGACCTGGGCCACGCCGCGAACGAACCAGGTGTTCGCAGTCTGCCCCGGCATCCGGCCCGAGACCTTGAGCGCGGCGTTGAGCTGGGTGCGATCCTCGCCGTCGTCCGAGCTGTCGACGTAGGTAAGGGACGCCGGCTGGGTCCAGGCCTGGGAGCTTGGCGCCTCTTCGCCGGTCAGGACGATGGTCGGGGTGGCAGATTGTTGGGCCAGGGCGGCCACGGGCGCGCTGACGAGCACAAAGGTCGCCGCGGCGAGATTGATGGAGCGCATGGTCATCGGCTCAGCATTCCGCGAGAACGGCGGCGAAGGTCGCGGTCACCTTCAACTGCCCCGAGAGCAGGCGTGGACGGTTCTGGGGATCCCGGAACGTTTGATTGATCCACGGGCGAATGTAGCGATCCAGGTTGGTCGAACCGACGCCCAGATCTTTCATCGTATCCGTGTCCGCCGGCGGCTGCGCGACCAGGTTTCGGCGCGTGAAAAGATCGAGCGCGGCGATCAGTCGAGCGCGCTTTTCGTTGCCGGCTGCAAGAACGGCCAGGGTGGACATGTCGGAAACCTTTCAGGCTTGGGGTTGATGCGCCGGGCTCGGAGCGCGGTGGCTATCCGTGGGTGAACAGGACGAAGCTGCTGAAGCGGGCGTCGGCCCACCATGCGGCGGTGGCGACGGCGCGTTCAAAATTCACGCTGCCGGCCTGGGAGAGCACCGGCAGGGTGACGCGGACGCTGGCATCCCGAACGGCTTTCAGTTGAGCGGTTTCCGGCGCGACGATGACGATGTGCCCGGAACGGCTCAGGTCCTTCCGACGGGCGCAGATCGTCGCGATGCCGCCGCTATTGGCGCAGTCCTGCAGCTCGGTCAGCGAGAAGGTTCGCCGCCAGCCGAACCGGGGACCGTAGTCGATGAGCCAGTTGTGGATCGCGTTCGCGTTCATCTCGCGAATGGTGACGTCGTACTGCGCCGGAACCTGCTGGCCGGCCTCCAGCGCCCCGATCGCCTTGTCCGTCCACCAGACACGCGGAAGATAGACATCCGCAGCATAGGCCACGTCGTAGGCGTAGATGTTGCAGAAGGTGCTGCCGCCGCCCGGCCGATACCGCCGGCTCTGTGAGACGGCCAGCCAGTCAATCACCTTGTTCAGCCCCGCACTCGACGGCGGAACATTATTGGGCATGCCGGGTTCGCCGATCGGGCTGGCGGAAGCGGCTCCGGCGCGGGTCGAGGCGGGGTTGTGCTCGCGCCAGTGGACCGGGGCCAGCTGCGACGCCGTCGCGAACCTGACCTCTGCAGCGGGGGCCAGATAGTCTGCCGAAACCCAGCCATCGAAGTCGACGCCGTCCAGCGCGCCGATGACGCGTCGCCAGCCGCCATTGCTTTCCAGCACCTCGACTTCGCATCCCTCGGGCAGGACGCCGCGCTCATTGCCGCGCGCCTTGCGCGGTTCCTTGCGCAGGAAGAGCCCGCGCGCCGTCACCTTGTAACGCATCTCTGGATTCCTTTTGAATGAGGCGAACCGGGCGCGGCGGGGGCGCCGCGCCCGACGACCGTCAGGCGGTTGCGCCGCGCAGTCCGCGCAGCAGGCCCTCGACCGTGGTCTTCTCCTGCTCGATCAGCTGACGGACAGCCGCATCGAAATTGGCCGTCGCCGCATCCTTCTTTGCAAGAAGGTCGGCCAGCCGTTGGCGCATCTCGTCGGCTTCGGCGCCGGCATTGACGTCCTGCAGCTTGCTCAGCGCCTGCTGGATCAGCGAAATGCCCGGCTCGAACATGGCGGCGGTCTCGTCGCGCTTCATCTGAATCTGGGTGCGCAGGCAGGTGAACAATGTGTTGGAGGCTGCGATCAGCTTCTCACCGCCTTTGTTGATAATCCCGGCGCGGGTCGTCTCGATATCGTTGCGCATCTCCGCGGCCTTCGCCTCAGCCTCCTGCTTGAGTTGGTGCGCCTCCGCCCGGATGCTCTTCACCGTGATCTGCGGGAGATCGAACTTCAGTTCCTGTGTGCGCATGGTGAACTCGGGCACATCGAGCTTGAAGGAGGTGGTGTCCATCCGAACCTCCGGAATACCCATGATGATCTCATGCTCCTGCATGAAGGTCTCGGGCACGGCGGTGATGATGTCCTTCCACTTGACAGTCCAGCCGTGGACGACCGGGTAGCGGCCGACGACCCGGTCGACCATTCGAACCGACGGCGTGTGGAACACGATCCGCTTGTCCTTCATGGTCACCTGAGGCAGGTCGAGCGACCATTCCTGGGTCGTCATCGTGACCTCGGGCAGGTCGAGCGCGACGCTGACGGTTTCCCATGTGACCTCGATGTCGAGATCGACGGCCGCCAAGAGGTCGCCGTCGGGCGCGTCGTCGCTGATCCTGTCGAACTCGGGTTCGTAACGATCACTGATCGCCCGGATCGCGGTGGAGAGCTCGCCGCCCACCGCATCCACGACGTCATGCAGCGATTGCTTCGCCGCGTCGCACATTCCAGCCATCTCAAACTCCGTCCCGAGGCCGTCCGAACCCCTCGCCCGGACGTTTCAACCGGCCTTCAGGATGAACGATGTTCGGCGGGGCCACGCGTGACGGCCATCACGCCGCGTTGAAGAACGCACACCGTTCTGCCAACCTGTTCGCCGGGGGGTTGCATGCGGACAGAACCAGAGCCGGCCCGTTATCGAGCCTTCATCAGCTACAGCCATGCGGACGCCGCCGTCGGAAGGCGGCTGCACCGCAAGCTCGACCGCTACCGGCTTCCCGGCAGACTGGTCGGACAGGTCACCGCCCGGGGTCCTGTGCCGCGTCGCCTCGGTCCCATCTTCAGGGATCGCGAGGATCTGGCTGCCGCCGACGATCTGAGCGCGGAGGTGCGGGCCGCCATCCAGAATTCGGGCTGTCTGATCGTGGTGTGCTCTCCGGCGGCGCGGCGATCGGCCTGGGTCTCGCGCGAAATCGAGCTGTTCCGCACCGTGCACCCCGATCGCCCGATACTGGCCGCCCTGGTCTCCGGCGAGCCCACCGACGCCTTTCCCCCTGCCCTGCTTCAGCCCGGCGCAGGGGGACAGAGCCGCGAACCGCTCGCCGCCGATCTGCGGCGCGAAGGCGACGGTGACCGTCTGGGGTTCCTGAAACTGGCCGCGGGCATTGTCGGTGTCGGTCTGGATGAACTGGTGCAGCGCGACGTGCAGCGGCAGCTGCGAGGCGTGACGGCGATCACGGGTACGGCGGTGGTGATCGCCCTAGTGATGGCGGTGCTGGCCTTCGTCGCGTTGCGAGCGCGTGCGGAGGCCGAACGCCAACGGGCTGAAGCCGAGGGAATGGTCGAGTTCATGCTCACCGACTTGCGAGACAAGCTGAAGAGCGTTGGGCGCTTGGATATCATGTCCGCCGTCAATCAGCGCGCACTGACCTATTACCAGAGCCAAGATGTCGACCGAGGGTCGCCGCAGTCGCTCGAACGGGGCGCGCGAATTCAACTCGTCATGGGCGAGGACGAGAAAGAGCTTGGCGACCTAACCTCCGCCTTAGGCCAGTTTCAACAGGCGCGTCGCACGACAGCCGCTCTGCTCAGGTCAGATCCGGATAACCCCGAGCGCATCTTCACACATGCCCAGAGCGAATACTGGGTGGGTTCCATCGCCTTCGCGCGAGGACAAAACGAAACGGCGAAAGCCGCTTTCGATTCCTATCTCGAACTGTCGGGCCGTCTTCTGGCGGTGCAACCCGGTACGCCCCGGTCTCTGCGCGAGGCCGGCTTCGCCCAAGGCAATCTCTGCACATTCTCCCTGTTGGCGAAGGACGAAGCTAAGTTGGCGTTGGAAAGGTGTCGCGCGGCAATGTCCCTCATGGAAGCCGCGGCGGCCGCGACGGGTGACCCCGACGGCTACGCCAAGGAACTGGCCGACCGTCATGCCTGGCTTGCCGACGCCTTGCGGGCCAACGACAGGCCCGCCGAAGCACGGGCGCACCGACTGGCTGAGGAGCGTCTGCTGGTCCGGCTGTCAGCCAAAGAGCCACGGAATATGGAGGTCCAGGAACGATGGGTGGCCCTTCATCGCGCCTATGCCGCCCTGGACTACGGAGAGCAACGTCCCGACCTTGCCCGAGACCAGTTGATCAAGGCTCGCGACGCCGCCGACGCCCTCGTTGCGTTCGAGCCGTCGAAGGCCCGTTGGCGGGAGCTTCGCCGCCAGATCGGCGAGGATTTGACCCTTTTGAAAACCCTGGAGGAGAAAGACCAATGACCGCCTCGACCCCCGCCCCGGGCTACCCGCTCGCTCCGTCCATGCCTGGCGCCTGGAAGCCCCTGGAAATTGTCTACACCCGCTACACCCTGACTGACGAAGATGGGGTGCGTGGTGATCCCAGAAGCTATGTGATCTGCCGAACGGATATCGAGGCCTTTGTGAAGGAACGGGCGGCCGGCGTGGCCCTGCCTCCGTGGACGCTCATTCGCGAACGCGGCCTCAAAGACCCGCATCCGGGTCCAAGCCGACCGATCGACATATACCTTGGCTGTCCATGCTATGTCGTGATCGAACTGGATCGAAACCTGCCTTGGCATTTCAAAAAGGGTATGCCGGGGATTGAGACAAAGGTCAGCGGCGCGCCTCTCGACGGGGATCTCAAGCATGTTCTGCGCGACGGTCGGATCGTGGGCGCAAACGGACCCACTGAAGACGGGTGCCGCATCCTTTTCTTTAGCGTCGAGCAGCGCGGTCCGTTCGAACACGCCGGCTTTATCTGCAATATCGACTTCGACCTCATGGCGCTGCGCGAGCCCGAGCCCTTCGTCGATCCGGACATCCCCAATAACGGCGGCAAGTTCCCGATGTTTCCCAGGTCGCCCTGCCAGGTGGCGTGATAAGTCTCCAGAGGCCACGAGGCTATTTTGAACACTTCGAATACGGGCGTCCTGCTCAGGATCATCGCCCTGGCCCGGTCCGGCGCGCTGGACCGGGCCTTGCGTCTTTTCAACGACAAGGGGCTGGCAAGCGTCGGGGACGACGATGCGGTGCTCAGCGTCAGGGGACGATTGCTCAAGGACCAGGCGCGGCGCGCCCAGGGTGACGACCGGATGCGTCTATGGCGCGCGGCGGGTGACGCCTATGGGCGAGCGGCGGATCTCAGCGGCAAGACCTATCACCTGATCAACGCCGCCACCCTGTCCCTGCTCGGGGGCGACGTGGGCCTCGCTCAGGACAGGGCGAGACGGGTGCTGGAAATCCTCGACAGCGGTCAGGACATCGCCGAGACGCCCTATTATCTCGAGGCCACGCGTGCCGAGGCCCTGCTCCTGCTTGAGCGGCGAGCCGAGGCCGAAGCGGCGCTTCAGGCCGCGGTTCGACTGGCGCCCTCGGCGTGGGAGGATCATGCCACCACCCGTCGGCAGTTCAGGCTGATCCTCTCCATCACCGGCGAGGATGATGGCTGGGTCGAGGTACTGCGCCCGCCTTCCAGTCTGCATTTCGCGGGCCCCATGACCCAGGTCGAGACGCCGCAGCTTCGGGAAGCGATCGACAGACTTCTGCAGGACTCCAGGACCGGCTTTGCCTTCGGAGCGCTCGCGGGCGGCGCTGACATTATCGTGGCGGAGGCCGTCCTCGACCACGGCGCCGACCTGGAAGTCGTACTACCCTTCCCGCCAAGGCAGTTCCGTGCGACCTCCGTCGAACCTCTCGGTCGGGACTGGTCCGCACGGTTCGACAGGATTCTCTCCCGAAGCACGCTCAGGCCTGTGCAGGAATCCGCACCCCACGCGGCCGGCCTCGCCCAGGTGAAGATCGCTGCGGAGGTGGCGATGGGACGCGCGGCCATGAATGCCCGGGCTCTGTCCGACGAAGCCATGCAACTGATCCTCGCCGACGAGGCTGGCGGCGTAACCCAGGGCTCGGTCACGCAATGGATCGAGACGAGGTGGCGCCGCTCGATGCGGCCACAACATATCATTGGGGGAAAGAGCACCTCCGATGTGAGGATCGCCGCCAGGGCCGACATCGCTCACGACGGCCTTTTCCCCGCGGCTGTGCTCGTATGCGCTTTCGATGAGGCCGTCCTTGGAACGGGGCATGCGACATCGGATGCGCCCGATCTGCTGGACAGACTTGATCGGTCAACGCGAAATCTGTCCCTGCTCATGCCCCCGGCCCAGGTCGGGCGCACCATACAGGCGGTGTTCGCCGAACCGGTAGACGCGGCGGAGGCGGCCCGCAGGATTGTCACGATCTGTGGCGATCACTGCCGCATCGCCGGCCACTACGCCGTCGCCGACTGGAAGCCCGGCCTCTTCGGCGCCCTGGCCCTGGCAGGGTCGACTACAATCTGGCCCGAGAGGCTTCTGGCCCTGACGCCCGCGGGCGCAATCTACGTCAGCGAAACCTTCGCGATGGCCCTACAGTCGGCTTCGCCAGACGGGACGAACCATACCGTCTGCCTTGGGGATGCAGGCAATCCGCCGCACTCGTTGGAAGTCTACGCGCTCGATCCAGAGGCTAGATGATCAGATCCTCGAGTCTTTGGACCGCGACAATGATCAAACAGCCCTGTTCGCGTCGGACAATCCCCCGGCGTTCGAGCGCGCTGATAGTCCGGGACACAGTCTCGCGAGTGGTGTTCAGACGGGCCGCAAGGACGGAAAATACGGGGACAGGCTCGATCCTCTTGCCGTCCTTCAGACGCGCGAGCCGTATCAACTCGGCATGGACCCGCCCCGGGGCTGACAATGTCACCCCATCCGCCATCCGCGCCGACGCTGACCGAAGCTGACGCAACAGCGATCTGACGAGAGCCTGTGCGATAGCGCCGTGACGCTCTGCCAGCGCGACAAAAGCCCTGCCGGGAACCACGGCCGCTCTCGTGGAATCGACCGCGATCACGTCCGCGTCATCGGGCAAGGCCTCGCCCGGCTCGAAGGCGCCGAAGATATCTCCGCCGGCAAACTCGTGGACCACGACCACACGCCCGGTCAGCCCAAAAGCTCGTGCCTGCGCTCGCCCGGCGAGGACCAGGAAGACCTGGGTTCCGCTATGCCCTGCAGGGTGGAGAATGTCTTTCGGCTGAAAACGCCGCTCGGTTGAGCAGCGCGTAAGATTCAGCGTCACATCGTCACCCCACCGGAAGGCAACCTCTACCGCGGTCTCGAAGCTCGCATGGTCCTGACCCATGAAGTCAACTCAACTCCTGTGAAGGAGCATGGCCGCCCCGATCCTGCCCGCCAGACAGACACGTTGTCCTGCCCCATGCAGGCCCGAGCCTTGCTTGAGGCCCAACGGATCACACCGTTCTCCGTAAGGTTACAGTTAGCGCCGAAGTGGCGACGGCGCCAGCAACTGCGGGACCCGCTACTGGCCTTGCAGCCCGTTGAAATCTCAACCGCCTTGCCATCCACGGGTTTGCGCCTCTGGGCACGGGAGCGGGGCCGCTTTCACGCCCACGTAGGCGGTACCCGTTCCTAACTCTTCCAGCGTAGCCGCTTCGCCTTGACCGGGTTGGCGAACGGTCGACCCTCGCCTTGGCTGGCCAACCATTCCCGCTTGAGCTGGACGTACCAGCGCGCCTGCTGGTCGGCGTCGCCGACCCAGAGGAAGGGCGGATGGTCGGTCAGGCCCCGGCTCTGGGCGGTGATCACCGTCTCGTCCTCGCGCAGGAAGCGGCGAACCGCGAGCCGGACCAGCGGCGCCAGCAGGCGCAAGGCGCCGAGGTCCGACCAGATGATCTGGGTCATCCGGGTCTCGTGTTCCGTCACGGGGGTCATGGCCGACAGGGCGAGGACCGAGCGCGCGCCCAGGCGCAGATGCTCCCAACGAAGCCCGGGCAGGCGGAAGACGATCTCGGTCACCGGAGACGCCCCGAGGAGCCGATACAAACGGCCGCTTTCCGACGGGGCATGGCCGACCATGGTGAAACCCTCAGGGGACGGGACGAAGGCCTTGGACTTCACCCTGACGCGCGTCGGCTTTCGCCACCACCATTGACGATGGACATAGGGGCCGTGGGCGGGGTCCACGAGGCCGAGGATGGCGTGGTCGACGTGGACCGGATAGTCGATGGCCGCCACCGCCAGCGGGCGGCGGCCCGCCACGCCGGGAATGACGGGCGGCGGGTGATCGGGCTCCGCGCGGTCCTGCGTCATCCAGATCCAGATCAGACCCTGGGCCTCCACGACCCGGAACGTGGAGACGCGGATGGTCTCGACCGTGAAGTCCGGGTCGGCGTTTGCGGGCGTCGAGGCGCAGACCCCGTCCGTACGGAACCGCCAGCCGTGGTAGGGGCATTCGATCAGGTCCTCGCCCCGGTCGCCGCGCGCCGTCCGCCCCGCCGACAGGGGAACGGCCCGGTGCGGGCATCGGTCGCTGAGCGCCCAGACCTCGCCGGATGAGGCGCGGCCGAGAACCACCCGCAGGCCCAGAATCTGGCGCGGCGCGAGCCGCCCCGGGGCCAGATCGTCGCTCACGGCCGCGACGTACCAGCTGTTCCACAGGAACCCCTGGCCGAGCCGTGCGCCGCCTTCGCGCCGGACCTCGCTCCGGGAGGTCAGGATATCGACGACGACGGTCAAGCCCGGTTCTCCGAGCCCGACGCCGGCCATTCCCGGAACCGCCGTCCCATCGTCCGGGCCTTCATTCGGGCCGGCGAGGCCGCCGGCGGGCTCGAGGCGTCGAATACCAGCCGGCCGTCACCGAAGGTTGACCAGGCGGCCTGGAGCGACCCTTCGCCGCTCCCGCCGGGGGCCATCGTCCCGTCAAAGGCCCTGACCCAGCCACCCCTGTCCCAGATGTCCTGGACCAGCCGGTTGACCGACCGGCGATGGGCGGTGAAGTGGACGACCACCCCGACGCCCAGCTCGGCCAGCCGCCGGACGATGTCGAGGCCGTGGGCGTCGGCGACGTTGATCACCAGGGCCTGAGGCGCGGGAAACGGCGCGGTCAAGGGAAGAAGGGCGCGCTCCATATCACTCCCCTTGAGGCGTCGGTTGCGCGGCGGCCTGCCCCGCCTCGGTCGGTTGAGCCCGGACGCCGGCGACCTCGATCTCCGGATGGTAGAGGCCCGTGAACTGGCCCACGGCGAAGCCGGCGGCCATGCGGCCGATGTTGCGACGCGGACCATAGGCGGCGCAGGGATCGGGACGGGGGATGTCGTGGACCTTGCGCGCCTTGCTGGCGAAGGCGTCGCCGACCGCATCGCCCATGGGCTCGGCCATCTGCAGGGCGTCGCCGATCCGCGAGAGCGACGGCGAATCCCGGCCGACATACTGGGCGTTGCGCGCCCAGGAGACGGCGGCGAGCTGACGCCCCGAGCCGGCCTCCAGCAGTTCGGACTCGATCGCCAGGCCGCCGGTGGCGCCGGGCGCACGCAGATCGATCACCGGCACGAAATAGCCGACGGCGGCGCTGGCCGCGGATCCGATACGACCGGTCGTCTGCAGCCGGACGACCGCAGTCCGGACGGTCGCTGTTTCGGCGGACGCCAGCGGCGCGATGGCGAAACGTTCGCTGACCTCGAAGCAGATCTGACGATCGACCTCGTTGAGCACGCGGGTGCGCTCCGACGGGGTCAACCGGTCGCCCACGCCCGCGGCGAAGACGGCGTGTTGGAGGAAGACGGAGGCGACGGCGTCGGAAGCGGCGTCGTCGCGGCGCTGGCTGACGGAGGCGCTGCGGCTGCCCGGCCGCTCGAAGCCGTCGTAGCTGGCGAGATAGCCCGAGCTGGGCGCGGGTGTGGTGTGGCAGGCGCCAAGACCGGCGGCGGCCAGGAGCGGAACGAGGACGATATGGGGCTTGAACATCAGGGTCTCCGGGGGTTTGGAAGGCAGGCGAGCGGAAGCAAGGCGCCGTCGAGCACGACGCCGGGGGAAGCGGTGGGCAGGGTTCGGAAAGAGGCCCGATCAGGTCGGGCCAACCGACTTCAGGGCAGGGTCAGAAGGGTCGGAATGAAGCCTTCGAAGCGCAGGGTGGTCAGGGCCGCCAGCAACGGGATCGCGGCCAGCATGATGGCGCCGTCCAGCACCGTCGTGACGAAGCGGCAGGGGTCGATCTGAAGCGTGCGCTCATCACTCCACAGCGACCAGCGCGGCCAGTATCGCGGCGTCACGGCCGTGTACCGCTCATAGTCGGGCCCGAAAGCGCCCCGCAGGAAGGCCTCTTCCCGCAGCACGGTCGCCTGCATGACCAGGAAGGTGAGCGCCAGGGCGCCGACGGCGAGGACGAGACTGCCGGTCTGGGCGCCGACGCCGAACGCCGCCAGGAAGCTGAAGACATAAAGGGGGTTGCGGCTGACCGAATAGGGTCCTCGCTGAACGATCTCATGCGTCTTGCGGCCGCCGATATAGAGCGAGCACCAGCCGCGCCCGACGATGGAGGCGAAGATGGCGAGCTGGCCGGCGCCGACCAGAAGCGTCTTCAGGACGGTCTCTTCCGCCAGCGGCCGGGTGACCGCCGCCGCGCCGACGAAGAGCAGGACCACGCCCGCCAGCAGGGCCTTGCGCCGCAGTTGCACGCGCCTGAGCGCGGCACTTTCACCGGCAGACGAAGGCGTGGAAAGGCCATTGGGTCGGCCGGTTTGCGGGAGGGACATCGTCGTCTCGTCTCGATTGATCGCGCCCGCTGATCCGGCGCTCCGTCAATGACGCCGCCACACCCGAACCCTCTCAATCGCGAATACAAAAAATCAGAAAGGGCCATTGCGCGGCGCGGGAAGCCGTTCGAAACAGGCGAGGTCGCCATCGCGTCACGCAAGACAGGTCCCCCAGGTGACGCCAGGTCCCAAAGCCGAATTGCTCGCGGTCTACCTCGACCGCCGCCCCGCGCTGGTCCGCTTCTTCACGACGCGCACCGGCTCGCACGACCGCGCCGAGGACATCGTTCAGGACATCTATGTGCGGCTGCAGTCGATGTCGGACGAGGCCGCCGCCGGGGTGCAATCGCCCCTGCCCTTCCTCTACCGGATCGGCGGCAATCTGATGCTGGACGCCATCCGCGGCGGCCGGCGGGCGACCGAACGCGACAAGGCTTGGACCGACGCCTCCGGCGCCGCCGTGGACGGGATCGCCGTGGTCGACGCCCCCTCGCCCGAGGACGCCGCCTGGGCGCGGTTGAAACTGGATCAGGTCACCGCCGCCCTGGAGGGCGTGCCCGCCAAGGCGCGCGAGGCCTTCCGCCTGCACAAGATCGACGGCCTGACCCATGCCGAGGTCGCCGCCCGGATGGGGGTGTCCAGAAGCTCGGCCGAGAAGTACGTCGCCACCGTGCTCGCCCGGCTGCTGGAACAGGTCGGATGGCCATGATGTCGAGATTTCGCCATTTTCTCTTGTGGGGCGCCGCCCGTCGCGGCGTCTCTTCATCCGGACGCCTCTTCGGACGTCCTGCCCGTCTGATCGAAACCGCATGACCCGCCGCGATGATCCCTCCCCGTCCGTCATGGAACAGGCTTCGGCCTGGGCCGTGCGGCTGGCCGGAGACGAGGCCACGGAGGCGGACTTCCTGGCGCTGGAGGCCTGGCTGGCGCTCTCGCCGGATCACGCCGAGGCCTATACCCGGGCTGAGGGCCTGCTCGCGGCCCTCGATGATGACCGGGCGGCGCTGGACGCGGCCCTGACGCGCGCGGCCGCGTCTGCTGCGCCCGCCTTGCGTCCGCCTGTGCGAACGGGCCGCCCGGCGTACGGCGCCCGGTCCTGGCGCTGGGCCGGGGGCGGTCTCGCGGTCGCCGCCGCCGCTGTGGTCGCCGTCGTGGTGGCGCCGTCGCTGGGCAGCCATGCGGATGTCTATGTCACCGCCCCGGGCGAGCAGCGCACCGTGACCCTCGCCGACGGATCGACCATCGTCATGAACGGGGCCTCCCGTCTGACCGTGCGGCTGGACCGGCGCGAAAGGCTGGTGGAGATGGCCTCGGCGGAGGCGGCCTTCGACGTCGCTCATGATCCGAACCGCCCCTTCCGCGTCACGGTCGGCGAGAGCCGGGTCGAGGTGCTGGGCACCGCCTTCGACATCCGTCGCGGGCAGGACGAAACCCGCGTCGCGGTCACGCGTGGCGTGGTCCGGGTGTCCGACCTCGCCAACCCCGCTCACAATGTTCGCCTGACCCGGGGCCAGACCGTCGAGCGCGATGACGACGACGGGGTTCTGGAGGTCGAGACCGTCGCGCCGGAGACGGCCGGCTGGCGGACCGGGCGTCTGGTCTATGAGAACCGGCCGCTGTCCGAGGTCGTCGCCGACCTCAACCGCGCCTGGCCCACGCCGATCCGGGCCGTGGGCGCGGCGGCCGCCTTGCGCTTCACCGGTGTTCTGGCGCTCGACAGCCAAGGCCCCGATGACCAGGCGGCGACAATCCGTCGGCTGGAAGCCTTCCTGCCGGTGACCGCCGTCCAGCGTGACGGGGCGATCGAGCTCCGGCCCCGCTGATCTGTCGATGACGCCGGGATTTCGACGACAGGCTCTCGGGGCGGGCCTCCTCTGGCTTCTGGGCTGCGGAACGGCGCAGGCGGACGCTCAACGGCTGAGCATTCCGGCGCAGCCGATGCCGCGCGCCGTCCTGCAACTGGGCGCCCGGACCGGCATCTCGATCGGCGCGGGCGATGCCGCCGCCTGCGGCTGGTCGCGACCGGTGCAAGGGACATTCGAGGTCGAGGCGGCGCTTCGCCTCATGCTCTCGGGCAGCGGCTGCACCTACCGGCGCATCGACGCCCGGACGTTCCTGATCATTCGTCGGCCAGCAGCGCCGCGCCCCAGCCCGCCTGCATCGCCTGCGGAGCCCGAGGCGGTCGAACTGGGCGACGTCATCGTCACCGCCACCAAGCGGGACATGGCGCTGGCCGACGCCCCCTATTCCCTGTCGACCGTTGACGGCCTGTCGCTGGAGGCCGCGCCCCGGCTGGACACAGCGGCCCTGTCGACCCGGCTGGCCGGGCTGACCGTGACCAACCTGGGCCCCGGCCGAAACAAGCTGTTCGTCCGTGGCCTGGCCGACAGCGCTCTGACGGGCCAGACCCAGGCCATGGTCGGGATGTATCTGGACGACACCCGCCTGACCTATGACGCGCCGGATCCGGATCTGAGGCTGGTGGATCTGGACCGGGTCGAACTGCTGCGCGGCCCGCAAGGCACCCTGTACGGCGCGGGCGCCATCGGCGGGGTGCTCAAGCTGGTCAGCCGCGAACCCCGTCTTGATGTCTATGAGGGCGAGGCCACGGCGGGGCTGACCTTCGCCGACAATACGTCGCCGGGCCATTCCGGCGATGTGGTGTTCAACGCCCCGCTCCTGCGCGACCGTCTGGGTCTGCGGGTGGTGCTGTACGACGAAGTGCTGGAAGGGGTGGTCGACGACCCGGGCCTGGGCCTGACCAATACCGGCGCCACCCAGCGGAACGGCGGCCGGGTCAGCCTGCTCTGGCGGGTCAACGACCGGTGGGAAGCGCGGCTCGGCTCGGTGTTCCAGGAGCTGCACATCGACGACAGCCAGTATGCGTTCGAGCGGCTGTCACCCTACGAACGCGCGCTGTCGGTGCGCGAGCCGAGCAACAACGACTTCAACGGCGTCTCCCTCGCCGTCACCGGCGACTACGACTGGGGCCGGGTCCGGCTGACCAGCGCCTATCAGGGTCACGACCTCGACCGCCGCTACGACGCGACCACAGCCGCGGCCCGGTTCGGCGGAGGCGGCGGCCCCACGGCCTATGACGAGGCCGACAGCATTCGCGCCTTCGCCATCGAAGCCTCGGTGGCGGCGCCGACCTCGGACCCGATCGGCTGGCTGGCGGGCCTCTACGGCTCTCACTACAGCCACGACCGCACCGGCGAAGTGCTCGATCTGAAGCCCGACGCCCGGCTCTATCAGGCGGAGAAGCAGGATGAGACCAATGAAGGCGCCGTCTTCGGCGAGGTCTCCTGGGCGCCGCTGGACGGTCTCAAGCTCATTCTCGGCGGACGGTATTTCTACACCGCGACCCAATCCTCCACACGCGCCCAGCTGCGCGGCGGCGTCGCGGACGCCTTCGACGGCGAGAACACGGATGACGGCGTCGTCTCCAAGGCCGTGGTGGAATACGCCTGGCGCGACAATGTCCTGATCTTCGGTCAGGTCAGTCAGGGCTATCGGATTGGCGGCTTCAACGGCGGCGCCCTGCTGAACGGCGCCTATGGCCAGCCCGGCTCGGGCTCGCAGCCTTATCGGTCCTTCCGCCCGGACACCCTGCACAGCTATGAACTGGGCGTGCGCTGGCGTGCGTTCGACGAGCGCCTCGCCCTGCGGGTCGCCGCCTTCGTGGTCGACTGGCGCTCGATCCAGTCCGACCGGGTCTCAGGCGACGGCCTGCCCTTCACGGCCAATATCGGCTCGGGCAGCAATGAGGGGATCGAGCTGGAAGGCGTCTGGAAGGACGGTCCCCTGCGGATCGACTTCAACCTGATGGGCAGCAACCCGGTGCTGGATGCGTCCGACGACAGCTACCCCCTGGCCATCGACGGCGACCTGCCGGGCGTGCCGCGCGTGCTGGGCGCCGTCAGCGCGCGCCGGGACCTGTCCATACGCGGACGCAGGGCCTGGGTGAGTGGCTCGGTGGGTTATGTCGGGGCCTCGACCCAGCAACTGTCCCTGCTCACCACCACGGACATGGGCGGCTATCCGACGACGGAGGCGGCGGCCGGCTTCGACCTCGGCGCCTGGTCGGCGGTGCTGCGCATCGATAATCTGTTCGGCGGTGAAGGCGACACCTTCGGCTACGGCAATCCGTTCCTTGTGGGCGTCGAGACCGTCGCCACGCCGCAGAGACCCAGAAACCTGTCGCTGTCCCTGTCCCGGCGCTTCTGAACCCGAAGCCTCGCCGACGCGGTCAGTGAGACGCCGCAGCCTCTTCCCCGATCACGAAGATCTTGCCGGGGTTGAGGATATGGTTCGGGTCGAGGGCGGTCTTCAGCCGCGCCATCAGATCTCGCTCCTCCGGCGACCGGGACACGTGCAGGAAGTCGCGCTTGTGCAGTCCCACCCCGTGCTCGGCCGAGATCGAGCCCTTCACGCGCGCCAGCGGTTCGTAGACCAGACTCTCGACCTCGTGCCGGACGCCTTCGGCCGCGCCGTGAATATTGATGTTGATGTGCAGATTGCCGTCGCCGAGATGGCCGAACACCCAGACGTCGGCCGTGTCGCCGAAGCGGTCCGCAAGCGAGGCCTTGAGGGCGCCGACATAGGCCTCCATGTCGCCGATCTTCAGGCTGACGTCGAACAGGAAGATCGCGCCGCGGCGGGCGGTTTCGGCGGTGCCTTCCTCGCGCACCATCCACATGGCGGCGGTCTCCGCCGTCGACTTGGCCAGGACGGCGTCGGCGACGAGACCGGCTTCCAACGCCTCGCCGAGCAGGGTCTCGAACCGGGCCGCGTCGGCCTCCTGATCGGCGCCCATGGACTCGATCAGGGCGTAGTACCGGTGACCGTGCGGCAGGATCGGCGAAGCGGGCGCCGGCGCCGTCGTCGCCAGCCGATAGGTGTCGCCCCACATCACCTCGAAGGCGCACAGGGTCCCACCGAGCCCCCGGTGCGCCGCCTCCAGCAGCTTCGGCAGGGCCTCGAAATCCTCGACCGCCACCAGGGCCGTGCACTGGCTGGTCGGCCGGGTGCGCAGGCGCAGAACGGCGCGCGTGATGACCCCGAGCGTGCCTTCCGAGCCGATGAACAGCTGTTTGAGGTCGTAACCGGCGTTGTTCTTGATCAGGCTGTTCAGGCTGCTGATGACGGTCCCGTCGGCGAGCACCGCTTCCAGGCCCAGGACGTTGTCGCGCATCATGCCCCAGCGCAGCACCCGGTTGCCACCGGCGTTGGTCGACAGGACGCCGCCCAGGGTCGCCGAGCCCCGCGCCCCGATGTCGACCGGGAAGAAGAGATCGGCCGCCTCCGCCGCCTCCTGCGCCGTCTGGAGCTTGCATCCGGCCTGAACCGTCATCACCGAGTTGACGGTGTCGATGGCCTCGACCTGGGCCATGCGTTCCAGGGTGATGGCGATCATGTCCTGCGCATGGGCGCTCTCCACCAGATTGGTCAGGCCGCCGAAGGGTACGACCGGCTGGCCGGCGACGTTGCAGAGCCTGAGCGCCTGGGCCAGGTCCTCCGTCGAGCCGGGCCGCAGCACCGCCAGAGGCGTTCCGACGGGATAATAGAGGGTATGCACCTTCTCCCGGGCCGCCTCGCCGCGCAGCACATTGCCGGCTCCCAGCACCGCTTCAAGATCGTCGAACAGGCTCAACTCAGACATTCCGAAGTCATGCGCCGCAATCCCGGCGCCGGTCCGAGACTAGCGACCGCAGGCGCCGTTCAGGATGCGATTTGCTCATCTGATCATGCGTCAGATGAATGCCGCCGGCCGCCCCTCACATGGTTTCATTCGGCCGTTCGGCTGGGCCTCAACGGCCTCGCCGCCTATGGCGTGGGGATCGGAGCAAGAGGGACGGATATGGCGGGACGGCTGGCGAACAAGGTGGCCATCATCACCGGCGCGAGCCGCGGCCTGGGCGCCTGGTGCGCCGAGGGCTTCGGGGCCGAGGGCGCCGCCGTCGTCATCGCCGCCCGGTCCAGGGGCGAGGAACCGCACACCCTCGCCCACACGGCCGGGATGATCGAGGCGGCGGGCGGGGTGGCCTTTCCGGTCATCTGCGACGTCGCGGATCCCGCCTCGATCCAGGCCATGGTCGATGCGGTTCTGGACCGGTTCGGGCGCATCGACATCCTGATGACCAACGCCGTCTACTATGCGCCCGGGTCCTTCTCGACGATCAGCGCGGAGGACTGGGAGCGGCAGTTCCGGGTCAATGTGCACGGGGTCTTCCACGCCATTCGCGCGGTCCTTCCGTCCATGATCGAGAACCGCGGCGGCGCCATCATCACCGTCTCCTCGGTGGCCGCCGGGAAGATCAGCCACTACGGGGCGACCAAGCGCGCGGTCGCCGGAATGACCCTGGGCTTCGCCGAGGAGCAGCGAGAGAACGGGATCGCGGTCAACGCCCTTCGCCCCGTCGCGGCGATCCGGACGCCGGGCTGGGAAGAGTCGCGGCCCGCCGAGGTCCTGCAGACGCGGGCGCATCGGGTCTCGCCGCCGGACAGCTATGTCGAGGCGGCCGTCCTGCTGGCCATGCGCACCGCCACCGAATGTTCGGGTCAGGACCTGACGGACGCAGAGACGATCAAACGCTTCGGCGCTCCGGAAAGTCTGGCGCATTTCAAGGCGATGAACGCGCCGGTGTGGAGCGAGGGGCTCTGAACCCCCTCGCCCGCCGAATGAAACGATAGAAAACTCGCATGAAGATCGGTACTGCGACGGTGTAGGCTGGCGGCGTCGAAGCCTGCGCGCCGAGACCAGACGGCGATGCGCCTGCATTTCCAAGTATGAATTCCCGCTCGGCGAGCATGCCACAGAAGAGCGGAAGACATTCCCTACAAAATATCGCCGATCTCTCCGCATCGGCTCGCACGATGCACTTTCGCTATATTATCATGCCTTGAACAAAGACGGGGGCGGGATACCGTTTCCGGAACCTCGGATAAACCGGGGACGGGAGGATAGAATGAAAGCTTGGCTCGGCCGTAAGGGCCTCATGCTGGGGGTGTCTTTCGTCGCGCTGGCAAGCGCGCCGACGATGGTTTGGGCGCAGGACGCGGCGCCCACCGCACAGGACGCCCAGGCCACCACCGTCGATGACATCATCGTCTCGGCCCAGCGGCGGGATCAGAACAAGCAGGACGTCCCCGTCACCGTCACCGTTCTGGGCGGCGAACAGATCGACCAGGCCCGGATCCAGACGGTCCAGGACGTCGTGGCCCGCACCCCGGGCCTGCAGTTCGACGCCTATCCGTCCAGCGAACCCCGGCTGTCGGTGCGCGGCGTGTCGTCCTCCGACCGCGGGGCCGCCGGCGACCCCAGCTCGGCCGTCTTCGTCGACGAGGTCTATTACGGTCGCCCGGCCGCCATCAATTTCGACAGCTTCGACCTGCAGCGCATCGAGGTCCTGAAGGGGCCGCAGGGCACCCTGTTCGGCCGCAACGTCGTCGGCGGCGCGGTGAACGTGGTCACCAACCGGCCCGACCTCAACAGCTTCGACGCCGCCGTCGAGGGCTCGCTCGGCAACTTCAACAGCCGCGACCTGGCCGGGTTGATCAACATTCCCTTCGCCGACGGCAAGGCGGCGGTGCGAATCGGCGCAGGCATCCATCAGCACGACGGCTATGTCGACCGCATCGTGGACGGCGACAAGGAAGGCGACGTCGACGATCAGGACTCGCAGAGCGGCCGCATCCAGCTGCGCGTAGAGCCGGTCGAGACCTTCCGCATGAACCTGACGGTCGACTACGCCCGCGACCGGGCCCACGGCCCGTCCAACCGCGCGCTGTACGACGACGGCAGTGGGGCGCTGAGCGGCCTGTATGTCATCAACTGGGACCGCGACTACAACAACTCGACCTTCGACGGCCGGCAGGATCGCGACACCTGGGGCGTGCGCGCCAAGGCCGAGTGGGACCTGCCGTTCGCGACCCTGAGCTACCTCGGCGCCTATCGCGATCTCGACTACGACGCCCTCTATGACTTCGACGGTTCGGCGACCCCGACCGGCCTGCCCGAAGGGCTGGGCGGCATCTCGGGCGGCACCGACGAGCAGAGCCAGATCGACAGCCACGAGCTGCAGCTGAAGTCCCTGCCCGACAACCCCCTGACCTGGGTTCTGGGCCTGTACCGCTACCACGGCGACACCCGCCGGACCGCCTCGTCCTTCCTGGACTTCGAGGATCTGTTCGGCCTCGTGATCGACGAGTTCATCACCCAGGACAACGAGACTGTCTCGACCGCCGTCTATGGCGACATCACCTGGCCGGTCACGGACAAGCTGAACGTCTTCGGCGGCGCCCGCTACACCCGCGACGAGAAGGACATCGTCTCGACCGGCCTCAGCAACGTTCCCGGCACCTTCAACGTCAACGACGAATACACGAACGTGGCGGCGGGCGACGACTGGGGCGCGGCGACCTGGCGGATCGGCGCCGACTACCACTTCTCGCCGGACGTGATGGGCTACGGCTCGATCTCGCGCGGCTTCAAGAGCGGCGGCTTCCAGGAAAGCCCGGGCGACGCGGCCGAGGCCGTGGTGCCCTATGATCCGGAGTTCATCACCAACTATGAGCTGGGTATCCGCACCCAGTTCCTCGACCGGACGGTGACGTTCAACGCCTCGGTCTATCTGGCCGACTACACCGATCTGCAGGTCCGGATTCCCTCGGGCACCGGCCTGAAGACCGCCAACGCCGGCGAGGCCCGCATCGAGGGTCTGGAGACGGAGTTCGGATGGAACCCGGGCAACGGCTTTTCGGTCAACGCCACCTATGCCTACACCCACGCCCGCTTCACCGACTACACGACCATCGAGAGCGGCGTGGCGGTCGACTATTCGGGCAATCACCTGACCCGCATTCCGGACCACAAGTTCACCCTGTCGCCCGCCTACGCCTTCAACCTGGCCTCGGGCGCCGAGATCAAGGTGGCGGCCGACTATGTCTATGAAAGCAAGATCTATGACGACCAGAGCAATCTGCCGCCCGAGATCCGCGACCCCACCAGCTTCGTCGACGCCCGGATCATCTACACCGACCCGGCGGACCGCTGGTCCTTCTCGGTGTGGGGCAAGAACCTGACCGACGAACAGACCAAGACCTATGAGGGCACCTTCGCCGGCGTGACCTTCGGGTCGTTCAACCCGCCGCCGACCTATGGGGTGACGCTGCGGTACAACTACTGAGCCCTTTCGGGTCTCGACCTCCCCGAAACTGGCGTCTTCCCAAGGCCTTCGGCCAACGGAGACGGGACGTGCGTTTCTTGTGATCACCGACCTCAAGGTCCCGGACGGCGCCCGTCGTCCGGGACTTTTCTTTGTCCGGTCAGTCGCGATAGCCGGGGCTGACGCGATCGAGGCGGCGCAGCAGGGCCGGCCAGGCGATGCGGTCGGCCAGGGCGCCCATCGGACCCTTGGTCTGACGCTCGACCGTTTCCGGAATGCCCTCGGGCGGCGGGTTGAGCCCGTCGCGTCCGGCCGCCAGCATCATCACCTGGGCCTCGCAGGCGCGCTCGAGGATGTACATGCGCAGGAAGGCCTGCCCCACCGTCTCGCCGACCGTCAGGGTGCCGTGGTTCCTCAGGATCAGGGCGCTCTTGTCGCCCATGTCGGCGACGATCCGGTCGCGTTCGCCCAGGGCCTCGGCGATGCCTTCGTGGTCATGATAGGCGACGTCGTGGTGGGCGATCATGGCCGTCTGGGTGTGGGGCAGGAGCCCCTCCTTCATCGCCGAGACCGCCTGGCCGTGCGGGGTGTGCAGATGGATCACCGCATTGGCGTCCTCGCGCGCCATATGGATGGCCGAATGGATGATGAAGCCCGCCGGATTGACCACTCCGCCGGGGACGTCGTCGACGATGTTCCCCTCGACATCGATCTTGATCAGGTTTGAGGCGGTGATCTCGTCGAACATGTTGCGATAGTCGTTGATCAGGAAATGGTGCTCCGGCCCCGGAACGCGCGCCGACAGATGGGTGAAGATCAGATCGTCCCAGCCGTAGAGGGCTACCAGCCGATAGGCGGCGGCCAGGTCGACGCGTTGGGCCCACTCCTCGGGCGATACGCGATCGCGAAGCGTGGGAACCGGTTTCAGCTGGGCCGTCATGTTTGTTTCTCCCTTGAGTTTCACCGACGGTATCTCCAGACCGGATCAGAGATTGTCGCGAACGCGACAATCGGGGGAGGCGCACCATGCTGACGGCGGAACAGAAGGCTGCGATGGCGGCGGACGGCTGGTTCGGCGCCCTGCCCGCGTCCCGCCAGGCGCTGCTGCTCGATCAGGCGACACCTCTGAAACTGGCCGACGGCGCGCGCCTGTACGGCGCCGGGGATCCGCCCAACGGTCTGTGGGCGGTGGTGGAGGGCCAGGTCCGGCTCATGGCCTATCCCACCAGCGGATCCGAGGTCGTCATCCGGCGGCTCGGTCCCGGAAGCTGGTGCGGCGAACTCTCCACCCTCGACGATGGGCCGAGACCCCAGGATGCGATCGCGTTCGGCGGGACGCTCGCGCTCAACATCCCGCAATCCAGGTTTGTGCGAATGGCCGAGGCCGAGCCCGCGCTCTGGCGGGATCTGGCTCTGCTCGGCTGCGCCCATCAGCGCGAGTCCCTGAGCTTCATCGGCCAGAGGGTGGTTCAGCCGCCGCCCGTGCGCCTTGCCACGGCCCTGCTGAATGCCGCGGCGAACACGGGTTCGGACGTTCCGACGCTGCGTCAGGCCGAACTGGCGGTGCTGGTCGGGGTCAGCCGACAGACGCTGAACCGCTATCTGAAGGCCCTGGAACGCGACGGGCTGGTGCGCGCGGATTACGGCCGCGTCGCCCTTCTGGACGTCGAGCGCCTGACTCTTCTGAGCCGTCGAAACGAGCCTCCGGCTCAGCCCGTTGGCCTATGATTCCATTTGGCCTTTGCATGCAGCAGCCGCGCTTCGTCCGCTAACTTCGGAGGGCTCCTGATCGGGGGAGCGACAAGGACGCTCCGGGTTGCGGCAATCACGAACGCTCTACGACAAACTCGTCGATGACCACCGCGTGCGCAGTTTCGACGCGGTCGACAGCGCCCTGCTGCTCTATGTCGATCGGACGGTGCTCAACGAATACACCAGCCCCCAGGCCTTCACCGGACTGCGTGAGGCCGGACGCCCCGTGTGGCGACCGGAAGCCGCCTTGGGCGTCGTCGACCATGTGAACCCCACCGCCGCCCGCCGTGTCAGGGCCATGCCGGATCCGGGCGGGCAGAACCAGACAGACTATTTCCACGAGAACTGCCGCGACTTCGGCATCGAACTCTACGACATCCTGCATCCGCTGCAGGGCATCGAGCATGTCGTCATGACGGAGACGGGGCGCGTCCTGCCCGGGATGGTGATCGCGGCGGGGGATTCCCACACCACGACCTACGGCGCCCTGGGGGCCCTGGGCTTCGGCATCGGGACATCGGACATCGAACACTATCTGGCGACCCAGACGGTGACCTACAGCCGGCTCCAGACCCTGAGGGTCGAGGTGACCGGCGCGCTGGGACCGGGCGTCGCGCCGAAGGATGTGGTGATGGCCCTGATCCGCGAGATCGGGGCGGCGGGCGCGACCGGGTTCGCGATCGAGTTCTGCGGCGCCGTGATCGAGGCCATGAGCGTCGAGGGGCGGATGACGATCTGCAACATGGCCGTCGAGTGTGGCGCGCGCGGCGCCCTGGTCGCGCCCGACGACAAGGTGTTCGCCTATCTCAAGGACAAGACCGGCCTGACGACGGAGGCCTGGCGCGACGCGGTCGCGGTCTGGCGGACACTGAGGAGCGATCCCGACGCCCGGTTTGACCGCACGGTGGTTCTGGACGGCGCCCGGATCGAACCCATGGTGACCTGGGGCACGAGCCCGGATCAGGCCCTGCCCATCGGCGCCGTCGTACCCGATCCGGAGGCGGAGCCCGATGCGGCCGTCCGCCGGGATCTGAAGCGCGCACTGGACTATATGGGGTTGACGGCCGGCATGCCGCTGGAGGCCGTCGCCATCGACCGAGCCTTCATCGGCTCATGCACCAATGCCCGTATCGAGGACCTGCGCGAGGCGGCCGAGGTGCTGCGCGGACGGCGTATCGCAGACGGCGTCCGCGGGATGGTCGTGCCCGGTTCGAGCGCGGTGAAGCGGCAGGCCGAGAGCGAGGGCCTGGACAAGATCTTCAGCGAGGCCGGGTTCGAGTGGCGTCAGTCGGGATGCTCCATGTGTCTGGCCATGAACGATGACGTCCTGGCGCCCGGCGAGCGCTGCGCCTCCAGCACCAACCGCAATTTCGAGGGCCGGCAGGGCCTCGGCGGCCGGACCCATCTGATGAGCCCGGCCATGGTGGCGGCGGCGGCGATCGCGGGGCGGTTGACCGACAGCCGACGACTGGACCGGTGAGCATGGAGCCCTTTTCGATCGTCTCCGGGACCGCGGCGCCCCTGCCCGCCGCCAATGTCGACACCGACGTCATCATGCCCAAACGCTACCTCAAGGGGGTGGACCGCGACGGGCTGGCCATCGGCGTCCTGCATGAACTGCGCTTCGACGCCGAGGGCCGTCCGGACCCGACCTTCATTCTGAACCGCCCCGGCTGGACCGATGCGGCCTTCCTCGTCGTCGGCCCGAACTTCGGCTGTGGCTCCAGCCGGGAGCATGCCGTCTGGGGCCTGCGTCAGCTGGGTATTCGCGCCCTGATCGGCACCAGCTACGCCGGCATCTTCTACGACAACTGCGCCCGCAACGGGCTGCTGGCCGTCACCCTGACGCCCGAGGAGATCGCGGAGCTTCTGGCCCTGGTCTCGGACCCCGCCCGCAACCGCCTGACCATCGACCTGCCGGCCCAGACCCTGACCACGGTCGAGGGCGACATCCATTTCGAGATCGACGCGAATCTCAAGCTCAGGCTCATTGAAGGTCTGGACGGGGTCGGGGCGACCCTGAAGGACGCCGATCGGATCCGCGCCTTCGAGGCGGCCTATCATGCCGAGCGACCCTGGTTGGCCGGCGGGCGTCGCTCCAGCTACTGACTGTCACCGGCCCAACAGAGAACCCGAATGTCCGCTTCCCGTCACCGCGTCGTCGTCACCCAGCGCTTCTTCGACGAGGCCACGATCGCCTATCTGGAGGACAACGGCTGCGAGGTGGCGATCGTCGATCTCGCGCCCGGAACGGCGGACGGCGACCTGAACCACGACCAGCTGGTCCAGCTGCTGGCGAAGGCCGACGGCTGGATCGTCGGCCATGCCCGGGTCACCCGCGCCCTGCTGGAAGCCCTGCCGAAGCTTCAGATCATCTCGCGCCGGGGCGTGGGTTATGAGCGGGTCGATCTGGACGCGGCGCGCGATCTCGGCCGGGTGGTGGCCATCGGCGCGGGCGGCAACGATGCGTCCGTCGCCGACCACACCATCGGCATGATGCTGGCCATCGCCAAGCGGCTGCGGGAATCCCAGGCCAATATGCAGGCCGGGAAATGGGGCATCCTCACGGGCTCGGACCTCTATGAGAAGACGGTCGGGGTGATCGGTCTGGGCCGGATTGGCAAGAGCCTGGTCAAGCGGCTGAGCGGCTTCGACGCCCGGGTTCTGGCCCTGACGGCCGATCCCGATCCCGCCTATGCCGAAGCGACGGGCGTCGAATATGTCGATCTGGATCGGCTGCTGGCGGAGAGCGACTACGTCACCGTCCACGCCCCCCTGACGCCCGAGACCCGGTATCTGATCAATGCCGGAACCCTGGCCCGGATGAAGCCCGGCGCCATCCTGATCAATGCGGCGCGCGGCGGTCTGGTCCAGGACGCCGACCTTCTGGACGCCCTGCGCTCCGGACACCTGGCGGGCGCCGGTCTTGACGTCTTCGTCAGCGAGAGCGATCCGACCTTCATGGAAACCACCAACGCCCTCCTCGCCCTGCCCAATGTCGTGGCCACGCCTCATGCGGCCGCCTCCTCGCGCGAAGGGCTGAACCGGACGAACAGGATCGCGGCGGAGTCCGTGGTCGCGGTTCTCGCGGGCGGCGACCCGGCGCCGGGTTGCGTGGTGGCCGACGGCAGAGCGGGACGGTGACGACATGGCGGACGACGCAACGGACTGGCAGGGCCTGACGATCTGGATCACCGGCGCCTCCTCCGGCATCGGCGAGGCCCTGGTCCGGGAGGCGGCGGGGCGCGGCGCGGCCCTGATCCTGTCCGGCCGCCGGGTGGAGGCCCTGAATCGGGTCGCGCGCGACATAGGCGGCGAGACCCTGGTCCTGCCGTTCGAGGCCACCGACTATGACGCCCTGCCCGCCGTGGTGGAGGCCGCCCTCGCCTGGCGCGGCGGCGTCGATTTGCTGATCAACAACGCCGGCGTCAGCCAGCGCAGCCTGGCCGTCGATACCCGGTTCGAGGTCTATCGCGATCTGATGGAGATCGACTTCTTCGCCCCCTTGCGCCTGACCCAGTTGGTCCTGCCTGCCATGATCGCCAAAGGGCGTGGCCATGTGGCGGTGATCAGCTCGGTCGCCGGCAAGGTCGGGACGCCGCTGCGCACCGGCTACAGCGCCGCCAAACACGCCTGCATCGGCTATTTCGACGCCCTGCGCGCCGAGCTGGAAGCGTCCTGCGGCGTCCGGGTCACCACCGTCATGCCCGGCTATGTCCAGACCAATGTCTCGGCCAACGCCCTGACCGGCGACGGTTCGCCCCTGGGGACCACCGACGGCAATATCGCGGCGGGCATCGACCCCGCCGTCGCCGCCCGCGCCATCGTTGACGGTCTGGCCGCCGGGGCGCGAGAGATCGTCATCGCCGGCGAGCAGGAAAGCCAGGCCCTGACCCTGCGCGCCACCGCGCCCGAGCTGCTGTTCGACATCCTCTCCGGCGAGGGCGCACGGCTGATGGCGGCCCGTGGCGGCGACGGCCCGAACGCCACCCTGTCGGCCGATCTGGTGACCAAGGCCTAGCTCTCCGACCTCCGCCGTCATGCAAAACCCGAATGGATAGATCGGGACCGCGAGGGGCGCGTACGACGCCACCATGGCCTAGGTTGCGGAACCGGCGCGGGCGAGGCGAGACCCGTTCAAAGGCGCGCCAACAACGATAAGATCATCCAGGGACGGAAAATATGCTGGCGCTACTGGGCTTTGCCACCATCGGGCTGTTCATCGCCCTGGTCATGACCAATCGCCTGTCGGCGGTGGCGGCCCTGATCCTCATTCCCGTGGTGTTCGGCCTGCTGGGCGGCTTCGGCTTCGGCCTGGGCGAGATGATGGTCAAGGGCATCATCCAGACCGCGCCGACGGCGGTGATGCTGGTCTTCGCCCTCCTCTACTTCCTGATCATGTATGAGGCCGGCCTGTTCGAGCCCTTCATCAACGGCATCCTGAAGCTGGTCGGCGACGACCCGGTCAAGATCGTGGTGGGGACGGCGGTGCTGGTCATGATCGTCGGCTTCGACGGCGACGGCGCCACGGCGGTCCTGATCACCATTAGCTCGATGTACCCGATCTATCGCCGGGTCGGCATCAACCCCCTGATCATCGCCCTGATGCTGGGGCTCATCAATCCGCTGATGAACTGGCTGCCCTGGGGCGGACCTGCGGCGCGCGCCGCGATCTCGCTGAAGGTCGACGTCGCCGACATCGTCGGCCCGATGATCCCGGCCCTGATCATCTCGCTCGGCGCGACCCTGGTCTTCGCCTACTACCTGGGCCTCTCGGAGCGCCGCCGCCTCTCCAGACTGGCCGTCGCCTCCGGGCCGGAGCTGGAGGAGCACGATCTGCTGCCGCGCGAGCGCAAGGTCATCACGCCCCGGAACTTCTGGTTCAACCTGCTGCTGACCGTCGGCATGATGGGTGGTCTGGCCGCCGGCCTGGCCCCCCTGCCCGCCCTGGTGATGGTCGGCTTCGCCATCGCGGTGACGGTCAACCTGCCCAACATCAAGGAACAGCAGGAGCGGCTGAAGCCGCATGGCGCGACTGTGATGATGCTGGTCACCCTGGTGCTGGCCGCCGGCGCCTTCACGGGCATTCTGGACCAGACCGGCATGGTCAAGGCCATGGCCGACAGCCTGATCTCGGTGGTGCCCGAAAGCTGGGGCCCCTTCTTCGGCTATATCTCGGCCCTGCTCAGCATGCCGCTGCTGATCATCCTGTCGACCGACGCCTTCTATTTCGGGGTTCTGCCCATCCTCGGCCATACCGGCGCGGCCCATGGCGTGGCGCCGGAGGTCATCGCCCGCGCCGGCCTGATCGGCATGCCGATGCATTCCCTGAGCCCGCTGATCGCGCCGATCTATTTCGTGGCCAGCCTGCTGAGGACGGACGTCGGTTCGCTGCAGCGCTTCGCCTGGCCCTGGACCATCGCCCTGTCCTTCATCGCCCTGATCGCCGCGGCCCTGACCGGGGCCATCCCCTTCCCCTGAGAAATCAGAGGACGGCGTCGACGTCGTCGGCCAGTTTCGCGGCGGGATCCTGCGGCTGGTCAACCGCCTTCAGGTGATGGCCGGAGGCCAGCCGCCCCAGCCCCGGCGCGACCGCGATGACCAGAACCAGCCGGGTCAGCTGCATCGCCAGGATCAGCGGCAGGTCCACGGCGATAGTGGCGGCCATGGCCAGAACCACATCCGTGCCGCCCGGGTTCAGGGCCATATAGGCGGTCAGGAAGCTGACCTTCCCCAGCCATGCCAGAACAAGCGCCAGAGCCGCGCACAGCATCAGAATGGCGACGCTGCAGGCGAGAATGCGCGGGGCCAGCCGCGCCGTGTGCATCAGTGAGGCGCGGGTGAAGCTGAGCCCCACATGCCAGCCGATCAGGGCGAAGGCGGCGGCGGACAACAGGGGCGGCACGGCCGGCGCGGGCCAGTGGGCCACCTGCACCGCGATACCGCCGAAAACCGGGATGAGCAGCACCAGCGCGGGCTTGCCCCACCGCAGGGAGGCGCCGACGGCGGCGGCCGACAGGGCGACGGTCATGGCCAGTCCCGCCCAGTCGATGGGAGCCAGCCAGGGCGTTGAGGGACCTCCCGGCAAGGCGATGGCCGGCGGGCCGACGTGGGGTTGCCCCAGCAGGGACCCGATCACCACCACGGCCAGGGCGGCGCAGAGCAACCGGACGTACTGCATGACGGCGACGATACGTTTGTCGGCGCCATAGGCCTCGGACAGCAGCACCATCGCTCCGGCGCCGCCCGGGGACATGCCCCAGATCCCGGCCGTGCCCGGCAGCCAGCCGAAACGGGCGGTCAACAGGCCCAGCCCGGCGATCGCGAGAATCATCAGAAGGTTCATACCCAGCATCAGCGGCCAGCGTGGGGCCAGATCCGCCAGCAGATGCGGCGACAGGGCGTGGGCGATCAGGCAACCCAGCACCGCCTGGGCCAGAACCGTCGCCCCCTTCGGCAGCCGGGCTCCGGGCTGCAGGATCGCCACCGCGATGGCCGAGATCATCGGCCCCAGCATCAGGGCGGCGGGCAGATGCAGAAGCCGCATCGCCCCGGTCAGAACAAGGGTCAGGCCGACGAGGGCCGCCCAGGACAGACCGAGGCTACGGGTCATTCACGTCATCTCCATCGGGGACTACCCCGTCAGTGCTGGTTGGCCGGGGGTTCGCTGCCGGACTTGCCGACCAGGAAGTCCAGATCCGCCCCGTCGTGAGCCTGATTGACGGTGTCGGTGTAGAGCTTGACCCATCCCCGGGGACTATGGGGCGCGGGCCTGGCCCACTCGGCCAGGCGCCGTTCGATCTCTTCGGCCGGGACCTTCAGTTCAAGGCGGCGCGCGGTAACGTCCAACTCCACCAGATCGCCGTCCTGGACCACCGCCAGCACCCCGCCGACCGCCGCTTCCGGCGAGACGTGCAGCACCACGGTGCCAAAGGAGGTGCCGCTCATCCGGGCGTCGGACACGCGCACGATGTCGCTGACGCCTTCCCGCAGCAGCTTGGCCGGCACCCGCATGATCCCGACCTCGGGCATGCCGGGGAAGCCTTTCGGTCCGCTGTTCTTGAGCACGAGGACGGAGTCAGCCGTGACCTTCAGCGCTGGATCGTCGACCCGGGCCTCGAAGTCTTCCTGGTTCTCGAACACCACCGCGGGGCCGGTGTGGGTCAGCAGGTGCGGCGAGGCCGCCGACGGCTTGATCACCGCGCCCGAGGCGGCGAGGTTGCCCTTCAGCACGGCGATGCCGGTATTGGGCTTGAACGGCTGGGCAACGCTGAAGATGACCCCGGGATTGAAGCACCGCGCTTCGGCATTGTTCTCGGCGAGGGTCTTGCCGGTGCAGGTCAGGGCGTCGCCGTGCAGCAGACCGGCCTCGCACAGGTCGCGGATGATCACAGGCAGGCCGCCCGCCTCGTGGAAGTCCTGCATCAGATAGTCGCCGGACGGCTGGATGTTCAGCAGGTTCGGGATGTTGCGGCCCTGGACGTCCCAGTCGTCGATGTCCAGCGGCACCTCCAGGCGGCGCGCCACGGCGGTCAGGTGGATCACGGCATTGGTCGAACCGCCCACGGCGGCGTTGACGCGGACGGCGTTCTCGATCGCCTCGCGGGTGACGATCTTCGTCATCGTCAGATCCTCGCGGACCATGTCGACGATCCGGCGTCCCACCATCCGCGCCATCACCTTGCGGCGCGCGTCCACCGCCGGGATGGTGGCGTTGTCGGGCAGCGACAACCCCATCGCCTCGACGATCGAAGCCATGGTCGAGGCCGTGCCCATGACGTTGCAGACGCCGTGCGAGCGGTTCAGGCAGCTTTCGGCGTCCTCGACGTCGGCGATGGTCGCGCGGCCCTCGCGAACGTCGTCACCGAGCTTCCAGGCGTCCTTGATGCCGAACGGCTTGCCGCGCCAGGAGCCGTTCAGCATCGGGCCGGAGTTCAGACCGATGGTCGGCAGGTCGACGCTGGCCGCCCCCATCAGCAGCGCCGGGGTGGTCTTGTCGCAGCCCATCAGCAGGACAACGCCGTCGATGGGGTTTGCCCGCAGCGTCTCCTCGACGTCCATACTGGTCAGGTTGCGCAGCAGCATGGCGGTCGGCCGGGTCAGGGTCTCGCCGGGCGAGGTGACCGGGAACTCCATCGGCACGCCGCCCGCCTCCAGGATGCCCTCGCGGACATACTGGGCCAGGTCCCGGAAGTGGGAGTTGCAGGGCGTCAGCTCGGACCAGGTGTTGCAGATCCCGATGACCGGGCGGCCGTCGAAATGGTCGCCCGGAACGCCGCGGCTGCGCACCCAGGCGCGATGGACGAAGCCCTTGGGGCCTCGGCCGCCGAACCAGTCCTGCGAACGGAGTCCGGGTTTCTTGCTGTCCGACATTGTACGCTTCCTCGATGATTTTCTTGTCTTGAGGGCGTTCATATCGAGGCCCATGGGCTCGATGAACGCTTGAAACCATGCGTCAAACTTAGGGGTGACCGGTCCCTCGGAGCCGGTGGTCTCAGGCGCGGGCTTCCTGCACCACGCGGTTGACCAGAGTGCCCAGTCCCTCGATCTCAACCACGGCCTCGTCGCCGGGCTTGAGCCAGAGGTAAGGCTTGCGCGACGCCCCGACCCCGCCCGGGGTGCCGGAGATGATGATGTCGCCCGGCTCCAGGGTCATGGCTTCCGACAGGACCGAGACCAAGGTGGCGATGTCGAAGATCATGTCGTCGATCGAGGCGCTCTGCAGCAGTTCGCCGTTGACCCGCATGGTCAGGGTCATGCCCTTGCAGCCCTCGGGCAGTTCGTCGGCGGTGACGAGGGCGGGCCCGACGGCGCCGGTGCCGTCCCAGACCTTGCCCATGGTCCATTGCGGGGACTTGATCTGGTAGTCGCGCACCGAGGCGTCGTTGCACAGGGTGTAGCCCACGACGTGGTTCAGGGCGTCGGCCTTGGAGATATGCCGCCCGCCCTTGCCGATGACGGCGACCAGCTCGGCCTCATAGTCGAACATGTCCGAGGCGTTCGGCCGCACCAGAGGCGCGCCGTGTCCGATCAGGCTATTGGCGAAGCGGGCGAAGACCGTCGGATAGGTCGGGGTCTCGAAACCGCTTTCGGCGCTGTGGTCGAGGTAGTTCAGGCCGATGCAGATGGTCTTGTTCGGCCGGGGCACGGGCGGGAGCAGATCGACCGCCTCCAGATCCACCAGAGGGGCCTGCGCCAGCCGCAGGGCCAGTCCGGCCAGGGCCTTGGTCTCGCCAAGGAAGGTCTTCAGATCGCCGCCCAGATCGGCGACGGACAGGCCGCGATAGCCCCCGTCCGTCCAGAGTCCGACGCCTTCGCCCGCCGCGCTGCTGTAGCTGATGAAACGCATGAACCGTCCTCCCGTCGTGGCCGTATCGCCGACCGTCACGAGGCGGGCCTCGCAGTTTTGGGAGGGGGCGGCCAATAGCATGATCGAATGAAATCATGCCCCCTCGCCGGAGGTCTTGGCTTGTGCGGCGGCATGGAGAAGAAGCGTCAGACGACACTGGCGGACGCAGAGCCGCGGGTCCCAACGGAGGAAGCCATGGCCCACTACGGAGACTTTCAGCTCGAGATCTATTTCGGCGGCCTGCATGGGGTCCTGCCGAAATATCCGGTCGACTTCGCGGGGCTGGAGCGGCGCGCCGAGGCGGCCATGGCCCCGTCCCTGCTGAAGTATGTTCAGGGCGGCTGCGGCGACGAGCTGACCCAGCGCCGCAACGCCGAAGCCTTCGGCCATTGGGGCCTTATCCCGCGCATGATGATGGACTGCTCCACCCGCGACCTGTCGGTCGATCTGTTCGGGATGAAACTGCCCAGCCCGCTGTTCATGGCACCGATCGGGGTGACCGGTCTGTGCACCCAGGACGGTCACGGGGATCTGGCCGCCGCCCGCGCCGCGGCCCAGACCGGCGTGCCCCTGGTCGTATCGACCCTGACCAACGATCCGCTTGAGGATGTCGCGGTCGCCATGGGCGACACGCCGGGTCTCTTCCAGCTCTACACGCCGAAGGATCCGGAACTCGCCGCCAGCCTGGTCGGGCGCGCCGAGACGGCCGGCTACAAGGCCATCGTCGTCACCCTGGACACCTGGGTCACCGGCTGGCGGCCGCGCGATCTGAACGAGTCCAACTTCCCGCAACTGCGCGGCCATGTGCTGTCGAACTACTGGTCCGATCCGCGCTTTCGCCAGATGACCCCGCGCCCGCCGGAGGAAGACGTCGCGGCGGCCGTCATGGCCTGGGCGGGAACCTTCGGAAAGGTCCTGACCTGGGACGACATGCCCTGGCTGAGGTCGCTGACCAGGCTGCCGATCATCCTCAAGGGCATCTGCCATCCCGACGACGTGCGTCGCGCCGCCGATGCGGGCGCGGACGGGATCTATTGCTCCAACCACGGCGGCCGTCAGGCGAACGGCGGCATGGCCGCGATCGATCTCCTGCCCGATGTGGTGGCAGCCGCCGGCGACATGCCGGTCCTGTTCGATTCCGGCATCCGGTCCGGCAGCGACGTGGCCAAGGCCCTGGCGCTCGGCGCGACCGCCGTCGGGGTGGGACGTCCCTATTCCTACGGCCTCGCGCTCGGCGGGACCGAGGGTGCGGTCCACGTCCTGCGCTCGCTGCAGGCCGAGGCGGACCTGCTGATGGCCGTGGACGGCTTCCCCAACATCGCCGCCCTGCGCGCGGCCGGCGCCGTCCGCATGGGCTGAGGCCCGAAATGCAAAAGCCGCACGACCGGGGTCGTGCGGCTTTCAATGGCGGCTCGCGGATCAGCGCTGCTGGTTGACCCGCAGCGGCTCCAGCTCGGGCAGGAAGCCCAGGGTATTGGCCTCCAGCGTCGTGCCGAAATTCCGGGCGACGCAGGACTGCAGGATGTAGAGGCCGTAGACCAGGATCAGGTCGGTCATGCCTTCGGGCCCGAACTGGTCGAACTGGCTCCAGGTCTCATCGGACAGGCGATCCGAGAAATAGAGTTCATCGACGGCCTTCACGACAACCCGGTCGAAGCCCTGCAAACGGGGGCTGTCCGGTCCTTCCGCGACGCCGTGCAGGTCCTCGTCGGTGACGCCCAGCTGCAGGATGGCCTTGCGGTGCTGGGACCACAGATACTCGCTGTCGCACAGCCAGACCGTCCGCATACAGGCCAGCTGCCAGAACCGCGGCGGCAGGGAGGTCTTGTCGATCGACCGGATGCCGAAGGGCGAGATCGCCTTCAGGACGTCCGGATAGTTGATCATCGCCTTCTGCAGCTTCGAGGTCGTCGGCAGGCCCCGACGTCCCATCCGGCGGGTCTGCTCGATCTGGGCCGGCGACAGGGCGGTATAGTCCGCCTCCATGACCCGCTTGGGACAGGGGCTGGGTGCGACCCCCGACCAGCCGCCTTGGTCGCCCGAGGCCCGGATGGCCTGCAGGGCGTCTGAATAGCCGGTCAGACCCTCGTCCAGCTGCACTCCGGTCGTGTTCGCGAAGGCGCTGAGGGTTACATAGAAGGAATAGGTCGTCATCAGATCCATCGCGGCGTTCGGGCCGAGAGGATCGAAGCCGGTCCAGGCCTCGTCGGACAGATAGTGGGTCGTATGCATCTGATCGACCGCCTCCACCGCCAGTCGGTCGAGACCCTCAAGCCCCGCCCCGCCGCGCGCGACCTCGGTCAGCTCCGCCTCCGTGACGCCAAGCGCCAACGCCTCGTCGGCATGCCGCGCCCAAAGGTATTCGCTGTCGCAGAGCCAGACGGTGCGCAGGCAGGCCAGTTGGTACAGGCGGGGCGTCAGGTCGCTGGTCAGCGTCACCCGCGTCGACATCCGGCCCAGCGCGCGGGCGAACTCCGGATAGTTGAGCATCGTCCGCATCAGGTTCGGGGCGTCGGCCGTGCCGAAGGGACCCATCTTCAGGCTGATATGAACCTGACGCGGTGAAAGGGCGGCGTGGTCGGCCGGGGCAACCCGCATCGGATGCGGCATCGAAATCTCCTGGTCTGGGCGCCGTCGGACAGGATGGGCGCACCCCGTGATTGGCGCAGGTGACGCTGCGGGGCCAATGCAGGCTTCACATGGTTGGATGCGCGCCCTGTATTCCGTCCGGCGCGGCGCCCCGGCCTAGGTCGCCACCGACTTCAGGACGCGCGACCAGAGCTGCTCCGCCGCCGGCGCCTGGCGGGCCTTGGGCCGCCACAGCCGGATTTCGATTGGCACGTCGTCCTCGGCCGTGCCCGCGCGCACCAGCTTGCCGGACGCCAGATCGTCCTCGACCAGACTCAGAGCCGTCCAGGCGATGCCCCGGTCGTCCTTGGCCATGGCGGTCAGGACGCTGGCCAGGTGGGAGGCGAAGATCGGCTGGACCGGCGCGGTCCGCCCGCCTGCCGCCCAGGCCGCGGTCAGGATCCGGCCCATTCCGGAATCCGCCGTGAAGCAGAGCTGCGGCGCATTCGCCAGATCGGTCGTCCGGGCCAGCCGTGGCGACATGACCGGAAGCAACACGTCGTCGCCCAGCTTCACCGACCGGAAATCGGCGCCCAGACGCGTGCTCGCCGCCTCATGGTGATGGCACAGCAGGAACTGGACCCGGCCTTCGACCATCAGCCGCTCGCAGGCCACCATATTGTCGGCCGTCAGGGTGACCGTGACACTGGCGGGCTCCCCGGCTTCCAGCTCCCGCAGCCAGGCCGGGAAGAAGGTCAGGGACAGGACGTGGGTGGCGGCGAAGCGCAGGGTCTCCGAAGCGGTCTTGGCGACCGAGCGGGCTTCCTCGCGTCCGAACTGGAGGCGGCGCAGGGCCTCCTCGGCGAAGACCTTGAACCGTTCGCCGGCCGGGGTCAGCCGCATCGTATGGGTGCTGCGATCGACCAGGGTGGCGCCGACCCAGTCCTCGAGCGACTTGATCCGGCGACTGAAACTGGGCTGGCTGACGTTTCGCTGCTCGGCCGCGCGCGAGAATCCCCCGCAATCGACAAGGGCCAGAAAGTCCTCAAGCCAGTCCGTATCCATATCGTTCGTCTGTCCCGAACCGCCGCCGTTTGCAACTGAAACCTGACCCCGGCGCAGGTCGGCCCGCTACGCAGATCGGCCGGCCCGCGAGGCGGACCGGCCGAGGTCGATATCGTCCTGAAAAGTCGTCCGAAACGGACTAGAGCTCCCGGTCGATCAGATAGGTGTACTGCTGACCCGAGTGCAGATCGCGCTCCTCGACCCCGCCCTGCGAGCCCCGGCGGGGATAGGAGATCTTGAGCACCTGCAAGGTCGGCACCGGATAGTGCTGCACCGTCGCCGGATCGACGTCATAGATCTCGCCGATCGAGGCCGCGCTCAGGGTCGGGCTCTGGCTGTACCGGTCGTAGTTTTCCCGGCTGTCGAACATCAGGTCGATGGTGACCCAGAACGGCCCGGCGACCTTGGACCGGACGTGCCGGCAGACTTCCTTGACCTTAGGCAACGGCCTTCTCCTCAGTCGGGGCTTTGGCGACGTCCAGGATCTCCATCCGGACCAGTTCGAGCGGATCGTCGATGTGGACCACGTGGTTCAGGACGAACTGATAGACCGGTCCCCTGTCCACCTCGGCCGGGGTGAACGGCCAGCCGTAGCTCGGCAGCTCCTCGCCCAGCCGGATCGGCATGTGGAAGAAGTAGGGGTTGCAGGCGTTGGCGATGGCGTGGGCCAGCTCCTGGGTCCGGGCGGTGAAGACGCCCATCAGGCCGATCTCCAGCGGACGCGATCCCGGCGGCGGCTTCATGCCGCTGAGGGCGTTGTAGCCGTACATCCGCAGGGAGATGTCGAACTCGTCCTCGGCCAGTCCGAGCGAGGCCTTCACCCGGTCCTTGAGCCGCATCAGCATATGGTCGTGGAAGACCTCGGGCTCGGCCAGCACCTTGGGATCGGCGATGCCGACGATGAGAAGCGACTGGTAGAGGTCGCCCGTCGCCCCCTCGAGCTTCATCGTATAGGGCTTGGGATCCCAGACGGAGCCGGTGACCCGCACCGTGTTTTCCGTCAGCTGGATGTATTCGGACTTGGTGACGTCCAGTTCGCCGCCCGGCTCGGTCAGCCGCCAGGGGCTCTTGTTCTCATACAGCAGGTGGGCCGAGATGCCGGTGACGAGGGCCTTGGTCTTGGGATCCGCCGGCTGAACGTCGAAGCCGTCCTTGTGAATCTCGATCAGGACGCCGCGTTGGCCGGTGTTGGCGGTCGTCGACTGGGCGCCGCACTCGGCGATCTTGCCCGCGTGCCACGACGGCCCGGCCGGCGCGCCCTTCCACAGGGCGAAGGCGGCGATGACGGCCGGGTCGGACGTGCGTCCGCCGATGATGATGTCGGCGCCGGCCTCCAGCGCCTTGTGATAGGGCTCGGGGCCCATCAGGGCGACAATGTGCAGGCAGTTATCGAGGGTCGCGGCGTCCAGATCGCCGAGCGGCGGCAGATTGGTGATCTTCCCGTCGGCCAGCTTGCCCTTCATCGTCTCGGCCGTCTGTTCCGAGTAAAGGACGGCGATCTTCGGCGACCAGCCCTTCTCGCGGGCAATCTCGAGGGCGATGTCGCGGGTCCAGTCGACGTTCATGTCGCCGCCGGCCTGGGCGGCGGTGCCGATCAGCAGAGGGATGCCCGCCTTCTGCTGGGCGTCCATCAGGAAGGTCAGGTCGCGCTTGACCGAGCCCCTGTCGTTCTTGGATACGCCCTTGGCCAGATAGGCGGCGCCGGCGTCGGTCGAGCCCGCGTCCAGGGCCATGGCGTCAGGCCCCCAGGCCAGGGCGTATTCCACCTCTTCCGGGAAGATGCCCACGCCCAGGGAGCCTTGGGGGACATAGATCTTCACCGACGAAAACTCGGCCTCGGTCGCCATTTGCATTTCCTCCTGACCGCCCGCCTCAGCCCGGCGGTCGGCCGGCGGCGGGGGCTTTCAGTCCGGACTAGAAGCCGCCCGGCTCCGGCGCCAATCGAAAATCCGACTGGAACCATGCATCAGACCTTGGGGGGCGCGACCGGCCCTCCCGACCTTCCTGCATCGTATGATGCGCATTCGGCATTTCAGGGTCCGCGCGCGCGGGCTTAGGCGAGGACCGTACGCCCGATGAAGGACCCGTCGATGACCTATCCGCGCCGCCTCCCCTACCCCGACATGGACAATCTGACGCCAGACCAGATCGAGCTTCGCCGGATCATGGGGCCGCGCCGCGGCGGACCGAACGCCACGAAGCTGATGAAGATGCTGGTCAACTTCCCGATCTACGGCCAGGCCATCCGCTCGCTCGGCGCGCGCACCGCCGACAACAACTCCCTGCCGCCGCGGCTGTACCAGATCGCCTGCATGCGGGCGTCCTGGCTCTGCGACGCCGAGTATCTGTGGTCCCAGCACCGCACCGCCTCCCTGGCCCTGGGGATCACCGACGCGGAGCTCTACGCCGTCGCCGTCGGCCCGACGAACACGATGCTCGAAGGGCTGGACCAGCAAATCGTGGAGGCGATCGACGAACTGCATTTCGATCACCGCTATTCGGACGCCTCATGGACGGGCTTCGACGAGCCGCTGGGACCGGACGCCAAGCTCGACATCCTGATGACCCACGCGATCTTCGTCATGCAGGCCAACCTCGCCAACTCGACCGGCGTCGACCTCGAAGACGGCGTTCCCGGCTTTTCCGGGGACCTGCTGGCGCTGCGTGATCAGCAGCGCTCGGCCGGGATGCGTTGAATAGCGAAGGGAGGTCCCAGTCCGCTGCAACCCCTGTCGCCGCATTGCCGGGACGTCTCGCGCCGGCTCCGATGAAGTTTTGATGAAACCTTACGCAAGGCGCTGAGGCCTCGAAGGCGGCCGCCGTTGAAGACCGCAGGGGGTGCACGCGGCCGGACCGGAGGGTCCGTGTCGCGTCCGCCGATCATTCGACCTGCGGAGATCATCAATGTCCAAATCCAACCTGCGCCTCGGCGCGAACAGCCGTGCGGCCCGCCTGCTTCAAGGCTGCGCCGTGGCCGCCCTGATCGGCGCGCCGACCGCCGTCCTGGCCCAGCAGACCCCCGCGCCCGAGGAGGCGACCGAGGTCGAGGAGATCGTGGTCACCGGCTCCTTCGCCACCAGCCTGGCCGACGCCCTGACCATCAAGCGCCGCGCGGACTCGATCTCGGACGCCGTCTCGGCCTCCGACATCGGCAACTTCCCGGCCGTCAACGTCGCCGAGGCCCTGCAGCGGGTGCCCGGCGTCTCGATCTCGCGCGAAGCGGGCGAAGGCCAGTTCGTCAGCGTCCGGGGCCTGGGCCCGAACTTCCAGTCAGTGACCCTGAACGGCTCGCCGATCGCCTATAACGAAAACGTCCGCAACTCCGACCAGAGCGGCCGTCAGTTCCAGTTCCGCGTCATCCCGGCTGACCTGATCTCGGCCATCGTGGTCACCAAGGCCCCGACCGCCGACCTGATCGACGGCGGCATCGGCTCCAACATCGACATCCGCACCGCCGACGCCCTGGAGATGAAGCCCTTCGTCACCGCCCGCGCCTATACCCACTATGAGGGCCGCACCGAGGAGAATACGCCGAACGGTTCGATCTCGCTGGGCTGGCGCAACGCTGACCGCACGCTGGGCCTGATCGCCGGCGTCTCCCTGGCGACCCGCGACGTGCAGTTCGACCGCGTTCAGACCACCGGCTACACCAACCGCGTCATCAACGGCGCGACCGTCGCCGTGCCGAACGAAATCCAGCTGACGCTGGAGCAGGAAGAGCGGACGCGCATCAGCGCCATGGCCGGCCTGTCGTGGAAGCCCAATGAGGCCTTCGCCCTGCGCGCCGACGCCCTGTACTCGCGCTTCAACAACACCATCGACGAGGACCGGATCAGCTTCGGCTTCGGCGGCCGCTCGGACTTCTCGACCCGCCTCGTCGCCGGCAGCGCCCGCGTCGTCAACGGCGTCCTCTACGCCGGCCAGATCAGCGGCGGCCGCATCGACCGCAACGCCGAATACTCGGAACAGGAGCACGAGAACCTGTCGCTGCGCGGCCAGATCGACTGGAACGTCGCCGGATGGACCATCACGCCGTCGATCAGCTATTCCGAGGCCCTGTCCAGCCTGCCCGTCCCGCTGCAGCGGATCAGCGGCGCCACCGCCGAGAACCCGGCCGGTCTGCTGTACAGCTATGACTTCGGCGATGACCCGATCGGTGACCGCCACTACGCCTCGGTCCTGACCAACCTCGACCTCGGCAGCCCGACCTCGACCGCCGTCACCGCCTACCGCACGCGGCCGATCAACTCGGAAGACACTGACACCACCGCCGTCCTGAACGTCCAGCGCGACCTGGGCGCCCGGTTCGGCAGCTTCGAGTTCGGCGAGTTCCGGTTCGGCGGCCAGTACACCGAGCGTTCGCGCGACTATCAGCGCCGCGACCGGGTCCTGACGGCGCGCCCGGGCGTCAACGTCAACACGCCCGAGTATCTGAACGTCCGGCTGCCCTCGAACGCCTTCAACGAGTCGATCGGTGCCCTCTATCCGATGGGGCTGACCTACAACCGCGGCCTCTACGGCGTCGCCTACGTCATCCCCGGCGAGTCTGACGACACCAACGCCCAGTCGGAGGACCTGGTCCCCACCGGCGCCGACCTGCAGCAGTCCTACGGCGTCGATGAGACCGTCAGCGCCGCCTATGTCCGGAGCGACTTCAGCGCGGAGGTCGGCCCCTTCCCGCTGACCGGCAACCTGGGCATCCGCTGGGTCTCGACCGACACCACCGTCAAGGGCACGCTTCTGACCGCCGGCCGCAACGGCGCGGGCGCGGTGACCACCGTCGTCAATCCGCAGACCTTTGAAGGCTCCTATGAAGAGTTCCTGCCCAGCCTGAACCTGAACTTCGAACTTCGCGACAACCTCTATCTGCGTCTGGGCGCCTCCAAGACCCTGACGCGGCCGTCGCTGGCGGACCTGCGCACCGCCGTGGTGCCGAACAGCTCGCTCGTCACCCAGGTCTTCCTGAACGGCCAGACCGCGCTCGACACCGCCGCGGCCAGCACCAAGGTCGGCGTCGGCGGCAACCCGGAACTGCGCCCCTATACCTCGATCAACTACGACGCCTCGCTGGAGTGGTACTTCAACGACTTCGGCGCGATCTACGGCGCGGTATTCAAGAAGGACATCTCGGACTTCATCGGCGGCATCGCCCGCAACGAGCAGATCCTGTTCGCCACCCAGGCCGGGGCCACCCTGACGGCGGACTTGCTGATCACCCGCCCGCAGAACATCGGCGACGCCTCGGTCGAGGGCTTCGAGATGGGCTTCTCCTACAAGCTGGACTGGGGTCTGGGTCTCGCGGCCAGCGCGACCTTCACCGACTCCTCGGCCGACATCGAGGCGACGCCGGGCGTCTTCACCACCGCCGGCCTTCAGGGCGTGTCGGACCAGAGCTTCTCGATCAGCCCCTTCTTCGAAAAGGGTCCGTTCGAGGTCCACTTCAGCTATACCTACCGCTCCGACTTCACGGCCAACGGCAACATCACCCCGGGATCGAACGCCGTGATCGACAAGAACTCCGCCATCATCGCCGACGGTTTCGGGTCCCTGGACTTCGGGGCGTCCTGGCAGGTGACCGACCGCTTCCAGATCTTCGCGGAAGGCACCAACATCACCGACGAGCGCCAGGCGGTCTATCAGGGCAGCGAAGATCGCCCGTTCCAGATCCATGAATACGGCCCCAGCTACAATCTGGGCCTGCGGGCGACGTTCTGAGCCCCTCGCCGACGCTGAAGACAGGAAACGCCCCCTCTCCGCGAGGGGGCGTTTTCGCGCGTTCGGACGACACCGTCGCGATGCGGCGCCTGCGTCAGGAGCTGGTCGCCTTACTGCTGCGGCGCGGCCAGTCGGCGGAGACCGCCGAGGACATCGTCCAGGAAGCCTTCCTGCGTTTCCATCGGGCCGGAAACGACGTGTCGGACGCCGACGCCCGGCCGCTGATCTTCGTCATCACCAGGAACCTGCTCAAGGATCACTGGAAGAGCGCAAACCGCGAACAGGGCCGGCGCGCCGCCGTCTCGCCGGAGGAACTCGAAACCGTCGGACAGGCCATGGCCGACGACGCCCCGGCGCCCGACCGGGGCCTTCTGGGACGCGAGCAACTGGATCAGGCGCTGACGGTGATCCGGGCCCTGCCGCCGCGCACGCGCGACGCCTTCCTGCTGCACCGGTTCGAGGACCTGACCTATCGTCAGATCGCGGATCGTCTCGGCGTGTCGGTCAGCATGATCGAGAAACACCTGGCCGAGGCGCTCAAACGGCTGAAATCGGCGCGGGGTGATTGAGGTGTCCGTGATTTGTGTCGTTGATAAGACAGTCGGGGCGCCCTGCCCGCGACCTTCATTCGCTCTCGAAGGCTCTTCGTCCTGATGCTTGATCGCCTGCCCCGCCTGTTCGACCCGACGCCGCGCACGGCGGAGGCCTGGCTGGTCCGCATGGGACGGCCGGAGGTGAGCGCGCGCGATCTCGAGGCGTTCGAGGCCTGGCTTGACGCCGATCCCAGCCGTCTGGACGACTATCAGGCGCTGAAGACGGCCCAACGCGAGGCCCGCGCCCTGAAGTCGGAACTGACGCCCGAACTGGCGGCGATCCCGGCTCGCCCTCGCAAGTCAGGGTCGCGGTCGCGGGGCCTGCTGATCGGCGGCCCCGTTTTCGCGGCGCTCTGCCTGGCCGTCATCGGCTTCACCCTTTGGCCTCGCCTCATGCCCGATCCCATGGCCGGGGCAATCACCTATGCCGCCGCGACCGGTGAGATCCGCGAGGTGGTTCTGGCCGACGGATCGCATGTAACCCTCGACACCGGTTCGACCCTCCGCGTGGCCATGGCTGGTGACGCCCGCCATGTCGTGCTGGACCGGGGACAGGCCTATTTCGAGGTACATCACGACACGACGCGCCCCTTCGAGGTCGGGGTCGGAGATCGCAGCGTCGTCGTGACCGGGACCCGCTTCGTAACGACCCTGTCCGGCGACACAGCATCGGTCGCCCTGCTGCAGGGCTCTGTCTCCCTGAGGTCCGGGTCCGGTCAGGTGCTGAAGATGAAGCCCGGCGACGGCGTCGCCTATCGGGTGAAGCAGGCCGGCCAGACCTGGAGCCGGATCGATCCGGTCGAGACCGCCCCCTGGCGCGAACGCCGTCTGGTCTTCCGTGACACCCCGGTGACCGAGGTCGTGGCCCAACTCTCGCGCTACACCCCCGTCCGGCTGGTCGCCGATCCGGCCCTCGCCGAGGTGCGGGTCACGGCGGTCTTTCCTCTGGACGGTCAGGATTCCGTGGTGGATCGGATCGACCGGCTACTCCCCGTCGCGATAACCGCTTCGGGACCCCAAACCGTCACGGTTCGGCCGGAATAAATATCGCAGAGCTGTCATCTGCGCCGTCTAGACCGGAGGCAGCGACGGACCGCGTCGCGCCTCCCTGTTCCGCCGTCGCATGCCGACCTCCAGAGCGCTCGCCCTCGCAGCCGCCGCGTTCGCGGTCGTGCTTCCCGCGCCCGTGCTGGCCCAGTCTGTCGCGCCCATCGACATCCCCGCCCAGGACGCCCGGTCGGCGCTCGTCGCTCTGTGTCTGAGAACCGGCTGCGCGGTCAGCTTCGTGTCCGAGCCGGAGATCGCCTATCGCACCCGGGCGGTGCACGGGGCGCGGACCTGGCAGGCGGCGCTGGGGACCATGCTGGAGGGCACCGGCCTCGGCTACAGACTGGTCGATGCGCGGTCCGCCCGCGTCTGGGTACTGCCCCCTGCCCCGCCGCCGCCCGCGCCGGATCTCAAACCGACTGAGGTCGCGCCGGTCGAGGTAATCGGACAGTTCGCGGAAAGCATCGACACGGCCCTGACCGAGAAGCGCCGGGCGGACGTCATCCAGGACTCCGTCTCGGCTGCCCGGATCGGAGAGCTGCCCGCCGCCAACCTGGCCGAGGCCCTGCAGCGCATCCCCGGTGTCGCCATCGAGCGCGAGGTCGGCGAGGGCCAGTTCGTCAGCGTGCGCGGCCTCGGCCCCCTGTTCCAGTCGGTGACCCTGAACGGCGCCCCGGTGGCCTTCAACGAGAACATCCGCAACTCGACCCAGAGCGGACGGCAGTTCCGGTTCCGGGCCCTGTCGGCGGATCTGCTGGCCGGGGCGACCCTGACCAAGTCGGCGACGGCGGATCTGGTCGACGGCGGCATCGGCTCCAACATCGACATCCGGACGATCCGCGGTCTGGGCGGCCCCGCCTTCCTCAGCGGTCAGGCGGTGAGCCATCACGAAGACCGGTCAGGCGACACCACCGGGGAGTTCAGCCTGTCAGGCCGGTGCCGAAACGCCGACCGGAGCCTCGGTCTCGTCGGCGGCGTCTCAACCCAGGACCGCAATGTCCAGTTCGACCGGCTGCAGACCCAGCGCTATCGCGACATGGTCGTGAACGGCCAGACCGTCGCCGTGCCCAACGACATCCGCACGACGCTGGAGCGCGAGGACCGGACCCGGATCAGCCTGTTCGCCGGCGCCCAGTGGCGGCCCAACGACAGGGTCACGATCGACTTCGACACTCTCGCCTCCCGCTTCGAGAACGCCATCCGTGAGGACCGCATCGTCTATGAGCTGGGCGAGCGGGTGACGCCCGGCGCCATCGTTCCGGGCAGTGTCCGGATCACCGACGGCGTCCTGACCGGCGTCGAGCTGAGCAACGGCCGGATCAGCAACAACCTGGAAGTCTCGGACCAGATCCACGACAACATCGCCTCCAGCCTGTCGCTGGAGACGGACTGGGCCGGTTGGCGGTTACAGCCCCGGATCAGCTATTCGAGGGCCCTGTCAGGGCTGGCGACGCCGCTGCAGCGTATCGCGGCTGTGTCGCCGGAAGGCGTCAGCTATGCCCTGGACTTCGGGCCGGCCCCCTTGGGCGAGCGCAGCATCGCGCGTCTCAGAACCAGCTTCGACCTGACGGATCCGCGCCTCCTGACCCCGTCCCGCTACGGGGTCCGCGCCATCGACGTCGATGACGACGACCTGACGCTTCAGATGGCTGCCGAACGGGCGCTGGATCGATCCATCGGAGGCCTCAGGCTTGAGCGCCTGCGCCTCGGCGGCCAGTACAGCGATCGGGGTCGCGACTATGAGAGGCGCGACCGGGAGGCGGCCCTGCGGCCGGGCCGGAGCGTCGATCCGTCCTTCTATGACGTCATGATCCCCTCCAACGCCTTCTCCGGCGTGATCCGCGACGGTCAGGGGCCATGGACAGCGGCCAATTTCGACCGCTTCCGCGACGCCTTCGTCGTGCCCGGCGAATATGACGGCGTCATCTTCAGCGCCGGCGACCTGGCGCCGACCGGGACGGATATGCAGGGCTCGTATCGGGTCGGCGAGACCTTGGCCGCGGCCTATGTCCGGCTCGACCTGTCCGGATCCATCGGAGGGTTGCCCTCGTCCGGCGACGTCGGTCTGCGCGCCGTCTCGTCGCGGACGGAGGTCGAGGGTTCAATCCTCGGCGTCGATCCGGCTGGCGCGCTTCAGGTTCGCCCCCTGATCCACAATGGCTCCGGCACGGACTGGCTGCCCAGCGCCAATCTGAGCGTCGAACTGGGTCCGCGCACCTTGGTGCGGTTTGCGGCGTCGCGCACGATCACCCGCCCGTCCCTGGCCGATCTCGGCGCCGCGACCGTGCCCGCCAGCACCCTGGTCAGCGCCGTATTCGAGCGGGGTCAGACCGAGATCGACCATCCCTCCCCCTCGACCATCTTCACCGGCGTGGGCGGCAATCCGGACCTGAAGCCCTATTCGGCGATCAGCCTCGACGTCTCCTTCGAGCACTATTTCGACGGCTTCGGCGGCTTCAGCCTGGCCGCCTTCCACAAGGTTATCGACGACTATGTTCTGGTGGTGAACCAGACCGAGCGTCTGACCTTCGCCACCCGGGCCGGGCCGCCGGTGATGGTCGATGTCCTGATGTCGCGGCCGCGCAATGTCGGGCGAGCGACCGTAACGGGACTGGAGGCGGGCTACAGTCGGCGCTGGTCGTCGGGCCTCGGCCTCTGGGCCAGCGCGACCCTGACCGACGCCGTCAGCCGCGAGACCGGCGGCGGCCCCACGACCGACCTTCAGGGTGTCTCGCGCGTCTCATACTCCATCAGCCCCTTCATCGAGCGCGGTCCGTTCGAGGCGCATCTGAGCTGGACCTGGCGGTCACCGTTCCGCTCGATCGCCGATCTTCAGGGCGGGGGCGTCAGCGCCTTCGTGGTCGGAGAGGCCGGGGTGCTGGACGCGGCCGCCTCCTGGCGCCTCACCGACGACGTCACCCTCTTCGCCGAGGCCGGCAACCTGACCGACGCGGTCGATGTCGCCTATGACGGGGTGCGCAGCCGCCCGCTGCAGATCACCCGCTCAGGCCGATCGTTCGGCTTCGGCCTCAAGTTCAGCCTGTAGGTCTCAGCGCAGTTCGACGAAGACCGGATTGCCATAGGCCCACAGGTCCGACCACGGGTCCTCGCCCGGCAGGTCGGCGACGGGCTCCTGCTCGGTCCCGCCGGTGGCGCGAACTCTCAGATAGATCGGATGGTCGACGCCGTGCAGGACGTGGCGCGCGGTCAGCACCTCGCCATCGCGGGTCCAGTCGGCGGCGGTGAAGCGGCGCTCCACACGGGTCGTCGGATTGTGATCCGCCATACGGTCCGGATTGGGACCGGTGACATCACCTACGATCAGGTCGATGCGCTTCACCTCCGGCGTCCGGCCCGCAGAATTGGCCGCCGCCGGGTCGCGCAGGCGAATGGTCACGACGATGTCCGAACCCTTCTGGATGATCAGGTCCTGCCCCATCCGGGCCTCGCCGTCCCCGCCCGCGACCGTCACATCCATGGCGGTGACCAGATCGCCGGTCGCGACGAAGATCTGACCCGAGCGCAGGCCGTCCAGAATGCCGTCGGAGGTGGGTCGGGCCATGACCCAGGTCTTGGAATATTCGCCGGGCCAGAAGTCGTCACCGCCCTCGCTCCAGTGACGATGCGAGTCCGAGGTGGCGGTGATCCACCAGTGACGGCCCTCGCCCAGCATCGTGTCCCACAGGCCGCCCAGGGTCGCGGTCATCTGGTCGAAACCGCCCATGGTCGGGTAGCGGCGATAGATGCCGCGCTCGCCGGTAGGCTTCAGGCTGGTCGCCTGATGGCCGGGAGCCCCCTCCATGCCGATGGCTACGCGCGGGGCCGCGTCCTGCCAGTCGCGCAGGGAGGCGGCGTCGTGCTCGCCCCAGACGCCGAAGCCCTCGGCCGAGCGTGACGGGTGGTTGGCGATGACGATGGGCCGGGGCGAATAGCCGTCGACGGTGCGCAGCAGATCCAGCATAGCGGCGCGGGTATCGTGGGTGGCGTCAGCGGGCCAGGGCTCGCGCGAGCCCCAGCGGGCCTCGATCCCGCGCAGCATCTCAAGCTCGCCGTCGTGGATCGGGATGATCAGGCTGGAGTGTTCGCTGCCGGGGGTGTCCAGCTCCATGCCGTAGAACTGGATGACGCCCGGCGTCGCGGCGCGCGACTGCAGCAGCTCCGGATAGGCCTGTTCGGCGTTGATCGCGGAATGGCGCGGCCCGCCATGGTCGGTCGAGACCATCCAGCTCAGCCCGAACCGTCCGGCCGCGGCGCCGTTCTGGACGATGGTGTGCGGCCCATCACCGCCGAGGGTCGGGGTGGGCACGGCGTCCGGATCGGCGGGGTTCGGCGTGTAGGTGGCGCTGAACCGGCTATGGACGTGATGATCGCCCGCCAGCCAGCGTGGGGCCTCCGCCTCCTGGGCCGAGGCGACGCCCGCTCCCGCCAGACCGGCCAGCAGAGTCAGAACGAGAGGCGCGCGCGCGGTCGGGCGTTGGCGGTGATGCATCATCTCAATTGTCCATGCAGCGGGTCCGGCCGTCAGCGAAGCGGGCCGTCCCTCTGAACAACGACCGGAGGGCGCGATACCTCAGGCCACCCCGCCGGATTTCCCACTTCAGTCGCTGGTCGGCCCCGTTCAGGCCACGGCCTTGGCCGCCTCGCCGTCGAGCAGCAGCCGCAGCCGCCGTGCCAGCCCAATCTGCTCATACGGCTTGTCGATCACGTCGAACTCATGCGCTTCCTGCAGACCGTTCTCGCCGACATAGCCAGAGGTCAGGAGGATGTGCATGCGGGGGAAGCGCTCAACGGCCTTTCGGGCCAGCTGGATGCCGGTCATGCCGCCCGGCATGACGACATCGGAAAACAGCAGGTCATAGGGACCGGAGGTTTCCAGCCGGTCCAGCGCCTCGGCGGCGTTCGCGGCCGTGTCGCAGCGGTAGCCCTGCGACTCCAGAAGGTCGACGCACAGGTTCAGGACTTCAGGATCGTCCTCCACGACAAGCACCCGCTCCGAGGCCTGGGCCAGGGTCTCGGGCTCCGCCTGCGCCCGGCTTTCCGCCCGCTCGGCGCTGCGCGGCAGGCTCAGAGTGAAGGCCGCGCCACGGTCGAGCGCCGTGTCGACGGTCACCTCGCCGCCGGACTGACGGACGAAGCCATAGACCTGGGACAGGCCCAGGCCCGAACCCTTGCCGACGTCCTTGGTGGTGTAGAAGGGTTCGAAGATCCGCGCGGCGACCTCGGGCGCCATGCCCGCCCCCGTGTCGCTGACGGTGATCAGAACCCGGCCTTCCGTCTGGGTCGCCTCGGTTCCGGCGTCGACCCGGATCGACAGGGTCCCCTCCCGCGCCATGGCGTCGCGCGCATTGACCGCGAGGTTGAGCAGGGCGTTTTCGAGATGCGTCGGATCGACATGGGCGCAGACGACCGCATCGGACAGGCCCAGATCCAGCGTCACCCCCTCGCCAACCGCCTGCTGCAGCAGGGGCGCGAAGTCCCGCACAAGGCCATTGAGCTCGACCACGACCGGGTTCAACTGCTGACGGCGCGAGAAGGCGAGTAACTGACGCGTCAGGGTCTGGCCCCGCTCGGCGGCCTGACGAATGGCGCCGACCTGCCGGGCCTGCTTCTCGTCGGACAGGCCCCGTCGCAACAGGATGTCGGCATTGCCGAGAACCACGGTCAGCAGGTTGTTGAAGTCGTGCGCGACGCCGCCGGTCAGCTGGCCGACCGCCTCCATCTTGCGCGCCTGGGTCAGCTGTTCCTCCAGCGACCGCCTGTCCGTGACGTCGAGGATGGTGCCGATGATCTCCATGCCGTCCCCGTCATGGCGAGGCGCCAGAACACCCTGATCAAGGAAGACCCGGTAGTTTCCGTCGGCGCAGAGCCACCGGTATTCGCAGGCGTAGGCCCCGGTCTGTGACGCCGCCATCAGGCAGTCCGCGACGGCCGACACATCGTCGGGATGGATGCGGCTCAGACCGATCTCGGGCTCCTCCACGAAGCGCATCGGCGCGAAGCCGGTCATCGGCGTGATGCTGTCACTGACGAACAGGGCCCCGAACGGATGGGTCGGTGCGCGCGAGGTGAAGACGATCGGCAGCGACTGGAGGATGGCGTCCTGGCGCGCATGGCTGCGGCGCAGGGCGGCCTCGGCCTCGCTCTTCTCCGCGCTGACCCGGGCGTTCTCTTCCAGGAGCCGCCGGCTCTGGTCGGCCTGGCGGCGGATCTCCTGCGTCTTGAGATAGAGATCGACCAGGATGGCGACCTTGGAGCGCAGGATGAAGGGATCGGCGGGCTTGAACACCACATCGACGGCGCCGACCGTATAGGCCTGGAAGATGTGCGCCTCGTCGCGGAAGACAGCGGTGACGAAGACGATGGGCGTGTCGCGCGTGCGTGGGTGTTCGCGGATCAGCCGGGCGGTCTCGTAACCGTCCATGCCCGGCATATGCAGGTCCAGCAGGATGACCGCGAACTCGTTGGTCAGCAGGCAGCGTAGGGCCTCCTCGCCGGATCGGGCGATGATCAGCTCATGCCCGAGCGAGGCCAGGGCTTCGGTCGCGGCGAAGGCGTTGCGCTCGTCATCATCGACGATGAGCACCTTCGCCGTGAGCGGCGGAAGCGTGAGCTTGTCCGGGGAATCCATTTCAGCCCACCGCCGGTTCGGGGGCGGCCATCAGGGTCTGGGATGCGAAGCGGGTGGCGTCGGTGCGCTGGATGGCCACCCGCATCACCGAGATCAGATAGTCGATATCCACGGGCTTGGAGACATAGTCGGAAGCCCCCGCCTGAATGCATTTCAGCCGGTCCCCCTTCATCGCCTTGGCGGTCACGGCGATCATCGGAAGATTGGCGAAGTTCGGCAGGGAGCGGATCTCCTGCATGGTCTCGTAGCCGTCCATGTCCGGCATCATGATATCGACCAGGACGACGTCGACCTCGGGGTGCTGGCGCAGCAGGTCGATGCCGGCGCGGCCGCTCTCCGCATAGTGGAGATCGACGCCGAACTCCTCCAGGGCGCTGGCCATGGAGAAGATGTTGCGGATGTCGTCGTCGATGACCAGCACCGTCCGCCCGGTGAGGATGGCGTCTTCCTTGCGGGTCTGGGCGAGGGTCGCGCGGGCCGATTCCGACAGCCGGTCCGTCGGCTCATGCAGCATCAGGGTGGCCTGTTCGACCAGTTGCTCGGGCGTCCGCGCCAGCCTCAGATAGCCCGCGAACACCGCCAGCCTCAATCGACGCTCGTCCTCCGCCGAAAGCGCGCCGGCCGCATAGACGACAGCGGGGCGTTCCGCGGTCTTCAGATAGTCGATCAGCTCCCCCACCGAGGTGGCGTCGATCTCGACCACCAGACTGTCGCTGGCCTGGAGGGGCAGTTTGGCCAGGTCCTTGAGACGCGCCACGCGGGTGACGGCGCCGAAGCCCGCCTCCAGGGTCGCGACCGCCTCGGCGCCCTTGCCGACCAGGACCAGCCGCCGATCCGGCGACGCCACGAAGCGGCGAACCTCGTCGAGGCCCGCGACCACGCCCTCCCGGTCCACCGGCTTGGCCGTGAAGCCGAAGGCGCCGATGGCGAGGCCGAGGCCCGCCTGATCGTCTGCGGAGATGACGTGGACCGGGATGTGGCGCGTCTCGGGCGTGCGCTTCAGCAGGTCGAGGAGGGCCAGGCCGTCCATGTCCGGCAGGCCGACGTCGAGCATGATGGCCTGCGGGGCGTATCGAAGCGCGAGCGAGGCCGCGGCGATCCCCTCACGCGTGATCACCCCCTTGAAGCCGCAGTCATGGGCGAGGGCGAGCAGGATCGACCCGAAGCGCGGATCGTCCTCGACGATCAGGACCACCGCATCCTCGGGCGACAAGGTTTCGCGGTCGTCGGTGACGGGATCGACCACGTCCTCGACCATTTCGGCGGGCGCGCTGCGGACCGTGACCTGCTTCATCGGTTCGCGGGTCGAGGGCGCCTGGGCCAGGGCCGGGGTGAAGGCCAGCGGCAGGTAGAGGGTGAAGACGCTGCCCTGATCGGGCTCGCTCTCGACCTTCAGCTCGCCGCCCAGTGTGCGGGTGATCTCGCGGCTGATGGAAAGGCCCAGGCCGGTCCCGCCGTATTTGCGGCTTGTGGTGCCGTCCGCCTGCTGGAAGGCCTCGAAGATGATGCGCTGCTTGTCTTCCGGAATGCCGATGCCGCTGTCCTGAACGGAGAAGGCGACGACGCCGTCCGCGGCGGCGAGGGTCTCGTTGCCGGGCGCCCAGCCGCTCTGGACCCGCGCGACGCGAAGGGCGACCGAGCCCGCCGCCGTGAACTTGAAGGCGTTCGACAGCAGGTTCTTGATGATCTGCCGCAGCCGCTTGTCGTCGGTGTAGATCGAGGCCGGCAGGGTCGGATCGATGTCGATGGTGAAGTCCAGCTTCTTGTCCTGCGCCAGCTGGGCGAAGGTCCGCTGCATCTGCTCGCGCAGCGAGGCGAACGGAGTGTCGCTGACATCCAGGGTGACGGTGCCGGACTCGATCTTGGACAGGTCGAGAATGTCGTTGATCAGGCCCAGCAAATCCGAGCCGGCGGCGTGGATGTTCTTGGCGAACTCGACCTGTTTGAGCGTCAGATTGCCCTGGGTGTTCTCGCTCAGCATCTTGGACAGGATCAGCAGGCTGTTCAGCGGCGTGCGCAGCTCGTGGCTCATATTGGCCAGGAACTCGGACTTGTACTTCGACGTCAGGGCCAGCTGTTCGGCCTTTTCCTCCAGGGCGAAGCGGGCCTGTTCGACCTCCTGGTTCTTGGCTTCCACCTGCTTGTTCTGGGTCGACAGCAGGACCGCCTTGTCTTCCAGCTCGGCGTTGGACTGCTGCAGCTCTTCCTGCTTGGCGCGGAGCAGTTCCTCGGACTGACGCAGCGACGCGGCCTGCTGTTCGAGCCGGTCGTTGGTGGTCTTGAGTTCGCCCTGCTGGACCTGAAGCTCGGCGGTCAGCAGCTGCGACTGGGACAGCAGCCCCTCGGTGCGCATGTTCGCCGCGATGGTGTTCAGAACGATCCCGATCGACTCCATCAGCTGGCTGAGGAAGGACTGGTGGGTCTCGGAAAACTCGCCGAAGGTCGCCAGCTCGATCACCGCCTTGACCTCGCCTTCGAACAGGGCGGGCAGGACGATGATGTTCAGGGGCGCCGCGCTGCCCAGGCCCGAGGCCACCCGGATATAGTCCTGGGGCACATTGGTCAGAAGGATGCGCTCCTTCTCCTTGGCGCACTGGCCGATCAGGCTCTGGCCCATGCGGTAGGTGCTCGACAGCAGCTCCCGCTCGGTCGCGGCATAGGCGGCGGCCAACACCAGGATCGGCTCTTCCTCGGCGTCCCGATCGGAGACGTAGAAGACCGCGTGCTGGGCGTTGATCAGGGGCGCCAGCTCTGACAGCACCATGTTCGACACCGTCGCCAGATCGCGTTCGCCCTGCAGCATGCGGGTGAACCGGGCGAGGTTGGTCTTCAGCCAGTCCTGCTCGGTGTTCTTGAGCGTCTGATCCTTCAGGTTCCGGATCATCTCGTTGATGTTGTCCTTCAGCGCCGCGACCTCGCCCGAGGCCTCGACGGTGATGGACCGGGTCAGCTCGCCCTTGGTCACCGCGGTGGAGACCTCGGCGATGGCGCGGACCTGGGTCGTCAGATTGCCGGCCAGCTGATTGACGTTGTCGGTCAGGTCGCGCCACAGGCCGGCCGCGCCCGGCACCCGCGCCTGCCCGCCCAGCTTGCCCTCGATCCCCACCTCGCGCGCCACGTTGGTCACCTGATCGGCGAAGATGGCGAGGGTTTCGATCATGCCGTTGATGGTATCGGCCAGCGACGCGATCTCGCCCTTGGCGTCCACGGTCAGCTTGCGCTTCAGATCGCCGTTGGCCACCGCGGTCACGACGTCGGCGATGCCGCGCACCTGACCCGTCAGGTTGGCGGCCATGGAGTTCACATTGTCGGTCAGATCCTTCCAGGTGCCGCCGACGCCTTCCACGCGCGCCTGCCCGCCCAGCTTGCCCTCGGTGCCGACCTCCTTGGCCACCCGGGTCACTTCCGAGGCGAAGGCGTTTAGCTGGTCCACCATGACGTTGATGGTGTTCTTCAGCTCCAGGATCTCGCCCTTCACGTCGACGGTGATCTTCTTGGACAGGTCGCCCTTGGCGACGGCGGTCGTGACCTCGGCGATGTTACGCACCTGACCGGTCAGGTTGCCGGCCATGAAGTTCACATTGTCGGTCAGATCCTTCCAGGTGCCGGCGACGCCCTTCACGTTCGCCTGCCCGCCCAGCTTGCCTTCGGTGCCGACTTCGCGCGCCACCCGCGTCACTTCGGAAGCGAAGGCGTTCAGCTGATCGACCATGGTGTTGATCGTGGACTTCAGCTCCAGGATCTCGCCCTTCACGTCCACGGTGATCTTCTTGGACAGGTCGCCGTTAGCCACGGCGGTGGTCACCTCGGCGATGTTCCGGACCTGACCCGTGAGGTTGTCGGCCATGGAGTTGACGTTGTCGGTGAGGTCCTTCCAGGTTCCGGTGACCCCGGTCACTTGCGCCTGACCGCCGAGCTTGCCCTCGGTGCCGACCTCGCGCGCCACCCGCGACACTTCCGAGGCGAAGGCGTTCAGCTGGTCCACCATGACGTTGATGGTCGACTTCAGCTCCAGAATCTCGCCCTTCACGTCGACGGTGATCTTCTTGGACAGGTCGCCGTTGGCGACGGCCGTGGTCACCTCGGCGATGTTGCGGACCTGGCCGGTCAGGTTGGCGGCCATGAAGTTTACGTTGTCGGTCAGATCCTTCCAGGCGCCGCCGACGCCCCGCACATTCGCCTGACCGCCCAGCTTGCCCTCGGTGCCGACCTCGCGCGCCACCCGCGACACTTCCGAGGCAAAGGAGTTGAGCTGATCGACCATGACGTTGATGGTCGACTTCAGCTCCAGGATCTCGCCCTTCACGTCCACGGTGATCTTCTTGGACAGGTCGCCGTTGGCCACGGCGGTGGTCACCTCGGCGATGTTGCGGACCTGACCGGTCAGATTGTCGGCCATAAGGTTGACGTTGTCGGTCAGGTCCTTCCAGGCGCCGGTGACGCCCTCCACCTGGGCCTGGCCGCCCAGCTTGCCGTCGGTGCCGACCTCCTTGGCCACGCGGGTCACTTCGGACGCGAAGGCGTTCAGCTGGTCCACCATGACGTTGATGGTGTCCTTCAGCTCCAGCACCTCGCCCCGGACCTGCACGGTGATCTTCTTGGACAGGTCGCCCTTGGCCACCGCGGTGGTCACCTCGGCGATGTTGCGGACCTGACCCGTGAGGTTGTCGGCCATCAGGTTGACGTTGTCGGTCAGGTCCTTCCAGGTGCCGCCGACGCCTTCCACCCGCGCCTGACCGCCCAGTTTGCCTTCGGTGCCGACTTCGCGCGCCACGCGGGTCACCTCGGACGCGAAGGCGTTCAGCTGATCGACCATGGTGTTGATCGTGGACTTCAGTTCCAGGATCTCGCCCTTCACATCGACGGTGATCTTCTTGGACAGGTCGCCCTTGGCCACCGCGGTGGTGACTTCGGCGATATTGCGGACCTGACCCGTCAGGTTGGCGGCCATGAAGTTCACATTGTCGGTCAGGTCCTTCCAGGTGCCGGCGACGCCCTTCACGTTCGCCTGACCGCCCAGCTTGCCCTCGGTGCCGACCTCGCGCGCCATCCGGGTCACTTCCGAGGCGAAGGAGTTCAGCTGGTCCACCATGGTGTTGATGGTGTTCTTGAGCTCGAGCACCTCGCCCTTCACGTCCACGGTGATCTTGCGGCTCAGGTCGCCGTTGGCGACGGCCGTCGTCACTTCAGCGATGTTGCGGACCTGACCGGTCAGGTTGGCCGCCATGAAGTTTACGTTGTCGGTCAGATCCTTCCAGGTGCCGGCGACGCCCTTCACGTTCGCCTGGCCGCCCAGCTTGCCTTCGGTGCCGACTTCACGCGCCACCCGGGTCACTTCGGAGGCGAAGGAGCCGAGTTGGCCCACCATGGTGTTCACGACCCGGCCGATGCGCAGGAACTCACCGCGCAGGGGCTGTTCCTCGTTCTCCAGATCCATGGTCTGCGACAGGTCGCCCTTGGCCACCGCGCCGATCACCCGCGCCATTTCCGCGGTCGGGTGGACCATGTCGGCGATCAGGGTGTTCACCGCGTCGACGCTGGCGGCCCAGGATCCGGTGGCGCCTGCTACCTTGGCGCGATGATTGATCTTGCCCTGCCGGCCGACGATTTCGCCCAGCCGATTGAACTCCCGGCTCATTCCATCGTTCAGTTCCACGACGTCGTTGAAAGCCTCGGCCAGATCGCCGTCCAGACCGGTCAGGTCGTCGGGCAGGCGGACGGAGAAGTCGCCGCGTCGGAACGCTCGAAGCGCGGCCAGAAGTTGACGGTTGTCGAGGGTCGGTTGAGCCAACGCGGCAGCGGTCATGGTGCGCTCACTACGGACAGGGCAAGGGCCCGGAAATCGGCCTGAACCCGCAAGCAGCGAACATGTGAGTCATGACGATCGGAGCGTCTCCGCTCCGAAGCCCGACCTGAATGTAACGCTGTCCCCGTAAGCCCCAACCAACCACAACAAACCCGCGAACCCATCGTCGGGTTCCGTACGCCGGCGAAAACTTCACGGGTTGCGCCGGGGGCCGGACTCGCTAGCTTCTCGCCGCTGAAACCGATGCCGAAAATGCGGCGACACCGGAAAGGCCCAGTGGCTTCAAACACCCTCGGCGAAGACCTGATCTCTTTCATCGACGCCGCGATTCCGTCCGTCTGGGCGCTCGACCTCATGATCCTGATGCGGGGTGAGCCCGACCGCGCCTGGTCGTCCGACGCCTTGGTCACGGCCCTGCGCGCCAGCGATCAGATCGTCGCGGAAAGTCTCGTGTCACTGGAGCGGGCGAGCGTCGTAAGCCGCGAGGGCGCAGACTGGCGATATGCGCCGCCCGCCGCGATCGACGGGCTTTGCGCCGCGATCGAAGCGACCTACCGTGATCGTCCGGTCTCGGTCGTCAATGCGATCATCCGGCGCCGGACGGGCTCGCTGGCGACGTTCGCTAACGCCTTCCGGCTTGGGGGAAAGAACACGTGACGGCATCGGGCCCGCAGATCGTCTACGGCTTGTGCCTGCTCGCCAGCACCACATGCGCCGTCCTGCTCGGCCGCGCCTGGTGGGCGAGCCGCCAGCCCCTGCTGTTCTGGAGCGCCATCTGCTTCGCCCTGCTGGCGCTCAACAACCTGTTCGTGGTCCTGGACATGGTCATCTTCGCGGACATCGATTTCACCCTTGCGCGCCAGATCAGCGCCCTGGCCGCCGTCGCGACCCTGCTCTACGGCTTCATCTGGGAGAGTGAGCGATGAGCGCCCTCGCGCCCGGCGCCATCGTCATGGGCTACGCCATGGCGAGCCTGTTCTTCCTGAAGTTCTGGCGGCGCACGCGGGACGGGCTCTTCCTTGCCTTTGCCGGGGCCTTTCTTCTCATGGCCGCCACCCCCTGTCTGACGGCGGTTCTGCGAATCCCCAAGGAGGAACAGAGCCCCTTCTATCTGCTCCGGCTCGCGGCCTATCTCCTGATCATCGGGGCGATCATCGCCAAGTCGATGAAGACACCGCGTCCCGGCGACGCCCCGGCGCCGGACTGACGGCATCACTTTCGGTCGCTGGAGGCAGGGCTGACGCTGCTCTCCCGATCACCTCGACGGCCTCGTGATCAGCTGCAAGGTGTCTTCGCCCGTCGAAACGCTGGCCCTGAGCGACGTCGAGGAAAGGCGGGCCCAGTCAATGGCGGCGCCGTCGATGACCTGGACAAGCAGGCGCGATCCGCGGGCCTGGACTGAACGGATATTGGCCGAGCCGCCCAAGGCGTCGTCGATTTCGGGTTCGCCGGTAGTGGGCCCATCCATCCCGCTCTGGATCAGGCGGTTGATCTCATCGGCCACTGCATCCGCAACGGGGCCGAGGATGATCTGAAGGTCCGTGGTCGACAGGACCAGCACGCCGCGCGCGCCCAAGGCTCGAAGCTCCGCCTCGTCAACCCGGGCCTGGTCGTGGATCGTCAGTCTCAGTCGCGTCGTGCAGGCTGCGACCGTGTTCAGGTTGGCTGCCCCGCCCAGCGCGGCGACGAAGGCGCTGGCGCGCGACGGCGCCCCGGAAGGGGATGTCCCGCTCACGAACCTCTGTGTCATCGGCGAGGCTTCGGCCGGCTCACGCCCGGGCGTCTTCAGGTCGAACCGCTCGATGAAGAAGCGGAACAGGCCGTAATAGATCAGTCCGTACACCAGTCCGACAGGCGCCAGCATCCACGGCCGCGTGGCCTGCCCGTAGTTGATGACATAGTCGAACAGACCGGCGGAAAAGGTGAAGCCGAGGTGCGATCCCAGCAGGCTCATGATGACCATGGCCAGGCCCGTCAAAACCGCATGGATGGCGTAGAGCACCGGAGCCAGGAACATGAAGGTGAACTCGATCGGCTCGGTCACACCGGTCAGGAAGGCCGTCAGGGCCAGAGACCCCAGCATTCCGCCGACGGCCTTGCGACGATCCGGTCGAGCGCTGTGGTACATGGCCAGACAGGCCGCCGGCAGGCCGAACATCATCACCGGGAAAAAGCCGCTCATGAACTTCCCCGCGGTCGGGTCGCCCGCGAAGAACCGGTTCAGATCACCCGTCACCCCGCCGTAGTCGCCGACGATGAACCAGGCGACGTTGTTCAGGATGTGATGCAGCCCGGTGATGATCAGCAGGCGGTTGAGCACGCCGTAGACGAACAGCCCGATCTCGCCCGACCCGACGATGGCGCGACTGAAGACATCGATCCCGTGATCGAGCGCCGTGAAGCCGAGGCCGACGGCAAGCGCCAGCGCCAGCCCCGCAAGGCCAGAGACGATGGGTACGAACCGCCGGCCGCTGAAGAAGGCCAGATATTCGGGAAGCTGCAGGGTGGAGAAGCGGTTGTAGAAGCTTCCCGCGATCAGGCCGGAGAGGATGCCCAGCGGCACGCCCAGACGAGCTATCGCACTGTCCTTGAACGCCGCCGCGGCAAGCTTCGCGGCAGCCTCGGTCATGTCGGCAACCGCTTCGGGCGGAACCGCGATCAACGCCTTGGCGCCTTCGGTGGCGATCAGAAAACAGACCACCCCCGCCAGACCGGCCGCGCCGTTGTTGTCCTTCGCGAAGCCCACGGCCACGCCGATGGCGAACAACAGGCCCAGATTGGCGAAGACCGCCTGGCCCGCCGCGGCCAGAAAGGCGATGTCCAGGAGATCCGGCTGGCCGAGGCGCAGCAGCAGGCCCGCCACCGGCAAGACCGCGATGGGCAGCATCAGCGCCCGGCCGAGCGGCTGAAGGCTGGACAGACCGATCTTCATGCGGGCGCTCCTGCGGGTTGGCGCGGGGTTCGGCTTCGATCAAGGGCTTCGGCGGCCAGTTGGCGGACGGCGTCCGCGCTCTCAGCCGCCAGGGCCGAGCCGGCCAGCGCCCGGCATTCGCCCAGGGTCAGGGTGCGCACGACGGCCTTGATCTCGGCGACCATCGCGGGAGCCGCGGAGAGTTCGGTGACGCCCAGTCCGATCAGGATCGGCGCGGCCAGTCGGTCGGACGCCAGCCCGCCGCAGACGCCGGTCCAGCGGAGGTCCCCTGCGCCTGCGGCAGCGGCCGCGATCAGCCTCAGCACGGCCGGATGCAGCCCGTCGAGCTGCGCCGCCAGATGCGGGTTCTGCCGGTCCATGGCCAGGGCGTACTGGGTCAGGTCATTGGTCCCGAGGGAGACGAAGTCGATTTCCGGCCGCAGGAGATCCGTCGTCATCGCCGCCGCCGGGGTCTCGATCATCACGCCCAGAAGAGGCGTCGCCGAACCGGTGTCCGTCGCTGCGCGGTCCAGCAGGGCGCGCGCCTGACGCACCTCGGCGACGGAGGCGATCATGGGCAGCATGACAGCCACAGCCCCCGCCGACCGGACCCGGCAGACGGCCCGCATCTGGGTCAGAAGCAGCTCGGGATGCAGCAGGCCTGACCGGACTCCGCGAAGACCCAGCGCCGGATTGTCCTCATGCGGCATGGGCAGATAGGGCAAGGGCTTGTCCCCACCGGCGTCCAGCGTCCGCACGATGAGCGGCCGTCCCTGAAGTCCGTCGGCGATGGCCTGGTACTGATCCAGTTGCTCGCGCTCGTCGGGCGGCGTCTGCCGGTCGAGGAACAGGAATTCGGTTCTCAACAGTCCGCAGCCTTCCGCGCCCCCGGCTACCGCGCCTGCGGTTTCGGACACCGCGCCCAGATTGGCGAAGACCTCGATCCGTACGCCGTCTGCGGTGCGGCAAGGTTCGCCGGACGCGGCCCGGGCATCGGCCTTGCGCCGACGGTCGGCGGCGGCGCGGCTTTCCGAGGCCGCCAAGGTCTGGGCCGAGGGCGAGGCGGTCAGGCGTCGTCCGTCCGCGTCCAGCACCACCAGAGTTCCGTCCGCGACCCGATCCATACCTTCGCCTGCCGCCACGAGGCAAGGCACGCCCATGGCGGCGGCCAGGATGGCGACGTGGGACGTGGGTCCGCCTCGCGCGGTGCAGATCCCGGCGAGGCGCGCGCCGTCCAGGGCGATCAGCTGGGAGGGAAGAAGGTCATCGGCCAGCAGAACATCGCCCGGCCCCAGCGCCAGCGGCGAGGCCGGCTCCGCGCCCGTCAGCTGCACCAGCACCTGCCGCTCGATATCCATCAGGTCGTCGGCGCGCTCGGCCATCCGGGGATCGCCGAGCGAGCGCAGCAGGCCGGCGGTCGCCCCACAGGCGGACCGCCAAGCGAAGGCGGCGCTTCGTCCCTCGGCGACGGCCTGATGCGCGGCGGAGACCAATTCGGGATCGGTCAGGAACGCGGCATGGGCCGCCAGTATGCTGCGCCGTTCCACCGAGCCGCCCGAGACGCTACCCTCAAGCCGCGCGCCGACAGCCTTCAGCGCCGCATCCAGAGCCGCCGCCTCGTGCGCCACGCCCTGCCCGGCTTCAGGGATCACGATTTCGCTCAGCCGCAGGTGGATCGCCGTGCCGACCACCAGGCCGGGCGCCGCGCAGACGCCGGAGAAGATCAGTTCGCCGTCCTCACCCGCCACGGGTCCGGCCGAGGCGATCGTCGTCGTCGCCAGCGCGGCGTGGCCTGGCCCGGTCTTCTCGCCCATTCCGGACAGGATCAGCTCGGCCAGAGCCGCCACAGCCGCCTCGGCGTCAGGCCCGGATGCGCTCAGCGTCAGGTCATCGCCGGCGCGCAGACCCAGAGCCATCATCCCGACCGGGCTTGACGCGCTGGCAGTGCGTTGACCGACCCCCAGGGTGATCCGGGCCCGGTGCGCGGCGGCGACGCCCGCAACCCGGGCCGCCGGTCGGGCGTGGAGACCATGGGGCAGAGGCGACCGGATGGTGCGGCTTGCCGACCCCTCCGGTGTCGCCTCTGCCCCGGCCGGGCTTCCGCCCTCGATCCGCAGCACGGGCTGACCCGCCGTTACCAGCCGGTCCGTCACCCGCCCCGAAAGGGTCCAGCCGTCGCCGGTCACAACCACGGGCGTGATCAGGCTGGTTGCGCCGCGCGCCACGGCGTCCAGATCGAAGGTCAAAAGACGATCTCCGGCCTTCACCCGGTCGCCCTCGGCCGCATGGGCCACGAAGCCCCGGCCGTGCAGCCCGACGGTCTCGAGCCCGATATGGATCAAGACCTCGAAGCCTTCGTCGCTGCGGATGCTGACCGCGTGGCGTGAGGCCGGCAGGACGGTGATGACCCCGTCGAACGGCGCCCGCACCTCTCCCTCGGTCGGGTCGATCGCAAGGCCGTCACCCAGCATCCGTTGTGAAAAGACGGCGTCGGGAACCTCGTCGAGGGGGGCGGCCCAGCCGGTGATCGGCGCCAGAAGCGTCACCACGCCCATGTCAGTTCGCTCCCGTCGGGCTCAGCCTGACCCAGTCCACCGCCCACATCGGATCGATGCCGTGCTGGGCGAACGTCAGGCACAGATCGTGCGGCCCCGCCAGAGCCGGCAGCCGACCCTTCAGCACCGTCACGCCGTGCGATCGCGCCGCTTCCGTCAGTGGGATCGAGAGGACGGCCGCTCCCTCGCAGCCGTCAATCCGCACCTCGAATTCACCGACCGGTCCGGCGGCCGGACGCACATGGACCTTGGCGATATCAGCCCCGATCTGGAAGTTGAAAGGCACCTGTCCGACGGCGGCCTCCAGCATGACGCCCTGCGTCAGATCCGCGGCCTGATAGGTCCAGCACGGGTTCATGATGTCCATCTTGTAGGCCGCGCGTTCGCCCTGCACAGGCGCGTCGTCGATCAGGGTCAGGACCAGCCCTTCGGTGCACAGCTTCATCTGGTGATCGTAGCGGCGCTCGCCGTCGGCCGGCGGCGCCAGTTGGTCGGTGTCCAGCGCGGCCTCGGCATAGTCGATGCCCAGCCGGCGATAGCGCGACAGCTGGGGCCGAAGCCGGCGGCTGAAGTCGTCCCAGCCCTTCGCCTCCGGCCGAGACCATGCGAGTTCCGACAGGGCCGCGATCCGGGGATAGGCCATGTATTCCACCCGGTCCTCGCTCACCATGTGCTCGGTGAACAGATTGACCTGCACCCCAAGAACATGGGCGCCCTGTTCCGGCGTGAGGGCCGCAGGGACCGGATCGAAGTCGTAGATGTCCTGAACCGAGACCACTCGTCCGCGACCGGGCGCGCCGTCGTTCGGGCTCTGGCGATTGTCGAGATAGAGAGTCGGCTGGGCGGTCAGCACCGTGTCATGGCCCAGGCGGGCGGCCTCGACCGCGCCGGCGATCCCGCGCCAGGACATGACGGCCGCATTGCCTTGCAGGCCGCCTTCGAGGATTTCGTCCCAGCCGATGAGGCGGCGGCCATGCTGGTTCAGATACCGCTCCATCCGCCCCATGAACCAGCTCTGCATGGCGTTCTCGTCGGTGATCCCGAGCGCGCGCATATGGGCCTGGGTGCTCGGCGAGGCCTTCCACTGATCCTTGACCGCCTCGTCGCCGCCCAGGTGCACATACTGGCCGGGGAACAGGTCGATCACCTCGCCCAGCACCTCCTGCAGGAAGACGATGGTCGTCTCATCGGTGTTGAACAGGGTGTGGTAGACGCCCCAGTCCGATGGCACAGCGCGCACGGCGCTGTCCGGCGCATCCTGGACGCCCAGTTCGGGATAGGCCGCGACCGCCGCGCTGGCATGCCCCGGCACATCGATTTCGGGAACGATCGTGATGTTGCGAGCACCGGCGTAGGCGACGATTTCGCGCACCGTGTCCTGGCTGTAGAAGCCGCCGTAGAGGCGAGGCTGACCGGTCGCCGGATCGATATCCGCCCGTGCCGCCTCACCCTCAGGCACCCGCCAGGCGCCGACCTCGGTCAGTTTGGGGTGACGGCGGATCTCGAGGCGCCAGGCCTGGTCGTCGGTGAGATGCCAGTGGAAGACGTTCAACTTGTGCAGGGCCATCCAGTCGATGAAGCCCTTGATGAACTCCGGCGACTGATAGTGGCGCGCGGAGTCCAGCATCACGCCGCGCCAGCCGAAGCGCGGCGCGTCCTGAATATGCACGGCCGCGATCGGCGCGGGCCCGGCCTCGGTCTGCGTCGCCAGCTGCCAAAGGCTGATGAGCCCGTATTGCAGCCCGGCATCGTCGCCGGCGGAAATTGTCGCGCCGCTCGACCGCACGTCGAGGGCATAGCTTTCGGCCGCCGCCGTCGTCGTGCGTGTCAGGACGATCTCGCCCCGGCCGCCCTCGACCACCGTCACGGACAGACCGCGCGTGCGTTGCAGCAGATCGGCGAACCGCTCCGCGGTCGCCCTCGCCTGCCCGTCGCCAGCAGGGATGGCCAGGCGGACGCCGGTCCTGAGGACGAAGACGCCCTCCCCGGGCTCCACGCTCGCGGGCTCGGGGATAATGGCCGCAGCGGGAGCGGGCATCGACCCAGCCGGAACTCCGAGGCCGGCGCAGCCCCCCACGGACAGGGCCAGGAAGGTCAGGAGGACGGCAGGCAGTTTCGACATCGCACGCTTCCGATCCGGCGAACCTGACGCAGGTCCATACGGAGCCTAGGTCGTCGCACCCGGGAAAAACAGGCGGAGAACGGTCGCCCGTTCTCCGCCCAGTCGGTCAGGGTCTAGTAGCGGTATCGCACGCCGGCATAGAGGGCGCGGCCGTTGTCGTAGGTGGCGCGCGGACGAACCTTGTCGCCGGCGAACTGGATGATGTCCTCGTCCAGCAGGTTCTGGCCTTCCAGGGTCAGGGCGACCTGCGGCGTGACGTTCCAGGCGAAGGAGGCGTCCAGCGAACCGATGGCGTCCTGGTTCAGCTGGGTCGACCGGTCGAAGGTCACGAAGAACTCCGAACGGTAGTTGTAGGCCACCCGGGCCGAGAAGGTGTCGTCCTCGTAGAAGACCGAAGCGTTGTACGAGTGCTCGGAGTTGCCCGGCATCGGATCGCCGCTTTCGGTCTGCACGTCGGAGTAGGTGTAGTTGGCCTGGACGCCGAAGCCGCGCCAGATGTTCTTCACCACAGCCAGCTCGATCCCCTGCAGTCGCGCACCGCCGCCGTTGGCGCGGCGATTGATCGTGAACTGGCAGTTATAGAGGACCGGATTGGCCGGACCGGCCGCCGTACAGAGCGACAGGTTCGGCGTGGTCGTCTCGATCGCGAAGGTTTCGAGCGACGGCGCGTCGGTGATGAAGCTCTCGATGTCCTTGTAATAGACCGCCGCCGAGAAGATCGTGCCGCGCTCCGGATAGTATTCCAGCGACAGGTCGAACTGGTTGGCGCGGTAGGGATCGATGTTCGGATTACCGCCGACGCCGGTCAGCGACCCCGGGTTCAGCGAGGTGCGCGGGGCGACGTCGGTAAAGTCGGGACGGGCCATCGTCCGCGCCGCCGCGAAGCGCAGCACCACGTCGTCCGTCAGATCGAAGGCGAAGTTGGCGCTGGGCAGAACGTCGGTATAGCTGCGATCGGCGCTGACCGCCGCGAAGGTCCCGAAGGCGTTGGAGACATTGGTCGGGGACGCCACCAGGGCGTTGACGTAGCCGCTCGAGCTCTGGTCCGTGCGGACCACGCGCACGCCGATGTTGCCGCGCCAGCCCTCGCCTGCGAACTCGCCCATCACATAGGCGCCGGCCGCCTTCTCGTTGACCGAGAAGATTTCCGGATAGTTCGACACCCGGGCCCGAACGCTCGCCGGCAGGCCGTAGAGGATCGATTCCAGCTTGCCCCGGTCGACCTGCCAGTAGGAGGCCAGGGTGCCGGGCGCCTTGATGTCGTCGAGATAGTCGTTGGGTGTCAGACCGCCTGCGAAGCTGGCCGGCGTACAGGCGGCGCCGCCGCAGCCCGTGGCCGCCAGCGGCAGGAAGAACCCGCCGTAGGTGGTCGCCTGGAAGTCGGTGTCGCGGTCGTGGTCGGTGTATTTCAGCCCGACCTTGACGGCATGGAGCGGCCCGAGGTCGACGTCATACTTGCCGTCGACATAGGCGTAGAGCTCGCTGTCGTCGTTGGTCACCTCGTGCAGGGACGCGAAGTCGAACTGCATGTCGGTCGGATCGGTCGGATCCAGGTTCAGGAAGGTGACCTGGGGCGTCTTGCCGCGCAGGTCATAGGTGAAGGCGGCCGGGGCGCCGAACTCGACGAACGGCTGGTTGGTCGTGTCGCCACTGGCTTCGGTGTAGCCCACCTTGAAGTCCAGGGTCAGGCGGTCGTTCGGCGTGAATTTGCCGTCGAGGGCGATGTTGCTCGTGGTCGCCTCGGCGTCGCGGTCGATGGCGTCAAACACCGCGCCGCGGCCGCCGGGCGTCGAGGTGATGGTGCCGGCCACTGCCGTATTGTCCACCACCGTGGTGTTGGTCAGGGTCCCGCCGCCGCCCAGCGCGTTGGAGCCCCAGGCGAGATAGTTCTGGTTGAAGTTGTCGGCGCCGAAGCGCGAATAGAGGCCGGTCAGGGTCAGATCGATCTGATCGGTGGGCCGCCACTGGACGGCGAAGTTGGCGCCTTCACGCACCCGCTCCTGCTCGAACAGGGCCGAGCCGATCAGCGACGGAACCAGCAGGGTGCCCGCGCCCGGGTCGTTGTCGAAATAGCCGAGCACTTCAACGCCGTCGCGGCGGATGTTGCGCTTCTGATAGATGCCCGCGACCAGGACGCCGAGCGTCTTGTCCGCATTGTGCCAGCTGACCAGGGCCGAGGCGTTCGGGTCCAGATCACCCGCGTTCTCATTGTAGGCGCCCTGCACCGAGCCGAAGGCCTCGAATTCCTTCAGGTCGAGCGGGCGGCGGGTGCGGGTGTCGATCGTGCCGCCGATGCCGCCTTCTTCCAGATCGGCCGTCGGGCTCTTGTAGACCAGGGTCTGGCCGATGATCTCGGAGGGCAGCATGAGGAAGTTGAAGCTGCGGGTCGCCGACAGCTGCTCAAGGATGAACCAGTCGGCGGTGGCCAGGCCGTGGCCGTCGATCAGGGTCCGCGTCAGGTTGGGCGAGGTGCCGCGCAGCGAGACCCGCTCGCCTTCGCCGAACTCGCGATTGATGACGACGCCCGGGACCCGCTGCAGCGCTTCAGCCACGTTCTTGTCCGGGAATTTGCCGACATCCTCGGCGGTCACGACGTCGACGACGGCGTCGGCGTTTCGTTTGGTGCCGATCGATTCCAGGATCGACGCACGGATGCCGGTGACGACCACCTCATCGACCGTGGTGGCGGACTGGCCGTCCTGCGCCATGGCGGCGCCTGCCGACAGCGCCAGCGCGCTGACGGTTCCGATCATCAAAGCCCGACAATTACGCATGACCCAATCCCCTCCAATGTAGCAGGTCCGCTCCCCAGCGATCCCTGACAATGCCAATAGAAGACCAATAAAGGCCCTCCGCTCCCGTGGACCCTCCGAAAAAGGCCGTGGAATGGAGCCTGTCATCGAACAATCATCTCTGACAAGCCCAAATCGTCACATTGGACATATCTTTTTCTAAGATTGGTTCTTGATTGGTTTGGTCAGATGGGTTGTGATGATCACAGCGATAGGTCAAGTCTGTTCCATCGCCCGGGGAGCCCATGTCATTCTCTGAACTGATCGGAACGCTGGACGCCCGCCGCCCGGCCCCGCTTTACCAGCAGCTGCAGCAGGCGGTCCGCGAGGCCATCGCCCAGCGCGTACTCAAGGCGGATCAGGCGCTTCCCGCCGAGCGGGATCTGGCGGCCGAGCTGGATGTGTCGCGCATAACAGTCCGCAAGGCCTTCGACGGTCTGGTCGCCGAGGGCTTGCTGTCTCGCCGTCAGGGCGCCGGCACCTTCGTCGCCGCCCGCGTCGAGAAAAGCTTTTCTAAGCTGACGTCCTTCTCCGAGGACATGGCGGCGCGGGGACGCAAGGCGACCAGCTCCTGGCTCAGCCGCACCGAGGGGGCGGTGACTCCGGAGGAGTCCCTGACCCTCGGCCTCAGCCCCGGCACCGCCGTCTATCGCTACCACCGGATCCGCTACGCCGACGGCATGCCGATGGCGCTGGAGTATTCGACCGTGCCGGCGTCGTGCCTGCCCTCACTGGAAGCGGTGGAGCCTTCGCTCTACCAGGCGCTGGACGCCAACGGCCAGCGGCCCACCCGCGCCCTGCAACGCCTGCGCGCCGTTCTGTTCACCACCGAACAGGCCGAGCTTCTGGGGGTCGCCCCGGGCGCGGCAGGGCTCCTGATTGAACGCCGCGCCTTTTCCCGGACCGGCCAGGCCGTCGAGGTCACCCAATCCTTCTACCGTGGCGACGCCTACGACTTCGTCGCCGAGCTCAACGACGGTCCGGCCTGATGCGGCTTGTCGAAAAGCAGGTCGCTGACACCCTGATGTTTCGGGAAGCGGCCGATTCCGGACGCGTGGTCGCGGAGCAGCTACGCCTCAACCGCCCCATCGCCGAAGCCCTGGGTCGGCGCCTGCGGGACTTCGCGCCTACTGCGGCCCTGATCTGCGGGCGCGGCAGTTCCGACCACGCCGGCGTCTTCGCCCGCCACCTGATCGAGACCGGAGCCGGCCTGCTCACCAGTTCGGCCGCCCCATCGGTGGCCTCGGTCTATTCAACGGCCCAGAACATGCGCGGGGTGGTCTGTATCGCCGTGTCGCAGTCGGGCAAGAGCCCCGACCTTCTGGCCTCGGTCGCCGCCGCCCGGGACGGCGGCGCCTTCGTGATCGCTGTCGTCAATGTCGAGGACTCGCCGCTGGCCCGCGCCGCCGACGCCGTCGTGCCCGTGCGGGCCGGCCCGGAGTACTCGGTGGCCGCCACCAAATCCTTCATCGCCAGTCTGACCGCGCTGGCCCAGATGATCGGCCATTGGCTCGACGACGAGGCGCTGCTCGCCGCGCTGGAGACCCTGCCGGATCGGCTCGCCGAGGCCTGGGCGCTCGACTGGTCCGCGGCCCTGCCTACGTTGACAGAGGCGCGCGACCTCTACGTCGTCGGCCGGGGCCCCGGATATGGCGCAGCGCGCGAAGCGGCCCTCAAGCTCAAGGAAACCTCCGGCCTTCACGCCGAGGCCTTCAGCGCCGCGGAAATCCGTCACGGCCCCATGGCGCTGGTCAAATCCGGCTTCCCGGTCCTGGTCCTGCCCCAGGATGATGAAAGCCGCGACGACACCCTGGCGCTGGCTTCGGAGTTCGCGGCTCGCGGCGCGAAGGTCATCCTGCCCGATGTTTCTCCTGTGCAAGGAACCATCGCCCTGCCCGCCCTTCCCGCCCATCCGGCGGTGCAGCCCATCCTGATGATCCAGAGCTTCTATCGCCTGGCCGCAGAGGTCGCTGTCGCACGCGGTTACGATCCGGACCGGCCGCCCTATCTCAACAAGGTCACCGAGACCGTCTGATGCCGACCACCTTCAGCAATGGCCCCATCCTGATAGACGGCGCCTTCGCCGAAAACGCGGCCGTCACCATCGACGGTGACCGGATCGTGCGCGTTGGGCCCGCTTCCGGCGCGCCCGACGGCGAGGCGGTCGATCTGGCCGGAAGGATGCTGATCCCGGGCTTCCTCGACACCCAGGTCAACGGCGGCGGAGGCGTGTTGTTCAATGACTGCCCGACCGTCGAGTGCATCGACGCCATCGGACAGGCCCATCGCCGCTATGGCACGACCGGCTTCCTTCCAACCCTGATCAGCGACGACCTCTCCGTCATCGATACCGCAATCGACGCCGTGGAGGCCGCGATCGCGCAGGGCGTCCCCGGTGTCATCGGGATCCATATCGAGGGCCCCTACCTCAACGAATCTCGCAAGGGCGTGCACGACGCTTCGAAATTCCGCACCCTGGACGCCGAGGCCGTCGCCCGTCTGACCAGGCTGAAAGGCGGCAAGACCCTCGTGACCCTCGCTCCGGAAATGACCACGCCTGACATGATCCGCGCCCTGGTCGCCGGGGGCGCCGTGGTCGCGGCCGGCCATACGGACGCGGACTATGCCGAGACCCGCGCGGGGATCGGGGCCGGAATGACCGGCTTCACTCACCTGTTCAACGCCATGTCTCCGCTGACCAGCCGCGCGCCTGGCGCTGTCGGGGCGGCGTTGGAAGACATCAACGCCTGGTGCGGCCTGATCGTGGACGGCGTCCATGTCGATCCCGTCGTGCTGAAGCTGGCCTTGCGCTGCCGCCCCCTCAACCGCTTCATGCTGGTTACCGACGCCATGCCCAGCGTCGGTTCGGGCGAGGACCACTTCTTCCTGCAGGGCCGACGCATTGAGGTCCGGGACGGCGTCTGTCGCGACGGGAACGGCGTCCTGGCCGGCTCTGATCTCGATATGGCGACAGCCGTGCGCAATGCCCGCGACCTTCTTGACCTCGGCCTGGAGGCGGCCGTGGCCATGGCGTCGACCTGGCCCGCCGAGTTTCTGGGCTTGAAAGACCTGGGCCGGATCGCGGTCGGAAGCCGGGCCAGTCTGCTGACGATCGACGAGGCCCTGACCGTCACGGGCGCCTGGATTGACGGCGCCCCGACACCCTGACCTGATGAACGGACAGCATGACGAAGGTCCTGCGCGCAAGGTGTAACTGCTGAACGGCAAACAGCCGCCGCCCCTTGCCCCGTCATTTGCTTCTAGTCTGGGCCTCGCAATCCGCGCCGGAGGCCCGCCATGTCCGATCCCATCGTCGTCACTCGCAGCGGCCCCGTCAGGGGGGCGACGGCGAACGGCGTCTCGCGTTTCCTCGGCATTCCCTATGCGGCCGCGCCCGTCGGTGAGCGCCGCTTCGCCTTGCCCGAACCTCACGCGCCTTGGGACGAATGGGACGGCCGCGCCAAGGGCCCGAGCGCACCTTGGCTGCTCAAGGATTTCCCGGCTCTCGACCTCGCGCCCCTCGTCGGCTCGGGCTGGGACAGAGGCGAGGACTATCTGAACCTCAACATCTGGACGCCAGAGAAGGCCGAGGGCGGCCTGCCCGTCATGGTCTGGGTCCACGGCGGCGGCTGGGTCGGCGGCTCGGCCATGGCGCCGGTGCAGGACGGGACGGCCTTCGCCCGCGACGGCGTGATCCTGGTCTCCATCACCTATCGGCTGGGCGTCGACGGCTTCATGCCCATTCCCGGCGCGCCTCTGAATCTCGGCCTGCACGACACCATCGCCGCCCTGCGCTGGGTGCAGGACAATATCGCGGCCTTCGGCGGCGATCCCGCGAACGTCACCGTCTTCGGCGAGTCGGCCGGCGCCATGTCGATCGGCGACCTGGTCCCCTCCCCGGCGGCGAAGGGCCTGTTCCGCCGCGCCATCATCCAGAGCGGTCATGGCTCCATCGTCCGTCCGCTGTCGGTCGCCCGGCGGGTGACGGCGAAGATGGCCAAGCTGCTCGGCGTCGCTCCGACATTGGCGGGCTTCCGCTCGGCCTCCATCGAGCGCGGCCTCGCGGCGCTGGAAAAGATCTCCCTGCCGACCACCCGCATCGATATGCGCGACGAAGAGGGCCGCGACCCGACCTTCGGTGTCAGCCGCTTCGCCCCGGTCGTCGGCGACGACATCATCCCGATCAAGCCGCTGGACGCCCTGAAGCAGGGCGCGGGCGCCGAGGTCGATGTGCTGATCGGCACCAACAGCGAGGAAATGAACCTCTACTTCATCCCCACGGGGGTGAAGGCCAAGGTCGGCAAGCTGCTGGCCTGGTTCGTCCTCAGTCGTTCCGCGCCGCGCGCCGGGGCGACGCTGAAGGCCTATCGCAAGCCCGGCGGCAAACCAGGCGAGGCCCTGACCGAGGCGATGGGCGATCTGATGTTCCGCTGGCCGGCCCGGGTCTATGCCGCCGCGCACAAGGGCCGGACCCACATGTACGAGTTCGGCTGGCGCTCGACCGCCTTCAACGGCGAACTCGGCGCCTGCCATGCGGTCGAGGTGCCGTTCGTGTTCGACACCCTCTCGACCGGCACGGGCGCCAAGGGCTTCCTCGGCGAGACCCCGCCCCAGGCCCTGGCCGACCATGTGCACCGGATCTGGGTCGACTACGCCCGCGACGGCTCCCTGCCCTGGCCCGAGTTCGACGCGCAGACCCGGCAGGTCTACCGCCCGGAGATCGGCGCCGCCGAACACGAAGCCGAACTCCCCTGCGCCCCCTTCTGGTCCTGAGGCCGACATGTATCTCGATCTGTTCAAGCTCACCGGCCGCGTGGCCTTCGTCACCGGCGGGGCCAGCGGCATCGGCCTGTCCTGCGTCGATGCTCTCGCCGAGGCCGGAGCGCGGGTGATCATCGCCGACCGCAACCCGGAAGCCATCGCCACGGCCATCGCGGAAATGTCCGCCAAGGGCCATTCGGTCGAGGGTCTGACACTGGACGTCACCGACGCCGACGCCGTTCAACGCGCGGCCGACGACATCGTCGCCCGCCACGGCCGCGTCGACGTCCTGGTCAACAACGCCGGCATCGCCCGCAGCGAGATCGCTGCCGAGAACATGGAAGACGAGCGCTGGCTCGATGTCCTGAACGTCAATCTGAACGGCAGCTTCTGGTGCGCCCGCGCCTTCGGGCGTCACATGCTGGCCCAGGGCTCCGGCAGCATCGTCAACGTCGGCTCGATGAGCGGCTTCATCGTCAACCGCCCGCAGGGTCAGGCCCACTACAATGCCTCCAAGGCGGCCGTGCACCAGATGACGAAGTCGCTGGCCGCCGAATGGGCGCCGCGCGGGGTGCGGGTCAACGCGGTCGCCCCGACCTATATCGCCACCCCCCTGAACGCCTTCGCCGACCGCGAGGCCCCGATGTACAAGCGCTGGATCGACTCCACCCCGATGGCGCGGCTCGGCGAGCCCGAAGAAGTGGCCTCGGTCGTCCTGTTCCTCGCCTCGGACGCCGCCAGCCTGATGACCGGCTCCATCGTCCTGGCCGACGGCGGATACAGTTGCTGGTGATGACGGCGCGTGAAGAGGCCCCTCTGGTCGCGGGGATCGAGCTGGGCGGCACCAAATGCGTCGTCCTTCTGGCCACCGGTCCGGACGACATCCGCGCCGAAGCCCGGATCGCCACCACCACCCCGCAGGAGACGCTCGACGCCATTGAGGACCGGCTGAGGGAATGGCGGATCAAGCATCGGTTCGAAGCCATCGGCGTCGCCGGCTTCGGTCCGCTGGCGCTCGATCCCCGGCGCCCGGACTATGGCTGCATCGTCAACACGCCCAAGCCGGGCTGGAACGGGACCTCCCTGATCCAGCGGGCCCTGCGCTTCGGCGTGCCGGTGGGACTGGATACGGATGTCAACGCGGCGGCCTTGGCCGAGGGACGATGGGGTGGCGCGCAGGGGCTTCAGTCCTGGGCCTATGTCACCGTCGGCACGGGAATCGGCGTGGGCGCCATCGTGGAAGGCCGTCCGATCCGCGGCCTCGGCCACGCCGAGCTGGGCCATCTCAGGGTTCCGCGCCTCAAGGGCCGGTCCTGGCCGGGCGCCTGCCCCTATCACGGCGACTGCGTCGAAGGGATCGCCGCGGGTCCCGCCATCGCCATCCAGGCGGGCTTTCCGGCCGAGAGCCTGAGCCGAACCGATCCGGTCTGGGACGACGTCGTCCACGCCCTGGCCGGCTGCTTCCACAACCTCGTCCTGACCGCCGCGCCCGAGCGCATCCTGATCGGCGGCGGCGTCGGCCTCGGCCAGAAACACCTGATGCCGCGCATCCGCGCCGCTCTCGTCGAGAGCCTGAACGGCTATGCCGTCGCGCCCCGCATCGCCGAGGATATCGATGCCTTCCTGGTTCATCCGGCTCTGGGCAACCGGGCCGGGCCGCTGGGGTCGATCGCTCTCGCTCTCGGCGCGCTCGATGCCGGAGAAGCAGCCCCGATCCTTCGACCGGCACAAGCCTGCGCATAATTCCTGCGGGCCAGCACACCGACGGACCTTTCAGACAGGTCGGTTACGCGCCTAGCCTTCCCTCAACAGCGACCGGGAAAAATCCCGGCGCGGACCCATAGGGGGAAACACGATGCGCCTGACCACCATCCTCGCCGCCGGCACGGCGATCGCCACCCTGATGACCTGCGGCGCCGCCAGCGCCCAGACCGCCCAGCCCACCGGCCCTGACGGCGCCTCCCAGGTCGACGACGTCGTCGTCACCGCCCGGAAACGCGAAGAGCGCTTGCAGGACGTGCCGATCGCCGTCACCGCCACCACCGGCGAGACCCTGGAGCGCGAGCAGATCAATCTGGTCAAGGACGTCGCCGCCCTGACCCCGGGCCTGAACATTTCCTCCGACGCCGTCGGCCGCGCCTTCCTCGCCATCCGGGGCGTCGGCAACACCCTGATCGACAGCGTCCAGCCGGGCGTCGGCATCTTCATTGACGGCATCTACCAGCCCAACACCTCCTATCTGAACAGCCCCGTCGTGGACGTGGAACGGATCGAGGTGCTGCGCGGCCCGCAGGGGACCCTGTTCGGCAACAACACCCTGGGCGGCGCGATCAACGTCATCACCCGCGCCCCGACCGATCATTTCGAAGGTCGCGCCACGGCCTCCTACGCCGGACCGGACAACTATCAGACCTACGGCGCCAGCGTCTCCGGCCCCATCATCGAGGGCAGCCTGCGTGGCCGTCTGGCGGCCAACTATCACACCCAGGACGGCTTCTCGAAGAACCTGCTGGCCGGCGGAAACGCGCGCCCGCTGGAGACCCAGGCCGTCAACGGCACCCTGGTCTGGGAGATCCCGCAGGCCCAGCGCACCGAGCTTAGTCTCAACGCCTACTGGAACCGGGTCACCGGCTCCCAGACGGCCTACAACACGGTCAACAGCCCGACCAACTATGTCGACGACGTCCTGCTGAACCGCAACAGCGTGGCCGAGTACACCTACTCCGGGATCAATGCGAAGCTGGTGGTCGACCTGACGCCGAACACCACCATGACCACCATCCTGGCCTATGACGACAAGGACGGCCGGGCTTCGGGCGACGGCGACTTCGGCGCGGTCAACGCCATCAACGTCCTCGACGGCCGCAACGACCGCCAGACCTACACCGGCGAAGCCCGCTTCGACACCAACTGGAGCGATCGTTTCTCGACCCTGATCGGCGTCTTCGCCCAGAAATCGGACAACACCGACGACATCAGCCAGACCATCGACGCCGGCTACCTCCTGCTCGGCCTGCCGCTCGGCGCTCTGGTCCTGCCGCAGCACACGATCCGCGACAGCGAGCTGCAGTCCCAGGCCATCTACGCCAACGGCTTCTACAACCTCGGCGACGACTGGGAACTGTCGGCCGGCATCCGCTTCGACCACCAGGAAGTCTCGATCGACGGCACCGTCGGCCAGTATACCGCCGATGAATGGGAGCCCCGGATCACCCTGCGCCGGACCTGGAACCCGCAGCACTCCAGCTACGCCTCGATCTCGCGCGGCTTCCGCGGCGGCGGCGCCAACCCGGCCGGCGCGCCGAACCCCTTCTATCAGGGCGACTCGGTCTGGACCTATGAGCTCGGCGACAAGTTCACCAACGAGAGCCGCACCCTGACGGTGAACTCGGCGATCTATTTCAACGATTACAGCCACTACATCGGCCAGAACTCCCTGACCCCCAGCCTGATCGCGGTGAACCTGAACACCGGTTCGGTCGAAAGCTACGGCGTCGAACTGGAAGGCGTCTGGACGCCGAACGCCATGTTCCAGCTCAAGGCGGGCGGCACCTACAACCACGCGCGGATCACCGACGACAGCGAATATGCGGCGATCATCGGCCACGGCCTGCCGTCGGACCGGATCCTGTTCCAGCCGGACGTCAACGGCTTCGTGACCGGCAGCTTCACCTACCCGCTGGGCTCGGGCGAACTGCGCACCGACCTGACCGCCAGCTACAAGGGCGAACGCGTCGGCTCGACCCTCAGCCCCACCGTCTTCCCGACGCTGGAGGCCTATACGATCGTCAACGCCAACGTCGCTTACGAGTGGGGGAACTACACCGCCTCGATCTTCGCGACCAACCTGTTCGACGCCGACTACTATGACAGCTATCTCGACAAGTCCCTGTTGGCGGCCTTCGGCTTCCCGTCGGCGCTGGTCCATGACCTCGGCATCACGGGCGACGGGCGGCGGGTCGGCGTGCGGCTGAGCGCGAAGTTCTAGGGCGAAGGCGGGGGGAGGAAGCGTCATGAGCGCCTTGCCGACGTCGGTGACGACGCCACCGCTGCCGGAGGCCGTGCTCACGGGCTTGCGGGCGATCTTCCAGGATCGCCTGCACCTGGGCGAGGCGATGCGGGCCCAGCACGGCGCCTCGGAGGCCCACTTCGAGACCATGCTGCCCGACGCGGTGGTCTTCGCCCATTCGACCGAGGAAGTCGTCGCGCTGGTCAAGCTGTGCGTCGCCCACAACACCCCGGTCATCCCCTATGGCGCGGGAACTTCCATCGAGGGCAACACCACGCCGACGCGGGGCGGGGTCACGGTGGACCTGTCGGAGATGAACGCCATCCTGCAGGTCAACGCCGAGGACTTCGACGTCACGGTCCAGGCGGGCGTGCGGCGCGAGCAGCTGAACGAGCACCTGCGCGACGTCGGCCTGTTCTTCCCCATCGACCCCGGCGCCAACGCCACCATCGGCGGCATGGCCTCGACCCGGGCCTCGGGCACCAATGCGGTGCGCTACGGCACGATGCGCGAGGCGGTGCTCAATCTGCGCGTGGTCACCCCGGACGGCCGCGATATCCGCACCGCCCGCCGGGCCCGCAAGTCGGCCGCCGGCTATGACCTGACCCGGCTGATGATCGGCTCGGAAGGGACGCTGGGGATCATCACCGAGGTGACCCTGAGGCTGCACGGCATCCCCGAGGCCATCATGTCGGCGGTGTGCAGCTTCGACACCCTGGGGGGCGCGGTCGACACCGTGGTCCAGTCGATCCAGCTGGGCATCCCCCTCGCCCGCGTCGAGATCCTGGACGACATGCAGATGAAGGCGGTCAACGCCTGGTCGAAGCTGGACTACCCTGAGAAGACCACCCTCTTCTTCGAGTTCCACGGCTCGGAACGCTATGTCGAGGAGCAGGTCGAGACGGTGTCCGCCATCGCGGCGGAGAACGGCGGCGGCGAGTTCCGCTGGTCGAACCTGCCCGAGGAGCGGGCCAAGCTGTGGAAGGCGCGGCACGAGGCCTATTACGCCGCCATCGGCCTGAGGAAGGGATGCGTCGGCTGGGCCACGGACGTCTGCGTCCCAATCAGCCGCCTGGCCGAATGCATCCTTGAGACCAAGAAGGACCTCGCGACCGCCAGCATCCCCGCGACCATCCTGGGCCATGTCGGCGACGGCAATTTCCACGTCGTCTTCGTCCTCGATCCGAACAAGCCGGAAGAGGCCGAGGAGGCCGAGGCCCTGAACCAGCTTCTGGTTCAACGCGCGCTGGACATGGACGGTACCTGCACCGGCGAGCACGGCATCGGCCTGGGCAAGCAGGACTGGCTGGTCGCGGAACTGGGCGACGCGGTCGATCTTATGCGCATGATCAAACGCGCCCTGGACCCGAAGGACCTGTTCAATCCGGGCAAGATTTTCAGCCTGTAGAGACTGCTGCATGACCCCGACCGACACCCGCCGCCTCGTCGACCCCGAGCTGCTGACCCTGCTCGACGCCTGGCCCAAGGTGGCGCTGACCGAGGACATGCTGCCCGCCCTGCGAAGCGCCGACCGACTGCCGGCGCCCGAGCTGGATGCGGCGTCGAAGGCCGTCGAACTGACCCGCCGCACAGCCCCCGGCCCGGTAGGCGCGCCCGAGGTCGGGGTGCTGGTCTATCGGCCGACGGGCGCCGGTCCCTTCCCCTGCATCTTCCACATCCACGGCGGCGGCTATGTGATCGGGGCCGTGGACGGACAGGAGGCCCAGCATCGTGGCATGGTCGCGCGGCTGGGCTGCGTGATCGTGACCGTCGACTACCGGCTGGCGCCGGAGACCCGCTTCCCCGGAGCCATCGAGGACTGCTACGCCGCCCTGGCCTGGACCTTCGCCAACGCCGCCGGACTGGGCGTCGATCCGACGCGGATCGGCGTCATGGGCGAAAGCGCCGGCGGCGGACTGGCGGCGGCTTTGGCCCTGCTCGCACGCGATCGGGGCGAATATCCCCTCGCCTTCCAGCACCTGATCTATCCCATGCTGGACGACCGCACCGTCACCCATGCGGATCCGCATCCCCATACCGGCGAGTTCATCTGGACGCCGCACAACAACCGCTTCGGCTGGGCGGCCCTGCTGGGCGTCGAGCCCGGCTCCGACGGCGTCAGCCCCTATGCGGCCGCCGCCCGCGCCGAGGACCTGACCGGCCTGCCCCCGGCCTTCGTCTCGACCGGATCACTGGACCTTTTCCTCGAGGAAGACCTCGAATACGCGCGTCGGCTGTTGCGGGCGGGAGTGCCGACCGAACTGCATGTCTATCCCGGCGGTTATCACGGCTTCGACTTCGATCCGGCCGCCTCGGTCGCCCAACAGGCCCGGCGGGACAGCTTCGCAGCCCTGCATCGCTTCCTGACTTAAGACCTATCTGAAAGGTCTTGCACGACCTATCGGATAGGTGCATCGTCCCCTTCTAGCTTCCGACAGAGAAGCAGGAGGAACATCATGCAGCCCGACGCGCAAACCGACGCCCAGACTCCGTCTCCGGGGCCGTCCCGTTTCATCAGCCTGGTCGTCTCACCCGAGATGACAGTCCTGATCGGCCGGGGTCCGTTCGAAGGGATCGTCCTTCCGACCGAGGCCATCGCGGTCGCCTATGGCCTCGGCGCCATCGAGGTCGCGCCGTCCGTCCATGTCTATGGCGCCAACGCCGTGAACGGCCTGCTGGCCGAGAACGCCGCCGCCACCCGCATCCTGCTGCTCGTCGCGCCCACCGCGCTCGCCCGGATCGAGGGCGTCAGCCAGCCGGAGGCCGACGCGCATCACGGCTATCACCTGCCGCCCGAGCTGCGCGCCATCGCCCTGGCCCTGCGCGACTGCGACCGGTTCGGCGAGGCGGGCGAGATCTATCGCGCCGCCAAGGCCATCGAACTGCTGTGGGAGACCTGGCGTCGGCTGGACGCTCGCGCCCTGACCCCGCTGTCAACCAACGGCTCGCTGTCGCACACGGACGCGGTCCGCATCCTGGCCGTGCGCGAGCTGATCGACGCCCGCTGGAACGAGAAGCTGTCGCTGGGCTCCATCGCCGCCCAGTGCGGCCTGAACCGGGACAAGCTGACCCGCGGCTTCCGCGAGATGTTCGCCTGCACCGTCGCCGAGGCCATCGTCGAGCGCCGCCTGATCGAGGCCAGCCGGATGCTGGAGACCACCGACCTGCCGGTCTCCTCCATCGGCTATGAGAACGGCTATCTGAACAACGCCAGCTTCGCCCGCGCCTTCGGCCGCCGCTTCGGCCAGACGCCCTCCGACTACCGCGCCGCCCGGCTGGCCGCCTGATGGGAATCCCGTTCGCATCGGGCTCAAGCCCCGAGACCCAGACGGTCTCTCTGGTCCAGACGACGATCAACGCCGTCACCGACCACATCCGCGACCATGGCCTGCGCGTCGGCGACAATCTGCCGGGCGAGTCCCATTTCGTCGCGAGCCTCGGCGTCAGCCGTGCGGTGACCCGCGAGGCCTTCGGCGCCCTGGCCGCGCTGGGCCTGATCGACGTCGCCAACGGTCGGCGCGCCCGCGTCGGGGCGATCGACGGCTCGGTGATCGCCTCTTCCCTGAACCACGCGGTCTCCACGGCCCAGATCACCGTGCCCGAGGTCTGGGACGTGCGCCGCACCATCGAGGCCCGGACGGTCGCTTTGGCGGCGACCTCGCGCACCGACGCGGAGGCCGCCGAAATCGTCCGTCTGGCCGAGGCCATGGTCCGCGACGTCGATGACCGGCCGACGATGACCCGCCACGACATCGCCTTCCATCAGGCCATCGCGGCGGCCAGCCACAACGCCCTGTTCGTCCAGATCGTCTCCTCCTTCGCCCATCTGATGGAGGTCGCCGTGCCCGCCGCCTGGGACACCCGCGTGGTGGAAGAGGACAAGCGGGCGACGCTGGACCGTCACCTCGCGGTCGCCCACGCCATCCGCGATCGCGATCCGGTCGCCGCCGTGGCGGCCATGCAGGACCACTTCGACGCCTCGATCGACGACGTGCTGCAGGGGATGTCCGGTCGGCCGAGCGCCAACGACGCCTGAAAGGCCTAGCGCCGTCCCTCGAGGGCGGCGGAGACGGCGGCCGCCGTCGCCTCGGCGCCCTGAAGCGTAGGATGGAAGGGCGCGCCGTTCTTGCTGGGCCAGCCGCTGGTCCAGGGCGTGGCGGAACAGGCGTGGTGATCGACGCCCAGCGCATTCATGTCGACGAGGATGGCCCCACCCTGCTCAGCCGCCGCACGCGTGGTGTCGGCCAGCCGTGCTCCGACCTCACGCATCATATCGGCCTCGGCCGGCGTCAGGCCGATACGGGCGCAGGTTCCGGACGAGGGCAGGATGGTCGGATAGGTGGCGACCACGACCGTGGCCTTCGGCGCCTGCTGGTGGATCGCCTTGAGGCTCGCCGTCAGCTCGGCCTGGAGGCCGGCGTAGTCGCGGTCCGCCGGGGATTTGGGCCCCTTCCAGAGGCGACGCACGGTCCAGCCGAACAGGCTATCGGCCTTGCGCGCGGCCATTAGCGACAGGTCGCCGACATAGCCGATGTCGTTGCCGCCGACGGTCAGGGTGACCAGCCTGGTCTCGGGGCCGATCGTGCGGATCTGTGGCCCCTGGAAGAACTGTCCGCCCGTGAGGACGTTCTTCGTCACCGCCCCGCCGCAGCTCATGTCGGTGATGGCAATGCGGCGCAGGCGGGCGAGCTGTTGCGGATAGCCGTTGATGCTGCGGGCGCAGAGCAAGGGGCTATCCTTCACGAGTTTTCCGAGGCCCGCGCCGGCGGCGTAGGAGCTGCCTAGCGCCACATAATCATGCGGTCCGGCCGGGGTCCGCCGCGCCTGCAGCCAGACGAAGAGGGTCGCCAGCGCGACGAGCGCCAGCAGGAGCAAGAGAACGCCGAGGCAGCCCCGCGCCACCCAGCGCGACCTGCGCTTCCGCTCAGTCATGGTCGGCGCCCGCGAGCACGGCGCGCACCGGGGCGTTCATCATCGAGATCACAAAGCCGGCGAAGGAGATCAACCCCGTCGCCACCCCGACGATGGCGAGCGACAGGCCCAGATGGCTCTCGCCGCCGAGCGCCCGGCTGCCGAGCGTCACAAGGATCGGCGACAGGCCCAGACCGATCAGGGCGCCGAGGATCATGAAGGCGCCGAGGCAGACGCCGCGCTCCTCATTGGGCACCAGGACGGCGATGGCGGTGGCGGTGATCAGGCCGGTCATGGAGCCGGCGATCAGCAGGACGAACAGGACCCCCGCGAAGACCGGGACGCTGGTCATGATCGGAAACAGGGCCGCCGGGACGCCGATGGCCGAGGCAATCACGGCCCCGATCATGATGCCGCCGCGGATCGAGCTCTTGTGCCCCCGGTCGGCGACGAAGCCGGCGACCACCGGCCCAAGCACACCCGCGAGCAGAAGGATGCCGCCGAGCAGGCCGCTCGCCTCGCCCACGCTCATGCCGAGGTCGCGCTGCATGACCGGCACGGCCCAGACGCCCGCCGCCGCATCGGCCATGATCACGCTGATCTGGCCGACGAACAGGGGCAGGAGGAATTTCCAGCGGCGCAGCAGGGCCTGAACCAGCGGCTTGATGGCCTTGCTGTGGTTCTCGACCTCGTGGCGCGCCGGCTCGCGGATCAGGAACTGGAGCAGCAGCATCACGGCGCTGGCCACGCCGAAGACGAGGGAGGTCTCGCGCCAGGGCGTCAGGGCGATCCCCGGCAGGCTGAGGTTTCCGGAGAAGGCGGTGAACAGGGCGCCGCCGATGACGAAGGCCAGGGCGGGCCCCAGCGTATTGCCCATGCCGAGGAAGAGCATCGCCCTGCCCCGCTGCTGGGTCGCCGACATGTCGGCCAGCACGGAAATGGCCACCGGCACCAGGCTCATCGTGCCCAGCCCCGCCAGCATCCGCGTCACGAACAGGCTGGTGAAGTCGTTGGCGAAGGCCGAGCCGACCATGCCGACCGTCCAGCACAGGCCCAGCACCAGCATGATGCGGGCGCGGTTCGTATGGTCGGTCAGCCAGCCCAGCGGGATGGCGATCAGGGCCATGGGCAGGGCTGCGGCGATGCCCTGGATCAGGCTGATCTGGTAGTCGGTCAGGCCCAGCTCGGCCTTGGCGGCCTCCTGCAGCGGCGAGAAAGCCAGCCGCACCATCCCGGCCATCAGGATGATGGTCGAGACCAGAATGACCGCGCCCCAGGCGGTTTTGCGCAGCCCGGGAGTCGCGGCGGTGTTCGCCGCCTCTGCCTCGGTCGGATCAAACGTGGGTAGATCAATGCTCGGCATGTTCGGCTCCTGACCCCGCCGAATGCGTCAGGGCCGCTCGAACCCAGACCTACGCATTCCGGGCCTCAGCCGAAACGATGGTCGGTATGCAGACTGCAAGTCTCACTTGGCAGACATGGATCACCTGCGTGCCGGCGCGCCCCTGCCGCTCACCTGCCAGCTGAACCGGTCATGCGCGCGAGGGGCGCGATCAACGGATCAGGGGTTCGCCGCGGCCCAGGCCGGATAGGCGTCGAGCGCGTGCTGGGGCGTGGCGTTCCACCAGGAATAGCCGTTGCGGCGCCCGATCGAGATGCCGTTGACGTCGTCGTGGATCGACTGGTCCTTGTCGCCGAAGATCGGGTGTCCCGTCGTGACGTCATAGTTCCGCGACCAGATCGGCCCGGCGCCCGGCTTGTCGATCAGTTTGCGTCCGTCGGGGGTCATCTCGAACGACTTGTCGTAGACGCGGGTCTTCTCGAGCCAGGCGATCCCGGCCCGAACGGCCGCCTTGACCTCCGACGAAGGATTCGGCTGGCGCATCAGGAACATCAGGATGTCGGTGGTCTCGCCGCTGGCCAGGGAGTGGGGCTCGTAGTTGCGCGCGCTGGACGGCTGAAGGGTCAGGGGATCGATCTGCTGGGGCCAGGCCGTCAGCTGTCCGTCGATCCGCATCTGGGCCCGCAGGATCAGCTGGACCGCATGGACCTGGGCGGCGGCGGCGCGGGTCTTGAGGGCGGCGGGCACGAAGCCGAAGCCTTCCTTGCCCTCGGCGACATCCTCCAGAACCATGGACGCCTTGGCGACGGCGTTGTCGTTGAAGGTGATGGCGTCGTGGAAGCCGCCCTCCAGCGGCCAGATCTGCGGCCAGCCGCCGTTGGGGTACTGGGCGTTCAGCAGATAGTTGACGCCCTTGAGGATGCTGGCGCGCCAGGCGTCGCCCTGCCGTCCCGGCGCCTGGGCCGCGACCTTGGCGAGGAAGCGCATCTCCGTGGTGGTGGCGTCATTGTCCAGGGTGCCGACGAAGGTCCAGAAGCGGTCGACCGGAGCGTCGAAATTCTCCATGTCGAGGTCCATATGCTCGGCGTCGTTGGCGTAACGCTGGCCGGGCAGACGATGGACGGTGCGGTCCTGGTTCTTCGACCAGCCGCCAGCCGGGGTCTGGAAGCTGACCATATTGTCGGCGATGGCGCGGGCCTCGGCCGTGGCGTACCAGGCCGGATCGCGGTCCAGCGGCATGTTGTAGTGGGACCCGCCGACGGCCTGGGGCGGCGGCGGCGGCGTGGCTCCGGCGGGCAGTTCGGCGGCCAGGGTGGCGCGGTCCAGAGCGCGCTGGGCGATGGAGCGGTTCATATAGTCGTACCAGGCGTCCTGCTCGGCAGCCGGCAGGCTGGCGATCCGGTCGGCGGTCATGGAGACCGCGGGGACGTTGCGTCCGATCACATCTGCCGCGGCCGGGACGGCGAGCGCGCCGACAAACAGGGCGGCCATGACAGCGGAGGCCGCGACGGCGGCTTTGTAGTGGGATCGCATGGAAGGTCCTCCCCGGACTCTATCTCATTATGTTGATAGTCATGCTACATGATGAGACTTGAGCGTCAATCATCCGACAATCAGCGTCACGACGTCCGCGCGATCACGAAACATTACGCCAAGGATCAAATAGCTACGGCGCCCGGACCGACGTCCGCGATGCGTTTGCAGCCGGACAGGGTCATGGTGACCCGCATTTCCCTGGCGAACAGGTCCAGCAGTGTCTCGACCCCGGCCTGCCCGTCCGCGGCGAGCGCGTAGACGAAGGCGCGGCCCAGCATGACCGCATCGGCGCCGAGCGCCAGCGCCCGCACAACGTCGAGCCCGCTGCGGATGCCTGAATCCGTCAGGATCTTCAGGTCACCCTTCACCGCCTCGGCTATGGCCGGCAGCGCCCGGGCGGAGGACAGGACGCCATCCAGCTGACGCCCCCCGTGGTTGGAGACCACGATGCCGTCGGCTCCAAAACTGACCGCATCACGCGCATCCTGCGGATCGAGAACGCCCTTGATGATCATCGGCCCGTCCCAGAAGTCGCGGATCCATTGCAGGTCCTTCCACGAGATCGACGGATCGAAATTCGCCCCCAGCCAGCCGATGTAGTCAGCGAGGCCTGTCGCCTTTCCCAGATAACGAGAGACATTGCCCAGGTCGTGCGGCCGGCCGTTCAGGCCGACGTCCCACGCCCAGGCCGGGTGGGTCATGGCCTGCACCATGCGCCGGACCTCGGCGTGTGGCCCGCTCATGCCCGAGTGGGCGTCCCGGTAACGGGCTCCGGGAACGGGCATGTCGACCGTGAAGACGAGCGTCTTCACCCCCGCCGCCTTCGCCCGCTCAAGAGCGTGCTTCATGAAGCCCCGGTCGCGCAGGACGTAGAGCTGGAACCACATCGGACGGTCGATGGCGGGAGCCACCTCCTCGATGGGGCAAACCGAGACGGTCGACAGCGTGAAGGGCACGCCGCGGGAGGCCGCCGCCATGGCCGCCTGCACCTCGCCGCGCCGGGCGTACATGCCGGTCAGGCCGACCGGAGCCAGCACGACCGGAAGCTTCAGGGTGTCGCCGAACAGCTCCGTTTCGAGATCGATCTCGCCCACGCCCTGCAGCACGCGCTGGCGAAGGGCGACGGCCTGCCAGTCCTCGACATTGCGGCGCAGGGTCTGCTCCGCATAGGCCCCGCCGTCGATGTAGTGAAACAGGAAGGGCGGCAGCTTGCGGCGCGCCGCTTCCCGGAAGTCGCCGGGCGAAGAGATGACCACCGTTGAGGCCTATTGCAGGTTCACGAAGGCGCCGCCGTCGACCAGCAGGGCCGCGCCGGTGACATAGGCCGCCATGTCGGAGGCGAGGAAGACCACCGATCCGCCGATGTCCTCGGGCTGGCCGAGGCGACCCAGAGGAATACGGCCCTCCATATATTCGCGCTTGGCCGGATCGGAGAGGTCGTCCTTGTTGATGTCGGTCAGGATGGTGCCCGGCAGGACCGAGTTGCAGCGGATGCCGTGTTTGCCCAGGGCGATGGCGCAGGACTGCATCAGGCTGTGCACCCCCGCCTTGGTCGGGGTGTAGTGGGTCTGGAACTCGCCGCCGACCAGGGCCGAGATCGAGCTGATGGCGACGATCGCCCCACCCTCCCCCTGCTTCACCATCTGGTTGGCCGCCGCCTGGGTCATGAAATAGGCCCCGTGGAGATTGACCTCCATGGTCCGCTTCAGGGTCTCGGGCGGCATATCGAGGAAGGCGTGGAACGGGCAGATGCCGGCGTTGGACACGAAGACGTCCACGCGACCGAAGGCCTGGACAGCCGCCGCGACGAATTCGGCGGCGCTTTCAGGCTGGGCCACGTCGCCCTCGACGTGGATGGCGCGACGGCCCAGCGCCTCGACGGCGGCGATGACCTCGGCGGCCGCCTCCCCGCCCCGGTTGGAATGGATGGCCACGTCCGCGCCGTGACGGGCGCATTCGATGGCGACAGCCGCGCCGATGCCGCGTGATCCTCCGGTGACGAGGACGACCTTGTTCTCAAGCAGCATGCGGGCTCCGGCGATGACGATTTACGGTTTGGGGGACCAGCCGAGATCGCGGCTGATGGCGTTGGCGGCGTCGGTGACGGTCACGGTCAGTTCGGCCATGCGGGCGTCGCTCATATACTGGGCGGCGCTGGAGACGCTGACGGCGGCGACGACCTTGCCGTCCACCCCGCGCACGGGGGCGGCGACGCAGCGGATCTGATCCTCGTTTTCCTCGAGGTCGAAGGCATAGCCCTTGGACGCATAGCCCCGCATCCGCTCCAGCCAGACGGCGCGGGCGGTGGAGTCGAAGGTCGAGCCCTCGGGGGCGTAGAATTCGGTCCACTCCGGCTCGGACTTGTCGAGGATCAGGGCCTTGCCCAGACCCGTCGAGGCGATCGGGTGACGTTCGCCCAGCTTCGAACCGATGTTGATGCGCCGACGGCCCGAGACCTTGTCGAGATAGAGGGCGTGATGGCCGTCCAGAACGCCCAGATGGACCGTGTCCTCGGTGGCGGCCGACAGCTGTTCCAGCCAGGGCCGAGCGATGCGCGGCAGATGCATCTGGTGGCTGGCCGCATGACCCAGTTCGAGCAGTTTCGGCCCGAGGGTGTAGCCCTCGCGCGGCCGGAAGGAGAGCAGACGCCGGTCCACCAGGGCGGCGGCCAGACGGTGGGTGGTGCTGCGCGTCAGCTCCAGCTTCTCGGACAGATCGGCCAGCGACAGCGGGCCGTCGATCAGGGCGTCGATGACGTCCAGCCCGCGCAGCAGGGTCTGGCTGCCCGAGGCCTTGGCCGGCTCTTCCGGCTCCATCGTGTCGATTGACGCAGTTTGTCCCATCACGTAATCACCTGTTTCAGAATGTAGCAAAACGCGCAAGTCGGACGGCGATTGCCAGTCCAGTTTGACGCGACACGCGGAGAAACGCCAGTGTCATCCCGAAATATGGGAACGATTCACGAAGAGGTCCTGCGCGGATGAGTCGCCTGCCGAAAATCAAACACGTGCGCGCCTTCGTCGTGAAGAACGACGGGACCGGAGGCGGCGCCGACTATCACGACCAGGGCGACGGCCACTGGATCGACGATCACATCGCCACGCCGATGGCGAAGTATCCGGAGTATCGCCAGAGCCGCCGCAGCTTCGGCATCAATGTGCTGGGCACCCTGGTCGTCGAGATCGAGGCCGAAAACGGCGTCGTCGGTTTCGCGGTGACCACCGGCGGCGAACCGGCGGCCTATATCGTGGAGAAGCATCTGGCCCGCTTCCTTGAGGGCCGCGATCCGTCCGAGGTCGAGAAGATCTGGGACCAGATGTATTTCTCGACCCAGTATTATGGCCGCAAGGGTCTGGTGGTGAACGCCATCTCCGGCGTCGATCTGGCGCTGTGGGACCTGCTGGGCCGGCTGCGTCAGGAGCCTGTCTTCGCCATGCTGGGCGGGGCGGTTCGCGACGAACTGACCTTCTACGCCACCGGCGCCCGGCCGGATAAGGCCAGGGAACTCGGCTTCATCGGCGGCAAGATGCCCCTGCATCACGGCCCGGCCGAAGGGGTCGAGGGGCTGCGCAAGAACCTCGCCGAACTCGAGGCCATGCGGAACGCCTGCGGCGACGACTTCTGGCTGATGTTCGACTGCTGGATGGCGCTGGACCTGAACTATGCCACCCGCCTGGCCCATGAGGCGCACAAGCTGGGCCTGAAGTGGATCGAGGAGGCGCTGAGCCCCGACGACTATTGGGGCTACCAGGCCCTGAAGAAGAACGCCCCCAAGGGGATGCTGGTCACCACCGGCGAGCATGAGGCCACCCGCTGGGGCTTCCGCATGCTGCTGGAGATGGAGTGCTGCGACATCATCCAGCCCGATGTGGGCTGGTGCGGCGGCGTCACCGAACTGATCAAGATCTCCGCCATGGCCGACGCCAAGGGCGTGCTGATGATCCCGCACGGATCCAGCGTCTATTCCTACCACTTCGTCGTGACGCGCCATAACAGCCCGTTCGCGGAGTTCCTGATGATGGCCCCCGGCGCCGACGAGGTCGTGCCGATGTTCCATCCGCAGCTGATCGGCGAGCCCGTTCCCGTGAACGGCCGCCTCAAGGTTCCCGATGCGCCCGGCTTCGGCGTCGAGCTGAACCGCGACATCGCCCTGCACCGCCCCTACGCCCGCTAAGACAAAGGCTCCCTCCCCTATGAAACTGTTGCGTTACGGCCCCAAGGGTCAGGAAAAGCCCGGCCTGGTGGATGGCGAAGGCCGCATCCGCGACCTGTCCGGCGTCATCGCCGACCTGACCCCGGATCATCTGTCGCCCGAAGGCCTGAAAGCGCTGGCCGCGATTGACACCGGTTCCCTGCCCGTCGTCGAAGGCGAGCCCCGCTACGGCGTGCCGGTCGCCGGCAGCCGCAAATTTATCGCCATCGGTCTGAACTTCGCCGACCACGCGGCGGAATCGAACCTGCCGATCCCCTCGGAGCCTGTGGTCTTCACCAAGGCCATCACCTGCCTGAACGGCCCGAACGACGACGTGGTCATTCCGCGCGGTTCGGAGAAGACCGATTGGGAAGTCGAGCTGGGCGTCGTGATCGGCACGGCCGCCTCCTACGTCACCAAAGAAGAGGCGCTGGACCACGTCGCGGGCTATGTCCTGATCAATGACGTGTCCGAGCGCGCCTTCCAGATCGAGCGCGGACCGACCTGGGACAAGGGCAAGGGCTGCGACACCTTCGGCCCCGTCGGCCCGTGGATGGTCACCGCCGACGAGGTGGGCGACGTCCAGAACCTGGACATGTGGCTCGACCTCAACGGAAAACGCGTCCAGACCGGCAACACCAACACCATGATCTTCACGGTCGCCGAGATCGTGTCCTACCTGTCGGAATTCATGACGCTGGAGCCCGGCGACCTGATCACCACCGGCACGCCGCCCGGCGTGGGCATGGGCATGAAGCCCCCTCTCTATCTGAAGGCGGGCGACACCGTTCGCCTCGGCATCGAGAAGCTGGGCGAACAGGGCCAGACCTTCGTGGCGTGGTCGCGATGAGCTACGCAGGACGTTTCGCGGGCCGCACGGCCATCGTCACAGGCGGCGCGTCGGGTCTGGGCAAGAGCTCGGCCGAACGCATCATCGCCGAGGGCGGCCAGGTCTCGCTGTGGGATCTGAACGCCGAGGCCCTGGCCTCCGTCGCCGCCGAAATCGGCGCCCAGCATTTCGTGGCGCTGGACGTCTCCGATGCGGACGCGGTCGCCGCCGCCGCAGCCGAAGCCAACCGGATACTCGGCAAGGTCGACATCCTGATCGCCTCGGCCGGCATCACGGGCGCCACGGTTCCGGTGCACGAGTTCCCGCTCGACAGCTGGAAGCGGGTGGTCGACATCAACCTCAACGGCGTCTTCTACTGCTCGCGCGCGGTGGTCCCCTACATGCTTGAGAACGGCTACGGCCGGATCGTCAACGTCGCGTCGGTCGCGGGCAAGGAAGGCAATCCCAACGCCTCGGCCTATTCGGCGTCGAAGGCCGGTGTGATCGGCTTCACCAAGTCGCTGGGCAAGGAACTGGCCGGCAAAGGCGTCATCGCCAACAGCCTGACCCCCGCCACCTTCGAAAGCCCGATCCTGGAGCAACTGCCCCAGAGCCAGGTCGATTACATGAAGTCCAAGATCCCCATGGGCCGGCTCGGCGAGGTCGAGGAAAGCGCCGCCATGGTCTGCTTCATGGCCTCGGAAGAATGCAGCTTCACCACCGCCTCGACGTTCGACACGTCGGGCGGCCGCACCACCTACTAGGCGCCGGCAGGTGGGCGTGGACCTTCGCATCGTCGATCCTCACGTCCACCTGTGGGACCTGTCCCGCGCGCGCTACGGCTGGCTCCAGGACGATCCCCTGCCGAACAATCCGGCGGGGAACATGAGCCCCATCGCACACCGGAACTACGGGCTCGCCGACTATATGGCGGACACGGCCGGCTGGCGGATCGACAAGATCGTCCATGTCGAATGCGGCATGCCGATCGGCGAACAACTGGGCGAGACCGACTGGTTGCAGGCCATGGCCGACCAGTACGGCTATCCCCACGGCATCGTCGCCGGCGCCGACCTCCTGGATCCCGATCTGGACGCCCTGCTGGAGGCCCATGCCGCCCGGCCGAACGTGCGCGGCATCCGCCAGATCGTCTGCTGGCACGCGGATCCGCTGAAGACCTATACCGACCGCGACCTGTTGCGCGATCCGGCCTGGATCGCGGGGCTGGCGAAGCTGGCCCGGTACGGGCTGTCGTTCGACCTTCAGCTCTATCCGTCGCAGATGGCGGAGGCCGCGATCATCGCCGCGCGCTGTTCCAATGTGCCGATAATCATCAACCATGCCGGTCTGCCCACCGATCGGGACGAGGCCGGAATGGCGCGCTGGCGGACCGGCCTGCGCCTGCTCGCCGCCCTGCCCCAGGTTTCGATCAAGATCTCCGGCCTCGGCATCACGGACCGCGCCTGGACGACGGAGTCCCTTCGCCCGATCGTTCTGGAGTGCATCGAGGTCTTCGGGATCGAGCGCGCCATGTTCGCCTCCGACTTTCCGGTCGAGCGGGTCCACGGATCGTTCGACGCCTTCTACTCCGCCTTCGACGCCATCACCGCCGACTTCAGCCCTGCCGAGCGCGACTGCCTGTTCGCCGCCAACGCCGAGGCCATCTACCGCATCTGATATTCACCGCCGAACGCCGCACCAAGACGGCCGGGCAACCAGGAAACACCGAGGACGACATGAGCATCGAAACCGACGCCGGCCATACGACCGGAGGTCTCGCAAAGCCCGCGGGAAACCTGAAAGGCCCGCTGGCCTTCGCCATCGCCTGCTTCCTGATCTGGGGGCTGGCCTACGGGCTACTCGACGTCCTGAACAAGCATTTCCAGGAGACGCTGAGCATCAGCCAGGCGGACAGCTCCTGGCTGCAGATCGCCTATTTCGGCGCCTATCTGCTGCTCTCCATTCCGGCCGGGATGCTGCTTCACGCCCGGGGCTACAAGTTCGGCATCGTGACCGGCCTCGGCGTCACCGCCATCGGCGCCCTGCTGTTCATTCCCGCCGCCTCGGCCGGGGCCTTCCTGCCCTTCGTCGGCTCGATGTTCGTGCTCGCGGGCGGCCTGTGCATTCTGGAGACCTCGGCCGACACCTACGTCAATGTGCTGGGGGATCCCGCCAAGGCGTCGCAGCGGCTGAACCTGGCCCAGTCCTTCAATGCGCTCGGCGTCTTCTTCGGCCCCCTGATCGGCGGCGCGGTCTTCTTCAGCCCCACGACGACCCAGGCCCTGGGCGGCGCGACCCGCTCGATCCAGACGGTCTATGGCCTGATCGCCGTGGGCGTGCTGATCTTCGCCTTCGCCGTCTGGCGCGCGCGCCTACCCGAGACGGGTCTGGCCGATCACGGCGGCGAGGCCTCGGGCGAGGCTCCTGCCCGCCCCCTGTCGCAACAGCCGCACTTCATCGCCGGCGTGATCACCCAGGCCCTCTATATCGGCGCCCAGGTCGGCATCGGCGCGTACTTCATCAACATGGTCACGCACAACTGGACCGGCCTGACGTCCCAGGCGGCGGCCTTCATGCTGTCCGCGGCGACCATCGGCTATCTGGTCGGGCGCTTCGCGGCGACCGCCCTGCTGCTGCGTATCCCGCCCCGCGCCCTGCTGACCGCCTACGGGATCATCAATGTCATCCTGACCCTGGTCGTCGCGGCCAATATCGAGAAGGTCTCGTCCTACGCCCTGATCGCGGTCTTCTTCTTCGAATCGACCATGTTCGCGACCATCTTCGCCCTGGGCACCACGAGTCTGGGCGCGCGCACGAAACAGGCGTCCTCGCTGATGGTCATGGCCATCGGCGGCGGGGTGCTGCTGCCCTGGCCGATGGGCAAGCTGGCCGATCTCTACGGCGCCAATATCGCCTTCCTGCTGCCGACCGTCTGTTTCGTCGTGGTCGCCTGGTATGGCTGGAAGGGCGCCGGGCTGGGCCGGAAGGACGCCGTCTGATGCGCCTGCGTCCCGCACTTCTCGCCTTCACCCTGCTGACCGTTCCGGCGGCGGCCTGCGCCCAGACGGTCGCCCCGATCGCAGCGGTGGCGTCCGCCGCGCCGATCGACCGACAAGCGCTGGTCAGCCGTCACAACGTCACCCTGACCGCCATCGACCGGCATGCGCCGGTCATGCTGGGCAACGGGGCGCTGGGCTTCACCGCCGACATCACCGGCCTGCAGACCTTTCCGGAGCAATATTCGGAACTGGCCCCTCTGATGACCATGGCCCAGTGGTCCTGGCACAGCTTCCCCAACCCGAACGGCTATACCGAGCAGAGCGGTCTGGTTCAGGTTCCGGTCCCCGGTCGGGGCGACCAGCCCTACGCCTGGATGAAATCCTGGGCGGACGCAGAGACCAACCCCGCCTTCACCTGGCTGCGCGCCAATCCCCACCGCTTCTCGGTGGCCCGCATCGGCCTGACATTGAAGGACGGTCAGGCGCTGGACTTCGCCAAGGTGTCGGGCGCGACCCAGACGCTGGACCTCTGGACCGGAACCCTGACCAGCCGCTTCACCTATGACGGCCAGCCCGTCGAGGTGGTGACCCGCGTCCATCCGACGCTCGACATGGTCATGGTCGAGATCGCCTCGCCGCTGGTCGCCAGCCAGGGTCTCGGCGTCCGCGTCCGCTATCCGGGCGTCAATCCGGCAATCAATCCGGACACGACGACGTTCGAAAATTCGGGCGCACAGAGCCTCTCCATCGTGTCGCAGACGGCGCAGGAAACCCGCATCCGCCGAACGCTCGACGAGACGACCTATCTGTCCGCCATCGCCGGCGACGGCCGGGTCGAACAGGTCGGCGACACCGACTTCCGCGTCGCCCCGACCGGCGGCGACCGCCTGACCGTCATGGTCCGCTTCGACAAGGCCGAGAGCGCGGTCGCGACTCCGACCCTCGCGGACGGGGCGCAGGCCACCACGGACTGGTGGCATGATTTCTGGACCAAGGGCGGCGCCGTCGACTTCTCCGGCTCGACCGACCCTCGCGCGGCGGAGCTGGAGCGCCGCGTGGTGCTGTCGCAGTATCTCTCCGCCGTGAACGGCGCCGGCGCCCTGCCCCCGCAGGAGGAAGGCCTGTTTTCCAACAGCTGGTACGGCAAATTCCATCTCGAGATGCATCCCTGGCACTCGGGCTGGCAGGCTCTCTGGGGTCATCCGGAGATGCTGGAGCGCAGCCTGCCCTGGTATGTCGGCAATCTGGCCAATGCCCGCGCCGAGGCCGCCCGTCATGGGATTCAGGGCGCCTGGTGGCCCAAGATGGTCGGGCCCGAGGGGCGCAACAGCCCCAGCCTCGTCTCGCCCTTCATCATGTGGCAGCAGCCGCATCCGATCCTGCTGGCCGAACTGGTCTGGCGCGCGGAGAAGGATCCGGCGGTGCTGGCCCGCTACGGCGAGGTGGTCGAGGCGACCGCTGACCTGCTGGCCTCCTGGCCCAGCGAACGCGGCGGCCGGCTGAACCTCGGCGCCCCGATGATCCCGGCGCAGGAGAACTACGATCCCCTGACCACGACCAATCCGACGTTCGAGCTGGAATACTATCGCTGGGCGCTGGAAACGGCCCAGGCCTGGCGCGAGCGTGAGGGCAAGCCGCGCAAGGCCGAATGGGATCAGGCGCTGGCCAAACTGGCGCCGCCGCCGATGAAGGACGGCCTCTATCTGCCGGTCGAGAGCGTTCCGGACTTCTGGACCACGGCCATGTCCGACCTGTGCCGCCAGCACGCCTCGGACCCGTCGTGCAAGAACCGCGACCACCCATCCTTCCTGATGGCCTATGGCTTCATTCCCGGCGACCGGATCGACCCCGCAGCGATGCGCCGCACCTTTGACGCTGTCGAAGCCAACTGGGACATGCGCCAGACCTGGGGCTGGGACTTCCCGATGATGGCCATGACGGCCGCGCGGCTGGGCGAGCCGGACAAGGCCGTCGACTGGCTGTTCGCTGACCGCAAGAACAACCAGTGGGGCGTCACCGGCATGACCCCGCGCGTCCATCTGGACGAGCACGCCGACGAACTGGTGCCCATCTCCGCCGGCGCCGGCGGGGTGACGATGTCGGTCAATCCCGACGGTCCGGGCTATCGCCGCGCGGCCGAGACCTACTTCCCGTCGAACGGGTCGCTGCTGATGGCCGTGGGTCTGATGGCCGCCGGCTGGGACGGCTCGACCGGCCATGCGCCCGGCTTCCCGAAGGAAGGCTGGACCGTCCGCGTCGAAGGCCTGACGCCCGCCCCCTGATCACAAGACATTCCGAGGAACGCCCCCCCCAATGACGGATCTGACGACCTCCCGCCGCACCGCCCTGAAAGCCCTGTTCGCCGCCCCGGCCGTGGGCGCCCTCGCCGGCCCGGTCCAGGCCCAGACGACGCCCGTCGCCGCGCCTGCCCCCGGAGACGCGCCTGTCTTCCCGGCCCCGAACACCGCCCCGCCCATCCATCAGGTCGGTGATACGCCGCCGCCCTGGCCGACCTGGAACGGCCCGGTTCCGACCGACTGGGTCGACCCGAAGACGGGCCACCGCGTGGTGCGTCTGTCCGGCGACGAAGGGGGCAACAAGCTCTATTTCTACCGCAGCATGTTCACGCCCCAGGGCGATGTGTTCGTCTTCTCCTCGTCGGAGGGGATCATCAAGGTCGAGCTGAACAACGGCTTCCGCCGCTCGGTCCTGGTCGCCGACGACAACGCCGACCTGCTGCTGACCGGACGCAAGACCCGCACGGTCTACTACACCGTCACCGATCCGGGCGAAGGCCAGCCGACGGACCGTCCGCGCACCCTGCATGCGGTCGATATCGACAGCGGTCAGACGCGCCGCATCGCCCGGCTCGAACAGGGACAGTTCAGCTCGATCAACGCCGACGAGACCCTGTGCGTCGGCACCGTGGCCTATGGCGATGCGCCGCTGCAGCCGGACGCCGCCGATCCCCGCAATCGCCGCGCGGGTCAGGCCGAGTACGCGGCTCTCGGGCCGGACGGGAAGCCGCTGATCTTCGCCAAGGCCAAGGGCGTGCGGATGCTGCAGCGCTGGGCCGCGCGCGTGCCGATGGAGCTGTTCGTCGTTGACCTGAAGACGGGCGAGCGGCGCGTCATCCACTCGGCGACCGACTGGCTGAACCACCCGCAGTTCTCGCCGGTCGATCCGGACCGCATCATCTTCTCGCACGAGGGCCCCTGGCACCGTGTCGACCGGATGTGGACCATCAAGGTCGACGGCTCGGACCTGCGCAAGCTTCACCAGCGCACCATGAACTTTGAAATCTTCGGCCACGAATGGTTCGCGCCGGACGGCCAGTCCGTGACCTATGACCTGCAGACGCCGCGCGGACAGGTCTTCTGGGTCGCCTCGGTCGATCTGACCACCGGCAAGCGCATCTACCGGCGGGTCGATCAGAACAGCTGGTCGGTGCACTACAACACCGCACCCGACGGGACCTTCTTCGCGGGCGATGGCGGCGACGCCGACATGGTCGCCCACGCGCCCGACGGCAAATGGCTGGTCCTTCTCCGCCCCGAGCCACTGATCGACAGCGATCCGGACAGCGACAAGGACGAGCTGATCGCTGTCGAATATCTGCGCACCGAACGCCTCGTCGACATGAGCCTGCACGACTACCGGCTGGAGCCCAACGTCACCTTCACGCCCGACGGCAAATGGGTGCTGTTCGTGTCCAACATGCATGGCCGCAACCACGTCTACGCCGCCGAGGTAGCCCGCGCCTGATGCAGGCCATCGGGGGCGGAGGTCGAGGTCGCCTCCCCTAAAAACACGCCATCTTTCGACCTCGAAGACCACCCTGTTGCAAAAAGCGAGAAGCTGTTGCAATAAGTGGAACGAAATCGCGCCCAACTATCGCGATGCCATACCAACAAATGACACCGGTGCCATCGCGCCCGGTGCGGGGAGAAGATGAAGATGCGTCCAGTTCACGCCAGATCTGCGATCACCGCGGGCGTTTCCGCCACCGCCCTGCTGCTGGCCCTTGGGTCCGCGACGGTCGCCGCCGCCCAGACGACCCCAGCCCCGACCCCGACTCCCGCAGAGCCCGTCCAGACCGCCCCGGATGACGGCGCCGCCCAGGTCGAGGACGTCGTGGTCACCGGCTTCCGCTCCAGCCTGCAGCGCGCGCTGACCATCAAGAAGAGCGAAGCCGGCGCCGTCGACGTCATCCTGGCCGAAGACATGGCCGACTTCCCCGACCAGAACCTGGCCGAGGCCATCCAGCGCCTGCCCGGCGTGACCATCGACCGCGTCAACGGTCAGGGCACGACCATCTCGGTGCGCGGCCTGGGATCCGACTTCACCCGCACCCGCATCAACGGCCTGGAAGCCCAGGCGGCGACCGGCGGCAACCGGAACCGCAGCTTCGACTTCTCGATGTTCGCCTCGGAGCTCTTCAACAGCATCAAGGTCCGCAAGACCCAGTCGGCCGAGATCGAGGAAGGCTCCCTGGGCGCGACCGTCGATCTGCAAACGGGCCGTCCGCTAGATTTCGCCACCCCGGGCTTCCACTCGGCCCTGTCGGCGCAGGCCTCGTATAATGACCTGTCCGAGAAGACGATCCCGCGCCTTGCCGGCCTGCTGAGCTGGTCCAACCCCGACAGGACCTTCGGCGGCCTGTTCTCGATCGCCTATTCGGAACGCGCGCCCATCCTGGGCAGCTTCAACACCACGCGCTGGCAGTCGGGCGACCCGACCAACGTCAACACCGTCACGGGCTCGCCCTATGGCCGCGGCCAGAATTTCGGCGGCTGCGTTCCCTGCACCACCACCGCCCAACGCGACGCCCTGCTGCGCGCCTTCTATCCGCGCATCCCCCGCTACACCCTCGGCCAGACGTTTGAAGACCGACTGGGTATGACCGGCTCGCTGCAATACCGTCCCAGCGACCGCACCGAGGTCGACCTCGACCTGCTCTACTCGCGTTTCAACTCCGAGACCGAGAGCCCCAACCTCGAGGCCTGGTCGTTCAGCCGCGCCGCCGTGAACAATGTGATCGTGCAGGACTACGCGATCGACACCACGCGCAACGCCCTGTCCTACGGTGTGTTCAACAACATGATCGTGGCGGCCGAGAACGGCTTCACCCGCAACGAGAGCACCTTCGCCCAGGCCTCGCTGAACGCCCGGCACGACTTCACGGATCGTCTGCACGGCAACCTGAAGGTCGGCATCAACCGTTCGGAAGCCCGCACCCCGATCAGCGAGGCCTATCGGTTCGAGGCGACCGGCGTGAACGGCTATACCTTCGACGCCCGCGGCGACAACCGCCAGCCGATGATCAGCTACGGCTTCGACACCACCTCGGGCGCCCGTTTCGCCCTGACCAATGCGACCAAGAGCAACGGCGGCGGGAATTTCGAAAACCGGGTGCTGGCGGCCAACCTCGCCTATGACTGGACCGACCAGATCAGCTTCAAGTTCGGCGGCGAACACCGCACCTACGACTTCGAGACCTTCGGTCTGGCCCGCGCCAAGACGGCGCCCACCGGCGCCGAGGCTGCGGTCGGCGTCGACAAATGGGGCCGCGTGGTCAGCATCGACGGCTATGTCGACGCCCCTGCCGGCTCGACCCTTTCGTTCATCGTGCCCGACATCCGCAAGCTGGCGGAAAGCCTGAGCTTCTACAACGATCCGCTGGTCGCCAACCGCAGCGAGCGCGAAGTCTACGAGACGGACAACGGCCTGTTCCTGCAGTCCGACTTCAACACCATGCTGGGCGACTGGACGGTTCGCGGCAACGTCGGCATCCGCTACGCGAAGACCGAGGTCACCTCCAAGGGCTGGCAGACGGTCACCTCGGGCACCCCGGCGGTGGTCAGCTACAACTACGTCACCGCCGAGAACGAGTACGACGACGTCCTGCCGTCGTTCAACCTGGTGTTCGAACCGCGCGACAACGTCGTTCTGCGCCTCGGCGCGGCCAAGGTGATGTCGCGTCCGACCTTGGGCGACCTGACCCCGGGCGGCAGCGTGTCTCCGACCACTCGCACCGTCTCCTACGGCAACCCGCTTCTGAACCCATTCCGCGCCACCAACTACGACGCTTCGGTGGAGTGGTACTTCGGAAACGAGGCCCTGCTGGCCGTCGCCGTCTTCCACAAGGACATCGACAGCTTCATCACCTCGGAAACCGTCTCGGCGCCCTACAACACCCTGGGACTGCCGCTGGAGCTTCTGCAGGGCGCGGCCCAGCCGACGGACCTCTTCCTGGTGACCCGTCGCCTGAACGGCGAGGGCGGCAAGCTGGACGGCATCGAGATCCAGTACCAGCAGCCCTTCACCTTCCTGCCCGGCTTCTGGTCGAACTTCGGCTTCACCGGCAATGTGACCTGGGTGGATTCCGACGTCAGCTACGGCGCCACCGCCGGCCGGAACCGTCTGACGGGTCAGTCGAAGAATACGGCCAACGCCACCCTGTACTACGAGACCAGCCGCTTCCAGGCCCGGGTGTCTGCGGCCTATCGCAGCCAGTACCTGGTGTCCTTCCCGGGCTCCAACGGCAACTCGGAAGAGGGCGTGAACGACGCCGTGAACATCGACGCCTCGATGTCCTACGACATCACCGACAGCATGACCGTGTCGCTGGAAGGTATCAACCTGACAGACGCCTACACCGACCGTTACGTCGACATCACCGATCGCGTCTCCGACTACCGTCACACCGGTCGTGAGATCGCCGTGGGATTGCGCTGGAAATACTGAGTCTTCCTCCCAAGGATCAGCGCATCACTAAGGCCCGGAGCGTTTCGCTCCGGGCCATTTTTGTGTTTGCGACGGCGGTGGAGACTAGGCGATCCGCCCGTGCAGGCCGGTGATGTTGGTCGAGTCCGTCACCTTCGGCGCCTTGCCGTCCAGGCTGTCGATCTTGCAGTCGACGAAGCGCCAGTCCTTCGCATTGGCGATCGTTCCCGCGTCCTGGGCGTCCCAGTCCAGGCGCTCGAAGGTGAAGTCCTCCAGCGGCGCCTCGAGATAGGCCGCGGCCTCGAAGCCGATCTTGCCGCCGACCGCGACGACGTCCGAGACACGGACGTTGTGGATGCGCGGAATGCCCTGCGCGCGCGGCACGGGGGTGGCCAGGGCGGTCCAGTAGTCGGGGACGTCGGTCGTTCCGGCCGGGATCCGGGCGTAGCTGTATTCCGGATACCAGTTCAGGTTTACCCGGAAGAGGGTGCGGACATCCTGCATATGGATGTCGCGCATACGGATGTTGCTGATCACGCCGCCGCGGGTGTGACCCGACTTGAAGAAGACGCCCAGCGGCACCGGATATTCGATCCGCAGGCCCGTCACCTCGATATTGTCGAAGCCGCCGGAGGTCTCGCTGCCGAAGGTCATGCCGGCCAGGGCGTCGCGCACGACGCAGTCCTTGACCACCACGTTGCGGCACGGCCGGGCCACGCGCAGTCCGTCCCAGTCGCGACCGGCCTTGATGCACAGGGCGTCGTCATTGACCGAGATATCGCAACGCTCGACCCGGACGCCGTCCGAGGAGTCGATGTCAATGCCGTCGGTCGACGGCCCCCTGCCCCCGATATTGTTGCGGATGACCAGATCCGACACCAGGACCTGACGCGAATAGCAGATGTGGACGGTCCAGAAGCCGGACCGCGTCAGTTCCAGGCCCGAGACCTCGACCTCGTCGGACTCATAGACATGGACCAGTCGGGGGCGGCGACAGTCGTAGTCCGCCGCCCAGCGCAGGTCGCGCGGATCATAGTCGCGGCGCATGGCCCAGTAGCTGTCCCAGAACACCTTGCCGTCGCCGTCGATGACGCCCTCGCCCGTGATCTTCGCGCCTCTCTGGCGATAGACGTTCACCAGGGCGGCGGGCCAGGTCATCTCGACACCGGCGACGCGGGTGCGGATCTCGGGATAGTCGGCCAGGGACTGCGATCCGCGCAGGGTCGCGCCCTTGCCGACCTCGAACGTCACGCCGGATTTCACGAACAGCGATCCGCTCAGATAGACCCCGGGCCGCAGCCGCACCACGCCGCCGCCCGCCGCCTCCGCGGCATCGATGGCCGACTGGATCGCCCGGGTCTCGATGACGCGGCCATCGCCGACCGCGCCATAGTCGGCGGCGTCGAAAAGACGGCCTGCGGTCTGGGCAAGGGCGCGGGGCGCGACGGCGCCGGCGACGCCGACGAGGCCGAGCTGGATCAGGGTGCGACGGTGCATGCGGACGTCCTTCAGGCGGAAACGGTAAGGGTGTGGCGGCCGGGAACGGCCTCGACGACAGCGGTCCGGTCGTCACGATGGATCAGGCGGACGGGGCCGGCCTCGCCAAGAGGCCGACGCCCGCTGCGGACGCTCGCGCCCGGGGCCGCCGGCAGATGGATCGCGGCGAGGGCGTTGGCCGGAACCTCGGCCTCCAGCGTCAGCGCCCCTGAAGCGTCGCGGCGCCAGTCGATACGGATGCGGCCCCGCGCGGATTCACAGGTCGCGCCCGCCGAGGCGATGCGGGGATCGCGGATCGGCCGCATCTCGATCCGCTCGAAGCCCGGCGCGGTCTCGGCGATCCCGGCGACGCGGCGATACAGGAAGCCCGTGATGGCCCCCAGCGCATAGTGGTTCAGAGACCCGGTCACCACGCCGTCCACCGAGCCGGTCCATCGCTCCCAGATCGTCGTCGCGCCCTGGTCGATCATATAGCCCCAGGACGGGTTGCGGCGCTGCAGCAGCAGGCTGACGGCCATGTCCTCATGCCCGTGGTCCGCCAGGGCGTCGAGGATATAGGGGGTACCGATGAAGCCGGTCGACAGGGTGTCGCCCCGCCGGGCGATGTCGGCCCGCAGCCGCGCCGCCGAGCGCACAGTCTGGTCCTCGGGCGTCAGGCCGAAGCGCAGGCCCAAGATGTGGCTGGTCTGGCTGTCGTTGCCGATCAGGCCGTCGGCGCTGACGAAGGCTGCGCGCCAGGCCCGGACGATGGCGTCGCGCCGGGCCTCCAGCATCGCCGCCTCGTTCGGCCTCCCCGTCGCCCGCGCCATCTCGGCCAGCATGCCGGTCGACCGCGCCCAGAAGGCGGTGGAGATCAGCTCTTTCGGCGTGGTCACGTCCTCGCGGCTTTTCGCATCCACGGACAGCCAGTCGCCGTAATCGAGCCCCCGCACATGGGTCCAGACATGATCGGGATTGAGCGCCAACAGCCGGTCGTTCCAGCGCCGCATCGCCGACCAGTTGTCCTCGACCACGCCAGTCGTGCCGTACCGGCGCCAGACCGTGTGCGGCAGGACCACCGAGGCATCGCTCCAGCCCGGCGTGTTCTGGCCGATGGCACAGTAGGGCGCGACGTCGGGCATCTCGCCGGTCGCGGCCTGCCCGGCCCGGATGTCGTCGAGATAGCGCCGGCTGAAGGCGTCGACGTCCATGTTGAAGGCCGCCGCGTCCCAGAAGATCTGGGCGTCGCCGGTCCAGCCCATCCGCTCGTCCCGCTGCGGGCAGTCGGTGGGAACGCCTGTAAAATTCGAGCGCTGGCTCCACAGGGTGTTGCGCCAGATCTGCTCGACCAGCGGATCGCCGCAACGGAAGGCCCCGGTCAGGGCCGCGTCCGAATGGATGACCACGGCCTCGATCGCGTCGGTGGCCGGCTCGCCGGGCCAGCCGGTCACCTCGACATAGCGGAAGCCGTGATAGGTGAAGGCCGGCTCGAACACCTCCTCCCCCACACCGGCCAGGACGAAGGCGTCGGTCTGCAGCGCGCGACGGTTCGAGGTGAGGTTGAGCTCGCCCTCCGGCGTCAGGGCCTCGGCGAAGCGCAGGCGGATCGTCGTGCCTGCGGGACCGCTGACCTTGAGCCGGCACCAGCCCGTGAAATTCTGGCCGAAGTCGAGGATGCGGCCACCGGATCGCGGCCGGGTCACGGCGCGTGCGTGCAGCCTCTGCGTCGCCCGGATGAAGGGACCCGGCTGGGCGTCCAGCCTCAGCTCCGGCGCCTCGCCCGGGACGGCTGACGTCCAGCCCGCGTCGTCAAAGCCCGGCCGGTCCCAACCGATCGGAGCGAGCCGCGCGTCATGGGTCTCGCCGTCATAGATTTCCGACGCCGTGATCGCCGACGGGCCCAGCCGCCACTCCGACCCGGTCGCGATCCGCGTCGAGGAGCCGTCCGGATGATCGACGACCAGAAGGGCCCGGAACCGGCGCGGCGGCGGTCCGAAGGCGTAACGCATGTCCAGGAAGCTGAACGGGCTGGCGAAGAAGCCGTCCGCGACCACGGCGCCCAGCACGTTCTCGCCCTGCACGATCCCGCCGGTGACGTCATGGACCTGATAGAGGGCGCGGGTGCGGAAGTCCGTGGTCTCGGGAGACAACAGGGCGTCGCTGACCTTCGCTCCGTTCAACCGCGCCTCATAGCCGCCCAGCGCCGTCGCATAGAGCCGGGCCCGCGCCACCGGCCTGTCGACAGAGAAGGCCCGTCTCAGACTGACCGCGCCCTGCGGCGGCAGCGGCCAGGCGCCCGGATCGGTCGTCGCACGCACCGCCTCGGGCCAGGACGCGTCGTTGAAGCGGGGTGCGATCCAGCCCCGGTCCTCGCCCGGCAGGGCTGTGCGCCATTGGCCCGCGCCCGTGCGCCGCTCGACGCCATCTTGCGTCGTAAGCCGCAGAACCGTGGCCAGGGCGCCGCCGATCACCGGCCGCGCCTCGTCCGTGCGCAGTCCGATCTCCACCGCCAGAACATGGGGGCCGGCCGACAGGGCGCCGAGGTCGAACATCGGTCCCTGCCCCCAAGCCGTGCGCTGGCCGTCCAGAATCAGCGACCGGCCATCCAGCCAGAGGCCGCGCAAGGAATCCTTGGCCGCCACCATGACGGTCGCCGTCGCGCCTTCCGGGACTTCGAACCGCCAGCGGAACGCACGCGGCCCGGGCTCGATCGCCGTCTCTCCCCACAGCCAGTCGAGCCCCGCCAGACGCTCGGCCCGGAACTCAGGCGTTTCCGACTCGATCCAGTCGGCGCTCCAGTCGGCCTCCGCCAGAAGTCCCGTCTCGAACCAGGTCGGCGTCGCGAAGGCGGACCAGCGGCCCTGCGCATCCGCGACCTGAACGGTCCACCAGACCCGCTGGGCCGAAGACAGGGTGGGCCCGCCCCAGTCGGCCGTGCGGCCGGCGCTTTCGATGACGCCGCTGTCCCAGAGCAGCGGGCCGGAAGCGAGCGCGGCCTCGGACGCGGCGGCCCGGATGCGGCAGGCGGTCTGTCGCGCCGCCGCGCCCTCGCCCGTCATCGTCCATGACAGTTCCACCGCCCGATCCAGCCCAAGCGGACGGATCAGGCCGTTGGCGCAGAGACCTCGCACGGAAACACGCGCGTCCGCCGCCACGGCCTCGCCGAACGGGGTAGCGGCGCCCGCAACGACGGCGGCGCCCAGGACCTGTCGGCGATCAACCCGCAAAAAGCGTTTCCCACATTGTATTATTTTGTTTCAAAATACCGGACAGTGCCAATCAGGCAAGCCGGAACGCATCCGCCGCAGTCTTGCGTCGCAAATCGCGCCCCACACCCTTCCCCGGCCCGAATATCCATTTTATGATATTCGCGTACATATAATGGAAATCGTGGAACGGTTCGCCGTCACTGCGAAAGAGGAACACCGGATGGCCAGACCCGCTCTTCAAGCCCTGACGCTCGCCGCCCTTCTGGCGACCACGGCCCTCGTCTCGCCGGCGCTCGCCCAGACGGCTCCGCTGGCGCCGGTCGCGGGCGTCGAGACGGCCTGGCTGACGCCGTCGCCCCGTCCCGACCTGAATTTCAGCCCTGACACCCTGCCCTCGCGCGCCCAGGTCATGCCCGCCCTGGACTATGTCGCGACGTCCCAGATCGCCGACCTGAGCCGGCATCGGATCGCCCTGTCGACCGGCAGCAACCTGAGCGAAATCTCGTCCAACTGGGTGGCGGCGACCTTCTATGTCGGCGCCACGCGACTGGCCCGGGTGTCCGAACGGCCCGAGATCCTGCGCTTCCTGACGGCGACGGCGGAACACTACAACTACAGCCTTCGCGGCGCCCGGTCGGCGAAGACAATGCTGAACGCCGACGATGTCGCCATCGGCGACCTCTATGAGGAGCTGTACGCCCGGCGCGGCCAGCAGGGCGTGCTGATGCCCCTGCAGCAGCGGCTGGACTTCATGGTCCCACATCTGGCGCGCAGCACCGAGACCCCCGCCCTGGTCTGGTGGTGGACGGACGCCCTCTATATGGCCCCGCCGGTGCTCGCCCGGATGTCGACCATCACCGGCGACCCGAAATACCTGCGCGCCATGGACGCCGAATGGCGTCGCACCGCCGGCCGCCTGTGGAATCCCGAAGAACGGCTGTTCCTGCGCGATGAACGGTTCAAGGATCGCCCGTCGGGCAATGGCGAGCTGATCTACTGGAGCCGCGCCAACGGCTGGGCCATCGGCGGTCTGACGCGGGTGCTGGAAGACATGCCCGCCGACTTCGCCGGCCGCGCCTTCTATGTCGACATCTTCCAGAAGCTGGCCGGCCGGATCATGGAGCTGCAGCAGGCGGACGGCCTGTGGCGCTCGAGCCTGCTCGATCCGCAGGCCTATCCGGAAGCGGAGACCTCGGGCTCGGCCTTCTTCGTCTATGCCCTGGCCTGGGGGATCAACCACGGCCTGCTGGATCGCGAGACCGCCCTGCCCCACGTCACCCGCGGCTGGGCGGCGCTGAACCGTCACGTCACCGCGGACGGCCTCATCGGCGCGGCCCAGAAGACCGGCGACCAGCCCGTCCCCACGGCCGAGAGCGATGTCGGTCTCTACGCCACCGGAGCCTATCTGCTGGCCGGGATCGAGGTCATGGATCTGAATGGGCAGGTCCAGAGCCTGCCCGAGGCGCCGCCGGCCCGCGACAGCGACACCGTGATCGCCGCGACGACCCCGACGCCGCCCGCCCCCGTCACCGTCGTCGGCGAGGCCGAACAGCAGCGTCGCGCCGCCGAGATGACCGCGACCCAGGCGCTCGCCTACGACCCCGCGACCCTCAATCGGCCCTCGACCATCGAGCCGCTGACGCCCCCGACGACCGAGGAGCAGCGTCCGCGCGCCGTCGCCCGCTTCGCCCCCGACCGCTTCGACGACCTGCTGTGGGAGAACGACCGGGTCGCGCACCGCATCTACGGCCCCGCGCTGGAGGCCCGCGAGGCGCCGTCCGGGTCGGGCATCGATGTCTGGGCCAAGCGGGTCCGCTGGCCCTTCATGGACCGTCAGCTGCGCTTCCCCAACTATCACACCGACCGGGGCGAAGGCCTCGACTACTACGATGTCGGACGCGGGCGCGGCGCCGGCGGCCTGGGTGTCTGGTACGACAACAAGCTCTGGACCTCGCGCAATTTCCAGACCTACAAAATCCTCGAGACGGGCGGCGACGAGGCGAAATTCGAGGTCAGCTATGCGCCCTGGCCGGTCGATGTGGGCCGGCAGGTCTCGGAAACCCGCACCTTTGACCTGCCGCTCGGCTCGAACTTCACCCGCATGGTCTCGACGCTCCAGTCGGACCAGTCCACGCCCCTGACCGTCGCCATCGGCATCTCCAAGCGCCAGAACGACGCCGGGCGCGGCTTCGTGACCAAGGACGCCGCCAACGGCCGCCTGATGTTCTGGGAGCCGAACGACCCGGCCCACGGCAGCCTCGGCATCGCCATCCTTGTGGACCCGGCCATGGTCGAGGGCTTCACCGAGGATGCGGACAACTATCTGATCCTGTTGCGCGTCACGCCGGGCCGGCCGTTCGTCTACTATATGGGCTCGGCCTGGGACCACGGGCTCGACTTCTCGTCCCGCGAGGCGTGGGAGACCTTCGCCGCCCAACAGACGCCGGACTTTGATCCCACGCACTGAAGGGACCGCGCCGCCGTCCGACTGATCGCCGGACGACGCGCCTCGTTCGCTCAGACGGCGGACGCCGGTGTCGGCATCGACACGGCCTCGCTGCCGATCACCAGACCCTGGCCCTGGTCCAGCTCGGCCCGACGTACGGGTCCGGCCGCGTCGAAGGTCAGGGCGTTGGTCCCGCTGCCGCTCTTGTATGCGCCGAAGACTCCGCCGCCGAAGGCCAGACGCGGCGCACCCTTGACGGTCACCAGCCGGTCGAAGGTCACGACCAACCCTTGCGGCCCGACCTGCATGCCGGTGACCACCGGCCCGTCGGTCCGCTCGGGATCCCAGGTCCCGGCGAAGGTCCACTTCGCCGTCATGTCGGCGGGCGTCGGCGCGCCTTTGGCCGTGGCCAGGTTGTCGGCCAGCCATCCATAGTCGCCGCCCTTGCGGTGGCTGTTGTGGAAATAGTGCCGCTCGGGCCAGCGCCCCTCCTCCTGCGCCGCGCGATTGCGGGCCAGGTCGTCGGCGGTGGGCGTCCCGCCGTTCAGCGGATAGACGACCAGATAGGGCGCCTGATCGCGCATCCGCTCCGAGAAACTGCAGTCGATGAAGTAGAACTGGGCGTCGCGGTGATGCCGGGCCAGATAGAACTGCGGCGGGCCGTCGACGGCGCAGCCCCTGATGACGAACTTCTTGTCCTCGACCCGCATCCCTTCATGCCAGAAGGCGGCGGTGGTGTTCGGATTGACCTGGGTGATCTCCGAGTTCGACAGGAAGCACCAGCCGCGCGGGCAGATGAAGTCGACCGAGCCCATCACCCTGAGGCCCGTGTGATAGTACCGCCCGCCATCGGCGGTCAGGGGCGTCGCGCCCGGCCCCTCGGACAGGCCCGCCTCGTCATTGCCCTTGATCCCGCGCCACAGCGACAGGGTATCGGCGCCCAGGCTCAGGATGTCGGCGTTCTGGATGATGGTCCGGTCGGCGCGGCCGAAGATGGTGAAGGCGTGCGGGCCGATCGCCGTGACCGTGTTGTGGACCGTCATGGTCTCGAGAACGAAGTCGTGGGCGGTCGCGCTGATGTTGAGGACGCCCTGACCGAGCGCGTCGCGCGGCAGGTCGGCGGGGCGGTTCGACTGCAGCCGCGTGCCCATCCGGCTGGTCCCGCGCAGGGTCACATAGGCGGCGTCGACACGGACGACCTCGTCATAGACCCCGTTGCGGATCAGGACGATCTTGCGTTCGCGATTGTCCCTGGGGATCGACTGCACCGCCTCATGGATCGAGGTGAACTGCCCCGTGCCGTCGGCGGCGACGATGATGTCGGGCTCGGCCTCCCAGGTCGGGACGCTCGCCCGCGCCGCCTGGGCGAAGGCGGGAGCCGCGGCGCTCGCCATGAGACCGGCCAGGGCCGAACGGCGGCTGAGGGTGAAGGCGGAAAGGCTCACGGTCGGTCTCCGGTCACGCGTGTGAAGTGTCTTGCGCCAGCCAGCCGACGGCGTTGGCCAGCCAGCGGGTCTGCAGCGGCCCGGCCATGTCCGGAAGGCGGTGCACCAGCACCCGCATCGCGTCCTTGCGCGCGATGAAGCTGGCGGCGCCGTTCTGGCGGTCGTGGTCGCGGCTGTAGGCAGCGATGACCTCCAGACCCTGCCCTTCGATCAGCAGACCGTTCGAGGGTTGGCCCTCGACCTGATGCAGGACGCTCATGCCGCAATCGACCGGAATGCCCTCAAAGGTCCGGTGGGCGCGGACATAGTTCCAGTTGCCCATCCAGGGCGCGCGCAGCCCGCCGACCTGCCCCGCATAGTCAAACAGGCCCAGACCCGAGAGCTGCTTCGCTACCCCGTCGGCCAGACCGTCTTCCTGCACCATGGCCAGAAGCGGCGTGCCCGCACGGACGGCGGCCAGCACTTCTTCGGGCAGCTCGCCCAATACCACCGGCGGCGTCTGGCCGGGGGTCGGCTGGGCCTCCAGACCCGTCTCCTCGCCCACCTGCCGCCGCGCGATTTCCTCGGCCTTCAGGCCCGAGGCGATGATGCCGTCATAGCGGCCGGCCGCGACCATATCCTCCAGCGTCACGCCCGGCAGGGCCTCAAGCTTCGTCCGCAGACTGCGTGGGATGCCCAAGACCCCGATCCGCAACGGCCGCCTCGCCGCCGCCGCCCCCGTCGCCCACAGCTCCCGCTCCGAGGTCACCCCCCCGACCGTGACGCGCAGGCGGTGCAGTCCCTCCTCGGCGAAGGCCGGCGACCGCACGCTCTCGGCGACCAGATAGCTGAACTGGTCAGGCGTCTGTTCCGGGGCGGGATGCCGGGCGAAGACGGTCTCCGCGCCCGACGGCGCCGTCAGGCTCATGACGATCTCGCCGGTCGCCGGCGTCGCCGCATCGTTGAACAGCCACAGGTCCAGCTCGGCCTTATCCCCGATCGCATAGGCCAGGGCCCTCGGCTTGGCGACGGCCATCACCGGCCTCAGCGCCTGCCCCAGCAGCTCCGGATCGGCCTTGAAGTAGCGCAGGTTGTCGACGATGCCCGAATGGTTCTCGATCGCCGTGCTTTCCCAGCCGGAGACGCAGGCCACGTCCACCGTCTCGCCCAGACGGATGTTCTCCAGATAGTTCCGCCAGCTCTCATAAGCCTTGCGCCCGACCGACAGGAACAGGGCCTCGGTCGTCGGGAAGGCGCCGCGGAAGCCCCAGCGATCCAGATACGTACTGGTCGCCGCGACCACGACCTTGTGGTCCTCCAGATCATAGCTCTTGCCGCCGTGGGCCAGGATGTCGGCGACCATCTTCACATGGTTGTCGGCGACCGCGCAGCCCTGCATCTCGCCGAACTCGACGATGAAGGGCTTGCCCTTCTGCATGTGCACATAGTCGTCTTTGGATTTGTAGAAGCGGTCGTACCACTGGTCGCCGGCGGCTTGGTGCTCGACCCACCAGCCGCCCCATTCCTCAACGTCGGAGCGGAAGTAGTGGTCGTTGTACGGCAGGTACATGGCCTGGGCCGCGCCGCGTTTCACGAAGCCGTCGTTCAGGACCACCGCCCGGCTCGGGTCCTCGTCATGGATGGCCTTGAGCACGAACTGGACGTCGGGATTAGCCAGGTTGGCGCCGATCTCGTTCTGCAGGGTGTACTGGACCAGCGAGGGATGGGAGCGGAAGGCGCGGGCCATGGCGCGGCATTTCTCGACCATGAAGTCGCGGCTGAAGGCGTCGGCGGGCGACAGGCTCTCGCCGGGCTTCAGGTCGGCTCCGACCGCGTGACGGCCCCCGCCGGGCTCCATCACCCGCATCAGCCCCATCTCGTCCATGGCCGCGAAGACCTCGGCCTTGCCGACATTGCGGTGGAAGTGGAGCGTATTCAGCCCCAGGGTCTTGGCCGCCGTCACCTCGCGCCGCGCCAGCTCCCGCGTCGGCCACAGACCGTTGTAGCCCCAATAGCCCCAGGAGATCGCCGAATAGAGCCGGGTCCGGCGGCCGTTCAGGCGCAGCAGGGCGTCGGTCCCGACACCCTCGACCCCGAACCAGCGGAAGCCGAAGCGCGCCTCGCGCGTATCGACCGCGTCCGCCGTCTCCGCCCAGCGGAAGCGCAGCCGATAGAGGTTCGGCGTCTCCAGATCCCACAGCTTCGCGTCCGGCGCGGTTACGGTGAAGCGGACGCGCAGGCGGCGGTCGCCGATAGCTTCCAGCGCCTCCAGCCGAACCTCGGCGACCACGCGTTGGCCAGTCTTGTCATCGATCAGTTCGACGCCCGCCTTCGTCCTCAGCCCCGCAATGGTGGCGGCCACGATCGGCGCCTCCGTCACGATGTCCATAAAGCCGGTCACCGTCCGGGGGGCGGGCATATTGAGCACCCAGGCGTCGTCGATGCGGGCGCTCAGCGGATGTACGCTCAGCGTCATCCCCCGATCGAGCCCGCTGAAGCCGTGGGAGGCGAACAGCTTCGCCTTGCCCCACATCATGGTGGTCGAGTCGCGCCAGTCGAACCGGCCGCCGGGGCTGGTGATGCGGATCGCCAGTCGGTTCGCCTGCCCCGGCCGCATGGCCTCCGTCAGGTCGCAGCTGAACGGCAGCTCCGACATGATCGAATAGCCGACCAGTTTTTCATTGAGGAAGACCTCGGCCCGCAGGCGCGCGCCGCGCAGGTTGAGCAGCACCCGCCTCCCCGCCGCCTCGGCCGGAATGTCGACGGCCTTCGACCACCAGGACACGCCCTTGTACGCCCCGTACTGCGGGACATTGTCGGTCTCGGCATAGCGGTATTCATCGGGGCCGTAGGGCCGCGTGCCGAACCGGCCCCACAGATGTTCCTCGACCGTGGTCGGCAGGCTGACCGTCAGGCCGTCGGAAGACCTCAGCGCGTCCCAGCCGCCGGTCGGCGGACTGACCGGCAGGGTCGCCAGATCGAAGGTTCCCGGCAGATGGATGTCGTCGTCCTTCCACGCCGCGGCCTCATCGACCCACAGGCTCCAGCCCTCGTCCGGGATGGCGAGCGGAAGGGCGTCTGCGGCGAAGGCCAGCTCGGGCGCCGCTCCGGCGGCGACCCCGGCTCCGGCCGCGGTGAGGAAGGCGCGTCTGTCGAGCTGCATTGTGATGTTCTCAAGCGGAGACGGCGGCGAATCCGCCGTAGAAAGACAGGGCGTTGCGACTAAAGACACCGGTGTCTATCGCAGGGTCAAGCGCCCTTATGGCGTCCCGCGCCAGACCCAGCCAGCCGGCGTATTCGCCCGCCAGATCGAGCACCGGCCAGTCGCTTCCCCAGACCAGCCGATCGGGACCGAACAGGGCGAAGATCTGTTCGATGTAGGGGATGACGGCCGCATCCGGTTGCCCCGCCCCCTTCTCGGTCAGCAGCCCCGAAAGCTTGCAATGGACGTTCGGCAGGCCGGCCAGAGACGACAGGGCCTCGAACCATTCCGCCCTGCCTTCGCCCGCGATATCCGGCTTGGCCGCATGGTCGATGATGATGGGCAGGTCCGGCCAGCGCCGCGCGAACTCCGCCAGAAACGGCAGATGCCCGGGCCGCACCAGGGCGTCGAAACGCAAGCCCTCGGCGAGCATCGCCTCGACCGCCGGGGTCAGGCCGGGATCGGCGATCCAGTCGACCGGCAGGGCCTGCAGCATCGGGCGCAAGGCTCGCAGCTTCGGCGACCGCGCGAGGGCCGTGATCCGCTCGGGCGCATCAGCGGCGAGAAGATCGATCCAGCCCACGACGCCCAGCACCCGATCATCGGTCTCGGCGACCGACAGTAGCCATTCCGTGTCGCCTTCATTCGGTTGCGACTGGACCAGCACCGTGCCGGTCACACCCGCCGGACCAGCCACGCGCCAGAAGTCGTCCAGCCCGAAGTCGCGATGGATCGCCGGGAGGTCCGGGCCGGGCCACTCATGGCCCGGAGCCTCAAGACGCCAGAGGTGCTGATGGGCATCGATCAGCACGCCACGATAGCCTTGATGACGCCGTTGGCGGGATCCATCCAGGCCTCCATGACGTCGGGCAGCTCCAGCAGATCGGCCTTGTGGGTGTTCAACGCCTCGACCGGGACCAGCCCGTCGCGCATGGCCTGAATGACTGTCTCGAAATCCTGGGGCGTGGCGTTGCGGCTGGCAAGCAGGGTCGTCTCGCGGCGGTGGAACTCCGGATCGCTGAAGGTGATGTCGGCCCCGACCACCGAGATCAGCACATAGGTCCCGCCGTGGGCGACATAGGCGAAGCCCGCCTCCATGGCCGCTGGGCTGCCGGTCGCGTCGAAGACGACATCAAAGAAGTCGCCGCCGGTCAGGGCGCCGAGCCGCGCGGGCGTTGCATCGTCTACCACCACGACATGGTCGGCGCCGATCCGGTCGTGGCAGAAGGCCAGACGATCCGCGCGCCGGTCGATGACAGTGACGCTGGCGCCGCGCAATCTGGCGAACAGGGCCGCCGCGATACCGATCGGCCCGGCCCCGACCACCAGCGCGCTCTGTCCCGGCTTCACGTCGGCGCGGCGCACAGCATGGGCCCCGATGGCGAGGAATTCGATCATGGCCGCGGCGTCGAGGCTGACGCCCTTCGCCGACCTGAGGAAACGGCTGGGCACGGCGATATAGCGCGCCATGGCCCCGTCGCGGTGCACGCCCAGCACCTGGATCTTCATGCAGCAGTTCTCGCGCCCCTTGCGGCAGGCCGCGCACTCGCCGCACGACAGATAGGGCAGGACGTAGACCGGCTCCCCGGGCTCGAAGCCGCTGCCCTCCGGCGCCGTCGCGACCTCGCCGGACAGCTCATGGCCCATGACGCGCGGATAGCTGAGATAGGGCTGGGTGCCGCGATAGATGTGCATGTCGGTGCCGCAGACCCCGACCCGGCGCACCCGCACCAGAACCTCGCCGGGCGCCGGCTCCGGCGTCACGCGCTGCTCGCGATCCAGTCGCCCGGGCTCGGTGCAGACGACGACGTCCATGAGGGCGCCTTCCCCTTCGAGGGACGGGTGATCCATCGCTGACATGATCGGTTTCCTCGCCCGCCGGACTGGCGCCGACATTCGTCATATATGACGATCTATTTGCACATATGACAACATGGACATCGTGCGGAAACGCGCTTCTGTTGACGGTTCCCGCGACGCTCGGCATGTCGTCGGGTTACACCTCGAGAGCGGGACAGGATGACGAAGGAAGCGGACGACCGGCGGTACAAGGCCCCGGCCCTGGAAAAGGGGCTGGACGTGCTGGAGCTGCTGTCGCGGTCGGAAAAGCCTCTGACCATCAATGAGACCGGCCGCATTCTCGACCGGTCGCACGGCGAACTATTCCGGATGATCCAGGTGCTGGTCTACCGGGGCTATATCGAACAGGTGCCGGGGACGGACAACTATCAGCTGACCGACCGGCTGCTGTCGCTGGGGCTCGAACGCCCCTTGATGCGCTCGCTGGTCGAGGTGGCCCTGCCGGAGATGCGCCAGCTCGCCGAGTTCTGCGGCCAGTCCTGCCACCTGGCGGTGCGGGCGCTGGGCGACATCGTGGTCATCGCGCGGATGGAATCGAGCCAGCAGCTCTCCTTCTCCCTGCCCGTCGGCTATCGCCAGCCCCTGCCCAAGACGGCCTCGGGCGCGGTGCTCTACGCCTTCCAGACCGAGGCGGTGCGCGCGGCCTGGCGCGCCAGCTTCGACCCCGAGATCGACGCCGCGACGCTGGAGACCTTCGACAAGCGCGTCGCCCGCACCCTGAAGAACGGTCAGGAACAGTCGGCCAGCCGGTTCGTCGAGGGCGTCAGCGACATCTCCGTGCCGGTCTTCCGCGGCGGCTCCGCCGTGGCGGCCCTGACCATCCCCTATCTGAAGCGGTTGAACGCCCGGGTCTCGCTGGATGAGGCCGCCACCGCCCTGACCGAGGCTGCCGGCCGCATCTCCGAGCGGCTGATTGGCGCCGACGTCCGCCCCTGAGCGTCTCGCGCCCTAGTCGAGGGCGCGGTCGAGGTGGGTATAGCCGCCGTCGGGGAAGACCCACTGGCCGGTCGTATGGCTGGCCCGGTCCGACAGCAGGAAGACGACGGTGTCGGCGATCTCGCGCGCCGTGGTCATGCGATGGCCCAGCGGAATGCGCCGGGTGATCTCGGCCTGTTTCGCCTCCGGATCGTCGAAGGTGTCCAGCCAGCTGCGATACAGGGGCGTCATCACCTCGGCCGGCGCCACGGCGTTGACCCTGACGCCGTGCGGCGCCAGCTCGGCCGCCCATTCCCGCGTCAGCCCCAGCTGGGCCGCCTTGGCCGCGACATAGCCGCTGGTTCCGCCCTGACCCGTCACCGCCGTCTTGGACGAGATGTTCACGATCGCCCCCTTCGAGGCGCGCAGATACGGAAGGCAGTGGTGCGCCATGCCGAAATAGTGGCCCAGATTCTCGGTCACCGAAGCCATGAAGGCCGAGAGCGGCTTCTCCAGCCCGGCCCCGTCGTTGCGCCCGGCGTTGTTGACCAGACCGTGCAGGCCGCGCCCGAGGCCGACCGCCTTCTCCACCGCCGCGACGCAGGCCGCCTCGTCCGTCATCTCGGTCTGGACGAACAGGAAGTCGGGCTGCAGCGCCCTCAGGCTCGCCTCGAACTCCGGCGCCAAAGGGCTGCGGCCGAGGATGACGGGGATCGCCCCTTCCTCGGCCAGAACGGTCGAGATCGCCCCGCCGATGCCCGCCCCGCCGCCGGTGACGATGACCACCCGGCCCTGAAGTCCCAGATCCACGCTTCCACTCCCGTTTGGCGTCCTGGGGACGCTCTCATTGGTCAAGTTGACGACACCACAGACTGTGCGGCGGCTTGATCAGCCTATGCACATATGCGATGGACTCTTTACCTATACAAAAACAGACAGGCCAACCACCATCAAAGTGGAGGCGCCTGCGGGGAAACGAAACCGGCCATGGCGATCCTCCAACCTCCACCCGATACCTCCGCGGCCGCGCCCGGCGCGAAAGGTCTGATCACCCCCGGCTTCCGGCTCGGCTTCGCCCTGATCGTCAGCCTCTTCTTTCTCTGGGCCATCGCCAACAATCTGAACGATATCCTGATCCGCCAATTCCAGAAGGCGCTGGATCTGGACAGGGCCGAGGCGGGGCTGATCCAGTTCGTCTTCTACATCGGCTATTTCGTCATGGCCCTGCCCGCCGGGATGGTCATGCGGCGCTTCGGCTATCGGGCCGGCATACTGCTGGGCCTGGGGCTCTATGCCGCCGGGGCATTGCTGTTCTGGCCCGCCGCCGATCTTCAGGTCTACGGCGCCTTCCTTCTGGCCCTGTTCGTCCTGGCCGCGGGCGCGGCCTGTCTGGAGACGGCGGCCAACCCCTATATCGTCGCCTTCGGCGATCCTGCGCGCGGCGCCCAGCGCTTGAACTTGGCCCAGGCCTTCAACGGCGTCGGCGCGGTCCTGGCCCCCATCGTCGGAGGGATCTTCATCTTCTCGGGCGTGGAGATGGACGCCGCGGGCCACGCCGCCCTGCCGCCCGCCGAACTCGCCGCCTGGCGCGCCGGCGAGGCCGGGATGGTCCAGATGCCCTATCTGGTTCTCGCCCTTCTGGTGCTCGCCGTCGCCGCCGCCGTCGCCTTCGTCCCCCTGCCCGAGGTCCGACCCCATGCAGAGGCCGGCCGCGCCGGGGCCTGGCGTCGTCTGCTCGGCAATCGCCTGCTGGTCGGCGCCGTCATCGCCCAGTTCTTCTATGTCGCGGCCCAGGTCGGGGTCTGGAGCTATTTCGTCGACTTCGTGAAGTCGGTCGCGCCCGGGATCAGCGAACGCAACGCGGCCTTCCTGCTCTCGGCCAGCCTCGCCCTCTTCACCCTCGGCCGGTTCGGCGGGGCGGCCCTGATGTCGCGCGTCTCCCCCGCCCGGCTCCTGACTCTCTTCGCCGTCGCCAACGTCGTCCTCTGCGCCGCCGCCGCCCTGTCGCCCGGCCTCGGCGCGGTCGCGGCCCTCGTCCTGACCGGCCTGTTCATGTCCATCATGTTCCCGACCATCTTCGCCCTCGGCGTCCGCGATCTCGGACCGGACCAGTCGCTGGGCGCCTCACTCATCATCATGGCCATCATCGGCGGCGCCGTGGCGCCTCCGATCATGGGCTGGATCAGCCATGGCCAGGGCGGGTTGCGCGCGGCCCTGATCGTGCCCCTCATCGCCTTCGTCGTGGTCGGGGTCTTCGGCCTGCGCCAGCTTCGCGCCGCGAAAGGAGCCGTCGCTTGAGACTCAAGGACAAGACCGCCTTCGTCACCGCCGGCGCCCAGGGCATCGGCCGCGCCATCGTAGAGGCCTTCGCGCGCGAGGGGGCGACGGTGATCGCCGCCGACATCAATGCCGAGGCCCTGGCGACGCTGGAAGGCGTTCCGGGCGTCCAGACCCTGCGTCTCGACGTCACCGACCGCGAGGCCGTCGCCGCCCTGCCCGCCCGTTTCCCGACTGTCGATGTGCTGGTCAACGCCGCGGGCATGGTCCACGCGGGCGATATTCTGGACTGCGACGAGGACGCCTGGGCCCGGTCCCTGGACCTGAACGTCACCGCGACCTACCGCCTGTGCCGCGCCTTCATCCCCGGCATGCTGGCGAAGGGCGGCGGCTCGATCGTCAACGTCGCCTCCATCGCCTCCAGCATCAAGGGCATCCCCAACCGCTTCGCCTATGGCGCCACCAAGGCCGGGGTGATCGGCCTCAGCAAGGCCATCGCCGCCGACTTCGTCGGCCGGGGCGTGCGCTGCAACGCCATCTGCCCGGGCACCATCGACACCCCGTCCCTGCGCCAGCGCGTCGCCGAACAGGCCGTAGCTCAAGACATCGGCTTTGGCGCCGCCATGGCCGCCTTCGAGGCGCGTCAGGCTGTCGGCCGCCTCGGCAAGCCCGAGGAGATCGCCGCCCTCGCCGTTCACCTCGCGGGCGACGAATCCGCCTTCACCACTGGCGCCGTCCACGTGATCGACGGCGGCTGGATCAACTGAGCCCGCCACCTCCCCAAAGGCCCCGATGAAACTCCTCCGCTACGGCCCCGCCGGCTTCGAACGCCCCGGCATCCTGGACTCAGAAGACCGCATCCGCGACCTGTCCGCCGTCATCTCCGACATCGCGGGCGACGTCCTGACGCCCGCAGGTCTGGCCCGTCTGCGCGCGATCAACCTCGACGACCTCCCCCTGATCGAGAGCGCGCCCCGGATCGGACCGTGCGTCGGCGCGGTCGGCAAGTTCATCTGCATCGGCCTGAACTACAGCGACCACGCCGCCGAGAGCGGGATGGAGGTTCCCCAGGAGCCGGTCGTGTTCAACAAATGGACCAGCGCCATCTGCGGCCCCGACGACGACGTCGAGATTCCGCGCGGATCGGAAAAGACCGACTGGGAGGTCGAGCTGGGCGTCGTGATCGGGAGGGCCGGCCGGTATATCGACGCCGCCGACGCGATGGAGCACGTCGCCGGCTATTGTGTCATCAACGACGTCAGCGAGCGCGCATTCCAGCTGGAGCGCGGCGGGACCTGGGACAAGGGCAAGGGCTGCGACACCTTCGGCCCGATCGGCCCCTGGCTGGTCACCCCGGACGAAGCCCCCGCTCCCGACGCCATGCGTCTGTGGCTCGAGGTCGACGGCCGCCGCTATCAGGACGGCTCCACCGCCACCATGGTCTTCGACGTCCCGACCATCATCGCCTATCTGAACAAGTTCATGAGCCTGCAGCCGGGCGACGTCATATCCACCGGCACCCCGCCCGGCGTGGGTCTGGGCCAGAAGCCGCCCGTCTATCTGCGTCCCGGTCAGACCATGACCCTGGGCATCGACGGTCTGGGCGTTCAACGCCAGCGCGTCGTCGCCGCGACCTGAGACGGCCTTTCATGACCCGCATCACCGCCCTTCGCACCATCGACGTCCGCTTCCCGACCAGCCAGGCGCTGGACGGGTCGGACGCCATGAACCCCGACCCCGACTATTCGGCCGCCTATGTCGTGCTGGAGACTGACCAGCCCGGGCTGGAGGGTCACGGCCTGACCTTCACCATCGGTCGCGGCAACGAAATCTGCATCGTCGCCATCGAGGCTCTTCGCGAGCGGGTGGTCGGTCTTGAGCTGGCCTGGATCACCGAGGATCCGGGCCGGTTCTGGCGGCATGTCACCGGCGACAGCCAGCTGCGCTGGATCGGCCCGGACAAGGGCGCCATCCATCTGGCCACGGGCGCGGTCGTCAACGCGGTCTGGGATCTGATGGCCAAGGCGGCGGGCAAGCCGGTCTGGCGTCTGGTCGCCGAGATGTCGCCGGAGGAGTTCGTTCGGGCCATAGACTTCCGCTACCTGACCGACTGCATCACCCCCGACGAAGCCCTTGTCCTGCTGCGCGAGAAGGCGGCGGGCAAGGCGGAGCGGATCCGCACGCTCGAGGCCGAGGGCTATCCCTGCTACACCACCAGCGCCGGCTGGCTGGGCTACAGCGACGACAAGCTGCGTCGCCTCGCCACCGAGGCCGTCGCCGCCGGCTTCCGCCACATCAAGCTCAAGGTGGGTCAGGACCGCGAAGATGACATCCGTCGCCTGCGCATTGCCCGCGAGGCCATCGGCGACGCCACCCTGATGATCGACGCCAACCAGGTCTGGGAGGTGGATGAGGCCATCGACTGGATCAACGACCTGGCCTTCGCCCGTCCCTGGTTCATCGAGGAGCCGACCAGCCCCGACGACGTCCTGGGCCACGCCGCCATCCGACGCGGCATCGGCGACATCAAGGTCGCGACCGGTGAGATGTGCCAGAACCGCATCCTGTTCAAACAGTTCATCATGGCCGGCGCCATCGATGTGGTGCAGATCGACGCCTGCCGTCTGGGCGGGCTGAACGAGGTGCTGGCGGTGCTTCTGATGGCGGCGAAGTACGACCTGCCGGTCTGTCCACACGCGGGCGGTGTCGGCCTTTGCGAATACGTCCAGCACCTGTCGATGATCGACTATGTCTGCGTCTCGGGCACGCGCGAGGGCCGGGTGATCGAGTACGTCGACCATCTGCACGAGCATTTCCTGGAGCCGTGCGAGATCCGGGGCGCTGCCTATATGCCGCCCAGGGCGCCGGGCTTCTCGATCGAGATGAAGCCGGAGTCCCTGCGCCGCTACGAATGGAATCCGGCTGCGCCGACCAGCGCCGTCGCATAGGCCGAAAACCTAGGTCGGCCGGCCGTCCTTGCGGGTCATGTCGTCGAGGTTCCAGTCGGCCTCGACGAAGGCGCGGCGCGTGGACGGCAGGACCGGATAGCCCCCGACCTCCGTCTCGTCGTCGATGACCCGGCCGGTCCCGTCGCGCACAGACTGGAGGATACGGGCATCCACCGCATCGCGGGCCCAGGGCCGGGCCCCGGCCTCGGCGAAGACCCAGGCCTCGACCTCTCCCGAGGGACGCGCGGTGAAGGCAGGCGGCCAATGCGGAGGTTCATCGAGGCGGATGATCTTCAGGTCGCGGTCCGACTGGATCGCCATCTCGTGCATGACCCGGCCGTCGGCATGGAAGGCGGGATTGTCGATGGCGTAGAGCGCGACGTCGCCCTGGGACTCGGCCAGGAAGAACGGCAGGTCTGCTCGCGTCGAGGCCCCGCCCTTCGTAAGGTTCCCGACCAGCGCCAGCCGTCCTGTCTCCCACGGATGATCGCCCCACTCCGGAGCGTTCAGCCCGTAATGCATGCAGCGGTTGCCCGGGTCGTAGATCAGGTTGTTGGCGCTGACCGCATGGGCCCCGCCCTTGAACAGCTGATTGCGCTCGTAGTTGTGCGCATAGAGGTTGCCCGCGATCAGGATGGCCGTCGCATTGTCGTGGATCAGGGTGCCCTTGGAGTGCTCGCCCTTGGAATGGCTGGCGTGCGACAGGCCCTCGGCGACGATGTTGCGGGTGAAGCTGATGCGGTGAGAGGTGTGCTGACGCCAGGCTTCCACCGTATCGCCGCCGTCGAAACGCGCGCCCGAGGCCGACAGATTCTCGTCGGTCGCCCAGCTGAAGCTGCACTGGTCCACGATGACGTCATGGGCGCCGCGGGTGGACAGGCCGTCGACCTCCCAGCCGCTACGCTGAGCCGCCCCGTCTGCGCCCGGCCGGATACGGATATGGCGGATGACCACGTCATGGGCCGACAGGCCGATGCCGCCACGAATGATGGTGATCCCCGGCTCCGGCGCCGTCTGGCCGGCGACGGTCAGGAAGGGGTTGTCGATGCGGATGTCGCGGCGGCCCAGGTCGATGATCCCGCCGACCTCGAACACCACGATGCGCGGCCCCTCCGTCTCCAGCGCGGCCCGCAGGGAGCCGGGCCCCTCGCCCGCCAAGGTCGTGACCCTGAGGATCGCCCCGCCGCGTCCTCCCTTCGTCGTCGCCGCCCAGCCCATGGCCCCGGGAAAGGCCGCGCCCGAGACCTGTGCCTCAGCCCGAGCGACCGCGGGGACAGTCGCCGGGACCAGGGCGCCGGCGGCGAGGCCGGCCATCAACTGCCTGCGGTGGATCATGACGGGCGCTCCGCGATCGAGAGGGCATTCTGAACAAAAAATAGGCGCCGGCACATGGCCGGCGCCTTTGAAGCCGCCCTGGGAAGGAGATGTGTGGGCGGAAGCCGGCTCTAGAAAGTCATCCGGGCGCCGAGCATGATCTGGCGACCGTTGGTGCCGTAGGAGGTCACCACCGGGCTCGACTGATAGGCCCAGCGATCATTGGCCTGGTTGGTCAGGTTGAGCGCTTCCAGGGTCACGCTGATATTTGGCGTGAACTTGTAGCTGGACGAGAAGTCGACGTTGAACGTCTCCTGGCTTCCACCGAAGTCGTTGACCAGCGGGCTGTCGCAGACGCCCGGATCGCAGGTGCCGGTCGCCAGCGGATAGGTGGTCTGATAGGCGGCGCGATAGGCCGTCGACACCCGGGCCGAGAACTTCGGAACCTCGTAGTAGAGGGTGAAGTTGAAAGCGTCCGGCGAGGCGCCGAGGAAGGGCGCGCCCCCGATCACCAGCGGCTGCGGGCTCAGGATGTAGTCCAGCTGGCTTTCGATATGGGTGTAGTTGGCCTGGATGCCGAGGTTTTCGAAATACCAGGGCAGGAAGGACAGGGTCTGCTGGTACGAAATCTCGATACCGCGCAGATAGCCCCCCGGCGCGTCGCGGAACTGGCGCACTGCGAAGACCTGATCGCTGTCGATATAGGCGCGCTGGGCCGCCAGGGTGGTGCTGGGCGTGGCGCCCGGCGCGTCCAGGAAGGCCTCTCGCAGCTGGGCGATTTCGGTCGCCGACAGGATTTCCGACAGGCGGTTCTCGCCGACGAGGGTCTGCGGGAAGCTGCCGATCTCCTTGTCGAACAGGGCGATCGAGAACAGGGTGTCGCGCGACGGATACCACTCGAAACTCAGGTCGTAGTTGGTCGCCCGGAACGGCTGGAGCTTGGGATTGCCCAGGGTGATGCTGCCGCCCGTGGTCGCCCCGGCCGCGCTCGGCACCGAGAAGCCGGTGACGCTCGGCGCCAGGTTGCCCAGCAGCGGCCGCGCCATGACCTTGGACCAGCCGAAGCGCAGATACATGTTGTCGGCGATCTCATAGACGGCGTTCAGCGACGGCAGGGTGTCGTCATACTCGTTGGTCGCCGAGACGCGCCGGGCCGTGGTCGTCAGGCCCGAGGACTCCAGCTCGGTCAGGGCATAGCGCACCCCGACATTGCCGCGCAGCTCGCGACCGAACAGCTCGGTGTTGAAGTCGGCCTGGAGGAAGATGCTCGTATCGGTCTCGTCCACACCATAGGTGTTGGCCGGGCTGCGCAGGCCCGACAGACGCCAGTCGCCGAACTTGTTGATGCAGTCGCAGGTGAAGCCGAAGCGGTTGATGAAGGCGTCCAGGTTCGGCGCCCAGAAGGACGTCGGCATGCCCGCCGGCACATCCAGTCCCTTGCCCCACTCGATCAGTTGACCCATGTCGCGCACGGTCGTCGGCGAGCCGCCTTCCAGCAGGCTGGGGTTGACCGTATCGCCGACCAGACGTTCGTACTGGGCGGTGCTGAAGCCGAAGTTGCGGCGGCTGCCGCCGAACTTCAGGGTGATCTGGTCGTTGGCCTCATAGGCGAAGTCCAGACGCCCGCCGTCGTAGGTGTTCTCCACGAAACGCTTGTAGGCGCGCAGGGCGGAGAAGCCCTTGACCACATCCCACTTCGTCGGATCCGCGACATCGAAGCCGAAGCTCATCAGCGGGAAGTCCCCGCCGCCGCGGGCGTCGTAGATGAAGTAGTCGTTGCCCGCCGTGCCGTTGCCGGAGTCCATCCGGTTGAACTCGGCGACCAGGCCCAGGCTCTCGTTGGTCGATTTCGAGGCGCCGTAGATGAAGTTCATCCGGAAGCGGTCGGTGAACTGGTGGTCGATGTTGATCGACAGCTGCTGGAACTCGGTGGTGAAGCTGCCCGAATCCGCCCGCGACGCCATGTCGACATTGCCGAGCTTCAGATAGGTCGCCTGCGAACCGTCGTCGCTGACCGCCGCGTCGATCAGCCTGGTCGCCGGCCGCCCGATAAAGGCGCCGCGCATGGCCAGGCCGTAGGGATCGTTGATATACCCGGGCGAGGTCGGATTGTTATAGTATTCGTAGACGTCGAGATTGTTCGGATTATAGCTGAAAGCGTAACCCGGAACCAAAGAGCCGCCGTTCAAAGACTGACCACAGTCGATCTCATCACGAATACGCGTTCCGTCGCTGCCGAACAGGGCCGGTTGCGCGGTACAGTTGGAATAGAGGCCGCGACGCTGGGTGGCCGAGCCCTGGTTGGTGTTGGCCGTGCCCGGGCTGGGCGGGCCGGGACGGGCGGTGTTGTAGCTGTAGTTGGTGGCGTTCGGGATGACGCCCGAGGTGTTGTTGCGGTTCAGCCCGATCGGCGAGAGCTGGTAGTTGATCGAGGTGCTTTCGAACTTCGAATAGAGGCCGTCGACGCTGACGGTGGTGCGGTCGGTGGGCCGCCACTGACCGCCCAGGGTCAGGCCGATCCGCTCCTGATCGATATCGCGGTGGCTGAGGGTCGGCAGGGCCGGGATCCTCACCTGCGAGCCGCGCCCCGTGCCGTTGATCAGGGCGTAAGCGGCCGGGTCTGAACCGGTCAGCAGGGCCAGGGCGTTCGGATTGGTGACGTTCGGAATGGTCGTCCCGATCGGACGGGCGAAGCCCTGATATTCCGTACCGGCCGGGTTGCTGGTGCCCTGGAAGGTGGCGCCGCGATAGGCGTAGTCCGACTGACCCGGCGAACGCTCGAAGCTGTCGCTCGACGAGTCGCGCTTGTTGTAGGCCACCGAGCCCAACAGGCCGACTTCGCCGATGTGATTGAAGCGCCAGCGGTCCGAGATCAGGGCGGCGACGCGCGGATTGTGGCTCTCGCCGTTCTCGTAATAGGCGTCCTGAACCGAAAGGCCGAAACGCGGCCCCTGGAAGTTGAACGGGCGGCCCGACACCAGATCGACCGTGGCGCCCAGCGCGCCTTCGTCGGTCTCGGCGGAGGCGGTCTTCTGCACCTTCAGCGAGCTGAACAGCTCCGAGGCGAAGGTCGAGAAGTCGAAGCCCCGGCCGCGGTTCGGGCTGGAGCCGGAATCGTTGGAGCCGGCGGTGGACAGGGTCTCGAGCCCGTTCAGACGCACGCGGGTGAAGTCGCCCCCCAGACCGCGCACCGAGATCGAACGGCCTTCGCCGTTATCGCGATCGATCGAGACGCCCGGCAGGCGTTGCAGCGACTCGGTCAGGTTGGCGTCGGGGAAGTCGGCGATGTCCTCGGCGTTGATCTCGTCGATCATCACATTGGAGTTGCGCTTGGTGTCCAGCGCCCGGCGCAGCGACTGGCGATAGCCGGTGACGACGACTTCTTCGACCTCGGACGCCTGATCGGTACTGGTTTGGGGCGTCGCGGTCTGCGCCGAGGCGGCGGAACCGACGGTGAGCGCGGCCAGGATGACCCCGGACGCAACGGAACTGGCGAGCACGGTCGTGCGGTTGAGCTTCATGATTTCCCTCCATGGGGATTTCGCTGAATCCCCGCCCTGATGCTGCTCTTTGAACGGCAGCGTTAATTAGTATGATAATATGACGATCCCGCCGCAAGCTAAAATTGTTAGCGCAAACACTCGCGGCGAGTCTTCATATTTGCGATAGCATCTTCACCCATGAAGACAGTTCTGGCAATAGGGACCCAATGGCCGTCGCCAGCGCGCGCAGATCGCGCGCAGAGACAGACGGTTCAGCGTAGGGAGAGACCATGATGACCCATCGATTCCGGAACGCGTCGCGCCGGCAGCTGCTGCTCGGAACGGCGGCTGCGGCCGCGGTCGCCGCCCTGCCCGCGATGGCGCGCCAGGCGGTCCCGCCGCCGATGGTTCCCCTGCCCCGCACCGGCCAGCCCGCGCCGCTCAAGCTCTGGTATCGCAACCCGGCCGAGCTCTGGACCGAGGCCCTGCCGCTGGGAAACGGGCGTCTGGGCGCCATGGTCTTCGGCGGGGTAGCGCGCGACCGGATCCAGCTGAACGAGGACACCCTGTGGGGCGGCGGCCCTTATGATCCGTCGAGTTCAGACGCCCTCGCGGCCCTGCCCGAGGTCCGCCGCCTGATCTTCGCCGGTCAGTATCTGGAAGCGCAGGACCTCGCCCAGGCCCGGATGATGGGCAAGCCGATCCGCCAGATGTCCTATCAGACCATCGGCGAGCTGATGCTGACCTTCGGCGTCTCCTCGGCGAGTTCTGGCTATCGCCGCGAACTGGATCTGGAAGACGCCGTCCACCGCGTCGAATACCGTCAGGATGGCGTCACGTTCCGGCGCGAGATGTTCGCCTCGGCGCCCGACGATGTGATCGTCCTGCGCCTGAGCGCCGACAAGCCGGGCGCGCTGGACTTCGGCGCCGCCTTTGAAACTCCTCTGGCCGGAACCGCCGCCATCGACGGCGACACCCTGACCCTCTCGGGCCGCAACTCGGGCCAGAACGAGGTCGCCGGGGCCCTCAGCTTCCAGACCCGGGTCAAGGTCATCGCCAAGGGCGGCCGCACCCGCGCCGACGGCGACGCCCTGCATGTCGAGGGCGCCGACGAGGCCCTGCTGCTCATCGCCATGGCCACCAGCTACAAGGGCCCCAAGGACGTCAACGGCGATCCGGAGGCGAAGACGCGGGCGACGCTCGCCGCCCTGACGCCCGACTTCGAAGCCCTGAAGGCCCGTCACCTCGCCGACTACAAGCCCCTGTTCAGCCGCGTCAGCTTCGAGGTCGGGACCACCGAGGCCGCCCTGCCCTCGACCGACCAGCGCGTCGCCAAGTCCCAGTCGATGGACGATCCCGCCCTGGCCTCACTCTACTTCCAGTACGGCCGCTACCTGCTGCTGTCCTGCTCGCGTCCGGGGACGCAGGCGGCCAATCTGCAGGGGCTGTGGAACGACAAGCTGAACCCGCCGTGGGGGTCCAAGTACACGATCAACATCAATACCGAGATGAACTACTGGCCGGCCGAGCCCTGCGCGCTTCAGGAGTGCGTCGAGCCCCTGATCGCCATGGTCCGCCAGATGGCCGAGACCGGTGCGGTGACGGCGAAGACCAACTACGGCGCGCGCGGCTGGGTCTGCCACCACAACACCGACCTGTGGCGCGCCACGGCGCCGATCGACGGCGCCAAGTTCGGCATGTGGCCCATGGGCGGCGCCTGGCTCTGCACCCACCTGTGGGACCACTTCGACTACAGCCAGGACAAGACCTATCTGGCCGAGGTCTATCCCCTGCTGAAGGGGGCCACCGAGTTCTTCCTCGACACCCTGGTCGAGGACCCGTCGGGTGACGGCCTGGTCACCTGCCCGTCGATGTCGCCCGAGAACAACCACCATGCGGGCGTCTCCATCTGCGCCGGGCCGGCGATGGACCGGCAGATCCTCCGCGACCTGTTCGCCCAGACCGCGGAGGCCGCAAAGGTCCTCGGCCGCGACCGCGCCTTCCAGCGGCAGGTCCTGGCGACCCGCGCCCGCCTGCCCGCCGACCGCATCGGCAAGGCGGGTCAACTTCAGGAGTGGATGGAGGGCTGGGACATGGAGGCGCCCCAGATGAACCACCGCCACGTCTCCCACCTGTACGGCCTGTTCCCCAGCCATCAGATCAACCTGCGCGACACCCCCGCGCTGGCCGCCGCCGCCCGCCGCTCGCTTGAGATCCGCGGCGACTACGCCACCGGCTGGGGCACGGCCTGGCGCATCAATCTGTGGGCCCGTCTGGCCCAGGGCGACCATGCCCACAGCGTGCTCAGCCTGCTGCTGGGGCCGGAGCGGACCTATCCCAACATGTTCGACGCCCACCCGCCGTTCCAGATCGATGGCAATTTCGGCGGGACCAACGCCATGGTCGAGATGATCCTGCAGTCGCGCCCCGGAGAGATCGAACTCCTGCCCGCCCTGCCCACGGCCTGGGCCGACGGCAAGTTGCACGGCGTCCGGGCGCGCGGCGGCTTCTCGCTGGATCTGGACTGGAAGGCGGGCCGTATGTCCTCGGCCGTGCTGCGCGGTCCGGCCGGGGCGAGGACGCGGGTCCGCTATGGCGATGCGGTTCAGACGGTCGTCATGGGGCGAGACGGGGTCGTGACCCTGACGGTATGATCAAGCTTCGTCTGTCGCGGAGCATTTGAATGATCATCTCGTCGCCCGGCGACTATCGCGAGGCCGCGCGCCGCAAGCTTCCGCCTTTCCTGTTCCAGTACATCGACGGCGGCGCCTATGCGGAGACGACGCTCAGCCACAATGTCGAGGACTGGCACGACGTCCTGCTGCGCCAGCGTGTGCTTCGGGACATGTCGGACCTCAGCCTCGAGACCAGGCTGTTCGACGAGACGCTGAAGCTGCCCATCGTCCTCGCCCCCGTCGGCCTGACCGGCATGTACGCCCGGCGCGGCGACGTCCAGGCGGCGAAGGCGGCGGCCTCGTGCGGCGTGCCCTTCACCATGTCGACCATGTCGATCTGCCCGATCGAGGAGGTCGCCCCCGTCATCGACCGGCCGATGTGGTTCCAGCTCTATGTCCTGCGCGATCGGGGCTTCATGCGCCATGTGCTGGAGCGGGCCAGGGCGGCGGGCGTGAACACCCTGGTCTTCACCGTCGACCTGCCCGTGCCCGGCGCCCGCTACCGCGACGCCCACTCCGGCATGAGCGGCCCCCACGCCGGGATGCGGCGAATGATGCAGGCGTTGACCCATCCGGCCTGGGCCTGGGACGTCGGCCTGCACGGAACGCCACACACCCTCGGCAACATCTCCGCCTACCTGGGCCAGCCGACGGGACTGGCCGATTTCATGGGCTGGATCAGCCAGAATTTCGATCCCTCCATCGCGTGGAAGGATCTGCAGTGGATCCGCGATGTCTGGGACGGGCAGATCGTCATCAAGGGCATCCTCGACCCCGACGACGCGCGTGACGCCATGGCCTTCGGCGCCGACGGCATCGTCGTTTCGAACCATGGCGGACGCCAGCTGGACGGGGTCCTGTCCACGGCCCGGGCCCTGCCGGCCATCGCCGAGGCGGTGAAGGGGGAGATGACGATCCTCATCGATTCCGGCATTCGCAACGGGCTGGACGTGGTGCGGGCCCTGGCCCTCGGCGCCGACGCCGTCATGCTCGGCCGCGCCTTCGTCTACGCCCTCGCGGCGGGAGGAGAGGCGGCCGTCGCCAACCTGCTGGATCTGTTCGAGAAGGAGATGCGGGTCGCCATGACCCTGACCGGCGCCCGAACCATCGCCGACATCGGCCCGGACATTCTGGCCCGCGCGAAGCCCTGAGGGCGCCGTCTATCCCGCCAGCCGATAGCCGACGCCGGGCTCCGTCAGCAGCAGCGTCGGGGTCGCCGGATTGGCTTCCAGCTTGTGCCTGAGCTGCCCCACCACGACCCGCAGATACTGGGTGTCGGAGACATGCGCCCTGCCCCAGACCGCGCTCAGCAGGTCCATATGGGTCACCAGCTTGCCCGCATGCAGCGCCAATTGGGCCAGCACATCGTACTCCTTGGGCGTCAGCCGGACCGGCTCGCCCGCCCGGGTGACCAGCCGCCTCTCCAGATCGATGACGACGTCGCCCGCCGTCACCGGTCCTTTAGGCCGTCCCGCGTCGCCGCTCTGGCGCAGACCCGCGCGCACGCGCGCCAGCAGCTCCCCGACGCCGAAGGGCTTTTCGACATAGTCGTTGGCGCCGAGATCCAGCGCCTCGATCTTCTCGGCCTCCTTGTCGCGCGCCGACAGGATCAGGATCGGACCGGCGTAGAACTCACGCGCGCGCTTCAGCACATCCTTGCCGTCCATGTCGGGCAGGCCGAGGTCGAGCAGGACGGCGTCGGGCGACCACAGGGCGATGGCGCGCAGCCCTTCCTGCCCGCTGTCGGCGCGCCGGGCCTCATAGCCGGCGGCGTCGAGCGCCGGGGTCAGGAAGCGATGGATCTGGGGTTCATCGTCGATGACGAGGATGCGGGGACGGACGGCCGACATGCGCGCAGCCTTACAGCAGGTTCGGGTGGGTCGCGATGGCCTTGGGCAGGCTGATCAGGACCCGCGTCCCCTTGCCGTCGGCGATCGGACTGGCCGCCGCGATCCGCCCGCCGTTGGCCTCGACGAAGCCCCTGGAGATGGCCAGCCCCAGACCTGCGCCCTTGACGCCGCCGGGCGACCGGTCGCTGGGCTGTTCCATGCGGCGGAACTTGTCGAACACCCGTTCGAGCTCCTCGGTCGGAATACCCTTACCCTGATCCTCGATGGAGATGACGACCGAGCCGCGATCCTCATAGGCCGCCAGTTCGATGACCGAACCGTCGGGGCTGTAGGCGATGGCGTTCTCCAGAATGTTGACCACGGCCTGCTCCAGCAGCCCCTGATCGATCATCACCAGACTGAGTTCGGCGGGGAAGTCGCGGGTCAGGACACGGGCCTGCAGCCGCCGCGAGACCCGTTCGGCCGCCGCGTTCAGGACGTCGCGGACATCGGTCCAGTCGGCCTTGATGTTCAGCCCGCCGCCTTCGAGCCGGGTCATGTCCAGAAGGTCGCCGACGTAGCGGTTCAGCCGCTCCGCCTCCTCGCGGATCGAGAGCAGCAGATCGGCGCGGACGGCGGGCTTCAGCGTCTCGCCGAAGTCGATCAGGGTGGTCGCCGAGCCGAGCACGGTCGACAGCGGCGTGCGCAGGTCGTGGCTGACGGAGTTCATCAGGGCGCCGCGGAAGCGGTCGGCGCGGCGCAGGGTCTCGGTTTCCAGCGCCTGTCCGGCCAGTTCGGCGCGCTCGATGGCGACCGCGCCCTGATCCAGCAGGGCCAGGGCCAGCCGTTCCTCGTCCGATCCGGGCGCCAGGGCCTCGGCCTCGATGCCCGCCACGCCCGAGCGGCCGCGCACGCCCTGCAACGGCCGGAAGGTCCAGCTGGATTGCGGCAGGGTGCCGGTCCCGAACCCTGCCGCCTCGCCATGCTCCCAGGCCCAGCGGGCTGCGGCCATGGGGGCGGCGCCGAGCGTCGGCGTCTCGGGCGCGCCCGCCGCGATGGTCAGGTCCTCGCCGTCCGGCAGCAGCACCACGGCCCGCGCGCCCGCGGCCTCGGCGGTCTGTTCGGCCAGGATGCGGGCGGTCTGGACCCGGTCGTCGGCGGCGGCCAGGGCCTGGCTGGCGCCCAACAGGGCCGAGACCGCGGAGGCCCGGCGCTGGGTCCGCTTCGCCTGCTCCCTCACCCGCCCGGCCAGGGCTCCGGTCAGCAGGGCCACCCCCCAGAAGACCACCAGCGTCAGCACGTCCGTCGGTGAGCCGATGACGAAGCTGTAGCGCGGATGCAGGAACAGGAAGTTGTAGATCAGGAAGGCCGCCGTCGCCGCCGCCAGAGCGGGCCTCATTCCGTAGAGCGCGCCCGCCGCGACCACCGCCGACAGATAGATGACGCCCAGATCCACGCGCTCGAACTTGTAGTCCAGCGTCAGGGCGACGGCGGTGGCCACTGCGACGAAGATCGCGCTGGCGAGATAGCCCTTCGCCTGAAGCATCAGACTGCGCGCCGTGACGGGACGCGGCGCCGCCCTCGCGGGGGCGGCCTCGGCCGGAGCATTGTCGGTGACGATATGGATCGCCGCCCCCTTCGCCGAGCGCAGCAGCTCCGCCGCCAGCGACCGGCCCAGCAGGTCGCGCAGGCGGCTGTCACGCCCTTTGCCCAGCACGATCTGGGTCACATGGTTGCGCTGGACATGGTCCATGACGGCGCGAACCACATCCTCGCCGCTCAGCGTCACGGTGCGGGCGCCGAGCTGCTCGGCCAGTTTCAGCGCCTCGTTCAACCGGGCGTCGGCCTCGGCCGAACGGGCCGCGCGGTCGACCGTCGCCACGGTCCAGGGCGCGTCCATCATCATGTCGGACAACCGCCGCCCAGTCCGCACCAGCGACGCCGCCATGGCGTCCCCGCCGACCAGAACCAGAATGCGTTCGGCGACCGCCCACGGCCCGGGCGCGCCCTGCTCGCGCAGGTGCGACAGAAGCTGGTCGTCCACGGTCTGGGCCGCGCGGCGCAGGGCCAGTTCGCGCAGGGCCGTCAAATTCTCGACCTTGAAGAAATTCTCGGCCGCCAGACGCGCGGTCTCGGGCACATAGACCTTGCCGTCGGTCAGCCGCTTGCGCAGCTCGTCGGGGGTGATGTCCACCACCTCGATGTCGTCGGCGCGGCTCAGGGCGCTGTCGGGCACGGCCTCGCGCTGGCGCACCCCGGTGATCCTGAGAACCACATCGGACAGGCTCTCCAGATGCTGGACGTTCAGCGTCGTCCAGACGTCGATCCCGGCCTTGAGGATCTCCTCCACGTCCTGCCACCGCTTGGGATGGCGCGAGCCGGGCGCATTGGAGTGGGCGTATTCGTCGACCAGCAGCAGCTCGGGGCGGCGCGTGATGGCCCCGTCGATGTCGAACTCCAGCAGGGTTCGGCCTTTGTAGTCCAGCGGATTGCGCGCCATGACCTCCAGCCCGCGCAGCAGGCTCTCGGTCTCCTTGCGCCCGTGGGTCTCGACCACCCCCACCACGACGTCGCCCCCCTCGGCCTTTCGGCGGCGGGCGGCGCGCAGCATCTCATAGGTCTTGCCCACCCCCGGCGACATGCCGAGGAAAACCTTCAGCCGCCCCCGTTTCCGGGAGGCGGCTTTCAGCGAAGGCTCGGGTGCAGACTCCGCCAAATCAATTGGCCGGGAAACGGGCGTCGAGCGCGCGGTTGGCCATCAGGACATTGACACGCGGCTGGCCGATGAAGCCGAGCAAGGCGCCCTTGGTGTTCTGGTCGATCACGCTCTGGACCTCGGCTGCGGGCACGCCCCGGGCGGTCGCGATGCGCGCCGCCTGAAGCCGAGCGTAGGCCGGAGATATGTCCGGGTCGAGACCCGAGGCCGAGGCGGTGACGGCGTCGGCGGGGACCGACGTCGCGCCGTCTTCCGTGCGGATCGTGTCGGCCTCGGTCTTCACCCGCATGGCCAGATCGGTGTTGAGCGGACCGAGGTTGGAGCCGGACGACGACTGGGCGTTATAGCCGTCGCCCGCCGCCGACGGACGCGGATGCAGATAGCGGGGCTCGGCGAAGGGCTGGCCGATCAGGGACGAACCCTGGATCGTGCCCGAGGCGTCGCGAACGAGGCTGCCGTTCGCCTGGGCCGGAAAGACCCCTTGCGCGAAACCGGTCACGGCCAGCGGATAGGCGAGGCCCAGAACCAGGGTGAAGAGCGCCATCATCACAATGGCGGGACGGATTTGGTTGACCATCTTCGGTCTCCTAGAAGGTCGCCTTCAGCGAGGCCACGGCGCGGGCGCCGTAGATGTCGCCGAAGTCGTGTTCGTCGGTGTCGTGGTAGCGGACGTCGACCGCGAGGTGCGGGGTCAGCTGGTAGGCCGCGCCGAGGTTCCAGGTCGTGTAGTCGAAGTCCGAGGACACGAACTGACGGCCGACCGCGCCGGAAATCGTCCACTTGTCGGCGGGCGAGATCGCGGCATTGGCCTCGACATAGGTCGCCTCGTCCTCGGACGCGCCGAAGAAGTCGGGCGACCAATAGACGGCGGCGCCGAGCGTCGCCGGGCCGACCGGCCGGGACGCCGCCAGCTTCAGCTCGGCGTAGTCGTAGTCGGCACCGTCGGGCTGGTTCGTGTAGAGATAGCCGACCACCCCGATGTCGAGGTTCCAGCCCGCGACCTCGGGTCGGATGCCGCCGTAGAGGTCGACCTCGGCGTTTGTATCGCCATCGCCGAAGTCGACGTTGGAGGCCCAGGTCCCGGCGTAGAAGGAGCCGGCGGTCAGGTCGATGCCGGCCGAGAGGGCCGGATCTTCCTGGGTCTGGCTGACACCGCGGAATACATAGTCCGAGGTTCCGGCGACGTTGAAGCTCCATTGCGGGGCCGTGGCGTCCTGGGCCTGGGCGGCCCCGGTGAGCGCGAGGGGAGCGACGGCCGAGGCCAGCAGCAGTTTGAGAGAGGTGTTCATCAGGCTTGTTCTTTCAGTGCGGACGCCGGGACGGGGCCGGGACGTTCGGGAGCGTGGGAGCGGTCGGCGTGGGCCAGCAGGCTGACGACCACGACGGCGGCGATGACGAAGAGGGCGAACCAGACGTCGTTCTTTCCGGCGGCCTTGAAGGTGTTGCGGGGCATGGGGATCGCTCTCACGCCAGACCCAGACCGGTGATGATCAGGTCGATGGCCTTGATGCCGACGAAGGGCGCCACCAGACCACCGAGGCCGTAGATCAGCAGGTTGCGACCCAGCAGTTTGCCGGCCCCGACCGCCCGATACTTCACACCGCGCAGGGCGAGAGGGATCAGGGCCACGATGACCAGGGCGTTGAAGATCACCGCCGACAGGATGGCGCTCTCAGGGCTCCCCAGACGCATCACGTTCAGCGCACCCAACGCCGGCAGGGCGACCACGAACATCGCCGGGATGATGGCGAAATACTTGGCCACGTCGTTGGCGATGCTGAACGTCGTCAGCGCGCCGCGGGTGATCAGCAGCTGTTTGCCGACCTCGACGATCTCGATGACCTTGGTCGGGTCGCTGTCGAGATCGACCATGTTGCCGGCCTCGCGCGCGGCTTGGGCGCCGGTCTGCATGGCGACGCCGACATCGGCCTGGGCCAGAGCGGGGGCGTCGTTGGCGCCGTCGCCGCACATTGCGACCAGACGGCCCCTGGCCTGTTCGGCCTTGATGAGGCGCATCTTGTCCTCGGGGGTGGCCTCGGCGAGGTAGTCGTCGACCCCGGCCTCCGAGGCGATCGCCGCCGCCGTGACCGGGTTGTCGCCGGTGATCATGACGGTGCGCAGCCCCATGGCGCGGAGCTCGGCGAAGCGGGTCTTCACACCCGGCTTGACCACGTCCTTCAGGTGGATGACGCCGACCAGGACGTTGTTCTCGGTCACCGCCAGAGGCGTGCCGCCCGAGCGGGCGATCCGGTCCACGGCGGCGCGGAACTCGGCCGGGGTCGCGGCCTCGGTCAGGTTCAGCGACTTCAGGACGGCGTCGACCGCCCCCTTGCGCCACGACGATCCGCCGCTCTCCAGACCCGACTGGCGGGTCACGGCGGTGAAGGGGATGACCTTGGCGCCGGCGGGCGCCTCGGCGGTGATCCCGGCGTTGCGGCCCAGTTCGACGATCGAGCGGCCTTCCGGCGTCTCATCGGCGAGGGAGGCGGTCACGGCGGCGCGCAGGGCGGCTTCGGGACGCACGCCCGGGACCGGGATGACTTCGGTCGCCATGCGGTTGCCGAAGGTGATGGTGCCGGTCTTGTCGAGCAGCAGGGTGTCGACGTCGCCTGCCGCCTCCACCGCACGGCCCGAGGTGGCCAGGACGTTCACCTTCAGCAACCGGTCCATGCCGGCGATGCCGACGGCGGACAGCAGCCCCCCGATCGTCGTCGGGATCAGGGTGATGAACAGGGCGCCGAGCACGATCGGATCCAGCTTGACGCCCGAATAGGCGCCCAGACCCAGCAGGGTCACGACCGCGATCAGGAAGACCAGGGTCAGGCCGGCCAGAAGGACCGACAGGGCCAGTTCGTTCGGCGTTTTCCGGCGGTCCGCGCCCTCGACCATGGCGATCATGCGGTCGAGGAAAGTCGAGCCGGGGGCCGAGGTGATGCGCACCTTGATCCAGTCGGAGACGACCGTGGTGCCGCCGGTGACGGCCGAGCGGTCGCCGCCGCTCTCACGGATGACCGGGGCGCTCTCGCCGGTGATGGCGGCCTCGTTGACCGAGGCGACGCCCTCGATGATCTCGCCGTCGGACGGGATCACATCGCCGGCCTCGACCAGGACGATGGCGCCGATGGTCAGGTCGCCGGCCGGGGTCTCGGACACCTTGCCGGTGGCCGGGTCGATCAGTTTGGCGGGCGTCGTGACGCGGGTGGCGCGCAGGGAGTCGGCGGCGGCCTTGCCCCGGCCCTCGGCGACGCTTTCGGCGACATTGGCGAACAGGACCGTGGCCCAGAGCCACAGCGCCAGTTGGACGGCGAAGCTCGCCGAGTGACCGCCGGCGACCGCCCCCGCCGCCGAGACCGTCGCCAGCAGGGCGACGATCCAGGTGACGAAGATGACCGGGTTCCGGAGCAGGTGTTTGGGGTTCAGCTTGACGACGGCGTCCTTGAGAGCGCGGCCCAGCATGGCGCCGGACAGACCGCCCGCGAGGGGAGCGTGTTTCGGCTCGCCGACGTGTTCGGGATTGGCGAAGATCATTTCAGGTGTCCAATCAATGGAGCCCGCCAAGCATCTGGAAGTGCTCGACGATGGGTCCGAGGGCGAGGGCCGGGAAGAACTGCAGCCCGCCCAGGATGAGGATGACGCCGATCAGCAGGCCGACGAACTGCAGGCCGTCGGTCGGCAGGGTGCCGGCGCTGGGCGCGAGCTTGGGCTTGACCACCAGGGCGCCGGCGATGGCGAGGACCGCGACGGCCGGAACGAACCGTCCCATCAGCATCCCGATCCCCAGCGTCGTGTTCCACCAGGGGGCGTTGGCGGTCAGGCCCGCGAAGGCCGAGCCGTTGTTCGCCGCCGCCGAGGTGTAAGCGTAGAGCATCTCCGACAGGCCGTGCGGCCCGCTGTTGAGAAGCCCCTTCAGCGCCTCGGGCAGGACCGCCGCGATCGCCGTGAAGCCGAGAATGGCGAGCGGCAGAACCAGCACCGCGATCATGGCGAACTGGATCTCGCGCGCCTCGATCTTCTTGCCGAGATATTCGGGCGTGCGGCCGACCATCAGACCGGCGACAAAGACCGCCAGCATGGCCATGACGACCATGATCGCGATGCCCGAGCCGATCCCGCCGGGCAGGATCTCGCCCAGTTGCATCAGGAGCATCTGCAGCCCCCCCGACAGCGGCATGAAGCTGCCGTGCATGGCGTTGACCGAGCCGTTGGATGCGCCGGTAGTGGGGCCGGCCCAGGCGACCGAGGACGGCACGCCGAGACGGACCTCCTTGCCTTCCATGTTGAGCGGCTGCTCGATCCCGGCGGCGACGAGGGCGGGCGCGGCCTGGGTTTCGGCGACGTACATCCCGGCGGTGCAGGTCGCCAGCAGGACGAAGGCGGCGGCGACGAGGGCGCGGATGTCCTTCTTCGCCAGAACGCTGCGGCCGAAGGCGAAGAAGGCGGCCCAGCCGAGGACGTTGATCGAAACGGACTCGATCAGATTGGTCAGCGGCGACGGGTTCTCGAACGGATGGGCGGAGTTGGCGTTGAAGATGCCGCCCCCGTTGATGCCCAGCTGTTTGATCGCCTCCTGGCTGGCGGCCGGGAACAGGGCCAGGGTCTGCGACCCGCCTTCAAGGCCGGTCGCGGAGGCCGAGGCGGCCAGGCTCTGCACCACGCCCAGACCGACCAGCACCATGGCCAGAACGATCGACAGCGGCAGCAGCAGATAGAGGGTCGTGCGCGTCAGGTCGGCCCAGAAGTTTCCGACCCCCTCGCCGCGATTGGCGATAAAGGCGCGCGCCAGGGCGGCCGCGATGGTTGCGCCGGTGGCGGCGGACAGAAAGTTCTGGGTCGTGAAGCCGACCATCTGGCTCAGCGTCGAGGCGGTGCTTTCACCGCCGTAGGATTGCCAGTTGGTGTTGGTGACGAAGCTGACGGCGGTGTTGAAGGCCAGATGCGGCGACATGCCAGCGAAGCCTTGCGGGTTCAGCGGCAGGACGTTTTGCAGACGCAGCTGGGCGTAAAGCAGGAAGAAGCCGACCGCGTTGAACACGATCAGGGCCATGGCGTATCCCACCCAGCCTTGGCTGCGGTTCGGGTCGACGCCCGACGCCTTGTAGAACAGGCCCTCGACCGGCCGCAGCACGGGGTCGAGCCAGGTGCGCTCGCCGTTCCAGACGCGCGAAAGATAGATTCCGATCGGCCAGGCGAAGGCGACGGAAAGTGAAAGGGTCAGGGCGATCTCCGCCCATCCTTGAACAGTCATCATGACGGCGGCTCCTTCAGAACCGCTCGGGCCGCAGCAGGGCCGCGACCATATAGACGGCGACCACGACGGCGCCGACGCCCCAGAGAATGGCGATCATCAGCCGATCCTCTTCAGGGCATGGGCGAGAGCGGCGAAGGCGACAAACGCCCCGCCGCCCAACGCGAGAAACAACAGATCGGCCATTCGGCGCCTCCAACTCGGTTCGAGCGGAGGTAGAGACCCTGGGGCCGTAAGCGCGCCATTCGGATTTCGGCGCCCGGCATAAGGGCGGCGTAAGGACTGCCCGCGTTCAGTCGCTAAAGGGTGTGGTCGAACGGGCCTTCCACGCCCGGCTCCAGGGTCTGTCCCTGATAGAGTTGCGCCACGCGGGCGCCCAGCAGGTCGCCCGGTCCCTGAAGGAAGCGCGGTCCACCGAAGCTCTCGATCCCGTCCAGCTGCCGCGCCAGGGCCCGGCGGTCCTGGGCCACGACCGGATTGAGGAACAGCCGAATCGCCTGCTCCTTCAGCCAGGCGGGACCGCGCCCCTTCGGCGTGGTGAACCGGGCGAAGGGCCTGAGCGATCCCTCATCGACCGGGGTGAAGAAGGCCGAGACGCACAGGCTCAGCCCCTTGGGCCCTTCCCAGCGCGCCTGAACCGTGGTCGGCGCATAGAGGCGGGTTCGGCTGCGATCCCGCGGCGGCTCCAGCATCCGCGACATCCAGCCCAGATCCGGGACCGGCTGTTCGATCACCTGCTCGATGCCCTGCTGATAGACGTTGGTGCTCAGCTTCACCGGCATCCGCCGCCCGCTGCGCCGGATGATGCCGTCGTGGATGTAGTTGGTGTGGAAGGCGTCCAGCACATTCTCGATTGCGTCCAGCGCCCGGCCGCGCCAAACGCCCTGGGCCCACCAGAAATGGTCGTGGTCCGGATCGCCCCAGACGCCCAGATCCGGCAGGTCGTCCTGACCGGGCTTGAGACGAACAAACACGCCGCCGTTGCGCTCGACCACCGCAACGGGACTGGCGGCCAGACGGGTGTCGTCTCCCGATTTCAGCACGCATCCCGGGACCTCGACGCAGTCTCCGCCCGGGGCGAAGCGCCAGCCGTGGTAGGGGCAGACCAGCCCCCCTTTCCTGACCCGGCCGTCGGACAGGGGAAAGTTGCGATGCGGACAGCGGTCCAGCAGGGCGGCGATCTGTCCGTCCTCGCCCCGGAACAGGACGACCGGCGTTCCGGCGACCTTGCGCGCCAGCGGCTTGGCCCGCACCTCCTTCGACAGGGCGACCAGCTGCCAGCTGCGCGCGATGCTTTCAGGCAGGGGAGTCATTGTGCGCCTCCGGGGCCGTTCCATTCGATGTCGCGGGTCATCGCCTGCTCCAGCGCACAGCCCCGCCGCAGGGCCTCGATAGAATATCCGGCGCTGTCCAGGACCGCGCCCGCCGCGGGGGCCCAGCCGCCGCCCCGGGTGATCACGTCCGGCGCCCCTCGCCGCTCGACCGACCATTCGCGCAGCCGTCCCTGCCGGATCGCCGACGGCAGCCCATAGCGCCACATCGCCGGCCCCAGATGGCCGGGCTCTGATCCCATGACCGGCAGGGTGGTCCCGCCTGTCATGGCCTCGGCCAGACCGGAGCCGCCGCCGAACAGATGGACGCCGCTGGTGGCGCGCGGATTGCACTCGATCAGCCAGGGCCGATCCTCGGCGTCGACGATCAGATCGCAGGCGAACTGGCCCGTCCCGACGACCTCGGCCAAGCGCTCCGCCATGGACAGCAGCCGGGCGCCGATCGCTCCCTCCAGTGGCGTAAAGGCATAGCCGGCGCCGTCGGGCATCCGCCAAGGCGAGCGATAGGCGCTGAAGGCGGTGAGCCGTCCCGCGACCGCCACTGCATAGAAGCAGGCCTCCCGCCCCCGGATCCGGTCCTGCACGACCCACGGCCGCGCCTCGGGCGGATGGATCCGCGACAGGGCCTTGGCCGACGGTCCGACCAGAACCTCGGCGCCGAAACGGGAGTATTCGGCCTTGAACACCTGATCACCCAGATCGCCGGCCGCAGCCGTCAGCTCTGCACGGCTGACGACCCGTCGGGTGGCCGGAACAGGCAGCCCCAGCTCGCCGCACAGATCGGCGAAGCCCGCCTTGGAATGCAGTCGGCCCAGGACCTCGGAGGACGGCGCCAGCAGCGTCCCGAACGGCGCGCCCGCGTCAGCCGCCTGCCTCAGATGAAACACCTCCTCGCACACAGGCACGACCAGATCGGGCTGAAGATCGTCCGTCAGTCGCTTGATATCCCGACGAAACTCGTCCGCCTTCAAGGCCGGGGGCGCATAGAGATGACAGGCTTCCGCCAACCCCGACCACCGCGCCATCAGGCCCGGGCGGCTGTCCGCGAAATGCACGGCGAACCCGGCGGCCCTGAAGCCGCGGGCGATATCCAGCGCCGCGGGCGCACGCGCGCCGGTGATCAACACCCTTTCAGACATCGGACCACCGGACGCGGCGTCGCTTGGGGCCGGATAAGGTCGCCGGGTCGGTCACTCGCAGCGTCGGCACAGGGTCGAGGCCTTCAAGCAGGGTGGCGACGGCCGCCGTGGCGGCGGCGGCCATCCCGGCATCGACCGCGATCACGACCTGCCCCGGCGAGGCGACCACGGACCAGCCCCGTTCCGGCCCCAGGGCCGCGACCATGGCGTCTTCCACCGCGCGCGGCGTGACGACCCGGTCGCCCCAGCGCCACAGGTCCTCTACCCGTCCTTCCACCCCCTTCACGGCCAGCAGGGGCGAGCCGCAGCGGCAGGCCTCGATCGGCTCCAGCAGGTCGTCGAGCAACAGCCGCACCACCGGCTGGCTCGTCCGGCGCAGATCGGTGACGACGGGCCGGAACCGGTTCGTCCCCTCGACGGCCTGCCGTTCGACGATCAGAACGTCCTCGTTCAGGTGCAGCACGCCCAACCGGCAGGGCGCGCCCAGAAAGCCCTCCGTCGCCTGATAGATGGGATCAGGCCGCGCCCCTAGTCGCCCGGCGATCCACGCCCGCTCGTCCTCGCCCATCGGCTCGGCGCCGTAGAACAGCCGCCGCAGGGGCCAGTCCGGCGTTGCTGCGAAACGGCGCGCCAGATCGGCCAGGACGTGGGAGGGCGCGATCAGCACGTGCGGGCGAAAGGCGTCGAGCCGCGCCTTCCGCGCCTCGGGCGAGACGTCCAGACCGATGAACTCGAAGGCGACGCGCCCGGCGCCGCCGACATCCCGATACAGGGCGCTGTCCGCCCTCAGGCACAGGGCGATCCGCCACGCGCGCAGCGGCGCGTCGGCGCCCAGAAGCCGGGCCAGGGCGTGCCCGACATAGGTCGCCCGCTCCGCCGGACTGGCCAGGAACAGGCCGCGCGTTCCGCTCGATCCGGTCGAGAGCCCTGCCGTCAGGCCGCCGGGCAGCAGGCTTTCGCCCCCCGTTTCCGCCGCCTCCGCGGCCGCGCGCGCCGTCCCCTCGTCGAGGCCCAGGGTGTTCCATCGCGCGAAGTCGGCCCTGACCTGCGCCGGGGTCGAGATCGGGAAGTCCTCCAGCGGCCGCCCCGCAAACTCCGCCAGCGCCGGGGTGCGGGCGATCACGCTCTGGAACCGGCGCCAGAGCCGCGCCTGACGGCGTCGAACATCCGCCCGGGACCGCAGCCGCACGGCGGTCAGCCGGGCGTCGAGCCAGGCCCTGGCGATCGCGACGCGATCAACGGCCATCGTCGGCGATCTCCGCGGCCGCTTCGGGACAGTGCGACGGCGTCAGCACCAGATCCGAACGCCGGACCCACAAGCGGTGCAGGTCGTTCAGCGTCCGTCGATAGGTCGTCGTCTCACCCAGAAGGCCCGTCGTCAGCCGTGGCGGCGGCGCATTGTCCCGAACCGCCCCGCGCGACCAGGCCGCGTCCCCGATCAGGAAATGGTCCCGGTCGTCCTCGCCGCGCACCCGGAGACCCCAATGCCCGGGGCAATGGCCGGGCAGAGGGATCGCCAGCATCGACCCGTCGCCGAACAGGTCGACCGCATCCTCGAACGGCGCCATGTCCGGCCCCGGCGAGACCCGGGGCATGTCCTCAAAGAACCGGGCCCGGGCGTCGATGTCCGGCGGCATCAGTCCGTCCAGTATCCCTCGCCTCACCCGCGCCAGCCGCCCGGGCCGCCGTGCATCCTCCAGCCCGGCCCGGGCGCAGAACAGGGTCGCCTGCGGAAAGGCGTGCAGTCCGGCGATATGGTCGCCGTGGAAATGCGAGATGACCACCGCCCGCACGTCCCCGGCCCCGAGCCCGAACGCCTTCAGTTGATCGGCGACAGCGGCGCCCTCCGGCAGATCGACCGGCGTGGCCCAACGATAGAGACGCTCGGGAAAGGCGTTCGTGGCCCTGAAGAAGGCCGGATCGTACCCTGTGTCGAACAGGACCGGCCCCACGGTCGGATGCAGGATCAGCCCCGCCAGCGCCGGAAAGACCGCCGGAGCCCAGCCTGCGCCCTGCCGCGCCATCGCCGCCGGATGGCGACAGGCTCCGGTGTCCAGACCATGCACCCGGCACCGCATCATGCCGCCATATCCGGCGCCAGCCTCAGGGCCGTCTCGACCGGATCATGCTCCGGCGCATAGCCGAGGGTCGTCCGGGCGAGGCTGAGATCAAAGGTCTGGGAATAGGCGAGTGTCGTCAGCGTATAGGGCGTCAGCACTGGTTCGGGCCGTCCCGGCAGGACCTGACAGATCGCCTCGGAGGCCACAGCCGCCGCCCGCATGACCGGCATGGGCGCCGCGACCCGTCGGGCCCGAACGCCCAGCACGCCGCACAGCCGTTCCGCGAGATCCAGCACCCCGACCGGTCGACCGCCCGAAATATTGATCACCCGGCCGCCGACCGTCTCGCGCCTTTGATCGGCCAGCAGGAGCGCGCGGGCGGCGTCGCGCACGTCGGTCAGATCAACCTGGGCCGTCCCGCCACGCAGCACGGGCAGCCTCCCCTTGCGCACCAGCCTCAGAATGCGGGGCAGGACCACGGCGTCGTCCGGCCCGACGAGGGCGCGGGGACGCAGGGCGATCGTCCTGAAGCCCGGTCCGTCGGCCGCCAGCACCCGGGCTTCGGCCAGCTTCTTGGTGCGGGCATAGGCGTTCAAGGGATGGGCCTCGGGCGGACAGGCTTCGGTCAATCCGATCCGGTCGCGAAACGCGGCGTAGACGGAGGGCGAGGAGACGAAGACGAAGGCGTCGCAACCCGCCGCTCCGGCCGCGGCCAGCAGGGCCTCGGTCGCGGTGACATTGATCCGGTGGAACACCGCCTCGTCACCCCAGGGGCTGGACAGGGCGGCCGCGTGGAAGACCGCATCCACGCCGTCGCAGAGCGAGGCCAGATCCATGTGCAACAGATCCCCGGTCACCACCTCGGCGCCCATGGCCTGCAACCGCTGTCCGGCCGCAAGCGATCGCCCCGTCGCCCTGACCGCATAGCCGGCGTCGAGCAGGGCTGCCGTCAGCGCCAGCCCCAGTCCTCCCGTCGCGCCCGTGACCAGCGCCCGCCTCATACCCTCAGAACCATCGCCGCCGCGCTGATCCCCGCCGCCGTTCCGAGCAGCAGGACGGTCTTGCCCGGTTGCAGCCGTCCCAGGGCGTGCGCCTCGGCGAGGACGCTGGGCAGGGAGGCCGCGATCTGATTGCCCCGGTCCGAAAAGATGTCGATGACCCGGTCTGGATCGCCGCCCATCAGCCGCTTCACATGTTCGACGCCCGGTCGGCTGGCCTGATGGCAGACCACCACATCGACGGTTTCGCGCGTTAGCCCCGCCTCCTCCAGCACGCCGCCGATCAGGCGCGGCAGCACCCTGGCCGCGGCCTTGAACACGCCGAAGGCGTCCATGCGGAAGCGCGAACCCTCCAGCAGACCCTCATAGCCGTCTTCGGCCCGGATGCGCGTTCCGCCCGCGCGCAGCACGGCCAGCTCCCGCCCTTCGCCGTAGGTTTCGAACCGCCGGGCCAGGAGGGCCGGCCCCTCCGGGTCCGAGCGCGCCTCGATACAGACCGCCGCGGCCCCGTCGCCGAAGATCGCGGCCGAGGCAGGGGTGTTCCAATCCAGTCCGGCGGAGGCGATGTCGCTGGACACCACCAGGGCCCGGCGGAACCGCCCTGTCGCGATGCCCATGGCCACGACATCCAGCGCCGACAGGAACGACAGGCAGGTCTGGTTGACGTCGAAGGCCCAGATCCCTGACCGACCCAGCCCCAGCTCGTGCTGGATCAGCACCGAGGTCCCCGGGATCGGCTGCTCCATCACGCCGCAGGCGCCGATGAGCACGTCGAACTCCCCCTCGCCCCAGCCCGCGGCCTCCAGCGCCTCGCGCGCCGCGCGCGCGCCCATAACCGATGTGGTCTCTTCCGGCGAGGCCACGCCCCGGCTCGCGATGCCGAACTGGTTCTCGGTCCAGCCCTCGGCCTGGCCGAACCGCGCGTCGAGAGAGGTCGAGGGGCGCCGCGTCTCGGGAAGGCAGACGCCGAACCCGGCGATGGCGAGCGGTGTCGTCATATACGGATCCTCGCCTGCACTACGGACACAACGACTGCCTGAATCGTCTACCAAGCTCTAGCGTCTTGCGGGAGGCCTGTCAGGTCATCCGGGCGGTCTGCGTCGGCACATGAACGATAAGCAATCTACCTGTCCCCGTTGTAACTGTCGCCCCGCGCCGCCGATTGATACTCGGCGGATTAGCCCACCGGCGAAGCGTCGCCGCGCGCGCCCCTCTCCGGCGAGCTCCAGTTCACAACCGAGCACGGCGGAGCGCCGGCAGGGATAAAAGACCAATGACGGCGTCGACTTCCAAACTCGTTCTGCTGGCCGCCTCGGCCCTGACCACCCTGTGCGGCCCGGCTCTGGCCCAGACGGCTCCCCAGACGACCGCTCCCCGTCCCGCCACCCAGACGACCGCAGCGCCCCAGAGCACGCCCGCCGAGGACAGCGCCAAGGTCGAGGACGTGACCGTCACTGCCCCCCGCGCCGACGCCATCCGCACCTCGATCGATTCCACCAGCTACAGCCTGGCCAATGACCTTCAGGCCTCGACCGGCACCCTGGCCGACGCCCTGCGCAACGTGCCCTCGGTGGACGTCGATCCCCAGGGCAACGTCTCCCTGCGCGGCGACAGCAACGTCACCATCCTGATCGACGGCCGCCCCGCCGGTGTGCTGACCGGCGAAGGCCGCGCCCAGGCGATCCAGCAGATGCAGGCTTCCCAGTTCGCCCGCATCGAGGTGATGACCAATCCTTCGGCCGCCTACAGCCCCGAAGGCTCGGGCGGGGTGATCAATCTGATCTCCAAGCCCAACCAGCCCAAGCCGGGCATGACCACCACCGGCTCGGTCCGCGCCAACGTCGGCGACGACGGCCGCTGGAACCTGGGCCTTACGGGGTCGCAGACGCGGGGCCGGCTGACCCTGTCGGGTGACCTCGGCTATCGTCACGACACCATCGAGCAGCGCGTCGATCGCGACCGCGAGCGGCTGGACACCGTCTCGGGCCAGTACCTGCCCGTGCTCCAGAACCAGGTCGTGAATGCGGACGTCGACGGCTTCAACGGCCGCCTGGGTCTGGAATACAAGCTCACCGACAAGGACCAGCTGACGCTGGAAGCGCGCGGCGCCGACTTCCACAACACCGGGGTCAGCAACGACAGCTTCGAGAACCGCAACGCCGCCGGCGCCGTCACCTCCGCCTATCGCCGCGACACCGACGTCGACCAGACCTTCAGCAACCAGGGCCTGACCGCCCGCCTGCTGCACCGTTTCGACGACCAGGGCCACGAATGGACCAATGAGGTTCGGATCGACCAGGGCGACAACACCCTGGACCTCGCGACGGTGTCCTTCCCATCGGTTCCGGCGGGCGCGCCATCCTATGAGCGCGTCCTGAACGATGGCGGCTTCACCATCATGGCCCTGACCAGCGCCTATGTCCGTCCGATGGGCGAGGCCAGGCTGCGCCTCGGCTATGAGCTCGAAATCCGCCAGCCGCGTCAGGACAACACCGTCAGCCGCGGCGCCACCGAAGCCGGCCTGGCCGTGGTCCCGGCCCTGTCCAGCCGCTTCAAGGCCGAACAGACGGTCCAGGCCCTTTACGCCACCTATGAACGGCCCTTCACCGACAAGCTGTCGGCCCAGTTCGGCCTGCGGCTTGAACAGGCCGACATCGAGGTCAACGCCGTCAGCAACGGGGTGACGGCGTCGCAGGACTATTTCCGCGCCTATCCGACCCTTCACGTCTCCTACAAGCTCGACGACGATCAGACGGTCCGCGCCAGCTATTCGCGCCGCATCCAGCGGCCCCAGCCCTTCCAGCTGAACCCCTATGTCTCCTACACGGACCCGCTGAACCTGCGGTCGGGCAATCCGGATCTGGAGCCGCAGGAGACCGACGCCTTCGAGGCCATGTGGCAGATGCGGTCGGGCCAGACCTTCTATCAGGCGACCGCCTATTTCCGGGACACCCGCAAGGCTTTCACCGAGGTCGCCACCGACCTGGGCGGCGGCGTCTTCCTGACCCGGCCCGAGAACCTGGGCGCCCGTCGCGACGTCGGGCTTGAGGTCGTGGCCAACGGTGCCCTGATCCCCAGCCTGCGCTACAACGCCAGCGTCAACGTCTTCCGCCAGGAGATCGACGCCGCGGGCATTCCGGGCGCGACCGACCGGTCGGGGACCCAGGTCTCGGGCCGGGTGAACCTGAACTGGCAGCCGACGCCCAAGGACTTCCTGCAGATCGCCGCCCAGTGGAACGGCGAGGCCCTGCTGGCCCAGGGCACGCGAGACGGCGGCGGCATGGTAAACCTCGGCTACCGCCACAAGCTGAATGACACCCTCGCCTTCCAGGCGACGGTGCGTGACGTCTTCAACCAGTTCGGCGACGTGACCACCTACGACACCCCGACCTTCCGCGAGCGGACCGAGCGCCAGTTCGCAGGCCGTTCCGCCTACATTGGCCTGACCTGGACCTTCGGCGGCGGCCCGCGCCGCCAGCAGCAGGAACAGTTCGACTTCGGCGGCGCTCCGACCGGCGGCTGATCGGCGCCTCCGGCAGGATCCGCAACACGACCGGGTCCTCCAGTCCGGTCGCGAGGGGAGCCGCGGCTGCACGAACACGCATGACCCAGGCGCGACCGGCTGATCGAGGCCGGCGCGCCGTCTGACGTCCCGACCTTGGCGGTCGCGCGCGCCCGAGAAAATCCGAACGCCGTTCGCTGGGTCACGGCCAGCGACCGTTGGATCGAGCGCCAGATGGCGGGTAGCGCCCTCGAGCGGCGCGGCATGGGTTGAGCGTTCCCATGCGCGCTCACCTGATACGAGATTTTACAGTCTTCGCGCGCCGACATGGGCATGATGGGTCTCCCCAGCCTTGCGCCCACCGGCCGCCCCCCGTGACCGAAGGACCCGATGAAAATCGCCGCTCTCGATGATGATCCCGTTCAGCTCGAACTGATCCTCGACACCCTTTCTGAAGCCGGCTTCCAGGGCTCGGGCTTCTCGCGGGCCAACGCCCTGCTGTCCGCCCTGCGCCGCGAGACCTTCGACCTGATGGTTCTGGACTGGCAGCTGCCGGACAAGTCGGGTGTGGAAGTCATCCAGTGGGCCCAGAACAACCTGACGCCGCCCCCGCCGATTCTGCTGGTCACCAGCCGTTCGGACGATTCGGATGTGATCGAGGGTCTGGGCGCAGGCGCCGACGACTTCCTGACCAAGCCGGTGTCCAAGCCGGTCCTCAAGGCGCGCATCCATGCTTTGTTGCGCCGCGCCTATGGCGCGCCCGAGGCCCAGGCCGCCGAAACCCATGGCCATGTCATGCTGGATCCGGCGACCGCTTCGGCGACCGCGAACGGCGCGCCCGTCAGCCTGACCGCCAAGGAGTTCGCCGTCGCCCTGACCCTGTTCCGCAACCTGAACCGGGCGCTGTCGCGGTCCTATCTGCTCGACTCGGTCTGGGGCAGCGACCCCGATCTGAACAGCCGCACCCTGGACATGCACATCTCGCGGGTGCGGTCCAAGCTGAACCTGCGGCCAGATGCGGGCTTTCGCCTCGCCCCCGTCTACAGCTATGGGTATCGTCTGGAGCGGATCGAGGCGACGGCGTCGACCGTGGGGACCGCAGACGGAGAGACCTGATGAGGACCGCCCGGCTTGCCGCTTTGGGAGCCGCCGCCTGGCTGGCGCTCGCCGGCCTGCCGGGCTCCGCAGTGGCCGAACCCGCGCCGACCCCTGCTCCACAGGTTCGGGCTTCCGGCGAGACCTTCAGCTATGTGGTCCGTCAGGGCGACACCCTGCGCAGTATCGCCGGCGCCCATCTGGAACGGGAGTCCGACTGGCGCGCGTTGCAGACGCTGAATGGCGTCGCCAATCCGCTGCGTCTGCCTGTCGGAATGACCCTGAGGCTGCCGGCCGCCCTGCTCAGGACCCGGCCGGTCCAGGCGCGCCTCGTCAGCTTCCGCGGCGACGTCACCCTGCGCCAGGGCGGAGCCGTCACGACCCGGGTCGGCGCCGTCCTGGGCGAAGGCGCCGAGATCGAGACGGGCGCCAACGCCAATGCGCGCTTCGGCCTGCCCGACGGCGGGACCGTCGCCATTCCTTCCATGAGCCGGGTCCGTCTGACCCGGCTGCGCGCCTATGTTCTGAACGGGGCCATGGACCAGGAAATCACCGTCCTGGGCGGCCGCTCGGAGTTTCGCGTCTCGCCCGTGCGGTCGCCCGGCGGCTTCCGCGTCGGCACGCCCCTGTCGGCCTCGGCCGTTCGGGGCACCGAGTTCCGCATCGGCTATGACGGCGCCGCGGACCGGGCCCAGACCGAGGTTCTGGGCGGATCGGTCCATGTCGCGCCCGAGGGGCTGGAGCCGCTGATGGCTGCCCCGCGCCAGGGCGTGGCCATCGCCGACGGACGGGCCGATCTGGTCGATCTGCTGCCCGAGCCCGCCTGGGCTCCCGACAACGCCATCCAGGCCGGCGGCATGCTGTCCTTCGCCGTGCCGCCCGTGGCGGGCGCCGCCCAGTACCGGGCCGTCGTCGCCACCGACGCCGATTTCGTCAATGTCGTCAGCAGCGGCGAGTCGCGCCCCGGCGAAACGACGATCGACATCTACCCCCTGCCCGACGGCCCCTATTTCATCCGGCTGACGGCCATCTCGCCGCTGGACCTTGAGGGCATGCCCGCCGACTACCGCTTCGTTCGCGCCCTGAACGTGGTCAGCGGCCTGAGCGTCGAGCCCCAGGCTGGCGGCGGCCGCGCCTTCCACTGGAGCACCCCGCCGAAGGGCGCCGAAAGCTACCACTTCCAGCTGGCGCGAGCGGACGGAACCCTGGTGGCCGATCGGACTGACGTGCCCAGGCCCGGCATCATCCTGCCGTCGCTGCCGTCCGGCGAGTATCGCTGGCGGGTGATGTCCGTCTGGCGCGTCGATGGCAAGCCCGTCGAAGCCTGGTCCCCGTCCGCCTCCCTGAGTGTCCCCTGACCCACCGCGTCCTGACCTGGCTGAAGGTCCAGGCCGGCGGGGGCGGCCCGATCCGGCGCCGTCTCGCCGACCGCCGCACCCTGATCGAATGGCTGATCGTCGGCCTGGGCCTTTCTCTTCTGGTCGTCTGGCTGGCCCTCGGGTCGCCGACGCGGCGCGCCGACAACTGGATCTATGACGCCTTGCTGGGTCTGTCGCCGGGACGGTCCAGCGAACAGGTCGTCGTCGTCGCCATCGACAACCGCAGCATCGAGGCCCTGGGCCGCTGGCCCTGGTCACGGACCCTGCACGCCCAGGCACTGGATCAGCTGACGAAGGCCGGGGCCGCCTCGGTGGGCTATGATGTCCTGTTCGCCGAGCCGGAGCCGGGCGCCGACCCTGAGCTGACCCGAGCCCTGTCACGCAACGGCCGAACCTGGCTGGCGGAACTGCTTCAGGAGCCCGGCGAGAACGGCGCCGCCTTCGGGGTGGTGGAGCCGATCCCGGAATTGGCCACAGCCGCCGCCGGACTGGGCCACGTCGACCTGACCCCGGACCCCGACGGCGTGGTGCGCCGCCTGCCGCTCTTCATGGCCGCCGGCGGGCAGACCTGGCCCCATATGACCGCACGGATGCGAACGGCCACAGGCGGGATCGTCGCTCCCGTGCGCGAGACGGACGCCTCACCGTATCTGACCCCGCTCCGCTCGACCCTGATCCGCTATCGCGGCCCGCCGGGGGCGGTGCGCACCGTCTCCTTCGTCGATCTGGTTCGCGGCGAGACCCCGGCCGACTTCCTGAAGGGCAAGCAGGTTCTGGTGGGAATGACCGCCGACGGTCTGGGCGACCGGTTCGCCACTCCGGTCTCGCCGCATGGCCAACTGAGGCCCGGCGTCGAGATCCAGGCCGCCCTGCTCGACACCCTGATCCGCGGCGACGCCGTCCGGGCCACGCCCCCGCTCCTTCTGGCCCTGCTGTCCCTGATCCCGCTGTGGACCCTGATGGCCGCCTTCCTGATGCTGCGGCCGGCGATCAGCCTGGCGGCGGGCGTCGGCGCGATCGCCGCGGTGTTCATCGTCAGCGCCCTCGCCTTCCTCGCCGGGATCTGGCTCGCGCCCGTGGCGGCGGCCGTCGGCGTCGCCCTGGCCTGGCCTCTATGGAGCTGGCGCCGGCTGGAGGCCGCCTCGGCCTATATGCAGGCCGAGATCGACGCCTTCCGGTCGGACGGCCCCTGGCTGGCCGACATCGCCGCCTCCCAGGCCTCGGGCGACCACATCGACCGGCAGGCCACGGTCCTGAAGGCCGCCCTGCTGCGCCTCAGGGACCTCAGCGGACTGATCTCCGACACCCTTCGCAGCCTGCCCGACGCCACGCTGGTGATCGACGACACGGGCCGGGTGCTGCTGGCCAACGCCCGGGCGGCGGACCTGTTTCAGGCGGACGGAGCCCTGACCGGCTCCGACATCGACAGCCTGTTCGCCCGGATCGGCGCCGAGCCGCTCGAAGCCCTCCTGGCCCGCACCGGCACGGCGCGCGAGATCCGCACCGCCACCGGCGAAGTGCTCAAGCTGGACGAGGCGCGGCTGGACCTCGCCCAGGGCGCCCGCCCCGGCGGCATCGTGCGCCTGGCGGACGTCACCGCCATCCGCGTCGCCGAACGCCAGCGCGAACAGGCTTTGCAACTGCTCAGCCACGACATGCGCTCGCCGCAGGTGTCGATCCTGACCCTGCTGGCGGATCAAACGCCACGCGACGAAGGCTTCGAGCGCCGCATCGGCGACTATGCGCGGCGGACCCTCGCCATGGCCGAAAGCTATGTGCAGCTGGCCCGCGCCGAGTCCCAGGTCATCGACCGACGCGAGTTCGACCTGGGTCAGGTGCTGATTGAGGCCGCCGACAATCTATGGCCCCAGGCCCAGGCGCGCGGCGTCGATATCATCACCTCCGAGGATGACGAGGAGCGGCTGGTCCTCGGCGATCCGGTTCTGGTTGGGCGCGCCCTAGTCAATCTGATCGACAATGCCCTGAAGTACGGGCCGAGCGGAGGTGCGGTCGTCTGCACGCTGGAGGCCGCCGAGATCGATGGGCGACGTTTCCACCTCTGCACCGTTCGGGACCGGGGCCCGGGCTTCCCGCCGGAGGAGGCCGAGCGCCTGTTCGACGCCTTCCATCAGGCCGCCGATGCGAAGCCGGGCGCCGGCCTGGGACTGGCTTTCGTGCGCATCGTGGCCGAGCGGCACGGCGGCTCGGCGAGCGCGACCTCGGCGCCCGGCGACGGCGCCCGGTTCACCCTGACCCTGCCCGACGCCGGCTGAGCGCCCTGCTGAACGACAAGAAGCCCGCCGTGAGGCGGGCTTCTCAAGAGACTGGATACCGGTCCGATCAGGCCGCGGCGGTTTTCACCGCCGCGGCCGTCTTGATCAGAAGGTGTAGCGCAGCGAGGCCGAGATGGTGCGGCCGTTCAGGGTCTGAGCCTGGACCACGCCCGAAGCCGGGATGGCGCTGGCGCCGATGTTCACGATCGCGACCTCATCGAACACGTTGAAGGCGGTGACGCCGACTTCGATGTTCCGCAGCGGGCGGACGTAGACGTACGGGTTGACGATCACATAGCCGGGCTGGACCAGGACGTTGTCGTCCTGCGCATAGCTGCTGGTCGTGCCGTTGATCGTGGCGCCGACGGTGAACATGCCGTGCTCGTATTCAGGACGGACGTTGTAGAACAGTTCCGGCTGGTGACGCGGACGGTTGCCTTCCAAGGCGGCGTTCGCCGAGTCGCTGTCGATGCTGGCCTTGGCGTAGGTGGCGCCGACGGCGATGCTGAACGGTCCGTAGCTGTACTCGCTTTCCAGCTCGATGCCGGTGGCGCTGTAGTCGCGGGTGAAGCTGATGACCTTCGGAGCGCCCGAGGAGTCCGCGCCGATCTGCGAGTTGGTTTCACCGGTCGAGGCCCAGAACGCCGTGGCGTAGGCGGTCAGGCCTTCCTGGCGGAACTTGACGCCGGCTTCGGCCTGCTGGACCTCGCCATAGGCGGTGTCGGAGTTGACCAGCTTGCCGGTGGTCGAGTCGAACTGGGTCGGCGAGAACAGCTGCCGTTCGGCGGCGGCGCGACCGCCGCGGCTGTAGCGGCCGAAGACCGAGACCGGCTCGGCGATGCGGTAGTTCACACCGACCGAGTAGGAGACGTAGTCGTAGCCGTAGTCGACCGTGCCCGGTTGCGAGAGCGGCAGGACGGCGACCTTGGTCTCGGGCAGGCTGATGGAGCCGTTGCCGTTGACGTCGATCGTGGCCTGACCCACGCGGCCGCCACCGAGGCTGGCGCCGTACAGGTCGCCGCTGACGTCGCCGTGGTCCAGACGGATGCTGGCGCCGAGGGCCAGCTTGCCGATCTGGTAGTTGGCCGAGGCATAGGGCGCCAGGGTCTGATAGTTGACGTCGTACCGCTGGTGGTAGGTGTACAGCGAGGTCGCCGTGGCGAAGCCGTAGGCGAGAATGCCGTTATCGGTGACCGGGATGTTGGTCGCCGTGGTCAGATTGTAACGGACGCCCTGGCCGCCGGAGGCAAAGCCTTCCAGCGCGTTGACGAAGCTCCAGTACATGTCGACGTCTTGCGACGAGGCGTACAGGCCGAAGGTCGTGGTCAGCTTGCCCTCACCGACGTTCCACACCTTGGAGGCGCGAAGGTCGTTGGTGATGTTGTCCAGGCTGTTCAGATCCATATTGGCGTAGACGCCGATCTGCAGCTGGCCGTTGCCGTTCAGGGTCGCCGGGTTGGCGATCACCTGACCGGCGTTCGGGCCGGTGGCGTAGCTCAGGCGCGAGCCCGGGCCGGCGAAGGCGGCCATCAGGGTCGTCGCCGGCATGCTGACCAGCGAGATGTCGTCGTTGAACTCGCCCGAGATGCGCGAGTAACGGAGCTTCTCGGTGATCGTCCAGCCGTTGATGTCGTACTGGCCTTCGGCGCCGACCGACTTGACCACGCCGTGCACGCCGTTGCGGCGGTCGAAGGTGGTCGGGTTATTGTTCTGGTCGACGCCGTTGTAGACGGCGGTGTCGTTCGACAGGGTGGTGTCGCGCAGACCGTCCGTGCCCGGCAGGCTGGAGAAGCTCGGATCGCTGTTCGAGCCCGAGGCCACCAGCGGGAACAGGGCGTAGTTCGGCTGACGGTCGTCCAGATACTTGGCGTAGAAGCGGACGTAGCCGTGGTCCAGCTGGCGGGTCAGGTTGGCCTTGAACTGGCCGCCCTTGAAGCCGTCGTAGCCGATGTCGCGCGGGCCTTCGCCCTGGCGGTAGAAGCCGCCGACGTGGAAGCGCCAGCCGTCGCCCAGCGGGGCGCCGTAGTCGAAGTCGACGCGGTTCAGGTCGTAGTCGAGACCCGAGGTCACCATCACGGCGCCGCCCTCTTCTTCACCCGTCTTGGAGATGAAGTTGATCAGGCCGCCCGGCGAGTTGGAGGCGAAGGTCGAGGCCGAACCGCCGCGGATGACCTGAACCTGCGACAGGCCCATGTCGGCACGCAGTAACATGTCGGTCGAACCGAAGTGGATGTCGCCGAACTCCAGAACCGGCAGGCCGTCTTCCTGGATTTGCAGATACTTGGAGCCGTCGGCCGCCAGCGGCAGGCCGCGCACGGTCAGCGACGAAACGCCGTCGATGCCCGAGGTTTCGGCGCGGATGCCCGGCAGGTTGCCGATGATGCCGGCGACGCTGGAGGTGCCGACCTTGGGCAGGTCGACTTCGTCTAGGGTGCTGGCGGAAATGGCGGAGTCCAGCAGGTCGCGGCCCTTGGCGACGCCGGTGCTGAAGGCCTTGGGAGCGGTGCGGATCGGGGCGTCGGCGGCCGGAGCGGCCTGGGCCGTCGCGGCGGGCGGGGTGGCGGCAGGCGCCTCGGCCATGGCCGGCGCGGCCAGCAGAAGCGGCACGATCGCCGCCGACAGATACAGATAGTTCATTCAGTCCCCGCAGGTCTTTTTGGTTGCGCGCATTTCTTCTGAAATACGTAGTGTTACCTATATAGAATAGATGGGTTAAATATCAGTAACGCTGCTCGATATAATGTACGAAAACGGGACTTATCAGTATTTCTACCTATTCCCGAAGAACAACAGTACACGAACAAGTTGACGTAGCGGCGCCTGTCCCGACTGCCCCCTGCCGGAGCGAGCCGGCGTGAAACGTCAGACGCGGAGACCTGAAAGGCCTCTGCCTTCTCGACGATGTTGGGATAATCCGCCGTCCGCCGGACGGCCCTCCGACCTCGAAAAGGTCAGCGCGTGATGACGCGCCGGACCCGCCTCTCGATCACCGGACTTCGGCGCCGGATCCGGCGCCCGCCCTGCCCTGGCCTCAGGCCACGTTGCGGAACGACCAGTCGGCGTCGCCGTGGGACGTTTCGGCAGCGTGCGTCTGACCCGCCTCCGAACCCAGACGGAAGCGCGCGACCAGCCGGGCCAGTTCGTCGGCCTCGGTCGCCAGGCTGCGCGCGGCGGCGGTGGCTTCCTTGACCATGGCGGCGTTCTGCTGGGTCATGCTGTCCATGCTGACGACAGCGCTGTTGACCTGCTTCAGCTTGTCGGCCTGCGCGCCCGAGCTGTGGGCGATCTCGCTGATCAGCGCATTGGTGTCGCCGATCTTGGAGCCGATCCGCGCCAGCATCTTGCCGGTGTCGCCGACGCGGCCGACGCCCGACTGGACCTGTTCGGAAGACTTGGTGATCAGCGCCTTGATGTCGCGCGCCGCATCGGCGGAACGTTGGGCCAAAGCGCGAACCTCGGTGGCCACGACCGCGAAGCCGCGGCCGGCGTCGCCGGCGCGCGCCGCCTCGACGCCCGCGTTGAGCGCCAGAAGATTGGTCTGGAAGGCAATGCCGTCGATCAGGTTGATGATCTGGCCGATCTCTTCCGAGCTCGACTGGATGGCGTCCATGGCCGAGACGGCTTCATTGACGATGGCGCCGCCTTCCGAAGCGTTCTGGGTGGCGACGGTGATGGCGGTGCGGGCGTCAGCAGCGCGCTGGGCGGTCTCGCCGACCATGCCGGTGACCTGCTGGGTCGCCGTGGTGGTTTCCTGCAGACGCGTGGCCTGCTGCTGGGTGCGTTGCGACAGGTTTTCCGAGGCCGAATAGATCTCGGCGGCGCCCGAGTGAACGCTTTGGGCCGAACGGGCGACGCTGGAAATGCTCTGCTCCAGCCCCTCGACGGCGCTGTTGAACGACTTGCGCAGGCGCTCGTATTCCGGCGCGAACGGCCGGCTGATGACGTGGGTCAGGTCGCCCGAAGCCAGGGCTTCCAGCGCCGTATCCAGGGCTTCCACGACCCGGCGTTGCGCTTCGTCGGCGCCCACCTTGGCCAGATCGGCCTGTTCCTTGGCCCGCTCGGCCTCGGCCTTGGCCAGATCGGCTTCCGCCTTGGCCAGAGCCGCATCGCGGAACACCAGAACGGCGCGGGCCATGTCGCCCAGTTCGTCGGCGCGGCCGGCGTCGACGGTGATGTCGTTGTTGCCGCGGGCGAGGTCGCCCATGGCGGCGGTCAGGGTGGTGATCGGACGGGCGATCGTGCGGCTCAGCAGGACCGACAAGGTCATGGCGGTGGCGATCAGGGCGATGCCGCCGAGGATCAGGGCGGCGATGGCCGTAACGATGGCGTCTTCCTGGCGCTTGCCGTTCTTGGCGATCAGCTCGCCCTGGACGGTCCGGATATCGCGCAGCGGCAGCACTGCCTCGCTGACCAGGACCTTCTTGCCGGCGTCGCGAACGATCTGCTGGGCCTCGTCGCGTCGACCCGAGCGAACGACCTGAATGATCCGGTCGCCCCAGTCCTTGCGCCAGGCCAGGGTCGCCGTGTGCGAGTCTTCAAGGCTCTTCAGATTGGCGGGGTCCTTCAGCAGGCCCTTCATCTCGGTGTAGATGGCGTCGTATTCGTCCCGGCCCTCGTAGTAGGACTTGAGATAGCTCTCGTCCCCGGTCACGAGGAAACCTCGGAACTGACTGTTCTGCCGCAGAATAGCGGTCTCCAACGACAGCGCGTTGGCGTGGATGGACTGGCTCATATTGTTGCTGTCGGTCGACGACCGGATCATCCAGATCGTGCCGAAGAACACTGTCATCATGATTGCGGCAGAGACGCAGATCAGAACGAATGACAGGCTCAATTTCCGGGTAATGTTCATCGCAGCGATCATGTTCTTGATTTGCAACTTTGTTTCCGTAGCCAGCCCCAGACCGAAGGACCACAGGCCCAACGGAGCGCGGGCTTCACCCTCGCGAACGACCGACGAGCAGCGTTCGAAACGGGACCCCCACCCGCCACGATTGACTACATTTGATTGAAGGGACGGTTAACGACGCCAGGATTGGCGTTTCTGCTTCAAAACAAGGCCTAAGGCAGCCTGCTCGCGTGTATAAACTACGTATTTTTACCTAGCTCCTCCAGAGAGCTGCGCCAGACCGGCAGGGCGGCGGGGCGCCTGACACCGGTCCCAGAATCCGAACTTCAGGGCTCGGGAGGCTCGGGAATTTATATGAATTTAACGATCGTGGCCTAGCTACCGAAGCCTCGACAGCACGCAAATGACCGGCTGAAGTGGCTGGCCGCGGCGCGGACGATTAGATGACGGATACTTCCGAAGTACTTGGAAGGGCGCATCGGGATTAGATGACTATGCGGATCGTGAATTGATGACTGTGCTCACGACCGCCGACGCCCGGCATGAATTCCTGCGTCAGGCCCAGCGCTGCCGCGAAATGGGCTCCCCCTTCCTGGCCTCCGTTCTTGAGGCCGTCGACCGCCAGCTCCTGCAGGCGCCGATCAGCGCGAACATGGTCATGGACTGGTCCGGCGATCTGGCCGCGGCCGCCGTGGCCCTGCGTTTCAACGGCGCCCTGCACGCTCTCGCCCGCCGCGGCGAGCCCCAGTACCTCGCGGCGCTGTATCGCGGCGAGCACGAAGACTTCGACGGCGCCGTCGCCACCGCTCTGGCCCAGGAAGATCGCTTCATCGCCAACTGGCTGCGCGATCCCACCCAGACCAATGAGATCGCCCGTGCGGCCGCGATCATGTCCGGACTGATGGCGGCGCCGCTGGATCGGCCCATGCCGTTCGAATTGCTTGAGCTGGGATCCAGCTGCGGCCTGAACCTCAATCTCGCACGATACGCCTATGACCTGGGCGGCCTCGTCGCGGGCGATCCCGCCTCCCCTGTCCATATCTCGCCCCAGTGGCGCGGCGCCGCGCCGACCGTCACGCCGGTGAGCATCGCCTCGGCGCGCGGCGTCGACCTGCACCCGCTGGACGCCTCCAACCCCGACCACCGTGAACGCCTGTTGTCCTTCACCTGGGCGGATCGCCCCGAGCGGTCAAAGCGGCTGGAGGGGGCCCTGCAGGTCGCGATGGCGCACCCGCCGCGCATTGAACGCGGCGACGCCCTGGACTGGCTCACCGAGCAACTGGCCCAGCCGCAAGAATTCGGACAGTGCCGCGCCATCGTCCACTCCATGTTCCTGCAGTACCTGCCCGAATGGGACCGTCAGGCGATTTCGATCATGATCGCCGCCGCCGGCGCCATGGCGACCACTGAACGTCCTCTGATCTGGATCGGCTATGAGTGGACGAAGGACCGCCGCGAGGTCGAGCTGCGCCTCACGGCCTGGCCGTCCGGCAAATCCGTTGTCCTGGCCAAGGGCCACCCTTACGGCGACTGGCTGGAATGGCTCGACGTCTCCGCGATTCAGGCGGCCGTCGCCGCCTGACCGACGCCTCGGTCGATTACGGCAGCCGGATCAGGTTCTGGGCCAGACCCGGCGTCTCGACCCGCACGCGATACAGGCCGCCCAGCGTCGGCTGCTCGGCCCGCTTGTCCGCATTCCCGAGCCAGGCCGTGGTCATATAGAGATCGCGCAGATCCTCACCGCCGAAGGCCGCCTTGGTCACCGTCTGGACCGGCGTCTGGATCTTGCCGATGCGCTCGCCCTCCGGCGAATACAGGGCCACGCCCCAGCCGTTGAACAGGCCGACGTGCAGCACCCCGTCGGAGCGCATCGAGGGCCCGTCGCAATAGCCGTCCTCGGTCACCGCGAAGACGCGCCGGTTCGACAGCACGCCCGCCTCATGATCGAAGGCCAGCACCGTCTTCGCCAGGGTGTCGTGGTGATAGAGAGTCTTGCCGTCAGGGCTCAGGCACGGGCCGTTGGTGACACCATAGCCGTCGTCATGGCGGACCAGTTCGCCCTCGAACCAGCGATACAGGGCGCCGGTCTTCAGTTCTTCTGAATCATCCATCGACCCGAACCACAGCGCGCCGTCGGGCGCCACGAAGCCGTCGTTCAGACGGTTCTGCGGCCGGTCTTCCTCGACCGGCAGGATCAGGGTGAAGTCGCCCGTCGACGGGTCGAACCGGTGCAGGCCGCCGCGCACGCCGCAGATCAGGGAGCCGTCCTCGGCCGGCAGGGCGAAACCGGTATGGTCCGGCGTGTCCCACGACGCCTTCTCGCCGGTCGCGGGCGTATAGCGATGCAGACGTCGCCCCTTGATGTCGACGAACCACAGGCAGGACCGGGCCGCGTCCCAGACGGGCCCCTCCCCCAGTTCGGCGCCCAGATCCCAGATCAGCTCAGGTTCGGCGGTCATCAGGCGGACGGGCTCCAGGACACGTTCCAGGCGCCGACGAAGGCGCGGGCGACGGCGCCGACCTCGCTAGCGGCCCGTCCGGGCTTGTACAAGGCGGAGCCGATGCCGAAGCCGTCCGCCCCGGCCGTCCGCCAGCCGGCCATGTTCGCCGGATCGACGCCGCCGACGGCGTAAAGCGGCTGGCCCTTTGGCAGAACGGCCTTCACCGCCTTGACCGCGCCGGGTCCGGCCAGTTCGGCCGGGAACAGCTTCAGCACATCGGCGCCCGCCTCCAGCGCCGCGAAGGCCTCGGTCGGGGTGAAGAAACCGGGCATGGAGAACAGGCCCAGAGCCTTGGTCCGCTCGATGACGCGCGGGTTGATGTTGGGCGAGATGATCAGCTGACCGCCGGCGCTCGCGACCTCCTCGGCCGCCTGGGGCGTCAGGACGGTGCCGGCTCCGACCACGGCCCGGCCGTCCAGCGCATCGCGCAGCAGGCGGATGCTCTCCAGCGGACGCGGCGAGTTCAGGGGCACCTCCAGACAGGTGAAGCCGGCCTCGACAAGGGCCTCGCCGACGCCGACCGCCTCCTCCGGCGTCAAGCCGCGCAGGATGGCGACCAGAGGCAGGGCGTCGAGGGCGGATTGGACGGTCAGGGTCATGGCAGGGCCTTCCAGATTCGATAGAGACCGCGCGCCACGGCGACTTCGCCCGACACCCGGCCGACATGCGCGAACCCGGCCAGGGCCAGGGCGCGCTCATAGCGGGCCGCGACCTGTTCCTCGCCCACGACGCGCACGGGGCTGTCGCGATCGGCGGTCTCGGCGGCCAGTTCGGCCCCGATCAGCAGACCCGACAGGAAGTCCGCCGCGCCGTCCGGATCGAGCTGACCCGCGAGGCTGCGCACGCGGATGTTGAACAGATGGGCGGTGACCGCCGGATCCGACAGGGCCAGACGCACGCCATCGTCGAAGGCCGCGTCATTGCCGCCCGGCTGGCCCATGCCGCGCCCGATCAGGGTCGCCTCGCGCACGGCGGCGAACAGCTCTCCGGTCAGGAAGGTGCGAAAAGCCGTGATGGCGCCGCCCTCGACGCGGATCCATTTGCAGTGGGTGCCCGGCGCGACCATCAGGCCGGTCTCGCCCGGCTCGAACAGACCCAGGGCCTGGGTCTCCTCGCCGCGCATGACGTCGCCGAGGCCGTCCGGGGTCAGGGCCACGCCCGGAACGATGCGGATGTCGCGATCGGCGACGGGCCGGGCCAGCTGGCCTGCCAGACCCGCGGCGTCGGCGGGACAGAAGACATAGGGCGCCTCGACCCAGCCCTGACGCGATCCCGCCATGCCGGCAATCAGGACGGGTGTTTCGCCCAGCCAGTCGCGCGCGACTTCGTCCAGCACCCCGGCGAAGGCGTCCGCGCTCAGACGCCCCGCCCCGCGCGGATCGACCCGGCGATCCAGCACCTGCCCGTCGGCGCCGAGGCGCATGACACGCAGATTGCTGGTGCCCCAGTCGACTCCGATCAGCTCAGTCATAAGCCGCCGCTACCACCAGATCGTATAGACGGCGATCAGGAAGGCGATCACGCCCACCGCGGCCAGGTTGAAGCCCAACGTCGTCTTGTAGGTGATGTTGTCGAGCTTGATCTTCATGGCGTCGGGCTTGGCCGGGACCAGAAGCGACACGACCACCGCGGCGATCAGCGAAGCGACGAAAACGACGCCCACCCGGTTCATGAAGGGGAAGATGAACTGGCCGGTGTCCTGCAGCCACCAGAAGACCGCCGACAGCACCACCGATCCGACCGCCGCCGTCAGGGCGCCGGCCTCGGAGGCCCGCTTCCAGAACAGGCCCAGCATGAAGATGACCACGATGCCGGGGGTGAAGAAGCCGGTGAACTCCTGGATGAACTGGAAGGCCTGATCGGCCGAGCCCAGCAGCGGGCGGGCGGTCAGGACGCCGATGACCATGGCCACGACGGCGGCGACGCGGCCGACCAGCACCAGGTTCTGCTCCGACACGTCCTTCCGGACCTTGGCGTACAGGTCCAGGGTGAAGATGGTCGAGATCGAGTTCACCTTGGACGCCAGCGACGCGACGATGGCGGCGATCAGGGCGGCGAAGACCAGACCCTTCAGGCCCGTAGGCAGCAGGTTCATCATCGTCGGATAGGCTTCGTCCGGCTTGGCCAGACCCGGCGCGATGATCAGGGCCGCCAGACCCGGCAGGACGATGATCACCGGCATCAGCAGCTTCAGATAGGCGGCGAAGGCGATGCCCTTCTGGGCCTCGGGCAGTGATTTGGCGGCCAGGGCGCGCTGGATGATGTATTGGTTGAAGCCCCAGTAGCTGATGTTCATGACCCACAGACCGCCCAGCAGCACGGCCATGCCCGGCAGTTGCTGATAGTGGGGATTGTCGGGCGACAGGATCATGTCGAACTTGTCGGGGAAGCGATGCACGAGGGTCGCGAAGCCGTCGATGACGCCCGATCCGCCGGTCGCGTCGGCGATGTGGTTCAGGGCGATGAAGCCGATGATCAGGCCACCGGCGACCAGCAGGGCCACCTGGACGATGTCGGTCAGGGCCACGGCCTTCAGACCGCCCCACAGCTGATAGGCCAGGGCGAAGACCGCGATGCAGACGATGGCCAGGTTCTGGTCGATGCCGGTCACCGTGGTCACGGCGATGGAGCCCAGCCACAGGATCGAGGTCACGTTCACGAAGACGTAGAGCAGCAGCCAGAAGACGGCCATGACGTTGCGGATCGTCGGCCCGTACCGCTGCTGCAGGAACTGCGGCATGGTCACGATCTCATTGCGCAGGAAGATCGGCAGGAAGAACTTGCCGACGATCAGCAGGGTCAGGGCGGCCATCCATTCATAGGAGGCGATGCCCAGGCCGATCACATAGCCCGAGCCGCTCATGCCGATGATCTGTTCGGCCGAGATATTGGCCGCGATCAGCGAGGCGCCGATGGCCCACCAGGGCAGGTTCTTGGAGGCCAGGAAGTAGTCGGTGGAGGTCTTCTTGGCCCCCGACTTGTCGCGCGAGACCCACTGGGCCAGGCCGAAGATCGCCACGGCGTAGATCGCCAGGATGACCAGATCTATGACTGCAAGTTTCACGCGGAGTCCCCCCAAGGGCTGTCGTTCTTCGACGCTGTGGGCGGAGACGCTATGCCAAGGGTCGGCGACCGTCCACCTGATTTTTATATCTGGCGCTACATTTCATTGGTGATCACAATGATTGTGGTCAGGACGACGGCTCCGGCCTAGGCTGATGTCAGGAGGATTCTCGATGACCATGCAGGACGAGTCGGATCGCAAATACCGCGCCCCGGCTCTGGAAAAGGGACTGGACGTGCTTGAGCTGCTGTCGTCTCACGGCCGTCCGATGACGCCGTCGCAGATGTCGGTGGAGCTGGGCCGGTCGGTCAGCGAACTGTTCCGCATGATTCAGGTGCTGGAGTTCCGGCACTATATCGAGGCCACGCCCGACGGCTATCGCCCGACCAACCGCCTGTTCTCGCTGGGCATGACCCAGGCGCCGGTGAAGTCGCTGACCGAGGGCGCCCTGCCCATCATGCGCGATCTGGCGCGCGACACCGTCCAGTCCTGCCACCTCGTCGTCCCCACCGAGGACCAGATCGTGGTCATCGCCCGGATCGAGAGCCCGGGCGACCTCGGCTATTCCGTGCGGCTGGGCTATCGCCGCAGCATCATCGACGCTTCCTCCGGCCTGCTGTTCTACGGCTGCGCGTCGGACCGGACGCAGGCGGCCCTGAAGGCGCGTCTGGAGCCGCTGTATCCCGCCGACCGTCTGGCCCGCTACTACGCCGACGCCGAGGCGGCCGGCGCCCAGGGCTTCGTCCGCCGCGCCAGCGACTTCGTCATGGGTGTCACCGACCTCGTCGCGCCGATCATGGGCGCCGACAGCGTCATCGCCACCCTGATCACCCCCTATATCCAGCACGCCGGCGCGGCCTGCGATATCGACGCCTCGCTGGAGCATCTGCAGGCCGCGGTGCGGGCCATTTCCGCTGAAATGTCAGCCATGTCCCAGGCCTGATCGAGGCCTGACCAAGGCTTGGAGCCTGATATTCGGTAACCGCCGTTGACTTGGCGGAGACGCGCCGTCATTTTTGCCTGCAATATCGCTTTCATTGATGAAAGCCGAACAAGGCGTCGCGGAGGCAGTCCGTCGACAGCGGGGAAACGACATGGGCGCGATCTATCCTGACCTGGCCGGCAAGGTCGTCATCGTCACCGGCGGCGCCGGCGGCATCGGCGAGGCCATCACAAGGTCCTTCATCGCCCAGAAGGCGAAGGTCGGCTTCCTCGACATCGACGTAGCGCGCGGCGAACGGCTGGAGGCCGAGCTCGGCGCCGACGCCCGCTTCGTGAAGTGCGACCTGACCGACATCCCGGTGCTCAAGGCCGCGATCCAGACCGTCCGCGACGCCTTCGGCCCCATCGACATCCTGATCAACAACGCCGCCCACGACGAACGCCACGCCACGCTCGAGGTCACCGAGGACTACTGGGATGGCCGCATGGCCGTAAACCTGAAGCACCAGTTCTTCGCCGCCCAGGCCGTGCTTCCCGATATGCAGGCGACCGGCAAGGGCGCCATCGTCAACATGGGCTCGACCTCCTGGGTCATCGGCCAGGGCGGCATGCCCGCCTACACCGCCTCCAAGTCGGCGGTCATCGGCCTGACCCGCTCCCTCGCCCGCGACTTCGGCGAATTCGGCGTGCGGGTGAACGCCATCGCTCCCGGCTGGATCATGACCGAGCGCCAGCTCGAGCTCTGGGTCACGCCCGAGACGGAGAAGAGCATCTACGAGAACCAGTGCCTGAAGCGCCGCCTCGTCCCCGACGACATTGCGAAGGTCGCGGTCTTCATGAGTTCCGACGAAGCCGGCGCCATCACCAATCAGCACTACATCGTCGACGGCGGCTGGAACTGATGACTGTGAAGCCCCTGAAGAAGCCCCTGCGGTCGCGCGCCTGGTTCAACAATCCGGAAAACCCGGACATGACCGCCCTCTATCTGGAGCGGTATCTGAACTACGGCCTGACCCGCGAGGAGCTGCAGTCGGACAAGCCGATCATCGGCATCGCCCAGACCGGTTCCGACCTCAGCCCCTGCAACCGCCACCACATTGAACTGGCCAAACGCGTCCGTGAAGGCATCCGCGAAGCCGGCGGCATCTGCATGGAATTCCCGGTCCATCCGATCCAGGAGACCGGCAAGCGCCCGACCGCGGGTCTCGACCGCAACCTCGCCTACCTCGGCCTGGTCGAGAGCCTCTACGGCTATCCGCTGGACGGGGTCGTCCTGACCATCGGCTGCGACAAGACCACCCCTGCCTGTCTGATGGCCGCCGCCACCGTGGACATGCCCGCCATCGCCCTGTCGGTCGGCCCGATGCTGAACGGCTGGCACCGCGGCGAACGCACCGGCTCGGGCACCATCATCTGGAAGGCCCGCGAGATGATGGCGCGCGGCGATCTCGACTACGAAGGCTTCATCGACCTGGTCGCCACCTCGGCGCCGTCCGTCGGCTACTGCAACACCATGGGCACGGCGACGACGATGAACTCGCTGGCCGAGGCGCTGGGCATGTCCCTCCCCGGCTCGGCCGCCATCCCCGCGCCCTACCGCGAGCGCGCCCAGGTCGCCTATGAAACCGGCCGGCGTATCGTCGACATGGTCCGCGAGGATCTGAAGCCTTCGGACATTCTGACCAAAGAGGCCTTCCACAACGCCATCGTGGTCAACTCGGCCATCGGCGGCTCGACCAACGCCCCGATCCACCTGACGGCCCTGGCCCGTCACGCCCATGTCGATGTGCCGCTGGAGGACTGGCAGACCAAGGGACTGCACGTCCCCCTGCTGGTCAATCTCCAGCCCGCCGGCGCCTATCTGGGCGAGGACTATCACCAGGCCGGAGGCGTCCCGGCCGTGGTCGCCGAACTGATGCGTCAGGGGCTGATCCACGAGGGCGCCCTGACCGTCAACGGCAAGACCATGGGCGAGAACTGCAAGGACGCGGAGATCGTTCTGCCCGACGTCATCCGCACCTTCGACACCGCGCTCAAGACCGACGCCGGCTTCGTCATTCTGAGCGGCAGCCTGTTCAACTCGGCGATCATGAAGCTCAGCGTCATCTCGCCCGAGTTCCGTGAGCGCTATCTGTCCAATCCGGACGACCTCAACGCCTTCGAGGGCCCCGTGGTCGTATTCGACGGGCCCGAGGACTATCACCACCGCATCGACGACCCGGCGACGGGGATCACCGAACACACCGTGCTGGTCATGCGCGGCGCCGGCCCCATCGGCTATCCGGGCGCGGCAGAGGTCGTGAACATGCGGCCGCCCGCCCACCTGATCAAAAAGGGGATCACGGCGCTGGCCTGCATCGGCGACGGCCGCCAGTCGGGCACCTCGGGCAGCCCCTCCATCCTCAATGCCTCGCCCGAGGCGGCGGCGGGCGGCAACATCGCCCTGATCCAGACCGGCGACCGGGTGCGCATCGACCTCAACACCGGCCGGGCCGACATCCTGATCCCCGATGCGGAGCTGGCGGAGCGGCGCGAGACGCTCACGGCGGCGGGCGGCTATGCCTACCCCGCCTCCCAGACGCCTTGGCAGGAGATCCAGCGGTCCATGGTCGGGCAGCTGGAGACCGGCGCCGTGCTCGAACCCGCCGTGAAATACCACCGCATCATCGACACCCTCGGCCTGCCCCGCGACAGCCACTAGCGGCAGCCAGGACAACAGTTTTCACGACGCGTCGCGTCGCATATGAAAATTATTTTATTGACAGAAGTTCCGCTCGGCGGTTTCCTGCCTGCAAGAGGTCGGGAACAGGCCTGAGCACATCAGGGAGGCGCTGCGTTGAAGCGCGAGGTTTCACAATCGACCGTGGTTGATCGCCGCGTCCTGATGCAGGGCGCGGGCGTTCTGGCTGTCGCCTCCTCCCTCGCCCTTCCCGCCGTCGCCTCTGCCGAAGCCACCACCGCGCGTCGCCGCGTGAAGCTGGCTTTCGACTGGAAGCACGCGCTCGGCCACGCCGCCGACATGGACAAGGATTTCGGCTTCGGCCGCGACCAGCGGACCTATGCCAAGACCGGCGGTTCGGAGAGTTCGCCCATCGCCCTGGCCGCCCTCGCCGGCTTCGACGATTCCGCCTGGGCCACGGTTCAGGTCCCGCACGACTGGGCCATCGACCTGCCCTACGATCCGGGTCCCGGCGGCTTCAAGGACGATCAGGACGATCAGGACGATCCCCGCGCCGCCCACGGCTACAAGGCTCTGGGCCGCGACCACCCCGAAAACAGCGTCGGCTGGTATCGCCGCAAGCTCGACATCCCGGCGGACTGGGCCGGCCAGCGTCTGGGCCTGGAGTTCGACGGCGCCTTCCGCGACGTGGTCGTCTTCGTGAACGGCATCATCGTCGACGAGCATGCGGGCGGCTACACCCCCTTCACCGCCGACATCACCGACGTCGCTCGCCCGGGTCAGGACAACTGGCTGGTCGTCCGCGTCGACGCCAGCCTCGGCGAAGGCTGGTTCTATGAGGGCGCGGGCCTCTATCGCCACGTCTGGCTGACCGCGACCGCCCCCCTGCACATCGCCCCCAACGGCGCCTTCATCCAGTCAGAGCCGCGCGGCTCCGGCGCTGTCGGCAAGGTCGAGATCGCCGTCCGCAACCAGGCCGACGCCCCGCGCACCGCTACGGTCCGCGCCGTCGTCTCCGCGCCCAACGGTCTGGAACTGGCCCGTGCCGAGACGCCGCTCGCGCTCGAGGGCTGGACCGACGGCAAGGTCGAGGCCGAGCTGCGCTGGCCCACCGCCCCGTTGTGGTCGCCCGCCGACCCGCAGCTGCACCGCCTGACGACCGAGGTCGAGGTCGATGGCGTGGTCGTGGACCGCACCGAGACCGCCTTCGGCGTCCGTTCCGCCGTCTTCGACGCCAGGCGCGGCTTCCTGCTGAACGGCGAACCGCTGAAGCTGCTCGGCGCCTGCTGCCATCAGGACCACGCCGGTGTCGGCGCGGCCATCCCGGACGCGCTGCAGGACTGGCGGATCCTTCAGCTCAAGGCCATGGGCTGCAACGCCTACCGCGCCTCGCACAATCCGGCGACGCCCGAGCTGATGGACGCCTGCGACCGGCTGGGCATGCTCGTCATCGCCGAGACCCGGCGCATGTCCTCCGACGACGAGTCGATGAAGGAACTGGCGACCCTCGTCCGCCGCGATCGCAACCGTCCCTCCGTCATCGCCTGGTCGATCGGCAATGAAGAACAGGCCATTCAGGGGACGGAGACCGGCGCCGCCGTCGCCCGCACCATGAAGCGGCTGATCAATCGGCTGGACCCTTCCCGCCCCGTCACGGCGGCCAAGGATCAGGACTTCGACACCGGCGTCTCGCGCGTCGTCGACATCCTCGGCTTCAACTACCGCACGCCCCAGATGGAGGGCTATCACGCCCGCTTCCCGAACCAGCCGATCATGGGCACGGAGACGGGCAGCACCGTCTCGACCCGCGGCGAATACGTCCTGGACGTCCCGGGCCACATCGTCCCGGCCTATGACCGCGAACACCCCTGGTGGGCCTCGACCGCCGAGGAGTGGTGGACCATCGCGGCGGAGCGCCCCTACATCGCCGGCGGCTTCATCTGGACCGGCTTCGACTATCGCGGCGAGCCCACGCCCTACGCCCGCTGGCCCAGCGTCGGCTCCTACTTCGGCGCCATGGACTCCTGCGGCTTCCCGAAGGACAATTTCTGGTACTACCGCGCCTGGTGGCGGCCGGAGCCCCTGCTGCACCTCTTCCCGCACTGGAACTGGGAAGGCCGCGAGGGCCAGGACGTCGAGGTCTGGGTCCATTCCAATCTCGACCGCGTCGAGCTGTTCCTGAACGGCCGTTCGGTCGGGGCGAAGGACGTCGTCGCCAATCGCCACCTGGCCTGGATGGTCCCCTACGCCCCCGGCGTGCTGGAGGCGCGCGGCTGGAAGAACGGCCGTCTGGTCGCGACCCGGCGGCGCGAGACCGCCGGCGCCCCGGCCGCCCTGACCCTGTCGGTGGACCGCAACGCCCTCAAGGCCGACGGCGAGGACGTGGGCATGATCACCGCGAGCGTGGTCGACCACCGTGGCCGGCCCTGCCCGCGCGCCGACGATCTGGTCGTGTTCGAGGTCACGGGCGACGCCCGCGTCATCGGCGTCGGCAACGGCAATCCGGTCAGCCATGAGGCCGACCGCGCCGACCGCCGCAAACTCTTCAACGGACTGGCCCAGGCCATCCTTCAAGCCGGCCGCACGGGCGGCGCCGTCACCGTCACCGCACGCGCCGAGGGCCTTCGCCCCGCCGTCCTGCGGCTCGACGCCACCACCATCAGACAATCGACCTGAAATCAGGCGACACCAGGGGAGGACACCATGACCATCAAGAGAAAGACCCTCATCGCAGCCGGCGTCTCCGCCGCCGCCTTGTTCACCGCCGCCGCGCCGGCCTTCGCCCAGACGGCTCCGGCTCCGCAGACCGATGACGCCGCCCAGGTCGACGAAGTCGTCGTCACCGGCATCCGCGGCTCGCTGCGCAGCGCCATCGGGGTGAAGCGCAATTCCGACCTCGTCATCGAGGCCATCTCCTCGCAGGACATCGGCCAGCTGCCGAACGTGACCATCGCCGAGGAACTGGTTCGCCTGCCTGGCATCAACGGCACCCGCGACCGCGGCAACCAGAGCCAGGCCGCCATCCGTGGCCTCGGCCCGCGTCTGGTACTCGGCCTCGTCAACGGCCGCGAGGTCGCCTCGTCCGAGCCGGACCGCAACATCCGCTGGGAAATCTATCCGTCCGAAATCGTCTCGGGCGTGCAGGTCTACAAGTCGCAGTCGGCCGATCTGGTCTCGGGCGGCATCGCCGGCACCATCGACATCCGCACCGTGCGCCCGCTCGACTATCGCGGCCCCGAGTTCGTCGGCACCGCCGGCGTGGTCTACTATGACGCGGGCAAGGACCTGCCTGACTACGACCCGACCGGCTATCGCCTGAGCGCCAACGTCACCCACCCGGTCTCGGACACCCTGGGCCTCGCCCTCGGCGCCACCCATCAGGTCCAGAAGAACGGCTATTCGACCTTCGAAGGCTGGGGCTGGAACGACGCGGCGACCGGCGGCACGCCCGGCGACGTCGACGGCGACGGCGATCTGGACGCGACCTTCTGGGGCGCCCAGACCCAGGTCAAACGCCTGACCGAGACCCGCAACGGCGTGAACGGCGCCCTGCAGTGGAAGCCGTCCGACCAGTTCGAACTGAACCTCGACGTCCTCTATTCGGACATCCAGATCGACGAGGACCAGAACCAGATCTGGTACGGCAACAACGGCGCCTACGGGAACTGGGGCGGCAGCTCGGCCTGGGCCTACGGCGACCCGACGGCCTCCTACACCATCATCAACAACACCGTGGTGGCGGCGCGCCTGCCCTATGCCTCGGTCACCAACGTCATCGCCAAATACACCGAGGACAAGACCCTGTTCGCCACAGGCCTGAACGGCAAGTGGACCTCGGGCGACTGGACCCTGACCGGCGACCTCGCCTACTCCAAGGCCGAGCGCGAGAACATGTGGAAGGCGGTCTTCACCGAGCTGTACCCGGCCATGGCCGGCGTCGACATGACGCCCGGCAAGACGCCCTCGGCCTACGCCAGCTTCGACACCGGCGACACCTCCTACCAGCCGCTGCAGAGCTATCGTCCGGCCCAGGCCGACGGCGGCAACCTGTCCGACGAGCTGACCTCGGCCCGCTTCGACGTCTCGCACTACAGCGGCGACACCGGCTTCACCGAGCTTTCGTTCGGCGCTCGCGTCACGGACCGCACCAAGGAATATACGCGGACCTTCTGGACCCAGGCGCCGATCATCGCGACCCTGCCGGCCAGCATCCTGACCAGCTTCAAGGTCTCGGACTTCGACACCCCCTCCTTCATCAACGGCGACTTCGACGCCGTGGCCAAGGCCGCCATCGGCGGCTTCGTCCAGCCCGCCAACAGCACCGACACCGCCTCCGGCTGGTCCGTCGATGAGACCGTCGCCGAGGCCTATGTGAAGGCCAAGTTCGCCGGGACCTTCATGAACCTGCCGTTCACCGGCAACGTCGGCGCCCGCGCGGTCCAGGTCGACACCACCAGCCACGGCTATGAATCGGTCAACGGCGGCGCCCTGAGCCCGGTCAGCATCGACAACGACTACTTCCAGCTGCTGCCCAGCCTGAACCTGACCCTCGCCCTCGCCGAAGGTCAGCAACTGCGCTTCGGCCTGGCCCGCACCATGGCCCGTCCGCCGCTGGACGAGCTGCGCGCCGGCCGCACGCTCTACAACACCACCCCGCCGCCCACGGGCTCGGCCGGCAACCCGCTGCTGGAGCCCTACATCGCCAACCAGGTCGACCTGTCGTACGAATTCTACTTCGCGCCCGAGGCCCTGTTCGCCGCGGCCGTCTACTACAAGGACGTCGAGAGCCACATCGGCTATTCGACCCAACCGGTGACCATCAACGGCGTGACCTACAACGTCACCGGCCCGTTCAACGGCGACGGCGGCGGCATCAGCGGCGCCGAACTGACGTTCCAGACCCCGTTCAGCTTCGTCCCGGCGCTCCAGAACTTCGGCATCTACGCCAACCTGGCCTTCGTCCATTCGGACGTGAAGGAGTTCTACCCGGCCAACAATCCGCTGGAGTCCACGGGTCTGGCCAAGGAGACGGCGACGGTCGACCTCTGGTACTCGGACGGCAAGCTGGAAAGCCGTCTGGGCTACAAGTACCACAGCCCCTTCACCGTCATCACCGGTTGGGACGGCTCGGCCCTGCGGACGCTGGAAAGCGAGGCCACCCTCGACTTCAGCGCCTCCTACCAGCTGACCAACAATGTCGGCTTCCGCTTCCAGGCCAGCAATCTGACGGATGAGGAGGTCCGGGTTCACTACGACAACGACGTGAACCGCCTGGCGAGCGAAACGCGCTTCGGCCGTCGCTTCAGCCTGGACGCGACCTTCCGCTACTAGGACCTGTGCGGCCTGGCCCCTTGCCTCTCAACTCCGGAGAATGACGATCCGCCGTTTGCTTCTTCCCGCTCTCGCCGCCCTCCTCGCCCTGCCCGCGCAGGCGCAGGAGGCGGGCCGACCGGCGCCCTTCTACTTCGGCGCCGACCTGTCCTATGTGAACGAGATGGAAGACTGCGGCGCCGTCTATCGCAAGGACGGCCAAGCCCGCGATCCCTACCAGCTGTTCGCCGAGCTCGGCACCAATCTGGTCCGGGTGCGCATCTGGCACAACCCCGACTGGACGAAGTACAGCGACCTCGACGACGCCCGCGAGACCATCCGCCGCGCCCGCGCCGCCGGCATGGAGGTCCTGCTCGACTTCCACTATTCCGACGACTGGGCCGACGGCGACAAACAGATCGTGCCCGCCGCCTGGCGAGATATCCGCGACGACGTCCCGGCCCTGTCCCAGGCCGTCTACGACTACACCTTCCAGACTCTGCGCACCCTCGACGCCGAGGGACTGATGCCCGACCAGGTCCAGGTCGGCAACGAAACCAACCCCGAGCTGATGGGCGAGGCCGACTGGAAGACCACCCACAACGGCATCAACTGGGACCGCAACGCCGCCCTGCTCAACGCCGGGATCAAGGCCGTCCGCGACGCCGGCGCCCAGTCGAAGATCCAGCCGCTGGTCATGTTGCACATCGCCCAGCCCGAGAACGTCGAGCCCTGGTTCGCGGCCGCCTGGGCCCACGGCGTCACCGACTTCGACCTGATCGGCGTCAGCTACTATCGCAAATGGTCGACCCGCGGCCTCGACGGTCCGGAACAGACCATCAACCGCCTGCGTCACCGCTATCCGGCCGAGGTGGTGGTGGTCGAGACCGCCTATCCCTTCACCACGGACTCGGCTGACAGTTCTCCGAATCTGCTGGGCGAGGACTCCCTCCTGCCCGGCTATCCCGCGACCTATGAGGGCCAGCGCCAGTATATGATCGACCTGACCCAGCGCGTGAAGTTCGCGGGCGGCGTCGGCGTGGTCTACTGGGAGCCGGCCTGGGTCTCGACCTCCTGCTCCACCCGCTGGGGCCAGGGTTCTAACTGGGAGAACTCGACGTATTTCGACTGGCGCAACGGCAATGAGCCGACCCCGGCCGCCACCTTCGCCCAGGCGACCTATCAGGAGCCGGCGCCCATCACCCTGACCATCCGCCGTCCTGCCGGCGAAACGGGGCCGCTGTGGCTGTGGGGCGACTTCCTGGGCTCCAACGAGATCATCGCCCGGTTGGCCCCCGACGCCTCGGACCCGACGCTCTACCGCTACACGACGACGACCCGGCCGGACACGGACATCAAGTTCCAGGTCTTCGACCGGCGTCCGTTTGATCACGGTCTGCTGGAAGGCGGCAAGATGGTCGAGGCCCACGTCGCTGCCGACGGCCTGACCGCCAGCTATTCGGTCGGCGACCGCTAGGCTTTCGGCTCCTCGAAGAGGGCTCGCATTCGCGTGAGGTCGGCCGTGCGTCCGGTGAAGACCTCGAACGACTTCGCCGCCTGGCCGACAACCATGCCGATCCCGCTCAGGGTGGCGCACCCCCTCGCCCTGGCGGCCTTCAGGAACTCGGTCTCCGCCGGCGTATAGATGATGTCCGCCGCCCAGATCCCGCCGGGGATCAGGTCCGCCGACAGGGGCATGCCCGGATAGGTCTTCATCCCGATCGGGCTGGTCTGGACCATGCCCGTCACGCCTTCGCAGGCCGCCTCCGCGCTCGGCTGGGCCGAAACGGTCCGTCCCGGCCAGGCGATGGCCATATGGGCCGCCAGCGCCTCGGCCCGCTCGCGTGCGGGGTCGAAGAGACGGATCTCCCGCGCCCCGAGGCTCAGCAGGGCGTAGCAGATGGCCGCGCTGGCCCCACCCGCCCCGATCACGGCGACGCGGATCAGGTCGGCGCCCGGCAGGCCCTCGGTCATCGAATGGGCGAAGCCGACCCAGTCGGTGTTGTGCCCGATCCGCCGTCCGTCGCGCACCACCACCGTATTGACCGCCCCGAGCACCGCCGCCTCGGGCGACAGCTCGCTCAGCAACGGCAGGACGGCCTGTTTGTAGGGATGGGTGATGTTGAAGGCCGAGAAGCCCAGCCGTTCGGCCCAGCCCAGCACCTCGGCCAAATCCGCCACGCCCAGCCCCAGCGCGGCCATGTCGATCAGCTGGTAATGCACCGCCAGTCCCTGGGCCGCCGCCTCCGCGTGGTGCAGGTCCGGGCTTCTGGAAAACTGGATGCCGTCGCCGACGAGGCCGATCAGGAAACGGTCAGCCTTTGACATGCGTCGGCTCCGCGGGCGTGGTCAGGCGGGTGGCGGCGGCGCAGATCAGCATGGGCACGGCATAGACGCCGAACAGGATCGGCAGCGACGCTCCCGTGGCGATCAGATAGCCGCCCAGCCACGGGCCGATGACCGCCCCGCCCCGTCCGATGCCATAGGCCCAGCCGATGCCGGTCGCCCGCACCCCCTCGGGATAGACGGAGGCCGCCAGAGGATAGATGCCGTTGAACCCGCCCTGCAGCAGCACCCCGATCATGAAGGCGGTGAACAGGGTCAGGGCCACCGACATGGGGACCATTCCGAAGACCAGCATGGCGATGGTCGCGCCGACGAGGAAGGTCGGAATGATCCGGGTCAGCGGCTGCCGCACCGACAGGCTGCTCATGATCACCGTCCCGACGAAGGCGCCGAGATTGTAGAGGGTGCCGGCATAGATGCCGTTGGTCTCGGACAGACCCGCTTGGATGGCCAGACGCGGCACCCAGCTGACGATGTAGTAGAGCACCATGAAGCCGGAGAAGACCGCGATCCACAGCAGCAGGGTGTTCTTCAGGAAGCCCTTCGACACCAGCGCCCCGAACGAGGTCGCCTTGAGCGCACGCAGGGCCTCGGGCGAGGTCTTCGGCAGGATCAGGTAAGCGGCCGGCAGCATGACGACCGTCAGCACACCGGCCCAGAGCAGCAGAAGCTGCCAGCCGTGCGTCGGCAACAGGGCGGCGACCACCAGCCCCGTCCCCACCGCCGCCAGCGGATAGCCGCCCTGGACGATGCCGACCGCCAGGCTGCGATATTTCGGCGGGGCGACCTCGGCGGTCAGGGCCGCCATGGTGGTCAGGACCGTGCCGATGCCGGCGCCGACCACGACCCGGGCCGCCATCAGCTCATAGACATTGGTGACGAAGCCGCAGGCGACCATGCCGATCGACATCAGGGTCAGGGCGGTCATGATCAGGGGCTTGCGCCCGAACCGGTCGGCGAGCGGCGCCACCAGCAAACAGCCGATCGCCATCCCGCCCAGACCCGCGCTGAACACCAGACCCAGGGTGCTGGGCGACAGGCTCCAGTCGCGGCTCAGGGCCGGGCCGACATAGGACATGGCCACGATGTCCATGCCGTCGATCATGTTGATGACGAAGCACAGGGCCACCGCGATGAAGGCCTTGAAGGTCCAGCGACTGCAGCGGATCGGCCCATCGGTCACATCCGATGAGCCCTGTGAATACGCCATGAGTTACCCGATCCGAACGCTGGAAAAAGAGACGCGGGCAACGGCGTCGCCGCTGCCCGCGAGAGGTCGAAGGAACTAGAAGTTGGCGGTCAGGGTGACGCCGACATAGCGGTGGAAGTCGCGCGGCAGGGCCTGGGCCACCGCCCCCGCGCCGCCGACCGAACCCGAGATCCGGCGCAGGCCGGCGACGTATTGCTCGTCGAACAGGTTCTTGACGAAGACGGTGACCTTGTAGCGGTCGTCCGGCGACGAGGCCGCGAGGCTCAGATTGGCCACCCCGTACGAGGGCCGCAGCCAGACCGAGTTCGGGTTGTTTGCGTCGGCCAGGTTGGTGAACAGGGTCTCCGAGGTCCAGGCGTAGTTGCCGTTGACCATCATGCCCCAGCCGGCGACGTCAAAGTTATAGGTGCCGCTGAAGCCGTATTTGGTGTCGGGCGCGTTCAGGGGCATGCCGCCCTTCACGTTCACGCCGCTGACGAACAGGTCGCCGAACTGGTTGTCCGCGAACAGGAAATTCCCCGACAGCGTCAGACCCGGCATCGGGTAGAAGGTGATGTCGCCCTCGAACCCGCTGGTGTCCAGCTCGCCCGCCGACCGCAGCACGGGCGCGCCCGAGCCGTCCGAACCCGCCGAGGTGGTCTGATACCCCTCGAACCGGGTGTTGTAGTAGTCGACGTTGATCGACAGGCGGCGCTCGAAGAACCGCCCCTTGAAGCCAACCTCCCACGACCGCGACGTTTCCGGCGCGACCGGCGAGGTGTTGAAGCCGTCCTGGGTCAGGTACATGTCGGCATCGACCGCCTCGCCCTTGTAGCCCTTGGCCCAGGACGCATAGGCGGTCAGGTCGTCGGTGAACTCATAGCGGGCCGACAGCTTCCCGATCAGCTCGCTGTCGCTGTAGCTGCGGCGGAAGTTGAAGGCCGGGGTGCCGACGTTGGCGCCCGGCGCGACCTGTCCGGCCGGATTGGTGCCGACGCCGCCGCCGATGTGGTCGCCGTTCGGGCCGGTGACCTTGCGGTGATACCAGTCGAGGTCTTCCTTCAGATAGCGGAAGCCGCCGGTCAGGGTCAGGCCGCCGAAGGGCCGGACGTTCAGATTGCCGAACACCGCCTGGTTGGTGGTCTCGACCTCGGTGATCATGTCGGCCAGCACATAGGCCGTGTCGCGCGCCACCACGACCGTGGTCGGGGTCGGGAAGACGACGTTGCCGGCGATGTTGGACCGCACGCCCGCGATGGTCAGGTCCCGCTCGACGAAGGAGTCGTAGTAGAAGGCGCCCAGGATGAAGTCGTAGTGCTCATAGACCGGCGAGGTCAGTCGGAATTCCTGCGAGAAGGTGTTGTTCAGCTCCAGGCTGTTGCTCTCGCCGAAGACGCCGTTGCGCGACGCGCGGTCGATCGGATTGAGCAGCAGGGCCGACAGCCGGGTCATGGCGTCCGCCTGGCTGATGCCCGGGACTGTGGCGCTATAGAGCTGCTGGGCCGTGACCCCGGTGAAGGGCGCGTTGGTGCCGTCCCGGTCGCGGATGGCATAGTCCCGGAACTCGCGATAGGCGGTCAGCGACGTCAGGGTCATGTCGCCGAAGACGTCGAAATTGCCCTCCAGCGAGACGCCCCGGTTCTCCTGCGAACCTTCCTGCACCGTGTTCAGATTGACGTATTCATTGTCCGGCCCGACGGGGGTGCCGGTGAAGGCGGCGGTGACATTGCCCGAGGCGGCGGCGACGCGCAGCGGCTCGGCGCAGCAGTCGGCGATCCGCTTGGAGGCGTCGGCGGCCAGCAGGAAGTTGATCCCCGCACGCGGCTCCCACTCCAGCTTGCCGCGCACGCCGTAGCTCTCGACGTTATTGACCGTGTCGCCGGTCTTGATGTCGCGCACCTGGCCGTCATTCTCGCGGTAGTAGGTGTACAGCCGGTACGCCAGGGTGTCGCTGATCGGGCCCGTCAGGCTCAGCTCGCCCCGGTGCTCGTTGCCCTCCGCCAGGGTCAGGGAGGCGCGGCCTTCGAAGTGGTCGCGATTGGGGCGGCGGGTGACGATATTGACCGCGCCGGCCGAGGCGTTCTTGCCCTGCAGCGTGCCCTGCGGCCCGTTCAGGACCTCGACCTGTTCGATGTCGGCCAGGCCGTCGAAGGCGGCGCCGGGGCGGGTGTAGACGACGCCGTCGATGATCGTCGCCACGCTGGGCTCGACCCCGACCGAGAAGGATTCCGTGCCGATCCCGCGGATCGAGAAGTTGAACAGCCGGGCCTCGTCCGCCGCCTGGAAGTTCAGCGTCGGCGCCAGCTGGGGAAAGTCCTGCGGATTGGCGATCTGGGCGTTCTCGAGCGTCTCTTCCGAGATCACGGCCACGCTGGCCGGGACGTCCTGCAGGGACTCCTTGCGCTTGTTGGCCGTGACGACGATTTCGCCCACGGTCGTGGCCTCTTCCTGCGCCGGTTCCGGCGTGGCGCTTTGGGCCAAGGCCGCGCCCGGAACCATGATCAGGGAGCAGGCCGCCATCATCAGGCGTGACTTGGTCGACAGGTGGTTCAGCATCCAGGTTTCCCCCTCAGGAAAAGCCACCCGCAGAGCGTGTGGCGGTTTTTGGCGGCCGATTTTCAAACCGGCTCTTGAGGGGTATTGGCTGTGAAGCGCGCCGCTAACGCAAATACCAAAACAGGCGCTTCCCATAACGGCGAGTTATGAGGCGGGCGCGCGGTTTCCGGCCTAATCCATTGGATGATTTGCGACAAACTCCTCGGTCAGCTCTTCGAAGCGTCGACCGATCTTCGACCTCGGCGCGAATTTGCCGCGATGCAGATAGACCGGCATGGTCAGCGCCCGGTCGAAACCGACGATGACCAGCTCGTCCGACGGAAATCCTCGAATCGTGAATTCGTCGACCAGGGCGATGCCGTGCCCCTGGCGCACGAAGGCGCAGGCCGTTTCGGCGAAGCGGACGGTGGTGGCGCGGTTCAGGCCAGGCTCGACGTCGGCCATCAGATCGCGGGCCAGCTGGCCGTGCGGCGAGGCCTCCCGCAGCCCGATGATGCGCTCTCCCGCCAGGTCCTGGGCCGAGATGACGGTGCGGTCGGCGAGGCGGTGGCCGGGCGGCAGGGCCGCGACCAGCCTTCCCCGCCCGATGATGCGGCTCTCGATGTTCGGATGGCTGACGTCGAACACGCTCAGCGCATATTCGCCCCGCTCGCGCACCAGATAGTCCGAGATCTCGTCGACCGGCAGGACGTCGAACTGGATGCGCAGCTCCGGGAACTGGTCGACCAGCTTGCGCAGGATCGCCGGCACCATGTGGTTCGAGAGCGAGGGCGAGGCGCCCAGTTTGAACTCATGGCTCTCGCCGGTGCGGATCCGCTCCAGCAAGCCGTCGAGGTCGTTCATGACGCCATAGATGGCCTGGACCTCGCGGAAGATGCGCTCGGCCTCGCGCGTCGGGATCATCCCCCCTGCCCCGCGCTCGAACAGGGCGAAGCCCAGCCGCGATTCCGTGTGCTTGAGCAGGCGGCTGACCCCGGGCTGGGAACAGTTCAGCATGCGCGCCGCGCCGCTGACCGACTTGGTCGTCATGACCGCCCGGAACACCTCGATCTGGCGCAGGTTCAGCATCGGAGCCCCATAACTGAGAGTTATTGAATACGAAAAACTTGATCTTTGATCGAAGGCCCCGGCCCGCGCAACAACGCTGACAGACGCTCACTGGCGACGGGGACCCCATGCTTCATTCCATCGCGACCGTGTCCGTCAGCGGGTCCCTTACCGAGAAGCTGGCGGCCATCGCCGAAGCCGGCTTCGCCGGCGTCGAGATCTTCGAGGCTGATCTGATCGGCAGTCCGGAGACGCCCGGGACCATCGCCCGCATGATCCGCGACCTGGGCCTCGTCTGCACCGCCTGGCAGCCTTTCCGCGATTTCGAGGGCCTGTCGGGCGCCCTGCGGGCCAAGGTCTTCGACCGGGCGGAACGCAAATTCGACCTGATGCAGACCTTGGGCGCCCGGGACATGCTGGTCTGCAGCAGCCTGCATCCCGAGGCGTCGGGCGACCCGGCCCGCATCGCCGACGACTTCCGCGACCTGGGCGACCGCGCCGCGGTCCGGGGTCTGCGCGTCGGTTATGAAGCCCTCGCCTGGGGCCGTCACATCAACGACCATCGACAGGTCTGGGACATCGTTCGGGCCGTCGACCACCCCTCGATCGGCATCATCCTCGACACCTTCCACTCCCTGTCCCGCGACATCCCGATCGAGAGCCTTGAGGCCATCGATCCGGCGAAGATCGTCCTCGTTCAGGTCGCCGACGCCCCGCGTCTGCAGATGGACCATCTGTCCTGGAGCCGGCACCACCGCTGCATGCCCGGTCAGGGCGAGTTCGCGGTCAACGCCTATGTCGAGACCCTGGCCCGGCGCGGCTATGACGGTCCGCTGAGCCTCGAGATCTTCAACGACGACTTCCGCGCCTGGTCCGCGCGCCAGATCGCCAGGGACGGCAAGCGCTCGCTGGTCCTCGTCGAGGAGGCCATCGCTCCGAAGGCGACCGCCGTCGCTCCCCGCGTGCCCGCCGCCGGCCCCGCCTTTGTCGAGTTCGCCATGACCGAGGTCGAGGCCGAACCCATGCGGGCCATGCTGACCGCCCTCGGCTTCATCAAGGCGGGCCTGCACCGCACGATGGCGGTCGAACACTGGCGGCTGGGGCAGGTCCATATCGTCATCAACCGCGAACAGACCGGCTTCGCGGCCAGCTACCGGCTGCTGCACGGCCCCTCGGTCTGCGCCATCGGAGTGACGGTCGACGATCCCGCCGCCGCCCTCGCGCGCGCCGAGGCCCTGGGCATGGAGGTCTTTCCGACCACCGTCGCCCCGCCCCGCCTGCCCATGCCCGCCATCCGCGGCGTCGGCGCCGCCCTGATCCATCTGGTCGACGCCAAAGGCCCTTCCCCCTGGACGGTCGAGTTCGAGGCGGCGGAGGCCGAAGCCCCGGACGCGCTGGACGGCCACATCAGCGGCATCGACCACCTGTCCCAGTCCATGCAGCACGAAGAGTTCCTGTCCTGGCAGCTCTTCTATTGCGCCCTGTTCCGGATCGACCGAACCCGCATGGCCGAGGTGGCCGACCCCCTGGGTCTGGTCGCCAACCAGGCGGTCGAGGCGCCCGATCGCGGCCTGCGCTTCATGCTGATCGGCGCCCACGCCGGCCAGACCCTGGCCTCGCGCTTCATCCACCGCAGCTTCGGCGCCGGGGTGCAGCATATCGCCATCGCCACCGACGACATCTTCGCCGCCGCCGAACGGCTGGCAGCGCTCGGCGCACCCATTCTGGAGATCTCGGCGAACTACCACGACGACCTCGCCGCCCGGTTCGACATCGCGCCCGAGGTGCTGGAGCGGATGCGCGCGGGCAATATCCTCTACGACCGGGGCGACGACGGCGAGGTGTTCCAGATCTACACCCGCGCCCTCGACAAGGGGGTCTTCTTCGAGTTCGTCCAGCGGCGCGGCTATGACGGCTATTCGGCGGTGAACACCCAGGCGCGGCTGGCGGCGCAGAGCCGCTTCCGCCCCGCCCTGCAGGACTGAAACCCGGCCAATCAGGCCTTCAGCTGCCGTTCCAGCTGGTCCAGCACCCGGTAGCAGGGCAGGACCTGGGCCACCGAACTGTTCGGCTCGCGCCCCTCGCGGATGGCGGCGATGAACTCCCGATCCTGCAGCTCGATGCCGTTCATCGAGACGTCGACCTTCGACACATCGACCGGCTCCTCGCGGCCGGTGACCAGATCGTCGTAGCGCGCGATCCAGGTGCCGTTGTCGCCGATGTAGCGGAAGAAGGTCCCCAGCGGCCCGTCGTTGTTGAACGACAGCGACAGGGTGCAGATCGCCCCGCTTTCGCTCTTCAGCTGGATCGACATGTCCATGGCGATGCCGAGCTCGGGATGGATCGGCCCCTCGATGGCGTTGGCCTTGACGATCGGTCCGCACTGGTACGCGAACAGGTCCACCGTATGGGCCGCGTGGTGCCACAGGAGGTGGTCGGTCCAGCTGCGCGGCTCGCCCTTGGCGTTGATGTTCTTGCGCCGGAAGAAATAGGTCTGGACGTCCATCTGCTGGAGGTTCAGTTCGCCCGCCCGGATCTTGTTGTGAATGAACTGGTGGCTCGGATTGAAGCGCCGGGTATGGCCGACCATGCAGACCAGACCCGTCTCCTGCTGTTTGGCCAGCACGGCTTCCGCGTCTGCCAGACTGTCGGCCAACGGGATCTCGACCTGCACATGTTTGCCGGCCTCCATGCACTGGATGGCCTGGGCGGCGTGCATCTGGGTCGGGGTGCACAGGATCACCGCATCGACGTCCTGCAGGGCCAGGGCCTCGGACAGTTCCGTCGTGGCGTGGCCGATGCCGTATTTGTCCGCGACGGCCCGGGTGGCGTCCAGATTCCGGCTGACCAGGCTGACGACCTCGACGCCGTCGATCAGCTTCAGCCCGTCCAGGTGCTTTTCACCGAAGGCGCCGGCGCCGGCGAGTGCGATCTTCATGGGGAGGTCTCCGAAAGTCAGTCGGTCGGTTCGAGCACGATGTGCCCGACCGCGGTGTTCGACGCGGGCACATGGTAGTGCCGGTGCAGTTCCTTGACGCCCTTGCCCAGCGCCCCGCGCATGATCAGCCACATGACCAGCTCGATGCCTTCCGACCCGGTCTCGCGCAGGTATTCGATGTGCGGGATGTGGCGCAGGCGCTGCGGATCGGCGGTTAGGTCGTCGAGGAAGCGCTGATCCCACTCGGCGTTGATCAGGCCGGCGCGCGGTCCCTGCAGCTGATGGCTCATCCCGCCCGTGCCCCAGATCTGGACGTTCAGGTCCTCGGGATACGACGCCACGGCGCGGGCGATGGCCTCGCCCAGAGCGTAGCAGCGATTGCCCGTCGGCGGCGGATAGGTGACCACATTGACCGCCAGCGGCACCACCTTGCAGGGCCACGCCTCCGGCTGTCCGAACATCAGGCTCAGCGGCACCGTCAGGCCATGGTCCACGTCCATGGTGTTGACGATGGTCATGTCGAACTCGTCCAGGATGCAGCTCTGGGCGATGTGCCAGGCCAGGTCCGGATCGCCGATGACGTCGGGCACCGGGCGCGGCCCCCAGCCCTCGTCGGCCGAGGCGTAGCGCTCGCCGCAGCCGATCGCGAAGGTCGGGATGATGTTCATGTCGAACGCCGAGGCGTGGTCGTTGAAAACCAGGATCACCACGTCCGGCTTCTGGGCCTCTTCCCAGGCGCGGGTCCAGTCGAAGCCAGCGAAGCAGGACGCCCAATAGGGCTCGCCGGTCTTGCCGAGGTCGATGCTCGCGCCCAGGGCCGGGATGTGGCTGGACGCGACGCCGGCGGTGATCCGGGCCATCAGTAGGGATCCTTCTTGGAGCGCAGGCCGACGGGCGAGCGCCCGCCCGCCAGCATCATCGCCTGATAGTCGGCCGGGCTCATCCCGGTCATGGTCCCCACGGCCTGCAGGAAGCTGATCTCGTCGGTGAAGAAGACCTTGGCCAGGAAGTAGATGTTGCCGCCTTCGTCGAGGGCGGCGTTGTAGTCGCGCTTGAGCACCGCCTGTTTCTGGGCCTCGGTCATCGGCCATTCGTCCAGATAGGCGCGCTCGTCGGCCCGGAACCGCTCGCGGTTGTCGGCCTTCATCAGGGTCATGCAGAACTGGTTCAGCCAGTAGCCCTTGCGCGCGCGAGCGGCCGTGAACACCCGGGTGCCGGGGATGTCCTCCAGCTCCGCCAGATAGGCGTGGATGTCCTGCTTCGACGGCTGGCTCTCGCTCATCGGCCCTGCCCCTTCAGGATAGCATCCAGACGCGGGAAGACGCGGCGCGCATTGCCCTCGAAGATCGCGTGCTTGCGTTCGGCCGAGATGTCGAGCGCATCGACATAGCGTTTGGTGTCGTCGAAATACTGGCCGGTGCGCGGGTCGATGCCGCGCACGGCGCCGACCATTTCCGAGCCGAACAGGATGTTCTTGGTCTCGATCACCTCGGCCAGCAGGTCGACGCCGGGCTGGTGATAGACGCAGGTGTCGAAGAAGACGTTGTTCATCAGATGCCCGTCCAGCTCGGGCTTCTTCAGCATGTCGGCCAGCCCCCGATAGCGCCCCCAGTGATAGGGCACGGCCCCGCCGCCGTGCGGGATGATCAGCCTCAGCGTCGGGAAGTCCCTGAACAGGTCACCCTCGATCAGCTGCATGAAGGCGACGGTGTCGGCGGCGATGTAATAGGCGCCCGTGGCGTGCAGGGCGGGGTTGCAGCTGCCCGAGACGTGGATCATCGCCGGCACGTCCAGCGCCACCATCGTCTCGAAGAACGGATACCAGTAGCGGTCGGTCAGGGGCGGGTGCTGGAAATGGCCGCCGCCCGGATCGGGGTTCAGGTTGCAGCCTACGAAGCCCAGCTCGTTGACGCACCGCTCCAGCTCGGCGATCGAGCCGGTCAGGTCGGCCCTGGGCGACTGGGGCAGCATACAGACCCCGGCGAAGGTCTCGGGGTAGAGGCCCACCACCCGCGCGATCAGATCGTTGCAGCGCCGCGCCCACTCCAGACTGACCGCCTCGTCCCCGACGTGCGGCGCCATGGTCGAGGCGCGCGGCGAGAAGATGGTCAGGTCGGCGCCGCGCTCGCGCAGAAGCTTGAGCTGGTTCTGCTCGATGGTCTCGCGGATCTCGGCGTCGGAGATTTCAGGATAGGCGGGCGCCGGCTGTCCAGCCTTAAACGCGGCTACCTGCGCCTCGCGCCACGCCGTGTGGGCCTCGGGCGCGGTCGTATAATGGCCGTGGCAATCGATGATCAGCGTCATGCGGCCCTGGCCCTCTTCTGCAGCAGGGCGGCGATCTTGGCGATCAGCCCTTGCGGCGGCGTCTTCAGGCCCAGAGCCCCGACGGCCGCCTGGCGCGCCACCGTGCCCCGGCTCATCTCCGCGCCGACGCCCAGGTCCTCCAACGTTCGCACCACCTCCTCCATTTCGGCGGAGCGGCGCAGGCCGTGGACCATCATCCGGTCGAGGTTGTAGTCGGCGCGTTTGCCCCAGTCGGCTCCCGGCCAGCTGGCGTCCAGCGAGGCCACGACCTCGTCCAGCACTCCCGCCTCGCTGGCGGCCAGCACGCATTCGGCGCTCAGGGCCTCCAGACCCTTGATCATGACCGAGCGGATCATCTTGATCGACGAGGCGCGCCCGACCAGCGACCCGACCACCCGGATCTTGCTGAAGCCCAGCGACGCCAGCAGGGCCTCGGCCTCATCCGCCTTCGCCCCGCTGAGCAGCAGGGGCGAGGCCAGGGCCGCGGGCTGGACCGGCGACATCACCGCGACGTCGACATAGTGGCCGCCGGCCGCCTCGACGGCCCGCGCCGCCGACCGCTTGGTTTCGGGCGCCACGCTGTTCAGATCCAGATAGAGGGCGCCCGGCGCGATCGACCGCGCCGCCTCCGTCGCGACCGCCAGGGCCTGATCGGCGGTGACGAGGGAGACTGCCGCTCCGGCCCCGGCGACGGCTTCCGCCGCCGTGTCGCAGCCCCGGACCCCCGCCGCCGCATAGTCGGCCCGCTTGGCCTCGCGCGTCGAAGCGGCCTCGGTCAGCCGATCATAAGCTCGGGCCCGCGCGGCCCAGCCACCCGCCGAGGCAAAGGTCTGGCCCGCCTCGCCGAAGCCGATCACGGCGATGATGTCGGAGGTGTCCGTCATGCGATCCGGCTTAGGCAAGCCCGCCGATCCCGGCCAATCGGAATGTCCGCCGACCTATCAGCAAATACGAACTATGGGTCGGCGGCGATGAGTTCCGCCTGTTCCTTGAGCACGCCCAGGAACCGCCGCTGCAAGGCTGTCGGCCGCCAGTCGGCGCGGGTGGTCACCCCGATAATCCGGCTGACGTCGCCGGGGGCGTCGGCGACCTTGACCAGCCAGCCCGCCTCCAGCTCCACCGCCACCTGATCGGGCGACAACAGGGTCAGGAAGTCGCTGTGCAGCAGCATCTGCCGCACCATGATGACCGATCCGCATTCGATCGGCACCGAGGGCGCCACGGCCCCCGCTGCCGCGAACATCGCCTGCCACTGGGCCCGCAGCGGTGTGCCTTCGGCCGGGGTGATCCAGGGATAGGCCGTCATGGCGTCCGGCGTGATCGACCCCTTGCCGCCAGCCAACGGATGCCCCGCCCGCGCCAGGATCACCGGCCGGTCCTCAAACAGGGGCGTCTGGATGATGCTGTCGTCGGTGGACTTGGGCCGCAGGGCGCCGACCATCAGATCGATCTCCCCGTCACGCAGGGGGCCGACCAGTTCGGCATGCGACCCCTCGACGATGCCCACGCTGATGTCGCCGTGAAGCGCGTGAAACGCCGTGACGGCGGCGGGCAGCAGGCGGGCGCGCGACAGGGGCATGGCCCCGACCGTGATCCGTCCGACCTCACGCCCCTCCAGCAGGGCCAGTTCGAACAGGGCCGACCTCAACTCGCTCTCGCCCAGCCGGAAGCGTCGCGCCACCCCTATGCCCCGGGGTGTCAGGGCCACCCCCTTCCCGCGCCGCTCGACCAGGATGTGGCCCACCGCCAGCGACAGATCGCCGACCGCCCGATGCAGGGACGGCTCCGACAGCCCCGTCTCCACCGCCGCCGCCGCATAGGAGCCGCACCGCGCCAGGGCCAGGAAGGCGCTGACCTGGGCCGCCGTCGCATGGCGGCTGTCCATCAGCCGGATCGCGGCCATGACGCGCGGCGCCAGCAGTTCGGCCGCCGCCGTCGGGACCATCCCGCCGGGCCGCCGCTCGAACAGCGGCAGGTTGATCTGCCGCTCCAGCTTGGCGATCCCCTGGGTGATGGCGGGCTGGGTCAGGTTCACCACCCGCGCGGCCGCGCTGATGCTGCCGGTGTCCACGACGGCGGCCACGGCGCGCAGGTGACGGATATTGAGATCGAACGGCTTCACCACCCAAACTTAGCACAGGCTAATAGGGACGCCAGTTTTCCCATTGGCGCCCGCCCGGCATCGCTCGCAATACCGTCGAACCGCCACGCTGAGGGTCCAACATGTCCGGCATCGTCGTCACCTCGATCGAGCGCGCGAGCCTTTCGACCCTCGACGGCCTCGCCGCCTGCGGCGTCGCCACCGTGCACGAGGCGCAAGGCCGGACCGGCCTGCTGGCCCCGCACATGCGCCCCATCTATCCCGGCGCCCGGATCGCCGGATCGGCCGTGACCATCTCGGCCCCGCCCGGCGACAACTGGATGATCCACGTCGCCATCGAACAGCTTCGCGAAGGCGACGTGCTCGTACTCGCCCCCACCAGCCCCTCCACCGACGGCTATTTCGGCGACCTCCTGGCCACCTCGGCCCAGGCGCGCGGCTGCCGCGGCCTGATCATTGACGCCGGGGTGCGCGACGTCCGCGACCTGACCCAGATGAACTTCCCCGTCTGGTCCAAGGCGATCCATGCGCAAGGGACCGTCAAGGCCACCCTCGGCTCGGTCAATGTGCCGATCGTCTGCGCCGGCGCCCTGATCCATCCCGGCGACGTGGTCATCGCCGACGACGACGGCGTCTGCGTCGTCCCCCGCGCGCAGGCCGAAGCCGTGCTGGAGAAGGCCCGGGCCCGCGAGGCGCTGGAGGAGGCCAAACGCGCCCGCCTCGCCGCCGGCGAACTGGGCCTCGACATCTACGACATGCGCGGCAAGCTGGAGCAGATGGGCCTGAAGTATGTCTAGCGCCGCTCCGGTGATGTGGATGCGCGGGGGCACCTCAAAGGGCGGGTACTTCCTTGCTGGCGACCTGCCCGTCGACATCGCCGAGCGCGACGCCTTCCTGCTGCGCGTCATGGGCTCGCCCGATCCGCGCCAGATCGACGGCATGGGCGGCGCCGATCCCCTGACCTCCAAGGTTGCGGTAGTGTCGAAGTCAGAGCACGAGGGCGTCGACGTCGACTATCTGTTCCTGCAGGTCTTCGTCGATCAGGCCATCGTCACGGACAAACAGAACTGCGGCAACATCCTCGCCGGCGTCGGCCCCTTCGCGATCGAGCGCGGCCTGGTCGCGGCGACGGGGGATGAGACCCGCGTCGTCATCTTCATGGTCAACACCGGCCAGACCGCCGTAGCGACGATCCAGACGCCGGGCGGCCTGGTCGACTATGCCGGCGAGGCCCGGATCGACGGCGTGCCCGGAACCGCCGCCCCCGTGCCGCTGGAGTTTCGCGACACGGCCGGATCCAGCTGCGGCGCCCTGCTGCCCACCGGACGCGCGGTGGATGAGGTCAACGGCGTGCGCCTGACCCTGATCGACAACGGCATGCCCTGCGTCGTCATCAAGGCCGCCGACGTCGGGGCGACCGGCTATGAGACCCGTGAGGAACTCGACGCCGACGAAGCGCTGAAGGCCCGGATCGAGGCCATCCGTCTGATCGTCGGACCGATGATGAATCTGGGCGACGTCGCCGACAAGTCGGTGCCCAAGATGCTGCTGGTCGCCCCGCCCCGCGACGGTGGCGCGATCACCGTGCGCAGCTTCATCCCCCATCGCGCCCACGCCTCGGTCGGGGTTCTTGCCGCCGTCAGCCTGGCCACCGCCTGCCTGCTGGAGGGCTCGCCCGCCGCCGAGGTCGCCGTCGTCCCCGACGGCCGCCGCAAGACCCTGTCGGTCGAACACCCGACAGGCGAGACGACCTGTGTCATGGAACTGGACGACAGCGGCGCCGTCGTCAGCGCCGCCATGCTCCGCACCGCCCGCAAGCTGATGGATGGGACCGTCTTCACATGACCACCGACACCGTCGAGCGCATCGTCAGCTGGCATCCGGCGCCGTCGAAGCCGCGCTTCACCCCGCCGCCCGGCGCGGTCGACGCCCACTGCCACGTCTTCGGACCGATGGCCGAGTTCCCGTTCAGCGCCAAGGCCAAATACCTGCCCGAGGACGCCGGTCCGGACATGCTGTTCGCCCTGCGCGACCACCTCGGCTTCGCCCGCAACGTCATCGTCCAGGCCAGCTGTCACGGCACGGACAACGCCGCCACCCTGGACGCCATCGTGAAGTCGGACGGTCTGGCGCGCGGCGTCGCCGTCGTCGATCCGGCCATCACCGACGCGGAGCTGAAGGCCCTGCATGACGGCGGCATCCGCGGCGTCCGCTTCAACTTCCTCAAACGCCTCGTGGACGACGCGCCCAAGGACAGGTTCCTTGAGGTCGCCCATCGCATCCAGGCGCTTGGCTGGCACGTCGTCATCTACTTCGAGGCCGACATCCTGGACGAGATGCTGCCGTTCCTCGCCGCCATCCCGACGCCGATCGTCATCGATCACATGGGCCGGCCTTCGATGTCTCAGGGGCCGGACGGCGCGGAGATCACCGCCTTCAAGGCCCTGATGGACAGCCGCGACGACATCTGGACCAAGGTCACCTGCCCCGACCGCCTGTCCGCACAGGGCGACCCGTGGGACGACTTCGTCGAGGTCGTGCGCCCGATCGTCGAACGCTATCCGGACCGGGTTCTGTGGGGCACCGACTGGCCGCATCCGAACATGCAGGACAACGTCCCCGACGACGGCCATCTGGTCGACGTCATCCCGCGCATCGCCGTGACGCCGGAGCTTCAGCGCAGGCTGCTGGTCGACAATCCGATGCGGCTCTACTGGCCCGAAGAGGCCTGACCGTCAGGTCCTAGTGGCTGGTGGCCAACACCACGCCCACGAGGACCGCGGCCCAGTGCACGCTGGCCGCGGCGACCACATGGCCGTGCCAGATGGCCCGGAACCAGCCCAGCTTCTTGCGCACATAGAAGACCGCGCCGCTCATATAGAGGGCGCCGCCGATCGCCAGCAGCAGCAGGGCGATCCATGAGCCGTGGGCCACCATGGGCTTGAAGGCGATCACCACCAGCCAGCTCAGGGCGACATAGATCGCGACCCAGAGCTTCTTGCCCACGCCGGGCAGGAACAGCTTGCCCAGAGCGCCGAGCGTCGCGAGGCCCCAGACGGCGCCCGTCATGGCCCAGGCCCAGGCGCCGGTCAGGTTGTGGGTCGTGAAGGGGGTGTAGGAGCCCGCGATCATCAGGAAGATGCCCGCATGGTCCAGCCGGCGCAGCAGCGGCCGCCACTGCGGCTTGGCGAAGTTGTAGGCGGTCGAGAAGCCCAGCATGGCCAGCATGCCGACGGCATAGACGCTGACCGCGAACACCAGCCCCAGATCGCCCCGCGCCACTGACAGCCCCAGCAGCACCCCGCCCCCGAACAGGGCGAAGGCCAGGCCGGAGATGTGCACGATCAGGTCCGCGCACTTGGCGCGCGACGTGGGGTAGTGCCTCGGCGGGAATGGGGGCTGGCTCATGGCCGCACTCTAGCACGGACTCACGCGGCGAGAATGAGGCTCAGAACCGGAACGTCGCCTGAAGCAGCAAACTGTAGCGGACATAGTCCTCCAGCAGCTGGGCGTCGCCCGAGATGCGGAACAGGCCCAGCTCATTGGCCACTGTCAGGCCGAGGCCTGCGATCGGGCCGCCGCCCTCGACCAGGTCGCTGACCAGGCTGAACTCCGAGCCGCCCGAAGCGTAGCGGGCCAGGGTCTCGCCGCCGTCGGAGGCGAGGATCTGCTTCCAGCCGAGCTTGAGCTCGGGCCGGATGAAGCCGTCCTGGCCGAAGCCGTAGCCGATCCGCAGCGCCGCGGTGGCGCTGGAGATCGAGCCGTCGCGGCCCTCGACGATCAGGTCGAAGGCGTCGCCGCCGCCGCTCTCGGTGCGCGAGCCCTCGGTCAGGCTGAAGGTCTCGGCATAGAGCTCGGGCCTCAGGCTCAGCCGGCCGAAGCGGTGCTCATAGGCCAGACCCGCCGCCGCCGAGAGGGTGTATCCGTTCCAGTCCGCCGTGTTGGACAGGTAGATGTCGTCGCCGACGAGGGTGCGCGTCGACTTGAAGGTGGCGTAGCCCGCCGCCGCCCGCGCCCAGCCGGTCCAGCCGTGGCCTTGCGCCCGCCAGTAGGCGCCTAGCTCGATCAGACTGGCCGACAGCACCTCTTCGGCCTCGGACTCGGGATCCTCGATGTCCGACGAGGTCATGGCGAGGGAGACGCCGAGCGCCCCGACCTTCGACACCTTCTCCAGCCCGCCCGCGACCGCGAAGCCCTCGGTCCGGTAGCCGTAGCTCCCGGTCTTGTCCTTGTCGGCGTAGAAGTTGATCTCCTGCATCCAGCCGCTGGTCGAGCCGACCTCGGCGGAGGTGTTGCGGTTGGCCAGGGCCTGGGTGACCGCGTCGACGCCGCTGTACAGGGACATCAGGGTCCCGCCCGAATGGTCCGGCAGGGTCTGCTCATAGAGGTTCATGAAGTCCTCGCGGTCGGTGGGCGCGAGGAAGGCGTTCATGACGTCCGTGTCCCGGCTCAGAGCCGCGTAGAAGGCGTCATAGGCCGAGGTCTCATTGGTCGACAAGGCCATCTCGGACGGGGTCCGGCGGCGCACATCGACATAGACCTCGCCCGCCGTGACGTCGGCCCCGAAGCCGGCGACGACGATATAGGGCGTGGTCCCTGTCAGGTCGTTGCCGGCCACATCGCCGAAGCTCAGGCTGCCCGCCTTGATCAGGGTGAACCGCTCCGGGTCATCGATCAGGGAGGTCAGGTGCAGGCTGAGGATCGAGCCGTCGGCGAAGGCGGCCGCGCCCGAGACATTGAAGCCGCCCGCCGTGTGGGTCAGGGGGTCGATGTTGGCGACCAGCTCGCCGCCCGAGCCGACGGTCAGGGAGGTGACGTTCAGGGCCTCCGTCTGGCGGGCGTCCAGGGTGGCGTCGGCGATGGCGATGTCCAGCAGGCCGTCGGAGTCCGACAGGGCCCCGACATAGGTGGAGCCGCCGCTCATCAGGAACGTATCCGCTCCGTCGCCGAAGCTGATGTCGCCCACGACCGCGCCGTTCTGGATGTCGACCGTGTCGGCGCCCGAGCCCAGCAGGATGGCCCCGTAGATGTAGGGCTCGGCGCTGTCATAGACCCCGTCGTTGTCGTCGTCGTTGTCGTCGGTGTCCTGATCGTCCGGGACGCCGTCGCCGTCATCGTCCGTGTCGACGTCGTCATAGACCCCGTCACCGTCGCTGTCGGTGAAGCGGTTGTCAGTCTGGGCGCCGGTCTGGGTGATGATCACGCCCGAGGTGTTGGCCGACAGGTCGATGGCGATCTCGCGCCCGGTCACGGTCTCGTTGGTGGCGTCGGTGTCGTCGTCGTCGGTGTCGTTGACCGCGTCGGTCGCGACGATGGCGCCGGAGATGGTCCCGGTATTGGTGAGGCTGGTCAGGGTGCCGGATAGGTCGCGGACGGCCACCGCGTCGCCGGCCTCGCCGTAGATGACGCCGAGGATCTGGCCGTTGTTGACCAGGGAGGAGAGGATGGCGTCCTGATCGATCCGGATGGCGGTAGCGACGTCCGTGTCCTCGGTGGTCGCCGAGCCGGTGATGGTGCCGTTGTTGACCAGGGTGGCGACCTCCGCTCCGGCGGCGAGGCGGACGGCGACGGCGTCGGCGCCGACCGAGGAGCCGACGATGGTCCCGTCATTGCGGATGCCGCCCGCGATCAGGGTGGTCCCGCCGCCCAGGCCGCCGACCTGGAGCGCGGTCGCAGCCACGTCGTCATAGACGCCATAGGCCGCCACCGAGCCCTTGTTGATCAGCCCCCAGGCGTCATCGCCGGTCCCGACCGCGCCGATGGTGACGTCCGCCACGCTGGAGCCGATCAGCAGGGCCGGCGCGCCGCCGTAGCTGGCGATCGAGGCTGTGCCTTCGCTGGCGTCGAGGATGCCGTCGCCGTCGCGGTCGTCATCATCAGCGTTGATCACGCCGTCGCCGTCGTCGTCCTCATTGCCGTTGGTGACCCCGTCCTTGTCGTCGTCGCCGTCCTCGCCGTCCGGGTCGAGGTAGGTCGGGGCCGTGCCCAGCAGGATGCCGCCTACGACGTCGGCCTTGACCTGGACCGCCGCCCCGCCCTGCAGCAGGTCGTCGGCGTCGAGGTCCTCGAGGTAGAGGCTGTCGTCCGAGAGCTTGATCTCGGCCGCCACGTCGGCGTCATAGGCGGTCAGGGAGGTCGGGCTGGTGGTGTAGCGATAGCCGGTGCTGGTGATGGCGGACTGGATGTCCAGCAGGCCACTGACCGCGCCTTCGACCGAGAGGCCGACGGCGTTGGCGCCGGTGACCGAGATCGAGCCCATCGGCAGGAGGACGTCGCCCGAGACCGCGCCCTGCAGCCGCACGCCGTAGCTGTCGTTACCGACCACGGCGACGGCGCCGTACAGGCCGATGTTCCCGACCAGGTCGCTCTCCAGCGACAGGCCGTATGACTCATTGCCGTAGACGGTGATGGAGCCGGCGTCCTCCAGGGTGATGTCGCCTGTGCGGGTCCCCTCATTGGTGACGCGGATGCCGTAGCGGCCGGTCCCCTCGGCGAACGGGCCGTCGATGTCGCCGTCCTCGTCGTCGTCCTCGGCGGTGTAGTCCTCGGTGATGGTGATGGCGCCGCCGACGGTCAGGAAGCCGCTGTAGCCGCCGCGCAGCAGGATGCCGGTGACGTCGCTGTCGGCGTCTTCGAGGGTGATGGCCGAACCGTCCTCCAGAGTGATGGAGTTGCTGGAATCGCCGGTCATGGCCACGCCGCTGGTCACCGCGATGGAGCCGGTGTCGGAGATCGTCAGGTCCGCGGCCGAGCCGCTGTCGACCGTCGAGGTCAGGACCGGCGCCGTGCGGTCGCCGGAGAGGGTGACCTGGGCTTCGGCGGTCGATGCCAGCACCAGAGGCGCGAGCGCCACCGCCGCGGCGAATCTGGAAAGCATGGTCTGGAAGCCCCGAGCGTCTGAGTAGAGGGGCCTGTTTCCGGGCGGCGGATGGCGATTGCGGGACGCCATTGTTGCCGCTTCGACGCCCTGGAGCGGAGGCCGGGCGCGGATGGAAAAACATGCGGCGGGAGTGCGGCGAAGGTTTCGCCAGGGTCACGTGTTGCACTCGAAAAAAGGTGGGTGCAAAAAGTGCAATGGCGAATGCGGAGCACGAGGTTTCGACCTCAGATATTTGATTTTCCTCTAGAGTTTTCTGATCGCACCTTTGCACTCGCGTGCAGGCCGGGTGCAAGACCGCGCACGGAAGAGGATGTCGAGATCGCGATGTCAAAGACCGGAGCGGACGACATTATAGGGCCGCGCGGAGCGATGGGCGCCCGAGGAGGCCGCGAACGCGCCAAGCGGCTGAGGCGGCGAGGCTTTTGCGTCGGGCGGGCGCCGGGTCGAGCGTCGGAGCCCCCCTGCGACATTCTGTCCGGCTGAAACAAATTGAGGGAAGACACCGGTGTCAGGACAGGGCTAGTGTCCGGGGCGCGGCCGACGAAGAGCGGCAGGCTTTGGGAGTGTTTCATGTCTGTCGTTCAACGGGCGGTCGCCGCCCTCCTTGCCGCCGGCGCCGCCATGGCCGCCACCTCCCTCGCACAGGCTCAGACCACTCCCCGACCGGATGGGCTGCTGTTCCATCTGACGGCGGACAGCTCGCTGACGGCGGATTACGCCGCGGGTCAGGCCGGGCCGACCTTCGCCGACAAACTGGCCCTGAAGCCGAGCGGCGGGGCCGAGGGCGGATATATCGAGGGCACGGACGATCAGGCCCTGGCCTATCGCGCGGCGGGCAATATCTTCGCCCAGCGCGGCACGGTCGCTTTCGACTGGCGCTCGCGATACCCGGTCGGGCCGACGCCCTTCGTCCTGTTCCGCGTCGGATATGCCGACCATTCCAGCTGGGACATGGCCTTCCTGCGCATCGACTGGAACGGCCACGGCTTCGACGCCTTCGTCACCGACAACAATCTGGCGCGGGTGCGAGTGTCGTATGAGCTGCCGGCCAACCCGGCGTCCGACCACTGGATGCACATCGCCTTCAGCTGGGACGAGACCGGCGGCGTGGTCCTCTATGTCGACGGCAAGAAGGTCGCGGCGACGGCGACCCCGGCGGTGCTGGACGCGGCGCTGGACCAGTTCGGCATCGCCTCACGCATCGTGTCCCCGATCCAGGTGCACAGCCGCTACAGCTTCACGCGCGGCTCCGACTATGACGATCTGAGGGTCTATGACCACGCCCTGAGCGAGGCCGAGGCCGCCGCGCTGGTGGCCCCCGCCCCCGCCGCCGCAGCCGCGCCCGCTCCGGCGAGCGACTGGCAGGCCGCGTGGAACAAGCGGTTCGGCTTCGATCAGGGCCCGGCGCCCTATCTGGCCGATCCGATCACCCGCATCCGCCGCGTCGAGTTCACCGACCAGCGCGACATCGCCCAGCGCATGTGGAAGGGCAATGACGGGGTGCGCGAGACGACCTGGCCGGGCGTCTACAACCGCTCGCGGCTGGCGGGGCGGAACGACTATTTCACCCTGCCCGACTGGAACGTCTATTCCATGGGCGGCAAGTCGGCGACCTGGTTCCTGCCCGACGAGCCGTGGAACCAGATCGAGATCCAGGGCGCGGCCTATGGTCGCCTCGCGGCGGTGGACGCCCGTATCGACGCCAGCCGGGTGGTCGACGCTTCGGCGCCCCAGACGCTGGCGGAGCGGCCGCGCGGGGCCGAGCGCACCACGACCCGGGTCGCGGGCCATGAGGGCGGCGCCGTCCGCTTCACCAACATCGCCCAGGAAACGCCCATTCAGGAGATCGGCGTCTACAACGTCACGGCCGGGGCCATCCCGGACAGCATCGGCGACTATTCGTACACGGTGCGCGCGGGCGTCGAGCCCAGCTATGTGGCGACGGACAAACTGTCGGACTTCATCGCCGGGCGGTATCCGGTCGAGGAGCGCGACACCCTGGCCGCCCTGCCCTCCAGCGCCCCGACGACGGCGAGGAAGACGGCCCTGAGCGGCGACCGGCCGATCGCCCACGTCCTGATCCCCATCGACTTCCGGCGCGGGCGCGCGGGCGGGCCGCTGGTGCGCAACGTCCCGACCCTGAGCTTCCAGGAGGCCGGCGGGCTGGACGGGATCGTCCTGACCGTTCCGGCGCTGAAGGCGACGCCGGGCGCGGACGGGCTGATCTCGCTGAACATCCGGGTCAAGGACCCGTTATGGCCGCTGCGCGACCTGCTGGACGTCAATGTCGCCGTGAAGCCGGGCGAGGCGCGCACCGTCTTCCTCGACACTCGCGACCGCATTCTCGACGACGACGACAGCCTGTATTTCACCGTCGCCGCCTCCAGCCCCGACTTCCACGCCTCGGACCTGGACGGCATGGGGGTGAAGATGATCTTCAAGACCCGCGAGGCCGCGCGCGCCGAGCACGTCGCCGACCGTCTGGCCCAGATCAAGGACTCTTACGGCTTCCTCGTCGAGGAGCGGCAGATCACGCGCGATCTGGGCCTGTTCGACCAGTTCTACCTGGACCTGACCGACCTGCTGCGGGTCGATCCGGAGAATGTCGAGGGCCGCGCCTACTGGAGCGAGTGGAACGCCTCCCAGCCCCTGCCTGCCTTTACGCAACCGACCGCCCCCGCCGGCGTGCCGCTGTGGGCCTTCCGCCAGACGGAGGACCTGAAGCTGGTCAAGCAATTCATCGACTGGTGGATCGATAACCGGCAGGTGGACGGCGAGTTCGGCGGCGGCATTTCCGACGACACCGACCTGACCAACCAGTGGGTCGGTCCGGCCCTGATGGGCGTCGAGCCCGACCGGCTGAACGCCTCGCTGGAGGCCCTGATCGAGGCCAGCCATCGCAACGGCATGTGGACCAACGGGCTGGGCACCATCCAGACCGACGAGCTGCACACCTATGAGGAGGGCATCAACGCCATCAGCCAGTCGGCCCTGCTGAACCGCGGCGATCCGAGGACGCTGGAGCGGCTGATGGCCACGGCGCGGCGTTATGACGAGCTGACCCAGGTCAATGCGGCGGGGCATCGCCACATCATCTCCAGCTACTATTCCGGCTCGCAGTTCGCGCGCGATACGCCGTGGGACTGGTCCAAGGCGCAGAGCTATCTGGTGCTGCATCCGGGGATGGCCCTGGTCGACTACAATGGTTCGCCGAAGCTGCGCGGCCTGCTGCTGGAGCTGGCCGACGGCTTCCTGGCACACGGCAAGACCGGCGGCGGGGTGACGGTCTGGCCCGCCGACATCAACTGGACCACCGATGCGGATCGCGGCACGGGGCTGAGCCCGACGAACATGCTGCTGTGGGCCTCGTACCGCTGGAGCGGCGACGCCAAATATCTGGCGCCGATGGGCGAGCCGGGGTCGCCGGGCTGGTCGGGCGTCAACAGCGACGTGGCCCGCGATCTGGGCCGGCCCGAGCTGGACCAGCGCTACGTCACGGCGGCGGCGAAGGCCGGCGCCTCGTCGGACGCCCTGACCATCGCGGCGGCGGAGACGGGCGACCGCAGCTTCCTCGAGCGGCTCTATGCCGACGACATCCAGTTCGCCTCCATCCGCATGAAGATGCAGACCGAGGACCACTGGTGGACCGACCGGGTCGAGCTGCCGAGCGACCAGTTGCAGCGCGCGCGTCTGGGCGGGGTCGCCCATGTGCGCAACCGCATCGTGCCGGGCCACCGGATCAGCTGGCGGTTCGAGAACCCCGACGACGCCCTGAAGGTCGCGGTGCTGGTGCGCGAGCCGGCCCAGACGGGCTTCCGCGTCGTGGTCTGGAACATGGCCTCGACGCCGGTGAAGGCCGAGATCGGCGGGGCCGAGGTGACGCCGGGAACGTGGACGGTGACGCAAGGCGCGGACGCGAACGGCGACGATCGGCCCGATGCGGGCCAGACCTCGACCGTCGCCTTCGGGCCCGGTCAGGCCGTGCCGGTGACCCTGCCGCCGGGCGCCAGCGTGATCGAGTTCGCCATGACGGAAGCCGGTCCGGCGATGTCGACGCGGCCTGATGTGGGCATCGGCGCCGACGATCTGGTGAAGCGCGGCGGGCGGTTGTCGGTGACGGTGCACGGCCTCGGCGCCGTCGCCTCCCCGGCCGGTCGCGTGGTGCTGGAAGGCCCCGATGGGGCGGTGCTGGCCACGGCCCGCTTCGGCGCCCTGGCCGCGCCCGACGACCTGCTGCCCAAGACCGAGACGGTGCGGCTGAGCGTGCCGCGCGGCGCTCCGGCGGGGACCTCGGTGCGGCTGATCCTCGACGGCGAGCCGCTGGAGATCAGCGCGAGCAACAATCGGCGTCCACTGCCGTAAAGGCGCTCCGGACCGTTTGACCGGGGCGTCCGCAGCGGCGAAGGTGGCGGGGTAGATTCCGGAGAACCGCCTTGGACAGACGCGCCTTCCTGACCGCCTGCGGCATCGGCGCCGGCGGCCTGTTGCTGCCCGGCTTCGCGGGGCGTGCGATCGCCGCCGAAGAGCTGGGCGATACGCTGGACGTCGCGATCAAGAAGCGGCTGGCCGATGCGGCGATGTCGACCGCCAGGGCCGCGGGCGCGACCTATTGCGACGTGCGGGTCGGCAAATATCTGCGCCAGTTCGTCATGACGCGCGAGGCCAATGTCGAGAACATCGTCAATACCGAGAGCTCGGGCGTGGGGGTGCGGGTCATCGCCGACGGCGCCTGGGGCTTCGCCGCCACCAATGAGCTGACCGCCGAGGCCGTGGCCAATGCCGCGAAGCTGGCCACAGCCATCGCCAAGGCCAATGCGACCAGCCAGACCGCCCCGGTGCAGCTGGCCCCGACGCCCGGCGTCGGCGAGGTCTCGTGGCGCACCCCGATCGCGCGCAACGGCATGACCGTGCCGATCGAGGAGAAGATCGAACTGCTGATGGGGGTCAATTCGGCCGCCATGGGCGCGGGCGCCAGCTTCGTCGCCTCGCGCATGTTCCTGGTGAACGAGCAGAAGTATTTCGCCTCGACCGACGGGTCGTACATCGATCAGGACGTGCACCGCATCTGGGCGCCGTTCACGGTCACCGCCGTCGACAAGACCAGCGGCAAGTTCCGCACCCGCGACGGGCTCTCGTCGCCCATGGGGCTGGGCTACGAATATCTGGACGGCAAGGCCGAGGACAAGACGGCCCTGCCCGGCGGCCTGATCGCCTATGGCAAGTCCTATGACATGCGCGAGGACGCGGTCGCCGCGACGGCCCAGGCCAGGGAGAAGCTGACCGCCGAGTCGGTCAAGGCCGGCAAGTACGATCTGGTGCTGGACCCCAACCACCTGGGCCTGACCATCCACGAGTCGGTCGGCCACCCGCTCGAGCTCGACCGGGTGCTGGGCTATGAGGCCAACTATGCCGGCACCAGTTTCGCCACGATCGACAAGCGCGACGCCGGGTTCAGATACGGCAGCGAGGTCGTCAACATCGTCGCCGACAAGCTCCAGCCCGGCAGCCTGGGCGCCGTCGGCTACGACGACGAGGGCGTGGCGGCCAAGCGCTGGGACCTGATCAAGGACGGCGTCCTGGTCGACTATCAGGCGACGCGGGATCAGGCCCACCTGCTGGGCAAGACGGCGTCCGACGGCTGCTCCTATGCCGACAGCTGGTCGACGGTGCAGTTCCAGCGGATGCCGAACGTCTCGCTCCAGCCCGGCAAGATCAAGATGAGCGCCGCCGACATGGTCGCGAACGTCGAGGACGGAATCTACATCCTCGGTCGCGGCTCCTATTCGATCGACCAGCAGCGCTACAACGCCCAGTTCGGCGGCCAGCTCTTCTATGAGATCAAGAACGGGGCGATCACCCGGCCGATCGCCGACGTCGCCTATCAGATGCGCACGCCCGAGTTCTGGGCGTCGTGCGCGGCGACCTGCGACGAGAGCGACTACCGGATGTTCGGCTCCTTCTTCGACGGCAAGGGTCAGCCGAGCCAGGTCTCGGCCGTCAGCCACGGCTCGGCGACGACCCGATTCAACGGGATCAATGTGATCAATACCGCGCGGTCGCTGGGTTAGGCATCGGCGGGCGTCGCCTTCGGGACGGCGCGGCCGAGGTTCGAGCGTTCGAACCACCACAACCACGCCCCCACCAACAACCACGCCAGCAGCCAGGGCCAGGCCGGTCCGGGCTGGGTGCGGCCCTCGCCCGTCGAGGCGGACGCGGGCGTACGGCCCAGCATCATTGTGGCGTCGCGGTCGCGGGCGGCCTTGACGCCCGGCAGGCGGTCGGCGGGCTGGACGTAGAGCGGCGAGACCAGTTCGGCGTTGTTGACCCCCGTCGTACGCAGCAGATGCCAACCCGACGACGCGGGCCAGAGGCCGGCGCAACCGCCCGCCGCCGGATCGGGGATCAGGGTCGTGACGGCGCCGTCGGGGCTCTGGACGCGGGCGTTGGCGGAGAAGCCGCACAGTGTCAGGCGGTCACCGGCCCAGGCGGGCCCCGTGATGACGGAAGCGCTCGGCGAGGGCCGGGCCACGGTGGCGAGCATGCCGCTCCACCAGTCGCCGTAGAGGGCGGTATGGCCGGTCAGGGTCAGGCCGTAGCTGTCGATCCCGGTGAAGACGGCGACCCGGCCGAGGCCCAGCGCGCGCCAGACCGAGAGGGGCGAGCCGCCCGCGTCCTTGATCAGGGGCACGGCGTCGCCGCCGGGCACAGCGGTCAGACGGCTGAGTTCGGGGATGATCGGCTCGCCCATTTCGGCATCAGCGGGGGCGTCGGCGCTGCCGATGCCGGAGCGCGTGCGGGCGATGGCGTCATCCGTCGCGGGCGGCAGGGCGATGGGGCTGAGGGCGTCGGGGCCATTGAGGGCGAAGCCCAGCGACCGCCAGGAGGCACGGGTCGAACCATCGAGCGGACCGCCGGTGCGCAGGACGAGGCCCAAACCGTCGCGCACGGCGGGCAGAACGGCTGCCCGGGCGCCGGGCCAGCTGCGGTCGTCGATCACGGCGACGTCGAACTGGCGCAGGGTCGCGGGGTTCAGGGCGATGGCCGGATCGCCGAGCTGGATGCCGCCGCCCGCGCTCATCTGGGTGTTGACGGTGAAGCCCGCGTCGGTCGCCCAGCGGCGCAGATACTTCACCTCCGGCCCCGGAGCGCCGGCGAGGATCAGCAGGCGAGGCTTCGCATCGGTCTCGATGCGGACAGGGACGTCGGCCTGTTCGACGATCTTGCCGCCGGCGTCCTTCACGCGGAGGCCGAAGGTGACGAGGCCCGCCGCCCGGGCCGTGCCGGAGACGGTGAAGCGCCCCTCGGCATCGGCGGTCTGGCTGTCGGTGACGCGGCCGGCGGGGTCGACCAGATCGACGACGGCGCCCGGCAGGCCCGCGACCTGACCGCCCGTCTGGAAACGCATGCCGGGAGCCACGCGGGCGGGCGGGGTCAGGGAGATCAGGCCCGGGCGCGGGGCCGAGGGGGTGAAGTCGACGGCGAGGCCGCCGGCCGCATCGCGGTCGCGCGCGGTCAGGCCGTCGCCGAGGACGCGGATGCGGCGGACGTCGGGATACTGGCGCAGGGCCGTGCCGAGGTCGGGCGCGCGCTCCACGCCGGGGACGGTCGCTTCGGGCAAGGCGACGATCTGGCCGCCCGAGGCGGCGGCGGTGCGCGGGGCGTTGGCGGTCAGCACCGTCAGGGTCCCGCCCGCGATCGGCAGACCCGGCGGGAAGAGGCCGAGGAACAGCAGCGCGGCCCAGACCGGCTGGAGGCCCAACAGAAGGGCAAACCTCCAGAACGGCGACGCGGGGGCGCCGCGACGCCACAGGACCAGCCGCACCCAGGCCGCGAGGACGGCGGCGGTCAGGATCAGGGCGAGGATCAGCTTCGGGGTCAGCATCGAAGTCATTGGCCGCCTCCCCCGATGGCGTTGAGGTAGCGGGCGCCGGCGGCGTCGGCGGGACGGCGGCGGTCGAGACCGGCGGGCGGGCGGGCCATGGCGGTCCACAGCAGGGTGCGCAGATGCTGGCGGCACTCGGCGCAGGCGGGATCGCGGCGCACGGCGTCGACCGCGCCCGACAGCGACAGCGGATCGGGCAGGCGTCCGGCATTGGCGCTGATCCAGCGCTCCAGCGCATCGAGGGCGATGGGGCCGCGCACGGCATCGGGACCCTGACCCAGGGCGCGCCAGGCGTCGGCGGCGGGACCGTCGCCGGTCTCGACCGGGGCGACGGCGAGAGCGCGGCCTTCGATACCCTCTCGTTTGCCGGTCATGCGGCGCGCCGGGTCGATGGGCGGCAGTTCGGGACCGACGCGATTGAGGTAGATGCGGGTCGCGCGCTGGACCTCCTTGATGAACTCCAGCGCCTTGTTGGCGTGCGGCAGGGCGAGGTCGGGACGGCCCTGCTTCAGCTCCCGCTCGGACAGCCACATCTCGTCGACCGCCTGTTTGAGGATGGCGCGGGTCTGGGGATCGAGGCTGGAGGCCTGAGAGTCGTCGTGAGGATGGCCGAACTCGGCCAGCACGTCCTCGGGACCGCCGAAGGTCGTGGTGCGGCCGGCGGGGGCGCCGTGGTCGTGGCCGTCGTCGTCCGAATGCGCGGCGCCGTCGCTGGTGGGCAGTTCGGGCTCGCCCTCCTCCTCGCCGCCGAGGAATTTAGAGTAGCGGCCGCGCAGGATCTGCTGGTCGTTGCCGATGACGGTGGAACGCTCGAGCCAGGAATCGTCCGACAGGCGGCGGCGCTGGCGCAGAAGCCCCTCGGCATCGATGATGATCTGACGCTGGCTGCGGAAATAGGCCGGGAGGGTGGTGTTGACCATGCCCTCCAGCCCTGTGCTCTCCGCCTTCTTCGGCGAGGGCCAGCGCAGGATCAAGCTGGGGCCGCGCACGACCTGGGGACCCGGGGCGCGCTGGTCCGAGACGATCAGCTGGACGACCATGTCGCTGCCCGGGCCGAAGCCGAGGGCGGCGAAGTCGAGGCGCGGCGAGAAGCGACGGTCGCGGGCGGGGCCGGAACCGGCGAGCGCGATCTCCCGCTCCGAGAAGGTGACGTTCTCACCCTCGCCGATGGCCAGGGTGATGCGCAGGCGGGCGGTGGGAGCGACGCCGTAGTCATCGGTCACGGCGAAGACCGGGCTCCAGCCGCGCTGGCCGGCGGTGACGAGGGTCAGGCTCCCGGTCGGGGACAGGACCTTCACCGAGGGCGGCGTGTCGGCGACGGCGTCGATGCGGTGGAGCGGCGGGGTCTGTGTCCTACCGGGCGCGGGATCGACCCGGTAGAGGAAGGAGGTCTCCAGCGTGCGGCTGGCCACCCAGTTGTCGCCCGAACGCGTCAGGGAAAGCGGGGCGCCGCCCAGCATGACCATGGCCGGGACCTCGGCTTGCGGGTCGAACTTCAGCGTCCATTCGAGGCGGGAGCCCTGCGGGGCGCGGGCGTCGAGCTTGGCCTCATCGCGCATCGGCAAGCCGGTGTAGGCGGGCGGATAGATGCGCAGGTTCTGGCCGACCAGAGCGGGGACGCCGGGCGCGACGGGCCCCTCGGCGGCGGGGGAGAGGGTGACGGGTTTGTCGGCGCCGCGCGGCCAGACGGCGACCCCGACGACGGCGATCAGGGCGACGGCCCAGAGGATCAGGATAGGCCGGCGCGACCAGTCGGCGACGAGGGCTTTGGGCGAGCCGGTGTTCAGACGCTCCAGCAGGCGGGCGCGCTGGAGGCGTTGCAGGACGCCGAGACCGGAAGGGTCGGCGAAGAGGAGTTCGGCGCTGTCCTCCATGTCCGGCCGGACGCCGTCGAGGCGATGCGTCAGCCACAGCCGGTCGAACCGTGTGGCGCGGCGCAGGGCGAGGACGGCGATGACGGCCGCGCCGAGGGCGAGGAGGACGAGGCCTGCGGTTGAGCCTGCGAACGCCCAGCCGAGGGCGGCGATCAGGAGGGCGACGGGCGCGGCCAGCAGCAGGTCGTTGAACAGGCCGCGGCGGCGGGCGGGGGCGGTCCAGGTGGAGATCAGGCTTGCAGGGCTCACGGGATGGCTCCGCGTGAACGGCGCGTGGCCAGCCAGCGCTCGCCGAGCAGCAGCAGACCGATCAGGACGGCGAGCCAGGGCTTGAGATCGAGGGGAGCCGGATCGAAGGCGCGGCCGCCGGTCAGGGGGGCGTAGTCGGCGGCCATGACGCGGGCAGGCTGCGTCGCCGGGCCGGTGAGCGCCGCCTTCAGATGGACGGGGAACTCGGCCTGAAGCAGTTCGGGGGTCTCGGAGGGCGTCAGGGGGCGGGTGAAGCGCAGCAGGCGGCCGGCGCCGAGGGCTTGCGCCTCGATCAGGGGGCGGTCGAGGGCGTCACGCCAGACGGTTGCGCGGGGGCCTTCAGGAACGACGGCATCGGACGACACGAGGGCCGTTCCACCGGCTTCGACCCACTGGACGACGGCGGGCGGCAAGGTTCCGGCGCCGAGGCGGATCAGGGTGCGTTTGGCGTCCGGGAGAGCGGCGTCGAGGGCGGCGGTCTCGGCGTCGGCGGGGCGACCAGCGGGCTGCCAGGACAGGGCGGCGGCCTGGAGGTAGCGGGCGCCAGCGGCGTGTCCTGCGTCGGTGCGGATCGACAGGGGTGGGACGGCGACGGGCGCGGCCGGACGGGCGGCCATGCTGCCGGAGACGACGCGCCAGGTGACGGGGCGGGAGAGGCGGGGGCGTTCGGCGTCAGCGCCCTGAAGCACCTGCGGGACGACCACGGTCAGGGGGGCGCCGGGCGGGAGCTGGGCGTCGAGCTGGCGGATCAGGCCGGCGACGGGCGCGGCGGCTGCGGGGCGCGGGGTCTTGAGGTCGGGGAAGCCGGGGGCGAGCCAGTGGCCCCTGCCCTCGCCGACGACCGTCCGGGCCTGGGCGACGTCCGCGCCCGGGACGACGGCGACGTAGGCCGTCTTGTCGCCGGCGCCGAACAGGACCGGACGGGCGAACCAGAGGGCGACGAGGGCCAGAAGGATCAGGCGCAGGATCAGCAGCGGCCATTCGTCGAAGCGCAGGCGCGAGCGCGGGCGCGGCTTCTGCCTCAGCCAGCGCAGGGCGGCGAAGTCGGTGGGTAGCTGCTCGCTGCGCCGGGCGATGTGGATGACCAGCGGGACGATCAGGGCGGCGAGCGCGGCCAGACCCAGCGGCAGGAGCAGCGCGGGCGTCATGAGTATTCGGCCGCGTCATGGGCGCCGAACAGGCGGCGCAGCGGCAGGTCGACGGGCTGGCCCAGCACATGTTCGGCGCGGCGGATGCCGACGGCGTCGAGACGGGCGTGCAGTTCCGCGCGGGCCTCTCCGAAGCGGCGCAGGAACTCGGCGCGCAGGGCGGGCGCATCGCCAAGCAGTTCCTCGCCCGTCTCCGGATCGCGGAAGCGGTAGCCGCCGGTGAAGGCGAAATCCTTCTCGCCGACGGTCAGCATCTCGACGACCAGAACCTCGCGCCCGGCGGCGGCGAGGGTCTCGGCCAGATCGACGACGCCGGGGTCGAAACAGTCGCTGAGGAGGACGACCAGATCCTGGGCCCCGACCCGCTCCCAGACCGGGCTCAACTGGTCCTCGCGGGCGAAGCCGCCGGCGGGCTTGAGCGGCAGGAGTTCAAGGGTCAGGCGGTCGCGCTGGCGCAGGCCCGTGGCGGGCGGCAGCAGGCGCAGACCCTGATCGCTGAGCGCCATCCAGCCGAAGCGGTCGCCCTGCTGCATCGCCAGTTCGGCGAGGGAGGCGGTCAGGGATCTGGCGGCGTCGAAGCGGCTGGTTCCGCCTTCCGTCTGCCCCATGGAGGCGGAGGCGTCCATCAGGATCCAGACGGCGACAGGGCTCTCGCGCTCGGCCTCGCGCACGAAGAATTTGTCGGAGCGGGCGTAGAGCTTCCAGTCGATCTGGCGCAGTTCGTCGCCGCGCTCATAGGCCCGGTACTGGGCGAACTCGAGGCCCGCGCCGCGGCTGTGGCTCTGGTGCAGGCCGAGGCCGTGCGACCCCACCGCCCGACGCGTGATCAGGCGCAAGGCTTTGAGCCGGCTCCGCACGTCTGGAGGAATGAGGTCGGTCACGCGGGGGCAGCCTTTGGATCAGGCGGGCATGGGAACGGCGCGGACGAGGGCGGCGACCACGTCGTCGGCGCTGCGGCCCTCGGCCTCGGCGGCGAAGGACAGCAGCAGGCGGTGGCGCATGACCGGGGCCGACAGGGCGACGATGTCCTCACGCGTGGCGGCGAGACGGCCCTGCAGCAGGGCGCGAGCCTTGGCGGCGAGGATCAGCGACTGGCCGGCGCGCGGACCGGCGCCCCATTTGACGTATTTGCGGACCTCTTCCGGCGCGCCCTCGCCCGGGCGGCTGGCGCGAACAATGCGGGTGACCCAGCTGAGCAGGGCGTCGGAGAAATGCACCTCGCGGACCAAGGCCTGGAGCGCCAGGACCTCTTCGCCCTTCATCACGGCGGGGACGGCGCCGGTCTTCGCCCCGGTCGTCTGGGCGAGGATGTCGCGCTCTTCCTGCTCGGTCGGATATTCGACGCGGATGTGCAGCAGGAAGCGGTCGAGCTGGGCCTCCGGCAGCGGATAGGTGCCGGCCTGCTCCAGCGGGTTCTGGGTGGCCAGGACGAAGAAGGGCTTGGGCAGGACGTGGGTCACGCCGCCGTAGCTGACGGTCTTTTCCTGCATGGCCTCCAGCAGGGCCGCCTGGGTCTTGGGCGGGGTGCGGTTCAGCTCGTCGGCGAGCAGCAGGTTGGTGAAGACCGGACCGGGCTGGAAGCGGAAGCTGCGGTGGCCGGTGCCGTGATCCTCTTCCAGCAGTTCGGTGCCGAGGATGTCGCTGGGCATCAGGTCCGGAGTGAACTGGACGCGGCGGAACTCCAGCTTGAGCGCCTCGCCGAGCGAGCGGACGAGCAGGGTCTTGCCAAGGCCCGGCACGCCCTCCAGCAGGCAGTGGCCGCCGGCGAGCAGGCCGATCAACAGCTGTTCGACGACGTCCTGCTGGCCGACGATGGCCTGGGCGATGGCGGTGCGGAGATCACCCAGACGCGCGAGCTGCGCCTTGATGTCGGCTTCGGAGAGGGTGTCGGTCATGGCGGGTCCCGGGGAGGGGCTGAAGCAAACTGGAGAAGGAAAACGGTAGTCAGGAACTGAGGGCGTACATCACGATGTTGACGCCGAAGCGGGTGTTGTCGACGGCGAGGAAGCGCTTGTTGCGCCAGTCGTAGTCCCACTCGCAGCCGTAGTCCTTGTTGGAATAGAGGACGCCGAGGCGGCCATTGATCTCGATGCCCTTGAGGTAGTCGTGGACGAGGTCGTCGCCCCAGCCGTTGAGCTCGAGCCCCGTATTGGGCGGGCCGTCCTCGAAGGTGAAGAAGCTGCGGTAGATGGGATGGGTCTTGGGCAGGACCTTGAGCGCGGCCGGGCCGAAGATGGCGCGCATCTGGGCCTCGAACGAGCGGGCGAACAGGCCGTCGATATCGTGGTTGCAATCGTCGACGAAGACGAAGCCGCCGTTGCGGACATAGCGCTCGAAATTCTGCCGCTCCGCCTGGGAGAACTCCACCAGCTTGTGCCCGGCCAGATAGCAGAAGGGGGCGGTCAGCATGCGCGGGTCGGACAGGGGAATGACCCGCTCGGTCGGGTCGACGCGCAGGGTGGTGTAGTCGATCAGGGAGGTGATCAGGTTGGACGGCATGCGCTGGTCCACGTCCCAGTCGCCCGAGTCGTAGCGCAGCCGCGTGAACCAGAAATCGTAGCTGCCGGCCGAAGACGCGGCGGCGAAACGCGGAAGGGCGGACAGGGCGAGCCCGGCCAGCCCCCCTGCCCCCAACCGGAGAAACTGCGCCCGGTTCATGCCCTTTGATGGGCCTCCAACCGGGCTGTCGCCATCAGACGGCGTCCGAAAGCGAGGTGAAGGTGAAGTCGCGCAGCTTCATCGGCGGCAGGTACATGACATTGCCGCCCTCGTCGGCCGAGACGCGCACCGGGCGGCCCAGCTCCTCGACGTTGTTGAGCATGATCACCGGCGATTCATTGAAGCGGAAGTTCTTGATCGGGTGCTTGATCTGGCCGTCCTCGATGTAGAACGTGCCGTCGCGGGTCAGGCCGGTCAGCAGCACGGTCTGCGGGTCGACCATGCGGATGTACCAGGTGCGGGTGACCAGGATGCCGCGCTGGGTGGTGCGGACCAGATCGGCCGTCGACTTGTCGCCGCCGGTCATGATCAGGTTGCCCGGACCGGCCAGCGCCGTCTTGCCCTGCTTCTGGGCCCAGTAGCGCGAGTAGTTCAGGTTCGAGATCTTGCCGTTCTCGACGATCTGCATGCGCTCGCGCGCCATGCCCTCGTCATCCCACGGATAGACGGCGGCGTTGGGGTAGGACGGGTCGGTGAAGAAGTTGACCTCGGGCCCATAGACCTGTTCGCCGGTCTTGTTGCCGCCGCCCGCCTTGGACAGGAAGCTGCGGCCCTCGTCCGCCGAACGGGCGTCGAAGAAGTTCATCATGAAGCCGATCAGGCCGGCGGCCGCGGCGGGCTCCAGGATGACGGTGTATTTGCCGGGCTCGAGCGCCTGGGCGTCGGCGGAGGCGGCCGCCTTGCGCATGGCGATGCGCACATCGTCGCCGGCCTTGAACGCAGCGACGTCCTGGACGTTGTCGCCGACCCAGCCCGAGCCGCGGCCGTCAGCGGTGCGGACGGTGCAGGTGTAGTCCGACGTCGTCGCAGTCTGATAGCCGTAGTTGCCCTTGGAGTTCAGGAAGGCCACGAAGCCGGTCGTGTCTTCCAGATAGCCCGCGGCGATCAGGTTTTCGGACTTGCACGGCCCGATCGAGTCGGCCGCCACCTTGGCCCGGTACTCGGGGGTGATGGCCGCGGTCGACGCGCTGAAGGTCGGGGTGGGAACGAAGGTCTGTTTGTCGACCGCCGGCATGAACTCGGGGTTCTCGGGCGCCAGCTTGGCCAGCTCCTCGGCCCGTTTGACCACGCGCTCCAGCGAGGCGTCATCGAACTGGTTGATGGTGGCGACGCCGGTGCGCTTGCCGAAGGCCACCTGGACCGACAGTTCGACGTTGTCGACGATGCCGCTGGTCGAGACGTTGTTGAGGGCGAAGCGGACGTTGCCGCGCGTCGAGCCGGCCAGCTGGGCCGTGCACTCGTCGGCCGTGGACAGGGCCACGACCTTGGTGAGGATTGCCTTGGCTTCCGCCTCTGGAAGAATGCTCATCTGTCAGTCTCCTTGGTGCGCGATCAGCCGAGCGAACGGGCGGTGTTGATGACGTTGATGCCGTTGAAGCGCGCGGTCGAGGACCCGTGCGACACGGCGGAAACCTGGGCGGGCTGGCCCTTGCCGTCGAAGAACGAACCGCCGAGGCGGTAGTCGCTGGCGTCGCAGACGCCGGCGCAGGCGTTCCAGAACTCCGGCGTGCGGATCTGGTAGGCGACGTCCTCGATCTGGTGGGTGATCTGGCCGTTCTTGATCTCGTAGAAGAGCTCGCCGCCGAACTGGGCGTTGTAGCGCTGCTGGTCGATGGAGAAGGAGCCGTCGCCGATGATGTAGATGCCGTCCTCGACGTTGGAGATCATGTCCGCGACGCTCATCTTCTCCTTGCCGGCTTCCAGCGAGACGTTGGCCATGCGCTGGAACTGGACGTTGGACCAGCTGTCGGCATAGCAGCAACCGTCGGATTCGGTCTTGCCCTCGATATGGGCCTGGTCGCGGATGGCCTGATAGCCGACCAGCTTGCCGTCGCGGATCAGGTCCCACTTCTTGGTCTTCACGCCCTCGTCGTCATAGCCGACGTAGCCGAGGCTGCCCGGCTGGAGCTTGTCAGCGACGATGTTGACCTTGTCGCTGCCGTACTGGAAGTGCTCGGCCTTCTTGTCCATCGTGGCGAAGCTGGTGCCCGCGTAGTTGGCCTCGTAGCCGAGGACGCGGTCGAGCTCGAGCGGGTGGCCGACCGACTCGTGGATAGTCAGCCAGGTGTGGGACGGGTCGAGGACCAGGTCGTACTTGCCCGCCTTGACCGAAGGGGCCGTCAGCTTGGCCCGGGCCTGCTGGGCGGCCGCGATGGCGTCGGCGTGCATGTCGTAGGACTGGCCATAGACGGTGACGCCGTTGGGCAGAACGGTTTTGCCGGAGTCGGCGCCGTCCAGATATTCGTAGCCCAGACCCATCGGGGCCGAGAGGCCGTCGCGGCTGCGGAACTTGCCGGACGTCTTGTCGATGGCCGTCGCCGACATGGGGCACCAGATGCGGTGCACGTCCTGGTCGATGTAGGAGCCGTCGGTCGAGGCGAAATACTTCTGCTCGTTCACCAGGAAGAGCATGGACTGGAAGAAGTCGGCGCCGGCGCCCATGGCCGCGGCGTTGGTGCTGAGCAGAAGGTCGACCTTCTCCTTGATCGGCACTTCCATGGCGTTCTTGACGATGGGGGTGCGCCAGGAGACCTCGCCGACGCCGGGCGTCGGGGCCAGCTGGACCCGCTCGGTCAGGGTCGGGGCGTTGGCCTTGGCGATGGCCACCGCCTGGCGCGCGGCCTTGGCGATGGAATCGGCCGTCAGACTGTTGGTGGCGGCGAAGCCCCAGGCCCCGTCGGCGATGACGCGGACGCCGGCGCCGGTCGACTCGGTGTTGACGATGTTCTGGACGTTGGCTTCGCGGGTGATCACGAACTGGCGCAGATAGCGGCCGATGCGGACGTCGCAGTAGGTGGCGCCGGCGGCCTTGGCCGCGTTCATGGCGGCGTCGGCGAGGGTCTTCTTGACCGCGACGTCGAGGGTGGAGACCAGCTCCTCGGCGGCGATGGCCTGACCGCCGAACAGGGACGGAATGATCAGCCCCCCGGCGGCGATAGAGCCGAGAGACAGGAAGTCGCGTCTATGCATGGCTCGCCTCCGCCCGCTTTGTCGCGGGTCACGATCTGGGGATGAATGATGTCCTCGCCCCGGACCTGACCGGTTCGGGGAGCACGATCATTGCCGCCCAAACGGCGCGCGTCAAACCATGGTCACATTACAAGGAAGCAAGGTTCGGCCCCGCACCCCGGACGGGATGCGGGGCCGAAAGCCCATGGCGCAACTGGCGATTTCAGAGCTTGAAGCGCACACCCAGGGTGAAGTAGCGGCCCAGCACGTCGTCACCCATCGCATAGCCGTCGCGCAGGCCCGCCCGGGTGCCGTTCAGGGCATAGGCCCCGCCGGGCGCCTCGGCGTCGAACAGGTTGGAGACGTTGAGGAAGACCTCGGTCGAGCCCACCGGCGTCTCGGCCTGCCAGGACAGGTTGATGTTGGTGGTGGCGAAGGCGTCGAGGCGGTTGCCGGCCCAGACCTGGGAGGGATCGCCGCCCAGCTTCATCGTGTCGCGCCAGCGCTGCATCAGATCGACGGTCAGGTTCTCGACCGGCTGGAAGCGCAGCAGGGCGGTCAGGCGCAGGTCCGGACCGGCGGCGGCGCCGAGCGGCCCGAAGGCCACCCCGCCCTGATCGGTCGTCACGACGCCGGGCTGGGCATAGGTCACATGCGGCTGGTAGGCGGCGAGGAAGCGGAAGGCGGCCGGACGGTCGAACAGGGTCGCGGCGTAGTTGACCTCGAGGTCGGCGCCGTAGGTCTCGACCTCGGCGATGTTCATGTATTTGGTGTACCAGCGGGTCACGGCGTTGGAGGCCGCGGTCGAGGTGTAGTTGGTCGGTCGGACCTGCAGGGCGCAGAACTCCGACGTGCCGCCGCTGTCGTAGCAGGCCCGCTGATAGGCCGCCGTGGCGCCGTTGATCTGGGTCACCGCGTCCGAGATGGTGATGTGATAGCCGTCGAGCGCGATGCTGAGCCCGTCCATCGGCTTCCAGATGAAGCCCGCCGTCGAGGTGTCGCCGATCTCGGCCGTCAGGTTCGGGTTGGACAGGTCGGTCGAGGGCACGGTCGGGCTGGCGCCGGTCAGGAGGTCCTGGGTCGTCACCGGCACGGAGTTCACCGGGGCGAACAGCTCGTACAGGGTAGGCGCCCGGATATCGCGCGAGCGGGTGGCGCGCAGGCGGAAGGCGTCGTTGATCCGCCAGTCAGCCCCGATCTTCCAGGTCCAGTAGTCGCCGGAGGTGTCGTAGCTGGTGAAGCGGGCCGCGCCGTTCAGGCTGAACGCCTGCATGAAGGGGGCGTCGACGACCAGGGGCGCGTCGAACTCGAAGGCGACCTCCTTCACCGTCTGGCTGACCTCGGGGCTGGAGGCGTAGGTGTTGGCCCACAGGGCGCCGCCGGCGGTGCAGTTGTAGCGGATGCCGGTGCAGTCGACGACGGCGCTGGGCAGGGCGTCGCTGACCGAGGAGAAGCTGAGCTTGCGCCACTCGGCCGAGACGGCGACCGCGACCGGACCGGCCCAGGTGCTGAACGGCGAGCCGTCGATGTGGGCCGAGGCCGAGTCCATCACCGTCTGGGCCGAATAGTGGGTCGACTGCAGCACCCAGGCCAGGGCCTCGGCGCTGGCGGCGGTGGGCCCGAAGACGTTCAGCGGCACGCAGCCGTTGGCCAGGGTCGGATTGGTGACGGTGACCGAACAGGAGATGGTCGAACCGTTCTGAACCGCGTCCAGCGCCGCCGCGAGCCGCTGGTTGTTGACGTTGTTGTTCAGCGTCGTGTCCATGTCCGTGGTCCCGTGGACCAGGTCGAGGCTCCATTTCCAGCCGTCGCCGAAATCGCCGTTCAGCCCGCCCATATAGATCCACTGATCGGAATCGCTGACCGCCTCGAGCCGGCGCGCGCGCAGCAGCTCGCTGAGGCGGAACGTCGGCTGGAGCGCGGTGGCCAGCTGGGTGCGATAGGTCTGGGCCAGGAACGGGTTGCTGGAGCTCATCGTCACGTTCGTCAGGCGAACGTAGTCGGAGGCATTGGTGTTGGTCTTCAGGTTACCGCTGACCTGGGCGTAGGCGTGGATGTGGTCGGTGATGTCATAGTCGAAGCGGCCGAAGATCTGCTGCGACTCCAGGGCTGCGAGGAGCGACGAGTCATAGTAGCCGCCGTCGCCGCCGACCTCGAGCGCGGCCGAGCCGGTCGCGGTCCCGTGGACGATGGGGCGAAGGACGCCGTCGGTCGCGAAGGTCTGGCCGGTCAGGACGCCGCTGGTGATCAGGCCGCCGAACGGGAAGGTCGCCTGGCGCACGTCGCTGTAGAGGACATAGGGGTTGGCCGTGGTCCCGGCGCCGGCAACGCCCCACAGGTCCATGAAGTCGCGGTCGGAACGATAGGGGATGCCCTCGTCGTCGCGGTACTCATAGCTGCCCTCGACATGGGCGCGGCCGTCCAGAAGGCGGGTCCCGCCGGCGATGGAGAGGTTCTGCTTGGCCGCATCGCCCTGCCCCGAAAGGCCGGTGCTGACCGTGGCGCGCAGGCCGTTGAAATTCTTGTCGATGACGTAGTTGACCACGCCGCTGATGGCGTCCGAGCCATAGACAGCGGAGACGCCGCCGGTGACGGTGTCGACGCGCTGGACCAGGGCCTGGGGGATGACGTCGACGTCGACGACGCCGTTCAGCAGGGTCGGCGGCACCCGCAGGCCGTCGAGCAGGACCAGGGTCCGGTTGGCTCCGACGTTCCTGAGGTTCAGGGAGTTGGCGCCCGCATTGCCGGCGCCGACGCTGCCGGTCGAGGTCGGGTTGGAGCCCGAGCCGCGGTTGCCTGCGAAGACCGGCAGGATGGCGAGGGCGTCGGCCAGGGTGCCGGGCTGGACCCGCAGGGCCTCCTCGGTCGAGACCACGGTGACGGGCGACGGGCTGGCGTCGCCGTTCCTGATGACGCGCGAACCGGTGACCACGACGTCGCCGACGTCGGAGGCGTCATCCGCCGGGATCGGGTCTTGGGCCGGGGCGGTTTGCGCAAAGGCGGAACTTCCGAGGGCGGCAAGGCCGACGCCGGCGAGCAACGCGAGAATTCTGGACTGGGTCTTCACCTGATGGCCTTCCCGTTAGGCACAGGTAATCGCCATCAAAGACTTGATGTTTCCCCCGTGCGTTTCCTCGGCGGCTTTGGCCGCTCCTTGGACTGGACTATGCCAAGGCTGAAATCGGAGGGGTCTATTCAATTCGGGCGCGCGAACATTGGTTTCGTGTCCGCAAGCGTGCGGACACGTCAGAAGATGTGGACGTGCACCGGGGTCGGAGAGGCCAGGGCGCGGCCCGTGTCGGTCAGGCGGCCCGAACGAGGATCGACAGCGAAGACCCGGATCGCATTGGCGTCGCGGTTGGCGACCAGCAGCCAGCGCCCGTTCGGATGGATCGCGAAATGCCAGGGCTTGTCGCCGCCGGACGGCAGGGACTGGATCTGGGTCAAAGTCTTTGCGCGGCGGTCGACGGCGAAGACCACCAGACTGTTCTCGCCCCGGTTCGAGGCATAGACGAAGCGGCCGTCGCGGCTGACGGCGATCTCGGCCCCGCTGCCGGCGCCGGTGAAGCCCGGGCTGTTCAGGGAGACGGTCTGGCGATGGGTCAGAACCCCGGCGCGGGCGTCCCAGCCGAGGGTGTGGATCTCGGCCGTCAGCTCGCAGATCAGCCAGAGGGTCCGGCCGTCCGGATGGGCGGCGAGGTGACGCGGGCCACTGCCGGGCGGGGCGATATAGGGGGCGTTGGCGGCGGGATCGGCGACGGCGTATTTCTGCGCGGCGCTGTCGAAGGGCAGGATCCAGACGCGGTCGGCGCCGAGGTCTGCCATCAGGGCGAAGCGGCCTGAGGGATCGATCCAGCCGCCGTGCGGATGGGGCGCGGCCTGACGGCGGTGCGGGCCCGAGCCGGTCATGTGCAGGACCGAGGTCGGGGCGCCGGGGACGCCATCAGCGCCGACCGGGATGCTGGCTGAGGAGGCGCCGCCATAGTTGGCGGTGATCAGTGTCGAGGAGCGGCGGTCGAAGGCCAGATGGGTCGTGCCCCCTCCCCCCGCCCGCACGTCGCCGAGGCGGGTCAGGGCGCCCGACGCCGGCTCGACGCGGAAGGCGACCACCCCGCCCTGGCTGGCGCCGTCATTGCCCGCCTCATCGGTGAACCAGACCACCGGCAGGCGCGGGTGGCGCACCGCCCAGGTCGGGCGCAGGCCCTGGGCGACGGGACCGATGGCGGTCAGCTCGCCCGAGCGGGGATCGAAGCGGGCGGCGTGGACCGTGTCGCCCTGCATGCCGATGTAGACGAGGTCGGTGCGCGCCGCCGCGAGGACGGTCGCGGGCGTGGCGGCCGCTGCAACGGCGGCGACGATCAGGGTGCGGCGTTGGATCATGGCAGGAGGTCTCCCTGTTCGGCCGGTCGGGTCAGGGCCGGGCCCGAGGCGCGGCGGCGTCCGACCCAGCGGGTGATGACCGGCCCGGCGCCCTCGGGGTTGAGCTGGCGCAGCAGGTCGGAGTTGTCGCGGTCGGCGACGGTGCGGCGCTGGTTGTGGCGCAGATAGTCGGCCCAGGTGGCGACACGGTAGCTCTCGATCCAGCGGCCGGCGTCGCCGAGGTCCTGCCACAGCATCCAGTCGCGGGCGCCGTCGCGGCTGCGGATGCGCTGGCGCACGGTCATGGCGGCGAGGAAGTCGGCGATCCGCTCCGGGTCGGGGCGGTATTCGAGCTGGACCTGAACCGGGCCGTCGTCGGCGTCGATATCGATCTGGGTGGACGGTGCCTTCCAGCGGCCGAGCGGCTCGACCCGCAGATCCTCGAAGCGCGGCAGGGGCAGGAAGACGCCGATCACGCCCGCGACGGCCTGGGCGCCGCCCGCCGACAGCAGCGCCATGGAGACGCCGAAATGCTCGGCGACCCAGCCGAACAGGCCGCTGCCGACCGCCATCCCGGCGAAGGTCGCGGTCTGATAAAGCGCCAGCGACCGGGCGGTGACCCAGGCGGGCGCCGAGAGCTGGACGGTGGTGTTGTATGTCGAATGGGCCAGGACCCAGCCGGAGCCGCACAGGGCCGCGCCCAGACCCGCCAGAACCGGATGAGGGGCGAGGCCGAGGATGGCCAGACCACTGGCCAGACAGACCACGGCGACGAGGACGATCTGGTCCGGGGCCAGACGGGCGCGCAGGCGGCCGCCGATCCAGGCGCTGACGATGGCCCCGCCTCCGAAGGCGGCGAGCAGCAGGCCGTAGAGCATGGCGTTGCCGTGCATCTGCTGACGCGCCACGACGGGCAGCAGGGCGAAGACGGCGCTGGCCGAGAGCCCGGACAGGCCGCCGCGCACCACGGCGTTCCTGACGTTCGGGGCGTGGACGGCGTAGCGGACCCCGGCGGCCATGGCGGGCAGGATTTTCTCGCGCGGGGCGGTGCGCGGATGGCGGATCGGGGTCCAGCGGACCAGGGCGACGATGAAGGCGACGAAGCTGATGGCATTGGCGACGAAGGCTGTCGCCACCCCGGCCGCGACGACCAGGGCGCCGCCGAGCGCCGGGCCGACGGTGCGGGCCAGGTTGATGCTCATGCTGTTGAGCGCCACGGCCCGGCTGATCATGTCGCGGGGCAGGATGTCGCGCACCGAGGCCTGCCAGCACGGATTGTTCAGCGAGCCGAACATGGAGATGACGAAGGTCAGGGCCAGCAATGACCAGGGGGCGATCAGATGCGCCAGCGTCAGCCCGGCCAGCAGCACCGCCGTGACGAGCATGGCGATCTGGGACGTCAGCATGATCGTCCGCCGGTCGTAGTTGTCGGCCAGGGCCCCGCCCGCGAGGATGAACAGCACCGTCGGCAGGCTGATCGCCGTCTGGACCAGGGCGATGATCTGGGGCGAATGGGTCAGGCTGGCCATCAGCCAGGCCGCGCCGACGACCTGGATCTGACTGCCGAGATTGGAGGCGGCGTTGGCCGTCCACAGCTCGCGAAACTGACGGTAGCCCAGCGGAGACCCCGGAGGAGCTCTGGGCGCGGTCGGTTCGGAGGGGACGACCTGAGCCGTCACCCCAGGGCCGCAGTGGTGTCGTCGAACAGCTCGTCCACGCTGAGTTTGCGCGGGATGATCTTCTGTTCGAAGGCCCAGTCGATGGCCAGTTGCAGCCCCTTGCGGTTGGCCTCCAGCCCCATCGGCGGGAAGGGATCGGGCAGGCCGCCCTCGGTCAGGTCGCGGCTTTCGGTGATCATGCGATAGAGCTCGCGCACCACATCGGGCCGGTTCCTCGAGATGTCCTCGTGCACCACGAACATGTGGTTGATCGGCACGACCTGCTCGCGCGCGTACCAGCGCTTGGCCGCTTCGAACGGATCGGGCACCAGCCGTTGCACGCGCGGATCCTTGGGCAGGTCGACCCCCTGCAGGGTGGCGGCGAGCTCGCCGTCCAGCATCATCTGGCCGATATCCGAACCCTTGGGAAGGCGAACGCAGTTGGCCGGATCGGTGTATTCCTCGAGGTGGCCGTCGCCGACCGTCATCCAGGTCACCTTGTCCAGATCGACGCCGCACTCGTGCTGCAGGATGCCGCGCACCCAAAGGCCGGTCGTCTGGGCATAGGTGCGCACCCCGACCTGCTTGCCCTCGATGTCCCTGGGATCGAGCCAGCCCAGCTCCTTGTTGAAGCCGGCGCAGTGGTGCTGGAACCGGCCCGAGATCGGCGCAGGCAGGGCCACAAAAGGCTTTCCGTAGCATTTGGCCTGGAGGTAGGTGACGATCGCCAGCTCGCCGGCGTCATAGGCGCCCCGGCGCAGCATGTCCTTGAAGCCGTTCTGCGCCAGCTCGGGTCCCTGGAAGTCCAGCCGCACGATGTCGGACGTGACCCGCCCGTCCTTGAGCGCCCGGGTTTGAGGATAGTCCTGCACATTGGCGCGCAGGGTCAGCACGTCGCTCATCTTCGTCCCCCGTTCAGAGCTTGACCTCGATCAGCACCGGCCCGGCTTCGCGGACGGAGTTGATCATGGCCTGGGTGAAATCCTCGGCTGTTTCCACGCTCACGGCGGGCACGCCCATGCTCTTCGCCATGGCGACCCAGTCGATGGTGGGATTGTCGATGTCGATCATCGACAGGGCCCGCGGACCGGGCGCGGCCCTGGCCTCACCGCCCGCGCCCATATTGGCGTATTCGGCCTTCAGGATCGCATAGGTGTTGTTGGCGAAGATGATCGTCGTGACCGGCAGGCCTTCGCGCGCCTGGGTCCACAGCGACTGGATCGTGTACATGGCCGAGCCGTCGCCGACCATGCAGAAGGTCCGGCGGTCGGGACAGGCGAGCGCCGCCCCGGTCGCCACGGGCGTACCGTAGCCGATGGAGCCACCCATGTTCTGGATGGTGTCGTGCGGCCGGGCGCCGGCGGTCAGGCCCATCGACTCCCGCCCCGTGGTCAGGCTTTCGTCCACGAGGATGCAGTGCTCGGGCATGGCGTAGCTGAGGGCTTTCGCGATGCTGGTCGGGTTGAGCGGCCCTTGCGGCAGCGGTTCCTCGATGCGGGCCTGAAGCGTCGGCAGGGTCTTCAGGGCGCCGAGGGCCTCGGCCAGCATTTCCAGACCGGCGGCGCTGTCCTCGCCTTTTTCGACCAGCGTGTGCAGCTGGCAGTCGGCGGGTTTGAGCAGGCTGGGCTTGTCCGGATAGGCGAAGAAGGCGATCGGTTCGCCCGTCTCGACCGTGATGATGTGCTTGAAGCCGCTCAGGAAGGCGATGGCCTGATCGACCGCATAGGGGATGCGTTCCAGCGGCGTGCGGCCCGCGCCGCGCTCGATGCGGACGCTGAAGAACTGGGTGGCGATGCGGCAGTTGGTCGTCGCCGCGATCCGGCCCGCGAGATCCAGCGGCAGGCCGCGCATGGAGCGGCCGGCGAGGATGATCAGGGTCGGCTCGCCCGACTTGAGCACCCTGGCGACGTGGTCGACGCGGGCGGCGTCGGGGGCCGGACGGACCGTCGTGGCCTTGGGTTGGCGCTTGAGCTCCCCCGCCTCGCCCCAGGAGGCGTCGCCCGGCAGGATCAGGGCCGAGATCAGGCCTTCATTGCCCTTGGCCACGGCCGCGGCGGTGTCGGCGGCGATGGCGTGGGAGCCGTCCGTGGTCCGGATCCAGTGGCACAGGGGCCGGGCCAGACCCTGGATGTCCGAGGTCAGGGGCGCGTCGTATTTGAGGTGACGGGTCGAATGCTCGCCGATCACATTGACCATGCCGACGCCGGCGCGCTTGGCGTTGTGGATGTTGGCCAGACCGTTGGCGAGGCCCGGCCCGAGGTGCAGCAGGGTCGAGGCCGGACGATCCATCATCCGCGCCCAGCCGTCCGCCGCGCCGGTGGCCACGCCCTCGAACAGGCAGAGCACGCTGCGGATGCGCGGGTTCTCCAGCGCCGCCAGGAAATGCATTTCCGAGGTGCCGGGGTTGGCGAAGCAGACGTCCACCCCCTGATCGGCCAGGGTCTCGACGAGGGTCTCGGCGCCGTTCATCAGTAGCTCGCGCCTTCGCGCGCCTGACCGACGACACCGTAGGACTTCTGCGGCGCGACCATCAGATAGCGGTAGCCCTCCTCCACCAGCCGATCGTGGTTCTTCGCATTGGTGTGTGGATTGCCGACCTGGACGCCGTGGCGCACGCAGGTGTCGGCGATCTTCTTCATGGCGTCGCGGACCTCGGGGTGATCGTACTGACGCGGGAAGCCCATCTCCTGGGACAGGTCGCCCTCCCCGATCAGGCAGAAGCCGATGCCGCGGACCTCTTTCAGGATCTCGTCGAGGTTCTCGATACCCGCGACGCTCTCGATCATCAGGCCGACGAGGATCTCGCCGTGGGGCGCCAGAGGCCAGACGTCGGCCTTCTCGTAATACTCCGCCGTGGACAGCCCCCAGTAGCGCGCCGCCGTGGTCGGGGCGTCGCCGCGCACGCCACGCGGCTCATAGAGGGGGGCGTTCTTGGGCCGGCCGTAGCGGCAGGCGGCGACGGCGTTATAGGCCTGGGCCACATTGTTGATGTGCGGCCAGACGATGCCGTAGACGCCGCGATCCAGTGCCTGTTTGGCATAGGCCTGGTTCATCTCGACGCCGTTGGCCGGGATGCGCACCAGCGGGGTGACGGCGGGCGCGAGCGTCCCCGAGGTCGCGATCTGCTTGCGGTTGAGCAGGTACTGCAGGGAGTCCTGCAGCGCCGCCATGTCCCACGGATTGTGCTCCATCTCGAACATCAGGGCGTCGTAGGGCGACTCCGACAGGTCGATGGCCGACTGTTTGTCCGCCTTGGCGAAGCAGGAATAGGCGACGCGGCCTTCTTCCCAGGCCCGGATGACGCCATTCAGGCGGGTGCTGCTCATGGTCTTGTTCTCTCTGGAATTCAGGCGGCGGCGGGCGTTTCTTCGGGGTTCCAGTACATGAACCCCATGCCCTCGCCGGTGCCGGCGGCCGTGCGCCAGCACGGGACGTAATCGACCAGGGTCATGGCCGCGCCGGTCGGCTGCAGCGCCATCATGACGATGGAGTAGATCTTCACCTCGGAGGTGCCGGACTGGTAGTAGCCGTCCGGGATCGCGGCCAGACCCTCGTAGTCATAGGCCGCCAGCTTGCCCATGACGTCGCGGTCGAACTCCTCGTCGTTGACGAAGTGGGACAGGCCGCCAGAAGCGATGACGGCGACGCGGACGTCCTCGGGCCAGGCCGCGACGGCCTCGCGCAGGACGCGGCCGAACTCGATGCAGCGCGCCATCGACGGCTGGGTCGGCGGATAGAAGAGGTTGAACAGCACCGGCACATGCGGCGGCGGCTCGTCGCCCATGATCTGGTGATAGACGAAGCTGTAGGCGTGGGGGACGACCGGATAGTCGGCCTTGCGACCGCGCTGCTTTTCCATCCAGACGTTCTCGGGCCAGGCCTGGAGATCGTTGAGGTCGAAGCCCTCCTTCTGGAAGGCCTTGATCAGGTAGGTCGCCAGCTCCGGATAGGCCTTGTGCACCACGTGGTGTTCGGGGGCGTAGACGGGGCGCTGGGGCGGGCCGTTGTGGACGTCCTCTCCGGTGTAGATGGTGATCGAGGGCGACTGGTCGGGCCAGATCTCCTTCTGGTCCTTGCCCAGCACGATGCAGACGTCGACCGTCGCCCGCTTGTAGGCCTCGGCCATTTCGTCCAGCGCCGCGCGGCAGCGTCTGGCACGCTCGGTGCGCTCCTCAATCGTCAGGAAGGGCTCGAAAGCGGCGCCGCGATGAGCCTCGAGCTCCGGATAGGTCCAGGTGCGGTTCTGGAACCAGAGCTCGGGATTGTTGCGGTCGCGCTCGCCGTTGGTCAGCCAGTCCTCAGGGGCCTGGCCCAGCATGCCACTGTGGGGCACCGCCATGCCGAATACGATCTGGGCCATGTGCTGGTCTCCGTGAAACTGTGGCCGGGCGTAGGGGCGTCGCCGACGCCCGGCCAATCCATTTGACGACGGGAGCGATCGTTTCGCCGCTCCGGCGTCGCCCTACTGAGGTGCGGCGAGCGCCTCGTCGGGAATCTTCGGGGCCCATTCGCGACGCAGGACGAACAGGGTCGTGACCGCGCCGATGGCCAGGAAGACGAAGATGACGAACATCGGCACCGCGTAGCCGCCGCTGACGTGCAGCAGCCATCCCGACAGGATCGGGGCCACGATGCCGGCGAGGCTGACCGAGACCTGCTGGATGCCCGTGACCATGCCGACGGCGGGCGCCGGGATCAGGGTCAGGCGGCAGAGGGCCAGGTTGTTGGCGGTGGCCAGACCCAGGAAGGACAGGGACGCCACATTCCAGAACAGGGCCCACTGCAGGGAGCTGGTCCAGGCGCCGAGGATGACCGTACAGGCCCCCACGAAGCCGGCGATGACGAAGGCCTTGCGGACCACGACGGCGTCGCCGCCCCGCGCGATCAGCTTGTCCGCCGCCCAGCCGGCCGCGAGGGCCACCAGGGCGATGCCGGCGAAGCTGAAGAAGGAATAGAGGCCCATCTTCTCCAGCGACAGGCCGCGCTCCTCGACCAGATAGGCCGGCATCCAAGTCATGCAGTAGAAGGTGAAGTAATTATAGCAGAAATTGACCACCAGCGTGCCCCAGACCAGGGGGCTGGCGAGGATATTGGCCATCGGCACGGCCGAGGCCTTCTTGCGCACGGCGGCCATGTCGACCTTCTTCGGCAGGTCGTTTTTGATGAACAGCAGCCAGGGGATCAGCCAGACCAGACCGACCGCGCCGGTGATGAAGAACATGGCGCGCCAGTCGTAGGCGACGATCAGCCAGGCGGCGACGGGGGCGCCGATGGCAGGGCCGGCCTTGGTGCCCAGCATATAGAGGCCGACGGCGGTGCCGCTCTGCCCCTCATGGAAGTTGTTGCGGATCCAGCGGTAGCTGGCGGGCACGACCACCGCCTCGGCGGCGCCGACGATCAGCCGCATGATAATCAGGGCGTAGAGGACGCTGATCAGACCCGTGGCGGCGGAGGCGATGCACCAGAGGACGAAGCAGATCGTATAGGGGACCTTCACGCCGTAGCGGTCGACGATCCAGCCCATCGGGACCTGCATCACCGCATAGGACCAGAAGAAGGCCGAGTTGACCCAGCCGCGGTCGATGTCGGTCAGATGGAAGTGGTCCTTGAAGGACGGCACGGCCAAAGCGGACGAGATGCTGGTCCGGTCGACGAAGGCGATCAGGGCCCCCACCGCCAGAAGACCCAGCAGGAACCACCGCGCAAGCGTGGACGCGGGTACGGGGCCGGACTTAGCGTCCGGCGGACTGGATTCGGTCACTCGCGCCTCCCAAGGCATTTTCTTCTTTTGCGTCCAGTGCGGGGTAAAGCGCCCGGGCGGTCTTGTTGAAGATCCAATCCTGATCGTCCTGCGACAGGGACGCCAGCCGTTGCACGGCCGTCGCCCTGATTTCCGTCAGGGCGCCGGGCGAGGTCGGGAAGTTCGACCCCCAGGCCATGCGGTTCGCGCCGAAGACCTCGACCAGTTTCGGGAACAGGGTTTCCGGGGTCGCGGCGCCCGAGACGCTGTCGCCCATGATGCGCGGCGTCAGCTTCAGATAGATGGAGGGCACATCGGCCAGGTCGAACAGCGACTGCGCCTTCGCATAGGGTGGGCCGTCGGTGACGTCGGGACGGCCGAGGTGATCGAGGATGATCGGCACATTGGGGAAGCGCTCGGCCAGCGACCGGACCTGCGGCAGGCCCACTGGACCGGTCTGGATGCACATGGTCAGACCGAGCTCGCCGAGAAGCTCCCAGGCCGGGTAAGCAGCCTCGTCCCCAAGCTCGGTCGGGTCGAAATCCTTGGTCGAGCCGCCGGTGAAGATGCGCAGGCCGGCGAGGCCCCTATCGGTCCAGGCCCGGATGGTTTCGACCGCGTCGGGCGCGCGCACATCGACCGAGCCGACGGCGATCAGCCGGTCGGGATAGCGGTTGCAGGAATCGACGACGTAAGAGTTGTCGAAGCCGTAGGTGGTCGAGGAATGGACGACGGCGGCCTTGGAAACGCCCGCCTCATCCATTGCCGCGATCAGGGTCTCGACCACACAGGGCCGTTCCTGGGACCAGTCGGAGCGTTTGCCGAACAGGGGCGCGGGCGGATAGCGCGTCTCGTCATCGGAGATGACGTGCGGATGGATGTCGATAAAGCGCGACATGGTCGTCTGATCCTCCCCGGGGACCTTGTTTTCGTTGCCTTTGATTTTGGCCCCGCGGGGAGATTTGGGTATTCGAAGTTCGGCCCCGGGACATAAGTTCGGGGCGCGAAAGATTAGAGGCCTTTCGCCTTCAGCTGGGCGTCGAGGCGCGGATAGACGCGGCGCGCATTGCCTTCGTAGATGTTGAAACGATCCTCATCCGTCAGGCTGACGCAGGCGTCGACATAGCGTTTGGTGTCGTCGAAATAGTGCCCGGTGTTCGGGTCCCTGCCGCGCACGGCGCCGATCATTTCCGAGCCGAACAGGACGTTCTTCGACGGGATCACCCTGGTCAGCAGGTCCACGCCCGGGTGGTGGTAGACGCAACTGTCGAAGAAGATGTTGTCCAGCAGGCCTTCCAGCGGACGGTTGGCCATCTCCAGCGACATGCCGCGATAGCGACCCCAGTGATAGGGCACCGCCCCGCCGCCGTGCGGGATGACCAGACGCAGGGTCGGGAAGTCCTTGAACAGGTCCGACTGCAGAAGCTGCATGAAGACCGAAGTGTCGGCGTTCAGATAGTGGGCGCCCGTGCCGTGGAAGTTCGGATTGCACGAGGCCGCGACGTGGACCATGGCCGGGACGTCGAGGTCGCACAGGGCCTCATAGAGCGGATACCACTCGCGGTCGGTCATCGGCTTGCCGGTCCAGTAGCCGCCGGTCGGATCGGGGTTCACGTTCGCGCCGACGAAGCCCATCTCCTCGACGCAGCGGCGCAGTTCGGGGATGGAGTTGGCCGGCGGGGCGCCCGGCGACTGGGGCAGCTGGCAGACCGGGACGAAGTTGTCCTGATACATGTCGGCGACGCGGCGCACGAGGTTGTTGGACACCTCGGCCCATTCCAGGCTGGTGCGCTCATTGCCCAGATGGTGGCTCATCAGGCCGGCGATCGGCGAGAACAGGGTCAGGTCCGAGCCGCGCTCCTGCTGGAGCTTGAGCTGGCCGTTGCCGACGCCCTCGCGGATCTCGTCGTCGGTGACGTGGGCCTCGGAGACCGGCGGCGAATTGACCGGGTCGTTGGCGGCGTCGACCTGGCGCTGGCGCCATTCGCGGAACGACTTGGGGACGGTCGTGAAGTGGCCGTGGCAATCGATGATCATGGTCTTGTCCTCAGGCCTTGGTCGGATCGACGAACAGTTCGTCCATGGTCATGCGGCGCGGCGTCAGCCCCTGTTCGAAGGCGGTGCGTTCGAGGGCCTCGATGGTCGCCCGGTTTTCCTCGATGCCGTAGGGCAGAGGGTCGGGGCCGACGATGTCCATCAGCTTGAGGTACTTCTTGTCCGAGGCGTTCTGCGGTCCCTCGGCCTTGACCCGCTCCAGCCATTCGTCCTTGGCCTGTTCGAAGGCGTTGTAGAGCGATTGGGCGACCCAGGGGTGTTCGGCCAGGACCGAGTCCTTGACCACGATGGTGCCGTGCATCGGATAGACGCCGGTGCGGCGGAAGCTGTCGGCCTCCAGCTCGGCGGCGTTGGGCAGCAGGTCCGGGTAGTCGGCCTCGACCTCCTGCCAGCCGGCGGTCGGATTGCCGGTGCGGCCGATGCCGGCGGCGCCTTCGAGCCCCGCGACCAGCTCGCCGTCAGCCATCATGTCGGCCAGCGACCGGCCCTCCGGCGCATGGATGACATTGGCGGGCAGCTTGAGCTGGGTGACATGCTCCTCGTCATCCACGACCCAGGTGACCTTGGACGGATCCAGACCGCAGTCATCCATCAGGGCCTGACGCAGCCAGACGCCGGTGGTCACCGAATAGGCGCGCACCCCGACCTTGTGACCTTCCAGATCCTTGGGCGTCCTGATCCCCGCGTCCGGACGGACCAGCAGGCCGCCATGGTGGAAGCGGCGCACCACGAAGATCGGCAGGCCGACGAAGGGCGCGCCATAGGCCCGGGCGATGATGTAGGTCGTGGGCGCGATCTCGCAGACGTCGAACTCCACGTCGCGGACCATGCGTCGGAAGGCGCCGATCTGCGGCTTGACCGTGATGATCTCCGCGTCGACGCCCTCGATGGGGATGGCCCCGCTGCGGATGGCCGAGGTGTGCGGATGCTCCGCGACGGCGATCTTCAGCTTCACTCTGTCGGACATGATGGGCCTCCCCTGCTTTATCCTTTTGAGAAGCTGAAGCTTCCGACACCCCCTCCGGTCAATCGAGCCGACCCGAAACCTGCCGATCGCGAACCAAATCCTATCGGACGGCGGACGCCTGGACCCCGTCGATGCGGCGCGAGACGCCTTCGGGATTGTCCTCACGGAGCGCCGTCGGCAGCAGTTCGGCGGGCACGTCCTGATAGCTGACGGGGCGCAGGAAGCGGGCGATGGCCAGCGATCCCACCGAGGTCGAGCGGCCGTCGCCGGTCGCCGGGTAAGGGCCGCCGTGGACCATGGCGTCGCAGACCTCGACCCCCGTGCCGAAGCCGTTGAACAGGATGCGGCCGGCCAGTTTCTCGAGGCGCGGCATCAGGGCGGCGGCCAGCGGATAGTCGGACGGCGCGGCGTGGACCGAGGCGGTCAGCTGGCCCTCCAGATCATCGAGCAGGGCGGCCATGTCGTCGGCGTCCTCGCAACGGACCAGCAGGCCCGAGGCGCCGAAGACCTCTTCCACCAGACGCGGATCGGCGCGCAGGTCGGCGGAGGTTGCGGTGAACAGATGGACCTGGCCCTGCAGCCCCTCCCCTTCGGCGCCCTGGACGGCGCACGACACGCGCTCGTGCCCGGACAGGGTCGAGACCCCGGCGCGATAGGCGGCGTGGATGCCGGGCGTCAGCATGGTGGTCGGGGCGATCTCGGAGATGGCGGCGCGGGCGCCGGCGATGAAGCTCTCGGCCTCGCCGATGGCCAGGATCAGGCCGGGGTTGGTGCAGAACTGGCCCGAGCCGAGGCTGAGCGCGCCGGCAAAGGCCTTGCCGATGGCCTCGCCGCGTTCGGCCAGGGCGCCGGGCAGCAGCAGGACCGGGTTGATCGAGCTCATCTCGGCATAGACGGGAATGGGGCGCGGGCGTTTGGCCGCGATCGCCATCAGGGCCTCGCCGCCGCGGCGCGAGCCGGTGAAGCCGACGGCGGCGACGCGCGGATCGGCGGTCAGGGCCGCGCCGATCTCGATCCCCTTGTCGAACAGCAGGGCGAAGACCCCGGCGGGCAGGCCGCAGTCGGCGGCGGCGCGGGCGACGGCGCGACCGGCGATTTCCGAGGTTCCCGGATGGGCGGGGTGAGCCTTGACGATGACAGGGCAACCGGCGGCCAGGGCCGAGGCCGTGTCCCCGCCCGCGACCGAGAAGGCGAGCGGGAAATTGCTGGCCCCGAAGACCACCACCGGCCCCAGAGGCTGGTGGATCAGGCGGATGTCCGAACGCGGCGGCGTGCGTTCCGGCAGGGCGTGGTCGATGCGGACGTCGAGGTAGCCGCCCTCGCGCACGACGCGGGCGAACAGGCGCAGCTGGCCGGTGGTGCGGCCCAGTTCGCCCTTGAGCCGGGCGGGCGGCAGGCCGGTCTCTGCGCCGGCGCGGGCGAGGAGTTCGTCGGCGTCGCGTTCCAGATGTTCGGCGATGGATTCGAGGAAGCCGGCCCGCTCGTCGAGAGAGGTGGCGCGATATTCGTCGAAGGCGGCGGCGGCCAGGCCGCAGGCGATGCGGACGTCGTCGAGGTCGGCGCTCGCGAAGGCCGGGGCGATCTCGGCTCCCAGCGTCGGATCGAAGGCCTTGAACTCGGCCCCGGCCCCGCGCCGCGCCTCGCCGCCGATCAGCAGTTCGCCCTTCAACATCGTCGTCATCCCGTTCGATTCGCGCGCCGCGACGGCGCAGTTCGCCTAGGTGGGCTCTCTAGTCCCGGGATGCGACCGCCGCAGCACAGGTTTGGCGTCAGGGGTGATACATTTCCTGTCGCAGCACGGCGCGTGGAAAACACGGGGTTGCGCGCCCAGCCCTTGTACAACACCGGTTTCAGCCCGAAGGCGGCATTTGGAAATGCGCCCGGACCCTGCTAGGCCAGCGATCGGGAGAACCGCATAATGAGCGCCGTTTTAAAGGCCCGGGCGGCGGAGATCAGTTTCCGCCAGTGCAGACTTTTCGAAAGCGTGGGCCGTCTCGCCAGTGTCCGGCGGGGCTCGGAGGAGTGCAACCTCTCACAGCCCGCAGTGACCCAGGCGCTGGGCAAGCTGGAGCAGGAGGTCGGCGACACCCTGCTGGAGCGCAAGGCCAGCGGCAGCTATCTGACCGAGGCCGGGAAGATCTTCCACGTCCGGGTGCAGCGGATGTTCGCCCAGATGGAGGCGGCGCTTCAGGACCTCGGCGTGGGCAACGCCGCGCAGGCTTCGACCGTCGCCAACCGGCTGTCACGGTCGCAGGTGCGCAGCCTGATCGCGGTGATCGAGAGCGGGTCCCTGGCCAAGGCGGCCGACGATCTGGAGCTGACCCAGGCCTCGCTGCAGCGGGCCGTGCGCCACCTGGAGGGCAACCTCGGCGCCGCCGTTTTCCACCGAACCTCGACCGGAGTGATGGTCACCCCCGACGGCGTCGACCTGGGCCGCAAGCTGAAGCTGGCGACGCAGGAGATCGAATGGGGCCTGCAGGAGATCGAGGAGGCGCGCGGGGCGCAGGCCAGCCAGATGGTGCTGGGCACCCTGCCCTATGGCGGCTCCATGCTGCTGGCCTCGGTGCTGGACGAGTTCACGCGCCGGCACCCCGACGCCGGCATCCGCATCCTGACCGAGGGCGCGACGGAAATCATTCGCCGCCTGCGCTTCGGCGACGTGGATCTGGTCGTCGGCATCATTCAGGAGATGGCCAGCGCCGACCTGACTAATGAGATCTTCGCCCACACCCAGTTCCAGGTGGTGGCGAGGAAGAACCATCCGCTGGCCAACCGCGCCGATGTGACCCTCGACGACCTCGCCTCCTACGACTGGATCGCGGGACTGGAGGGGGCCAGCCGCCGGCTGTGCTTCGACGCCCTGTTCCAGGGACACAGCCTGCCCCGGGCGCCGATCGAGACCTCGACCCTGCCGATCATCCGCCAGCTGATCGCCGACAGCGACCGCCTGACCCTGATGACCCGGTATGAGCTGAAGCACGAGCGCCACGCCCTGGTCGCCCTGCCCTATGGCCCGATCGCGGCGCGTCCGGCGGTGGGAGTGACGATGCGCAACAACTGGCTTCCGACCCGCATCCACAGCGACTTCATCCGCCTGATCCGCTCGACGCTGGAGGCCGAGACGGAAGGCTGAGGGAGCGCGGATTCAATGCGCCGGGAAGCGCAATCAATGGCGTTGGCGATTCCCGCCCCGGCTACCTTCATGGCCAGATGAAACCGGTCCTGTTCGGGCCGCCGGAAGCCGCCCTCGAAGGCGCGCACCGGAAACAGGGAGTATCGAAATGGACCGCAGGACCTTCCTGACCACCGTCCCGGCCACCGCCTTGCTGGCCGAGGCCGGGATCGCCGGACCCGTGATCGCCGGCCCCGGCAAGAAGGGGGTGATGATGATGAACCGCATCGCGCCCTCGGTGTCGGAACTCTACATCGCCGACCTGGACGGATCGAACGAGCGCAAGCTGCTGTCGGTCTCGACCTTCGACTACAACGCCCAGGTCTCGAAGGCGGGCGACACCGTCATCTTCACCTCGGAGCGCAACGCCGACGGCAAGTCCGACATCTTCAGCGCGCGTCTGGATGGGACCGGGATCACGCCCCTGGTGACCTCGACCTCGGTCGACGACGCAGGCGTCCTGTCGCCGGACGGGACGAAGCTGGCCTTCGTCTCGACCCGCAACGGCTACCGCGCCAACATCTGGGTCATGGACATGCGCACGCGGCGCACACGCCAGCTGACCGGCACGCGGCAGGTTCGCGGCGACGACCACGCCTCGCCCGACTGCTACTTCCGCCCCTCCTGGTCGCCCGACAGCCAGTGGATCGCCTTCTCCAGCGACAGGAACACCCAGTGGCGCGGCCACGACGAGGGTCACGGCTGGGAGCATACCCAGGAGCTGGCCATCTATGCGATCAAGCCGGACGGCACGGGCTTCAGGAAGATCTGCGGCAAGACCGGCTTCTGCCAAGGCTCGCCCAACTGGTCGCCGGACGGCAAGCGGATCGTCTTCCACGAGATGACGGTCGAGGCCACCTGGGGCGCCCGCCGCCCCAACTATATCGGCCGCGCCTTCTCCCAGATCGTCTCCGTCGACGTCGCCTCGGGCGACCGCACCGAACACACCACCGGGACCGAGCTGCGCCTGCAGCCCCAGTACATCGGGCCTGACGAGATCGGCTATCTGCTCAAATACGGTCCGAACGAAGGGATCGCCTACACCTCGGACCGGCCGGGCTTCAAATCGCCCTTCCTGCGCTCGCCCGCCTGGACGCCGGACGGCAGGTCGGTGATCTATGAGAAGGTCGCTTTCCGCCCCGTGCGGCCGATCAACAAGCCGCTGATGAGCTGGGACCGCGACTGGGACTATCGCCACATCGACGTCTTCCCGCGCCTCTCGAACGACGGCTGGATCGTCTATACCGACAAGCAGACTGGCAACTCCTCGATCATGGTCATGCGACCGAACGGCGAGGAGAAGCGCAAGGTCTTCGAGAGCTCGGGCCGGGGTCTGGACGAGAACCAGGTGCGCATCGGTCTGTCGGGCGCCTTCCAGCCGGCCTGGTCGCCGGACGGGGAATGGATCGCCTTCGGTCTGGGCGGCTGGTTCCAGGAGCGGATGAAGGCCTCGGCCGCCCTGTGGCGCGTGCGCCGCGACGGCACGGGGGCCGAACAGCTGACCGACGGCGAGACCCATTCGGGCTTCCCCAGCTATTCGGCCGACGGCAAGGAGCTGGTCTTCCGCGTCTATAGCGCGACCGAAAAGGGTCTGCGGATCCTGAACCTGGAGACGCGTCAGGTGCGCGTCCTGACCGACCAGCCCGACAACCTTCCCGACTGGTCGCCGGACGGCAAGCGCATCGTCTTCACGCGCCGCCAGCAGGACGGCAGCTTCGACATCTATACGATCCGGCCGGACGGCACGGGCCTGCATCGCTGCACGGACCATCCGTCGGGCGACGGCCATGCGGTCTGGAACCACGACGGCCGCATCCTGTGGAGCGGCTCGCAGCACGGCTTCCGCGACGAGGCGGCCCTGTATGAGCAGACCTTCCAGCAGTACGGCCAGATCTACATCATGGACGCCGACGGCGGCCGCAAGCGGATGCTGACCGACAGCAAGTGGGAGGACTCCATGCCTCTGTACCTGCCCAATGCGGTGCTCGACGCCATCCGCTGAGTTCAGCCTGACACGACAGAGCCGGCCGCCCGGAAACGGACGGCCGGCTTTTCATTGTCTGGAGATCCGGGCGCGGATGTCTGACGCCCAAAAGAAAGGACCGGCGCCTGTGACAGGCGCCGGTCCAGTTTTCGTCTCACCCGAAGACAGACGTCTAGAAGTCGTAGCCGACCGTCAGGCCGAAGGTGCGCGGCGTGCCGGGCGTGCCGTTGTCGCCCGAGTTGGTGGCGCCCAGCTGGGCCCGGTAATAGGCGTCGCCGAGGTTCTTGCCCCAGGCGCGGACATAGAGGCCGCTGTTGTCCGGCCGCCAGGTCACCGAGGCGTCCACGGTGGTGTAGCTGCCCTGCTTGACCCGCTCGTCCGCCGTCGCGACGAAGCCGTCGTTGTAATAGACGTTGCCGGCTGCGGTGAACGTCCCGATCGCGGTCGGGATGGCGAGGTTGCCGCCGAGGCTGGCGGTCAGTTTGGGCGTGTTCTGCAGCTGGTTGCCCGAGGCGTCGCCGATCAGAAGGCAGTTGCCGCCGAGCTGCGTATAGGGGCTGCCGAAGGTGCCGCGGCAGGTCTGGCCCGTCGGAATGACATAGCCCGCTGGCAGCGGATACGGGACCGAGATGATGGCGTTGGTGAACTCGGTGTAGTGAGCGTCGGTATAGCCGATGCCGCCGAACAGACGCAGGTTGTCGGTCACCTGCCAGGTGATGTCGGCGTCAATGCCTTTCACCTCTGCGCCCTGGGCGTTGTAGACGCTGTTGACGCCGGCGATGACCTGCTGAACCTGGACGTTGGTCTGGTCGTAGTAGAAGGCCGCGATATTGGCGCGGACGCGACGGTCGAACAGGTCCGTCTTCAGACCCACCTCATAGGCGTCGATCAGTTCCGGCTCCAGGACGATGATCGGCGAGGCCTGGGGCACATAGGTCCCGCTGCGGAAGCCGCGGTTGTAGCTGACATAGGCCATCAGCTGGTCCGAGAAGCGGTGATCCAGCGACAGACGCCAGGTCGGCTTGGAGAAGTTGCGGCTGGCCGACTGGAGGGCGCCCGCCGTGAAGACGTTGGTGGCGCCGTTGTAAGTGTCGGTATGGGCCGTGAACTCCCGGTCGTCGGAGGTGTAGCGGATGCCCGCGACGAAGTTGGTGCTGTCGTTGATGGCGTAGGTGCCTTCGGCGAAGGCCGAATACGACGACAGGGTCACCTCGGTGATCGTATCGCTGTAGCCGTTGCCGCCGAAGGTGTTCAGCCCGGTCGTCCGGCCGGGGGCCTGACCGGCCGAGTCGGACATGTAGAAGGCGCCGACCACCCAGCTGAACGGACCATCGCCGTCGGACAGGAAGTTGATTTCCTGGGTGAACTGCTTGTCGAAGTTGGAGTTGTCGATACGCAGGCGGGCCTGGGTGGTGCCGTCCGGATCGAAGTAGGTGCGCAGGTCGCTCTCGCGATAGGCGGTCACGCTCTTGAAGGCCACGCCGCCGAAATCGTGGGTCAGGATGGCGCTGCCGCCTGACTGACGCGCGCGCAGGACCGGGTCGACGTCGCTGTAGATGTCGTAGTCCGGATCGCCGCCGGCGGCGATGATCTGCTGGGTCACGTCCTGGCCCAGGGCGTTCAGGCCGAAGTTGCGGAAGGTCGGGTCCGAGGCGTCGCGGCCATTGGCGTCCGCCGAGAGCAGCAGGGAGGTGTCGTCCGACAGGTTCCACAGCAGCTTGGCGCGCACCGAATAGCTGTCGCCGTCCATGACGTCATTGCCGGTGAAGCGGTTGACGCCGAAGCCCTCGCCGCGGTTCTCGTACTGGCCCGACACGCTGAAGGCGACCGTGTCGCTGAGCGGGGCGGTGTAGAAGGTGCCGACGTTGGTGGTGCTGTAGTTGCCATAACCCAGCATGAACGAGCCGTGCGGCGTGAACTGCGGTCCCTTGGTGGTGATCTGGATCACCCCGCCGGTGGCGTTGCGGCCGAACAGGGTGCCCTGCGGACCCTTGAGGACGGCGACCTGCTGGGTGTCGAACAGGGACTGTAGCACGCCGAAGGCGGCGCCGTAGTAGACATCGTCGACCATGACCGCGACCGGGTTCTCGATGCCGGGGCCCTGGCCCGAAGCGCCGACGCCGCGGATGCGCGGCAGGCCGAAGCCGCCGACGCCCGTGGTCACGTTCAGCGAAGGCACCACGGCCTTGAGGTCCGCCGTGCCGGTCGCGCCCGTGGCGGCCAGCTGTTCCGTGCCCAGGGCCGTGATGGCGACCGGAACGTCCTGGACGTTCTGTTCGCGCTTCTGGGCGGTGACGACGATGTCCTCAACGGTGGCGGCGTCCTGCTCGGCCGGCGTCGGCGCGGTCTGGCCAGAGACCTGGGCCGATGCCGCGGAAGCGATGAATGCCGATCCCGCGATGCAGGACGTGGCCAGTAGCGCGAATTTCAGGATGCGGTTCCGCATCATATTCCTCCCCGTGTGCTGCTGGTGTCTCCAGCTTATGAGGGGATGGTAGGGATCAGTCCGCCAATTCTGGACTATTCAAACTGTGCTCGCGCCTATTGATAACGGGAATCGCGCCCTCGTTTCCCAGCCTAAACCGCTATTCCGATAAGGAAATTCAGTCGCCGCCTTGGAGCGCCGACGATCAGCGGGAGGCGGAAATGACGGGCATGACAGGGGCCGAAGCGGCCGTTCGGATGCTCCAGGCCCATGATGTGAAACACATCTTCGGCCTGTGCGGCGACACCAGCCTGCCCTTCTACGACGCCCTGGCGCGGCTGGATCACGGCATCGAACACGTGCTGACGCGCGACGAACGCCATGCCGCCTATATGGCGGACGCCTATGCGCGGATCACCGGCAAGCCCGGGGTGTGCGAGGGGCCGAGCGGCGGCGGGGCCACCTATATCCTGCCGGGCGTGGTCGAGGCGAACGAGAGCTCGGTCGCCCTTCTGGCCATCACCTCGGACGTGCCGGTGACGGCGCGGGGCCGCTACCCCCTGACCGAGCTGGACCAGAACCGGCTGTTCGCGCCCCTGACCAAGTGGAACGCCGTCGCCGACCACGTCGACCAGATCCCGGACCTGTTCCGGAAGGCCTTCCGCGCCATGACCACGGGCCGGCCGGGCGCGACCCACATCGGCCTGCCCTATGATCTGCAGAAGCAGGCGCTGGACCCCGACCGCATCTGGGCCCAGGCCCAGCATTCCCGCTTCCCCGCCTTCCGCACCGGGCCCGATCCGCTGCTGGTCGAGGACGCCGCCGAGGCGATCCTGAGCGCGAAAAGGCCGGTCTTCATCTGCGGCGGCGGGGTCATCCTGTCGGGCGCGACGGCGGAGCTGGCCGCCCTGGCAGAGGCGCTGGACGCGCCGGTCGCCTCGACCGTCAGTGGTCACGGCGCCATCCCCGATGATCATCCTCTGGCCGTCGGCGTGGTCGGGGCCAACGGCGGTACGCCCGAGACGCGGGAAGTCGTCCGGGGCGCCGATCTGGTGGTCTTCATCGGCTGCCGCGCGGGCTCGACCACCACCGAACACGGCGCCGCCCCGTCGAAGGGCGTCCGCATCGTCCATATCGACATCGATCCGATGGTGGTCGGCGCCAACTACGCTTGCGAGGCCGGGCTGGTCGGGGATGCGCGGCTGTGCCTGTCGGCCCTGCTGGCGCGCATCGAAGGCAGCCTGAAGGGGCGGTCGCGCGACATCGAGGTCCGCGATCAGCTGAAAGCCCTGAAGGCGAGGAAACGCGCCGCCTTCGACCGGCTGGCCGCCTCGGACGAAGCCCCGATCCGACCCGAGCGGGTGCTGGCCGCCCTGCAGGCCGCCCTGCCCGCCGACGTCATCGTGGTCGCCGATCCCGGCACCCCCTGCCCCTATTTCTCGGGCCATTTCCAGTTCAACCGGGCGGGGCGCCGCTTCATCACCAACCGGGCTCACGGGGCGCTGGGCTTCTCCATGGCCGCCGCCATCGGCGCCTGGTACGCCAGCCCGGGTTCGAAGATCGTCGCGGCCATGGGCGACGGCAGTTTCGGCTTCGCGGTCGGGGAGCTGGAGACGATCGTGCGCAAGCAGATCCCGGTCACCCTGATCGTCTTCTCCAATGCGTCCTACGGCTGGATCAAGGCCAGTCAGAAATCGGGATACGGCCAGCGCTATTTCTCGGTCGACTTCGGCCGTACCGACCACGCCCGCATCGCCGAGGCCTATGGGCTGAAGGCCTGGACGGTGGAGGATCCGGCGGACGTCGAGCGCGTCATCAAGGCCGCGGTGGCCCACGACGGACCGACCCTGGTCAACGTCATTTCCCAGCCGCTGGAAGAGACCGCCGTGCCCGTCAGCCAGTGGATGGGCTGAGCCTCCCCGCCTGACCCTCGCAAGACCGTGACATGTCGACGGATCGTCGAATGCGTGATTTATTGTACAACAATCGAGGCGTACCGTCCGACAAATTACTTGCTCGCGCGTCCACTGCGAAATAGGAATGTCGGGTACGGAGTTTGGTATGTTCGCCGTGAATTGCAGCGACACCGTGTGAGGTACGTCCCTTGGCCACCACAGCGAAAACTCCGAAGACCTCCAAAGGCGAGACCGCCGTCGCCGCGCCGACGGCCGAGGATCTGGCCCACACCCTGCGCGCCCAGATCCAGAGGAGCGAGCTGGCGCCCGGCGAATGGCTGCGCGAAGTCCGGCTGTGCAGCGAGTTCGGCGTGGGCCGTTCGATCGTGCGCCGCGCCCTGCGCGCCCTGGCCGATGACGGCCTGATCGAGATCGAGGAGAACCGGGGCGCCCGCGTCTCCTCTACCACCGTCGAGGAAGTCTTCGACCTCTATGAGGTGCGGGCGGCCCTGTACGGCATGGCGGCGCGCTTCGCCTGCCTGCGCGGCACCGACGGCCTGATCCGCGCCATCATCACCAAGATCGACCGCATGCTGTCCGACGCCGAGGGCGGGGTCGCGGCCGAGCGGATCATCGAGGAAAGCGAGTCGATCTTCAGCGACATGAGCGCCTGCGCCAGCGCCGACGGCCAGCGCATGATCGAGGCGATCCGCAGGAAGACCCGCTTCCACTTCTCGTATGCCGCCCTGGCGCTGAACACCAACGGCCCCGGCCCCTATGACCACTGGCGCACGGTCCGCGCAGCCCTGGTCGCGCGCGACGCCGAGGCGGCCAGCCAGGGCGCTCGCGACATCCTGTACTTCATGCAGGGCGAGGTCGCCCGGATCATGCTGTCGCGCGGTCCGCGCCTGATCGCGGATGCCCCGCAAATCCCATCGAGCACGACATCGAAGCGTGCCGTACCCCGGAGGAAAACATGACGAAACACCCGCTGGCGGTCTCCGCCGCACTGGCCGTTCTGGCCATCGCCCCCGGCGCCTGCGCCGCCCCCCTCGCCACTGCCGAACCGGTCGCCGCCGTTGAGCAGACCTCGCCGGAGATGAGCGACCTCCTCGCCTACGTCCAGAACCACGCCTCGACCGGCTTCGTCGTCATCCAGGACGGCAAGGTGCTGATCGACAAGACCTGGCCCGCCCCGACCGACGCCGGGATGTTCTCCGCCTTCCTCTATGGCCGCGCCGCCGACGGCGAACTGCTGGAGGACGTGGCGTCCCAGCAGAAGAGCTTCGTCTCTATCCTCGTCGCCGTCGCCATCGACAAGGGCCTTCTGGACATCAACAAGCCCGTCGACGCCTACCTCGGTCAGGGCTGGTCCAAGGCCTCGCCCGAGCAGGAAGCAGCGATCAAGGTCATCGACGTCCTGAACATGAGCTCGGGCCTGAACGAGCAGTTCGGCTATGTCGCGCCTTCGGGGACCGTCTTCTTCTACAACACCCCGGTTTACGCCATCACCAAGGCCATCGTGGCGGCCGCGGCGCATCAGTCCCTCGAGACCCTGACCCGCGACTGGCTGACCGGCCCGACCGGGATGACCAACACCGAATGGCGTCAGCGCCCGGCAGCCCTGGCCTCGGTCGGCAACGCCACCGGCCTGGTCACCACTCCGCATGATGTGGCGAAATTCGGAGAGATGGTCCTGCATGACGGCCTCGCCGCCGACGGCACGCGCGTGGTCTCGTCCGAGCAGTTGCACGCCCTGTTCACCCGGGCTGCGACCAACCCCGCCTATGGCCGCCTGTGGTGGCTGAACGGCGGCGAATACACGATGCGGGCCGCGGGCGCGCGCCGCGACGGCCAGCTGATCCCGGCGGCTCCGGTGGACCTCGTCGGCGCGCTCGGCGCCTTCGACCGCCGCCTCTATGTCGTCCCCAGCCGCAAGCTGGTCGTGGTGCGCACCGGCGCCGCCACCAATGAGACCGACTTCGACCAGCAGCTGTGGCTGCGCCTGATGAAGGTGATCGGCTGATCGCCGGTCCGGCCGGCGCCGTTCGCGCGCCGGCCCCTTCCCTTCTCTCCAGACCCAGGACGCGCCCGTGATCGACGGCAGCATGCAAGACTTTCCCCTGACGCTCGACCGTATCGTCGATCACGCCGCCAAATGGCACCAGGACGCCGAGGTCGTGACCGCGCGCGAGGGCCGGGAGAATGCGCGCGTCACCTATGCCGGTCTGCGCGAACGAGCGATGCAGGTGTCGAGCCTGCTGGCCGGTCTGGGGGTCGTCGCCGGCGACCGAGTGGCCACCCTGGCCTGGAACACCCAGCACCATGTCGAGAGCTGGTACGGCATCATGGGCATGGGGGTGGGCTGCCACACCCTGAACCCACGCCTGACCGCCGTGCAGCTGGCCTGGATGCTGGACCAGTCGGGCGCGCGGATCCTGATCGTCAGCGCCGACCTGCTGAAACTCGCCCTCGACGTCGCCAATGACGCCGCCGGGCTGGAGCGGATCTTCGTCATCGACGGCGAGGCCGATGCGACCCATGCGCGGGCGAAGGTCGAGACGCTGGAGCCGCTGCTGGCCACGGCGACCACGCCCGTCGAATGGGGCAGGTTCGCGGAGACCGCGCCCTCGGGCCTGTGCTTCACCTCGGGCTCGACCGGCGCGCCCAAGGGCGTGACCTACACCCACCGCTCCAGCTTCCTGCATACGCTGAAGATGCTGCAGGCCGATGTGCTGGGCGCGCGGACCACGGACGTCATCCTGCCGATCGTGCCCCTGTTCCACGCCAGCGCCTGGGGCCTGCCCTTCGCCCTGCCGGCGGCGGGATCGAAGATGGTCCTGCCGGGACGTCAGACCGATGGCGCGAGCCTTGCCCGGCTGATCGCCTCGGAAGGCGTGACCGTCGCCGTGGGCGTGCCCACCGTCTTCCTCGGCCTGTGCGAATATCTCGAAGCCTCGGGGACGAAACTGCCGTCGCTGGAGCGGATCATACTCGGCGGCGCCGCGACGCCTCCGGCCCTGATGGAGCGGCTGGAACGCGATCTGGGCGTCCTCGTCCAGAACAGCTGGGGCATGACCGAGCTGTCGCCCGTCGGCGTCTTCGGCGTGCTGAGCGATCCGGACCGCCGCGCCAATGTCTCGGGCCGCCCGGCCATCGGGGTCGATCTGATGGTCGCCGACGAGACCGGCGCCCCCCTGGCCGAGCAACGCGATAACGAAGGCCGGCTGCATGTGCGCGGCGCCGCCGTCATCGACCGCTATTTCGGCCAGACCCATTCGGTCGTGGACTCAGAGGGCTGGTTCGACACTGGCGATCTGGCGAAGATCGACCGCAAGGGCAATCTGATGATCACGGGCCGGTCCAAGGACCTGATCAAGTCCGGCGGCGAATGGATCAATCCGGCCGAGATCGAGGCCCTGGTCTGCGAACTGCCCGAGGTGTCGCTGGCCGCCGTCATCGGCAAGGCCGACGTGAAGTGGAGCGAACGGCCCCTGCTGCTGGTCGAGCTGCGCGAGGGGCAGGAGATAAGCGATCAGGACCTGCTGGCTTCGCTGAAGGGGCGTATCGCCTCGTGGTGGATTCCCGACAGCGTGGTGCGCCTGCCGGCCATGCCGCTGGCCTCGACGGGCAAGATCGACAAGCTGAGCCTGCGCGCGACCTACAGCCACGGCTGACGCAGAAAGGGGGCCTCTCGGCCCCCTTCCCAACCTTACCTGTGAGAGCGATCAGACCCGCTCGACGATCAGGGCGATGCCCTGGCCGCCGCCAATGCACATGGTCGCCAGACCATAGCGGCCCTGCACCCGCCGGAGCTCGTGCACCAGCTTGGTGGCGATGATGGCGCCGGTCGCGCCGACCGGGTGGCCAAGCGAGATGCCGCTGCCGTTCGGATTGACCCTGGCCGGGTCGAAACCGAGCTGGTCCGAGACGGCGCAGGCCTGGGCCGCGAAGGCCTCGTTGGATTCGATCACATCCATGTCGGCGACCGACAGGCCCGCCCTGGCCAGAGCCGCGCGGGTCGCGGGGACCGGACCCATGCCCATGATGTTGGGATCGACCCCCGCATGGCCATAGGCGACGATCCGGGCCATGGGCTTCAGCCCCTGACGCGCCACGGCGCTCTCGCCCGCCAGCACCAGGGCGGCGGCGGCGTCGTTGATGCCCGAGGCATTGCCCGCCGTGACCGTGCCGCCGTCACGGAAGATCGTCCTGAGCTTCGCCAGATCCTCGACCGTGGCGTCGGCGCGGACATGCTCGTCGACCTCGAACATCTTCGTCGTACGGCCTGCCTTGACCTCGACCGGAAGGATCTGGGAGGCGAAACGGCCCTCGGCGATGGCCCGGGCCGCACGGCGGTGGCTCTCAACCGCATAGGCGTCCTGACGGGCGCGATCGACGCCGTGACGTTCGGCGACGTTCTCCGCCGTCACCCCCATCAGCCCGCCGCCGAAGGGATCGGTCAGGGCGCCGTTCAGCCCGTCGACCAGCAGGGCGTCGCCCATCTTCTGGCCCCAGCGCGCGGCCGGGGCGAAATAGGGAGCGCGGCTCATGACCTCGCTGCCGCCGGCGACGGTGACCTCGGCGTCGCCGAGCATGATCATCTGCGCGGCGGAGACCACGGCCTGCAGGCCCGAGCCGCACAGGCGGTTGACGGTCATGGCGGGCACATCCTGCGACAGGCCGGCCTCGATCGTTGCGACCCGCGCCAGATAGGCGTCGCGCGGCGCCGTCGGGATCACCTGACCGAAGACGACGTGGCCGACGGTGGCGAAATCGACCCCGCCCGCCTCCAGCGCGGAGCGGGTAACCAACGCGCCGAGTTCGCCCGGCGTCTTGTCCTTCAGCGAACCGCCGAAGCCGCCGATGGCGGTGCGGCGCGCCGCGACGATGAAGACCGGTTCGGTCATGCCTCTACTCCTTCGAAGCGGGCGACGCGGACGCCCATCTCATACTGATGCTGCTGCTCGCCCCGCGCCGGGATGGTCTCGCCCTCGCGTTCCGCGACCTCGTCGAGCCGGGCCAGAAGGGCGTCGGCGACCTGATCGCCGTCACCCAGGAAGACGCCGCGGGTCATGGTGACATGGGCCTGTTCGAAGCTGCCGGCGCCGGCCAGAAGCACGGCGCGCGTCGGCGCCTCATCGCTGGCCAGAACCACGATGGCCGGGCTGACCAGAGAAGAGTCCAGTCCCGCCAGAACCTCGGGCGAATAGAGGTCGTTGGTCATGCCCGTGGCGGCGCTGGGGGCCAGGCAGTTGACCCGGATACCGTAGCGTTCGCCCTCGAGCGCCAGGGTCTGCATCAGGCCGACGAGCCCCATCTTGGCGGCCGAATAGTTGGCCTGACCGAAGCTGCCGTAGAGGCCCGAGGACGAGGTGGTGAAGACGATCCGGCCATAGTTCTGAGCGCGCATGATCTCCCACACCGCCTTGGTGCAGTTGACCGAGCCCATCAGATGGACGTCCAGCACCAGACGGAAATCGTCCAGATCCATCTTGGCGAAGCTCTTGTCGCGCAGGATGCCGGCGTTGTTGATCAGGATGTCGATCCGGCCCCAGCGCGCCATGACGGCCTCGACCATGGCGGTGACGCCGGCCGCGTCGGTGACGCTGACGCCGCAGGCGATGGCCTGACCGCCGTCGGCCTCGATCTGCGCCGCGACGGCCTCGGCGGCCTCGGCGTTGATGTCGGCGACGACGACGCGGGCGCCGCGCTTGCCGAGCGCCAGGGCATGGGCCGCGCCCAGACCCCCGCCCGCCCCGGTGACGATCGCCACCCGGTTCGAGAGATCGATTTCCATCGTCAGTTCCTTTGATCGAGGCGCGCCCGTGAGGAGTCAGGCGCGGAGAGTCAGGCGGCCGGTTCGTCCACCCAGTCCTTGCGCAGCGGCCTGACCGCCAGCAGGGCCAGGCCCGAGGCCACGAAGTAGAGGCAGACCAGGGCGATGGCCGACCAGCGCAGAGCCTCGTCGCCGAAGTGGGGCTTCATCGCATCGCTGAGCCCGCCCAGCAGCCAGGAGCCCGCGCCGATGCCGATCAGATTGTTGATCAGAAGGAAGCTGGCCGCCGCCGTCGCCCGCATCTGGGCCGGGACCAGATGCTGGGTCGCGGTCATGACGGGGCCGACGAACAGGACATTCAGCGCATTGGGGATCAGGAGAGCCGCCCAGGCGATCATCGGCGAAGGCGACAGGAAGCCGGCGATGAACAGCGGCGCGGTGACGAACCAGGCGAGCGACGAAACCCAGGCGTAGGCGCCCTTGTCGCCCTTGCCCAGCCGGTCGGCGAGGACACCACCGAGGAGCACACCCGCCACGCCGCCGATCAGCAGCAGCGAACCCAGGAACAACGACACCACGGTCAGGTCGAACTTGAAGGTCTGGATCAGCAGCGAAGGGGTCCAGAATGCGAGGCCGTAACCGGCGGTGCTGCTCATGGCCGAGGCAAAGGCCAACAGCCAGAAGCTGGGCTTCTTCGTCAGGACGGCGAAGACCTTGCCCACGGGAACGCGCTCGGCGACGGGCGCCCTGGGCGGTTCCTTGACGATCAGGCGGAATACCGGTGCGACCAGGGCGCCGGCGATGCCGATCGTGATGAAGGCCCAGCGCCAGTCGACGGCCTTGGCGATGGCCGCGCCGAACAGGACGCCGCAGGCCAGACCCACGGGGATGCCCATGGAGTAGATGGCGATGGCCCGGGCCCGGCGCTCAGGCGGGAAATACTGGGAGATCAGGGCATAGCTGGGGGCGACGCCGCCCGCCTCGCCCACCCCGACGCCAAGGCGGAACAGGAAAAGGGTCCAGAAGCCGCTGGCCAGACCGCACAGGGCGGTGAAGCCCGACCAGACAATCATCGACAGGGTGATGACCCAGGTCCGGCTGGTCTTGTCGGCGACGACGGCCAGCGGAATGGCCAGGGTCGAATAGAGGGCGGCGAAGGCGATCCCGCCCAGCATGCCCAGCTGGGTGTTCGACAGATGCAGGTCGGCCTTGATGGCCGGGGCCAGGATGCCGAGGATCTGCCGGTCAAGCCAGTTGAAGGTATAGACCACCAACAGCATCAGAAGGACGAGGTTGGCATAGCCGCGGCTGTAGGTCGGGGCGGTCGGGACCAGAGTCGTCTGGTTGGGCGCGGGCGTATCGGTCATGCGATCTCCTCACGGTCAGAAGCGGCCGCGGTCTGCGCGGCCAGATCTTGAGCGGTTTGGGCGGCCTTGAAGGCGGGACGCGCCGAAAGGCGGTCCCAGTAGGCCTGGATTTCGGGACTGAATTTGTGATCGAGGTTCAGGTCGCGGGCGAACAGCAGGGCATAGCCGACGCAGACGTCGGCCATGGTGAAACGCCCGGCGCACAGCCATTCGCGGCCGTCAGACAGGGCGCGGGTGAGGTAACGCAGGCGCGACAGGAACCACTGGGCATAGTCGTCGGCGGCCTGTTTGAGACGGCGCTCTTCCGGCTCCAGCTGGGTGTAGCGAAGCACGATAGTCTGGGGGAAGGTGAAGGTCGCCTCGGCGCGGTGCAGCCAGTCGAGCCACGGGCCGTAATCGGCTTCACTCACGTCGACCGCCAGGGGCGACGGTCCGTAGCGGGTGGCCAGATACTGGGGGATGGCGGCGCTCTCGGTCATTCGCACATCGCCGTCGATGAGCAGCGGAATGGTGCCGAGCGGGTTGAGCTGAAGGTATTCGGGAGCCAGGACGCGCGGCGGGAACGGCAGGACGTGCAGCCGGTAATCCAGCCCCAGCTCCTCCAGCGCCCACAGGGCGCGGAACGAGCGAGCATCGACGCAATGATAGAGTTCGATCAACTCCGCACCTCCCGTTTTGACGGTCGCATTCTGACGGCGGCCCTGCGCCTGTCATCGGCCGAAAGCCGTCCGCTGTCAAAATTTTTGTACGACAATTGTTGCGCTGTGGTGTTACAGAAACTCGCGGCCTTGAGCTTGGCCGCGGCGTCCTGTTGAAGTCGAAACGAAGCTTTCCAGACCTCCGCCCAGCGCCGTGACGGCGAACGAGAGCGGAGGCCGGGCGGCGAGGAAGGAAATCAGATGCAGATCAAATCCCCGGAAAAACACGGCCTCGACGCCGCCCGCCTGAGCCGCATCGACGGCTTCCTGAAGGAACGCTACCTCGATACGGGCCGCCTGCCCCACGCGCAGATCCTGATCAGCCGCGACAATGAGATCGTCCACTTCTCCAGCCAGGGCGCCGCGCGCGAAGGCTCGGACAAGGCGATCGACGAGGGCTCGATCTTCCGCATCGCCAGCATGACCAAGCCGATCACCTCGATCGCCTTCATGATGCTGGTCGAGGAAGGCAAGGTCGCGGTCGATACCCCGGTCGCAGACATCCTGCCCGAGTTCAGGAACGTCGGCGTCTATAACGGCGGCGGCGCGGGTCTGCCCTTCGTCACCAAGGCGCCGGCCGAGCCGATGCGCATGCTGGACCTGCTGCGTCACACCTCGGGCCTGACCTACGGCTTCCAGTACCGCTCGAACATCGACGCGGCCTACCGCACCCAGAAGTCCAACGCCGGGCCGGTCGAGAATTGGTATGGCGAAGCGGATCTTGATCAGTTCATTGACGAACTTGGTCAGCTGCCGCTGGAGTTCTCGCCGGGCTCGGCCTGGAACTATTCGGTCTCGACCGACGTCCTCGGCGCCGTCGTGCAGCGGGTCTCGGGCATGCGCCTGGACCGCTTCTTCGCCGAGAAGATTTTCGCCCCGCTGAAGATGAACGACACCGCCTTCATGGTCCCGGCCGACAAGGCCGACCGGCTGACCGACTGCTATATGTTCGCCGGGCCGGCCGGACGCGTCATGTACGATCGCGGCGAAAACAGCATGTACCTGCAGACGCCGAAACTGCTCTCGGGCGGCGGCGGTCTGGTCTCGACGGCGCTCGACTACCACCGCTTCTGCCTGATGCTGGGCAACGGCGGCGAGCTGGACGGGGTGCGCATCGTCGGCCGCAAGACCATCGAGCTGATGACCATGAACCATCTGCCGAACCGGTCGGACCTGTCGACCATGTCGCAGTCGCTGTTCAGCGAGACCCAGAACGGCGGCGTCGGCTTCGGCCTGGGCTTTGCCGTGACCCAGGACGTGGCCCGCGCCATGATCCCCGGCTCGCCCGGCGAGTTCTACTGGGGCGGGATGTTCACCACGGCCTTTTTCGTCGATCCGGTCGAAAAGCTGCACATGGTCTTCATGACCCAGCTCAGCCCCTCGATGCTCTATCCGATCCGGCGTGAGCTGAAGACCCTGATCTATTCGGCCCTGACCTGAGGGCCGTTCCGACGTCCAGCCTGAGGGCCTCTCCCGGAGGCCCTTTAGCCGGGATCGAAGTCGCAGGACTTCGGTCCCGGTCTTTTTTGTCCCGAACTCCAAGCCTGGGTTCCGCCCAAACGAAATCGCCGCCCCCGTCGCAAAACGGGGGCGGCGAGACTTCCGGGGAGGAAGCAGCCTTTCGGACTTACCAGCGGTAGGTGGCGGTCAGACCCCAGGTCCTCGGGCGGGTGTAGCGATTGGCCAGCGGGATATCGACCTGCTGCAGCTTGAGCACCGGGATGATCTGGTTCGTGACGTTCTTGACGAACAGCGCGACCTCGATCTGGCGGATGTCGATCCCCGTGCGGAAGTCGACGTTGCTGACGGTCTCCAGCGGGATGAAGGGGGTGGAGGTCGTGACCGTGTCCTGACCGCCGCCTTCCTGACCGTTCCAGGCGACGTTGACGAAGCCGCTCATGTTCGTCGCCAGCGGATGACGGAAGTTGACGTTGGCCGAATAGGTCCACTCGGGCGTCTGGGCCACGATGCTGTCCAGGATCGGCGCGCCGGCGACCGCCGCAACCTCGTCCCATTTCGCATCCTGATGAGCGCCGTTCAGACCCAGGGTCAGGCGACCGTCGGCGACCTGCCAGGCGGCGTCGAGCGAGGCCTCGACACCCTTCACCTCCATCGTGCCGCCGTTGATGTTGAAGTTGGTGGCCGCCTGCAGGCAGGCGTTGGTGACCGTGCAGCCGTCGGTGACCAGGGCGATCGCATCCTTGGTCCGCGACTGATAGGCCGACAGACGGAAGAAGATGTTGCGCGTCAGATTGGTTTTCAGACCGGCCTCATAGCTGGTGGTCTGTTCGTTGCCGTAGGTCGGCTGCAGCGGGTTGGGCGCCACAGCGACCGTCGAGCCGTTGTTGACGCCGCCGGCGCGATAGCCGGTGCCCATGCGGGCGTAGATCAGCGAGGTCGGGCTCAGCTTGTAGCTGGCCGAGGCGGCCCAGGAGACGTTGTCCTCGTCGAACTCATAGGTCGAGGGCGTACCCACCAGGGTGGTGGTGTAGAGGCGGTAGTCGGTTTGCGACGCCGTCTTGTTGTCCTTCGAGTAGCGCAGCTCGCCCGAGAGCGAGAGCTGGCCGATGTCGTACTTCATCGAGCCATAGATGGCGGCCGAGTGATATTCGGACGGCACGACGCGGCGGGTGCCGAAGGCCAGGGGGAATGTCGCCGGGCAGTTGGCCGCCGTCGGAGTCAGCTTGTAGCAGACCGGAACCGTCGGGGTGCCGCCGCAGATGCCCGAGGTCGCCGTCAGGGCGCAGGGGCTGGTGCGGATGTCGCGGTTGTAGTCGTCGTCCTGCCAGAGACCCTCGATGCCGGCCAGCCATTGCAGATTGCCGCTCATGGCGTCGCCGGTCAGGTGCAGGTCCTGATAGAGGGTCTGGTCCTTGACGTCGGTGCGGGTGCCGCCCAGCGGATACAGGCCGATCCAGCCCTGTTGCTGGAAGCTGGCCTCGGTCGCCAGATCGATCGCCGCGGCGAAATTCTGGACCGAGTGGTACTGCATCGCCATCGAGGTCGAGGTCAGCTGGGCCCAGCCGAGATCATATTTGGCGGTCAGCATCGCCCGCTGAACGGTCTGGTGCAGATCGTTCGGAACGTCGGAGCCGACGTCATAGCGCGGACCGGTATAGCCCTGCGGCAGGGTAGCGATACGCCCGGCCGGCACGACCCACTGGTTGACGAAGGTCGGCAGGTTCATGTCCTGCGCATCGACCATCAGGTTCACGTCCAGCGGACCCGAGCTGTAGCGGATCTGACCGCGGACGATATAGCCGTCGGTGTGGTCGTAGTACTTGTCTTGATTGGGATTGTAATAGATGCCGCCGCCCTGGCCGGTCACCTGGGCGCCGAAGCGGACCGCGACCTTGTCGGTGACCTGACGATTGACGATGCCGCTCAGCTGAACCTGGCCGAGGTCGTCGGTGTAGGTCGCCGAGACGCGGCCGCCGTTGCGGAAGACAGGCTGGTTCAGGACGATGTTGATGCTGCCGAACTCGGAGTTTCGGCCATAGAGGGCGCCCTGCGGGCCTTCGAGAGCCTCGACGCGGGCCAGGTCGAAGTAGTCAACGCGCTTGAAGTTGCGGCCGCCGAGGGTCGAAGATCCAACGTAGGCGCCGTTGACGAACAGACCCACGGCCGAGTCGGCGCTGGTCGCGCGCTGGGTGCCCGAACCGCGCACCGAAACCTCGGCCAGGTTCTCGGACTGGACGCCGTTGAAGCGCACGCCCGGGACGAGCTGGAGCAGGTCGCCCACGCCCTCGATCGGGCTCTTCTGTTCCAGAGCTTCAGCGCCCTGCGCGGTGATCGTCGAGGGCACGTTGCGGACGGCCTCTTCGCGACGACGGGCGGTGACGACGACGTCGCCCACGCTGGTGGACTGTTCAGACTGCGCCTGTGCGGGAGCCGGGGCCGCCGTCTGGGCGAACACCGCCCCGGGGACCATCGCCGCGATCAGAGCCGCAGACGGGCACGCGAGCAAACGAACCATGCCTTGTTACCTCTCCCATGATTTATCGATGCCGGCTTTTTGACGCCGGTTGAGCCGGACAATCCTCCCGCCTCCGGAGGCTGTCAAGATTGTACGACAATCCTTCTTTTGTTGCGTTACGACATTTTGAAGCGACCACTTGAAGCCAAGCTAATAGCGAGAGGCTACAGAGAAGGCATATTCTGACATACCGGATAGATTTCCTATCAATAGAGACGAACAATAATCTTTGTTTTGTTGTACAATTGGTTGACACTGCCGTGCGACCCGGCCGAAAGTCCAGGGACGGAAGGCGTCGTCAGAACGCCCCGAGGAAACCCGCAGGGAGCGATGTCCGCCATGGATGAAACCGGCAAAAAGCCCGGCCTCAAGGTCGCCGTCATGGCCTCGGCGGGCGCCGCGGTGGAATGGTACGACTTCTTCATCTACGGCACGGCCGCGGCCCTGGTGTTTCCGCACCTGTTCTTCCCCGCCGACCTGCCGCCGTTCGTGGCCCAGATCGCCTCCTTCAGCACCTTCGCGGTCGGTTTCGTGGCGAGGCCGCTGGGCGGGATGTTGTTCGGTCACTACGGCGACACCCATGGGCGCAAACAGGCCCTGGTCGTGGCCATGCTGCTGATGGGGCTGGCGACGACGATCATCGGCCTGCTGCCCGGCTATGAGACCGCCGGCGTCCTGGCGCCCCTCGCCCTGGTGGCCCTGCGGTTCCTGCAGGGGCTGGCTGTGGGTGGCCAGTGGGGCGGCGCGGCCCTGCTCGCCATCGAAAGCGCCCCGGCCAACAAGCGCGGCTTCTACGGCAGCTTCGTCCAGATCGGGGTGCCGCTGGGCGTGGTCCTGGCCAATACCGTCTTCCTGATCGTCAGCGCCCTGACCCCGAACGACGCCTTCCTGACCTGGGGCTGGCGCATCGGGTTCGTGCTCAGCGTCGGCCTGATCCTGATCGGCCTGATCATCCACCTGAGCATCCAGGAGCCCGAAACGGAGAAACCCGCGGATGCCGCACCCGCCGAACGCCGCCGCTCGCCGCTGCTGGAGGTGATCTTTGGCCACTGGCGGACGGTGCTGCTGGCGGGCGGCGCCTTCGTGGCCAACAACGTCTGCTTCTACATCGCCATCACCTACGCCATCGCCTATGGCTCGACGACGCTGAAGATCGACCGGGACGTCCTGCTGTTCTCGGTGCTGGCCGGCAGCGCCCTGATGATCCCGATCCTGATGCTCTGCGGCGCGGCCTCGGACCGCTTCGGGCGGCTGGGCGTCTTCCTGTGGGGAGCCTTCCTGTCGGGCGCCTGGGCCTTCGCCGTCTTCCCCCTGATCGAGACGAAAGAGCCCCTGCTCATCTTCGCCGCCGTCACCGTCCAGCTGACCTTTGTCAGCATGATGTACGGGCCGCAGGCCGCCCTGTTCGCCGAGCTCTTCCCCAGGTCGGTGCGGTATTCCGGCGCCTCCCTGGGCTATCAGGTCGGCGCCGTGGTCGGCGGAGGTCTGGCTCCCATCATCGCCACGGCCCTGTTCGCCGAATACGGATCGAGCCTGCCCATCGCCGTCTATCTGTCGGCCATGTGCGCCCTGTCCTTCATCAGCGTCCTGTTCCTCGGCGGACGGGCGAATAAGGGGCTGGTCGGATAAGACTGGTGGGTTGAGACCAACCTGAACATCCTGCGTTCCGGATCAACGAAAGCGACCGCGATGATCGATGCCTCAAGACGAACCTTCCTCGGCGCCGGCGCCCTGGCGACCTTCGGCGGAGCGGCCATGACCGCCTCCTGCGCCACTGCCGCTCCCGCGTCCGGCGTCCCGGCATCCGCAACGGCAGGGCCCGACGCCACGAGCATTGAGGCGGATCTGCAGAAGTACGTCGGCTTCGGCAACAAGCGCGCGGGCGGTCCCGGCGACACGGCTTGCGGCGACTGGCTCGCCGGCGAGATCGAGAAGGCCGGATACGCCGTCGAGCGTCAGATCTTCCAGGCCCCCTTCTTCGAAGCGACCAAGGCCGAGCTGACGCTGGAGGGAACGACCGTCCCCGTCTATCCGCAGCCCATCGTGACCCCGACCAGGCCTGAGGGCATGACCGGGCCGCTGGTCCGCGTCGACGTCGCCGGTCACTTCACCGGTTCGTTGCAGGGCGCGATCGCCCTCGTCGACCTGTCCTTCGCCCGCTGGTCCTCGGCCCTGCCCCGCCCCGTTCGCGGCCCGATCGACGCGGCCTTCGCGGCCGGGGCGAAGGCGGTCGTCGCCATCACCAACGGCCCGACCGGCAAGGTGATCGCGCTGAACGCCGACGGCCGCCAGCCGATGTTCCCCGGCCCGGTCGCCCTGCTGGCGCCCGACAAGGCCCAGCCCTTCCTCGCCGCCGCCTTCGAGCGAAAGGATGTGACGCTGGTTCTCGACGGTCAGGGCGGCCGCCGCGACGCGTTCAACTTCGTGGGACGGATGGATCGCGGCAAGGCGAAATGGATCGCCGTCTCGACGCCCCGGTCCGGCTGGTTCGGCTGCGCGGCCGAGCGCGGCGGCGGCGTCGCGGCCTGGCTGGACATCGCCCGCTGGGCCCCCACCGCCCTGCCCGACTACAACCTCGCCCTGATCTGCAACACCGGGCACGAGTACGAATATCTGGGCGCGGCCGAGGCCATGAAGGCCATCGCCCCCCCGGTCGAGGCGACCCGCTTCTGGCTGCATCTCGGGGCCAATGTCGCGGCGCGCGACTGGCGCGAGCTGCCCGGCGTGCTCACGCCCCTGCCCAATGTCGACGCCCAGCGAGTGCTGTCGATCTCGCCCGAGCTGGTGCCGGTGGCGCAAAGCGTGTTCGCGGGTCAGCTCGGCTATGAGTCGCCGGTGTCCAGCGCCGTCCTGTCGGCGGGGGAGCTGGATGAGGTGATCAAGGCCGGATACGCCCCCGCCGCCGGAGTGTTCGGCATCCACCGCTATCACCACGTCGAGGAAGACGACGCGCGCTGCCTTCACGTGCCCGCGACGGTCGCCGCTGCTGACGGCTTCCGCCGCCTGCTGCTGGCGGTGACGGCGGCCTAGGCGCGGCCGTAAAGGGTGACAACGCAGGCGCCGCCGAGACCCAGATTGTGCTGCAGGGCGTGGCGCACGCCCTCGACCTGCCGCCGATCAGCCGCGCCGCGCAACTGCTGGGTCAGCTCATAGCATTGGGCCAGACCGGTCGCGCCGAGCGGATGGCCCTTGGACAGCAGGCCGCCCGACGGATTCACGACGTGGCGGCCGCCGTAGGTGTTGCCGCCATCGCGGATATAGCGCTCGGCCCCGCCCTCTTCGCAGAGGCCCAGGCCCTCGTAGCTGATCAGCTCATTGGCGGTGAAGCAGTCGTGCAGTTCGACGGCCTGAATGTCGTCGGGGCCGACGCCCGCCTGTTCGTAGACCGCGCGGGCGGCCTCGCGTGTCATCTCGTAGCCGACGACGCTCATCATCGACCGGCCGGTGAAGGTCTCGGCATAGTCCGTGGTCATGGCCTGGCCGAGGATGGCGACCTCCGCCTTCAGCCCGTGCTTCGCCGTGAAGGCCGGGGAGACCAGCACCGCCGCCGCCGCGCCGCAGGTCGGCGGGCAGGCCTGATAGCGGGTCAGGGGGCCGTAGAGATGCTTCGAGCCCATCACCTCCTCCAGCGAGATCGGATCGCGGAACAGGGCCATGGGATTGTTCGCCGCGTGGCGACGCGCCTTGACCGAGATCATGCCGAACACCTCGTCCGCGGCGCCGTAGCGCTGCTGATAGTCGAGGCCCGCGCCGCCGAACTGCTGGGCGACGAGCGGTGACGTATCGTCCTGACCGAGGATGCGCTCCTGCGCGGTCAGGTGATGGTCCAGCGTCCGTTTGCGGTCGGTGAAGACGGCGCCGAGCGCGCCGGGCAGCATCTGTTCGAAGCCGAAGGCCAGGACGCAGTCGACGGCGCCCGCCTCGATCATCTGGCGCGCCAGAAACAGGGCGCTGGAGCCGGTCGAGCAGTTGTTGTTGACGTTGACGATCGGGATGCCGGTGCAGCCGACGCGATAGAGGGCCGACTGTCCGGCGGTCGAGTCGGCATAGACGTAACCGGCATAGGCCTGCTGGATCTGCTCATAGCTGACGCCTGCATCGGTCAGGGCGAGGCGAATGGCCTGCTCGGCCATCACGTCCCAGTCGGCGCTCTGGCCGGGCTTGGCGAAGGGGATCATGCCGACGCCGACGATCAGGGTGCGAGCCATGGAACTGAAGCCTTTCCGGGGCCCGCGCGGTGGGGCCGGTTTCCTCGGCGATCTGACGTCGCCATGGCATAAGATGTTCCACCGAAATCGAGGTCGGTCAACTTTCATTCAATCGCGAGTGAAGATTGACGAGGCTGCCTTTCGGTGGGATGCATGGCTTCAGGCGACGCCAGATCGCCACCGGAAACGCGAACGCCTTTTGGCGGCAGAGAAGGAAGACCGAATGCCCTTCATTTCGAACGGCGGCATCAAGCTGCATTGGGAAGAACGCGGCGACGGCGTGCCGATCCTGCTGATCATGGGCCACCGCTATTCCTCGGCCATGTGGTACCCGGTCTATGAGGCGTTCGGCGACAAGTACCGGCTGGTGTCGTTCGACAACGAGGGCACGGGCAAGAGCGGGACGCGGCGCAAGACCTCCGTTTCCGAAATGGCCGCCGACGCCCTGAAGGTGCTGGACGCCGCCGGGATCGAGAGCGCCCACGTCTACGGCGTCTCCATGGGCGGCGGCATCGCCCTGGAGTTCGGGGCCCGCTATCCGGAGCGCTGCCGGTCGCTGATCCTGGGCTGCACCATGGCCAAGACGCCCGACATTCCGCCGCGTCCGAAATGGCTGATCAGCCTGATCTATCGCGCCCTGCCCCTGCTCAAGGCCTTCGCCAAGCCGGCCAAATACAAGGGCGGATACGGCGATGCGGCGCCCGACGACGCCATCGCCCGCGACAAGGTCATGCTGGACAAGGACCCGTTCAACATGACCGGCGTTATCGCCCAGAGCCACGCCATCATCGACTATTCCATCACCCCGGAGGAGGTGGCGGCGGTGAAGCTCCCGGCGCTGGTGCTGCACGGCACCCAGGATCTGGCCGTCCCCTATGAGGCCGGCAAGAAGATGTCGGAGATGCTGCCCAACGCCCGGCTCGTCACCTTCCAGGACATCGGCCACAACTACTTCGTCGGCGCCGGAGAGCGCGCCAACGCCGAGGTCGACCGCTTCATCCAGGACGTCGAGAAGAGCCGATGAGCGGGGCCGCTCCGGTGCTGCTGGACCGCTGGGAGCTTCTGGACTTCGAACCCGGACAGGGCGCGGCCGACGGCGGCGAGAACTGGATGCCGGTCCCGGCGCCCGGCGACGCCTATCTGGCCCTGATCGCAGCCGGCCGGCTGGAGCATCCGTTCAAGGGGCGTAACGAGGACCCGGCCGCCTGGGTTCGGGATCGCGAGTGGTGGCAGAGGACCACCTTCGTCGCCCCCGCCGCCGAAGCGGACACGGTGACTGAGCTGGTCTTCGACGGCCTGGACACCTTCGCCTCCGTCTATCTGGACGGGCGGTTGCTGGGCCGGACGGACAATATGTTCCGGCGCTACGCCTTCGACATCGGGGCCCACATCACGCCCGGCGAAACCCACACCGTCGCCGTTCGCTTCGATCCGCCGGCGCTGGCCGTCGTCGACCGCCCACTGCCCGTCTGGACCGCCTTCACCGACCGGGTCAGCGTCTCGAAGCGCAACCAGATCCGCAAGGCCCAGTTCGGCTGGGGCTGGGACTGGGGCCCCGACCTGCCGACCGTGGGCGTCTGGCAAGCGGCCCGCATCGAGACCCGCGCGCGCGCCCGGCTGAACGAGGTCCGCTTCGAGACCCTGTCCGTCTCCGCAGACAGCGCCCGCGTCCACCTCACTGTTGATGCGCCCCATGACGCCGCCCTGGTGGTCGAGGTGGTCCTGACCGATCCCGACGGCGCGGTCGTCTTCAGCCGAACCTGCCAGCCGGGCGACGCCTCGGGCGCCCTGGACATCGACCGTCCCCGCCTGTGGTGGACGGCCGATCTCGGCGAACAGCCCCTCTATAGCCTGACCGTGCGCCTGTCCGACGGCGACCGGCTGGTGAACGAGGTCACACAGTCCGTCGGCATCCGGACGATCGCGCTGGACGAGTCTCCGGACCCGGACGAACCGGGCACGACCTTCTTCCGCTTCGTGCTGAACGGTCGGCCGATCTTCATCAAGGGCGCCTGCTGGGTGCCCGCCTCCTCGTTCGTCGGCGACCTGGCGTCGGAGCCCTACGACCGGCTGCTGGACGACGCCGTCGCGTCGAACATGAACATGATCCGGGTCTGGGGCGGCGGCGTCTATGAGCCCGACGCCTTCTACGATCTGTGCGACCGCAAGGGACTGCTGGTCTGGCAGGACTTCATGTTCGCCTGCGCCCATTATCCGGAGGAAGGCGAGTTCGCGGCCTCGGTGAAGATCGAGGTCGAGGAGCAGGTGCGCCGCCTGCGCCACCACGCCTGCCTCGCCGTCTGGTGCGGCAACAACGAGAGCCAGGCGATGAACCGGATCAACACCGACAAGGGCGGCGATCCCGTGCGGCTGTCCGGAACCGCCCTCTATGACGACCTGATCCCCGAGGTGCTGGGCCGGCTCGATCCGAACGCCCTGTATCGCCCCGGCAGCCCGTGGGGCGGATCCAATCCGAACACCATGCGGGCAGGGGACGTGCACAACTGGACCGTCTGGCACGGCCTGCCGCCAATCCCCGACGACACCATGATCGGCGCCTATGAGGTCAGCCCGGAGGGCATCGCCTACACCCGCTACGCCGAGGACAAGGCGCGGTTCGTCAGTGAGTTCGGCATCCAGGCCGCCCCGGCCATGGCGACCCTGAAGCGCTGGATGGACCCCGCCGACCTGACCCCCGACAGCCCCGGCTTCCTCGCCCGGATCAAGGACGAGGCGCGCAAGGCCGACGCCATGATCTTCACCGTCACGGGCCCGGCGACGACCCTCCAGGACTATGTCGACTTCACCCAATGGACCCAGGCCGAGGGGCTGAAGTTCGGCATCGAGCATTTCCGCCGCCGGACGCCGCATTGCTCGGGCGCCCTGATCTGGCAGTTCAACGACTGCTGGCCCTGCGTGAGCTGGTCACTGGTCGACTATGACGGAGCGCAGAAGGCCAGCTGGTTCGCGGTGCGCCGCGCCTTCGCCCCGGTCATGGCTTCCTTCCGGGTCGAGGACGGCGTTGCCGAACTGTGGGTCACGAACGATCGGCTGGAGCCCGTGTCAGGCAAGGCCGGGATCGCCCTGACGCATCTGGACGGCCGGTCGGAATGGCGGGTCGAGGCGGACTTCACCGTTGCCCCGAACACCGGAGCCTTGGTCTGGCACGGCGAGGTCGCGGTGGCCGATGATCTGGTCCTGACCGTGCACTCGCCTGAGGACCTGTTCCCGGCGAACCGCGAACTGTTCGCCCCGGTCATGCGCCTGCCCCTGTCGCAGGGTGCGCGGCCGGAAGTCGAGGTCCGGCAGGTGGGGCCGCGCGAGCTGGCGGTGGAGCTGTCGGCGAAGACCTGGCTGGCCTTTGTGCATCTGGTGTCCGACCGCGCCGATGTGCGGTTCAGCGACAGCTATTTCGACATGGCTGCGGACGAACGGCGAACCATCACGGTCACGGCTGCCGGCGACCTGACGCCGTCCGACATCGCGGTGCGCTGCTGGAACGATCGGACCTCGGGAGCGGCGGCGTGAGCCGGGCGTCGCGGCGGGCTTTCGGGGCCGCCGCGATGACCGCCGCGATCGTCCTCGCCGGATGCGGCGGCGGGCCCTCGAAGCCGTTCGATCTGGCTCTCGCTCCACCCGCGCCCGACTACACAAGGGCGGAGGCGTGGCTGGCTCTGCCCGGGCGCAACGGGCTGGAGCGATCCGCGCCCGCCGGACTGACCGTCGTCGATGAGGCCGCTGCGCCCGCCGACGTCTTCTTCGTCCATCCGACCACCGTGAAGGGCAGCGAGACCTGGAACGCGGCATGGGACGCCTCGGACGCCGTCGCGCCACTGAACCGGGCGGTGCTGATGGGCCAGACCAGCGCCTTCAACGGCTGCTGCCGCATCTATGCGCCCCACTATCGGCAGGCGTCCCTACGGGGGCTCGGCGACACCGGGGCGGTCGATCTGGCCTATGCGGACGTCGCTGCTGCCTTCCGCGACTTCATCGCCCACCGCAATAACGGGCGCCCCTTCATCATCGCCGCCCACAGCCAGGGGGTGATCCACGCCATCCGTCTGTTGCAGGAGCAGGTGCTGGGCACGCCGCTGCAGGACCGGCTGGTGGTCGCCTATCTGATCGGCGGCTATGTACCCGACGCCTTCCCCGAGCTGGGTCTGCCGCTGTGCGACGCGGCCGACCAGACCGGCTGCGTCCTGACCTGGAACTCCAGCAAGCCCGGTAGCCTGACGGCGCGGATCATCCTCCACGACAAGACCTACTGGTGGCGCGGAGCCTGGAAGAACGAGGACCAGGCGCCGGCCGTCTGCGTCAATCCCCTGACCTGGCGCGTCGAGGGGCATGGCCCGGAAGCCGCCGGGCCCGAGGCCAATCCCGGCAGCATCCCCCTGCCCCGTGATCCCTTCCCGACGGCCGCCGCGACCATGGCGCCGCTGCTTCCGCACCTGACCGGCGCACGCTGCCATGACGGCATGCTGGAAGTCGACCTGCCCAAGGACTCGCCTGCCGCCTACAGCGACCCGCTGGCCCGCACCCTCGGCAGCTATCACCTGAACGACTACGGCCTGTTCTACGGAGCCTTGCGCGAAAACGCCCTGACGCGGGTCCGGACCTTGACGGCGGCGCACCCTTAAGCCTCAGGCGTTGGCCTCGGCCCAGTCGATCAGCTGGCGCGTGACCTCCTCCCGTCCCGGCTCGGCCAGCAGCAGGTGCGAGCGGCCGGGAAAGTTGAGGAAGTCGGTCTTCGCGGCCGAGCGCTTCTGGATGCGCCATGCCGCTCGCGACAGATAGGGCGTCACCAGCCGGTCCTTGTCGCCCGAGGTGATCAGCAGAGGCTGGGTCCGGCGGCGCGGATCGATGCGCGTCCCCGCCCAGAAGGCGGCCTGATAAAAGACCCGGCCCGAGGTCGGAATGACGTAGGTGTCGAAAGCCCGGTTCTGCGTCTCCGGCGGCGCCCCGTTGGCGAAACGGTCGGCCCAACGCTTGCGGGTGAAGGCATAGGGCCGATTCCAGCCGTTCCAGCGCAGGATCACCGGCAGGGCGGCCGTCAGGGTCAGCCAGCCGTGCAAGACCCCGCCGATCGGCGCCGGGTTCACTGCGATCCCGGCCCGGCCCACGCCCCGGTCGAGCAGCATCTGGGTGAACAGCCCGCCGAACGAATGGCCGACCAGCAGGGGCTTGCCGGGAAGACGCTCGATCTCGGTCTGAAGCGCATCGACGATCCGACCGATGCTGAGCCCGCCCAGCTCCGCAGGCGGCGCAGCATTGATCTCGACCGCCGCCCTTCCGCGCAGCACGGGCCAGGTGGGTGCGACCACCGTCCAGCCCGCCGCCTCCCATGCCTCGCGGAACCCCACCCAGGAGTCCGTCGTGACCCACAGGCCGTGGATCAGCACCACCGTGCGGTCGGTCGCTTTGGTCATGGCTCTCCCCGACAATCGTCGTTCAAGTCCGGTAACAGACAAGCTTCCGTCGCCTAACCGCGTTATAAGGGATTCAACTCCACAGGGAACCGCACGGCGCGGGACCGGGAGCCATGGAAGGGCTTCTCCCCAATGTTCAGGACGCTTCGTACCCTTTTGGCCGCCGCGCTGATCGCGCTTGGCGGCCTGACCGCCGTCTCGGCCAACGCCCAGACGGCTGCTCCCGCCAAGAAGACCGTGGTTCTGGTCCACGGCGCCTGGGCTGACGGCACCAGCTGGAGCCGGGTCATCCCCTATCTGCTGGCCGCCGGTTTGAACGTGGTCGCGGTGCAGAATCCGCTGTCCTCGCTGGAAGGCGATGTCGCCAACACCACCCGCGTCATCAACGATCAGGCCGGCGACGTCATCCTGGTCGGCCACTCCTACGGCGGCGTGGTGATCACCGAGGCCGGCAACAATCCGAAGGTGAAGGCCCTGGTCTATGTCGCCGCCTTCGCGCCCAAGCCGGGCCAGTCAGTCAATTCGATCTTGTCGGCCTTCCCCCTGCCCGCCTGGTTCGCCAGCCTGCACGCCGACGCCGGCGGCTATGTCACCTGGCCGATCAGCACCTGGAAGACCGAGTTCGCCACCGGCCTGCCCGAGGGCGAGCAGGAGATGCTGCACGCGACCCAGCACCCGACCTTCCACGGCGTCAACGACAACGCCATCGGCGACACCGCCGCTTGGTCGACGCGCCCGGTCTTCTCCGTCGTCTCGCAGCAGGATCACATCATCCCGGCCCCGCTGCAGATGCTGTTCGCCCAGCAGATGCATTCGACGGTCGTCCCGGTCGAGGCCGGCCACCTGGCCATGCTGATCGCCCCGGAAGAAACGGCCAAGGCGATCATCTCGGCGGCCAACAGCTACTGAGCGATCACGATTTAGCCGACAGGAGGCGGGCCGCAGGGTCCGCCTCCTTGCGTTTCAGCCTGCCCGTCGCAAGCTGTCGATCAGCACCGGCTCCATCGCCTCATAGCCGCGCCGCGTTGGATGGACGCCGTCGCGGGTGAAGTCGGTCCGCATCCGGCCCGCGCCGTCGGTCAGGGCGGCGAAATAGTCGGCGAAGACCAGACCGCGCTCGACCGCCGTCGCCTTCAGCCAGACGTTCAGCTCGGTCACCCGGGCGCTGACGTCGCCGAGCGCGGGGCTCCAGGCCAGGGTGGCGAAGGGCGGCAGGCTGGCGAGGATCACCGTGATCCCGTGCGCCCCGGCCAGATCCAGCATGGCCAGGATGTTGTTCCTGAAGTCCCGCGGCGTGTTCGGTCCGGTATTGCCCGCGACGTCATTGGTCCCGGCCATCAGGTGGCAGATCCGGGGCTTCAAGGCGATTACATCGGCCATGAAGCGCAGCAGCATCTGGGGCGTGGTCTGACCGCTGATGCCGCGATTGACATGGCCGCCCTCGAACAGGTCGGGATTGGCGACACGCCACATCTCGGTCAGGGAATCGCCCATGAAAACAACGTCGACAGCGGTCCCGGCGCGGGCCGCATTGTCTTCGCGATACTGGCTCAGAGCAGGCCAGTCGCGCTGCATCCGCCAGGCCTTGCGGCGCTCGTTTCGCGCGCCGCGTTCGGGGTCCGACAGCATGGCCAGAACGGCCGGATCCATCTCCCCGTCGGCGACGTAGGCGCGGGCGAAAGCCAGTTCCTCCTCTCCCGGACCGAAGCCCGCGGAATCGAGATGATCGACCATGCCCATGGGCATGGGGAGGTCTTCGGGGTGATCCGAATTGGGCATTCCGTCTGTCTCCATCCTGGCCGCCCGGGTCTTCGCCCGCGTCGGTTGAGAGCCCAGTCTGCTCCCGCAATGCAGCAAACGTCAAATCTTCACTCGCGATTGAATGAGCGTTGACGAAAGCAAATTTCGGTGTGACGTTCATCGTCGATGGCGACGCAGATCGCCGAGGAAACGCAAACGAGGGAGGCTAGCCCCATGTCCGGGAAGCTCTGGATTTCGACGTCCGTCGCCGCGCTGCTGTGGTGCGGCGCGGCTCACGCCCAACAGGCCCAACCGACCGCCCCTGAAGACCAGGCCACGACCCTGGGCGACGTGGTGGTCACCGCCGAACGACGCACCACCAACCTTCAGACCACCGCAGTCGCGGCCGCCGTACTCAGCGGCGAGGAGTTGCAGAACAAGGGCGTCTCCAACATCGAGACCCTGCAGTTCTCCATGCCGTCAGTGACGGTGCAGAACTCCGGCCAGGGCAACAGCTTCAACATCCGCGGCATCGGCAAGACCGAGAACAGCTCCTCGATCGGCGTCGGCGTCATCACCTATCGCGACGGCGTGGCGGTCTTCCCCGCCTACTTCCAGAACGAACCCTTCTTCGACATCCAGAGCCTGGAACTGCTGCGCGGTCCGCAAGGCACCTTCGCCGGCCAGAACGCCACCGGCGGCGCGGTCTTCATCACCGAGAAGAACCCCGATTTCGGCGGCCTCGGCGGCTATGTCACGGCCCAGGCCGGCAACTACAACGACTTCCGCCTGCAGGGCGCGATCAACCTGCCGCTGACTGACACCCTGGCCGCCCGTCTCGCCTTCAACAGCGAGAACCGCGACAGCTTCTATGACGTCATCGGGACGCCGTCGCGCGGCCGTCCGGGCGTCCTGGACTCCAAGAGCGTGCGCGGCAGCCTGCTGTGGACACCGACCGACCAGTTGCGGGTCCTGCTCAAGAGCGACTACACGATCAACGACATGGGCGGTTATCCGGCCAGCCCCTACAACTCGACCCTGCCGCTGCATACGATCGCCACCAACGGCCCGTACGCCGCCAAGGACGAAACCGCGCGGACGGTCCTGAACGTCAGCTACGAGTTCGCCAACGGCGTGACCCTGCGGTCGATCTCGGGCGCCCAGTACGGCACCACCATGGTTCGCTCGGACCTGGACGGTACGGCCACCCTGCCCTTCAGCTTCTACGACAAGGTCGAACAGCGCCTGCTGTCGCAGGAGTTCACCCTGGTGTCGCCCGATGACGGCCGCCTGAAGTGGGTGGTCGGCGCCTATTACCAGGACGACCTGATCACCTTCCCTCCCGGCCAGTTCGTCACCACCCAGTACGTCTCGGCCACCCTGCCGATCCTGTACGACACCATCCTGGACGGCGAGAATCCCAAGACCACGGCGGCGGGCTTCGGCCAGATCAGCTATGACCTAACCGACGCGCTCGAGCTGCAGGTCGGCGGCCGCTACACCCATTCGACGGTGGAAAATAACGCCAAGTTCGCCGCGCCTCTGCTGGGCCTGGCCCTGGTCCAGAACGACCGCTACGAGGAAGACGCCTTCACCGGCAAGATCGCCCTGAACTGGACGCTCGACGACAACAACTTCCTCTATGCCTTCTACGCGCGCGGCCATAAGGCCGGCGGCCTGAATGGCCCGAACCTGGCCTTCGTGCCGCCCAAGGCGTTTGACGGCGAGGATGTCGACGACTTCGAAGCCGGCTGGAAGGCCACCCTGTTCGGCGGTCACCTGCGCACCCAGCTCGGCGCCTATTATGACATCTACAAAAATTTCCAGATCATCATCGGCGACCCGACGACGGCCTCGATCACCTCGATCCTGAACGTCACCGGCGACACCAAGATCTACGGTCTGGAAGCCTCGGCCCAGGGACGGTTCGGCGGCTTCGGCTTCGACGCCGGCCTGTCGCTGTCGCACTCGGAACTGGGTGACTTCTACGGCGCCGATCCGCGTCGGCCTCGGACGGGAGCCTGCGATCAGAACACCGGCCCCGCCAGCGGCAACTGCGTGAACCTCAACGGCAACGCCCAGACCCATGCGCCGGAGCTGACGGTGAGCCTGGGCGCCGAATACGCCTTCCAGATCGGCAACGCGACCCTCACGCCGCGTGTGGACTACAGCCACATCTCCGAGACCTGGACGACGATCTTCGCCAACGAGGCCCTCGGCGACAAGCTGAAGGAACGCGACATCGTCAACGCCCAGCTGACCTACGACACGGGCGACTGGAGGCTGCAGGCCTATTCGACCAACCTCACGGACCTCGAATACGTCGCCTCGATCAAGGCGGGCCTGCGTTACGCCGGCGCGCCGCGTCAGTACGGCCTCCGTCTGACGAAGAACTTCTAGTGGAGTACGGCGGCGTGGGGTCGATGCAGGAGTATGCGCTGACCGTGGACAAGTTCCTGGTCCACGCCGCCAAATGGCACGGGTCGGTCGAGGTGGTCTCGGCCGATCCGGGCGGGGTCTCTCGCAAGACCTACGCCGAAACGCTGGACCGGAGCCGCAGGCTGTCGGGCGCTCTCCTGAGCCTCGGCCTGCGGCCCGGGGACCGGATCGGGACCCTGGCCTGGAACACCCGGCACCATCTCGAGATGTGGTACGGGACCATGGGGGTCGGCATGGTCTGCCACACCCTGAATCCCCGGCTGACCGCCGACCATCTGGCCTCGATGATCGATCAGGCGGAGGACAAGGTCCTGGCCGTCGGCTCGAGTCTGGGCGAGGTCGGACGCGCCCTGATGGCGCGCTGCCCCAGCCTGCAAAAACTGATCATCCTCGACGGCGATCCGCTGGAGGGAGACGACCTCGACATCGAGGCGATGATCGAGGGCTCGGACGACCGCCCGGCCTGGGGCGGGTTCGACGAACAGACGCCGGCCGGCCTCTGCTTCACCTCGGGCACGACGGGAGCGCCCAAGGGGGTGCTCTATACCCACCGTTCCAACTATCTGAACACCATCCGTTCGCTGCAGTCGGACTGTCTGGCCCTGTCGCGGTCGGATGTGGCCCTGATCACCGTGCCGATGTTCCACGCCAACGCCTGGGGATTCCCCTTCTCGGCGCCCTCGGTCGGGTCGACCCTGGTCCTGCCCGGACGACTGATGGACGGCGCCAGCCTGGCGAATCTGATCCGCAGCGAAGGCGTGACCGTCACGGCCGGGGTGCCGACCGTCTGGATCGGCCTGCTGGATCATGTCGAGGCCAACGATCTGCAGGTTCCGACGCTGGAGCGCATCATCCTGGGCGGCGCCGGTGCGCCCGAGAGCCTGATCCGCCGCATGGAAGATCGTCTCGGCGTCCGCGTCCAGACCAGCTGGGGCATGACCGAGCTGTCGCCCATGGGCACCCTGTCGCCGCCCGATGAGGTCGCCCTGGCCTCGGGCCGCCCGGCCATGGGCCTGGACATGCTGCTGACCGACGCAGAGGGCGTCGCCCTGCCCGAGCAGCGCAATGTGGTCGGCCACCTGAAGGTCAAGGGACCGAGCGTGGCGCGCCAGTATTTCAAGGCCCCCGCCCCGGCGCTGGACGCCGACGGCTGGTTCGACACCGGCGATCTGGCCATCATTGATGATACCGGCGCACTGACGCTGGCGGGCCGGTCCAAGGACCTGATCAAGTCGGGCGGCGAGTGGATCAACCCTGTCGACATCGAGCAGATCATCGGCGCCGATCCATCGGTCGGCATGGTCGCCGTCATCGCCCGGGTCGACGACAAATGGGGCGAGCGGCCGCTGCTGGTGGTGGAGCCGCGTCAGGGCCATGCGGTCGAGAACGGCGCCCTGCTGAAATCGCTGAAGGGCAAGGTCGCGGACTGGTGGATTCCGGACCGGGTGGTGCAGGTCGAGGCCATGCCCCTGGCCGCCACCGGCAAGATCGACAAGACGCGGCTTCGCGCGGACTACGGGCAGGCCTTAGGATGACCATCGATCCTTACAGGCCGCTCGCGAATCGGGCGCCGCCGCCCGAGCTCGAGACCCGCGCCATGACGACCCCGAAAGCCGCCGCCCCGAAAGCCGCCGCCAAGTCCTCCGCCGCCAAGGCGAAGGCTCCCAAGACCGCCGCCCGTCCCAAGGGCCGGTCCAAGGCCGAGCAGCGCGCCGAGAGCCTGGAGCAGATGCTGGATGCGGCCGAGGAGCTGTTCTCCAAGCATGGCCTGTATGGCGTGACGCTGAAGGACGTGGCGCAGAAGGTGGGGGTCCACACCTCGCTGATGCACTACTATTTCGAAGACAAGCAGGATCTCTTCCTTCAGGTCGTTCGCCGCAAGGCGCCGATCACCATCGGCCGCCGGGTCGAGGCGATGACGCGCTATGCCGAGGAGACCGGCGACCACCCCACGGTCGAGGGTTCGCTGCGCGCCTTTCTGGATACCGATCTGGACCTCTACATCGAGGGCGGCGAGGGCTGGCGGAACTACGGCGCGCTGGGCGGTCAGTTGAACAACACCCCGGCCTGGGGCGCCGCGGTGATGTGGGAAAACTTCGATCCCGTCGTGTTGCAGCTGATCGAGCTGCTCAAGAAGGCGATGCCGGACGCGGCCGAGGAAGACATCTTCTGGGGCTACCACTTCGTCACCGGCGCCCTGACCCTGAGCCTGGCCCGCACCGGCCGGATCGATCACCTGTCGGGCGGCCTGTGCCAGTCCGACGACTTCGAAGCCATCAAGGCGCGGATGGCGAAATTCATGGCCGGCGGATTCATGGCCATCTGCGAATCCCGTGCCGCCGAGCGAAAAGCAGGAACACCCCATGGCTGACGTCGCCGGCTTCCCCGTCGCGGCCCGTCCCGAGGACCTGGGCTTCGACAGCGCCCGACTGGGACGCCTGGACGACTATATGGCCGGGATGGTCGAGGCGGGCCGTGTCGCCGGCGTCTCCACCCTGATCCTGAGGCACGGCAAGGTCGCGGCCTTCAAGACCCACGGTTCGGCCGTGCTGGGCGGCGAGACGCCCCTGAGCCCCGATGCCATTTTCCGCATCTATTCGATGACCAAGCCGATCGCGGCGACGGCCATGATGATCCTGTTCGAGGAGGGCCACTGGGTCCTCGACGATCCGGTGACCAAATTCATTCCCGAATTCGCAGCCCTCAAGGTTTGCGCCGGCGTCGGTCCTGACGGCGAGATGATCATCGAGGAGGCCAAACGCCCCCCGACCCTGCGCGAGGTGATGAGCCACACCGCCGGCTTCGGCTACGGCCTGTTTCCCGACTACCATCCGCTGGAGAAGGCCTATTTCGTCGAGGGGATCGCGCGTCCGGACGGCGCCCAGGCCTTCGTCGACAAGGTCGCGGCCCAGCCGCTGATGTTCCAGCCGGGCGGCGAGTGGTTCTACTCCATCGCCTCGGGCATCCTCGGCGTCATCGTCAGTCGCCTCTCGGGCCAGACGTTCGGCGACTTCCTGCAGGCCCGGATCTTCGGCCCGCTGGGCATGGTCGACACCGGCTTCCAGACCGGACCCGACAAGGCCGATCGTCTCGTCACCTTCTATCAGGACGACGCCCAGGGCGGGCTGAAGGAAGTCACCGAGGTCCTGAACGCGCCGATCAACGGCTTCATCGCCCCTCCGCCCTTCGAGGACGGCGGCGGCGGACTGGTCTCGACGATCGGCGACTACGCCCGCTTCACCCAGATGATCCTGAACAAGGGCGAGCTGGACGGCGTGCGCATCCTGGCGCCGGTCACGGTCGAGTTGATGTCGACCAACGTCATTCCGGACGCCGTTCTGGCGACCTCCCATCCCCTGCGCCTGCTGCCCTTCAACCCGGCCTTCGGCTTCGGCCTGGGGTTCTCGGTGATGAGGGATCCGCGCCGGATGGGATCGGTCGAGGGACGCGGGACCCTGGCCTGGGGCGGTATGGGCGGCACCTGGTTCTGGATCGATCCGGAGAACGACCTGATCTTCGTCGGCCTGATCCAGCGTTTCGCCGATCCGATCTCCGGCGAGTTCCGCGCCAAGGCCCGCACCTTCACCTACGCGGCCCTGACCCGGCCCGAGCTCTGACTTTCAAACTGCGAAAATAGACGGGCCCCAAGGTCCGCTTTCGAGGAAACGAAAATGACCACCGTCACTGCAGACGACGCCGAGGTCCCCGCCTCGCCGCCCGCGGAGTTCCGCAAGACCAAATGGGGCGTCGTCTGGCTCCTGACCCTGACCCTGTTCACCGCCCTGACCGTCGGCGGCCTGCTGGCCCCGCTGCAGGAGGCGGCCAAGGCCGACCTGAAGATCACCGACGTCCAGTTGGCCATGATCGTCGGCACGGCCGGCGCCATTCCGACCGCCGTCCTCGCCCTGCCCATCGCCTGGTGGGTGGACCACAAGACCCGCAACCGGATGCTGGTCGTCCTGGCCTCACTGTGGGCCATCGGCACTATCGGCACCGCCTTCGTCACCGACTTCTACGGCCTGTTCGCCGCCCGCCTGGTCGCCGGCATCGGCGCCGGCACGGCCTTCCCGGTCGTCGTCTCGCTGCTGGCCGACGTCTGCATGCCCGAGAAGCGCGGCCGGTCGATGCTGCTGCTCTCGATCGGCGCCTGGGGCGGCGTCGCCGCGGCCTTCGCCATCGGCGGCACCCTGTTCGGCTATCTGGAAGCCCACCCCGCCGCCTTCCTCGCCGGCATGGCGCCCTGGCGCGCGACCCATTTGCTGGTGGGGATCGGCGCCGCCCTCCTGACCCTGCCGCTGCTGCTGATCCGCGAACCGAAACGTTACGAGGTCGAGCAACAGAGCGTCGCCCTGATGCCGACCCTGCGCGCCTTCTGGAAGCGCAAGGGCTTCCTCGGCCCGCTTCTGATCGGCAACTTCGCCGGCGGTCTGGCCGAGGGCGCCGCGGCGCTCTGGATGGGCTCGATCCTGGTGCGCCAGTACCACCAGTCGCCCGGCCAGTTCGGCGGCTGGGTCGGCCTCGTCATCCTCGGCGCCGGCATCGTCGGTTCGATCCTCGGCGGCTTCACCGCCGACTGGGCCCAGAAGCTGAAGATGCGCGGCGCCATCCTGCTGCCCGCCGTCATCGCCACGGCGATCAGCATTCCCGCCAGCCTCTATCCGATCATGCCGACCGTCACCGGTTTCGCCTGGGTCCTGTTCGCCCTGCTGACCGGCGGCGCCATCGTCAACCTGGTCAACACCGCTGCCATCGCCGTCCTGCTGCCCAATGAGGAGCGGGCCACCAGCATCGCCGCGCTCAAGATCGTCGCCACCGTGGTCGGAGGGCCGATCACCGGCGCCATCGTCGTGGGCATGGCCTCACACTTCTCGGGACCATCCGGGATGGGCATCTCCCTGACCTGGCTGGGCGTCGTAACCGGCTTCATCTCGCTGGGCGGCTACTGGGTCGCCATGGCCAATGCCCCGCGCAAGGCCGAAGCCGAAGCGCCCGCCTGACCCCTCTCCCCGGAGCCGACGACGATGAGCCAGTCCAGCGTGAATCCCGGTCTCGCCGTCGTCGGCATCGCCCGCCTCGCGGAGATTACCGGGGCCAGCCTCAGAGCCTTGAGGTATTACGAAGAAATCGGCCTGCTCAGGCCTTTCCGCACCGCCAACCGGGCGCGGCTGTTCACCGGCCATCAGTGCGAGATGGCGGCGATGATCGTCCTGCTCAGGCGGCTGGACGTCTCCGTGGTCGAGATCCGGGCGGTGATCGATCAGGCCTCCTCAGACACCGACCGCGCGGTGCGCCTGCGCCAGACGCTGGAGCGCAAGGCGGCGGAGCTGTCGGAACAGCTGCGCGAGGTGCGGGTCGCGCTCGCCGGAACGGGCGCCGTTCACGAAAGTCTCAGCGCCGCCTGACCTTAGGTGACCCTTGCGAGGGGCGTCGGGCGGTGGAAGGAAGAGGCCGGGCGTCCGTCAGAGACGCCGCTGGACGAGGATCCGCCATGGCCGCCTTCGAGATCACCCGTGAGGGCGCCGTCGCCCATCTGCGCCTGACCCGGCCCGAGGCGTCCAACGCGCTGGACATGAGCTTCTGGCGCGGCTTCGGACCCGCCATCGCGGCGCTGGACCGGACCGGCGAGGTCCATGCCCTGGTGATCTCCGGCGAGGGCCGCAACTTCTGCGCCGGGATGGACATCTCCGTCTTCTCCAGCGGCGCCATCCTGCCGGCCGAGACCTCGGCGCAGCGGCAGGCCTTCCATCAGGCGGTGCGCGATCTGCAGGACGCCCTGACGGCGCTGGAGAAGGCGCGGTTCCCGGTGATCGCGGCGGTGCACGGCGCCTGCGTCGGGGCCGGGCTGGACATGGTCTCGGCCTGCGACCTGCGGCTGGCCTCCGCCGACGCCCTGTTCCGGATCGAGGAGATCAACATCGGCATGATGGCCGACGTCGGCAGCCTGCAGCGGCTGCCCAAGGTCCTGCCTGAGGGCGTGGTGCGCGAACTGGCCTATCTGGGGACCAGCCTGACCGCCGACCGGGCCGAGCGGCTGGGCTTCGTCAATGCGGTCCTGCCGGACGCCGGGGCCGTGGTCGCGGCGGCGCTGGAGATGGCGCGGACCATCGCGGGCAAGGCGCCGCTGGCCGTGACCGGGTCCAAGGCCGCGGTCAACTACGCCCGTGATCACACCGTCGCCGAGGGGCTGGAGTGGGTGGCGGTGATGCAGGGCTCGCTGTGGAACCCGTCCGACATCCTGACCGCCATCCGGGCGCGCCGGGCCAAGGAGACGCCGGCCTTCGCCGCGCTCGCGCCTCTCGTCACGCCGGGCTCCGAAGGCTAGGCCGCGCCTTTAGGCTGCACGGCGGGCCGAGCGTGTGATCGCCGAGGTCATGGCCGACAGCCCGGCCAGCAGCCGCGCCTGATCGGCAGGAGCCAGCGACCGGTCGAGGAACAGCAGGGCCAGCCCCTCCGCCTGAACAGTCACCGCCCCCACGCGCCAGCAGCCGCAGTCGATCCAGCCGTCCAGCAGGTCGCACAGGTCGATGGTCAGGGGCACCAGATCGTTGCGGCGCGCGACGGCGGCGGTCTCGGCGACCGACAGGGCCAGCCGGCGGACGGCCCGGGCGTCGGCCTGGATCGCTTCGTCGGATCGGCGACAGGCGGTCAGCAGATCGATGATCAGCGGCCCGAGCCGGATCGCGATGGCGGGCGTGATGGCCTCCACCCGCGCCTCGGCGTTGCGGGCCAGGGTCTCGACCGTTTTCGTGTCGGTCGCGCTCAGAATTCGCGCCAGACGGTTGGGCGGGGTGAAGCTGACCCTGGTCATGTGAACAGCCCGTCGATCTCGTCCTGGGACAGGGCGCGGTCGGGCGTCGCGGTGATGCGCAGGTCCTCGGCGCGGCGTTCGTAGACGCCCGGCGGCAGGGGTTCGGTGCGGAAACGGCGGTCGGGTCCCTGATACCGGGGCGTGTCGATGAAGGCCCGCCGACTCTGGGCGATCCACAGCATCCGCTCCAGAAGGATCATCGGCGAGACCGGCTTGGCGATGGTGAAGTTGGCGCCGGAATCGCGGGCCCGGACCACCTTGGACTCGGGCGTCGAGGCGCTGAGCATCAGGACGGGGGTGCAGGCGTTCGGCCCCTGACGGTCCGCCCTCATCTCGCGCACCAGGGTGAAGCCGTCCTCCTCGATCATCTCGCAGTTGACCATGATCAGGTCGAAGCGACGGGTCAGCAGGACCTCGCGGGCCGCCTCGACGCTATGGCATTTGGTCGGGCGGCTGATGCCGAAACCCATCAGGATAGCGCCGAGCAACTCCGTCGACTGCGGATTATCGTCCACGACCAGGGGGTCGACGTCGCGGAGGGCCAGGCGGGTTCTGGACAGCGGCACGACGGCCTCACTCGACCTGCATCAGGCGGTCGGCCGCCGTCTGGTCCAGCCCCTGCGCAGCGGGGCCGTTGAGCAGGTGGGCGTCCGTCCGGGTCTCGACGCGGCCCGTCGCCGAGGCCGCCAGCCGGTCCAGCCTCTGGCCCACCAGATCCTGAAAGGCGCAAGTCTGAAGCACGTCCAGAAAGGTCGCCTCGATCGCGGCGGCGTCGACGAATGGAGCCTGGGCCAGATCCAGCCCGCGTTCCGACAGGGACAGCAGGGTCTGGGCGGCGGTATCCAGCACGTCGCGAATGACGGCGATCTCGGCGAGGAAATCGGACCGGGTCATGGTCAGATCTCGCCCAGGACGGAGGTCAGCTTCTGTTTGAGCACGGCCAGGGTGAAGGGCTTGATGACATAGTTGTTCACCCCCGCCTGACGCGCCGCGACGACGTTCTCGGTCTTGGCCTCGGCGGTGACCATGACGAAGGGTGTCGTCTTGACCTCATCGTCGGCGCGCACCCGTTGCAGCAGCTGCAGTCCCGTGGTCGGCTGCATGTTCCAGTCGGACAGGACCAGGCCGTAGGACTTGGCCTTGATCATCTGGAAGGCCGTATCGCCGTCGGCCGCGTCGTCCACATTGTGGAAGCCGAGCTGGTTGAGCAGCCCCCTGACGATCCGGATCATCGTGCGGTAGTCGTCGACCACCAGGACATTCATCGTCTTGTCGACCGCCATGGTCCCTGCTCCCTCTCCCGGCCCTCCCGGCCCGGATCGAAGGTGAAACCATACACTCTAAGGTTGAGTTAACGACGAATTGGCACAGTTTTTAGTTGTAACTTCCGGTTAACCCTGTTCGCGTCATGGTTGCTTCGCCCGGCCGTCCGGGCTTGCGACAGGGTGATCCGTTGGACGAGGTCGTCAGGGATTTCGTGGCTGAGGCCCTTGAGGGGCTGGAGGCGCTCGATTCGAAGATGGTCCGGCTGGAACAGGCGCCGAACGACCCTGCCCTGCTGGGCGAGATCTTCCGCCTGGCCCATACGCTGAAAGGGACCAGCGGCTTTCTGGGCCTGTCGCGGCTGCAGGGCGTGGCCCATGCGGCCGAGAATGTGCTGGGCGGATTTCGCGATGGAACCCTGGCCGTCACCCCGAGCGCGGTCTCGGCCATCCTCGACGTCCTGGACGTGATCCGCGAGATCGTGGACCACCTTTCCGCGCATGGAGAAGAGCCCGGCGGAGACGACAGCCGACTGATCGCGGCGCTGGACGCCATCTTCGCGGGAACGGCGGCCGAGGCCGCACCGGCGCCGAAGACGGCCGCCCGCCCCCTGCTGGAACAGCTGGGCGGAGAGGCGACGCTGGACGCGGCCTGCGAGGCCGCCCTGCTCGCCCTGGCGGCCGACGCCGAGATTCAGGCCGTGGTCGGAACGCTGGACGCCGACCGGGTGCAGTCCGCCCTGAGGGACGGTCTGTGCACGATCGCGCGCGGCGGGGCGGGAGACTTCCCCACGGTTCTGGGCGCCGCCCTGCCCGGGCTGACGGCCGAGACCTCCGGGCGCGTCGTCGCCGCGATCCGCAAGGCCCTGCTGGAACTGGAAGCCGAGGCCGAGGCCGTGGACCGGGTGCTGGCGCCGCCCGCCCCTCCCCCCGCCGCAAGCCCGCGCGCAGAGGCCGCGCCCCCGGCCGCCGCCGACAGCCAGTCGATCCGGGTCAATGTCGAGGTGCTGGAAAACCTGATGACCGTGGTCAGCGAGCTGGTGCTGATCCGCAACCAGTTGATCCAGACCCTGAGGACCGATCCCGAGAGCGCCTTCGCCGGACCGCTGAACCGGCTCAATCAGGTGACCAGCGAGCTTCAGGAAGGGGTGATGACCACCCGGATGCAGCCGATCTCCGGCGCCTGGGCCAAGCTGCCGCGCCTGGTGCGCGACCTCGCCGCCGACCTCGGCAAGTCGATCGAACTGGTCATGCAGGGTCAGGAGACCGAGCTGGACCGGCAGGTGCTAGAGCTGATCAAGGACCCCCTTACCCATATGATCCGCAACGCGGCGGATCACGGTATCGAGACGCCCGAGCGTCGCCGCGCCGTGGGCAAGCCGGACGCCGGCCGCATCCTGCTGCAGGCCCGGCATGAGGGCGGCGCCATCCTGGTCGAGATGTCCGACGACGGACGCGGCCTGCCCGCCGAGGCCATCCGCGCCAAGGCCCTGTCGGCCGGGCTGATCACCCCGGCCCAGGCCGCGGCCATGACCGACGCCGAGGCGCGCCAGCTGATCTTCGCCCCCGGCTTCTCCACCGCCGATCAGGTCACCGCCGTCTCGGGACGCGGCGTCGGCATGGATGTGGTGCGCACCAATATCGAGAAGATCGGCGGCGCCATCGAACTGGCCTCGGTCGAGGGTCAGGGCACCCGCTTCACGATCCGCATTCCCCTGACCCTGAGCATCGTCTCCGCCCTGATCGTGGAGGCCAGCGGCGAACGGTTCGCCATGCCCCAGTCGAGCATCATCGAACTGGTCAGCACCGGCGCGGGTCCGTTGTCGGACGAGGCCCCAAGCGAAAGCCAGGACACGTCGGACAGCGAAGGCGATACAGGAGGGGGGCAACCCTCCCGCCGTATCGAGGAGATCAACGGCGCCTGGGTTCTGAGGCTGCGCGACCGGCTGCTGCCCCTGGTGTCGCTACAGGCCCTGCTGGGGCTGGAGGAGCGCGAGGACCCGCGCGCCGACGCCTGTATCGTGGTGGCCCGCATCGGCGCCTTCACCTTCGGCGTCATCGTCGACCGGGTGTTCGACACCGAGGAGATCGTGGTCAAGCCGGTCGCCTCGGTGCTGCGCCATCTGAAGATCTACTCCGGGGCGACGATCATGGGCGACGGCTCCGTGATCATGATCCTGGACTTCAAGGGGATGTCGCTGGAGGCGGGCGCCGGCCATCTGGTCAACGGCGCCGAGGACACGCCCGAGGCCGGGGCGGAGGCGTCGGGCGAGACCCGCACCCTGCTGGTCTTCAAGACCCCCGAGGCGGCGCTGAAGGCGGCCCCGCTGGACAGTGTGGCGCGGATCGAGGACCTGGACTGCGCCAGCATCGAACACGTGGACGGCCGGTCGGTGATCCAGTACCGGGGCGCCCTGATGCCGGTTGTGGGTTGCGACGGCAAACCGGTCCGGATCGAGGACGGGGCTGAGGACGGGCAGACCCACGAGAACAGGCGTCGCCCACTGCTGGTGTTCGCCCGGGGCGCGACCGGCTTCGGCGTCCTGGCCGAAGAGATCGTGGATATCGTCGAAGGTCCCGCCATGGCCCAGCTGGGCGGCGCCGGCGCGAGCGCGGCGGGAAGTCTGATCGTCGCGGGCCAGGCGACGGAGCTGATCGACCTCGACTTCTACGGCCGGAGCGCCGGGGTGGCGTCCGCGACGCCCGTCCCCGCCGCCGCCTCCCCCGCGGCTTCAAAGATCGGGGACCGGCGTGTTCTGGTCGTCGACCAGAGCCCCTTCACCCGCCTGCTGCTCGCCCCCCTGCTGGCCCAGGCGGGATACGGGGTCGAGGTGGCGTCCAGCGCCCAGGATGCCCTGACCCTGCACGACGGCGGCGCGGTCTTCGACCTGATCCTGGCCGACACCACGCCCGGGGCGCCCGGCGCCCGCCAACTGGCCCACACGCTGGGCCAAGCCTCGGCCTGGCATGCGACGCCCTTGCTGGGTCTCGGCGCCTACCGGATGGAGGCGCGCGACCGGCTGGACAGTCTCGAGGCTGATCTCGACCGCGAACAGCTGCTGAGCGACCTCGACGACAATCTGCTGCGCGGAGCCGCGTGATGAGCCAGCCGACGACAGACGGGGTTCAGGGACTGGTCTCGGTGCGCGTCGGCGACCAGACCTTCGGCGCGCCTGTGCTGAGCGTGCAGGACGTCATCGCCCCCGTGCGCATCGACCGCGTGCCCCGCGCCCCGGCCGAGGTGGCGGGGTCATTGAACCTGCGCGGCCGGATCGTCACCGCCATCGACATGCGTCGCCGCCTCGGCATGACGCCGCGCGAGGCCGACCAGCCGCATATGTGCGTCATCGTCGAGAGCGCAGGCGAGCTCTACGCCCTGCAGGTCGACGATGTCGGCGACGTCCTGTGGCTGGACCTCGCCGCACAGGAGCCTCAGCCGATCACCCTGGCCAGCGAATGGCGCGCCCTGTGTGCGGGCCTCTACCGTCTCGACGGCGACCTGATGCTGGTCCTCGACATCGAGGCCGTGTTGGCCCTGTCCGCCGCGGCCCCCGCCCCCATTGCAGCCTGACCCTTCATCCGAGGAACACGCCCATGCCCGCACTCGCACACGCTTCTGAAGCCGCCAACGAACCGGCCCTGCTGGACCCCGCCTTCGCCGCCGCGGCGCTGGAGGGCGCCGCCTCGGCCCTGATCCTGCTCGACCCCATGGGCGAGGTGCTGCGCGTCAACGGCGCGGCGCGCGGCCTGATGCAGGCCCACGCGACCGCCCTGTCCCAGGCCTTCCCCGGCCTTGATCCCCTGAACCCCGAGGGCGGGCGGATGGGTCTGAGCGGAGTCAGCTTCACGCCCGGCCGAGCCGGCGCCGCGCCCGACGTCCGCACCGGAGAGATCGCCGTCGGCGCCGCCCCCTTCTCGGTCCGGGTCACCGCCGTGCGTGATGAGGTCGGCCGGCCGCTGGGCGAGCTCGTCGAACTGGCCGATATCGGCGAGGACCGCAAACAGGCCGGGATGCTGGCCGCGCTCGACAAGGTTCAGGCGGTGATCGAGTTCGCCTTGGACGGCACGATCCAGGACGCCAACGCCAACTTCCTGGCCACCGTCGACTACCGGCTGGAGGACATCGTTGGGCGCCACCACAGCCTGTTCGTCGATCCGACGGAGGCGCAGGGGCCCGGCTATCGCGCCTTCTGGGAGCGGCTGGGCCGGGGAGAGTTCGACGCGGGTCAGTACCGCCGCCTCGGCCGCAACGGCAAGGAGGTCTGGATCCAGGCCAGCTACAACCCGATCCTCGACGCCGCCGGACGGCCCTTCAAGGTCGTCAAATACGCCACCGACATCACCGCCCAGAAGCTGGAAGCCGCCAACTTCTCGGGCCAGATCGACGCCATCAACAAGGCCCAGGCCGTGATCGAGTTCACGCTCGACGGCACCATCCAGAACGCCAACGAGAATTTCGTCGGCGCCGTTGGCTATCGGCTGGAGGACATCGTCGGCCGCCACCACAGCCTGTTCGTCGATCCCGAATACGCCGCCAGCGCCGAGTACCGCCGGTTCTGGGAGAAGCTGGGGCGTGGCGAATACGACGCCGGCCAGTATCGCCGCCTCGGCAAGGACGGCCGCGAAATCTGGATTCAGGCCAGCTACAACCCGATCCTCGACAGCAACGGCCGGCCGTTCAAGGTGGTCAAATACGCCACCGACATCACCGCCCAGAAGCGGGTCGCCGAGCGGGTGACCCAGATCTCCGGCATCGTCGCCTCCGCCGCCTCCCAGATGCGCGCGACCGCCGAGGGGATGGCGGTCACCGCAGAGGAGACCACGCGTCAGGCCGGGATGGTCGCCTCCGCCGCCGAGATCACCTCGGTCAACGTCCAGACCGTGTCTTCGGCCGGCGAGGAGCTGACCGCCTCCATTGGCGAGATCGCGCGGCAAGTGGCCGAAAGCTCCAGCATTTCCCAGCACGCGGTGACCGAGGCGGACAAGGCTTCGGACTCGATCCGCAGCCTGGCCCAGGCGGCGCAGAAGATCGGCAATGTGGTCACCCTGATCAACGACATCGCCGGCCAGACCAAGCTCTTGGCGCTCAACGCCACCATCGAGGCGGCGCGGGCGGGCGAGGCCGGCAAGGGCTTCGCGGTCGTGGCCTCGGAGGTGAAGAGCCTGTCGGACCAGACGGCGCGGGCGACGCACGAGATCTCGTCCCAGGTCTCGGCCATGCAGTCGGCGACCCAGACCTCGGTCGGGGCCATCGGCGGCATCACCGACACCATCCGCAAGGTCGCCGACATCGCCTCGGCCATCGCCGGCGCCGTCGAGGAACAGTCGGCCGCGACGCGCGAGATCGCCGCCAACGTCACCCAGGTGGCGGAGGGGACGCGGCAGGTGTCGTCCAGCATCGCCGGGGTCAACGCCGCCGCCGTCCAGACCAGCGACGCCTCGGCCGACCTGCTCAAGGCGTCCGGCGAACTGGCGCAGCAGGCCGAGGCCCTGACGCTGGAGATGGACAAGCTGGCCGCCGCCTGAACGGCAGGTCGGTGAGGTCCGGGGGGGCGCGGCGACCCTGGCCGCGCCCCTTTTTTTATGCGCGCAGACGCTCCTCGCGGACGCAGGGCTGGAAGGCGCCGCGCAGGCCGGGCATGGGTTCGAAGGCGCTGTCCAGACCGACCACGGTCTCGGCGCTGCCCAGGACCAGGGCGCCGTCGGGCTCCAGCGCCTCGGACAGTCGGGCGAGCGCCCATCGCTTCTGGATCTGCTCGAAATAGATCAGGACGTTGCGGCAGAAGATCAGGTCGAACCGGCCCATGCCCGCGGTGCCGTCCATCAGATTGTGCGGACGGAACTCGACCAGGGTCCGGACCTCCGGCGCGATCGACCAGTCGCCGCCGTCGCGTTTCAGCCAGCGGGAGCGCCGGGCCTCGGACAGGCCGCGCGAGGTTTCGAAGTCGCTGTAGACCCCGCGCCGGGCGCGCTCGAGGATCGGCTGGGACATGTCTGTCGCGACGATGTCGATCGTCCAGTCGGGGAACCGGCGGCGCTCTTCCAGCAGCAGCATGGCGAGCGAATAGGGCTCCTGACCGCTGGAGCAGGCAGCGCTCCAGATGCGCAGTCGCTTCGCCCCGACCCGCCGCGCCACCAGCGCCGGCAGCAGCACGTCGCGCAGCTGGTCGAAGGGGGTGGCGTCGCGGAAGAAGTAGCTCTCGTGCGTCGCCATGGCGTCGACGGCGCGCTGGGCCAGGCGGCCGCGCGGGTCCAGACGCAGGCGGGCGAACAGGGCCTCCAGCGTCGCCAGCCCCTCTTCGCGCATCAGGGGCGTCAGCCGGCTCTGCAGCAGATAGTCCTTGTCGGCCCCGAGGCTGAGGCCCGAGCGTTCCAGCACCAGACGGCGGAAGGCCTCGATGTCGCTGATCGCCCCGGTCATGCGGCGGCTCGCTTCAGCCATTCGCCGATGCGCGACAGGGGCAGGACGGCTTCGGCGCGGCCGGTCCGGGCGGCGGCGCCGGGCATGCCCCAGACCACGCTGGTCGCCTCGTCCTGGACCACGAACCGGCCGCCGGCCTCGGCGACGGCGGCGCAGCCGGCAGCCCCGTCCGAGCCCATGCCGGTCAGAATTACCGCCAGCGCCCCGGGGCCGTAGGTCCGGGCCACGCTGCGCATCAGGGGATCGACGGCAGGACGGCAGAAATGCTCGGGCGGCTCATGGTCCAGCCGGATGACGGGGCCCGCAGCGGCGCGCTCGACGGTCATATGCCAGCCGCCGGGGGCCACATAGGCGCGGCCCGCGACCACCGGTTCGCCGTCCACGGCCTCGCGGCAGGGGCGATCGCCGGCGCGCGACAACTGCTCCGCCAGAAGGGCGGTGAACATGGGCGGCATATGCTGGGTCAGGAGGATGGGCAGGGTCACGCCGCGCAGGGCCTCGAAGACCTGAACGAGGGCGGGCGGCGCCCCGGTCGAACCGCCGATGGCGATGACCTCGGGCCGGGCGGTCTCCGCGGAGGGCGGCGGGACCGGACGCGGCGAAGGGCGTGGGGTGGGCGCGGCGCCCACCGGCTCTGGCGCGCCGCCGAGGGCCCGGACCTTGGCCAGCAGCTGACGATGAAACTCCTCGGCATGGACCAGGCCCCCGCCCTCGGGCTTGGAGACATAGTCCGAAGCCCCCGCCTGAAGCGTGTCCAGACACAACCTTGCATTGCGCAACGTCAGAGTGGAGGCGACGATGACCCGCACCCCGGGGCGACGCGCCAGGATCAGCGGCAGGGCGGTCATCCCGTCCATCACCGGCATCTCCAGATCCAGGACGATGACGTCGACCTCGACATGTTCGAGCTGAGCCAGGGCCGCCTGTCCGTTCTCCGCTCGCGCCACCACGGATACCGCCGCATCGGCTTCCAGCGCCCGGGCGATCAGGCCGCGCACCACAGCGGAGTCATCGACGACCATGACGCGGATCGGACGCCCCGGATCGGTCTGCGAGAGATCGGGTTGGGCGAGGTCGGAAAGACGGGACGGCTGCACGGGCGACTCCTAGAGGCCGCCCCTTCTAACCCGACAGAGGTGAATTCAATACTACTTATCCGTGTTCGCGAGTGAGCCGCACGGCCATCCATTGTCTTGACGGCAGGGCGACCACCGGCCGCTCCGGATCGCGGTATGTGTATTTGGTCGCGCCCTGGCTCAGGGTCATGACACCGGGCAGGCGTTCGACGGTCATGTTCCAGGTGTCGATGACGTCGACGGCGAAACGCTCGCCGCCGGTCAGGCCGTCGCGCGGGATGTCCACGGTCCAGCCGTCGGGCGCGGCCTCGCCGAAATAGCGCAGATAGACCTCGCCCGCCTTGCCGCCGATGTGCCGCTCCCACCATTTGTCGATGGGCTCGAAGCCGGGCGTGGGTCCGGCCTCCATGACCGTCTTGAAGAAGGCCAGACGCGGCGCGCTCTGCCCCCTCAGCGATCCACCCGCGCCCAGCCAGTAGTCGTCCTGCGGATTATCGAAGGTCTCGGAATGGCCGACGTAGGTCCCGGCGACCAACCCCTCCCAGAAGGCGCGGACCATCTCCGGTCCGGTCAGATTGCCCCAGCGCTCGCCGATGTCGCCCTCGTAGCGAACCTCGTCGAAGACGACCGGCTTCTTCCAGACGTCGCGGTAGAGGACGGCGCGGGCGTCGTCGATCACGGCCGAGCCGTTCTGGATACTGGCGTGGGTCACCCACGGCCGACCGTTGTCGAACAGGGCTCGCCAGTTGTGGATCGAGCGCAGGCGGCCATGCGGATCGCGCGCCTGAACCAGTCGGCCCAGACGGTCGAAGTCGTCGGCGGTCTTGGCCTTGACCACGTCGAACTCATTGGCGAGCGACCACCAGACGTTCCGGTACGCCGACAGCCGGGCGACGACATAACGAACGTAGCGATCGTCGATGTCGGCGGACATCTCGTCGAAGCCGAAGCGACCATCATAGGGATGGAACAGGATGACGTCGGCCTCGATCCCCATCCTGCACAGGGCGGCGACGCAGGCATCGAGGCGCTGGAAGAAGGCGGGGTTGAAGCGGGTCAGGTCCCAATCGCGATCGCCTTGGCCGGCCCGTTCGAACGGCGCCAGACCGTCATTGGTCTTCACCGAGGCGTTGGGGAAGACCAGCATGCGGATCTTGTTGAAAGGCGCGGCCTGCAGGGTCGCCAGGGTCTCGCGCCGCCGGGCCTCGGGCTGGTGCGTCCAGCCGTAGCTGGTCGTGCCGAGCTGACGGTAGGGCGTCCCGTCGGCATGGGCGAAGTGATAGGTCTCCACTACCCCGACCGGGCCGTGGCTGCCGGACGTCGGAGCCACGACCTCAACCACGCCGGTGTGGCCGTTGAGGGCGGGAAGGTCACTGCGGGTGGTCCAGCGCCAAGCCCCCGTCTCCGGCGGCGAGAAGCGGATGCGCCAGGTCCCCTCACCGTCGTGGAAGCCCGGGACCTCCAGCGACGTGCGCCCGTCGGTGAAGGCGGCCGAGACCTCGACGTCGAATGGATTGCCGGGGGCCTCACCGGTCAGGACGACCTCATGCAGTCCCCAGCGTTCGACGATCGGCGTCGCAGCCGCGACCGGCCCCGCGAGGACCGCCGTCAAGCCGACGCCTCCGGCGGCGATCACTCCGCGACGCGTCATTTGCCCGGCCATTTCCGCCCCTTTCGCTCTTCCCTGAAGAGAGCCTAGCGGGCGGGGCTGACCGGGTCGACCGGTGTCAGATGCGGGTCGTCGGGCCCAGACCGGCGTCGGTCTTCGCCACGCTCCAACGCGTCACCGTCTTGGCCTCATAGGGTCTGGAGACGATGGTCGATACCCCGACCAGATCGGCGCGGGCCTCGGTCGGGGTCAGGGTCAGAAGGATGTAGCCCTTGGAGGTCTGGTCGCAGAACAGGACCTCGGTGTTGGCGATGTCCAGCGCCATGCCGAGCGGGAAGTCGCCGATGGCGTCCTGCGGCGAGGGGCTGGTGATCGAGCTGGTCCCGAACTCGACGGCGACGCGTTCACCGGCGGCGTCGGCCAGATCGTTGACCCAGAAGGAATGGCTGTCGCCGGCCAGGACGATGGGCTGGACGCCCGCCGCCTTGAAGGTCTGGTACAGGCGCTCGCGACCCGCCGGATAGCCGTCCCAGCTGTCGAGGTTGAACGGCAGGCCTTGGGCGAACAGGGCGATCGAGCCCTCGACCTGGGCGCGGATCGAGGCCGGCAGGCCGCCGAGCATGCCCGAGATCTGCTCCGGCGTGGCCATGGCGGCGATGTTCGGTCCGGCGACACGGGCCATGACAACCTGATTGCCCAGCACCTGCCAGGGACGGCCGGCGGCCTTGGAGGCGGCCAGTTCGCGGCCCAGCCAGTCGCGTTGGGCGTCTCCGAGCAGGTCGCGCTCGGGGGCGTTGCGCCTGGCCTCGAAGGCGGCGGCGTCGGGGACGGGCTTGCCGTCCGGGCCCGGCTTCATCGTGATGTCGGCCGCATAGGTCAGCTGCTGCTGACGGCCCTGCAGCCGGGTCTCGACCATCATCAGACTGGCCAGATCGCCGAAGTGGAAGGTCCGCTGGATCGCCTCGGCCATCTTGCCGGGAACCGGTTCGCGGATGGGCATCCACTCGAAATAGGCCTTCAGCGCGGCGGCCTTGCGCGCATTGAAGTCGCCCTCGGTCGCGGACTGGTGGTTCTCGGCGCCGGTGTTCCAGGTGTCGTTGGCGACCTCGTGATCGTCCCAGACGCAGATGAAAGCGGCGCGGGCGTGGGCGGCCTGGAGGTCGGGGTCGGTCTTGTACTGGGCGTGACGCTGGCGGTAGTCGGCCAGGGTGACGATCTCGTGCGCCGGCTCAGGGATACGGTTCAGGGCCGCGCCGGCGGTCATGCCGTAGTCGTCAGCCTCGGCGCCGTATTCATAGATGTAGTCGCCCAGGTGCACGATCGCATCGAGCCGATCCAGCTTCGCGATGGCGTCATAGGCGTTGAACAGACCGCCCGGATAGAGCTGACACGAGACCACCGCCAGGGCCGCGTCGGCCGTGGGACCTTCCGGCAGGGTCTTCACCCGCCCGACCGGCGAGGTCACGCCCGCGGCGATGAAGCGGTAAAAGTATTCCGTCCCCGGCTTCAGCCCCTGACCATCGAGGTCGTGCTTGACCGTGAAGTCCCGCGCGGGCTCGGCCGAGAGGCCGGTCGAACGCCGGACCATGTGGGCGAAGGCCGCGTCGGACGCGACCTCCAGCACCACCGGGATCGGACCGCTGGAGGCGTCGGCGGGAGTGACCCGCGTCCAGAAGATCGCCGCCGTCGTCGACGGATCGCCCGAGGCGACGCCGTGCCGGAAGGCGACCGCCCCCGCTTGCGCGGTCGCCGCCGAAGCGACGACCGGGACGGCGCCCGCCGCGCCGATGGATTTCAGGAGGCCGCGGCGGTCGATCTTCATGACGCTCTACTCTCAGTAACGCAGGCTGACGGTCAGGCCGTAGGTGCGGGGCTCGCCGGCGATGAAGGTCGGCATGCCGAGGCCGTCGCCGGTGTTGCCCGCGTCCTTGATGAACTTCTCGTCGGTCAGGTTGTCGCCGAAGACCTCGACGCCCCAGTTGGCGCCGTCCGGGATGTAGCGGAGGCGCAGGCTGAGCAGGCCGTAGGCGTCCTGGACCTCGTCCACGACGGTGTCGGCGACGAAGTTGCGGGTCTGCAGGTCGGTGCGGTCGTTGTTGTCGTCAAAGAACATCTCCGACTGCCAGGTGTAGGTCGGCTGGATTTCGATCGAACCGCCGGCGACCGGCTGGGTCCAGATCAGGCCGACCGAGGCGCGGTTGTCGGGCGACAGGCGGAACTTGTTGCCGTCATAGATGCCCGCCTTGAAGCGCGAGTGGTTGTAGCCATAGGTCCCGAACACCTCGACCTGTTCGGTCATCGCCCAGCTCAGCTGGCCCTCGAAGCCGTAGCTCTCGGCCTTGCCGGCGTTGGTGGTGACGAACAGGGTGCCCTGCTGCACCGTCGTCTGGAAGTTTTCGTAGTTGTACAGATAGGCGGCCGCATCGACGCGCAGACGGCGGTCCATCAGGGCAGCCTTGTAGCCGACCTCATAGCTGTCGACCTGTTCGGAGGCGACTTCGGTAAAGCGCGGCGTTCCAAACGGCGCGCTCGGGGCGCTGGCCGCCAGCACGGTCGGGCGACGGCCGCGGGCGTAGTTGGCGTAGACGCTGGCGTCGTCCGACAGGGCGTAGCGGGCGGTGGCGCGCCAGGTGAAGCCGTCGTCCTCCAGATCCGAAGTCACGGTCGAGCCGTTGCCGGCGGTCGGCTGGAACGTCAGGCCGAACAGGGGGAAGGCGGCGGTGACCGGAGCGGTGGCGGCGCCGGGTGTGGCCAGGGCCGTCAGGAAGGCCAGTTGGCCTGCGGGCGGGATAGCACTGAGGGCCAGCAGCGAACCGACGATCGAACGGCCGTTATCGACCTGGGACGCGAAGCCCGTGGTCTTGTCGTCATGGGTGTAGCGCACGCCCGCCGAGACCTCGAGCCGGTCGGTCAGCTTGTAGGTGGCGTCGGCGAACAGGTCCCAGGATTCCAGCTCGCTGGAGTTGGTCGCCTCTTCGATATGGCTGGACTTCAGATTGGCGGCGATGCCCGGGATGAAGGGCGCCGGGATTCCCAGGCCAGCCAGGATCGGATTGATCAGGGTCGAGGAGCTATAGGCCGCCAACGGCAGGGCGTTGGGCAGGGCCACGCCCGGGGCGCCGTCCAGCAGGCCGGACAGCTGGGCCAGGGCGACGCGTTCGTTGAACTCGACCGGGGCGCGTTGCGAGCCCTCTTCCTTGAAATAGCCCACCCCGGCGAAGCCCGAGAAGCGGCCGCCGTTGTCGTAGTTCAGGCGGAACTCCTGGCTCCACTGCTTGCCTTCCGCATCCTCGGCGGCGGTCAGCAGCGGCAGGGAAATCCCGTCGGCGTCGAAGGTCTCATAGCTGTCGAACTCGCGGTAGGCGGTGGTCGAGTTCAGGGTCAGGCTGTCGGTCAGACCCGCCTTGACGATGCCCGTCACGCCCCAGACCTCGCGGTCCAGACCCAGGGTCTTGCCGCCGTCGAAGTTTCCGCCCGGCGTCAGGGCCGCGCCCTCATTGGCGTCGCGCACGCCCAGCACCGCGCCGGTGTTCGGGTCCTGCGGATTATAGGCGATCGACTTGAAGGAGGTGCCGGCCGGATTGTCGGTCTGATAGTTGCCGATGATATCGACGCGCAGGCGGTCCGACGGCTCGAAGACGCCCGACAGGCGGAAGGCCTGGGTGTCGACGCTGTTGTAGTTGTCGCCGTCCAGCAGGTTGTCGATATAGCCGTCGCGCGTCTTCATACGGGTGGCGAAGCGGATCGCGCCGGTCTCGCCGACCGGGACGTTCACCATCAGCTCGGCCATCCGGTAGTCGAAATTGCCGACGCTGGCGCGGGCCGCGGCGTCGTAGTCGCCGACGTCGGCCTTGTTCTGGATGATGTTGACCGCGCCGATCAGGGCGCCGCGACCATAGAGGGTCGACTGCGGCCCCTTGGCCACCTCGACCCGCTGGATGTCGAACAGCTCGACATAGGAGCCGCGCGACTTGGAGATGGAGACGCCGTCCTGGAACACCGAGACGCGGGGCTCGACCGTCGATTCACCCGAGTCCGAGGTGATGCCGCGCATCACGAAGCCGGCGTTGTTCGGCGACTGGTTCTGGACCAGGAAGCCCGGGACGAAGGCCGACAGTTCCTCGAAGTCCTGAACGCCCAGCTTTTCCAGCAGCGTCCCCGTGTAGGCGGTCAGGGCGAAGGGAACTTCGATCGGATCCTGGGCGCGCAGCTGGGCGGTGACGATGACGTCCTCGACCTGGCTCGTCTGTTCCGTCGATTGGGCGGAAGCGGCGGTCGCTCCGCCCAGAGTCGCCACTAGGGCGGTCGCGCCCAGAAGGCCGATTTTGAGAGTGTCGTGACGCGCCATTTTTCAGATCCCCTGCACAGCTTCGCAGGAGTTAACGGCGCTCCGTGCCCGTCAGGCGACAGCGCGGCGACCGGCGCATGAAGCTCCAGCCGCGGATTGGTGACGGTTGATCAGTTAGCGGATGGCTGTTCTGTCGGCGGCGTTCCCACCGGCCGTCGGAGCGCCGCTCGCGACCGCGAAGATGTCCTGGGCCTCGCGCGACACGCTCATCAGGGCGATGGCTTCCTCGGCAAGGCGGGGCGGCCAGACGCTCAGGTCGGGGCCGAGGATTTCAAGATGGTCGCGCCATTCGGTCATGGTCATGGGTCCAGAGCTTCTTCTGATTCCGCAAATCGTCCCGGAGCGCCATCCTGCCCCTTTTGAGCAGTGAACGCACCGAGCTCTCGGTGGTGGCCATCCGCGCCATGATCTCCGGCACGTCGGCGTCTTCGAAATAGTGCAGGCGCATGGCCTGGGCTTGGGCGTCCGGCAGCCGTTCGACGGCCGCTCTCAGGCGGTCGCCCGCCTGTCTTTGTTCGATGGCGCGGTCGGCCGGGACCGGGCCGTGGTCGTCATGAGCCTCGAGCGCGGTGGCCAGCACCGTGTCCTCGGTCGGGGCGTCGCGCCGCCGGCGGCGGTGGTCGATGGCCCGGTTGATCACCACCCGGTGCAGCCAGGTCGAGAACCTCGCCCCCTCCTGCGTCCACCCGCCCCTGCGCCACAGGGTGAAGAAGACCTCCTGCACCACGTCCATCGCCTCGTCAGGATCGCCGACGATGTTGCGGCAGATGACCTGGGCCATGCGGCTGTGGCGATCCATCAGCACCCGCAGGCAGAGATCGTCCCCTTCCCTCAGCCGCGCGTAGAGGACCTCGTCGGGCAGGTCGTCACGGCAGGAGACCGGCTCAAGGACTGTCGGTTTGGAGGCGGGCGCGGGCTTGGCGGACATCGGGCGGATCCAGCATTCAACTGCCCTCCGCGCAGCAATCGACATGCCAGAGTTGACATTTTCTCCTTATATTTCAATGATGTAAGCTTGAGGCGCCTAGTGTTGCCGGCTTGTGGCCTTTGAGAGCCCCAACATGACGTTGCGTATCTGGGCGGTTATGTTCGACCACTCCGGGCTTCCCTCCCGCAACATTCCGGCGGCTACGATCTGGCGCTGAAGTCGGCGGTAGAATTCGGCCAGACGGTGGCCATCAGCCCCCGCCAGATCGAAATTCATGTGCATTCTCATCGCGGTAAGCAGACTTGTGGCCGTCTGCACGTGGGTGGTCATCTCGTCGAGCCGATTTTGCTCCTCGGCAAGGCTTGCCGAGGTCACGGCCGCATAGAGCTTCTGGTGCAGGGCCAGGGCGACGCTGGCGGGCTCGTGGATCAACAGACCCGAGGCGCGATAGGCCATGCTGGCCCGTCCGTAGGCGGTGTTAGTCATCGTCCGATGTGTTCCCGAGAATGGCCGCGATCTGGGCCTGAAGAAGTTTGGCCTGGGTCAGCTCGGCCTCCATGTTCGCGTATTTGGTCACGAGCTTTTCGCGGTACGTGTCCGCGTCGGTGCGGATCTTGTCGGACCGGGTGGTCAGGTCCTCGTTGACCGTCTCGATCGAGTCGATGCGCTGCTGGATCAGGCTGGTAGTCGAGCTGTTGTAGAGCGTCATCGCCTGGGTCAGCAGATTGGCGAACCCCTGCTGGATCGACACAGAAATGTCCCCGGTCGAGGCCGGCGCCAGGATGAAGGTAATGCCCTCATAGGCCGTGCCCGTCGCCCCCACGAGGCGGGAGCCGGAGATGGTGAAGGCCGCGTCATTCCCGTCGATGGTAACGCCGGTGATGGCCCCGCTGTCGTCGGTTGTGATCGACAGGGTGAAGTCGAGCGACCTGGACGTGTTGTTGCGCAGCAGCTTCAGGCCACTGTCCGACGTCGTGAAGTCGGTTTCGAAGAAGCTCTCCAGCGCCTTGGCATTGGACAGGATGGCGTCGTTCAGCGCGGTCTCGTCGCTGATCTCGAGCAGATTGTCCGAGGTCCAGGTGATGCCCATGTCGCTGAGCCGGGTGATGTCGCCCGAGGCCGAGGCGCTGGCGCCGTTGATCATGGTCTTCAGCGACTGGTCCAGCGACCGCAGCAGGCTGTCGGCGAACAGGACCGCGTCGTCGGACGCCCCGCCGCTGGACGACACCGCCTGCTGGTCGAGCACATATTGCTTGAGGGCGTTGTAGGCGGTGACGAAGTCGCTGATCGCGGTCTTCACCCCCGAATTGTCGGCGGTGATCGTCAGGGTGATCGGCTCGGTCGTGACCCCGGCGAGGGAGAAGCTGACCCCGTCGATGACGTCGGTCATCTCATTGGTCGAGCGGGTGACAGTGACGCCATCGACGGTGATGATCGCGGGCTGGGCCTCGCGCAGGACATTGGTGAAGCCGCCGTCGGCGTCGGTCAGTCCGACCGACTGGGCCACGTCGTCACCGCTGACCGTGCCCAGGACGATGGTCTCATTGGTGTCCACGGCGGACAGCACGAGCTGGTAGTTCGTATCGTCCAGCTTCACGAGCGAGGCCTGCACCCCCGTGGTCGAGGTCTGGGCGTTGATGGCCTTGGCCAGATCGCTGAGGGTCGTCGTGGCGGTGACGGTGATCTCGGCGGCCGTCCCGCCCTCGACGCCGACCGACATCACCCCCGTCAGGCCGAGCGCGGTGGTCGAGGGGCCGGCGGTCGCGGCGACCTTCATCGCCTGGGCCAGCTGGACCACCTCGATGGAATAGACGCCCGTGGCCGCCTCGCTGTCGACGTCGACGGCCAGGCCCGAGACGGTCACGCCCGAGGCCGTGGTCAGGGAGCCGGAGCGGTTGTCGAAGGCGTTATCCGACCCCAGGCTGGACCAGGCGGGCAGCGCCAGAGACTCCATGGCGTCGGACACGGCCGCGACCAGGCTCTGGACCTCCTGATAGGCGCTGATCTTCGTGGTGTTCGTGGTGATCCTGGCGTCGATGGTGTCGGCGCGCGCGGTCTTCTGGGCCACCGCCGCATCGATCAGGGCGTCGGTGTCCAGTCCCGAGGAGATGGAGGTGATGTAGCTGGCCGACCCGGAGGTCGAGGCGGTCGCGGCGACGCTGGCCATGAGGTTTATCCGTTCGTGTGGGGATCAGGGGAACGGGCGGAGGCGAACCCCCGCCCGCGCCTTTACTGGAGCAGCTTCAACAGCGACTGGCTCATGCTGTTCGCCTGGCTCAGGGCGGCGATGGCCGCCTGGGTCAGGGTCGAGAGCGTCGTGTAGTTGGTCTGCTCGGAGGCCAGGTCGACGTCGCTGATGGCCGATTTCGCGGCCTCCAGGTTCTCGAGCGAGGTGTCGATGACACTCGCCCGATAGTCGAAGCGCGACAGGCTGGCGCCCACATTGGCCCGCGAGGTTGAGATGGTGTTGATCGCCGTATCGATGGCGTCCATCGCATCCGCCGCGTCATCCGCGGTGGCCACGCTGGTGCTGTCGATGCCGAGATCGCTCGCCGTCACCCCGTCGATGGTCACCGTCAGCGTATCGGTGCTGCTGGTGCCCAGGAGGAAGGAGACGCCACTCGCATAGTCGCCCGCGCCGTCGAGCAGGGTCGAGCCGTTGAAGTTCGTCGTGGTCGCGATGTCCCCGACTTCTTCCAGCAGCTGCTGATACTCCGCATCGATGTTGGCGCGGCCATCATCGTCCACCGACCCGGTCTGGGCCTGGGCCGTCAGCGACTTCATGCGTTGCAGGATGTCGCTGATCTGGGACAGGGCGCCGTCGGCGGTCTGAAGCACCGCGGTTCCCTGCTGGGCGTTGATGGAGGCTTGTTCGAGCACCACCACGTCCGCAGCGATATTGGTCGACGTGGCCAGGCCGGCCGCGTCGTCCTTCGCGCTTTGGATGCGTTGGCCGCTCGACAGTTTCGCCACCGAGGCCGACTGCGCCGCCGAATTGGCGTTCAGATAGCGCAGGGCGGTGTTGGCGGCGGTATTGGTTGAGATGACAGGCATTCTTTCCTCGTTCTCTCCAGACTGACGCCGACGTGCGGAATGCACGCCGGAGGGGGCGGAGAACGCTTCTCGTCTCCGGTCCCGCCGATGGAACGGAACGGCCGCCGCGTTTGGGGCGCGCTTTCTGTCGCCGTGAGAAAAATCAGGGCCCGCGCATTTTTCGCGCCCCATCCGTTCCGGCCGTCTCGTTGAACCCGTGACAGCAACCGGACCGGGCCGACGCCATGACCACCGTTTCATCCGTCGCGACGACGACCTCGACAGCGACATCCTCGTCGTCGGCGCTGACGCTCGACATGAACCAGTTCCTGCAGATCCTGGTCACCCAGCTGAAGACGCAGAACCCGCTTGAGCCGACGGACGTCACCGACTTCACCAACCAGCTGGTCGGCTATGCCCAGCTGGGGGCCCAGACCGAGACCAACGACAGTCTTTCGGCCCTGTCGTCGTCCCTGACCGCCATGCTGACGTCGGGCGGCGCCGACTACATCGGCAAGACCGCCGAGACCGACAGCACCGACGCCCCCGTCCAGAACGGTTCGGCCTCGTGGACCTATACGGTCGGATCGGACGCCGCCTCGACGGCCCTGGTGGTGACCAATCAGGACGGCGACGTGGTCTGGTCCGGCACGGGTGAGACCAGCAGCGGCCAGCACGCCTTCTCGCTCGATCAGTCCGACCTCACGGGGGTCGAGGACGGCGACGTCCTGACCCTGACCTCGGTGTCCAGCGACGCCGACGGGGTCGGCACGGTCAACGCCGTGACCGCCTTCGCCCAGATCGACGCGGTGACCTTCGACAGCGGGACCACGGCCTATCAGGCCGGCGACGCGGTCATCTCCACCGACGACATCCTCAAACTCTACGCCTCGGCCTGAGGAGCGCCCCCATGACCCTGTCCAGCGCCCTCGCCTCCGCCGTCTCCAGCCTGACCGCCCAGGGCGTCGCCCTGTCGTCCATCTCGGAGAACATCGCCAACTCCTCGACCACCGCCTACAAGGTCAAGGACACGTCGTTTCAGTCGCTGGTCTCCTCCAGCATGGAATCCAGCATCGCCGCCGGTGGGGTCTCGACCACGCTCAGCCGCGCCATGCTGGTTCAGGGGGTGATCTCCACCTCGACGGTCGACACCAACCTGGCGATCAACGGCTCGGGCTATTTCGCCGTGACCAGCAGCCCGACGGGCGGGGTCGCGGACCTGGCCTACAGCCGCAACGGCAGCTTCACGACCGACTCTTCCGGCTATCTGGTCAACTCCGAAGGCTACTATCTGCAGGGCTACGCCACCGACGCCGACGGCGTGGTGACCGCGACCGGCGCCTCCAGCCTGCAGGCGATCAATGTCTCCAACCTGACCTCGCCGGCCTCGGCCAGCACCAGTCTGACGGTCGCCGCAAACCTGCCGGCCGACGCCGCCGTCGGCGACGCCTTCACCACCACCTCTTCGGTGATCGACAGCCTCGGCGCGACCCACATCTTCGACCAGACCTGGACCAAGACCGACGCCAACACCTGGTCGCTCGCGGTCAGCAATCCCTATTCGGCCGGCAGCGGCGAGGAGACCGGGACGGCGGCGACCAATACGGTCAGCATCACCTTCGACAGCAACGGCCTGCCGTCGGTGATCAATCCGGATCCGTCGTCGGTGACCTTCAGCTTCAACGACGGCGCCTCGGACGCCACGGTCGCGCTGAACCTGGGCGCCGTCGGCTCGTCGACCGGCCTGACACAGTACGATTCCGGCGCCACCGACCCGACCATCGCGGTGACGAAGATCACCAGCGACGGCATGGCGGCGGGCACGCTCAGCGGCGTCTCCATCGGTTCGGACGGCACGGTCAGCGCGACCTTCTCCAACGGCCTGACCAAGACGATCTACAAGATCCCGGTCGCCACCTTCGCCAACGCCTCGGGCCTGAGCCAGGTGTCGGGCACCACCTTCAAGGCCAGCGCCTCCAGCGGTCAGGCCCAGATCAATCTGTCCGGCGTGGGCGCGGCCGGCGACGTGGTCTCCAGCGCCCTGGAAGGCTCGACCACCGACACGGCGACCGAGTTCAACAAGATGATCGTGGCCCAGCAGGCCTACTCCGCCGCCTCCCAGGTCGTGTCCAGCGTCAAGGACATGTTCGACACCCTGATCTCGGTCGTCCGCTGATGCCGGATCACGGGCAGAACCTTCAGAAACTGCTGTCCAAAGCCCGGCGCTCGCGGGGCGCGGGCTTCAGCCTGCCCATCATCGAGGGCTACGAAGAAGCCGCAGCCATGGCGCGCGACATCGCCGCGAAGCTCGCCACCCTGCCCTGGGACGACCGGGCCGTGCTGATCTCGGACGTGCAGTTGCTGGAAGCCGCCCTCAAGACCCGGGCCGAGGTGTTGCGCTCCGAAATGGCCACTCACTCCAGCGAAATCATCCGCCTGAATCGTGGAGCCGGCGCGCGCGACGCCTATGGCGCGGGCGCTCGCCTGCGGCGGACGCCGCCGAGGAGCGACGCATGAACGGGGATCAGCCGTGAGCTTGGGCGGCGTTCTCGCCAACGCCTCGGCGGCCCTCTCGACGGCCCAGTATCAGGTCGCCCTGAGCACGACCAACGTCGCGAACGCGAGTACGGCCGGCTACACCTCCAAGACCTATGTGGCGACGTCCCAGACGGCGATCCTGGGTCTGAGCACAGGCACAGTCAGCCGGGCCACGAACAGCTACCTCCTGAAGGCCGTGACTGCCAGCGCGGCCCAGGCGGGATACGACACCGCCGTCAATGACACCCTCAGCCGCTACGACACCCTGCTGGGCGGCACGGACGACGGCTCGGACATCGCCAGCCTGACCTCGGCCCTGTCCACGGCCCTGACCAGTCTGGCCTCGGGCTCTTCGACCACCAGCGCCGCCGATGTGGTCTCGGCCGCCAGCGAACTGGCCGACGGTCTGCGCGACCTGTCCTCGGGCATCCAGTCGCTGCGCAAGGACGCCGACAGCGCCATCGCCACCACGGTCGGCCAGATCAACGCCCTCCTGACCACCATCAGCGGCCTCAACAGCCAGATCGTCTCGGGTCAGGGGGACGCGGCCAGCCTCGCCGACGCCCGCGACACGGCCATGACCTCGCTGGCGAGCCTGCTCGGCGTGACCAGCTATGAGGACGCCTCCGGGCGGCTCAACGTCTACACCACCAGCGGCCAGCAGCTGGTCGGGGACACCGCCAGCGTTCTCGGCTTCTCGACCAGCGCCGTGTCGGCGAGCGCGACCTACCCCGGCAGCCTGTCCGGCGTGACCCTCAACGGCCGCGACCTCACCAGCAGTCTGACGACCGGCGAACTGGGCGGGCTGCTGGCCTTGCGCGACACCATCCTGCCCGCCGAACAGTCCGCGCTCGACACCCTGGCCGCCGGAGTGATCGACGCCGTCAACACCGCCGCCGCCAGTTCGGCCAGCTATCCGCCGTCCAGCCTCACCTCGAGCCTGTCGGCGACCTCCAGCGACGCCCTGTCCCTGACCGGCAGCCTGACGATCGTCCAGATGACGACCTCCGGGACGTCTACCGGATCGACGACGCTCGACCTGTCCGGGATCACCACCGTCGCCGACCTGATGACCGCCCTGAACGGGGTGTCGGGCGTCACCGCCAGCCTGTCGAACGGCAAGCTGACCCTCTCCAGCGCCAGCGGCGGGATCGCCCTGGACTCCAGCACAGCCCTGACCAGTTCCGGTCAGACGCTGAACGCCTGGCTCGGCTTCAACGATGTCTTCACGGGGGCTGACGCCTCGACCATCCGCGTCTCCGCCGGCCTGCTGTCCGACAGCAGCAAGCTGGCCACCTCGACTCTCGACTCCACGGCGGCCGTCAATGCGAGCGCGGTCGCCTCGGGGGGAACGGGCGGCGTCCAGGCCATGCTGACGGCCTTGGGCGCCGACCGCGCCCTGCCCGCCTCCGGCAAGCTGTCGGCCCAGACCACCAGCCTGTTGTCCTATGCCTCCAACGTCCTCGCCTCGGCGGCCTCGACCGTGTCGAAGGCTGCGAGCGCGGCGTCGCTCTCGACCGCCCTGTCCGAGGGGTATCAGAACAGCCTCAGCAACGTCACGGGCGTGAACCTCGACGAACAGACCGCCCTCGTTAGTCTCTACCAGCAGCAGTACGAGATGACCGCCCAATTGATGAGCGCCATCAAGGACATGTTCGACACTCTCGTCAGCATGGCTGCGTCGTGATGGGGGCGTCATGATCGGCCGGGTCGCGACCTTCACCCAGTCCCTCTACGTCTTGCACCAGAGCCTGGGGACCCAGGCGAAGCTGGCCGAGGTTCAGGAACAGACGGCGAGCGGGCTCAAGTCCTCGACCTTCGGCGGCCTCGGCGTCTCGGCGGGGGCCCTGACGCGTCAGCAGACGGCGTACGAGACGGCGACCGCCCAGTCGAACGCCGCCAACAGCGCCCTGACGGTGCTACAGCAGTCGTGGTCGGCGCTCGGCACGATCACCGACCTCACCGACACCATCTCCACCACCCTCGCCTCCGCCGTCAGCGCCAGTGACACGACCGACCTCGCCGCGACGGCCGAGGGCTGGCTGGCGGACCTTGAGAGCATCCTCAACAGCCGGTTCTCGGACCAGTCCCTGTTCGCCGGGACCGCGACCGACGCCACGGCGGTGAACCTGACCGACTATGTCTCCGGCGCGGCCGACAGCTATTATCTGGGCAGCGCCGACGAACGGGTGTTCACGGCCTCGGACGGCCAGACGGTGGCCCTTTCGGTCAACTCCGCCAATTCTTCATTGGCGACTTTGGTCGAGGCGTTGAAGGGGCTGATCAACGGGACCTCGACCGCGGCGGCGGCGCTGGATCAGGTCCAGTCGGCGGCCTCGGGCGTCGCCGATCTGCAAGCCGGGCTTTCGGCGGGGGCGACGCGGCTCGAGGCCATCGCCGAGCGGGCGGACGCGAAGGCCTCGGCCCTGTCCGATCTGGTCAGCACCCTGAAGGAGGCCGACCTCGCCGAGGCCTCGGTGCTGGCGACCCAGTACGAGACCCAGCTCCAGACTGCCTGGTCGACCCTGAACATGCTGATGTCGGTCAAGCTGTCCGACTATCTGCGCTAGGCCCTCAGGTCGGCGGATTCTGAAGAGACGCCGTGGTCCAGCCGCCGCCCAGAGCCTGAATGAGCGCGACCGCCGTCGTCTGGCGATCGACGCCCGCCTGCAGCAGGTTGCGGCGCGCGCTCAGGGCGCTGGTCTGGGCCGAGATCACGTCGGTATAGGCCACCAGCCCCGCGCGATACTGGTTGAGCATCGCCGCCTCGGTCTGGTCCGCCGCCGTCGAGGCCTCCTGCAGCAGGGCGTACTGACGCGCCAGCACGCCGGTCGCCGTCAGCTGGTTCTCGACGTCCTGGAAGGCGGTCAGCACCGTCTGGCGATAGGTCGCGACCGTGCCGTCATAGGTCGCCCGCGCCTGCGCCACGCGCGCGCCGCGCGCCCCGGCGTCGAACACCGTCTCGGCCAGGCCCAGGCCCAACGACCAGACATTGGTCGAGGCCGCGAACAGGTCGCCGAGGCTGGACGCCTGCGAATTGGCCGATCCGGTCAGGGACAGGGTCGGGAAGAAGGCCGCCTGCTCGACGCCGATGGTCGCATTGGCCGCCGCCACCGCCCGCTCGGCCGAGGCGATGTCCGGACGACGCTGCAGGATTTCCGACGGCACGCCCAGAGGCACGTCGGGCACGACGGGGCTCCAGTCGTTGACCGCCGCCAGGGTGAAGCTGCTGGGGTTCTCGCCCACCAGCACCGCGATGGCGTTCTCATAGGTCGCGCGGGTCCGCTCCAACCCAACCAAGGTGGAGCGCGCCGTGGCCAGCTGGCTCTGGGCCTGAAGCACGTCGGTGCGCGGCGCGATCTTGGCGTCATAGCGGTTCTGCGTGATCGTCAGCGCCCGCTCATAGGCGGCGATGGTCTGGTTCAGGATCGCCGTCTCGGCGTCGGCCTCGCGCAGGTTCAGATAGTTGGCCGCCAGCTCGCCCTGGATGGACAGATGGGCGCTGGCCAGATCGGCGGCGCTGCCCTCGGTCTGGGCGTTAGAGCCCTCGACCTGACGCCGGATACGGCCCCACAGGTCCGGCTCCCAGCTGGCGCCGATGCCGACTTGATAGCTCTCGCTGTCACCCGTCGAGCCGTCGCCGCCCGACTTCGATCCCGAGCCGTTGAGGTCGACCGTGGGGAACAGGCTGGACCGGGTCTCGCGCGTCGCGGCGCGGGCCTGACGATAGGATGCCTCTGCGGCGGCGATGGTCTGATTGGCGGTCTCGGCGCGGGCGGCCAGATCGTTGAGAACCGGATCGCCGAACAGGATCCACCAGTCGCCGCGCTCCAGACTGTCGCCGGGCGCAGCCACGCTCCAGCCCGTCGGCGCCTTGAACGTCAGCGGGGCGGAGGCCGTCGTCGGGACCACATAGTTCGGTCCCACGGCGCAAGCGGAGGTCAGGAGGGCGACGCCGAACAGGGCCGCCGCGGTCTTTGCAGGGATGCGGGTCATGCGGTCGTGGTCTCCGGTTCGATGTGGCGCGCCAGGGCGCTCTCGTCGCGTTTCCTGCCCCTCAGCCTGTCGAGATAGACGTAGACGACGGGGGTGGTGAGCAGGGTCAGAAGCTGGCTGGCGATCAGCCCGCCGATGATGGTGATGCCCAGCGGACGGCGCAGTTCCGCCCCCTCGCCGAAGCCGATGGCCAGCGGCAGGACGCCGAGCCCCGCGGCCAGGGTGGTCATGAGGATCGGGCGGAAGCGCAGCAGCGACGCTTCCCGCACCGCCTCCACCGCCGTCAGCCCCCGCGACCTCTGGGCATCCAGCGCGAAATCGATGATCAGGATCGCATTCTTCTTCACGATGCCGAGCAGGAGGAAGACCCCGATCAGGGCGATGACCGAGAACTCCATGTTGAACAGCATCAGGGCCAGCACCGCTCCGACGCCCGCCGCGGGCAGGGTCGAGAGCACGGTCAGGGGGTGAATGTAGCTCTCATAGAGGATCCCCAGCACGAGGTAGATCGCGACCAGGGCGGCGCCGATCAGCAGGGGCATTTGCCTGGCCAGATCGCCGGCGCTGGCGGCGGTGCCGGCATAGGTCCCGCGCACGTTGATCGGCATGCCGATCGAGGCCTCGGCCTCGGTGATCGCCCGCTTGGCGTCGTCCAGAGTGACGCCGTCCGCGAGGTTGAAGGAGACGGTCGTGGCCAGCTCTCCGTTCTGGTGATTGACCGAGGTGTCCGTCGCGTGCTGGCTGACCGACGAGATGGCCGACAGGGGCGTCATCGGTGTGGTCGTGGTGGCGAGCGCCGTACCGGTCGAGGGGTCGCGCAGGGCCGGATTGGTCACGGCGTTGGTGGTCGCCCCCGTTCCGCTGGTCGGGACCTGGACGTCGTTCAGGGCTTCGGGGCCTTGGGCGAACTGCTGCTGCCACTCCATGATGACTGAATACTGGTTGATGTCCTCATAGATGGTCGCGACCTGCCGCTGGCCGAAGGCGTTGTAGAGGCTGTTGTCGATGGCCCGGGGCGTGATCCCCATCCGCGCGGCCGAGTCCTTGTCGATGGTGATGAAGGTCTCGACGCCGTTCTCGGACTGGTCGCTGTCGACGTCGGTCAGCTCGGGCCGGGCCTTCATCGCCTCTCCCAGCTTCGTGGCCCAGGTCTTGAGGTCGGCGCTGGAGTCCGAGATCAGGGTGTACTGATAGGTCGAGTTCGACGACCGCCCGCCCATGCGCACGTCCTGCACCGGGTTCAGGAAGACACTGATGCCGGCGACTTTCTGCAGCTGCGGCCGCAGCCGGGCGATGACCGCCTGACCGTTCTCGCCCCGCTCCTTGAGCGGTTTCAGATTGACGAACATGAAGGCGCCGCCGGCCCGGGCGCCGCCGGTGAAGCCGACGACCGTGTCGACCGCCTTGTCCTTGTGGATGATGTCCACGACCGTCTTCAGCTTGGCCGACATGGCCTGGAAGGACACGCTCTGGTCCGCCCGCACCCCGGCCATCAACTGCCCGGAGTCCTGCTGCGGGAAGAAGCCCTTGGGCACGACCACATAGAGATAGCCGGTCAGGGCGATGATCGCGACCAGCGACAGGATGACCAGCGGCTTGCACGCCAGGGCCCAGTCCAGACACCAGGAATAGACGTTCTGGACGAAGCTGAACGCCTTCTCGAACTGGCGCGCCAGCCAGTTCTCGCGATGCCCCTCGGGATGCCGCTTCAGCATGAAGGCGCACATCATCGGCGTCAGGGTCAGGGAGATGACCAGAGAGATCATCACCGCCGCCGACAGGGTCACGGCGAACTCGCGGAACAGCCGTCCGACCTGCCCGCCCATGAACAGCAGGGGGATGAAGACGGCGACCAGCGAGATGGAAATCGACAGGACGGTGAAGCCGACCTCACGAGCGCCCAGCAGCGCCGCCTTGACCCGCTCCATCCCGGCCTCGATGTGGCGCTGGGTGTTCTCCAGCACCACGATGGCGTCATCGACCACGAACCCGGTCGCGACCGTAATGGCCATCAGTGAGAGGTTGTTGAGCGAGAAGCCCAGCAGATACATGACCCCGAAGGTCCCCAGCAGGGAGACCACGGTGGCCACCGCCGGGATGATCGTCGCCGAGGCCGTGCGCAGGAAGGCCGAGACCACCAGCACCACCAGGATCAGGGACACGATCAGGGTCAGCTCGATCTCGTGCAGGGACGAGCGGATGGAGTTGGTGCTGTCCGAGGCGACCTGGATCCTGATGTCGCTGGGCAGCTGGGCCTGAAGCTCGGGCACCACGGCGCGAACGCCGTCGACGGTCTTGATGACATTGGCGCCGGGCTCGCGGGTGATCAGGACGATGATCGCCGGCTTGCCGTTGAACAGGCCCAGGGTGCGGGTGTCGGCGACGCTGTCGGCGACCGTGGCCACATCCGACAGCCGCACGGGGGCGTTGTCCCGCCACGCGATGACGAGGTTGGAATAGTCGGTGGCGTTGCGGCCGGCGGCGGTGGTGTAGATCTGGAAGCGGCGGCCGTCGCCCTCCACCGCGCCCTTGGGGCGGTCGGCATTGGCGGATTCGATCGCGGCCCGCACGTCCTCCAGGCTGATGCCGTAGGTGTTCAGCTGGAACGGATTGATCTGGACTCGTACGGCCGGCAGGGAGCCGCCGCCGATCTCGACCTCGCCGACGCCGTCGACCTGGGCGATGCGCTGGGAAACGGTGTTGGACACGGCGTCATAGATCTGGCCCGGCGTCTTGGTGTCCGAGGTCAGGGCCAGGATGATGACCGGGGCGCTGGACGGATTCACCTTGTTGTAGGTCGGATTGCTGCGCATCGAGGCGGGCAGGTCGGCGCGCGCCGCATTGATCGCCGCCTGCACCTCGCGCGCCGCGCCGTCGATGTTGCGGTTCAGGTTGAACTGCAGATTGATCCGCGTGGAGCCCGTGGAGCTCTGGGACGTCATCTCATTGACGTCGGAGATGACGCCGAGCCGGCGCTCCAGCGGCGTCGCGACGCTGGAGGCCATGGTCTCCGGACTGGCGCCCGACAGGCTCGCCCGCACCGAAATGGCCGGATAGTCGACCTGCGGCAGGGGCGCGACCGGCAGGACAAAGAAGGCGCCGATGCCCGCGAGCGCCAAGCCGATGCTCAGCAGGACCGTCGCGATGGGCCGCCGGATGAAGGGCTGGGACAGGTTCACCGGGCAGGCTCCGGATCACCTTCAAGGTCGGTCGGCAACGGGCCGTCGTCCTCGGACGCACCGGCAGCGCCCGTCGGCGTCTTTCTCGGCCCCAGCTTGTCGAAGGCCAGATAGATGATCGGCGTCGTGAACATGGTCAGCAACTGGCTGACCAGCAGGCCGCCGAAGATGGCGATGCCCAGCGGCCGGCGCAGCTCCGCCCCCTCCCCCATGCCCAGCATCAGGGGCACGGCGGACAGAAGCGCGGCCATGGTCGTCATCAGGATCGGCCGGAAGCGCAGCACCGCGGCCTGGAAGATGGCCTCGCGCGGCGACTTGCCCTCGGTCCGCTCCGCGTCGATCGCGAAGTCGATCATCATGATGGCGTTCTTCTTCACGATGCCGATCAGCAGGATCAGCCCGATGATGCCGATAACGCCGAGATCGTTGCCGGTGATCAGCAGGGCGAACAGGGCCCCGACGCCCGCCGACGGCAGGGTCGAGAGGATGGTCAGGGGGTGGACGTAGCTTTCGTACAAGACCCCCAGCACGATGTAGACGCAGACCACCGCCGCCAGGATCAGCCACAGCTGGTTGGTCAGGGACTTCTCATAGGCGCCGGCGCTGCCGAGGAAGGTCGTGGTCACGCTGGCGGGCATGTCGATGCTCTTGATCGCCGCCCTCACCTGCCCGACCGCGGCGCCGAGCGAGACGCCGGGCGCGGCGTCGAAGCCGATGGTCGTCGCCGGGAACTGGGCGACGTGGGTCACCTGCACCGGCGACTGCTGCTCGCGGATCGTGGCGAAGGCGCTGAGCGGCGCGGCCCCGCCCTCGGCCTTGAGGTTCAGCTGCCCCAGGGTGTTCAGGTCGGTGACCAGGGTCGGGTCGGCCTCCAGGATCACCCGGTACTGGTTGGTCTCGGTGAAGATGGTGGAGACGATCCGCTGGCCGAAGGCGCTGTAGAGGGCCTCATCGACCTGGGACGCGGTGATCGACAGCCGTGCGGCGGTGTCACGATCCACATCGACCAGAGCCGCCGAGGTCGTGGCGCTGGCGTCGTTATAGACGTTCCTCAGCTTGGACTGCTTCTCCATCGCCGCGGCCAGCTTGCCGGCCCATTCCTTGACGACGGCGGTGTCGGCGCCCTCGACCGCGAGGCGGTATTGGGTCGGGCCGGTCTCGGTGTCGATGGTCAGGTCCTGGGTCGGCTGCAGGAACAGGCGCAGGCCGGGGATCTCGGCGACCTCGGACTTCAGCCGGGCCATGATCCTGTCCTGCGACCCGTGACCGTCCTTCAGGTTGATGGTCATCTGGCCGTTGTGCAGGGTCGCGTTATTGGTCCCGTCCACGCCGATGAAGGAGCTCAGCGACTTCACGTCCTTGTCGGCCAGGATGACCTTGGCCGCCTGCTGCTGCAGCTCGCTCATCTTCGCATAGGAGATGGAGCTGGTCGCCTCGGTGCGGGCCAGAAGCTGGCCGGTGTCCTGCACCGGGAACAGGCCCTTGGGGATGACCAGATACAGGACGGCAGTCAGGGCGACGGTCGCCACCGCAATGCCCAGGGTCAGGGGCTGATGCCGCAGCACCCAGTCCAGACCCTTCTCGTAGCGGCGCTCCACATCGGCGAAGAGGCGGGCGCTGTAACGGCTGACGCCTTTCAGCTCGCCCTCCGCTTCCGGCTTCAGCCAGCGCGCCGACAACATCGGCGTCAGGGTCAGGGAGACCACCGCCGAGATCAGGATGGTGATGGCCAGGGTGATGGCGAACTCGCGGAACAGCCGCCCGACCACATCGCCCATGAACAGCAGCGGGATCAGCACCGCGATCAGGGAAACCGTCAGCGAGATGATGGTGAAACCGATCTCGCCCGCGCCCTTGAGCGCCGCCGCCATAGGCTTCTCGCCCTTCTCGATGTGGCGCGAGATGTTCTCGATCATGACGATGGCGTCGTCGACGACGAAGCCGGTCGCGATGGTCAGGGCCATCAGGCTGAGATTGTTCAGGCTGTAGCCCAGCAGATACATCGCCCCGCAGGCGCCGATCAGGGAGATGGGCACCGCCAGGCTGGCGATCAGGGTCGCGCGCAGGCTGTGCACGAACAGGAAGATCACCAGCACGACGCCGATGATGGCCAGGACCAGTTCGAACTCGACGTGATGCACGGACGAGCGAATGCCTGTCGTCCGGTCGGTCAGGACCTGCATGTCGACGGCGGCCGGAAGCTGGGTCTGGAGCTCGGGCAGGCGCGCCTTGATGGCGTCGACGGTCTGGATGACGTTGGCGCCCGGCTGGCGCTGGACGCTCAGCAGGATGGCGGGCTTCTCGTCGGCCCAGGCGCCCAGTTTGGAGTTTTCCGCGCCGTCGATGACCTTGGCCACATCCGACAGCCGCACGGGCGCGCCGTCGGCATAGGTGACGATCAGGTTCTTGTAGTCATCGACCGTCAGCAACTGGTCGTTGGCGTTGATTGTATAGGTCCGGGTCGGACCGTCGAAACTGCCCTTGGCGCCGTTGGCGTTGGCGGCGGTGATGGCCGACTGCATGTCCGTCAGGGTGATGCCGTAGGAGGCCATGGCCTGGGTGTCGGCCTGGATGCGGATCGCCGGCTTCTGGCCGCCCGACAGGCTGACCAGGCCCACGCCCGCGGTCTGGCTGATCTTCTGGGCCAGACGGGTGTTCACGAGGTTCTGCACCTCGGTCAGCGGCAGGGTGTCGGAGGTGATGGCCAAGGTCAGGACCGGTGCGTCGGCCGGATTGATCTTGGCGTAGGTCGGCGGCGCCGGCAGATCGGCGGGCAGCAGGGCGCTGGCGCCGTTCAGGGCGGCCTGGACCTCCTGTTCGGCGACGTCCAGCGTCTCGTTCAGCCCGAACTGCAGGGTGATGACCGAGGCGCCGGCCGAGCTGACAGAGCTCATCCGGTCCAGCCCCGCCATCTCGCCGAGCTGGCGTTCCAGCGGGGCTGTGACGGTCTGGCTCATGACCTCGGGGCTCGCGCCCGGATACAGGGTCTGGACCTGGATGGTCGGATAGTCGACCTGCGGCAGGGCCGAGAGCGGCAGCATGCGGAAGCCGACGAAGCCGGCCAGCACGATGGCCAGCATCAGCAGCGCGGTCGCGACCGGGCGCTGGATGAAGGGACGCGAGGGGCTCATCGGCTTACTGGGCCGCCGGACGGTTACGACGCTGACCGGAGTGTTGGCCGCGCTGGCCGCGTGCCGGGGCCTGACCTGCGACGGTGACCTTGCCGCCCTCGGTCAGACGGTCGCCGCCTTCGGTGATGACCTTGTCGCCGATGGCCAGGCCCGAGGAGATGACCACCTGGGTCGTGGTTGCCTGCCCCGTCACGACGGTGCGCTTGGTCACGGTGTTGTCGGCCTTGACCAGCCAGACGAAGGCCGAGTCCGTTCCCTGACGCACGGCGGTGGCGGGCACGACCACGGCGCCCTTCAGGGTGTCGAGGGTGATGCGGACATTGACGAACTGGCTGGGGAACAGGGCGCCCGAGGCGTTGGCGAAGCGCGCCTTGCCACGCACCGTGCCGGTCGTGGTGCCGACCACATTGTCCAGCGTCGAGAAGGTCCCGCTGTCCAGCGTCGTGGTTCGGGTGCGGTCCAGCGCCAGCACCGGCAGGGTCGCGCCGGAATAGACTCGCCGCTGGATGTCCGGAATCCTGTCCTGGGGCACGGTGAACTCGACGTCGATCGGGGTGGTGGTGGTGATCACGGCCAGACCCGCGCTGTCGCCCGCGCCGATATAGTTGCCGACATCGACGACCCGCAGGCCGATCCGGCCGGTGACCGGCGCGGTGATCCGGCTGAAGGTCAGGTTCAGGCGCGCGGCGTCCACCGCGCCACGATTGGCGGTGACGGCGCCTTCCAGCTGCTGAACCAGGGCGCGCTGGGTGTCGACGTCCTGCCCGGCGATCGAGTCCTGACCCTGCAGGGTCTCGTAGCGGGTCAGGGTGACTCGGGCGGCGGCCAGCTGGGCCGTGTTCTGCTGCAGCTGCCCTTGCGCCTGGGTCAGCTGGGCCTGGAAGGCGCGGGAATCGATCTGGGCAAGGAGCTGGCCGCGCTGAACGATCTGGCCCTCGCGGAAAAAGACCTGGGTGATCATGCCCGACACCTGCGGGCGCACCGTTACGGTCGCCGCCGGCGTCACGGTGCCGAGCGCCTCGATCAGGACCGGAATGTCGGCGCTGGAGGCCGTGGCCACCCCGACCGTGCTGGCCGGACCGCCGCGTCGTCCGCCACCCGGACCGCCGGGACCGCCGGGACCGCCCTGCTGGCCGTCGCCGCCCTTGTCGCCGCCCAGCGACATGGCCACCACCACCGCCAGCAGGCCGACGACGATCAAGGCCACGACCGTGCCGATCAGTTTCTGGGTGTTGGTGAGTTTGCGCGGCCCGATCTGGCGCGGGCGCGCCGTCACAGGGGCTTCGGCTTCGGGTTTGGGCGAGGGGTCTTTGTCCTGGGTCATGGGTCCTTTAATCCTCGCGCGACGTCATTCCGGCGCATGCGGCGCCATATTCCGAATGCCAGGTCCTAACGGCCCAGTTAGGTTCCGCGGGTCTCTCTCTTTGTCGCGAGACCGGAAAGTTGTGTCACAGTGTGTCGAGACCGATGACGACAAGAGCTGAAACCAAATGACCCGCGCGAGGAGCGACAGATCGTTTCAGGATGCGGCCATGGACACTCCCGCACGCATTCTTCTGGTCGACGACGACCGCGATATCCGCGTCATGCTGGCTGAACAGCTGTCGGACGCCGGCTTTCAGATCGACACGGCCGCCGACGGCTCGCAGATGCGCAGCGCCATCGCCGCGCACGAGCCCGACATCATTCTTCTGGACCTGAACCTGCCGCGCGAGGACGGGCTGAAGCTCTGTCGCGACCTGCGCTCCGATTCCGCCGTGCCCGTCATCATGCTGACGGCCCGGGCCGAGGCGGTGGACCGGATCGTGGGTCTGGAGATGGGCGCCGACGACTATCTGACCAAGCCGTTCGAGCCGCGCGAGCTGATCGCCCGCATCCGCAGCGTGCTTCGCCGCACCCGCACCCTGCCGACCAATCTGACGCCGCTGGAGGCGCGGGCCGCGCGGATCAACAGCTGGTCGTTCGACTTCGAGCAGCGGCTGCTGCACGACCCCGACGGCCGGGTGGTGGTTCTTTCGGGCGCCGAATACCGGCTGCTCAAGGTGCTGGTCGAATATGCCAACCGGGTGCTGAGCCGCGAACAGCTGATCTCGCTGGGCGGGGTCCGTCAGGAAGACGCCCTGGACCGCGCCGTGGACATCCAGGTCAGCCGCCTGCGCCAGAAGTTCGGCGCCGAGGGGCCGGTCCTGATCCGCACTATCCGCAATGAAGGCTATGTCCTGACCGCCAATGTCGTCCTGACGTGAGCCAGGACTCCGTCCCGGCGCCGAAGGGCCCGCAGGCCTGGGTCGAACGTTTCCTCGGCTCGATGACCGGACGGCTGTTCGTCATCCTGCTGTTCGGCACCGGGCTAGCGGCCCTCGCGTCCCTGTCCATAGCCGACATGCGCTACCGCGCCGATCTCGCCGCCTTCCGTGCGGAACGGACGACGGACCGGATCGAATCCTACGCCTCGGTGCTCAAGGGTCTGGACCCGGTGGAGGCCGTCGATATGGCGCGGACCGGCGCCGCCGGCCTGCAACCTCGCCCGGCGACGGCCGTGCGCGGCCAGCCTGATCTGGAGCTGAACCGGCGCCTGTCCGACGGCCGTCTCGGCCAGATCCGGGCCATCGCCTGGTCCACCGAGTCCACGGCCTGCCGCAGGAACGACAACCGCGACGTCCGTGTGGTCGTCGACGCCACCCACGAAAAGGCCGTCCAGACCGAGGCCCAGGCTCTGGGCCTGAACCCGCCCGCCTGCTGGATCATCGACTTCACCGACGCCCGGGGCGCGCAATTCTCGATGGTCACCGGCGCTCCCCCGCCCGCGTCGCGCCCGCGCGTGCTCGATCCCTGGTTCCTGAGCATCGAGGCGCTGGCCCTGGCCCTCCTGTCCTTCTTCGTCGCCCGCTTCGCCTCCCGGCCTGTGCGCCAGATGGCGACGGCGGCCCAGGCCCTCGGCGAAAGCCTCGACGCCCCGCCCATGGCCGACGCGGGCCCGACCGAGGTGCGCCAGGCGGCCAACGCCTTCAACACCATGCAGACGCGGCTGCGGCAGGCCATGGCCGACAAGGCCCAGGTCCTGGCCGCCGTCACCCACGATCTCCAGACCCCCCTCACCCGTCTGCGGCTCCGCGTCGAGAAGGTGTCGGACCCCGAGCTGAAGGAGCGGCTGCTCGGCGACCTCGCCGCGACCCAGGCCCTGGTCAAGGAAGGGCTGGAACTGGCGCGCAGCGAGCCGAGCCAGGAGCCCTTCGCCCGCATGGCCCTCGATTCCCTGCTGCGCTCCATCGCCGACGATGAGGCCGATGCGGGACGTCCCGTGGTCTTCACCGAGGGCTGCGACTGCGACGTCATGGTCCGGCCCAAGGCGCTGCGCCGCTGCGTCGCCAACCTGATCGAGAACGCCGTGGTCCATGGCGGCAACGCCCGGATCTCGTCACGGATCGAAGGCGACAAGGTCTTGCTGGACATCGAGGACGACGGCCCCGGCATCGCCGACGCCGATCTGGAACGAGTGCTGGAGCCCTTCGTCCGCCTCGAGGACTCCCGCTCTCGAGAGACGGGCGGATCGGGCCTCGGCCTGACCATCGCCGGCCGGCTGGCGCGCGACAACCGGGCCCGTCTGGTGCTGCGGTCGCGCAAGCCTCGCGGCCTGACCGCGACCCTGATCCTTCAGGCCGCCGGCCCCGCCTGACTTCAGCTCAGCCCGGACCCATCGCCGGCGCCGTCGCCGCCGGACCCGAACGCATCCGCGCCGGGCCGAGGCGCTTTGGAATGCGCCCCAATTCAGCCCCAAATGTATCGCCACAGACTTCTTATGTAATACTTGAGACTATAAATTGTTTTGCGATCACCCCGGGAAATGTTGAGATACATTACTGCAAAATCTAGTGTTTATCGGGATACACCGGCCTTAATACCATCGTTCTATATGATTTATGGCTTTCTTGCATCGACATCATGACACCTATTGACCGCGACGGGGCCAGATCGAGCCCCGAAATACCTCTCGGTTACACAGGAGCCTGCGGGACGCATGATCGATTTGAGAAAACATCTTCTGAGCACGACGATGGTCGTCGGCCTCGCCGCCCTGGTTCCGGCGGCCATCCCCGCCATCGCCCTGGCGCAGGATACGAGCACCAGCACGGCTCAGGACGACAAGGACAAGGACAAGGCGGCCGATCAGGTCGAGGAAGTCGTGGTCGTCGGCTCGCGCATCCGCACCGACAACTATAACGCCCCCTCCCCCGTCCAGGTGATCACCCGCGACGAGGCCACCCTGGCCGGCTTCACCTCGACCACCAGCCTGCTTCAGGGCACGGCGGTTACGGGCGGCACGTCGCAGATCAACAACGCCTACGGCGGCTATGTCGTGAACGGCGGCCCCGGCGCCAACACCCTGTCGCTGCGCGGCCTGGGCGCGACCCGCACCCTGGTCCTGCTGAACGGCCGTCGCGTGGCCCCCGCCGGCTCGCGCGGCTCGGTCGGTTCGGCGGACCTCAACGTCCTGCCCACCGCCATGATCGAGCGCATCGAAATCCTGAAGGACGGCGCCTCGTCGATCTATGGTTCGGACGCCATCGCCGGGGTCGTCAACATCGTCACCGACAAGGGCGTCGACGGCGTCACGGTCAGCGGCCAGTACAACTTCACCAACGACGCCAACGGTGGCGGCGACGAGAACCGCTTCTCGATCGTGGCTGGCACGCACGGCGATCGCTGGCACATCGCCGGTTCGGCCGAGCGCTATGTGCGCGAGGAGCTGAGCCTGGGCGACCGGGCCTTCACCTCCTGCCCGACCGACGCCTATGCCGACGGCTCGGACTACATCGACCCGAATACGGGCCTGTCGAAATGCTTCTCGCTCAACTCGGGCGGCGTGACGATCAACACCATCGGCACCTCGACCATCGCCGGCGTTGGCGCGACCAATGCGGTTGGGACGACGTTCAACCGCTGGCGTCCGAACTCGGCCGTGACCACGGGCCTGGTCGGCTTCGAGGGCGTCGGCAACTCGGCGACCAACACCAGCGTCCGCACCACCTACGACCCGGACATGCTGAACACCTCCCTGATCACGCCGGTCGATGTGACCACCGGCTATCTGGAAGGCTCCTACGACCTGCACGCCCTCGGCAACGCCCAGGTCTATGGCGAGGTTCTGGTCAACCAGCGCCAGTCCAGTTCGACCGACTATCGCCAGCTGGTCATCGACTACGCCAAGGGCAGCCCGCTGATTCCGACCAGCCTGGCCGGCAGCACCTACGCCGCCTCCAGCCAGGGCCTGAACCCCGGCTCCGCCGTCGGCGTTCGCGCCTTCATCGGCTTCGGCAACACCGAAAGCCAGCAACGGGTCGACTTCGCCAAGGAGCTGGCCGGCATTCGTGGCGACCTGTTCCTGCCGGACTGGCACTACGACGCCTATGTCAGCTACACCCGCTCCAAGTCGGTCTACACGACCGAGCAGTTCCTGACCGACCGGCTGCAGAAGAGCCTGAACGTCGTGAAGAACGCGGACGGCAGCTTCTCGTGCGTCAGCACCGACGCCAACTGCGTCGCGGCGCCCTATCTGACCTCGGCGGTCATCGGCGGCGACCTCCCCCAGGCCTGGGTCGACTACGTCAAGCAGGACGTCACCGGCACGACGATCTATGACGAGACTGTCGCCAGCGTCGGCTTCGACGGCCCGCTGTTCACCCTGCCCGCCGGTCAGGTGATGGCCTATGTCGGCGCCGAGTACCGCAAGTCCTCGATCGACGACACGCCCGGCATCGATTCCCAGAACGCCAACACCTGGAACTACTCGACCTCGGCCATCACCCGCGGCAGCGACTCGGTGACGGAACTGTTCGGCGAAGTGGAAGTGCCGATCCTGGCCGACCTGCCGTTCGCCAAGGCCCTGACCTTCACCGGTTCGGCCCGCTGGACCGACTATGAATCCTACGGTGACGACTCGACCTACAAATTGGGTCTGGTCTACCAGCCGTTCGACTTCCTGACCTTCCGCGGCTCCTACGGCACCTCCTACCGGGCCCCGGCCCTGTTCGAGCAGTTCGTCGGCGCGACCTCGGGCTTCGTCAGCTCGACGGCGGACCCCTGCAACAGCTACGGCTCGACGGGCACGGACCCGATCGTGGCCGCGAACTGCGCCAGCGAAGGTCTGGCCACCAACTTCAACCAGACCTCCAGCGTGGCCGTCATCACCTCGGGCGGCGCCGACAACAACCTGAGCGCCGAGACCTCGGACAACCTGACCGTCGGTCTGATCCTGCAGCCGAAACTGCCGGACGGCTGGGGCAAGCTGTCGTTCGCCGCTGACTACTACGAGATCCAGATCGACAACGGCGTCTCGCGTATCGGCTACAGCAGCATCCTGGGCCTCTGCTACAGTTCGGCCGCGGCCGAGTTCCAGGCCGACAACGGCTATTGCGGCCTGATCGACCGCAACGCCTCGACCGGCGCGCTGACGGTTCACGACAGCTACGTCAATGTCGCCACCGACGTGGTCCACGGCATCGACTACACCGTCCGCTACGCCAACGACTTCGGTCCGGGCCGTGCGATCTTCAACCTGGGCGTCACCCAGATGACCAAGCGCTACAGCACTCTGTTCGCCGACGATCCGATCCTCGACGAGGTCGGCACCATCGGCACGCCGGAGTTCAGCGCCAACTTCGACGCCGCCTACGCCTTCGACAAGTGGACGGTGCACTATGGCGTCGAGTGGATCGACTCGATGGGGTACGACGCCTATTACCTGAAGAACTACGGCTATACCCTGGCGTCGCTGGGCTATGACGCCGAGGTCAGCGACTACTATCTGCACAACGCCTCGGTGCAGTATGCGGCTGACGGCTGGACCGCCACGGCGGGGATGCGCAACATCTTCAACGAAGAGCCGCCGACCCTCTCGGCGGGCGTCGTCAGCCGGGTCGGCAACGCCCCGCTCTACTCGGGCTACGACTACGTCGGACGGACCTTCTTCATCAACCTGAGCAAGTCCTTCTGATCGATCCCGATCGGTGAAACGGGAGGGGCGGAGGTCTTCGGGCCTCCGCCCTTTTTCATGCGCCCGGTGTCCGTCCGGCAAAGCGTCGCCGGTCTGTATCAGAACGTGTCAAACGACTGAGCCGTATAACGAATGTGCAATCCGCCCGCCCTATTTGGCGGGCACAAACTGTTCATGCACAGTTCATCTTCGCCCGCCATCCTGATCGTCGACGAGGCGCATGATCACCATGATCCCCTCTGCGGCTACCTCGGCAGACAGGGCTTCGTGACCCGCTGCGCGAACAGTCTTCCGGAGATGGAGCGTCGTCTCAGGGAAGACCGCCCCGACCTTATCCTCCTGGATGTCTCGATGCGCGGCGGCGACGGCCTGGCTCTGTGTCGCCGGCTGTCGGAGATGGGTCCGCCGGTCATCGTCGCCAGCGCCCTGGGCGAGGACACCGACCGCATCCTTGGGCTGGAAATGGGCGCCCAGGACTATCTGGCCAAACCCTATAATCCGCGCGAACTGCTGGCCCGCATCCGCGCCGTCCTGCGTCGGGCCAGGCCGGTTCAGGCGGGCGCCGCCGGCGTGCTGAGCTTCGCAGGCCTGCAACTGGATCTGCTGCGTCGGCGCCTGATCAAGGCCGATGGAGAGTCCACCGCCCTGACGCCGAACGAGTTCAACCTGCTGCGAACCTTCGCCGAGAACCCGGGCCGGGTCCTGACCCGCGCCCAGCTGATCAGCGGCGCCCACGATGGCGAGGCGAACGTCCGCGACCGGGCGATCAATGTCCAGATCAGCCGCCTGCGCAAACGCCTCAGCGACGAGAGCGGCCACGACCTGATCGTGACCCTGCGCGGCAAGGGGTATGTCTTCGACACCCCTGTCGCGCGCCAGTAGTCGTCCGGTTACGGCCGCTGCGAGATCTTGCGCAGACCGTCCAGCAGGGTCTCGCTGGTCCGACCCGTGCGACAGCCGCTGGCGATGATCAGCCGCATCGCCTGCAGATGCACCGTGATCGACGGCCAATGCCAGATGCCCGCCGTGATCATCCGGTCCGAGACCTCGCACAGGCTGTAGGCCGCATCGTGCAGCGGACCGGTATCGAAGAAGGCGGCCAGATCGATGACCTTGGCGCCCAGGGTGTAGACCTGCGGACCTGATCCCTCCTGCGCGGCGTTGCAGACGGCTTCCAGCTCGTCGAGGGTCGTGGAAATCATCGCCATCGCCTCGTCGCGATGGGTGTTGAGCGCCTCGCCCGCCAGCCGTTCGGCGTCGCGGACCAGGCGGCCGCCCGGCTCGAACAGCTGCTTCGACAGCGAACTCTTGACCTTGAATGTCCGGGCTTCGCTCACAGCTGCACCTTCATCGGTTTCATCATCATGTCGATCGCCGACTGATCCATATTGGCCTCGCTGGCGGCGCCGACGTGTTCGGAGAGGTCTCCGGCGCGACGGCCGGGCACGCCCAGGGGCGGGCCGAAATTGCGCACCCGACGGTCCGGGCCGACATAGGTGTCGGCCTCGACGAACTGCCGCTCGTCATTGCCCAGCCACAGAATGCGCTGCAGCAGGACCGACGGGGTCATGGGTTTGGTGACGACGAAGCTGGCGCCGCAGTCCCGGCTCTTCTGGACCTTGGACTGGGCCGCGTGCCCGACCAGCATGATCACCGGCGTATAGCGCACCGGCGGCGGCGTATCGCGCCGGAGCCAGCGGGTGAAATCATAGCCGTCCATGTCGGGCATCGAACAGTCGATCAGGATCAGGTCGAGATCGCGCTCGTCCACGACGCGGACGGCATCCTCGGTCGTCATGCGCTTGATCTGTTCCCGGACGCCGAAGCCCTGGAAGATCGAGCTCAGCATGTCGAGCGACTTCTGGTTATGGTCGACCAGCAGCACCGACGAGCGCGCGAGGTTGACCTTTTCGTTGATGTCCGGCTGCCGGCGCGCCATGGCTCAGTCGAACAGCATCAGATCGCCCGAAGCCTTTTCAGCGGACGCATTGGTTACACCCGGGCTCAGCCGGTTGGACTGATCGGTCAGGGTCAGGGCGTGCAGGGCGGTGTCGATGGGCACGCCGGCGCCCAGGGCGGCGGAGAGGCCGCTCAGCCCGTCCAGACGCTGGATCAGCAGGTCGAAGTCCTGGATGCGCGCCATCACGCCGCTCAACTTCTCGGGCGGGCAATGGGCCATCAGCTCGGACGTCAGCCCCGACAGGCCATCGACCTGGGCGCGGATCTCGGCCAGTTCGTCGGAGACGGCGGTCAGGAGGGTACGGCTACGCGACAACATCACCACAGCTCCACGGCGCCGGAGGCGACCGGTTCCGGCTTCGGCGGCGCCTGGGTCGGCACATGGCTGTCGGTCACGGCGCGCTGCAGGGCGCGACCGGTCGTGGGCCAGTAGTGCAGGCGACGCCCTCCATCGCCGCGCAGGCTGCCGCCCACCACGGGAATGCCTTCGTCGCGCAGGAAGCGCTCGGCGAAGTCGGCGTTCTGCATGCCGACATCGCGCAGGGAGTTGAACATCCGGCCGCCGCCGAACAGCTTGGCCTCCAGACGGTCGCGGCGCGCGCCCGCCTTGAGCACGTCGTTGATCAGCAGTTCCATCGCATAGGCGCCGTAGCGGCGGCCCGCGTCGGTCCCCGCCCCCGAACCTTCGGGCAGCAGGAAGTGGTTCATGCCGCCCACGCCCGTCTGCGGATCGCGCAGGCACATGGCCACGCAACTGCCCAGGATGGTGGTCAGCATCACGTTCGGGTCGGAGGTGATGTGGTGCTCGCCCTGGCCCACATGAATCCTCTTTTCGGTCGCCAGGGCCGCCTCGGACATCATGTCAGCGGACCGAAGACGCCTTCCAGCTTCTCTTTGAGCTGGGCGACGGTGAAGGGCTTGACCAGGTAGTTGTTGACCCCGAACTGGACCGCGCGGGCCACCAGCTCGCGGTCGGCGCGGCCGGTCAGCATGATGAAGGCGGCGCCCTGGGTCGGCGGGTGGGCGCGGATGGCGCGCAGCAGGCCCAGGCCGTCCAGGTTCGGCATGTTGAAGTCGGAAATGATCAGGTGAGCAGGCTTGCCGATCATCTCGCGCAGGGCCGCCTCGCCGTCAGAAGCCTCACGGAACTCGCGGAAACCCAGCTGCTGCATACTGGTGCGCACAAGGCCGCGCATCGACATCTGGTCGTCGACGATCAGGGTATGGATAGCGGAGGCGGCAGGCATGGCGGGGGTACCTCAGGCGGCGGCGCCGCGCGGGGGCGCAGCGCACAGGTCGAGAATGGCTGATGAAATACGCGACAGCGGCAGTTGGCGTTCGACGGCCCCGATTTCGTGGGCGACGCGCGGCATGCCGTAAACAACAGAAGAGGCTTCGTCCTGGCCGACGGTATGGGCGCCGGCTTCACGCATTTCCAGCAGCCCTTGCGCGCCGTCACGGCCCATGCCGGTCAGGATGACCCCGGTCATGGGACGGCGCAGGCGGGCGACCGAACGGAACAGCACATCGACCGACGGCCGGTGGCCGCTGACGGTGTCGCCCTGGCTCAGGCGGACGCGCGGCGTCGTGCCGGAGACTTCCAGATGGGTCAGGCCGCCGGGCGCGATATAGACATGGCCCGGCATCATCAGGTCGCCGTCCACCGCCTCGGTGACGGTGGCGGCCGAGGCCTTGTTCAGGCGAGCAGCAAAGCTGGCGGTGAAGGTCGCCGGCATGTGCTGGGTCACCACCGTCGCCGGGCAGTTGGCCGGGAAGGCGGAGATGATGGTCAGCAGGGCCTCGACGCCGCCGGTCGAGGCGCCGATCGCCAGGATGTGGTCGGCGCCGGCGCGATAGTCATGGTGCGCACGCACGGTCTCGACCGGAACGCGCGCGCGAACCCGCGAGCGAGCGGCGGTCTTCACCTTCAGCGTCAGCTCGGAGAAGGCCTCGGCGGCGGTGACACCCGCGCCCGGCTTCCCGACCGCATCGACGGCGCCCATTTCCAGGGCTTCCAGGGTGATCTCGGCGCCGGCCTGGGTCAGGGTCGAGACCATGACCACGGGCATGGGCCGCAGCCGCATGATCTTCTCGAGGAACTCCAGCCCGTTCATATTGGGCATCTCGACATCGAGAGTGATGACGTCGGGGTTCAATTCCTTGATTAACGCGCGCGCTTCCAGGGGATCGGCGGCGGAGCCGACCACATCGATCTCGGGATCGCGACGCAGGGCGGCCGTGATCAGGCCGCGCATGGTCGGGCTGTCGTCGACGACGAGGACACGGACGGGGGCGGTCATGCGGCCAGCCTGTAGGTGGTCAGGCCGCTGGTGTTCAGCTGGTTCATCGCCGGGCCGCTGACGCGTTCCGAATGGCCGATATACAGGGTCGCGCCGGGGTTCATCAGCGGGGTGAATCGCTTCCAGACCTTCTCCTGGGTCGCGTCGTCGAAATAGATCACGACGTTGCGGCAGAAGATGACGTCGAACTTGCCGCGCATCGGCCAGTCGCCGATCAGGTTCAGCTCCTTGAACGCGATCAGGTCGCGCAGGGGCTGGCTCGCCGACAGCATGTTGCGCCCTTGCGAAGGCGCCTTCTCGAAGAATTTGTTGCGCAGGGCCGGGGGCGCCGGATCCAGCGCCTCCTCCGGATAGACGCCGGCGATGCCGTCGGCGACCATGTTCGGATCGATGTCGGTAGCCAGGATGCGGAAGTCCAGATCATTGGCTTCGGGCAGGACGGACAGGGCCGTCATGGCCATAGAATAGGGCTCCTGCCCGTTCGAACAGGCCGCCGACCAGAGACGGACCCGGCCGCCGGCGCGGGCGCGGGCGGCCAGCATAGGCATGACCTCGTCGCGCAGATGATCGAAGTGGTGCGGCTCGCGGTAGAAGCGGGTGACGTTGGTGGTCAGGGCCGCCGTCATCGCCTGACGTTCGTCCACGCCCGCCGCGTCCTGGATCAGGGCGCAATAGTCCCGGAAGCTGCGCAGGCCGAGGGTGCGCAGCCGCTTGGCCAGGCGCGAATAGACCAGCGCGGCCTTGCCCTCGTTCAGGGCGATCCCTGCGTGGCTGTGCAGGATCTGGGCGATGTGGCGGAAATCCTCGGCGGTGAAGACGAACTCGCCTTCGACCAGGGATTCGCGCCCGGCGGACGTACTCATGCGGCTTCGGCCTCGGCGGCGTCGGGGACGATCCGGTCCAGTTCGATCAGGCTGATCATGCGGCCGTCGATGGCGAACAGGCCTTTGACGAAAGTCTTCACCTGCTCGCTGGCCACGTCGGGCGTCGGCTGCACGGCCTCATCCGTCAGCTGGATGATGTCCGACACGGCGTCGACCAGCAGGCCGACCATGCGGCCGCCGACATGGGCGACCATGATGACGTGACGGGCGGTCGGCTCGGAGGTGCGCAGGCCGAAGCGGGCGCCCAGGTCGATGATCGGCAGCACGGCGCCACGCAGGTTGATCACGCCCTTCATGAAGCCCGGCGCGCGTGGCAGAGGCGTCGCGGGGGTCCAGCCGCGGATCTCGCGCACCGACATGATGTCCACGCAGAACTCCTGCTCGCCGATGCGGAAGGCGATCAGTTCGCGCGAGGCGGCGGCGTTGGAAGCTTCGGTCATGATCAGCTCGCGAGTTTGAAGTCAGGACGGGTGGCCTCGACGCGGGTGGCCTTGCGGCGCCACGAGGCGACGATGGCGTCCACGTCCAGGATCAGGGCGACGCGGCCGTCGCCCAGGATGGTCGCGGCGGCCACGCCCTCGACCTGCTGGTAGTTGGTTTCCAGGCTCTTGATGACGACCTGGCGCTGGCCCTGGATGGCGTCGAACAGCAGGGCGGCGCGGGCGCCGGCCTCGGTCTCGATGATCACGGCGACGCCACCCTCGGCCGCAGCCGGGGCATCGCGGAAGCCCATGCCCAGAGCCACGTCGATCAGGGGCACGAACTGGTCGCGGAAGCGGATCACCGGATCGTGGCCGCCGACATAGTGGATGTCTTCGGCGCGCGGGGTCAGGCTCTCGACGATGGCCGTCAGGGGCGCGACCAGGGTCTGTTCGGCGGCGGTCACGACCATGCCGTCCAGCACCGCCAGGGTCAGCGGCAGGCTGAGGGTGAAGGTCGATCCCTTGCCCGGAACCGAGCTGATGGCGATGCGGCCGCCCAGGGCCTGGATCGAGCGCTTGACCACGTCCATGCCCACGCCGCGTCCCGAGACGTCGGTGATGGTCTCGGCGGTGGAGAAGCCCGGCAGGAAGATCAGGTTGTCGATCTCGTCGTCGGTCAGGACGGCGTCCTCGGCGATCAGGCCGCGCGAGATGGCGATGCCCTTGACCCGTTCGCGGTTGATGCCTTTGCCGTCATCGCCGATCTCGATGACGATCCGGCCCGAGCGGTGCAGGGCGGCCAGGCGGACGGTGCCCTCGGCGGGCTTGCCGGCGGCGACGCGCTCTTCCGGGCTTTCCAGCCCGTGGTCGATGGCGTTGCGCAGCATGTGGGTGATCGGCTCGGCCAGGCGTTCGACCACGGTCTTGTCGACCTCGGTGTCCTCGCCGGCGGTGACCAGACGCACGCGCTTCCCGGTCATTTCACCGACTTCGCGGACCAGACGCGGCATCCGCTGGAAGACGGACTTCACCGGCTGGGCGCGGATGGCCATGACGCTGTCCTGGATCTCGCGCGTCAGCAGCTCGAGATCCTCCAGACCGACGGAGATGCCCGACGAACGGGCCAGGCCGCTTTCGATCACGCGCTGGGCCAGCATGGCCTGCTGGATGACCAGCTCGCCGACGACGTTGATCAGGCGATCGACGCGATCCAGATCGACGCGAATGGTGACGGCGGCCTGGGCAGCGGGTTGAGCGGCGGCGGCGGCGGGCGCGGCGGGAGCCGGAGCCGCCGGAGCGGGCGTCGGGGCCGGCGCGGGAGCGGCGACCGCTTCTACCGGGGCCGGAGCGACCGGCGCGGGTGTCGCAGCCGGAGCCGCGACGGGAGGCGCGACAGGGGCGGCGATGGGGACCGCAGCGGCCGCGGCCGCCTGGGCGGACACGTCGGCCTTGGCGCTGGCCATCAGGGCGGCGATGTCGAACTCGGGCGCGGCCTCGGAGGCGACGTCAGCGGCGGGAGCCTCGGCGGCGCCGCCGGCCGGGCGAATGGACAGGTCGCAGTCGCTTTCGACGAAGTCGAAGACGTCGCGCACGGCGCTTTCGCTGGCGGTCGTCGTCAGGTCGATGGTCCAGACCAGATAGGCTTCCTCGGGGACGAGCTCGTCCAGGGTCGGCAGGGCGGAAGTGTCCACCTCGACCGTCATCTCGCCCAGGCGCGACAGCTCGCGCAGCAGGATGCCGGTCTCGTTGGCGTTGGCGTAGAGGCGGGCGTGCGGACGGAAGACCACGCGCCACACGTCGCCCGACGGGGCGGCGGTTTCGACCGGAGCCTCGGCCGGGGCGTCGTCCAGACCCGCGAAACTGAAGGCCACGGGGCGGAAGCCGAACTCGTCGGCCTCGGGCAGACCGTCCGCCTCGGCGACAGCCGGCGCGGCCATCATCACCGGGGTGAAGACGGGCTCTTCCTCGGCCGGGGCCTCGGCGGCGGGCGCGCTGGCCACGCCGTGGGTCAGGATTTCCAGCTCGGCGACCAGACCGGCGGAACGGGCCTCGTCGACCTCCGGGGCCTGGCCCCGCGCCGCGGCGATGTGGTCCGCCAGGACGTCGGAGGCGCGCAGCAGGGTCTTGACGGTGATGTCGTCGCAGGGCTTGCGGCCCGAGCGCAGCTCGTCGAGCAGGGTCTCGAAGACGTGAGCGAAGCGGACCAGGGCGTCGAGGCCGAAGGCCCCTGCCCCGCCCTTGACCGAGTGGACGGCCCGGAACACGGCGTTGACGGTCTCGTCATCGGCCGCGCCGGATTCCATTGCCAGCAGACCCGCTTCCAGGTCGCCGAGCAACTCGTCGCACTCCTGGAAGAAGACGACCTTGATGGCCTCAAAGGGATCTGCGGCGTCGGTCATATCAGGCGGCCACCCGGCGAACGGCTTCGACCAGCTTGGCCGGGTCGAAGGGCTTGACGATCCAGCCGGTCGCGCCGGCGTCGCGCGCGCGCTGCTTCTTGGCGGCGTCGCTCTCGGTGGTCAGCACCAGCACCGGGGTCTGACGGTGGTTCGGGTCGGCGCGCACGCCCTCGATGACGCCGAAGCCGTCCAGACGGGGCATGTTGATGTCGGTGATGATGACGTCGGCGCCCTCGGCGCTCAGCGTCTCCAGCCCGTCGATGCCGTCGACGGCCTGAATCACATGATAGCCCGCATCGACGAGGGCCATCATCAGCATGTCACGCATCGTACGGGAATCGTCGATGGTAAGGACGGTTTTGGTCACGCGGGCTCTCCCTGAACGGTCGCCTGGAGAGCGGCGCCGTACATCTTCCATTGGGTTGCGAAGGCTTCGGATGGGGTGTCGATGGTCAGGCCCTGGCCATCGCGGGCCCAGGTCTGCTGCGCCGAGATCAGCACCTGCAGGCACAGGCCGCCGAGACGCTCCACGGCGGAAGCGTCGATGGCGAGGGGCTGGCCGCGAAGGCCCAGCAGATCAGTCCGCAGAGGCTCCGCATACAGGATGTCCAGAACGGGCGGCAGAACGATGGAAGCCGTCATCAGAACTCCTCCCAACCGTCGTCAGAAGCCACGGGATCGGGCCGACGGACGGCGGCGGAGCCTCCGCCCTGGCTGACGGTGCGCATCTGGGCGACCGGGCGTTGAGCCGGCTGCGGCGCGGCGCGGGGCGCCGGAGCCGCGGCTCTCGGGGCGGCATGGGGCGCGGAGCGGACGCCGCCGGTCGGCGAACCGATCTTGAAGCGCGCGACCGAACCGGCCAGGCTTTCAGCCTCCTGCGACAGCGAGTGGCTGGCCGCGGTCGACTGCTCCACCATGGCGGCGTTCTGTTGCGTGACCTGGTCCATCTGGTTGACGGCGGTGTTGACCTGCTGAAGGCCGGTCGCCTGTTCCTGGGCGGAGGCGGCGATTTCGGACACCAGGCCGTCGATCTCGGCGACGCGGCCGACGATGCGCTGCAGGGCCTCGCCCGTCTGGCCGACCAGGTTGACGCCGGTGTTGACCTGGGTGGTCGAGGCCGAGATCAGAACCTTGATCTCCTTGGCGGCTTCCGCCGAGCGCTGGGCCAGGGCCCGGACTTCGGAGGCCACGACCGCGAAGCCGCGGCCGGCGTCGCCCGCACGGGCCGCCTCGACGCCCGCGTTCAGGGCCAGCAGGTTGGTCTGGAAGGCGATTTCGTCGATCACGCCGATGATCTGGCTGATCTCCTGGGCCGACTTCTCGATCGCGCCCATGGCCGAGACGGCGTCGCGGACGACATTGCCCGAGGTCTCGGCGTCGCCCTTGGCGGCCTGGACGGTGTCGGAGGCTTGGCGCGCGCCCGAGGCGGTGCGGTTGACGGTGGCGGTGATCTCATCGAGGGCCGCGGCGGTCTCTTCCAGAGAGGCGGCCTGCTGTTCCGTGCGGCGCGACAGGTCGTCGGCGGCCTGGCTGATCTCGCCCGAACCGGAGCGGATCGCCGCGACATTGGTGACGACGACGGACATGGCGTCCTGCAGCTGGGCCACGGCCGCGTTGAAGTCGGTCTTCAGCTGTTCGGCGCGCGGCGCGACCTGGGCGGTCATGCGGTGCGTCAGATCGCCGTTGGCGATGGCGGCCATGCCCTGGGCCAGGGCGCCGAGAGCGATGGCGTCCTCTTCGGCCGTACGGGCCTTCTCGGCCTCGGCGTTGGCGCGGTCGATCTCGGATTGCGAACGGTTGGCCAGCGCCTCCTGCTCCAGACGGATCTTGTCGAGGGCGGCGTCACGGAAGGCCAGGACGGCGACGCCCATCTGGCCGATCTCGTCCTTGCGGCGAGCTTCGGGGATTTCGATGTTGTTTTCGCCGGCCTGCAGCTTGCGCATATAGCCCGCGATCTTGAGGACCGGCGTGGCGATGGCCCGCGAAAGGACCATGCTGGCGGCGACAGCGATCAGCATCGTCATCGCCAGGCCGATATAGAGGCTCCATTCGGCGACGGTCGTGGCCTTGCTCTGGATCGCCTTGGCCCGGTCCAGCTCGGCCATGTTGAGGGTCTTCAGACCGTCGATGGCGTCCTCGACCGGCCCCATGGCCGCGTCGGCCTCGCCGTCATGGCTGACCATGGCCTCGGCCTGGGCCTTGGTCGCGGGGTTGGCCGCAAGAGCCAGCCCCTTCTTGACCACCAGGTCGTACCAGGCGTCCGCCGCCTTGCCGGCTTCGTCGATCTTGGCGTCCGCCTCGGGCGATCCCGCGCCCTTCAGCTCTTCCAGCTTGGCCTTGAAGGCGGCGCGATGGGTGTTGATCCGGTCGATATAGTAGGCGTCGCCCGACACCAGATAACCGCGGAAGCTGTTTTCCTGACGCGCCAGCGAGAACTCGGCCGCCGAGGTGTCGCGCACCATCTCATTGCCGCTCGTGCGCAGCAGGTCGGACTTCCTCAGTTCCATCAGGTTGAAGCCGATGGTCCCGCCCATGGCGACGATGGCCGTCAGGACGACGGCGAACGCGAGGATGAGCTTCCTGCAGATGGGAACATTGCTCAGGTGCATGACGGATCCTTGGTCGTTTGGTCGCGGGCAGGCGGCCTACTGGCTAGATGCAGGTCAAATCAGAGAGAAAGGGTTAACGCGGCGACCAAACGGCCGTCGTACTGGTTGCCGTACTCATGGCCGTCGGTGTCGTACCAGCGCAGGTCGACCGCGATCCGGTCGTTCAGCTTGCGCTTCACGCCCAGGTTCCAGGCCGTGTATTCGGCCCCGCCGTCGGCGGTGCGGTCGGCGATCGCCGCCGTGGCCTTGGTTTTGGAATCCAGGGAGACCCCGCCCTGCAGTTCGACCCACCAGGCCTCCTGCGTCGCGGCGAAGCCGTCGGCGGTATAGTTGACGCGGAAACGCGTCGAGACCGGGCCGAACTTGCGCGAGGCGTCGACCTGGTACTCGGTGTAGTTGGCGTCGACGCCCTTGCGGGTGCCGGGCAGGTCGCGGTTGATGATTGCGGCGTCGAAGGCGACGCCCGAGATGGTCCAGCGATAGCCGATGGTGGTCAGGACTTCGGCGTCCGCGCCCTGCGACAGTTCAGCCGTCGCGGCGAACAGGCTGCCGTAGAAGCCGTTGTGATTGACCTCGATCGAGCCCGAATAGCTGGTCTGGTCGTTGCTCTTGCCGACGCCCTTGCCGAGATACTGGCTGGCGACGCCCAGCTGGATCGAGACCGGGTCTGCAGCCTGGGCCGCTCCGGCCAGCATCATCGCGCCGAGGACGCCGGAAATACCGCCCAAGGCGATTCGCATCACAGTGTTCTTCAGTATAACTTTGGTCATGTTTCGCCGTTCTGGCAGTCGCCGTTGTCGTTAAGGTTGAGGCAAAGGGCTAATATTCTTCGTAAATCGCCCTCTACGTAAAAATACTTACCGGCCCTCAGGCCGCGGCTTCGAGACCTGCGGAGGGCCGCCGCTGGCGGCGGGAACCGGTGTCAGCGCTGGGCGCCGAGAGGGCCGCCCTGATCGTCCGGACCAGGCCCTGAACATCGACCGGTTTGTCGAACCAGGCGTCGGCGCCGGCGGCTTCCATCCGCTCCTGAATGCCCGGATCGTCCTCGCTGGAGACCACGAAGACCGGTAGATGGAGCCGTTTGGGATCGCGCCTGATCAGCCTGACGAAGGCCTCTCCGTTCAGGCGTGGCATGTTGAAATCAGTCAGGATGACATCGGGCTCGAACGCCCGGAGACAGCGCAGCGCGGCCCTTGCCCCCTCCGCGACGACGACCTCACAACCGGCCGCGCGAAGAATGCCGCCCAGCACCTGTCTGATAGCCGGAGAGTCATCCACCACCAGTATGCGCACAGCGTCAGTCATCGTCAGGCCCTCCGTCAGGAGACCACCGATAATGTGCAGGTGCGAAGCGGTCGTAACTTTCGGATTAGGGTGTTTTGCTTACGTATTTACCCTTAACGAACACGATGCTACGAACGGATAGGGTAAGGGGCAAGAAAACAGGCCGTGCCGAGCGTCGCCCAAGTGAATTCCGCCACAGATTCGCCACCATTCATGGCGCGCATCGCTGCGATCTCGAACTGGGCTTCCAGAGGGCCGAACGGCTATGCCCTCGCCATCGTCGCTGTCGGGCTCGCGCTTCTGGCTCGACTGGGTCTCGAGGCCTTCGGCAAGTTCTATTATCTGCCGCTCATCCCCGCCGTGATGTTGCCGGCGATGCTGGCGTCGCGACGGGCGACCGCCCTCGCCATCGCCCTGTCGATCGCCGCCAACGTGGTTCTCGTCTCGCGGGAAAGCATCGTTGACGCGGTGGTCAACGCCCTGCTCTTCGCCCTGGTCGGCGCCGCGATCGGAGAGATCGGCCGCGCCCGTCGCTCCCTGAAAGAGCGTTCCCTGGAGCTGAAAAGCCAGCTCAACACGCGAAACGCCACCATACACGCCATGTTGGCTTCGGCGCCGGTGGTGACCCTGGACTCCCGATCGGTCATCCTGGCCATCAGCCAGCCGGCCTGCGCCCTGTTCCGGGTCGCCGAACGCGAGGCCGTGGGCCGACCGTTTCAGGAGTTTGTCGAGTTCTTCGACGCCGGAATCATCAGATCCTCGCCGCCCGGCGAGTATTCAGCTGATCAATACTGGCTGGGGCGCCGGGCTGACGGCGACGTCTTTCCCCTGGGTATCCAGCTCGCCTTCGTCACCGGCGACCCCAAGACCTCGGAAGCGATCCTGACCCTGACCGATCTCAGCCTGTGGCATTCGGCCGAACTGAGGAGCCAGGAACTCAGCGATCAGCTGAACCAGGTCTGGCGAATGAACTCCCTCGGCGAGATGGCCGCCATCCTGTCGCACGAGCTGAACCAGCCCCTGACGGCCGCGGCCAGCTACCTCCAGGCCAGCCAGGTCGATCTGGGCCGCGCAGGCATCATCGCCGACAGCGCCAGCCGCACGGTCGAACTGGCCAAGAGCCAGGTGCTGCGCGCCGGCGCCATTATCCGCCGGGCGCGTGAGCTTCTGACGGTCGAGACCCAGCCGCTGGAGCCCGAGCGGATGTCCTCGATGATCGACGACCTGGGCCCGATCATCCAGCTGCTGGGCCCGGCCTCCGACGCCAGCATCCAGATCGACGTCGACAATATCGAGGACCGGGTCATGGCCGACCGGATCCAGTTCCAGCAGGCCATCGTCAACCTGGTCCGCAACGCGGTGGAGGCCGTCGCCGACCGCGAACGGCGCGAGGTCCGGCTGATCGGCCGCCCCACCTGCCCCGACTTCTACGAGGTCCGGGTCGAGGACAGCGGCCCCGGCGTCCCCGCGGATCAGGTCGAGCGCATGTTCGAGCCCCTGATGACCACCAAATCGGACGGCATGGGCCTCGGCCTCTCGGTCACCCGCACCATTGTCGAAAATCACGGCGGGTCGCTGACCGTCGGCCGCAGCGCCATGGGCGGGGCTGCGTTCACGTTCAGTCTGAGCCGAGCGAAGGAGGAACCGATCCAGTGACGGTGTCCGTTTTTGTCGTCGAGGACGACTTCGCCGTAAGGGACTCCCTGGTCCTGCTGCTTCGCTCCGAAGGGATGCGGGCCCGGGGTTTCGCCAACGGCGAGGAGTTTCTCGACAACCTGCCCAACGATCCGGTGGCCTGTGTGGTCACCGACCTGAGGATGCCCGGCGCCGACGGCTTCGAGGTGGTGCGCAAACTGGTCGAGCTGCGCGGCGAGGCCTGGCCCATCGTGGTCATCACCGGCCACGCCGACGTCTCCTCCGCCGTCGAGCTGATGAAGGCCGGGGTCACCGATTTCATCGAAAAGCCCTTCGAGCCGCACCGCCTCGTCGAGACGCTGAAGGGCTGTATCCGCCGGGTGCAGGAGGTCGGCGCCAGTCTGGAGCGGCGCGCCGACATCGACCGTCGGCTGTCCCAGCTGACCGCGCGCGAGCGTCAGGTGTTCGAGGCCCTCGCCGGCGGCCTGTCGAACAAGGAGATCGCGGCCCAGCTCGACATCAGCCCGCGGACCGTGGAGATCTTCCGCGCCAAGGTCATGAGCAAGATGGAGGCGGCCAATCTGTCGGCGCTCGTACGGATGAGCCTCGGCCTGACCTGACCGGTTGACGGGGGCCTCGCGAATCCCCTCATGAGAGGGATGGCCAAACGCCCTGTTTCCTCACGCGCCGCTCCGACTGCCCCGTCTCCCGCCCGCCGGAAGACCCTGTCGGCCGCCAACCTTTCGGCTCTCGGCGCCGATGTGCTGGCCGAACTGCTGATCGAGGCGACGGTCGGCGACGCCAATCTGAAACGGGTGCTCAAGCTGGAACTGGCCGCCGCGGTCGGAGCGCCCGATCTGGCGCTGGAGATCGACAAGCGGCTGACGGCCCTTGAGGCCTCGAACACCCGGGTCTCCTGGCGCAAACGCCCCGAACTCGTCGCCGACCTTCAGGCGCACCGGCGCATGATCGTCGACCGTCTGGCGCCGATGGACGGACGGCTGGCGCTGGACCGTCTGGTGAGCTGGTTCGACCTTTATCCGGGTCTGGCGACGCGGGTGAAGGATCCCAAGGGCGAGCTGTCGGCCTTGTTCTTCGATGCCGCCCCCGATCTGGCGAGCATTGCCTCCGCCGTCGGCGCCGAGGCGGTGCCCATCCTGGCCGAGGCGGTCGAGACCCGGCTGTCCGACTGGGGCGGCTGGGTCGGCCGCGCGGCGCCGGCGATGAGCGAGGCCCTGGCCTCCGGCATCCTGAAGGCCCTGACCGACGGCCGCCCGCGACCGACCGGGCGTCGGGCCCTGGTGGTGCGCAAGCTCGCAGACCGGGCCGGCGACGTCGAGGCCTGGGCCGCCGCCTTCTCCGACGAGGACCGTCTCAAGCCCGACGTCGGCGCCGAGATCGCCCGACGCCTCGCCGAGGCCGGACGCCCGGTCGAGGCCCGCGCCGCACTGGACGCCTCGAAGCCGCGCGCGCCCGCTCCGTCGCGTCTCGGCCTGCGCATCAAGACGCCCGCCGAGCCCGAGCCTTCGCCGCTCTGGGAAGCCGCAGAGATCGCGGTGCTGGACGCCGAGGGTCGCCCCGAGGACGCCCAGACCGCCCGCTGGATCGCCTTCGAACGCACCCTGTCGGAGGCCCATCTGCGCGCCCACATCACCCGGCTGGCGGACTTCGACGACGTTGAGGCCATCGACCGCGCCCTGGCCTTCGCCGCCGGCTGGTTCGACGCCACGACCGGCCTCCGGTTCCTGATCAACTGGCCGGCCCTGCGAGAGGCGGCGGCCATGGTCCTAGCCCGCGCCGACGAGCTCCACGCCACGGCCGAGGACACGGCGCTCTGGGCCGGGCGGCTGGAGGGGCGCTGGCCTAATGCGGCCCTCGCCCTGATCCGCTCCCGCGCCCGGGCTCTGGCGCGTCAGGGTCTTGGCCGATCGGAAGAGGTGCGCGCCCTGTCCGCCGAGGCCGCCCATCTGGCCGAACTGCCCGGCGCCCTCGACACCCTGCCCAGCCACGCCGACTTCATCGACGAGCTGGAGATCCTGTCCCCCGCGCCGCGTGGCCGGCTCTGGCGCTAGCCCCCTTGCGTCAGGTCAGGGTAAAGGTCGCACCGGTCGAAGTCTCCGCCCCCCGGCCGATGGCGGCGATCGCCTCGATCATCCGCCCCCTTCGTCCCAACGCCGCATCGGCCAAGGCGACCAGTAACGGATTGGGCGTCGCGAACGGCGCCGCCAGCCTCAGCGCCTTCGCCAGCGCGACTTCCTCGCCCGGCGCCCGGATCGCACAGGCGACCGCATAGGCCGCCGCCGGCGATCGGCTGACCCCCGCCCAGCACTGGATCAGCAGGGGCGCGGTTCGCGGCCAGGCGCCCGCGAAGGCCAGCAGCTGTCCCACGTCCGCCTCCGTCACCGGCTGAAGCCCGTCCCGCGGCCCGTCGATGTCATGGAAGGTCAGCTGCAGCCGCGCGACACTGGCGGGAAAGCGCGCCGTCTCCGCCCCCGGCGAGGCCAGGCCCACGACATGCGACGGCCGCCAGATCCGCATCGCCTGTTCGACCTCATGCAGGGGCGCGACGACGATCATCCTGCGGCCAGCCCCGCGAAGACCACCAGAAACCCGATCTCGAACGCCTGCTCTGTCGCTCCCAGCGTATCCCCGACCCAGCCGCCGATCAGCCGCCGGGCGGTCAGCGCCATGACGGTCGCTGCAACCGCGCCTCCGGCCAGCCCCTCCGCCGTCGCCACGGGCGCCGACAGCAGCGCCGGAACCATGGCCAGCGCGACGAACGCCAGGCCGATGGCGACCTCAGCCGTGGTGACCCCGTCCGCGACAGGCTTGACCTTGGCCGCCGCCCGATCTCCGGCATAGGGCAGCACTCGCATGACCAGCACCGCCGCCCCGCGTCCTCCGGCATGGGCCGCAACCAAGGCGAAGACCACCGTCGCGACCGGAATCTGGGCCAGAGCCGCCACCTTCATCGCCAGGGCCAGCCCGAGCGCGAGCACCCCGAAGGTTCCGAGGCGGCTGTCCTTCATGATCTCCAGACGGCGCTCCGGCGTCTGTCCACCGCCCAGCCCGTCGGCGGTGTCGGCCAGACCATCCTCGTGAAAGGCGCCGGTGACCAGAATGCCCGCCGCCGTCGCCAGCAGGGCGGGCAGGACGCCGCCCCAGACCTGCGCCGCCGCGAGCAGCACCCCGCCGGACGCCAGCCCCACCAGCCCCCCGACCAGAGGGAAATAGCGCGCCGATCGCGCCATCCAGTCCGGCTGGAAGCCCCTCAACCCCGGCACGGGAACGCGCGTCAGAAATTGCACCGCCGTCAGGAACAGGGCCAGCTGGCGCGGCATCTCAGATCCGCCCGGCCAGAACGTCGTCCAGACTGGCCACCTCGGCCAACAGGGCGCAGGCGGCGCGCAGCAGGGGCAGGGCCAGAAGCCCGCCGGTCCCCTCCCCCAGCCTCAGCCCCAGATCCAGCAGGGGCTCGGCGCCCAACGCCTTCAGCATCCGGTCGTGCCCGGCCTCGGCCGAGCGATGGGCGAACAGGCAGGCGTCGCGAACCTCGGGCCGCAGCCGGATCGCGACGAGCGCGGCGGCCGTGCAGATGAAGCCGTCGACCACCACCGGCGTCTTGCGGTCCGCCGCCCCATGGATCGCCCCCGCCATCATGGCGATCTCCAGCCCGCCGAACTGGCGCAGCACCTCCAGCGGATCCGTCGCATTAGAACGCTCGGCGGCCCGGGTCAGAACGGCCAGCTTGTGCGCCAGACCGGCGGCGTCATGGCCCGCCCCAACGCCGACGCAGTCCGCCAGCGGCAGGGCCGCCAGACGGTGCATCAACAGGGCCGCCGAGGCGCTGTTGCCGATCCCCATCTCGCCCAGTGCAATGACCTCCGCCCCGCGCGCGATCGCGGCGGCGGCCTGTTCGGCGCCGCGGCGCAATGCCAGCTCGACCTCGTCGAGCGTCATCGCCGGTTCGCGGGCGGCGTTGCGCGTGCCCTTGCGAACCTTGGCGTCGATCAGGGTCGGGTGGGCGGGCAGATCCGCGTCCACCCCCGCGTCGACGATCACGACCTCGGCCCCGACGGCGCGGGCGAAGGCGTTGGCCGTGGCCTTGCCCGCCAGCAGCGTCGCGACCATCGCCTGGGTCACCGCCGACGGATAGCGCGACACCCCGTCCTCGGTCAGGCCGTGGTCGCCGGCGAAGACCAGCAGGGTCGCAGCGTTCGCACCCGGCGTCGCGCTCTGCTGGATCAGGGCCAGCCGGACGGCCAGATCCTCGATCCGTCCCAAGGACCCCGGCGGCCGGGCCTGGGCGTCCAGATGCGCGCGAAGCGCCGCCTCAATGATCACAACTTGAAGTCCTTCAGTCCCGCCAGCTTCGCCAGGGCCGCGATGTCGAGATGGGTTTCCAGCGCGTCGGCGATCTCGTCCAGTGCCGCATCGACACAGACCTGGTGGTCGATGGCCTCGGAGGCCGCGCCCAGTTCGGCCAGCAGGGCGGCGCGCGCCTCGCCCTTGTCGAACAGCCGATGGACATAGCAGCCCCAGACCCGCCCGTCGGCCGAGACGGCGCCCTCGCCGATCCCGTCCTCGCGCAGCAACATGGGGCGTTGCAGCCCGTCGCCGGTCGTGCGGCCGATATGCATCTCGAACCCCTCATAGGCGCCGTCGCCGACGAGGGTGCGCCCCCGGCAAGGCTCCAGCACCTTGTCGCCGGTCAGGACCGTGTCAACGTCCAGCAGCCCCAGCCCCTCGGCCGACCCCGCCTCGCCCTCGATCCCGTCCGGATCCGCGACCGTGCGGCCCAGCATCTGGAAGCCGCCGCAGACGCCCAGAACCCGCCCGCCGCGACGCACATGGGCCTTGATGTCGATGTCCCAGCCCTGGGCCCGCATGAAGGCCAGATCCGACAGGGTCGCCTTGGAGCCCGGCACGATGATCAGATCCGCGTCGCCCGGCAGCGGCAGCCCCGGAGGCACATAGACCAGGTTCACCGACGGCTCTGTCTGCAAGGGATCGAAGTCGTCGAAATTGGCGATGTGGCGAAGGATCGGGACGGCGATCTTCACCCGCCGCTCCGCCCGGTCCGACGCCTCGCCCAGCACCACGGCGTCCTCCGCCGGCAGACGCCGCGCCGCCGCCAGCCAAGGCACCAACCCCATGTCCGGCCAGCCCGTGCGTTTGACGATCTCGTGGCGGCCGCAGTCGAACAGTTTCGGGTCGCCCCGGAACTTGTTGATAATGAACCCCTTGATCGCGTCGGCCTCGTCCAGCACCACCTTGGCCCCGACGAGCGACGCGATGACATGGCCCCGGTCGATGTCGCCGACCAGAACGACCGGCACCTCGGCGGCCAGGGCGAAGCCCATATTGGCGATGTCGCCCTTGCGCAGATTGATCTCGGCCGGACTGCCCGCCCCCTCGACCAGAACCAGATCGGCTTCGTCTTCCAGCCTCCAGAAGCTGTCGAGAACCACATCCAGCAAGGCCGCCTTGCGATCCTGATAAGCCATCGCCTGATAGCTGGCCTCGACCTGACCCCGAACCACCAGCTGGGCGCCGACGTCGCTCTGTGGCTTCAGCAGGACCGGGTTCATGTGAACAGTCAGGGGCGTCCGGCAGGCGATGGCCTGCAGGGCCTGGGCGCGTCCGATCTCGCCACGACGGCCGGCCTCGTCCGGCTCGGTGACCGCGGCGTTGTTGCTCATATTCTGCGGCTTGAACGGGCGAACCGTGTAGCCCCGGTTGGTGAACAACCGGCACAGGCCCGCGACCAGCACCGACTTGCCCACGTCCGAGCCGCAGCCCTGGATCATCAGCGCCGCCATGAGCGACCTCCCAAAGCGACGGCGGCGGCCAGCAGGGCGCAGGCGCGGACATAGATGTTCAAGGCGCGCCTCAGATCCGCGACGGTGGGGGGCAGGCCTTCGCCGAACACGGGTCGTTCAGTCAAGACCCCATCGTAATGAACCGCGCCGCCAAGTCGGACGCCCAGGGCTCCGGCCATGGCGGCCTCGGGCCACCCGGCATTGGGCGAGGCGTGATGACGGGCGTCCCGCAGCATGACTTTCCAGCCGCCGCCGCCGGCGAGGCTGATCAGGGCGCCGGCCAGCCGCGCGGGCGCGAGGTTCATGAGGTCGTCGGTGCGGGCGGCCGCCCAACCAAAATCCTTCCAGCGGGGTTCGCGATGACCGATCAGACTGTCCGCCGTATTGACCGCCTTATAGGCGTAGAGGCCGGGCAGCCCCGCCAGCGCCAGCCAGAAGGCCGGGGCCACGACCCCGTCATTGAAGCTTTCGGCCAGGCTCTCGATGGCCGCCGTCGCGATGCCTGACGCGTCCAGACCCGCCGTGTCGCGCCCGACGATCATCCCGACGGCGTTCCGGGCGGCGGGCAGGTCGTCCGCCTCCAGCGCCCGGGCCACCGCGGCGACGTGATCGTAGAGACTGCGCTGCGCGAGACCGAGAGTGGCTGCCAAAGCCGGCGCCGGTCCAGGCAGGTGCGACGCCGCCAGCCCCGCCAGAGCCGCGACGGCCGCCGTCGCCGCCACGGTCGCCACGCCCGAGAGACGCCGCGTCCGTCGCGAACGTTCGGGCCGGTTCAGACGCCGCTCGCCAGCATTGATCAGGGCGCCGAGCCCGACCACCGGATGCGGCAGACGGCGATGCACACGGTCCGGGTAACCGACCACCGCCTCGACGGCGAGCGCGGCGAGGGTCAGGGAGGCATGGGCGAAGGGCGCGCGCGCCCTAGGCACGCCGGATCACATCGATCAGCGGGCCGCCGGGGCCTTTGGTCACCGTCGCCTCGACGCCATAGGCGCGCCTGAGCACCTCGGGCGTCAGGGCCGTGGCGGGCGGTTCGTCGGCCAGAACGCCCCCCTCGGCCAGAACGATGATCCGGTCGGCCATGCGCAGGGCCATCGACAGGTCATGCAGGGTCACCACCACCCCCACCCCGCTGTCGGCCAGACGGCGGAACAGGGCGGCGGCGTCCAGCTGATGCGCCGGGTCAAGGCCGGTCAGGGGCTCATCGGCCAGCAGCCATTCCGGCTCTCCGGCCAGACCCCGGGCGATCAGGACCCGGGCCCGCTCGCCCCCTGACAGGGTGTCGACGATGCGGTGTTCGAAGGCCTCGACATTGGCCGCCTTCATGGCCCGATCGACGGCCGCGCCGTCCTCCGCCGTCTGGCCCCGGGCGCCGATGAAGGGGGTGCGCCCCAGCTCGATCAGGGTCCGGGCCTCGACCGACCAGGCGATCTCGGGCGTCTGCGGCAGGAAGGCCAGGCGCCGGGCGCGGTCGCGCGGTTTCATCTCAGACAGGGCCGCGTCGTCCAGCATGACCGACCCCGCCGACGGCGTTCTCAGGCCGGCGAGGCAGGACAGCAGGGTCGACTTGCCGGCGCCATTGGGCCCGACGACGGCCGTCACCGTGCCGACCTCGATCATCAGGGACACGTCCGACAGGATGGTCTTGCCACCGATGGCGACGCCGAGACGGGAACAGGACAAGAGGCTCATGCGATCGTCCTCCGCAGACGCAGCAGCAGGGCCAGGAAGAAGGGCGCGCCCAGCGCCGCCATGGCCACGCCCAGCTTGACCTCCCCCGCCGCCGGGGTCAGCCGCACCAGCACGTCGCCGGCCAGGACGATCACCGCCCCACCGAGGATGCTCGGGACCAGCAGGGCGCCCGGCCTCGCCCCGACCAGCGGGCGCAGCAGGTGTGGCGTCACCAGTCCGACGAAGCCGATCACTCCGGTCACCGCGACGCTGGCTCCGGCGGCGAGACCGACGCCCAGCGCGATGCTCCAGCGCGTCACGGGCATGGAGACGCCCAGGGACCGCGCGCCGGTCTCGCCGAGCGTCAAGGCGTCCAGAGCCCGGCCCGTGGTCAGCAACAGGCCGCAGCCGGCGATGATGAAGGGCAGCGCCATCTTCACCTCCTCGAAGCTGCGGTCGGCCAGCGATCCCATCAGCCAGTCGACGATCTCGTTCACCGCCCAGGGGTTGGGGGCCAGCGACAGGGCCAGCGACACCCCCGCGCTCGACAGGATGTTCAGGATCGCCCCCGCGAGGACGAAGGTCACCAGACTGGAGGCCGAGCCCGACAACAGCATCAGGATCGCCACCCCGATCAGCGCCCCGCTGATCGCCGCGACCGGCAGGGCCCAGGGCGCCACGGCGGTCACGCCGTAGTAGAGGGTCAGGACCGCCCCCAGCGCCGCCATGGCCGAGACACCGAGCACGCCCGGATCGGCCAGCGGATTGCGCGTATAGCCCTGCAGCACCGCACCCGAGAGCCCCAGCGCGGCGCCCACGGCGAGACCCAGCAGGGTGCGCGGCAGCCGCAGCTCGAAGACGATGGCCCAGCGCGGATCGAGGTCCGGCTGCGTCCAGGCGCTGAACGGCACCCAGACCTTGCCCGAGATCAGGCTGAGCCCCGAGAGCAGCAGCAGCAGGGCGATCAGCCCCGCATAGAGAAGAGGTCGGCTGACCGGTTTCATGCTCGACCTTTCAATGCGTTTTCCCGCGCCCGCGACAGGGCGGCGGCGGTCTGGATCAGCACCGGGCCGCCGCAGAACAGCAGCTTTTCGGGGAAGGTCGCGCGCTGCATATGGCCGGCGACGTGACTGAGCGCCGGATGGGTCATGACGCGCATGGCCCAGCTCGGAGCGCCGGGATAGGGCTCGCCCGACATCAGCAGGTCCGGCGGATCGGCGATGACCCGCTCCAGCGGCACATTCATCGAGCGCGTCAGCCCGTATTTCGTCGCGGCGTTGTCCAGCCCCATCCGCCGCATCATCTCGTCCATCAATGTGCCCGGCCCCGAGGCGAAGCCGCCGGGCATGAAGACAAGGGCCGACAGCCGCGGCGTCCCCGGCTTCGGCGCGGCCTCTGCCAGCGCGGCCTCGATGCGCGCGACCAGGGCCTCGCCCCGCTCCGGATGGCCGACCTTCGCGGCGACCTCGCGCACCTGCTCCAGACTTTCCGCGACCGTCTCGGGCACGCCGAACAGGGCGGTGGGGATCTTCAGCCGGTCCAGCGCATTGCGCGTCGCCAGCGAGGAGTGCCGTCCCGTCATCACCAGATCGGGCCGAAGGGCGATCACCTCCTCGGCCGTCTCGTATGTAAACGGCAGGGTCCGCGCAACGGGCGCGAAGGTCGAGCCGTAGTCGTCGCGCGCATAGTGGCTCAGCGCAGCGATCTGCGACCGGTCGGCGACGTGGATCAGGATGACGTCGAGACACGGATTGAGCGACACGATCCGCTGCGGACGCCCGCTGCCAGGCCCCGTCACCGACATCGGCGGCGCGACCCTGCAGCCGGCCAGCATCGCCAGTCCGCCCGCCGCCATCACCGCCCTCCGGTCGATCGTCATCAGAAGTCGATCCCCCGCTGGGCCTTCACGCCCTGTTCGAACGGATGCTTCACCAGGGTCATCTCGGTGACCAGATCGGCGACGGCCAGCAGCTCCGGCTTGGCGTTGCGGCCGGTGACGCAGACATGCTTGCCCTCCGGCCGCGCGACCAGTCCGGCGACCACCGCATGGATGTCCAGATAGTCGTAGCGCAGGGCGATGTTCAGCTCATCCAGCAGCACCAGATCCAGCGTCGGATCCGCGATCATCTCCAGCGAGGTCGCCCAGGCCGCCTCGGCCGCCGCGATGTCGCGCGCCCGATCCTGGGTGTCCCAGGTGAAGCCCTCGCCCATGACCTCATAGCGGACCTGATCGGGGAATTTGCGGAAGAACTGCCGCTCGCCGGTGATCCACTTGCCCTTGATATACTGGACGATGCCGACCTTCTGGCCCCAGCCGAGGGCGCGGGCGACCATGCCGAAGCCGGCCGTCGACTTGCCCTTGCCGTCGCCCGTATTGACGATCAGCAGGCCGCGCTCCTCGGTCTTGGAGCGCATCAGCTCACGACGCTCGGCCTGCAGGGCCTTCATCGCCTCAGCGTGTTCTGCGTCGGTCTGATCGGTCATCGCGATATCTCCAGAGCGGCCTTCAGCCGCCGCCAATTCCTTTTTCCCGGCAGGCCGAAACGGATCAGGCCCGGATCGTGGGGGAAGGTTCGCACCAGAACCCCCTGCTCCGCCAGCCGGTACGCCCGCCCCTTCGCATCCTCGCAGCGCGCCAGCCGGAACAGGCTGGTCCCGCCCACGATCTCGAACCCGGCCGCGGTCAGTTTCGCGTCGAGCCGTTCCGCATCCCAGACCAGGGCCGCGCGCGTCTTCACCGCCCAGGCGTCGTCGGCATAGGCGACCCGCCCCATGGCGATGGCGTCGCCGCTGACCGGCCAGTCGCCGGTCCGCTCACGCACCCGCCGCGCCAACGTGGGACTGCCGACCACAAAGCCCAGCCGCAGTCCCGGCAGGCCGTAGAATTTGCCGAACGACCGCAACACCACCGTCCGCTCGGTCAGATGCGGAATGGCGCTCATCGCCGGATCGGTGTCGATGAAGGACTCATCGATCACCAGCCAACGCCGCCCGGCCGCCGCGACCAGTTCGGCGCCCGGCGTCATCGCCCCGTCCGGATTGTTCGGATTGACCACGACCAGGGCGTCGGTCGGCTGCTGGAACAGCATGGCCCGCTCCACCTCGGTCGTCTCGGCCCGCGCCTGTCGCCAGGCGTCGGCATGGCTGCCGTAGGTCGGGGCCGCGATGGCCACCCGCGCCACGTCCAGCAGGCCGGGCAACAGCCTCAGCCCCGCCTCCGCCCCCGGCACGGCCGCGACCTGTTCGGGCTCACAGCCGAAGGCCCGGGCCGCAGCCGCCTCCAGCGCCGCCGTCTCCACCGGGTCGGGCAGGACCGTCAGGGCCGTGGTCGGGGCGCGAACGCCGCGCCATCCGTCGGGATTGATCCCCGTCGACAGATCGAGCCAGGGCTCCGGCGCGGACGGATGATCCGCCCGCGCCGCCGCCAGCCGCCCGCCGTGAAAGACGGCGTTGGCCATACCCTAGAACCGGGCCCGCACGCCGACGAAGGTCCCGCGCCCGGCCGAGCCGTAGTCGGTCGTGGTCTGGTATTTCTCATCGCCGACGTTCTCGACCCGGCCATAGATCTCGACCGTGTCGTTGAGCGGATAAGACGCCCGCAGATCGACCAGGGTGTAGGGCTCCAGACGCACCGAGTTGGACGCGTTGTTGAAGCTCTCGCCGGCGTACTGGACCGCCACCGTCGTCGCCAGGCGGAACGGCCAGACGTAGGTCGCCGACAGGTTGGCGGTCTCTTCCGGACGGCGCGCGAGATGCCGGCCGAAGTTGGCGCCGGCCGTCTCATTGGTCGCGTCAGTGAAGGTGTAGTTGGCCTGCACCTCGACGGCGCCGAGGTAGGCGGCGGCGGCCAGTTCGACACCGTTTGCCTGGGTCTTGGCCGTGTTGCCGTAGTAGCCCGACCGACGCACATACACCGGCGTCGCGCCGGCAGGGGCGGTGTTGCGGAAGCACAGCGGAGCAGCCGCCTGGGTCACCGTGCTGGAGCAGGAGACGAAGTCGATCTGGTTGGTCGTATCGCGATTGAAGTAGGTCGCGGACAGCATCAGGCGCTTGTCGAAGAAATGCTGCTCAACCCCGGCGTCCCAGCCGTCAGCCTCTTCCGGCAGAAGCGCCGTGTTCCCGTATTCGCTGTAGAGCTGGTACAGGCTCGGCGCCTTGAAGCCCTGGCCGAAGCTCGCGCGCAACACCGTCGAACCGTCGTTCAGCGACCAGGCCGCGGCGGCCTGACCCAGGGTCTTGCCGCCGAAGGTGTCATGCTCGTCGCGACGCACGCCGCCGGTCAGGGTCAGGCCGGAAACCACCTCGCCCTGGACCTGCAGATAATAGCCGTCGAGGCCGACCGAGTTGGCCACCGGCGTCGGGTTGGGGGTGAACTCCGACGGCGAGGCGGTGCGGAACTCCGAATCCTCATGCTCGGCGCCGAAGGTGGCCACCCAGCCCTGGGCGATGTCGAACACGCCCTGGTATTCGTACCGCTTGTTCTCGCCGCGCGCGTCGAAGGTCAGGTTGGTGACGGGCTGGGCGGGGTTGAAATTCTGCCGGTCCGTCTGTGTCCAGCCATAGGCGACGCGGTTCTTCAACCGGTCTTCGAACAGGTCGAAATTCAGCCCGGCATAGGCGACCAGATCCTTGGTCGTGCCGTATTCACGCGTATCGCCGAAGGCGAAGGTCGGGGCCGGGAAGCCGTCGATGTCGGTGCGGCCGCTGGAGTAGACCGAGCGCAGGTCGAGCGAGACGTCGTCGGTCAGCTTGAGGTTCAGACGGCCGCTGAGGCCGGTGTTCTCATAGCCGTCCTTCTCGGTTCCCCGCACGAAGGTGGAGAAGCCGTCGGTCTGGTAGTGGGAGGCCGCGACGCGCCAGGTGATGCGCTCGCCGGCGCCGCCCACGCCGCCGCGCAGCCAGGAGGTTCCACGCGAACCCGCCTCGGCGTTCAGCGAGGCCTGGAAGGGGCGGGTCGGTTCGGCCGTGACAAGGTTCACAACGCCGCCGATGGCCTGCGAGCCCCACAGGGTCGACTGGGCGCCGCGCAGGATTTCGATCCGGGCGATGTCGCCGGTCAGCAGGTTGCCGGGGTTATAGCCGCTGCCCGTCGACGAGGGGTCATTCAGCTTGACGCCGTCGATGACATAGACGGTCTGGTCGGCCTCGGCGCCACGGATGCGCAGCGAGGTCGTGGTCCCGATGCCGCCGTTGCGCGACAGGCTGACGCCGGGCGTGCGGACCAGCAGGTCGACGACCTCGACCGTCTGGCTGGCCTCGATCTGTTCGGTGGTCAGGACGGTGACCGACTGGCCGACGCGATCGGCCGCCTGGGCCGAACGGTTGGCGGTGACGATGACGTCGCCCAGCAGCGTCGAATCGTCGGTTTGCGGGGCGGCCCCGTTCGAGGTTTGCGCGGAAGCCGCGCCGGCGGTCAGGAGAAGCGCGGCCGTAGCGGCGCCCAGGTACAGTTCAGGTCTCATAGCGGGTCCAATCCCTAGCTCGACAACGAGCCGGCCGAACGAGGCCATGATCGGATGCGGACGCGCCCGGTCACGACCGCGCGCGCACGCAGCCCAACAGACGTCGTCATTCGGGTAGATCCCGTTCCGCTCGGCACACCACGTCCGCGCGAAGGACGACCACGACGGGCAGGTCTCCTGGCTCACGGGTCAATGCCGATGCGCACCGCCTTCCCAGGCCGTCCGGCTTTCGCCTTCGGGGTCCAGTGGCTAATGGTGCGCGGGCTCGCCGCTTACAGTTGCGTGGGCAGTCCGGGATTTTCACCCGAGTTCCCTTTTCATCCCCGTTTCCGGGGAACCTGTCGCGGGGCCGACTTAGGCCAAAGCGCTGCCGCAGGCAATGGAGTGTTCTTGATGCCGACCACGCTCGTTCTCGGCGGCGCCCGCTCCGGCAAAACGGCCTATGCCCAGAACCGCGCCGAATCCATCGCCGCCCCGATGCATCGCCGCCTTGTCATGATCGCCACCGCCCAGGCCTTCGACGCCGAAATGACCGACCGCATCGCCCGGCATCAGGCCGACCGCGACGAGCGCTGGACCACGGTCGAGGCGCCGCTGGACCTGACCCCCGCCCTCGCCGCCCTGACGCCCGACGACGTCTGCGTGGTCGATTGCCTGACCCTGTGGCTCAGCAACCAGATGCTGGCCGAGGCCGATATCGAGGCCGCCTTCGACGCCCTCGTGGACGCGGTCGTTGCCTGCCCGGCCGATCTGCTGCTGGTCTCCAACGAGGTCGGCTGGGGGATCGTGCCCGACAACGCCCTCGCCCGCGCCTTCCGCGACCACGCCGGGCGACTGCACCAGCGGCTGGCCAAGGTGGCGGAGGAGACGGTGCTGATCGTCGCCGGCCTGCCGCTCAGGCTAAACTAGAGGAATTTATTCCTGCTTCGAGCTTGCGCCGTGAAACCGGCGTCGCCATGTCGCCGGGTCGGTCTTTGACAGGTTCAGCCCACCCGCTCACCATCCCCGTACCAGCCCTTCAATTTCCCATAATCTGGCAGTGCCCCTGACACCGAAAATTGCCAAGCCACTGCTTTCGCTCACAATCGTTGGCGGTGTTTGGCGGTGTGGCGGCGTTTTTTTCAGACTGACACCGCCAAAGGCCCTCAGGCGCAGCCGTCGCGAAAAAGAGTGATGAAGGCCAGCGACCCGTCGTCTTTCGCCAGCCCCTGCGGCTCGCGGTAGATGACCAGCTTGCCGTCCGCGACCCCGCAAATCATGGTCTTGCCGTTCCTCTGCCGCGCCGGATCGAAACGGACTTCGGTCGCCCCCGCCGCTTTCGCCGCGGCCTCGGCCCGCTGGGCGAACCCCGGCTTCTGGTGGCTCCAGGTCCAGTAACCCAGGACCGCCAGAATGATGGCCCCGAACCAGCGGATGCGGTTGGCGCCCGGGTCGCTCGACAGGGACCTCGGCGCGCGCGGTCCTGCCCTGCCCTGCGTCCAGCGCGGCCGCATCACGACGGCGTCTCCCCCACGGCATAGCGGGCGACCACGCCGTCCGGCTGCCAATCGTGTTGGGCGAGGCTATCCAGCGACCGCTCGACCAGTTCGTCGAACAGGTCGCGGTCGCCTGCGGTGATCGCTTGCTTCAGATAGTCGGTGACCACCGCCCGCACGGGGAAGGTCCCCACCGGCCCCGGAATGCTCAGCGCCAGCCGGATCCCGCTGTCCAGCCAGTGGACCACGGTGTCGAAGAAGTCGTCGGACAATAGGAAGTCGCTGCGGTCGATGACATAGAGGGTGATCTCCCCCTCGGTCAGACCGTCAGGCCGGACGATCACCCCGCTGCGGTCGGGCCGCCAGTCGTCGGACAGCTCCACCACCCGCCAGACGCAGAACCAGGTCCGGCAGGTCTGCGGCCGGATCGCATGCACGCCGCACCCCGCCCCGTCGACGCAGTAGGCGCACAGTTCGCCCGTCGGCTTGGCCAGTTCGGGCAGGTCGAGCGGAATATAGCGGCAGCACTCCACGCAGCCGCCGCAGGTCCGGTCGGGCAACAGGGGAAGCCCGGTCATGAGGAATGTCTCGCCATGGCTCGGCCTACCTCACCCGTCCGAGAAACCGAAGGGCGTACTGGTCCGGCGGATGTCGTCGGGCAGGATCTGGCGGCCGATCGGCGGCGCCGACCGGGCCGTGCACTCCATCCTCTGGCACAGCCGGCAGGTGACCCCGATCGGCGTCGGGTCCGGCTCGGGCGCGCCTTGGGTGTAGATCAGCCGATGGGCGTGCTCGGCCGCGCAGCCCAGGGCAATGGCCCGCTCGACCCTCTGGGCCCCGAAGGCCCCGCCCCCCGCCGTCACCGTCCGGGCGATGGAGAAGAAGCGCTGGCCATCCGGCAGCTCCAGCCACTGGGTGACGATCTCCCGCGGCGTCCGGAAGGCCAGGTGCACCGACCACAGCGGACAACCCCCGCCGTGCCGCGCGAAGGAGAAGCCGGCCCCGTCCAGCCGCTTGGACACATTGCCCGCCGGATCGACCCGGATGAAGAAGAAGGGCACCCGCTCCTGCCCCGGCTTCTGCAGCGTCGTAAGCCGGTGTGCGGTCTGCTCGAAGCTGGTCCCGAACTGCCGGGCCAGGGCCTCGACGTCGTAACGCCGCGTCTCCGCCGCCCGGGCGAAGGCCGTATAGGGCATGACCATGGCCGCCGCCGCATAGGAGGCCAGGGCCCGTTTGGTCAGCCGCTCCCCGCCCTCGGTCGCGAAGACGCCGCCCGCGGCCACAGCCTCGATGTCGGCCCTCAGGTCCAGCCAGGCGATCTGCAGCGCCAGCTGGAACTGCCGGCTGGCCCCGTCCAGGGTGTCATCCAGCAGAACCTCGCGCCGGTGCAGGTCATAGCGCCGGATCGAGCCGACCATGACGTCGGGCGGCATTCGCCGGGTCCGCAGGCCGTGCGTCTGGCTGAGATAGCCTTCCAGCCCGCCCGCCTCCGCGGCCGCCGCCGCCAGCCGCTCCGCCGCCTCGTCCAGCACCGGAAAACTGTTCCGCCTCGCCGCCAGGAACCGCCTCGACTCGGCCACCGGATCGGCGCTGTCGGCCCCGTCCGGATCGATCGCCTCCACGCTCCGGTCCGCCAGCGCCAGATGCTCTTCCTGATAGGCCGTATAGAGCCTCAGCAGGGCTTCGGTGACGCCCGGGAAGTTGGTGACGAGGTCGGCGTTCTCGAGGGACGGCAGGTCGATGTCGGCGAACATCGGATCCTTCAGCGCCGAGTTCAGCCGCGCCGCGATATCGGTCGAGGCGTCCCCCGCCAGGGTCGCCATGTCCAGCTTGTAGGTCTGGGCCAGCCTGAGCAGCATCTCGGCGCTTAGCGGCCGGTGATTGCGCTCCAGCAGGGCCACATAGGAGGCCGAAACCTCCAGATCGGAGGCCATGTCGGCCTGGGTCAGGCCGAGGTCGCGCCTCAACCGCCTGAGGCTGGGCCCGACATAGAGGCGGCGTTGTGCGGGCATCAAAGGGCCTGAAAAGTCAGCGTCGGTCGAGACATTACATCATTACAGGAAAATCTTGTAAAGTTTGACAGCTTCACCGCGAAGCCCCTGCCGGACCGCGAACCGGACGCCTACCGATGCGCTCAACGTCATCTCCGTGCGTCGAGGAACACCCCATGTCCTATCAGGATCACATCACCCAGGTCGCTTCACTGATCGAAGCCAAGGCCGCCCCCTGGTCCGGCATCTCGGCCGAGGCCGTGGCCCGGATGCGGCTGCAGAACCGGTTCCGCACCGGCCTCGACATCGCCCGCTACACGGCGGCGATCATGCGCAAGGACATGGCGGCCTACGATGCCGACCCGTCCAAGTACACCCAGTCGCTGGGCTGCTGGCACGGCTTCATCGGCCAGCAGAAGATGATCTCCATCAAGAAGCATTTCGGAACGACCGACCGGAAATACCTCTACCTGTCCGGCTGGATGATCGCCGCCCTGCGCTCGGAGTTCGGCCCCCTGCCCGACCAGTCGATGCATGAGAAGACCTCCGTCCCGGCCCTGATCGAGGAGCTGTACACCTTCCTGCGTCAGGCCGACGCCCGCGAGCTGGGGATGCTGTTCCGCGATCTGGACGCCGCCCGCGACGCCGGCGACGCCGCCGCCGAGAAGACCGCGCTGGCGGCCATTGAGGGTCACCAGACCCACGTCGTGCCGATCATCGCCGACATCGACGCCGGCTTCGGCAACGCCGAGGCGACCTATCTGCTGGCCAAGAAGATGATCGAGGCCGGCGCCTGCGCCCTGCAGATCGAGAACCAGGTCTCCGACGAGAAGCAGTGCGGTCACCAGGACGGCAAGGTCACGGTCCCGCACGAGGACTTCCTGGCCAAGGTCCGCGCCTGCCGCTACGCCTTCCTGGAACTGGGCGTGGAGGACGGCGTCATCGTCACCCGCACCGACAGCCTCGGCGCCGGCCTGACCAAGCAGATCGCCGTCTCGAACGAACCCGGCGACCTGGGCGATCAGTACAACAGCTTCCTGGACTGCGAGGAGATTGCGCCCTCGGACCTGAAGAACGGCGACGTCATCCTGAACCGCGACGGCAAGCTGCTGCGCCCGAAGCGCCTGCCGTCCAACCTGTTCCAGTTCCGCGCCGGAACGGGCGAGGACCGCTGCGTTCTGGACAGCATCACCAGCCTCCAGAACGGCGCCGACCTGCTGTGGATCGAGACCGAGAAGCCCCACGTCGAACAGATCGCCGGCATGATGGACCGCGTCCGCGAGGTCATCCCCAACGCCAAGCTGGTCTACAACAACTCGCCCTCGTTCAACTGGACGCTCAACTTCCGCCAGCAGGTCTTCGACGCCCTGCAGGCCGACGGCCAGGACGTCTCGGGCTATGACCGCGCCAAGCTGATGAGCGCGGCCTATGACGAAACCCCGCTGGCGCTCGAGGCCGACGAACGCATCCGCACCTTCCAGGCGGACGGCGCGAAGCGGGCGGGCATCTTCCACCACCTGATCACCCTGCCGACCTATCACACGGCCGCCCTGTCCACGGACAACCTGGCCAAGGAGTACTTCGGCGAGGCCGGAATGCTGGGCTATGTCGCGGGCGTCCAGCGCAAGGAGATCCGTCAGGGCATCGCCTGCGTGAAGCACCAGAACATGTCCGGCTCGGACATCGGCGACGACCACAAGGAGTACTTCGCCGGCGAGGCCGCCCTGAAGGCCGGCGGCGTCCACAACACGATGAACCAGTTCGGCGAAGCCGCCTGATCCATCGATACGGCTAAACGAGAACCGGCCCGGAGCGCGCGCTCCGGGCCGGTTTTGCTTTCAGCGATGCGTAGGCTTTAGCCGACGTGCCGTTCGTCCCAGTAGCGGACCGCGTCGGCGTCCCGGGCGCTGAGCTCGGGATAGGCCGCATCCGAACCGACGTCCGGCACGCGTCGCCACGAGCGGGCGCATTTGGGATAGTCGGCCAGCTTGACCTCGGCCGTGACCGCCTCGCCGCCGACAACCAGTTCGGCGCCCGAGGTGCGGAACACCTCGGCGGCGTCCAGACCCTCGAAGGGCGCGAAGGCTTCGGCCGGACCGGTCACCACCGGCCAGGCGTCCAGCGCCCCGCCGATGACCTTGTCGCGACGCGCGGCCTCGAGCTGTTCGTTGACCGTCTCCAGCACCGTCTGGACCTTGGCCCAGCGCGCCGCCTCGGCTTCATTCTTCCAGCTGTCCGGCGTCTCGGGGATCACGCGGGCGCAGTTGGTCTGCGAACCCGGGAACCGCGTCTGCCAGGCCTCTTCCATGGTGAAGGGCGTCAGCGGGGCCAGCCAGGCGGTCAGGCGGGCGAAGACCTCGTCCATCACTGTGCGGGCGGCACGGCGGCGGATCGCGTCCGGCCGGTCGCAGTAGAGGCTGTCCTTGCGGACGTCGAAATAGAGCGCCGACAGGTCGTTGGAGCAGAACTCCAGCACCGGCCGCACCACGTCCTGGAACCGGTATTCGCCGTAGGCCTTGCGCACCTGGCCATCCAGCTCGTGCAGACGGTGCAGGATGAACGTCTCCAGCGGCGGCATCTGGTCCAGCGGCAGACGCTCGGCCTCGTCGAAGTCGGCCAGCGCCCCCAGCAGATAGCGGACGGTGTTGCGCAGCTTGCGATAGGCGTCGACCGTGGTCTGCAGGATCTGCTTGCCGATCCGCTGGTCGTCCGAATAGTCCACCAGGGCGACCCAGAGGCGCAGGATGTCGGCGCCGGATTCCTTGATGATGGTCAGGGGATCGGTGGTGTTGCCCTTGGACTTGGACATCTTCTCCCCCTTCTCGTCGAGGGTGAAGCCGTGGGTCAGGACCGCCTCGAAGGGCGCCCGGCCGCGCGTGCCGGAGCCTTCCAGCAGCGACGACTGGAACCAGCCGCGGTGCTGGTCGGAGCCTTCCAGATAGAGGTCGGCCGGCCAATGCGACGGGCAGTCGCCCGTATAGCCGTTCTCGACCGTGCGCGGGTCGATGGTGAAGGCGTGGGTCGAACCGGAATCGAACCAGACGTCGAGGATGTCCTCGACCTTCTCGAACCGGGCCGTGTCGTGGGCGCCGAGGAAGTCGCTGTCGGGCGCGGTGAACCAGACGTCGGCGCCGCCGTCGGCGACGGCCTTGACGATGCGGGCGTCGACTTCCGGATCATGCAGGGGCTGACCGGTCTGTTTGTCGATGAACATGGCGAGAGGCGTGCCCCAGGCGCGCTGACGGCTGACGAGCCAGTCGGGGCGGCCTTCGACCATGGAGCGGATGCGATTCTTGCCGCCCGCCGGGTGGAAGGCGGTGGCGTCGATCGACTTCAGCGCCGTCTCGCGCAGGGTGTCGCCCGACTTCAGGGGCTCGTCCATGCGGATGAACCACTGCGGCGTGTTGCGGAAGATGACCGGGGCCTTGGAGCGCCAGGAGTGCGGATAGGAGTGCTCCAGTCGGCCGCGGGCCAGAAGCGTCCCGGCCTCGATCAGCTTCTCCATCACCGCGCCGTTGGCGGGACCGAACTTGCCGGTCTTCTTGCCCTCGGTCTCCAGCACCTTCAGCCCCGCGAACAGGGGCACGCCCGGATAGTAGGCGCCGTCCGGATCGACGGTGTCCGGCACCTCGTGATGACCGTGGGCCTTCCAGACCTCGAAGTCGTCCGCGCCGTGCCCCGGCGCGGTGTGAACGAAGCCCGTACCGGCGTCGTCGGTGACGTGGTCGCCCGAGAGCAGGGGCACGGAGAAGCCGTAGCCCGGATCCAGCGCCGCCAGCGGGTGGGCGCACTCCAGGCCCGACGGGTTCAGATCGTCCACGCGGGTCCACGACGCGATCTTCGCGGCCTTGAACACGTCCTCGGCCAGCTTGTCGGCGACGATCAGGCGGTCGCCCGGCTTGGCCCAGGGCTCGAACTCCAGCCCCGTCTCCATGGCCGTGACCTCATAGAGGCCATAGGCGATCTCGGGGCCGTAGCTGATCGCGCGGTTGGCGGGGATGGTCCAGGGCGTGGTCGTCCAGATGACGATGGCGGGCGTGGCGTTGCGGAAGCTCAGCAGGTCGTCGGAATGGTCGTCCGAGGCCGCGATGACCGGGAACTTGACCCAGATCGTCGGCGAGACGTGGTCGTGATATTCGATCTCGGCGTCGGCCAGGGCGGTGCGCTCGACCGGCGACCACATCACCGGCTTGGAGCCGCGATACAGCTGGCCCGAGTTCTTGAACTTGTGGAACTCCGCGACGATGGCCGCCTCGGAGGTGAAGTCCATCGTGGCGTAGCGGTTGGCGAAGTCGCCGGTGATGCCCAGGCGTTTGAACTGCTCTTTCTGCAGGTCGATGTATTTGCCGGCATAGGCGCGGCAGGCGCGGCGGAACTCCTCCTTGGAGACCTCGTCCTTACGGCGCCCCTTGGAGCGGAATTCCTCCTCGATCTTCCATTCGATCGGCAGGCCGTGGCAGTCCCAGCCGGGGACATAGTCAACGTCATAGCCCAGCAGGAAGCGCGAGCGGACCACGAAGTCCTTCAGCGTCTTGTTCAGGGCGTGACCGATATGGATGTCGCCGTTCGCATAGGGCGGGCCGTCGTGCAGGACGTAGAGCGGCGCCTTCTGCTTCTGACGCTCGGCGCGCAGGGTTCCGTAGAGGTCGCCCCACTGTTCGAGAATGACCGGCTCCTTCTGCGGCAGGCCGCCCCGCATGGGGAACGGCGTCTCCGGGAGGAAGACGGTCTCGCGGTAGTCGCGGCCAGAATCGGAAGTGGATTCGGCGGTGGATTCGGTAGGCGTATCGGACATTCGGCGTCTCGGATCAGGCAAGGGGACGTAGGTGGAAAGCTCGGAACCCGACGTGCGCGTGGGGAATCCCCCGTCGGCGCTACGCCGGGCGGCTAATCCGGGCCGGAATGATCAGGCGGACGTCCATGCCGGGCGGTGTAACAGGTGACAGCGGTTGGGAAAAGCGTAGCGTGCGCTTCAAGAGCGCCGTCGGGGCGCCGTTGTCGCTGCCGAGGAAATCATGCGCGCCCTTCTCCTGCTTCCCGCCGCCGCTGCGGCCCTGCTGGCCGGCTGCACCGAACCCGAAAAGAAGGCCGAGGCGCCCGCCGCCCCGGCCTCGGCCAGCATGGCGCCCGGCCGCCCCGCCATCTACCAGGCCGCCGGCGAAGGCCCCGAGCCCTTCGTGCGCGCCATCTACGCCGTCTATGTCGCGGGCGGGCCCAAGGAGCCGCCGCCCGCCGCCGGCCAGGACCCCATCTATTCGCGCATGCTGAACGCCACCCTCGGCGCCGACGTCCGGGTCGCGAAGGGGGAGGTTCCCACGGTCAACTACGACATCCTGTGCGGCTGCCAGGACCAGGGCGCCTTCACCCTCGACAGCCTCGCCGTCACCAAGACGGGCGTGAACGACGCCACCGCCGCCGTGGCCTTCACCAACGCCGGCCAAACCACCCACCAGACGCTGAAACTGGTCCGCGAGGGCATCAACTGGAAGGTCGACGACGTCATCGACGCTGAAGGCAAGTCCCTCAAGGACGCGACCATCAAGGTGATCGAGGCGGCGGGGGGCTGAGGCTCAGCGCTTCAGGATCGCCTTCGCCGCCTCGGCGTCCGCATCGATCTGGACCTTGAGGGCGTCGAGGCTGTTGAAGTTGAGCTCGCCGCGCAGGAAGGCGACCAGTTCGGTCTCGACGGTCTGGCCGTAGAGGTCTGCAGCGAAGTCGAACAGCCAGACCTCCAAGAGCGGGGTCTCGATCTCGAACATCGGACGGACGCCCAGATTGGCGACGCCATCGATGACGCGCCCATCCGGCAGGCGGGTGCGGGTCGCATAGACCCCGTAGGCCGGACGCATGTAGTCGCCGAGCGCGACATTGGCCGTGGGCACGCCGATGGTCCTGCCGCGCTTGTCGCCGTGGATGACTTCGCCCTCGATGGCGAAGGGGCGGCCCAGGATGGCGGTCGCGCGGGCCATGTCCCCGGCCTTGAGGGCTTCGCGCACGGCGCTGGACGACAGTTTGAGTCCATCCGGATCGTCGATGCGCTCGGTGGTCGAGACGGTGAAGCCCAGGGTCTCGCCATAGGTGCGGAGCGCCTCGGGCGAGCCCGAGCGACCGCGGCCGAAGGTGAAGTCGAAGCCGACCGCGGCGTGACGGATGCCCAGACCGTCGGCCAGGACCCGGCGCGCGAACTCGACATCGGTCATGGCCGCCATCTCGCCGTCGAACGGCAGCAGATAGAGGCGATCGACGCCGAGAGGCTCCAGCGCGCCCGCCATCTGAGCGGCGGTCATCAGGCGGAAGGGGGCGGCGTCGGGCTGGAACCAGCGGCGCGGATGGGGATCGAAACTGACGACGGCCAGCGGCGCGCCGATGGCGTCGGCGGTCTGACGGGCGGCGGCGATCACCGCCTGATGGCCGCGATGCACGCCGTCGAAGGCGCCGACGGCGACGGCCGCGCCCTTCGCCGTTTCCGGCAGGTCGCGCCAGCCGCGGAAGACCTCGATGGTCATCAGCCCTTGGCGGGACGACGCCGGCGCGGCACCCGGACGGTGGCCTCGCCGTCCATGATCGGCTCGTCGCCGACATAGCCTTCGCAGCGCAGGGTGACGCGGGCCGAGACCTCGTCCACCGCCGAGACGGTGATGCGGGCGATGACCACATCGCCGATGCGCACCGGCTTGTGGAAGGCCAGGGTCTGGGTCAGGTAGATGGCGCCCGCGCCCGGCAGGATGGTGCCGACCACCGCCGAACCGAACGACGCCGACAGCAGGCCATGCGCGATCCGGCCGCGATAGGCGGTCTTCGACGCGAACGCCTCGTCCATATGCACGGGATTGAAGTCGTCCGAGGCCTCGGCGAATTGCGCGATGCGGGCTTCGGTGACCTCGACGGCCTTTTCGGCGGTCATGCCCACGTGGAGTTCGTCGAGGATATAGCCCCCCGACGGATGCTTCTGAACCAGTTCAACCATCGGACGGTGTTAGCGCCGGTGCGACGATTTGGCGAGGCCGAACCTACCAGATCAGGTCGAGCGCGGCATAACGGGCATAGGTCGTCTCGGCCTTGAGCAGGTCGGCGGCCTTCGCGGGGTCCAGCCTGCCGTCGGCGCCGCGCGCCGCGTCGCCGTGGATGCCTTGCGCGATGAACAGGCAGTCGAGCCCCTGCTGGTTGGCGCCCATGACGTCGGTGACCACGCCGTCGCCGATGCAGAGCACGCGCGACCGATCGACCGGACGGCCCAGCAGCTGCTCCGCCTCGGTGAGAGCCAGGGCGTAGATCGGACCATAGGGCTTGCCCGCCATGGTCACCCGCCCGCCCATGGATTCGTAGAGATCGGCCAGCGAGCCGCCGCAGTAGATGATCCGGTCGCCGCGCTGCACGACCCGGTCGGGGTTGGCGCAGATCATCTCCAGATCGCGGGCGGCGGCCGGAGCGAAGCGTTCGCGATAGTCCTCGGGCGTCTCGACCTCGTCGTCGGTCGGGCCGGTGACGGAGACGAAGGCGGCGTCTTCGGCGCTCTCGGCGCGTTCGAGACCCAGGCCTTCATAAAGAGGCGCGTCGCGATCGGGGCCGATGATCCAGGCCGGTCCGGGCGCGCGCTTGCCCAGTTCGAGACGGGTGGCGTCGCCCGAGGTGACGATGGCCTTCCAGCTTTCCCGCGGAACGCCAAGCTGATCGAGCTGCACCACGACGCCCGGGGTCGGACGCGGGGAGTTGGAGATCAGCACCACCGTCCCGCCCTCGCGGTTGAAGCGGGCCAGGGCCTCGCAGGCCTCGGGCCAGCTCTCGCGGCCGTTGTGGATCACCCCCCAGATGTCGCACAGCAGGACGTCATAGTCGGCGGCGACGGCGCCGAGGCCGGAGAGTGCGTGAGGCTGGGTCATGGCGGGCTTCTAGACTGCCCGGCCGCTCCGGTGAAGGCGGGAGGCCTTATCGACCGGCGATCAGATCCACACGGATGGTTTCACCGGTCACGGCCTTCGCCGTCCAGTGGGCGCCGATGCCGCCGGGTACGATCGGGGTGCAGAAGGAGCCCGGCAGGGGCACGGGTCGCCGCTGGCTGAAACAGACCTGACCGTTGCGCACGCGCCATGTGCCGCTGCTGAGCCCGCCGCGCCGTCCGCGCCCTTCGAACCGCCCGCCGCGCTGCAGCCACATCCGCGCGGTGCGCCCGTCCGGATAGGTGGACAGAAGGGTGTTGCCGAAGGCCGGCTCCAGATCGGCTTCCGTCGGTGTAGAATGGGCCTGAAGCACGAGCATCACGCTGAACGCGGTCATCAAAAGCATACTGTCTTCCCCTCAGTGGGGCGGACAGTCGCTCCGAACGCGGATGATTTCAATCCGCCAAGTTCGGGCCGGCCGGACTATTCCGCGCGGAACTGGAGCTTGGCCAGCCGGGCGTAGAGGCCGCCCTTGGCCACCAGCTCGGCATGGGTCCCCTCCTCCGCCACCCGGCCGTCCTCCATGACCACGATGCGGTCGGCGCGGAGCACGGTGGCCAGTCGGTGGGCGATGACCAGGGTGGTGCGGCTCTCCATCGCCTGATCCAGCGCGACCTGCACCAGACGTTCGTTCTCGGCGTCGAGCGCGCTGGTCGCCTCGTCCAGCAGCAGGATCGGGGCGTCGCGGACCAGGGCGCGGGCGATGGCCAGGCGCTGGCGCTGGCCGCCCGACAGGCTCTTGCCGCGCTCGCCCAGAGGCGTCGCGAAGCCTTCCGGCAGGGCGTCGATGAAGGTCAGGGCCTGGGCCTCGGCGGCCACGGCGCGGGCCTCCTCCTCCGAGGCGTCCTCGCGGCCGAAGCGAATGTTCTCCAGCGCAGAGCCCGAGAACAGGGGCGCCTCCTGTGACACCCAGGCGAAGCGGTTTCGAACCGCGGTCGGATCGGCGGCGCGCACATCGACGCCGTCCACCGACACCACCCCGGCCTGCGGATCGTAAAAGCGCAGCAGAAGGCGGAAGACGGTCGACTTGCCGGCCCCCGACGGACCGACCAGGGCCACGGTCTCGCCGGGCCGGACGGTCAGGGAGAAGCCCTTCAGGGCCGGCAGGTCGGGACGGCCCGGATAGGCGAAAGCCACCGCCGACATCGACACCTCGCCGCGCGGCGGGCTGGGCAGGGCGACGGGCTTCTCCGGCGCGGCGATGTCGGGCGTGGCGCGCATCAGCTCGTCGATCCGCTCCATCGCCCCGGCGGCCTTCTGGACGTCGCCCCAGCTCTCGCCGAGCGCGCCCACGGCCCCGGCGACGAAGACCGACAGCAAGACGAACTGCAAAAGGGCGCCGGGCGACATCGCGCCCCGGACCACGTCCTGCGCCCCCAGCCAGAGCACCAGGGTCACGCCGCCGAACATGACCACGATGACCAGGGCGGTCATCAGGGCCCGGGCCTTCATCCGGGTCAGGGAGACGGCGAAGGCCGCTTCCACCGCCGCGCCGAAGCGGGCGATGGCCGAGCCGACGCGGCCGAAGGCCTGGACCGTCTCGATGGCGTCGACGCTCTCGCCCGCGAATCCGACCGCATTGGCGAACCGGTCCTGCGAGGCCACGGTCAGCTTCCTGACCGTGCGCCCGAACAGGAAGACCGGTCCCAGCAGGACCGGGGCGATCAGCAGCACCAGCCCGGTCAGTTTGGGACTGACCACGAACAGCATGCCGATGCCTCCGACCAGGGTCAGGAAGTTCCGGAGCGCGAAGGAGACCGAGGTGGTCAGAAGCGTCTCGACCAGGGCGATGTCGGTGGTCAGGCGGCTCAGCACCTCGCCGGTGCGCATCTTGGCATAGAAGGAGGGGTCCAGCGTCAGAATGCGGCCGAACAGGGCGGTGCGCATGTCGGCGATCATCCGCTCGCCGGTCTTGGTCACATAGAAGTAGCGGATGGCGGTGGCGGCCCCGAGGATCAGGGCGTTGACGCCCAGCAGCAGGAACCAGCGATTGATGTGCGATCCGCCGCCGGCGAATCCCTGATCGATAGCGCCGCGCGCGGTTGCGGTCAGGGCCAGCGACGCCCCCGTCGAGGCCAGCAGCCAGAACAGGGCGAACAGGGCGTCGAGCTTGTGCTTGCCCAGATAGGGCAGCAGCCGGCCCAGAGGGCGGATGTCCTTGCGCTTCTGGCGTCGCGATCCAGCCTCGCCCAGCTGCTCGACCAACAGGGCGCCGGCCCCGGGGCGTCCCTGAACGTCGGCGGGCGTGGCGGTCGGCGAAACGTCGGTCATGGCCGCCTCTTGCCCCGGAACGCCCTGCGGTGTAAACGCCGCCGCTCATTCCCGCCCCTGCTGGCGGGTTTTCTCATTTATGCGCACCGACGGTCGGCATCGTCATCGCGCCAGAGGCTGAACGACCATGAAAGCGGATACGCACCCCGACTACCACTTCATCACCGTCACCCTGACGAACGGCTCGACGTACCAAACGCGTTCGACCTACGGCAAGGAAGGCGAAGTGCTGAACCTGGATATCGACCCGTCGACCCACCCGGCCTGGACCGGCGGCAACCAGCAGATGCTGGACCGCGGTGGTCGCGTTTCGCGCTTCAACAACAAGTTCGGCGGCTTCATCAAGAAGTGAGCCGGTTCCAGCGCAGGCCCCATTTTCCGGCACTGCGCTTTTGGGATCACGAAAGGCGCCGGTCCTGCGACCGGCGCTTTTTGTTTGCGTTGAACCTCGGTAACATCAGTGCGTTCGTCGTCCTGGGGGCGGTCTTTGGGGCGGCGGACCGATCTAGAGCGGACTGAGATGAATCGACGGGAATTGGGTTTCGGCATCGCGACAGCGGCGATGGTTTCTGCTGCGGGGTCCGCGCAGGCCGCCCAGTTCCGCCGTTCCCGTCCGGCACAGCCCGCCGCGGCGCCCGGCGGCCAGGCCGTCTACACGCCCCAGATCGCCCGTCTGCCCGCCAACATCCAGGATGACGTCCGCGCCTTCTACACGGCGAATGGCTGGAAGGCCGTCTGGACCCCGGCCCAGATGCAGGCGCTGAACGCCGTCGCCCGCAAATCCGAGAACCACGGCCTGGCGGCGACCGACTTCTTCGACTTCGTGGGTCTGGCCGCCGATCCGGCCTCCAGCGACGTGCGCACCACCGCCGCGGTCCTCACCTACGCCCGCGTCCTCGCCGAGGGCCGCGTCCGTCCCGAGGACGTGGAAGACCTGTGGGAGATGGGCAAGAACCGCGTCGACCTGCCGACCGGCCTGAACAACGCCTTGGCGCAGAACCAGCTGGCGACCTGGTTCGACGGCCTGCCGCCCACCGACATCGGCTATACCAACCTGTCGAACGGCTATCTGCGCTATCGCCGCCTGAGCCGCGCCGGTGGCTGGCCAACCTTCAATCAGGGCGCCGGCATCGAGCCGGGCATGAGCGACGTCCGCATCCCCGTCCTGATCGAGCGTCTGGTCGCCGAGGGCGACATGACCGCTGCCGACGGCGCCCGCCTGAAGGCCCAGGGCCTGACCTATGGCGACGAACTCCAGACGGCGGTGCGCGGCTTCCAGCAGCGCCACGGCCTGTTGCCCGATGCCCGGATCGGCACCGGCACCCAGCGCTCGCTCGGCGCCTCGTCCGACGACCGCGCCCGTCAGATCGCCCTGAACCTGGAACGCCGCCGCTGGCTGAAGCGCGAGCTCAATCCCGAGCGGATCGAGGTCAACACCGCCGCCGCCATCATGGTCTACTGGAAGGACGGCCGTCCGGTTCACTCCAACCGCGTCGTCGTCGGCTCGGCCGAGAACCAGACCCCCAGCCTCGAAAAGCCCTTCGCCTCGGTCGTGGCGAACCCGCCCTGGTACGTCCCGGCCGGGATCGCTCGCCGCGAGATCCTGCCCCAGGGCCCGGCCTATCTGGCCGCCCGGGACATGTACATCCAGAACGGTCAGGTGATCCAACGCGCCGGCCCGCAGGCCGCGCTGGGCTATGTGAAGTTCGAGCTGCGCGACAGCTACGCCATCTTCCTGCACGACACCCCGGCCAAGGGCGCCTTCGACCTCGCCACGCGCCAGCGTTCGCACGGCTGCGTCCGGGTCCAGGGCGCGGTCGAGTTCGCGCGCCTGCTGCTGTCGCCCGATCCCTTGCGTCTGGCCGAGTTCGACACGGCCCAGCAGACCCGCGAGACCCAACGCATCCAGACCGGCCGCGAGATCACCGTGCGCCTGCTCTACTGGACGGCCTTCGTCGACGGACAGCAGCGCGTGGCCTTCCGCGAGGACGTGTACAAGCGCGACCAGAAGCTGGCCGAGGCCCTGGGCATCGCCGTCAACCTGCCCGTGCCGGTCGATGACGGCGCCGCCGTCGCCAACGACGTCGGGCCGTAGGGTTCAAATGGCCTCGGGCATATTCGACGCCCAGGCCGTTTCCAACCGTTCGATCAGGACCGGATCGCCCGAGAAGACGTGATCGCCGACGGCCGTCACGGCGCACGCCGGCGTCGCGCTGTTGCAGATGAAGGCCTGATCGAAGTCCGCCAGATCGGACAGATGCACGGGCCGCGTCTCCGATTTCAGACCCACGCTCGCCAGCCCGGCCTCGATCAGAGCCTGGGTTACGCCCGCCAGCATCGGCGCCTCGGGCCAGATCACCGTGTCGCCCTTCACGAAGCCGATGTTCCAGAGACTGCCTTCCGAGATCAGCCCCGCCTGGTCGAGGAACAGGGCGTCGTCGAAGCCGTCGTCGCGCGCCTGTCGCCGCGACTGGATCAGGCCGAACAGGGCCGTGTGCTTCAGATGGGCGCTGTCGCGCGAATAGACCCGGGTCGCCAGCCGCAGCGAGGCGGCCAGAGGCGGCGGCGGTTCGGCCGCCATGGTCATGACCTTGGGAACGCCGCGCCACGACGGCGTCCGCGCCCAGAGCTCGGGCGAGAACAGGCTGACCCGCAGCCAGCAGGCGTCCCGCCCCTCGACCGCCAGCCGCATCAGATCGCGCAGACGGGCCTCGCCCGGGCTTTCTCCGAACAGTTCGACCGCCGAGGCCTCAAGCCGCTGCAGATGCAGGCCCAAGCCCCGCGCCGCGCCGTCTTCGACGCGGAACGAGGTGTAGGCGCCGTAGTTGACCAAGGCCAGATAGGTCAGGTCGTCGGTCGAGGCGGGTTCGCCGTCGATGAGGATCGGCGGGAACCCGGTCATGCGATCAGCTTTCGCCGCCGCCCTCGACGCCTTCACCGCCTTCGTCACCGCCCGCGTCATCGTCGCCCGGCGTTTCCGCCAGACGTTCGACCGAGACCACCCGCTCGCCGTCGGCGGTCTTGAAGATGGTGACACCCTGGCTGGAGCGGCCGACCACGCGGACCTGTCCGACCCGGGTCCGGATCATCTGGCCGCTGGAGGTGACCATCAGCAGTTCGTCGGTGTCTTCCACGGGGAAGGCAGCGGCCAGACGCGTGCCCGCGCGACCGCCCAGGCCGTGGGCCGTCAGCCCCTGCCCGCCACGACCCGTGCGGCGGTACTCATAGGCCGAGGAGCGCTTGCCGAAGCCACTGTCGGTGACGGTCAGGATGAACTGCTCCGCCGCACCCAGTTCGGCGATGCGTTCGACGGTCAGGGCGGCGTCGCCGACCACCTCGTCATCGGCTTCCGGCGCGGAGGCCTCATCGTCGCCCTCGCCGCCCGCCAGCGCCTTGCGCATGGCGTTGGCGTGTTTGACGTAGGCGGCGCGCTCTTCCGGCGTCGCGTCGACGCGGCCGAGCACGGCCATGGAGATGACCTCGTCGCCGTCCTGAAGCCGGACGCCGCGCACGCCGGTCGAGTCGCGACCCTTGAAGACGCGGACGTCGTCGGCCTTGAAGCGGATGGCGCGGCCCAGCGCCGTGGTCAGCAGGACGTCGTCCTCGGCCGTGCACAGGGCGACGCCGACCATGTGGTCGTCGTCTTCCAGCTTCATGGCCAGCTTGCCGGCGCGGTTGACCGTCGCGAAGTCCGACAGCTTGTTGCGACGCACGTCGCCCGACTTGGTGGCGAACATGATGTCGTAGTCGCCCCAGGTCGCTTCGTCCTCGGGCAGCGGCAGGACGTTCATGATCGAATCGCCCGGCTCGATCGGCAGCAGGTTGACGAAGGCCTTGCCGCGCGAGGTCGGCCCGCCCAGCGGCAGGCGCCAGACCTTGAGCTTGTAGGCCTTGCCGTTGGTGGCGAAGAACAGCACCGGCGTATGGGTCGAGGCGGAGAAGACGCCGGTGATGGCGTCCTCGTCCTTCATCGTCATGCCGGACTTGCCCTTGCCGCCGCGGTGCTGGGTCCGATAGGCGTTCAGGGCCACGCGCTTGACGTAGCCCCCGTGGGTGACGGTGACGACCATGTCCTCGCGCGGGATCAGGTCCTCGTCCTCCATCTCGGCGTCGCCCTCCCCGATCAGGGTGCGGCGCGGCACGGCGAACTCGCCCTTCACCGCCAGCAGGTCCTCGCGGATGATGGCCAGGATGTTGGCGCGGTCCGACAGGATGGTCAGGTGGCCCTGGATGGTGTCGGCCAAGCCGCGGGCCTCGCCGAAGATGTCGTCGCGGCCCAGGCCGGTCAGACGCGACAGGGTCAGGGCCAGGATGGCGCGGGCCTGTTCGTCGGTCAGGTTCAGCTTGTCGCCGTCGATCAGCATCGAGCGCGGATCGGCGATCAGCTCGACGAGGGCGATCATGTCGCCGACGGGCCATGCGCGGTCCTGCAGGCGCTGACGCGCCTCGGCCGGATCGGCCGACGAGCGGATGATGTGGATGACCTCGTCGATATTGGCCACGGCGACGGCCAGACCGACCAGGACGTGACCACGGTCGCGGGCCTTGGCCAGCTCGAACTTGACCCGGCGGACCACGACTTCCTCACGGAATTCGAGGAAGGCTTCCAGCAGCTGGCGCAGGCCCATCTGCTCGGGCCGGCCGTGGTTCAGGGCCAGCATGTTGACGCCGAACGACGACTGCATGGCGGTGTAGCGCCACAGCTGGTTCAGGATCACGTCGCCGGACGCATCGCGCTTCAGCTCGATCACCATCCGCATGCCCTGACGGTCGGATTCGTCGCGGACGTCAGAGATGCCCTCGATCCGCTTCTCGCGGACCATTTCGGCGATGCGCTCGATCAGGGTCTGTTTGTTGACCTGATAGGGCAGTTCGGTGACGACGATGGCCTCGCGATCCTTGCGGATCGTCTCGATCGAGGCCTTGCCGCGTACGATGACCGAGCCACGGCCGTCGCGGAGCGCGTTGCGCGGCGCGGTCCGGCCCATGATCTCGCCGCCCGTCGGGAAGTCGGGACCGGGCACGATGTCCAGAATGGCGTCGTCGGAGATGTTCGGATCGTCCAGCAGGGCCACGGCCGCATCGACGATCTCGCCCAGATTATGCGGCGGGATGTTCGTCGCCATGCCGACGGCGATGCCGCCCGCGCCGTTGACCAGCAGGTTCGGGATCCGCGACGGCAGGACGACCGGCTCCAGCTCCTTCTCGTCGTAGTTCGGCTGGAAATCGACCGTGTCCTTGTCGATATCGGCCAGCAGGGCCACGGCAGCCGGCGCCATGCGCGCTTCCGTGTACCGCATCGAGGCCGGCATATCGCCGTCGACCGAGCCGAAATTGCCCTGACCGTCGACCAGCATCAGACCCATGGAGAACGGCTGGGCCATGCGCACCAGCGCCATATAGACCGAGGCGTCGCCGTGCGGGTGGAAGCGGCCGAGCACGTCACCGACGACGCGCGCGCACTTCGAGTACGACCGCTCGGGCGTCATGTTCAGGTCGTGCATCGAATAGAGGATGCGGCGATGCACCGGCTTCAGGCCGTCGCGCGCGTCCGGCAGGGCACGGCTGACGATCACGCTCATGGCATAGTCGAGGTAGGAGCGTTTCAGCTCGTCCTCGATCGTGATGGTCGAAATGTCGGAACCGCCGCTCGGTCCGGCAGGAGGTGCGGCGTTTTCGTAGCTGTCGTCGGTCAAGGAGTTTAGGCTTTAAATGGCCGGAATCGGAACGTGATCCGCTATCCGGTTTTCTAGCATCCGTGGCGTCCGGAGGCAAAGTTTACGCCTGTTTCGACGTCGTCCGTGAAAGGAAGATTCCATGCGCGCCCTCCCCCTCGCCGCCATCCTCGCAACCACCTCGATTCTCGGAGCCGGAGCGGCTCTCGCCCAGACCGCGGCGCCCGCCGCTGCCCCCACCCCCGCCCCGCCGCCGCAGGCCGTGGTGATCGCTTCGCTGAAGACGGCGGACGGCGCCGATGCGGGCACGGTGACCGGCTATGAGGGGCCCAAGGGGATGATCTTTCGCGTCGTCGGCAAGGGCTGGCCCGCCGGCTGGCACGCCGTCCACCTGCACGCCGTCGGCAACTGCGAGGCGCCCGGCTTCACCTCGGCCGGCGGCCATGTGAACCACGCCGAGGGCGCGCGCCCGCACGGCCTGCTCAACAAGAACGGCGGCCCGGACCTGGGCGATCTGCAGAACGTCTTCGCCGCCGCCGATGGCGCGGCCAATGCCGACGTCTATCTGGCGTGGGAGGGTCTGGACGCCCACGAAAGCGACTATGTCGACGCCAACGGCCTGTCGTTCGTCGTCCACGCCAACGCTGACGACTATGTGAGCCAGCCGATCGGCGGCGCGGGCGCGCGCATCGCCTGCGGCGTGTTCGAGCCGGTGGTCGTCACCGCCCGCTAGGCGCTGTGGTTCAGGCCTTGGCCGCGCCGGCGCGCAAGCCCCGCTCGGCCAGGGCCACCACCGCGACCCCGGCCATGGCGATGGCCGAGCCGGTCAGGATCTGGGGCGTCAGGACGTCGCCCATCAGACCCCAGCCGATCAGGATCGACACCACCGGCGTCGCCAGCAGATAGGGCGTCACCCGCCCGGCCTCACGCCTCTGCACCAGCCAGAACAGCAGGGTCGTCGCCAGAACGGACGAGACGATCCCGGCCCAGAGCAACGAGATCCAGACGATCGGAGTCGCCGCCTTCACCGCCTCAATCTGATGGTGTTCGAACACGGCGGATCCAAAGGCCATGACCGGAAGGGTGCCAACCGCCAGCATCGCCTGCATCTTGAGCGGCGGGATCGAGGTCGTGCGGCGCGCGACGACGGTGGTCAGGGCCCAGGCGGCGGCGGCGGCGATCCCCACCAGGATGGCGCGCCAGTCCTGCAGCGCATGGGCGTCCAGGGTCATCCAGCCGACGCCGACAAAGGCCACGACCATCCCGACCATGGCCGCCCGGCTGAGGCGCTCCTTCAGCAGCAGGAAGGCGAACAGGGCCGTGAACGGGATCCAGAGCTGGTTGGCCACCGTCACCGGACTGACGTCGTGCGCCAGCCAGTAGGCGGTGTAGACGAGGCCGTACTGCAGCGAGCCCCCGACCAGGACGATAATCAGCAGGCTCTTCCAGTCCGGGAACGGCGGCCGGATGAAGCCCGCGAGACACAGGCTGGCGATACCGAAACGAATCGCCCCGACCAGCAGAGGCGACATCTGCTCGGTCGCCACCTTGGCCCCGGCGTTGTTCACCCCCCAGATCACGATGATCGCCACGATGGCGGCGATCTCGAGCAGGGTCAGCGGGCTGTGCGGTTTATCGGGCGTGGTCACCGTCCGCCTATCGCATGCTGAACGCAAAACGTCGGCTCACAATCCGTGAGCCGACGTTGCAAGGTCTGGATCTGAAGAGCCGAAGCCTCAGAACGGAATGTCGTCGTTCAGGTCGTAGCTTTCACGCGGGCCGGACGGCTTTTTGGCGCCGCCGGTGGAGAAGCCGGACGAATAGTCGTCGTCGCCGCCGCGACCGCCGCCACCCTGCGAAGCGCCGCCGCCGTCACGGCCGCCCAGCATGGTCAGCTGGCCGTTGAAGCGGCCGATGATGACCTCGGTCGTGTACTTCTCGACGCCGTCCTTGTCGGTCCACTTGCGGGTCTGCAGCGAGCCCTCGACGTAGACTGTCGATCCTTTTTTCACATAGTTTTCAACGACCTTGACGATGTTGTCGTTGAAGACCGAGACGCGGTGCCATTCGGTCTTTTCCTTGCGCTCGCCCGAGGACTTGTCGCGCCAGGTCTCCGACGTGGCCAAGGAGAAGTTGGCGATGCGGTCGCCGTTCGGCATCGACCGGATTTCGGGGTCGCGCCCCAGGTTGCCGACCAGAATGACCTTGTTGACGCTGCCCGCCATGATGCTCTCTCGTTGTCTGCCCCGCGCCCGTCCGGGCTGCGGCTTGCTTGAATGCCGTGTCCGACGATCAGTCGTCGGAGGACCGGCCTAGCGCGCCACGGCCGCCAAGCCACCCCCCGTTAAGGCATCCTAAACGAAAGCTTGTGGATGTTCCAGCTTTGTTCTTGGCAGGCAGGCCGGAAACCGGCGTGACTCGACCGCTCTTATTGGGCCGGCGCGCGCTCGATCGTGCCGGGCGTGGCCAGACGGCCGTCACCGGTCCGCGCCAGGGCGAAGTAGCGCTGACCTTCCAGGGTCTTGCCGAACCAGACGCCGGCGCGATCGATGAAGATGAACTGGCCCTGATAGGCGCCGACGATGTCGTTATTCGATCCGCCCATGCTCAGGAACCGAAGCCGCATATCCTCCAGCCGCGCGGCGCAGCTTTCGATCTGCGGTTGGTCGCGGGCCAGGACGTTGAAGCGCGGCTCTGCCTTCTCGCCCGCGTCCGGCAGGGCGACGCTGTAGCAGACGCCCTGATCGAACGGGGCCTTGGTCTGGGTGGAGCAGCCGGCCAGCAGGCCTGCGGTCAGGGCCCCGGTGATCACGACGGAAGAGAGGCGCATCAGTTCAATCCCGGGAATTGGCAACTGCGGTCCTGTTCGGCGAGGACGCGGAAACGGTTGTTGTCGCTGGACTGTTCCACGCGGCGCGGGACCAGTCGCAGCGTCTGGTCGCCCCAGCGGCCGTACTGGGCGTCGCCCGGGCGGCCCACGCACTGACCGGCATAGAGGGCCTGGACGCACTGACCGAGCGTACCCCCCGTGGAGACAGTGCGCCACTCGTTCCCGGTGTAACGCAGGCAGGGACTGCCGTTGACGACGGCGGTCTGGGCGGGCGCCGGGTGGGCGTCGGTCGGAGTTGTGGCGGTCGGAACCTCGACCACCGGATCGGCGGCAGGCGCGGCCGGCGGCGGGGCGAAGGCGGCGGTCGGGGCGGCCGCCAGGGCGCCGGTCTCGTCCAGACCCACATCGAGGGCGTCGGTGGCCAGGCCGTTGCGCCGCGCGCAGTCGGCGAGGGTGGCCATGCCGACGAACTGGCCGTTGACGAAGCAGCGCAGCTGGCGCGTCGTCTCCAGCACCGGGGCCTCGGCCAGGTCGATGTTCAGTCCGCCCCGGGAGGCAGGGGGCGCTTCAGGCGTCTTGTCCCCCCCGCCGGCGAAGACCAGGCCCGCCACCACCGCGGCGACGACGACCAGGCCGGCGCCGATCGCGATGATGGTTCGATTGTCGTTGGGAAACGCCATGGAGCACTCGCGGGGACCTGCGCCTCAATAACCCCGTCCTCGCCCTTGAGGTCAACCGCCAACCGTCAGGCTGCGACCCCGAAGAACCCGGCGCCGTTCAGGAACCGCCGGTCAACCGCGAGAGGGCGGCCTGATAGTTCGAGATCTGGGCGGTCAGATAGGCCGGAACCGTGCCGCTGGCCGCCGACGTCGTCGGATCGACCGGGGCCAGGGCGCGATAGGCGTCGCGCACCGCCTTGAGCGCAGCCTGCAGCTTCTCGCCCGAGGTCTTGATCGAGGCGGCGTCATTGAGCGTCAGGTTCGATGGCAGACCCATGCCATAGGTCGAGATCGACTTGTCGACGGTCGCCAGGCCGATATAGCCGGCCGAAAGCCCGAGGCCCGCCAAGGCGTCGCGGCCCGTCTCGCCCGATGTGAGGATCGCGCCCTTGACGCCGTCCTTGGCAGTGATCGACAGGCGCTGGAAGCCGCCGGTCGTGGTGGTGGTCTCGCCCTCCTTGCCGGTGACGGTCCCCCCCTCGGAGGCGACCGTGACCTTCAGCTTGCCACCCGAGGCGACCGAAATCTTGCGGGCAAGGGTCGCCAGGGTGTCCTTGGCCTCGATGGTCACGGGCACTGCCCGGCCGCCATCGGGCGGGCTGATATAGAAGCGGTCGCCGACCCGCAGCGAGGTCGCGGCGGTCAGATATTTGGAATCGCTCTGGTCGATTTCGCCCTGGGGCAGGCCCAGCCGGTCCAGCACGCTGGCGCCGTTGGAGGCGACGGCCAGGGTGGCGGGCTTGGCCTGATCGCCGACGCCGGTCCAGCTCTGCTCGTATTCGACCGCCCCGGTCGTCGGGTCGAGTCGGGCCAGATAGCCCTTGGTCGGATCGGTCGCGAGCGCGCCTTCGGTCTTGCCGGTGATACCCGTGATCCAGACCTTGCCGTCATGAACCTTGACGTCGGCGGCGGTGTCCTCGCCCGCCGTGCCGTACCAGCTCAGCCGATCGCTGGCGGCCGGGGTCAGATTGGTCGACAGGGAGGCGACGAAGACATCCTTGCCGCCCGAGTTGGCGTTGGTCGCCGTGCCAGCCGACAGGCCACTGTCGCGGCTGGTCCCGGTCAGGATGACCTTGCCGTCGGCGACGGCGATGCCGGCGATGTCGCCGCTGATCAGGCCCAGATCACGTGTCGCCGCCAGGGTCGGCACGCCGTCGGCGCCGAGGGTGAACTGGCGCACCACCGCGCGGCCGTTCTCGACGCCGGCCGTATAGAGATTGTTTCCGTCGACCACGGTCGCGTCGACGCTGTCGTCGCCGCCGGTGCCGAACTGGGTCACGCCGATGGACTTGGAGACGATGCCGGCGGTCGGATAGGGCTCGGCGGCCTTGAAGGCCTGGACATAGCCGTCCCAGCCGCCGACGCTGACCGCGCCGGTCATGGCCGACTGCGAACGCCCGGCGACATAGACGACGCCGTTAGCGCCGAAGCTGACCGAGGTCGCCTCATCGGCCGACCGGGCGCCGCGCCTCTGGGTCCACTGCTCCTCGCCGTCCTTGTTGAACACGGTCACGAAGCTGTCGGCGACGCCCGCGACGTCGCCCGTCTTGCCTGCATCGGTGGTCGAGGTGTTGAGCGCGCCGGTGACCGAGCCCGCCACCGCGACATTGCCGTTGGCGTCGATGGCCAGGGCATAGCCGCTGGCGGTCGAGGCGGCGCCGAGGGCCCGCGTCGCGACCAGACGGCCGGCGCTGTCGTACTTCATCAGGGCGACGTCCTGGACGCCCTTGATCGGCTGGGTGTCCGGTCCGGCGGTGACGTCGGCGACGATCCACAGCGAGCCGTCGGGGCCGACGGCGCTGGCCCGCACCGTCTGGACGCCTTCGGGCAGGGTTTCCTGCGACAGGCGGCCGTCGACCCACTGGGTCTCACCCACATTGCCCGCGGTCGGCTCCGGCGCATCGCCGCCGTCGACCTGGAACTTCAGGATCTGGTTGGTGAGGGTCGAGGCGGTCGTGGTCTTGGTCGTCTTGACGCCGTTGACCGTGGTCGTCGTGGTCACGGCCGCATTGCCCGCCTGCTGAACCACATAGACGGCGTCCGAGGTCTGGTCGGCGGTGAAGCCCACGGTCTCCGTCGAGGTTCCACGGATCGCCAGGGCCCACTTGTCGGGTCCGGCCGGCAGGGTGACCGCCTTGCCGTTGACCTGGACCGTCTTGGGATCTTCCTTGATCTGCTGGCGACCGATCCGGGTCTGGAAGCCACCATCGGACAGCTGTTTGTTGATGTATTCCAGAACGTTGTCCATCGTGCGGGGCGTTGACCCCATGTTCGACAGATCGATCGGAACGGTGGTGGTGTTGGTCGACAGCCCGACCGGCACCTTGATGGTGATGTTGAATTTCGTGTCGCCCTGGAACGCGGCGACCGGCGTATCCAGAGACCCCTCGTGGACGGGCCCCGTGATCGAGACGGCGCTGTCGCGCGGCACGGCTGCGGTGGTCTTGCTGGTCGCAGCGGCCGTCCCCTGGACGATGCGGACCCCGTCCAGATCGGCCGTGGTCATGTATTTGCTGAGCTCAGCCATGCCCGAGGCGAAGCGCTTCTGCAGCAGGGCGGTCTCGCTGGAGGTCAGGCCGCTGGTCGAGGCGCGGTTGGCCAGGGCGCTCAGGGTCTCCAGACCCTGGTACATGGCGAACAGCTTCTTGTAGTCGGCAGACGCGCCCTTCACATCGAGCTGGGCGGCGTTCTCGTTGATGATGTTGCGGCCGGCGAGGGCCGAACGCACCAGGGCCGAGGGGTCCGCAGCCTTGACGCCGGTGGACCAGGGCGCGGTCGGCTGGGCCTTTTTCGTGATCGCGGACGTCAGGGCGGTGGCGCTCGAAGCGTCATAGCTCCCGCCGAACAGACCCAGAAGATAGCCGTTGTTGACCGATGTCACACGAACCTCCGACTTGGCAGTATCGCAGGGGAGAGGCAACGGACCGTTAACACGGACTCGGAACCGGGCATGGAATCGTGCGTTCCTCGCGTCTCAGGAGAGCAGGGTTCGACGAGCGTTCGCCTCGTCAGCCTTCGCTCTTGATACTCTGGAGCGTCGCGATGAGCTTTCCGTCGGTGGTTCAGTCTTTTCTTGCGCTTTACGGGTTCGGCGACCGCGCCCATGCGCCGCGTCGCCGCCCTGCCCCGGTGATGATCGGAGCGCCTCAGCCCAGGCGCTGATCCGCGCTTACTGGAACAGCTTGAGGATGACCTGCGGCGACTGGTTGGCGATCGACAGCGATTGCGCGCCGAGCTGCTGCTGAACCTGCAGCGCCTGCAGACGGGCGCTTTCCTTGGCCAGATCGGCGTCCACCAGGTTGCCGATGCCCGATTCCAGCGTGTCCGTCAGCTTGGATACGAAGGTGTTGTGCGCCTCGATCTGCTTGGCCTGCGAGCCAAGCGCGCCGAGCGCCGCGTTCACGGCCGTGATCGAATTGTCGAGCTTGTTCAGGGCGGTGGTCGCCCCAGTCATGGTCAGCAGGCTGTCGGCCATGCCCAGGCTGAGAATCGAACCCGACAGGCTCAGGTTCTGCGTGGACAGGGTCACGAACGCGCTGGCGTCGGAGTTGGCCAGGAACTTCAGCCCGGTCGGCAGGGAGCCGTTCAGGACGTTACCGCCGTCGAAGGTGGCGTTGTCGACCGCCGACTTGATCGCGCCCAGCAGGGCCTTGAAGTCGGAGTTGAGCAGTTTGCGCGACTGGGTCGTCAGCGAAGGATCCTTGGCCGCGACGACCTTCTCCTTCAGCTGGTTCAGCAGGTCCGAGACCGATTCGCCGGCGGAGCGGGCCACGTCGGCGATCGAGGTCGCGCGGTCCAGGCTGGACTTCACCGCCCCCAGGGCCCCGACGTCGGCGCGTTGGCTCTGGGCGATAGCCCAGACCGCGGCGTTGTCCTTGGCGCCCTGGACCTTCAATCCGGTGCTGATACGGCCTTGCACGTCCGTCAGCTTGTTGTTGGTCGTGGTCAGGTTCTGCAGCGCGATCGCGGCTGCGGAATTGGTAAGGACGCTGTTGCTCATCGTTTTGATAGCCCCGGAAAGTTCCAGCCAGCTTATGGTTAACAAGTGAGCGGATGGTTAACGCGCGATAACCACGCATTTTAACCACGCCAGGGGCTCCCTGGGTGGCGAAAGATTTGTTTCGATCCCCGCGCCGGAGCGTCGGGTTCGGTTGTCAGGCGGTGGTGTCGATCACCGATCCCGCATCGTATTTCTTCGCTTCCGCCATGCGGATCACCTGTTCCCGGGGGAACTGACGGACGATCTCGCCGGTGGCGCTGTCCATGGTCTTGTAGATGAACGACCCGATGGTCGGGCCTTCCTCGATCACCAGCCGGTATTGGGCGGCCTGTTCGACTTCACTGGAAGCCTGGGGGACGGAGGGTTCGTTTCCGGTCGTCGCGGGCGCGACGGCGGGAGGGGGGATTACAAGACTCAGCTTTGCATTGGTTTCCATGACTCCCTGCGCCGAGTGCTAGATTCGGCTCCCTGATGAGGATGAAGGGTCAAGGTCGGGCGGGACCGAAGTCCCGCCCTTCCGAGAGTGTATTAGCGGAACAGGCCCAGCAGGACCGACGTCGACTGGTTGGCGATCGACAGAGCCTGCACACCCAGCTGTTGCTTGGTTTGCAGCGACTGCAGACGAGCGCTTTCCTTGGCGAGGTCGGCGTCGACCAGGTTGCCAACGCCCGCTTCCATGGCGTCCGACAGCTTGCCGACGAACGTAGCATGGGTTTCGAGCGACTTGGCGCCGGTGCCCAGGCGAGCCAGGGAGGCGGAGACCTTGTCGATCGAGGCGTTGACCAGACCCAGAGCCGTGGTGGCCAGGGTCGAGGTGCCGATGGTGGTGGTCGCAGCGACGGTGACGTTGGCGCCGCCCAGCGAGAGGTTTTCACCGGCAACCTTGATGGTCGAACCGGTGGTGTTCGAGAGCGCCTTGTAGCCGGCGGTGCCCGTGGAGTTATCCAGCAGGTTGATGCCGTTGAACTTGGCGTTGGTGACCACGGTGGTGATCTGATCGCGGATCGCCTTGAAGTCTTCGTTCAGGGCGCTGCGCGAAGCCGTCGACAGCGACTTGTCGGTCGCGGCCAGGGCCTTTTCCTTCAGCTGGGTCAGCAGGTCGGAGACCGACTCGCCGGCAGCGATGGAGACGTCCACGGCGGACGAACCACGGGCCAGGGAGTCCTTGACGGCGCCCAGAGCCGAGATTTCCGAACGCTGACCTTGGGCGATAGCCCAGATAGCGCCGTTGTCTTTCGCGGAGTTGACCTTCTTGCCGGTGTTGATACGCGACTGGACGGTGCCCAGTTCGGTATTCGTGGCGTTCAGGTTTTGCAGGGCGACCAGAGCGCCCGCGTTCGTGTTCACGCTGTTCACAGCCATGACCATAGTCCTTGTTTCAAGGTGTCCGACCGCCATTTTAGCCGTCGGGAGCATTTTGCTCGGAGAGACCCTGAGCAAGGGCCGCGCCAGACACCGCCGTTCGCTCTCGACACCGTGCCAGAGCCGGGTTTCGTTGTTTTTCTTACGGTACTTTCGCTTAACCACGCTTTGGACCCGGCAAGCCCTGCCGGGTGAAAGCCGCGACGGCGGCAAAAATTGCCGGGAGCCCGGCACGGATTGCCGGGTTTGGCGGTTTGAAAACACCGCCACACCGCCAAACACCGCCACTTCACCTCGTCCGCTCACGGACAATGGCGGAGGATGGACGCTCAGCGCTCCCTTCCGAGCCTCGGCTGCATGTCCGCGATGAGTTCGAGCAACTGCTCAGCGGTGGGCGCCACGAGGTAGAGGATGAGCAGCAGGGCCAGCAGCCCCATCAGCCCGTCGGCGAGATGCGGCAGGGTCTGCGGCGTCGAGGTCCGGACGATTCCAGCCAGCAGGCCCCACAGGCCCAGGCTGACGCCGAACACATAGACGCGCCGCCAGAGCCAGCGCCCCTCCGCCAATGGCGCAGGTTGGGAGACGGGCTGGGAGGCGGGCGGGGTTTGCAGGTCGGTCATCGGTCGTCATCCTGTTCAGGGTCGGTCGGAGGCGCACGACGACAGCCGTCGCCTCCGAGGTGTTCGCGGCAATCGTCGCGGGAGAGCCGGCGCGGGGCCTCGAAGACCTCCGGGTCCAGCAGTTCGATTTCGGGGGGATCCGCTGTCATCGGGCTCATCCGATCGCGGTCAGCCGAACCAGGCCCATGCCCCCTGGCCCTCCGGCGCCCGAAGCGGTCACGCCAGCGCCGCCTCCCCCGCCGCCTGCGCCCGCCGCACCGGACGCGCCGGCAAACCCGGTCGTGGTCGAGGCCCCCCCGCCGCCGCCGCCGCCGCCGGCCCAGGAGCGTGCAGGCGTCGAGGCCGCCGTTCCGGCGGAGCCCACGGCCGCATTGCCGCCCGCACCGCCGTTGGCCGGGGTGGCCAGGCTGCCGCCCGCTCCGCCCGCGCCTCCGGCCCGAACCGTATTGGCGGAATCGAGACCGCCACCCGCGCCGCCGCCGCCCGAGCCGTCCGGCCGGGTCAGGGCCGCACCGACGCCGGAGGTCGCCGTGACCGAAGCCGCGCCGCCGCCGTTGGAGGCCGGAAAGCCCGCCCCGCCCGCGCCGCCGGTCCCGGAGGACGCGCCGCCCCCTGCCCCGCCCACCCCGCCTGGCGCGCTGATCAGAGTCACGCCGCCGCTGGCGATCGCACTCCCCCCGCCCGTTCCGCCCGCGTTGCCGGTCCCCGATGCGACCGAAGCCCCCGCCGAGCCTGCGGCGCCCACGGTGACCGTCAGGGTCGAGGCCAGATCCGCCGCCGTCCACACGGCCGTGCAGGCGCCGCCCGCACCGCCGCCTCCGCCGCCGAACCGGCTGGCTCCCGATGCCCCGGCGCAGCCCGAGCCGCCTCCCCCGCCCCCGCCGACGACCACCGCCTCGATCCGCCGCGCCCAGGCGGGCACAGTCCAGGTGGCGCCGCTGGTCAGGACCGTGGTCTCCGCCCGGCCGCAGCCGGTCGGGAAGGCCGCCGCCCCCGTCGACCGGTCCACGGTCAGGGCCGTGCGCCAGGTCGAGCCGTCCGCGCTGACCTTCAGCGTCAGATCGTCGTCGCCGATCAGGCCCAGCTCGGCCCGGCCGCCCCAGTTGCTCTGGAACAGCAGGGACAGGACATCGGCCGCCGCCTCCTTGTTGAAAGTCATGCGCAGATCACCGTCGCCGCCGTCACCCACATTGATCGCGGTCCACAGCGCCTTGTTGATCCTCGCCGCGAAGGGGTTGGTCGCATCCGCCGTGGTGTTCAGGCCCAGCCGGGTCAGCCCCTGGACCGCGCCCAGCCTCTGGCCCAGAGCGACCCAGGCGGGGCCGTCGCGCACGACGAAGAGGTCCTCGTCAGCGATCCACACCAGGGCGCCGTCGGGAACCGTGACGGTCGTCCAGCCGCCCGCCTCGAACCGCATCAGGTCGCCGGCGCTGCGGCTGGCCCAGACCGTCCCTGTCGGCGAGGCGGGCAGGATGTAGAGCGCCCCGTCGGCGGGTGACGCCGGCTGGGCCGCCGTCGAACGGCTGACCGCCCGCATCTGAATCAGGGCGTCGAGCCGGGTCAGGGCCTCGTTCAGGGTCACATGTTTCTGAAGCTGGCCCGCGGCCAGATAGGACAGGCCCAGACGGGCGCTGGCGTCGTCACTCATTTCCGATCTCCATCGATTGCGGAGATCAGTGTCCTGCCGGCGCCGACCAGGGCGGGCTCAGGCCGATGCTTTCAGTTCAACAGTCGGAAATCGTGGCGGTTTTGGCCCGACGCTACGTGCGCCCGCCGGATCGAGGCGCCCTATCGGCGCCTGATGGAGGGGTGCGGGGAGACCGTGGAAGGGCTCGTGTGGTCTCCCCGCTGACCGGGACGCGGCTGTCAGGACCGCTCGGGAGGGGTGAACCGTCCCGCACGCCCGGTCGCGTGAGCTACGTCAGCCCCAAGGGTCCGGATGCGTCCGCGGGTCGAAAAAATCGCTCAGTCGTGCAGATAGACGACGCGCTTGAGTTTGCGGTCGCCACGGACCGTCTCGAGATGCCGTTCATGCTCGCCCGAAGCCTTGGCGTCGCGCTCCGAGCCCTCCACCCAGTGGGTCGAGGCGATGTCCTTCTGCAGGGCCTTGGCCGCCAGAAGGTGCCCGGGGAAGAGGACGTCGATCACATCGGCAGGCAGGAAGAAGGCCTCGCCGGTCAGGGTGGTGACCGTGTCCAGCCCCAGCCAGGTCGTCATCTGCAGCAAGGTCGAGGGCGAGGCCTTGGCCCGCGCCGCCTGGATCAGCAGCCAACCGGCGGCTCCGACCGTATAGACCAGCCCCACCCCCGGCACGAAGGCCAGCAGACCATCCAGACCGATGCCGAACGGGCCGATGCCGACCGCCCGGTCCGAGAGCTTTTTGACGCCCTCGACATTGGACCAGATTTTCTCGATATCCTTGATCGTCCGCCTGGCCATCTTCCCTCCGCAGCGGATACCCAACGCCCCATCTCGAACCGCGTTCACCAAAAAGGCAAGGCCGTATGCCCAAGCTGCTGTCCGACCGCGGCCCACAGCATCAGCCGATCAGCTGGACAATGCGCGGCCCGGACGGACGGACGGTTCTGAGGCGGGTCGCGACGGTGTTGGCGATCGGGGCGCTGACGGCGCCGCTGGCGGTCGGCGTGGCCGCCTTGAGCGGGCTGGACCACCGCTGGCCGGACATTCTGGCCCAGTTCCCGGCCCCGGCCCTGGCCGCGACGGTGATCCTCGTGGCGATCCTTGCCGTCCTGCGGCTGCGTACCGCCCTGATCAGCGCCCTGGTCGTCACGGCGCTCCTGATCGGGGCCGTCTGGCCCCAGGCGATGGCGGATCGCGGCAAACCGCGCCCAGGCGCTCCGGTCGTGACGCTGTATTCGGCCAACCTCTATTATCTGAACACCGACGCGGCGAAGGTCCGGGCCTCCATCGCCGCCGCCGATCCGGACATCGTCGTCCTCATCGAGACCTCGCCCGCGCTTGTCCGGCAGCTGGACACGGTGCTGGCGGGCTATCCGAACCGAAGGATCGCCAGCGACAGCGCCCGCGGCGCGCGCGACGCCAGCGTGATCGCCTCCCGCTTCCCCCTGACCCCCTCCCGCTTCAACGGCGCCATTGTGAAGGTGGACACCCCGTTCGGCCCGCTCAACGTCGTCGGCGCCCATGTCACGCGCCCCTGGCCCTACCAGATCCAGTGGGAGCAGATCCGGCAGGCGAGCGCCCTCAGCGATCTCATGATCCTCCTCGGCGACCACACCGTCGTCGCCGGCGATTTCAACAGCGTCTCCAGCGGCCGCATCGGCCGCCAGATCCAGACGGAGACCGGGATGAAAGCCAATCCCGGCTGGCCCGGCACCTGGCCTGCGCAGGTTCCGGCGATCTTCGGCTTCACCATCGACCAGGTCTATCGCACGCCCGATCTGGCCGTGGTCGGCCGCGAGATCGGGAAACGCACCGGATCGGACCACCGGCCGGTGATCACCCGCCTGACGCTGGCAGAGCCTCAATCAACGCCCTGAGCCGTTCGGCATGGCCTTCGGTCGGAAAGTCGTCCCCGACCCAGCCGTCTTCAAACGCCGCCAGCACCTGACCGGTCAGGGGGCCCGCCGCCAGACCCGCCGCCGCGACCTGACGCCCGCCGACGGGCAGACGCGGGACCGGCCAGCGGTCTGCGAGGTCCAGCAGGGCAGCACCCGCGCCGGGGCGACCGGAGCGAGCTTCGGCCCTGAGCACACGGTCGGCGAACGTCGGCTTGCCCAGACGATAGATCAGGGCCCGGGCCGCGCGGGCGTCCGTCGCCGGATCGACCTCCCCGCCAGCCGCCGCCAGCAGCCGGTCGCGCATGGCGTTGGGCAGGCGCAGCCGTCGGGCCGCCGCCTCGACCTTCACCGGGTCGGGGGACAGCAGGGCTGACAGCCTCAGGGCCGGATCGTCCGTCAGGCCGACCATGACCTCGAAAGCCGCCGCCTCCTCGGCCTCCGGCAGGATGCGCGCGAGAACCCCGGCTTGCGCCATCGCCCGCACGGCCGGACGCGGATCGGACGCGGCCAGCAGCTTGAGCAGTTCCTTCGACACCCGCTCGGCCGACAGCCGCACCATGCCCTCGGACAGGTCGGCGCAGGCCTTCAGCCCCGCCGCGTCCGGCTCGCCCCGGCCGTACCAGGCGAAGAAGCGGAAGAAGCGCAGGATGCGCAGGTAATCCTCGCGGATCCGGGTCTCCGGGTCGCCGACGAAGACGATGCGGCCCTCGCGCGCGTCCTCGACGCCCTGCCCCGTCGGATCGAACACCTGCCCGTCCGCATCGGCGTAGAGGGCGTTGAGGCGGAAGTCGCGGCGGGCGGCGTCCTCGGCCCAGTCGTCGGTGAAGGCCACGGTGGCGTTGCGCCCATCGGTCGAGACGTCGCGGCGCAGGGTGGTGATCTCATAGGGCCGACCCTTGGACACCGCCGTCACCGTGCCGTGGGCGATGCCGGTCGGCACGACCTTCAGCCCGGCCTTCTGGAGCGCCGCCATGGCCGCTTCGGGAAGCAGCCGGGTGGCCAGATCGAGGTCGTCGACCAACTGTCCCATCAGGGCGTTGCGGATGCAGCCGCCGACGAAGCGGACGCAGTCGGGACCGCCGGCGGCCTGAAGCGCGTCGAGCACCGCCCGGGTAGCGGGGTCGCTCAGCCAGGGTTGTTCAGCAACGGAAGCGCTCACGCCGCATCCTCGGCGGCGGCGGCCTCGGGGTTCGGGACGTCCTCATAGAGACGATCGTGCAGGGCGCGGATCATCCCGGCGGTCACGCCCCAGATGTAGCGGTTCTCGAACGGCATGGCCCAGAACCAGCGGCGCGGCCCCTCGGGCGGGTCCATGTGGCCGCGCTGGTGATTGGCGACGTTCATCAGGAAGTCCCACGGGACCTCGAAGATGTCCGCGACCTCGCTGTCCTGGGCGGTCAGTGCGGGGGCCGAGGCGATCCAGCCGATCACAGGCGTGATCAGAAAGCCCGTGCCGGTCCGATAGGCGGGCATGATCCCCAGCACCTCGACAACGGCGGGGTCGAGGCCAACCTCTTCATTGGCTTCGCGCAGGGCGGTCTGGACGGCGGTCTCGCCGGCCTCATGACGTCCGCCGGGGAAGGCGATCTGGCCCGAGTGACTGGTCAGGGTGTCAGCGCGGCGGGTCAAGAGGACGGTGGCTCCGTCCGCATGGGCGATGACGGGCACCAGCACCGCCGCCGGCTTCAGCGGCTTGCCGTCCGGGGTCAGGCCCGGATTGAGATCGAAGTCCGAGCGTTCGGCGTCCGCGTCCGGCCGCCAGCTCTCGGGCGAATGCAGGCGCTCGATCAGACGCGCCTTCAGGGATGCGAGGCTCATTCGACGCCCGCTCCGACGGGGCCGAGGGGGAAGCGCTGGCCCGCCGAGCTGACCGTCAGCCGCCCGTCGACCACCTCGGCCATCTCGACCAGATCGTAGAAGACGGTGCGGGCGATGCGGGCCTCGAGATCGGCGCGCACCCGAATGCGCGGCGCGGGCTCGCCCGTGACCGGATCGGTCTCGACCACGATAGGGTGTTCGGCGTCGGCGATGACCTCGTCGCCAACGTCGGTGGTGAAGGCCAGCCCCTCCTCGCGGGCCTCCATGGTCACGGCCCGGAACGGCAGATCCTCGACGCGGATCTTCATCTTCTCGACGGGGGTGACCAGATGATAGCCGTCCGGGTCGAGGCGCAGGACGGTGGAGAACAGCCGCACCAGCTCCTTGCGGCCGATGGGCGAACCCTCGTGCATCCAGGTCCCGTCGGCGCGGATCAGGATGTCGATGTCGCCGCAGTGCTCGGGATGCCAGAGATGCACCGGCGGCAGGCCGCGGCCCGGCGCCTGTTTCGCGGCGGCGGCGATCCCTGCGAGTCCTGTCGGTTGATCCGTCATGCCCCGACTTAAGCGCGTGAAGCCCGCGCCGCAAACCCGCTCAGGCGACAGGCGTCACCGGGCCTGTGGGAACCGACGCCGTGATCGGCAGCCACATGACCCGGCGGCGATCGACCGGTCCCGGTAGAATGGCGTCCGGCGCGGGCAGGAAGCCGAAGCGCTCGAAATAGGGCGGATCGCCGACCAGAAGCACGCCGCCCACGCCGTCCTGACGCGCCGCCTCGATACAGGCCGCGACCAGATCGCCGCCCAGCCCGCCCTTGCGGCAGGTCGCATCGACGGTGATGGGGCCCAGGAAGACGGCGGACACCTCGCCCACCTTCACCGCCCAAAGATGCACCGAACCGACGATGCGGTCGCCGTCGCGGGCGACGAGACCGAGGGTCATGCGGGCGTGCTCACGAATCCGCTCGGCCGTCTTGGCGTAACGGCCCGGGCCGAAGGCGGCCAGAACCAGCGCCTCGACCGCGGCGCGGTCGGACGGCAATTCCGGCGTGATGGCCAGAGACGTGTTGCGAAGGACGGCGGCGGCGGTCATGGCGCGCGCACCTAGGCCCTGAATGCGACGGTTTCAACCGGCTTTCGAGAAATCCGGCGCACGTTTCTGGCTGAAGGCCATGAAGGCCTCCATCGCCTCGGGGCTGGACAGCTGCGACCCGAAGGCCTCGCCCTCACGCTGCATGAGGGCCCAGATCTGCTCGGCGTCGCGCATCAACCGCTTGGTCTTGCGGATGGAATTGGGCGCGCGGGCCGCCAGCCTGGCCACCAGACCGTCGGCGACGGCCTCGACCTCGGCGGCCGGGACGCAACGGTTGGCCAGGCCCCAGGCGAAGGCCGTCTTGCCGTCGATGGGCTCGCCCAGGGCGAACATCTCGAAGGCCCGCTGATGGCCCATGACCATCGGCAGCAGCAGCGACGAGGCCGCCTCGGGCGCCAGGGCCAGGTTGACGAAGGGCGTCGACAGCAGAGCGTCCTCGGCGACGACCACCAGATCGCAATGCAGCAGCAGGGTCACGCCGATACCGACGGCGCGGCCGCGCACCGCCGCCACCGCCGGCTTGTCCAGCTCGGCCAGGCTCTTGAGGAAGCGGAAGACGGGCGCGTCCAGCATCTGGCCGCCGCCGCTGGTCCCGATGGCGATGAAGTCGGCGATGTCGTTGCCGGCGGAGAAGCTGTCGCCCTCGGCCTTGAACACCAGAACCCGCACGGCGGCGTCGGTCTGGGCCTGCTCCGTCGCCTCGGCGAGGGCGGCGTACATGGCCTGGGTGATGGCGTTCTTCTTCTCGGCCCGCGCCAGGGTGACGGTCAGGACGCCGTCGCTGAGTTCGGTGCGGATGGGGTCGCTCATGCGGTCGTTTCCTCTTCGGGATCGTTCCCGATTTCAGTGTCGGTTCGGGTGGCGGTCCACCAGTCGACCCCGTCGGCGTCGCGGTCGCGGCGGGCGCGCCCCTGCGCTTCCAGATAGTTGAGGTGGGCCACGCTCTCGCCGGTGGCCATGCCGAAGACGCCGTCGCCGATGGGGCGGGCGAACAGGCTGGAGAAGACGTCGGTGGCCCGCCGCGGCTCGCGCAGCGCCCGCTCCAGCCGGGTCAGGCCCGCATGATGCCCTTTGGTCAGGGCGTCGAGCCGGGTATGGACCCCGGTGAAGGGCTCCCCGTGCGACGGCAGGACAAAAAGTCCCTCCGGCAGAAGGGCGCGCAGCTTCGCCAGCGAGGTCAGCCAGTCGCCCAGCGGGTCCTGCAGCGGCTCCGTCGGCCAGACCGAAACATTGGACGAGATGCGCGGCAGGATCTGATCGCCCGACAGGAAGACGTCGTCCGACTTGCGCCACAGACAGACATGCTCGGGGCAATGGCCGTTGCCGACGACCACGGTCCAGACGTCGCCGCCGATCTCAATGTCGTCGCCCTCGCTGAGCCGCTGGTAGCTCTGGGGCATGGGATAAACGCCCTTGCCGAAGCGGCCGAACTCGCGCCGCCAGCCGTCGATCCGCTCGTCGTCCCAGCCGGCCGCACGGAAGAAGGTCTCGCCCTCGGGCGGGGCCGGACCGGTGTCGGCAACCAGCATCCGGGCCGTGACATACTCAAGCCGCGACATCAGCAGCGGAACCCGGAACCGCTCGCACAGCCATCCGGCGAGGCCCAGGTGGTCGGGATGCATATGGGTGCAGATCACCCGTTTCACCGGCTTGCCGCCCAGAGGTCCCGCGAAGGCCGCCTCCCAGCCCGCGATAGAGGCCTTGGTGTAGAGACCGGTGTCGACCAGGGTCCAGCTGTCGCCATCAGCGAGCGCATAGACATTGATATGGTCCAGCGACATGGGCAGAGGCAGGCGCAGCCACAGCACGCCGGGGGCGGCCTGCACGGCCTGGCCCGGAACCGGCGGCGCGCCGAGCGGATAGGTCAGGCCCCGTTCGGTGCGGGGTCCGGACACAGTCTCCGTCGGTATCACGCCATCGGCCAAGTCAGTCTCCAATCGAAACGCTGGCACATAAACCCATCCGCCGATCCCCGTCCAGTCGGCCCTCGGACATGGGCGACGGTCAGGCGCCGCAACCGTCATCTGCACAGGAATACGCGGCAGGCGGGAGCGAGATCGGGTGGAAGGCGTTCCCGTCCTGACGCGACAAAAACCACGCCTTGACCGCGACACAACGGCGGGCCATGCAACCCACGAATTGTTCCATCCGGAGGCCTTCGCCGTGTTCAATCGCCTGCTTGTCGCCCTAGGTTCGGCCCTGCTTCTGGCCGCCGGCGGCCCCGCCTTGGCCCAGACCACCCAAGGCAACCCCAATGCGCCGGGAACGACCTCGAATGGCAACGAGACCACGGTCACCGGCGAGCGCGTCCTTCCCGGTCGGGTCGGCGGCGACCGCAACGACCGTGAGGGCCAGCGCCAGCGCGGTCGCCAGCCCGCTGCGCCGAACCCGGAACAGGTAAAGGCCGCCGCCACGGCCTTGGCCGCCTCGACCAACAGCGGCTGCACGGTCGCCGACGCCACCCTGCGCGGGACGAATGCTGAAAAGCAGTCGGTCTATGAAGTCACCTGCGCAACGGGTCCGGGCTTCATCCTGATGGCCACCACCCCGCCCCAGGCCGTCGACTGCGTGATCCTGTCCGGCCAGGCCGACATCAGCCGATCGCGCGATCCTGCCGCCGACGTCGGCCTGCAGTGCGCGATGGAACCGAACAAGAATGTCCTCGCCGTGGTCGCCGCCTATGCCACCCAGGCCGGCATCCAGAACTGCACCGTCGATCAGGGCTCTTCGGTCGGGAAGTCGACGAGCGGCAACGTCATCTACGAAGTGGGCTGCGCCAACTCGGACGGCTACTGGCTCGAAAAGACCGCCGAAGGCTGGACTCACACCGAGTGCCTGAAGCTCGTCAGCCGCAACGCCACCTGCAAATACACCACCGCCGCCGAACAGGCCGCCACGCTGAAGAAGTGGTTCGAGGGCAGCGCCGCCTCGGCCTGTGACGTCAGCGAAGCCCGCTACATGGGCAACAACGCCAACGGCTCCTTCTATGAAGCCAAATGCGCGGCCGGCGATGGCCTGATCGCCCGCTTCGACAACGCCATGGCCGTGCAGCAGGTCTATCCCTGCGCCGAGGCCCAGCGGATCGGCGGCGGCTGCACCCTGACGGTCGTTCCGGCCGCTCCGGAAGCCGCCCCGGCGCCCGCGCCCACGACCCAGCGCTAAGACAGCCTCCATCCCGAGGTTTGAAGAGCCGTCCTGCGAAAGCGGGGCGGCTCTTTCGCTTTTCAGCGGATCGCCCTAGCGTCCGGGGCATGCGTATCGCCACCTGGAACGTCAACTCCGTCAACGCCCGCCTGCCGACGGTGCTGGCCTGGCTTGAGGCCGCGGCGCCCGATGTCGTCTGCTTCCAGGAGATCAAGACGATCGACGAGAAGTTCCCGCGCGAAGAGTTCGAGCGGCTGGGCTATAACGTCGAGACCCACGGCCAGAAGACCTATAACGGCGTGGCCATCCTCTCGAAATTCCCCCTCAGCGACATCCGGCGCGGCCTGCCCGGGGCCGAGGGCGCGGGGCCTGACGGCGCCGACGACGATCAGGCGCGCTACATCGAGGCCCTGGTCGAGGCGCCCGTCCCGGTGCGCGTCGGGGCCATCTATCTGCCGAACGGCAATCCCGTCGGCACCGGCAAGTTTCCGTACAAGCTGGCCTGGTTCGACCGGTTGAACGCCCACGCCCGCGCGCTGCTGGCGCTGGAGGAGCCCTTTGTCCTGTGCGGCGACTACAATGTCATTCCCGAGCCGGTCGATGCGAAGAACCCTGCCGACTGGGTCGGCGACGCCCTGTTCCAGCCCGAAAGCCGCGCGGCCTTCAAGGCGTTGAAGTGGCTGGGTCTGTCGGAGGCCGGCGAACTGGGCGAGCAGCCGCCCGGGACCTACACCTTCTGGGACTATCAGGCGGGCGCCTGGCAGAGGAACAACGGCATCCGCATCGACTTCCACCTGCTCTCGCCCCAGGCCGCCGACCGGTTCCGGGGTGTTGAGACCCACCGCGACGCCCGCGACATGGAAAAGCCCTCGGACCACGTCCCCGTGGTGATCGAGCTGGCGGCCTGATGGGCGAGGCGCTGCGGGTCATTCTGCTGGTCGGCCTCGCCGCCGCGGCCCTGACCACCGGCGCCCTGACGCTGAACTGGTGGATGGAGCCCGAGCGCCGGATGCGCCGCGCCCTGCTCAAGTCCCTGGGCGTCCAGCCCGAGGCCGAGGCCCTGTCGCCGACCGAGGGCCGGGCGGCCGGTCTTGACTTCGACGGGGGCCAGATCGCCGTCCTCTGGGACCGCGGCGCTCACGGTCTGGTCTATGGCTTCGAGGAGGTCGAGGGCGGCGAGGTTATCGTCGACGGCCACGTCCTGGCCCGTATCCGCCGCGGCGAACCGCGCAAGTCGCTGGACGTCATGGCCCCCGACGCCGAACAGGTCACCCTGCGGCTGATGTTCGCGGACGCCCGCTATCCCGAGTTCGAACTGGCCCTGTGGAACGCTGTGGCCCCGGCCCAGACCGGCTCCCCCGCCGAGGCCCTGCGCCTGGGCCGCCGCTGGTTGTCCCACCTCGAAGCGCTGTTGAAGGCCTGATCGCCCTTTCGGCGAGCGACGGGGAACGCTAGAAGCCCCCATTCCTTTCGTGCCTGAGTAATCTGAGGAGCCCGCCGTGGCCCGCCTTTTCGACGCCTATGTGATCGCTGACTGGACCGCCGCCGAGGGCAAGAAACTCGGCGAGAACTCCGTATGGATCGGGGTGGCCAAGCGCGACGTGCGCTTCCGCCTCTATACCGAGACCCACAATGTCGCGACGCGCGCCGAGGGCGAGGCCCTGCTGGCCTCCATCCTGGCCGATCATCGCAAGCGGGGCGACCGCGTCCTGGTCGGCTTCGATTTCTCCCTGGGTTACCCCACGGGCACGGCCGCGCGCCTGAAGCTGACCGGCGAGCCGATCTGGTCGGCGATGTGGAAATTCATCGCGGCCAACATCGTCGACAAGCCGGACAACACCAACAACCGCTATCAGGTCGCGGCCAAGATGAACCGGCTGATGACGGACGAGGCCTGGCCCTTCTGGGGCTCGCCCGCCAATCAGGCGCAGCGCTGGCTGACCACGACCAAGCCGCCCGCAGGGGCCGGCGCCGACATCCCCGAATACCGCGCGACCGAGAACGCCGTGCGCAAGGGCCGGCTGCAGCCCAAGTCCAACTGGCAGATGCACGGCGCCGGCGCCGTGGGCGGCCAGACCCTGGTCGGCATCCCGGCCGTGCGCCGCCTGCTGGAAAGCCTGGGCGCCTCGGCCGCCGTCTGGCCCTTCGGCACCGGCTGGCGCGCCCTGGACGCCGCCGACGTCGAGCCCCTGTCTGTGCTGGTCGCCGAGGTCTGGCCCTCGATGTGGCCCACCACCGTCGCCGAGGGCGAGTTCAAGGATCAGGCCCAGGTTCGCACCACGGCCATGGCCTTCGCCGAACTGGACGACAAGGGCGAGCTGGCCCGGGCCTTCGCTCCGCCGAAGGACGCCTCGCCCGAACTGATCGAACAGGTCGAGCAGGAAGAGGGCTGGATCCTGGGCGTCCAGTAGAGGCCCGGCCTCGCCTCCAACACCCTCCAGAATGCGAAAAGGCCCGGCGAACATGGGGCGATGTCCGTCGGGCCTTCTTTTCGCGGAATATCCTTCTTCGCCCTTCCTGGTGCGCCCTTCTGGAAGAAAGGAGCGATCGGCTGAACGGGAATTCCCGATCCCGGCGCATCTCTCCATGCGCCGGAAGTCGATGACGGGAGGCGCTGGAACGCCTCCCGTCGGATCTTCGGAGGTCTGGCTTACCAGGCCTTGTAGTTCAGGCCGATGAAGAAGCGGCGGCCGTAGGGGTCGAAGTTCGAGTAGAGCGTCGTGCCCAGGTACGGCGCCTGTTCGGCGTCGAAGGCGTTGACCACACCCGCCCGCAGCGCCAGGTCGTCGTTGACGTTGTAGCGGAAGGTGAAGTCGTTCCGGACGAAGTTGCCGGTGTTCAGCTCGTTCGGTTGACGCGAGTCCATGTTGGACACGTAGTCGCGCGGGTAGACGATGTTCTGGGCCGTCTGCCAGTCCGCCGTCCAGTTGACGCTCCAGGTGTCGTTCGGCGTCCAGGTCAGCGACGAGGTCATGCGGACACGCGGGTAGTAGAGCGTGCCGGCCAGTTCGTCGTAGTCCGACGGATCCGACTCGTTGAGGTACTGCTGCTGGGTGATCAGCCAGGAGCCGGCCAGCGAGTAGTCGAACCGGCCCAGGTCGCGACCGAACATGTCGGCGGTGTCGAGACGGTAGCGGGCATTGAAGTCCAGACCGCGGGTCTTCAGCGAGGCGTAGTTGAACGACCGCTCGATGAAGTTGCCGACGGCGAACGGGCTGACGCCGCCGGTACGGAAGATGGTCGAGCAGGCGTCGGCGTTCAGCGTCGCACCGTTGACGCAGTTGGCCGCCGCCGTGTCAGCCGACACCGCCGCGATCACGTCATCAATGCCGATTTCATAGTAGTCCAGCACCAGGCTGAAGTTCGGAATGAAGCGCGGACGCAGGGCCACCGAGAAGGTGAACGAGTCCGATTCTTCCGGCCTCAGGTTGGGGTTGCCGCCGGCGAGACCCGCGATCCCCGAGGTGTAGTTCGGGCGGAAGTCGTCGGTGTTCTGCGGCGTGATCCCTGCGAAGTCGAAGGACAGACCCTGGGCGGCCGCCAGAGCCGTACAGTTGTTGATCCGGTTGGTCTTCGTCTCGGCGTCGTTGACGGCGGCGATGTTCAGCGTGGTGCAGGGATCGACGATGCCGTTGGCGAAGGTCTGGCTGTTGGGCGCGAAATTCTCACCCAGGTTCGGCGCGCGGAACGAGGTGTTGTAGCTGGTCTTGAAGGTGATGTCCTGGATCGGACGATAGACCAGGTTGACCCCATAAACGTCAGTGCCGCCGACGGTCGAATAGTCGGCGTAGCGGTAGGAACCGCTGAGCTCGGCGTACTCACCCAGGAAGTTGTCGCGGAACAGGGGCACCGAAAGCTCGGCGAAGACTTCCTTGCTCTCGTAGCTGGCTTCCGGGAAGTCCGGACCGGTGTTCAGGAACAGCAGTCGGCCATCGGTGTCGCGGTCGCGGCCGGTGGCTTCGGTCGATTCCTTGCGATACTCGCCGCCCAGGGCGACGCCGATCGGACCGGCGCCCCAGAAGTCCCAGAGGCTACCGGAGATCGAGGCGATCCCCTGCTGCTGCTCGTTGCGCTCGGTGACGTGGATGGTGGCGTCGATGTAGTCCAGGGCGGCCTGGCTCTGGTTGCCCTTGCCGAACACGTTCAGCGGTTGGCAGTCGTTGATCGAGGCGCGGCCATAGGCGGTGTCGCGCAGATCACCGCCACGCTGGTAGTCCTGCAGGCCCTCTTGGATGACGTTGCCGTCAGCGTCGAGCAGGCGGTTCGGCACGCCGAGTGCATTGGACCGCTGAACCCGGCAGACGATTTCGCCCGGACGGCCGTTCACGACACCTGCGACGTCCACGACCGAGTCGATGGCCAGGGCGAAGCGTTGGCCGTCCACGCCGCGTTCGCGGTTCTCGACCTCGACCTTGCCGTAGGTGTAGCCCACGTCGAAGCTGATATCCTTGACGACCGAGAAGTTGCCCAGGTCGCCGCGAACCCCGGCGACATAGCGCTGCAGTTCACGGGTGTTGTCCTGGGTGCGGTCCGGACCGAACATGCTGTGACGCGCGTTCTGGAGCAGGACCTGCGGGCCCAGGGCGCCCGGCGCGCCGGCGGTCGGCGGCAGGTAGGTCTGGACCAGGTTGGTGCGGATCGCGTCCTTCACGTTGCTCGGCAGGAAGGCGTTGTCCGACCAGCGCAGGTCGAAATTGTTGACCGCATAGACCGGGTTGGCGCTGTTGGTTCCGTACGAGTTGACCAGATCGATGTCGAAGAAGGTCGGCTGACCGACGTCGAAGGTGTCTTCGGTGACGTATTTGGCTTCACCGTAGGCGGTGATGTTGTCGGTGATCTTGAAGTTGGCGCCGACCTGGTAGCGCTGCGATTCCGAACGGGGCACGCGCGAACCGGTCGAGAATTCGGCCGGGTTCTCGCCGTCGCCGCCGATGTTGTAGGGGCGGTTGGCGCCGGTGGCGCCGACGCGGGTGCCGAAGTTGGCGAAGCGCGCCGTCGTCCCGTCGTACCAGAAGGTCTTGCCGGGCGTGACGCCGAAGCAGTTGGCGGAATAGCTGAAGTTCGCCGCGTCGGCTCCCGGCAAGCAGTCTTCGTAGGGGACGTTCGGGTTCGTCAGGTCGCTGGGCTGCTGGACGTTTGCCAGGGTGGTCTGACCCCAGCGCGGACGATCGATGCGGCTGACGCCGGTGAACAGGCGAGCGTCCAGAAGACCGTCATCGGGGCGGCTGGTCGGATCGGCGTCAACGCCGATGCGGACCGGAGCGCGACGCAGCCAGTCGATGTCGAGCGAGGTGACCTCGTCGATCTTCTCGTATTCACCGTGGGCGTAGACGTTCAGACGGTCGTCGAAGAAATTCTTGCCAATCAGGGCGGAGATGCGGCGGTTGGCCTGGCCGTCTTCGTTGATCTGGCCATAGTTGGCATCGATCTCGAGGCCTTCGAAGTCCTTTTTCAGGATGAAGTTCAGCACGCCCGACACGGCGTCAGCGCCGTAGACCGACGAGGCGCCGCCGGTGACGATTTCGATGTTCTGGATCAGCAGACGCGGGATGGTGTCGATGTCGACAGCCAGCGAGCCGCCGTTGGAACCGACGTGACGGCGACCGTCGACCAGGGTCAGGGTGCGGTTCTCGCCCAGCGAGCGCAGGTTCGGCAGCGACAGGCCGCCATCGCCCAGGTTCGAGCCGGTGGTGTCGGACGGCACGACCGAATTCGACAGGGCGGGGATGGTCGCCAGATAGTCGATGACCGTGGCCTGGCCGGTCGACAGCAGCTGGTCTTGCGAGACCTGAATCAGAGGGGTCGGAGCGTTGACGGCGTCGCGGCGGATGCGCGAGCCGGTGACGACAACCTCCTCGACGGTGGTCGTGTCGTCCTGGGCGCCGGCGGCCGGAGCCGGTGCGGTTTGTGCCAGGGCGGGAGCGCCGAGGGCGATGGCCGTCGTGAAGATTGTGGAGGCCAGCAAGTGCTTACGCATAACAACCGTTTCTCAAATGGAGCAGTGAAGCTCGTTCGCATCCCTGACGCAGAGACGCCGCGATGGGGACACAAACATTTCACGGAGGTGACACGTCAAGCTTGGCCGTAAGCCTAACTGAAGTTGTATCATCGTTATTCAAAAAAGCGTGGTTTTCATGTGTCAATAGTCAAATTCGGCGAATTCGTATGAAAAAGGTATTATTTCGTGATGGAACGAAAGCCAGCGATGAGCACTGGCGCAACTTTGGCGCTAATCAGCCTGTGCGGTGAAATTGACTGAATCACAGGCGCGCGCAGGGCAGATTCCACCCGCGCGCGTTTCACCGCCGAAATATGGAAATCAGCCGATCAGGGCCTTGGCGGCCGCACGGGCCTCGTCGGTGATGACGGCGCCGGACAGCATCCGGGCGATCTCTTCCTGACGGCGGGCGTCGTCGAGGGCGACGACGGTTGTGGTGGTGACGCCATCCTGATCGGACTTCATCACCTTCCAGTGGGCATGGCCGCGGGCGGCGACCTGGGGACTGTGGGTCACGACCAGAACCTGGGCGCCGGTCGACAGCCGCTTGAGGCGCTGGCCGACGGCCTCGGCGACGGCGCCGCCGACGCCCTGATCGACTTCGTCGAAGATCATCACCGGCTGGCGCTGATCCTCACGGCCCGCCAGCGCCGCCTTCATGGCCAGCGCGAAACGCGCCAGCTCGCCGCCTGAGGCGATGGCGTCGAGCGGACCGAACCCATCGCCGGCATTGGTTGCGATCTCGAACCGCACTGTTTCGACACCGAGGGGACCGCGCCTGCCCTCGCCCACCGGTTCGAAGGCGACACGGAAGCGGGCCCGCTCCAGCTTGAGCGGGGTCAGTTCGGCCATGACGCCGACCGTCAGCCGCTCGGCGGCGGCCTCACGCGCCGAGGTCAGGAAGGTCGCGGCCAGATCATAGGCTTCGCGCGCCGCCGTCGCCTCGCGTCGGGCGGCGGTCAGGGCGTCTTCGCCGTCCTCGATCAGCCGCAGTTGCTCGCGCAGGGACATCCGCAGCTTCGGCAGGGCCGAGACGGTGGTGTTCAGCTTGCGGGCGGCGGCGCGCAGGGCGAACAGCCGCTCCTCGGCCTTGTCCAGACGCCCCGGCTCGAAGTCGAAGGCGGCGGCGGCGGCGTCGACCTCGGCGATCGCCTCGACGGCTTCGACGATGGTCCGGTCGATGGCCTCGGCGGCGGCGGCCAGGCGGGCGATGACCGGATGGTCGGCCTCGGCCCCCGCCTGCACAGCGCGCTGCCGGGCGTGTTCGACGGCGCGCAGGGCCGCCGACAGCTTCTGGCTCAGCTTGTCGCCGCCCAGCTGGGTGCGGGCGTCGGCCAGATCGGCCATGGCCTTTTCAGCGGCGCCGAGGATGGCGCGCTCCCCGGCCAGTTCCGTCTCCTCGTCCTCGCGCGGATCCAGGGCGTCCAGGTCGGCGAGGTTGAGCGCGATTTCCTCGGCCCGGGCCGCGGCGTCGGCGGCGGCGGCCTGCAACTCGGCCAACCGGGTCTCGGCGGCCTTCAGGGTCTCGGCGGCGGCGGCGACGGCCGCGAGCTGGGGCGAGAGGCCGCCATAGGCGTCCAGCAGGGCGCGGTGGGTGCGCCAGTCCAGCAGGCCGACGGTTTCGTGCTGACCATGCACCTCGACCAGCCGCGACCCGATCTCGCGCAGGGCCGCGACCCCGGCCGGCTGATCATTCACATAGGCCCGGCTGCGGCCGTCGGCGGACAGGACCCGACGCAGGATCAGGTCCTCGCCTGCCGCCACCTCGAAGCCGCGGTCGGCGATCAGGGCGATCAGATCGGCGTCGTCCGGCGCGGTGAAGACGGCGGTGGCGCTGGCCTGTTTGGCGCCCGCGCGCACCAGGCCGGCCTCGCCACGTCCGCCGAGGGCCAGACCGAGGGCGTCCAGAATGATCGACTTGCCCGCCCCGGTCTCGCCGGTCAGCACGGTCAGGCCGGTCTCGACGTCGAGGTCCAGCACATCGACCAGGACGATGTCCCGGATAGAGAGGGCGGTCAGCATGAAGGGGCCCGATTCGACATCAAGCCCCCTCTATAGCCGTGCAGAACCAATACGGAACAGAGCCCGCGACAGGATCAGCCCGGGATCAGCCGGTGCAGCCAGCCTTCGCGCTGCCCCGTCGGGGCCGTCTCGGGCTTGGCGCCCTGTTCGGTCAGCAGGGCATAGGCCTCGGCGTACCAGGGGCTGCCCGGATAGTTGAAGCCCAGGACCGCGCCGTTGCGGGTCGCTTCGTCCTTCAGGCCCAGCGTCAGATAGACCTCGACCAGACGATAAAGGGCTTCCGGCGTGTGCGAGGTGCGTTGATAGGCGTCGTTGTCGATGACGGCCTTGTAGCGCCCGATGGCGGCCAGCGGCTGGTTGGCGCGCTGATAGTAGCGGCCGATGTTCATTTCCTTGCCGGCCAGCTGGTCATTGACCATGTCGATCTTGACCATGGCGTCGGTGGCGTAGGCCGACCGCGGATAGCGGCGCTGGACGTCCTTCAGTCCGTCAAGGGCGGCCTGGGCATAGGCCTGGTCGCGACCGACATCGACGATCTGCTCGAAATTGCAGGTCGCCTTCATATAGAAGGCGTAGGCCGCCGAGGGGCTGCCCGGGAACAGCTGGATGAACCGGTCCGACGCCGCGATCGAGTCGGCGTACTGGCCGTCTTGATAGTAGGCGTAGATCTGCATGAGGATCGCGCGGCGCGACCATTCCGAATAGGGGTGCTGGCGCTCCACCTCCTGGAAGTAGTCGACGGCGTCGGCCCAGCGGTGGCTCTGCAGCCGGTCGTAGCCGGTGTTGTAGAGCAGTTCGACCGGACGCTCCTCATAGGCCAGCTTCGGCCGTTGCTTGCCCTGGCAGCCCGCGACGGTGACGGTCAGGGCCGCGGCCAGCAGAATCGTTCCGGCGCGCGACAGACGCGCGCGCGGCGACCGGGCGGAACCCGGGGAAGACAGCGCCGAAATAGCAGACAAAGAAGACCTCATGACACGCCGGACCTGAAGGGAACGTGCACCGCCCCCGGTGATGACCGCGACCTCTATACCAGCCACCGGCCCCAAGCCAATCCGCCCAAATCGGCCCATTAAGGCTGAAATCGACCGTATACGGCTTGCTCCCGTCCGGCGCGCTGGTAAAGGAGCGCGAGAATTGAACAGGCGTCATTGGCGGTCCGATGACGGCGAAAGGATGACCGGCGATGAAGCTGCTCGCAGGCAACTCTAACCGGCAACTCGCCCAGGCCATCGCCGACCACCTCGACATGCCCCTGACCAAGTCGCAGGTGAAGCGATTCGCCGACAACGAGGTCTTCGTGGTCATCGAGGAAAACGTCCGCGGCGAGGACGTCTTCGTCATTCAGTCGACCTCCTATCCGGCCAATGACAACCTGATGGAGCTGCTGATCTGCATCGACGCCCTGGTGCGGGCCTCGGCGAAGCGGATCACGGCGGTCATGCCCTATTTCGGCTATGCCCGGCAGGACCGGAAGACCGGCGGCCGCACGCCCATCTCGGCCAAGCTGGTCGCCAATATGATCACGCGCGCGGGCGCCGACCGGGTCCTGACCATGGATCTGCACGCCGGCCAGATCCAGGGCTTCTTCGACATCCCGACCGACAACCTGGTCGCCACCCCGGTGCTGGCCCAGGACATCAAGGAAAACTATCCGCGCGGAAACCTGATGATCGTCTCGCCCGACGTCGGCGGGGTGGTGCGGGCCCGCAGCCTGGCCGAACGGCTGAACGTCGACCTGGCCATCGTCGACAAGCGCCGCCCCAAGGCGGGCGAGAGCGAGGTGATGAACATCATCGGCGACGTCTCGGGCCGCCAGTGCATCCTGTTCGACGACATCGTCGATTCGGGCGGCACCCTGGTGAACGCGGCCAAGGCCCTGATCGAGGCCGGCGCCACCGAGGTCTCGGCCTATATCAGCCACGGCGTTCTGTCGGGCCCGGCGGTCAAGCGCGTCACCGACGGCCCGCTCAAGGAGCTGGTGATCACGGACTCGATCGAACAGCCGCACGAGGTCCTGACCTGCGCCAAGATTCGCACAGTGCCCGTCGCACCTCTCATCGGTGAAGCTATCCGGCGGATCGCGAACGAGGAATCGGTTTCGAAGCTCTTCGATTAACAGTCGGAAAACCACTTCGAAGGCTTTATAACCCCTCCTGAGTAAGGGGCGTCCCCCGCGACGCCTGTGTTCTTGTGGGGAAAGCCTCGATGTCTCTGGTCTTCCGTCGCGGCGTCGCCGTCATCGCCGCCGCCGCCGTCGCAGGCCTGCTGGCCAGCTGCTCCACCCCCGAACCGGTCGTCGTCGAGGCGCCCCCGCCGCCCGCCATCGCCCCGCCGCCGCCGGTGACCCTGAACGCCAGCGTCGCCGAAGCCGCGTCGATCTATGTGAACTTCATCCGCGACGTCGGCACCATCCGGGCCGGCTTCCCCGACGCGGAATCGATTCAGCAGGCCATGCGCAAGGGCGCCGCCTACGACCCCGCCCAGCTGTCGCGCGGCATGATCGCCTACGCCTCGATCCTGGCCCTGCAGTCCCCCGAGTTCGTCATGGGCGTGCGCCAGTACGCCGTCGACCCCGCCCAGCGTCGCCAGGTCATCGCCGCCATCATCAACGACCCGGCCTACGCCGCCACCCTGCCGGGCGCGGACTATGCCGCCGGTCTGATCATCTCGACCCTGGGCCAGGACATCACCGCCCTGACCACGATCGCCGACGCGGTGGAGGGCGATGCCTACACGATCCAGGAACGCCAGGACCCGCGCCGCCGCTGGGCCGTGACCCCCATCCCGAACCGCGAAGTGCGGCTGCAACAGGCCAAGACCATTTCCGAAGGCCGGATGCTGCCTTCGGCCGAGGAATCGGCCCGGCTCTTCGCCGCCGGCAACTCGGGTCAGGGCCTGAACGTCTCATCGGCGCCGATTCGCGCGCCCTACACCCCCGCCGTGGCCAACGCCCTGGCCATCGCCGCCCTGGCCGCCCTGGGCGCCGCCGGCGATGAGGCCAGGGCCAACACCGACGCCCTCGCGATCGAGACCGGCAGCGAGTTCTGCCTCAGCATGTCCAAGCTCAACCTCTATCAGTGCCTGGCGGCGTCGCGCCCCAGCTATGAGGACATGTTCTGCGTCGGCCGCCACATCGTGCGCGATCTGGCCACCTGCGCCTCGACCTCGACCCGCACGGCCATCATCACGGTCACCGAGCCGACCGACACCACCGGCCAGCCCGCGCCGACCGTCAGCCTGCCGCAACCGGGCACGACCGCCGCCCTGAACCAGACCTCGGCGCCCGCCGGGCACTGATCGCCGAAGAGTCTTTACGGAGTCGGCCCGAGGCGGTTGCGCCTGCGGTCCGATGCGTGTAATGACCCGCGCTCTTGAATTCGAGGGTTGATGACCCCGCCGCGCGGGCCACAGGTTGGCGCAGGCGTTATTGTTGTTGAGGCGAGCCAGATGGCCGAGATCATTCTGAACGTGGACGTCCGCGAAAACACCGGCACCGGCGGCGCGCGCGCCGCCCGTCGTGACGGCGCCGTCCCCGGCATCCTGTACGGCGGCGGCAAGGCCCCCGTCGCCATCTCGGTCAACGAGAAGGACTTCCGCAAGAACCTGTACACCGGCAAGCTGCTGGGCCACCTGGTCACGCTGAAGTACGGCGACGAGACCCAGCCGGTCATCGCCAAGGACGTCCAGTTCGACCCGGTGTCGGACCGTCCGCTGCACTTCGACCTGATGCGCGTCGACGCCACCCAGACCATCAAGATCGAAGTGCCGGTGCACTTCATCAACGAAGACAAGTGCGGCGCCTTCCGTCAGGGCGGCTCGCTGGAAATCGTCCGTCACTCGGTCGAGATCTCGGTCCAGGCCGACCACATCCCGGAAGACCTGATCGTCGACCTGGCCGGCCACAAGCTGGGCGACACCATCCGCTTCTCGGACATCAAGGTTCCGGCCGGCGTGACCCCGACCATCACCGACCGCGACTTTGTGATCGCCTCGATCAAGACCTCGTCGGCCGCCATCTCGGCCGCCCATGACGAAGAAGAAGAGGCCGCTGCCGCCGCCGAAGCCGCCGCGGACGAAGTCCCCGCCTCGGAACAGTCGGACGACGCCGCCGAAGGCGAAACCTCGGAAGGCTAAGCCTCTCACGAGACCTGAACTTCGGAACGGCCCATTCCTTCGCTGGAATGGGCCGTTTCCATATCCGGACCTGACCGCATGATCATCATCGCCGGCCTCGGCAATCCGGGCCCAAAATACCAGAACAACCGACACAACATCGGCTTCATGGCCGCCGACGAGATCGCGCGCCGCTGGCGCTTCGGTCCCGAGCGGGCCAAGTTCCAGTCCGTGGTGTCCGAGGGCGAGGTCGACGGGACCAAAATCCTGCTGATGAAACCGCAGACCTATATGAACGAGAGCGGCAGGGCCGTCGGCGAGGCCGCGCGCTTCTACAAGATCGCGCCCGCTGACATCATCGTCTTCCACGACGAGATCGACATGGCGCCGGGCCGCTTCCGCATGAAGAAGGGCGGCGGGGCGGCCGGTCAGAACGGCATCCGCTCCCTGATCAGCCATCTGGGCGCCGACTTCCGCCGCGCCCGCATGGGCATCGGCCATCCCGGCGAGGCCAATCTGGTCATGCCCCACGTCCTGGGCGACTTCCACAAGGCCGAACAACCCTGGCTGGACGCCCTGCTCCAGGCCTGCGCCGACGCCCTGCCCTTCGCCGTCGCCGGCGAGGACGACCGCTACCAGGGCGAGGTCATGCGCCTGGCCCCCGCGCCCAAATTCAGCCCCCGGCAGCAGGCGCGCGGCGAGTAGGACAGTCCGTCCCCTTCCCTGCCGTCCCGGTTCCCGCTAGGCGTCGCAGGTGAACCGCTCCCAGGCCGATAACTGGTCGATCCGGCGCTCGCTGGCCTTCCTGGCCGCGACGTTCGCGATCACGTTCGGCAGCCTGATGCCGTTCGCGGCCCTCGCCGCCTCCACGCCCGGCCATCCGCTGGTCATCTGTTCCGCCGAAGGGCCCCAGACCATCGCCGTCGACGTCGACGGCTTCGATCAGCAGGGCCAGTCCGAGCCCGGCAAGGGCATGATGGGGGCGAAATGCGCCGCCTGTCTGCTGGCCCTGTCGGTCGCCCTGCCCGCGCCGCCGCTGGTCACGCCTGCCGCCGCTCCGACCACCCGTCCGGCCTCGGTCTTCATCGCCGAAGCCTCGCGCCCGACGCCGCCGGCCCGCGCCCCGCCGCGCCCGCCCTCGACCGCCCCGCCCCAAGCCTGAACCCCGACTGACGCCGACCGCGCGCGAGCCCTCGTGCGCCCGCTCATTCCTGTTCAGGACCTCAAGAAAACATGTCTCTCAAGACCACCGCGGCGCCTTGCGCCCTGCTGCTCGCCGCATTTGCCGGCCCCGCCTTCGCTCAAACTGCCGACCGGCCTACCCAACTCGACGAGATCATCGTCACCGCCGCCCGAAATCCCGAGGACCCTCCGGTGGTCGCCGAGACCCGCGCCCGGCTGTCGCGCACCCCCGGGGCCGTCGCGGTGGTCGCGGCCGAGGCCTATCGTGACCGCTTCGCGCCCAACCTGGCCGACGTCCTGCGCGACGTGCCGGGCGTCTATGCCGAGAAGAAGTGGGGCGGCGACATCCGCCTGTCGATCCGGGGTTCGGGCATCGGCAACTCCAGCCACAATCGCGGGACCCTGCTGGCCCAGGACGGCATCCCGTTCAACGAGGCCGACGGCTTCGGCGACTTCCAGCTGATCGACCCGTCGATCGCCCGCTACACCGAGGTCTACAAGGGCGGAAACGCCCTGCGCTTCGGCGGCGCCCTGCTGGGCGGGGCGATCAATCTGGTGACGCCCACCGGCCGCACGGCGGGCGCCGAGAACGCCTTCAGGATCGACGGCGGTTCCTACGGCACGCTGCGCGCCCATGCCGAGGTGGCGCGCACCTACGGCGACTGGGACGTCTTCGCCGCCGCCACAGGTCAGAAGGCCGACGGCTGGCGCGACCAGTCGAACGGACAGCAGCAGTACGGCTCGCTCAACATCGGCCGCCGCTTCGGCGAGGACCGCGAGGTCCGGCTCTATGTCTCAGGCGGATACGTCCATCAGGAAATTCCCGGCTCGGTCTCCCTGTCCGACGCCCTGACGAAGCCGGAAACCGCCAATCCGACCAACAAGGCCATGGCCTATCAGCGCGACATGGCCTCGATCCGTTCGACCCTGCAGACCCGCTGGCGGCTGAATGACGAGACGGTCTTCGAGGGCGGCGTCTACGGGACCTGGAAGGACCTCGACCACCCGATCTTCCAGGTCGTCGACCAGCAGAGCCGCAACTACGGTGTCTTCGGCCGTCTGGACTGGACCGGACAGGCCTTCGGCAAGGCGGCCGACGCCTTCTACGGGATCTCGTACCGTTCGGGCGATCTGGACGCCAACCAGTGGATCAACCTCGCGGGTTCGCACGGCGCCCATATGGCCCAAAGCCGTCAGAACGCCACGGGCCTGGACGTCTTCGCCGAAGGCCGGCTGTTCGTCACCGAACACCTCGCCGTGGTCGCGGGTGGCTCATACGGACGGGCCGAGCGTGACTATCAAAGCTATGCCCTGCCCGGCGTCACCACGACCTTCAACCTGACCACCGGCAGGACATACGACTGGTTCGCCCCGCGCCTCGGCCTGCTGTGGCAGACCGGCGGTGGAACACAGGCCTATGCCAACGTGACCCGTTCGATTGAGCCGCCGAACTTCTCGGCCCTGTCGCCGACCACCCAGGGCTTCCAGCCTCTGGTTCCGCAGGAGGCGGTGACCTGGGAAGCGGGCCTGCGCGGCAGGCGCGGGGCCTTCACCTGGGATGTCTCCGCCTACCGGGCCGAGCTCGATCACGAACTGCTCAACTTCGTGGTCAATGCGGCGGCGGGCATTCCGGCGGCGACCTTCAACGCCGGACCGACCGTGCATCAGGGTATCGAGGCCGGCCTCGACTGGCGCTTCGCCTCCCGCTGGCGGCTGCGCCAGACCTATGCCTTCTCCAACTTCCATTTCGACGGGGACAAGGTCTATGGCGACCACGACCTGCCGGTGGTTCCGCCTCATCTGTACCGCGCCGAGCTGCGCTATGACGCCGCACAGGGCTGGTTCGTGGCCCCCTCGCTGGAGTGGTCGATGGCCGACAGCTGGGTCGATTATCAGAACACCCTGAAGGCGCCGTCCTACGCCGTAACCTCGCTCAATGCAGGCTGGGCCGTTTCGGAGGGGGTCAATCTTTTCGTAGACCTGCGCAATCTGACCGACGAACGCTATGTCTCGAACTTCAGCGCAGTGACCGACGCCCGGGTCGCCTCCACGGCGGTGTTTTTCCCCGGTGAAGGTCGGTCATTGTTCCTCGGCCTCCGACTGGCCTATTAGGGAGGAATGACGATGAAACCGACCGTGATCGCCCTGCTTGTCCTGACCCCCGTTCTGGCCCTGGGCGCCTGCCATCAGGGCAAGAAGAACTCGACCACCGCCTCGATCGAGACGGACGGCGTCAAGGCCACGGTCGAGATCACCGATCCCTGGTGCCGGCCCACGCCCAACGGCGCCCAGGCCGGCGCCTGCTATCTGACGATCAAGTCGTCGCACGAGAACACCATGACCGGCGTGGCCACCCCGATGGCCGCCAACGCCATGGTCCACGACATGACCATGGCGAACGGCATGATGAACATGTCCGAGATGGCCGACGGCCTGCCGCTCAAGGGCGGCGAGAAGGTCGAGCTCAAGCCCGGCGGCAAGCATCTGATGCTGATGGGCCTGACCGGGCCGCTGGTCGAGGGCTCGGCCGTGCCCCTGACCCTGACCTTCTCGGACACCCCGGCCATGACGGTCCAGGCGCCGGTTCGCCAGCCCAAATAAGGTGATTGAAGGCCGAGCCTGACAAACGGTCCCGAACCGTCTAAAGGCTCGCGCCTTCTTCGAGGAATCCTATGGCTCTGAAAGTCGCGATCGTCGGCCTGCCCAACGTCGGCAAGTCCACCCTGTTCAACGCCCTGACCAAGACGGCGGCGGCGCAAGCCGCCAACTATCCGTTCTGCACCATCGAGCCGAATACCGGCGACGTCGCCGTGCCGGAGCCGCGCCTGGACGCCCTGGCCGAGATCGCGGGCTCGAAAGAGATCATTCCGTCGCGCATCACCTTCGTGGACATCGCCGGCCTGGTGCGCGGCGCGTCCAAGGGCGAGGGCCTGGGCAACCAGTTCCTGGCCAATATCCGCGACTGCGACGCCGTGGCCTTCGTGGCGCGCTGCTTCGTCGATGACGACATCACCCACGTCGAGAACCGTATCGACCCGATCTCGGACCTGGAGATCATCGAAACCGAACTGATGCTGGCCGATCTCGAAAGCCTCGAACGCCGACGCGTCCAGATGGAGAAACGCGCCAAGGGCGGCGACAAGGAAAGCCAGCTCAGCCTCAAACTGGTCGATCTGGCCCTGTCGAAACTCAACGCCGGCAAGCCCGCCCGCGTCGCCCTGCCGGAAGTGTCCAAGGAAGACATGAAGGCCTGGCACATGCTCCAGCTGCTGACGTCCCTGCCCGCCCTCTATGTCGCCAACGTCGACGAGGGCTCGGCCGACAAGGGCAATGAGCTGTCGGATCTGGTCGCCAAGCGCGCCGCCGCCGACAACGCCAAGTCGGTGGTCATCTCGGCCAAGATCGACGCCGAACTGGCCGTGCTGGACGCCGAAGAGCAGGCGGAGTTCCTGGAAGGCCTGGGCCTGTCCGAGCCGGGCCTGAACCGCCTGATCCGCGAAGCCTACGCCCTGCTGGGTCTGCAGTCCTACTTCACCGTGGGCCCCAAGGAGGCGCGCGCCTGGACCATCCATATCGGCGACACCGCGCCCCAGGCCGCCGGCGTCATCCATACGGATTTCGAGAAGGGCTTCATCCGCGCCGAGACCATCGCCTACGAAGACTTCGTCGCCCTGCGCGGCGAGGCCAAGGCGCGCGAGGCCGGCAAGCTGCGGGCCGAAGGCAAGTCCTATGTCGTCAAGGACGGCGACGTGATGAACTTCCTGTTCAGCTGAGCCGCCGCATTCAGATCTGAATTCAGGGCAGCGACAACCCCGGGGCCTTTTGCGAGGTGTCGGTCAGGGTCGTGCATTTCAGCAGCTTGACCGACCGGGGCGTCCCGTCCGGGCCGCCCCGGTCGACCCAGGTCAGATCCAGCGTCTGGCCGACGACGGACATCTGCACCCGCTCAACATGGCGGCCAGTCGGCGCGGGGCAGGACAGGGTCGCCTGATAGCCGCCCGTGACCTGATCGATATGGGCTATGTCGCAGCCGCCCTCCTCGCCTTCGAAACGCATCGTGGTGATCTCGAGCGGGCGTCTGGTCCCCTGAGGCGCGGCGCATAGCGCCGGATCGGCGCTCCAGCGGCCGATGAAGCTCGTCGGCCCCGTGCCCGGCATCAGGGGAGCCATCGAGTCCGACGGCGCCTCCGCCGTCGCATCCACGATCGGCGAAGTGATCGCCTTGGCCGGTTCGGTCGGCGGATTGACCCGCGACCGGTCGCAGGCGGCCAGACCCGCCAAACCCGCCAGCATCAGACAAGGAACCGCGTGTTTCATCGCAGCCCAACGCGTCCGGAGCGTAGCCGTTCACGGCCCCGGCAAAGACCCTGCATCTGTTGCGGTTGATTCTGATAGTCGTTCGCAGTAATTGCGCCCCCTCTCTCAAGCGGGACCATAAAAATGCGCAACCTCCTCATGATCACAGCCGGGCTCGCCGCCCTTGCCGCCGGTGCGGCCCGGGCCGCCGCGCCCGAAGCCCCGATTGCCCCGGAAGACCAGGCGACCCCGGTCGCGCCGGTGACCGTCGTCGCCACCCGCACCGCGACCCCGGTCGACGAGGTCCCCGCCACCGTCAGCGTCTACACCTCCGCCGAGATCGAACGCCTGCTGTTCACCGACATCAAGGACCTGGTGAAGTACGAGCCGGGCGTCAGCGTCGTCAGCCAGCCCGCCCGCTTCGGCGCCGCGCTCGGCACCGCCGGCCGCGCCGGCAATGAGGGCTTCACCATCCGCGGCCTCGGCGGCGATCGCGTCCTGATCGTCGTTGACGGCGTGCGCCAGCCCGACGGCTTCGTCTTCGGCGCCCAGAGCGTCGGCCGCGGCGGCTATTCCGATCTGGACCTGATGAAGTCGGTCGAGATCCTGCGCGGCCCGGCCTCGGCCCTTTACGGCTCGGACGGCGTCGCCGGCGCCGTCAGCTTCACCACCAAGGATCCGTCGGACCTGCTGACCGAAGGCCGCGACTTCACCGCCCGCGCCCGCGTCGGCTACAACTCCGCGGACGAAGGCTTCACCGAGGCCCTGGCCTTCGCGGGCCGCACCGGCGCCGTCTCCGGCCTGCTGGCCTACACCCGCCGCGACTCGTCCGAGACCGAGACCAACGGCGACGCGACCGGCGAGGAAATCACCGCCACCGGCGGCGTCACCTACGCCAACCGCACCATCGCCAACCCGCAGGACAACCAGTCGGACGCCCTGCTGGCCAAGCTGGTCTGGGACTTCGCTCCGAACCAGAGCCTGCGCCTGACCTATGACGGCTATCAGTCCGAGTCGTCCTACGACGTCCTGAGCGGCCGCACGGCCCGCACCGTCGCCGCCACCGCACCGACCGCCGCCACGGCGGTTCTGGGCCTGACCGCCAGGGACAACACCGAGCGTCAACGCATCGGTCTGGACTGGCGCTTCTCCGACAGCTTCGGCCTGGATCAGGGTCAGGTCTCGATCTACGGCCAGGACGCCACGACCCGCCAGTATACCTATGAAGACCGCGTCGGCACGGACCGCATCCGCGACAACCAGTTCAACAACACGGTGTTCGGCGCCTCGGCCTGGGCCCGCAAGACCTTTGGCGCTGGCGGCGGCTTCGAGAACCGCGTGACCTTCGGCGGCGACTGGTCGCAGACGACCCAGGAAGGCGTCCGCGACGGCACGGTGCCGCCGACCGGCGAAACCTTCCCGACCAGCCCCTTCCCCAAGACCGACTATACCCTGGCGGGCCTGTATGTTCAGGACGAGATCGTTCTGGCCGGCGGCGCCCTGCGCCTGATCCCGGCGGTGCGGTACGACGCCTATGAGCTGTCGACCGACAGTGACCCGCTCTACATCGGCACGCGCGCCGATCAGGACGACAGCCACGTCTCGCCCAAGCTGGGCGTCGTCTGGCAGGCCACACCGCAGTTCCAAGTGTTCGCCAACGTCGCCGAGGGCTTCAAGGCCCCAACGCCCAGCCAGGTGAACAACTATTTTGCAAACCTGGCCTTCGGCTACACCTCCCAGCCCAACCCGGATCTCGATCCGGAAACCAGCCAGAGCGTCGAGCTGGGCGTCCGCTTCCGCGACATCAACGCCCTGAACGGCCGTCTGAGCGCCCAGCTGGTCGGCTTCCAGTCCGACTATGACGACTTCATCTCCCAGCAGGTCGTCTCGGGCGCCGGCACCCCTGCGGACCCGCTGATCTACAAGTATGTGAACTTCTCCTCGGTCGAGGTTCACGGCGTCGAGGCTCGCGCCAATCTGGATTGGGACAACGGCGTCTATGCCCGCTTCGCCGGCGCCTGGGCGGACGGCGACCAGACCGACGCGGGCGTGACCCGCTCGCTGTCGACCATCGATCCGGTCAAGCTGGTCTGGGGTCTGGGCTACAATGCCCCGACCGGCGTCTGGGGCGTGGAAGGCCTGCTGACCTGGTCGGCGCACAAGGACAACGCCGATACGAACGGCCTGAGCTGCTACAACGCCGCCCCGGCCAGCGGCTGTCTGACGGGCAAGGAGTTCGCCCTGATCGACCTGACCGGATACTGGAACGTGACCGAACAGGTCACCGCCCGCGTCGGCGTCTTCAACGTCACCGACGAGAAGTACGGCTGGTGGAGCGACATCCGCGGCGTGGCGGCGTCCTCGGCCGTGGTCGACGCCTACACCCAGCCGGGCCGCAACGTCGGCATCTCTCTGTCCTTGCGTCTGTAAGCGTCACGGAGGATGATGCGAATGACTATCAAAACCGAAGAGGTTCCGATGCGCGCCCTGATGATCGCCGCCGCCCTGCTGGCCTCCGCTGCGCCTGTCGCAGCGGTCGCCCAAACGGCTGCGCCCGCCGCGACCGCGCCGACCAGCGCGTTCGAACGTGACCGGCAGTCGATCCTGGCGGAGGCGGGCCAGTTCCGTGTCCGCTTCGACTTCCGCGAGAACGTGAGCTTCCTGGCGGGCTACACCCCGGTGGAGTCCCATGACTCGGCCGGCAACGAGATCGTCCGGGTCGTCTACGACCACGGCGACCGCATCAGCCTGCAGCACATCCTGGTGATGGAGCATGAGGGCCAGTCGATCGTCGTCAAACACTGGCGCGAGGACTGGACCTACCAGCCCTCGACCGTCCTGACCTATGCCGGTCCGGGCGAGTGGACGCTGACCGACGTGCCTGAGGCCGAGCGCGCCGGCGCCTGGTCCCAGACGGTGTGGCAGACGGACGATTCCCCGCGCTACGGCGGCGTCGGCAAGTGGAGCTACGACAACGGCATGGCCGTCTGGACCAGCGGCCCGACCTGGCGCCCGCTCGCCCGCCGCGACGCTGTGCGTCACCCGGTCTACGACCGCTATCTGGGCACCAACCGCCACGCCTTGACCCCGGTCGGCTGGGTGCACATCCAGGACAATATGAAGATGCAGCCCGGTCAGGGCGATGACGGCGATCCGGTCGCCGTGGTCCAGGAGGATGTGGTCAACACCTACCGCAAGTGGGACGGCTATGACCCCAAGGCCGGCGACGACTACTGGGCGGCGACCAAGGACTACTGGGCGGCGGTTCGCGACCTCTGGGATGCAGCCATCGCGGCCCACGGCGGCGTCCGGGTTCAGGAAGTCGCCGAGACGGGCGCCGTCACCGGGACCCCGCTGATGGACCTGGCCGAAAAGGTCCAGTCCGGCGAGGTCACCACCGCGGCGGCCATCGATCAGGCCAAGACCATCATCGCCACGGCGACGGCCCGCTAAACCGCTTCCAGGCAGCCCCGATAGCGGACCATCCGGCCCGCTATCGGAAGGCCGATCTCGACGTCGAAGGCGAACCGGCCTTCGGCGTCTTCTTTTTCGTGGGTCACGGTGGTCGGCGCCCAGCGCTTCGGCATCGGAACGCCCAGTAGCCGCCAGCCCTGAACCCGATAGACCAGCCGCCCATCCTCGGGCGTCAGGGTCAGGTCGAAGGCGCAGGGACCGAAGCTCTCGACCACACGCCCGCCCGGCTTCGGAGACGACAGCCGGCTCTGGAACCGGCTTCCGGCGATCTCGCGCCGCCAGATCGAACCGTCGCGGTCGGCGTCGATATGGACCTCGACGGGGACGCCCTGCCCCGCCTTCGGAAAGCCGAAGACCCGCGCGACCAGACCGGCGACGGGATTGGCCGCGCCCTCGACGGAGGCCCGACCGCGCCACAGCGACCGGCCGGACGTCTCGTGCAGCGCCCGGATCGGAGTCGGCAGGCTCGCGAAGGCTGGGCCGATGGCGCGTTCGAACAGGGAAGACGGTTCGACCGTCGTCGTGGTCGTGATGCTGTGGATGGCCAGCTCCGCCTCCAGTTCAGCCAGCGAAAGCTCGCCCACACAGACGCGGGCGCCCGGCTTCAGTCGTCCCGTAGCCAGCGCCTTCACCGCCGCCAGGGCCGGGATGCCCGGGGTCACCGGTCCGACGCCCGGCGGGGCGACCAGCAGCCAGACGGCGCACACGGCCCTGCCCCGTCCGTCCCGCCCGCTCGCCTCGACGCGCATGCTTCCGACGTCGCTTCCGAATGGGGCCGCGAGCCGGGACAGGAAGATGACCAAACCCGCCAATCCTGTGGGGTCGGCGCCGGTCAACCTGACCAACCTCGCCAACAGCCAGCCGGCCCAATGGGCGAACCCCGGCTCCAGCCCGGCCATGAACAGGGCGCGATCGGTCGGCTGGAACCGCTCGGCCAACACGTCGAGATCGGGCGTCTCGCACAGGGACAGGCGCCGCAGTCCCGCAGGACCGAAATCGCGCGTTACGACCGCGCCCCATCCTGTGCGTTCGGTCCAGCGCCCGTCCTCGAACACCCGAACGGGCCGTCCGAGCCAGGACAGGATGGCCTCGGTCACCGATCGGCCGCGCGGCGCCCGGGCGCCGGGAGAGATGGCCGCCTCGACCGCGTCGATGCGGGTCCAGCCCTCGGTCAGGGCGTCCAGCGCGGCGTTGGACAGGGCGGGCGTCGAACTGGCGCCCGTCAGGGCCGTGACGCCCGCCGCCTTAGCCTCGGCATCCAGCGCCCCGAACCCGGCGACGAAGTCCCGCCCGTCGGCCAGATCGACATAATGCAGGCCCGCCGCGATGGCGGCCCGTGCCACGCGCGGCTCCGCCCCTTGAAACGGCCCCGCCGCATCGACCACGATGCTCGTGCCGGTCGCCTTCAGGTCGGCGGCGGTCAGGCTGCGAGTGTCCAACGCCACGGCCGAAGCCGCGCCGACCTCGGCCTTCGTCGCCTCGGCGCGGGCCAGGCTCCGCCCCGCGACCACGACCTCGAACCCGTCGCGCACCAGCCCCTTCGCCAGCCGCGCGCCGAAGACGCCTCCGGCCCCGATGACGAGGACGCGGGTCACGTGAGGAACCGATCCCGGTCAGCTGGCTCGGGGATCATGCAGACGTCGGTCTTGCCGAAGATCCGGTAGCGATTGCCCGCGATCAGGTCATAGAGCGGGTCGCGCAGCGCCTTGGGGGCGAGACGGCCGAGCCCCAACGGACGAGTCGCAGGCAAGGCCTCCAGCACCTTCAGGGCCGCGTCCGACTTGAACCAGGCGCGGCCGTTCAGGATCACCGCATTGGTCTCAGGCGCGTCCGGATCGATGCCCAGCCGCGAGGCCAAGGCTCGCGCCGCTTCGCTCTGGATCGTTATGAAGCGGAAGCGCCGGGCCGTATCGTGACGCAGCACGAACCGCACCCAACGCGAGCAGAAGACGCAGACGCCGTCGAACAGGATCAGGCCGTCAGCGACATCCTCAACCGGCTTCGACGCCCAGTGATCCACCCGTCAGCGCCGGGCGGCGTCGCTCTGGCGGCGGATGGCGGCGAACTCCGAGGTCGGCTTCCACTGCGGCCAGTCGGTGCTGTCGGCGACTTCCTGACCCAGTTCATAGAGCAGCTTCAGGTTCTGCAGGGCGGCGGTGAAGTCGTAGTCGGCGCGCCATTCGTCGTCGAGCTTGTGGTAGTATTTCGCCATCTGGGCCTGATAGTAGGGCCGCCCGACGGCCTCGCCGCCCTCGACGAAGTCGACGCCGGTCCAGGGCATCAGGGCCGGAACCCCGCCTGCCGCGAAGTTGAAGTGGTCGCTGCGGTAGTAGTAGCCCTGCTCCGGCTCGCCGTCGCCGACGACGTGGCGGCCGTCACGCTGGGCCAGTCGCTCCAGATCATCCTCCAGCTCCGACTTGCCGATGCCGAAGATGGCGATGGTCTTGGTCGCGGGGGTGAAGGGCAGCATGTCGATGTTGATGTCGGCGGCCGTCTTTTCCAGCGGATAGACGGGGTGGGTGGCGTACCACTCCGAGCCCAGCAGGCCCTGCTCCTCGGCGGTCACGTGCAGGAAGACGACGGTGCGCTCCGGCGGCGGGCCGGCCTTGAAGGCGCGGGCCATCTCCAGCACGCCCGAGGTGCCCGAGGCGTTGTCCCAGGCGCCGTTGAAGATGCGGTCGCCGTTGGCGTCCGGATCAGCGGCGACGCCGACGTGGTCCCAGTGGGCCGAATAGACGAGATATTCGTCCGGACGGGTCGTGCCGGGGATCTTGGCCAGCAGGTTGTGGGAGTGGATGACCTCGGCCATCTCGTCGATGTCGACATTGAGTTTCAGACCGGTGTCCTCGGCCTTGAAGTCACCGCCGGCCTTGGCGGCGGCCAGAACCGGCTGGAAGTCCTCGCCCTTGGAGGAGGCCATTGCGGTGGCCACGTCCAGGGTCATGGTCCCGCTGAAAGTCGTCTCATGGGCGCCCGTGATGGTCATGCGCGGACGACCGCCGCCACGCATGCCGCGACCGCCGGACACTTCGTACAGGGTGATGACGCCGACGGCGCCGCGCTTGATCGCTTCTTCCACCTTATGGGTCGAGGAGCCGTAGAAATTGGGATCGGCGCCGAAGGCGGCCGGCTGACCGTTCAGGACGACGACGACCTTGCCGGTCAGGTCCATGTTTCCATAGTCGTCCCAGTTCCGCTCGGGCGCGACGACGCCGTAGCCCGCGAAGACGATCGGCACATTGTCCAGCTTCACATGGCCGTCGGCGGCGCCGGCGCGGACAAACAGCCCGGCCTCGACCGGGTGGGCGACGCCATCGACGCCGGTCCAGCTGACCGTGGCGGGACGGGCCGGGGTCAGGCGCAGCAGGTCGACCGGTTGCAGCCACTGGCCGTCCGGCCCGCCGGGCTGAAGGCCCATGGCTTCATACTGGGCCTGGAGGTAGTCAAGGGTCATCTTCTCGCCGACCTTGCCGGGGAAGCGACCTTCCAGACTGTCGTCGGACAGATACTTGATGTGGTCGGACAGGCGCTGGGCCGAAAAGTCCTGGGCCGAGGCCGGCAGGGCCAGAAGCAACATCGCCGAGGCGGCGACGCCGCAAGTCAGTCGGGCCAGCATCAAGGAAACTCCGTGGAAAATGCGCGCGCACCTTAGGGCGGCCGCGCCCGACCGCCCCTTACATTTTTGTAATGCGGCTTACTGCCGTTCGGCGGCGCTGACCGCGCGGGCCGGACCGAACTCCGAACCTGTCTTCCACTGCGGCCAGTCGCGGCTGTCGGCCAGGGCCCGGCCGATGTCGTAATAGACCGTCAGATCTTCCATCTGGCCGCGATAGTCCCAGTCGGCGGACCATTCGTCGTCGGCTTGGTGGTAGCGCTTCTCGGTATATTCATCGCGTTTGGCGATGCGTTCCTCGACGGGGGCGTCGCGGAAGCTTCCGCCACTCTCGGCATAGGCCATGGGCACGCCCTCCTTCGCCAGCGGGAAGTGGTCGGAGCGGAAGTAGTAGCCGGCCTGGGTGTTGGCGTCGGGTTCGATGACCCGCCCTTGGGTTTCCACCTCCGCGGTGACGCGCTCGTCGAGGTCGGACTGGCCGAAGCCGATGATGCTCATCGCCGTGGTCCGGCCATAGACATTGGCCGAGTCCATGTTGAAGCCGCCGACGGTCCTGGCCAGCGGATACAGCGGGTTGGCAGCGTAGTAGGTCGAGCCCAGCAGACCGCTCTCCTCGCCGGTGAAGCTGATGGCCACGATCGAGCGCTGGGTGCGGGGCGCCGCGCCGAAGACGCGGGCGATCTCCAGCAGCCCCGAGGTGCCCGAGGCGTTGTCCACCGCGCCGTTGAAGATGGCGTCGCCGTTGGCGTCGGGCGTGCCGACCCCGATGTGGTCCCAGTGGGCGGTGTAGAGGATGGTCTCGTCCGGATGTGTCGTGCCGGGCAGGCGGGCGACGACGTTGTGGCTCTCGATCCGGTCGGTCTTGAGATCGAACATGGCGCTCAGGCCCGCGCCGGTCAGGGTCACCGGATGGAAGTCGCGGCTGCGCGCCTGAACCTTCAGGGCCTCGAAGTCGAGACCGGCGTGCTGGAACATCTGGACGGCGACGTCGCGCTGGACCCAGGCCTCCATGGCGACACGATCCTTCGACGGATCGGCGCGCTCGATGTCGAACTGCGGCGCGGTCCAGGAGTTGCGCACCGTGCCCCAGCCGTAGGAGGCCGGTGCGGTCTCATGGACGATCAGCACGCCCGCAGCCCCCTGACGCGCGGCCTCTTCGTATTTGTAGGTCCAGCGGCCGTAGTAGGTCATGGCCTTGCCGCCGAAAGTGTCCAGGGACGGGTCCTCGAAGTCGGCGTCATTGACCAGAACGACCAGGATCTTGCCCTTCAGGTCCATGCCCTTGAAGTCGTCCCAGTTCCGCTCGGGCGCCTTGATGCCGTAGCCGACGAAGACCAGCGGGGCGTTCATCAGCATGACGTGGCCCGAGGCGTTGGGCAGGCGGGTCGAGGCGACGATCTGCTCGCCCTGCGCCAGCGGCAGGGTCCAGTCGCCGACTTTCAGCGTGGCCTTGAAGTCATCGACCTCGAAACGGTTCAGGGCCACGGCCTGGGTCCACAGACGCGAGCCGTCGGCCTGCAGGTCCCCGCCCGGCTCGAAGCCGGCGGCGGCGTATTGCTCGCTCAGATATTTGATGACCTTGGGCTCGGCCTCGGTGGCGATGCCCCGGCCCTCGAAGCTGTCATCGGCCAGGATGCGGATGTGCTCCGACAGTTTGGCGGCGTCAAAGGCGGGTTCGGCACTTTGGGCCACAGCCATGGTCGAAAGGGCGACGCCGGACATCAGGGCGGCGAGGGACAGGGTCAGGCGCATGGCGGCTCCGGGGGATACGATGCCGGGACCCTATTCAGCGTCGCCGGAGGAGTCGATGTCTTCCCAGTGTCGCAGTCCGCGGCCTAGGCTGGCCCCATGACCCCATCCCGTTTCGAAACCGGCCGCCCCATGCTTCTGGCGGGCCTGCGCCGCTGGTACGCCTTCTCCGAGGGCCCGAGCCAGATCCCGCTGGACTGGAAGGAATTCGTCGCCCGCCTGCCCCTGCCCGGCCAGGTCGGCGGACGCACCTACGGGGCGACCTGCCAAATGGACCCCGAGGGCCAGCGCTTCGAATATATGTGCGCCGCCGAGGTCGAGACCTTCGACGGCCTGCCCGAAGACCTTGGCCGGATGCGCGTGCCCGAGGCCCACTACGCCATCTTCGTCCACGACGCCCCGGTCTGGACCATCCGCGACACCATCATGGCCGGCCACGCCTGGCTGGAGTCGAACGGCGAATGGAAGGACGCGGGCACGCCCGACTTCGAACGCTACGGCCCGGCCTACGACGCCGCGACCGGTATGGGCGATACCGAGATCTGGCTTCCGGTTACCCGGCCTTAACCGTAAGGATTCACCATACCGGCTCCACTCCCCGGAGCTGTGCGCGTGACCGACCTGAAGACCCCAGACCTGATCAAGGATGTCATCCACCTTGGCGACTGCCTCGAGGTTCTGCGTGGCCTGCCGTCGAAGTCGGTCGACATGGTCTTCGCCGATCCGCCCTATAATCTGCAGCTGGGCGGCGATCTGCTGCGTCCGGACAATTCCAAGGTCGATGCGGTCGACGACGACTGGGACAAGTTCGACAGCTTCGCCGCCTATGACGCCTTCTGCCGCGACTGGCTGAAGGAATGCCGCCGTGTCCTCAAGGACGAGGGCTCGCTGTGGGTCATCGGCAGCTACCACAACATCTTCCGCCTGGGCGTCGCCATTCAGGACATGGGCTACTGGGTCCTGAACGACATCATCTGGCGCAAGTCCAACCCGATGCCGAACTTCAAGGGCACCCGGTTCACCAACGCCCACGAGACCCTGATCTGGGCCGCCAAGTCGCGCGAGCAGAAGCGCTATACCTTCAACTACGACGCCCTGAAGGCCTTCAACGAAGACACCCAGATGCGCTCGGACTGGACCTTCCCCCTGTGCACCGGCGAGGAGCGAATCAAAGGCGAGGACGGCAAGAAGGCCCACCCGACCCAGAAGCCCGAGGCCCTGCTGCACCGGGTCATCCTGGCCGCGACCAGGCCCGGCGACGTGATCCTCGATCCCTTCTTCGGCACGGGCACCACCGGCGCCGCCGCCAAACGTCTGGGCCGCCACTTCATCGGCATCGAGCGCGACGAGACCTACGCCAAGGTCGCCGAGACCCGCATCGCCACCGTCATCCCCGCCGCGGCCGAGGACCTGAAGGTCATGGGCTCCAAGCGGGCGGAGGTGAAGGTACCCTTCGGCGCCCTGGTCGAGGCCGGTCTGCTGGCCCCCGGCGACCGCCTCTATTCGCCCAAGGGCGACCGCGAAGCCCGCGTCCGCGCCGACGGCTCTCTGGTGTCCGGCGAGTTCACCGGCTCGATTCACAAACTGGGCGCCATCCTCGAGAACGCCCCGGCCTGCAACGGCTGGACCTACTGGCGCTTCAAGACCGACCAGGGCTTCAAGTCCATCGACGCCCTCCGCTCGGAAATCCGCGCGACGCTGTAGTGGATTGCGATCGGCGCGGGTTAGCTATCTCCCGTTGCCCGCCGCGGAGTGTCGCCGATGCCCACCGATGTCCTGCCCCAGGCCCTTGTCGACCAGATCCGCGATCTGCATTCGGGACCGGATCGGGGCTATCACGGCTGGAGCCATCCGGTGGCGCTTCTGGCTCTGTTCGCCGAGGTCGAGAACCGGTTGAACGATCCGCTGGCGGTGCGCTGCGCCATCCTGCTGCACGACGCCATTTATGAGCCGCGCCGCCCGGACAATGAGGATCGCAGCGCCGCGCTGGCCCGCGAGCTGCTGACCGGGGTCGTGCCGACCGAGACTCTCGACCGAACCGTCCGCCTGATCGAGGCGACCAGGGCGCACGCCATCCCCGACGGCCTGGCCGAGGACGAGACGGCCGACATGGCGGTCTTCCTCGACATGGACCTGTCGATCCTGGCGGCGTCGGACGCGGCCTTCGACGCCTATGAGGGCGGGGTGCGGCACGAATACCGCGAGGTTCCCGAGGCGCTGTTTCGCATGGGCCGCGCGGCCATCCTCGAAGGCTTTCTGGCCCGCGACCGCCTCTATATGTCGCCTTGGGGACTGGAGCGGTTCGAGGCGCCGGCCCGGATCAATCTGCGGCGCTCCATCGACGCCCTGCGCGCCGTCTGATCACACGATTTCCGCGCGCGCCATTTGACCTCCCGTCGCGCGGGCGGCAGGGTCGGGGCATGACGGGGGACAGCCTATGACGGACAGCGCACTCGAGATCCGGGGCCTGCGAAAGACGTTCAGCCGCCCGGCGGTGGACAACCTCGACCTGACCGTGAAGGCGGGAGAGCTCTACGCCCTGCTCGGCCCGAACGGCGCGGGCAAGACCACGACCCTGCGCATGGTCGCGGGCCTGACCCGGGCCGACGCCGGGTCGATCCGCGTCTTCGGGACCGACGCGATCGATGATCCTGTCGCGGCCAAGCGGCTGATCGCCTGGCTGCCCGACGAGCCCATGCTCTACGACAAGCTGACACCGATGGAGTATCTGGAGTTCGTCGCCGGTCTGTGGGGCGTGGACGCGAAGACGGCGCGCAAGCGGGCCCAGGAGCTGCTGGAGTTCCTCGCCCTGTGGCCCCATCGCGGCGAGCGCTGCGAAGGCTTTTCGCGCGGCATGAAGCAGAAGGCGGCGCTCGCGGGCGCCCTGATCCACGAGCCGAAACTGCTGATGCTGGACGAGCCCCTGACCGGCCTCGACGCCGCCATGGCGCGTCAGGTCAAGGACCTGCTGCAGCAGCGGGTGAAGGCCGGCGCCACCGTCATCCTGACCACCCACATCCTCGACGTCGCCGAGCGGATGTCCGACCGCATCGGCATCATCCAGCACGGCAAGTTGCTGGCCGAAGGCACGCTGGAAGAGCTGCGCACGCGTTCCGGGCACGGCGGCGCCACGCTGGAAGACGTCTTCCTCGACCTCGTCGGCGCGGACGTCTCGTGATCAGCGCCGTCGTCCGGATGCTGCCGCCGGGATCGGCCGCCTGGCTTCTCGCCGCCGAGGTTCGCCTCGGCCTGCGCGGCATGGCCGGCAAGCGCGGCGGCGCCAGCGGTTCGAAGATCGCCCTGATCATCATTTCCATTGTCGCCGTCGCCGGCGTCGTCTTCGGCGGCCTGTCCCTCGGCTTCCTCGCCTCGCGCTGGCCCCTGCCGATCACCCCGCTGTCGGCCCTGATCGTGGATGCGGCCTGCGTGGTCCTGTTCACGCTGATGCTGTCGCAAGCCATCAATCTGGCGGTTCAGGCCCTGTACGAGCGCGGCGATCTCGACCTGCTGCTGTCCTCGCCGCTCAGGCCGCGCGTGGTGCTGACGGTTCGGGCCCTGTCGATCACCGTGGTGTCGAGCATTCTCTACGTCGCCCTGGTGACGCCCTTCGTGATCACCGCCTCGGTGCTGGGACGGCCTGAATGGCTGTCGCTGTTCGTGATCCTGATCTCGCTGGCCATGGTCGCAACGGCCCTGGGCATCCTCCTGACCATGGGGCTGTTCGCCCTGATCGGGCCGCGCAAGACGCGGGTCGTGGCCCAGGTCCTGGCCGCGCTCGTCGGCGGCCTGATGTTCGTCCTGAGCCAGCTCTACAACTTCACCCGGCACGAGGGCGGCCATGGGTCCTCGGGCGTCGCCGATTTCGCCATGGGACTGACCGCCAGTCCGCTGCTGGCGCCGAACGGCCCGCTGGCCTGGCCGGTGCGCGCCCTGACCGCCAGCCCCCTGCCCCTGATCGTGATCGGCGGCGTGGGCGTCGTCCTGCTCTCCGCCGTTATCCGCCTGCTCGGCCCGCGCTTCGCCAAGGACGCGGCAGCCGCCGTCGGCGAGAAGTCGACCCCCGCCCGCACCCGCGGCGCCGACGGCGCCTTCGCCAATGGCCTGACGCGCATCATGGTCCGCAAGGAGCTGCGGCTGCTGGCCCGCGACCCGCAGCTGATCAGCCAGATCCTGCTGCGCATCGTCTATCTGATCCCGCTCGGCGTCGTCCTGTTCAAGAACTCTCATTCGGGAACCGGCTCGATCTTCGGCGGCGCGGCCATCGTCTTCATGGCGGGCCAGTTGGCCGGCAGCTTCGCCTGGATCGCCATCTCGGCTGAGGACAGCCCGGACCTGTTGCGATCGGCGCCGGTCGACCGCGGACTGGCCGACCGCGCCAAGCTGATCGCCGCCCTGATCCCGACCTTCGTCCTGACGGGACTGGCCGTCGCGGGCTTCGCCTTCCTCGCCCCGCTTCAGGCCGCCGTCGTCCTGATCGGCTGCGTCTGCGCGGCCGCCTGTTCGGGCCTGATCCAGATCTGGCGTCAGAAGCCGGCGACCCGCAAGGCGTTCAACCAGCGCCAGCGCGGCGGCTCATGGCTGGTCAACATCGCGGAGATGTTCGTTCAGGCGGGCTGGGGCGGGGCGACCGCCCTGGCGCTGGTCGGCATGGTCTGGGCGGTCATACCGGCGGTCCTGGCGACCCTGATCACCCTGTCGCTGTATCGGTCGCCGCAAAAGCGCTGGGAGTCCTGAACTCTGGACGAAATGTCCGGAATCGAACAGATGTAACACCTGTAACGCCCCGCAATCGCTGAACAAAATTGCATGTTCCGCGACGGAACTTCGCAGTTGCGAGAACATTGATGTCTACGGCCCGGCTGAGCGGGTCGGAGCACACACATCATGAAGATCGCCCAGGTCACCCCGCTGTACGAGGCCGTCCCTCCGAAGCTCTATGGCGGGACCGAACGGGTCGTCGCCCACCTGACCGACGCCCTCGTCGATCTGGGCCATGAGGTCACCCTGTTCGCCAGCGCCGACGCCCTGACCCGGGCCCGCCTGATCCCGGTGCGTGATCAGGCCATTCGTCTGGACCCGGCGCCGCTGAAATCCGATCTGGCCGCCCATCTGACCATGCTGGCCGAGGTGATGGACCGGGTCGACGAGTTCGACGTCATCCACTTCCACACCGACATGATCCACTTCCCCATGTTCCGGAAGTACGCCGACAAGACGCTGACGACCCTGCACGGCCGGCTCGACATGAAGGACCTTACCGAAGTCTATGACCGGTTCACCGAGTTCGGCCTGATCTCGATCTCCGACGACCAGCGCCGTCCCCTGGCTTTCGCCAACTGGAAGGCGACCGTGCATCACGGCATGCCGGCCGAGCAGTACCGGTTCTCCGCGAAGTCGCAGGGCTACCTCGCCTTCCTCGGCCGTATCTCGCCCGAGAAACGCCCCGACCGTGCCATCGAGATCGCCACCAAACTGGGCAAGCGGCTCAAGATCGCGGCCAAGGTCGATGCTGCCGACCGCACCTATTACGAAGACAAGATCAAGCCGCTGATCGACGGCAATCCGCTGATCGAGTTCATCGGCGAGATCGGCGATCACCAGAAGTCGGCCTTCCTGGGCGGCGCCGAGGCCCTGCTGTTTCCCATCGACTGGCCGGAACCTTTCGGCCTGGTGATGATCGAGGCCATGGCCTGCGGGACGCCGGTCGTGGCCTTCCGCTGCGGCTCGACCACCGAGATCATCGAGGACGGCGCCACCGGCTATCTGGTCGATACGATGGAGCAGGCCATCGCCGCCGCCGGCCGGGTCGGGCTGCTGGACCGCGAAGCCGTGCGCGCCCGCTTCGAACTGCGCTTCTCGGCGACCGCCATGGCGAGGCGCTACCTGGACGTCTATGGCGACCTGCTGGCCAAACGCCCCTTCGCCGAGGCGCCGCTGGATGACGTCGTCACGCCGCTGCGGCCGCTGGACGAACCGCGCAGCTTCGCCGTCGCCGGATAGTCGCAGGAAACTCACCGCCTTCCGCGCGGCCCAAGCTGAACCGCCGACCGTCTCAACCATTAGGCCATGAAGCGGACAGTCTAGAGCCGCATTCGGGTGGGACGATTCAGGCGACCCTAAGCCGCGCGCGGAGTTTCCATGGACGACAGCTACTCGGTCCAGACCACGGCCGCAGAGACCGGCGAGACCGGCGGTCTCGACACCCTTCAGGCGCTCAAGGACGGCGACACCTTCCTGGTCGCCGATGGCTGGGGCGACATGAAGGGCGGGGCCGACGGCCTGTTCGACAGCGACACCCGCCTGCTGTCCCGCTTCCAGATGACGGCGGGGATGGCGCGGCCCTCGCGGCTGTCGTCCGGCGTGTCGCGCGACAACGTCTTCTTCACCGCCCATTCGACCAACCGCCCCCTGCCCCCGATGGGCGGGCGCTCGGCCCCGGCCGGGGTGATGCATATCGAGCGCCGCCGCTTCCTGTGGAACCAGCGGATGTTCGAGCGGGTGCGGATGGTCAACCACGGGGTCGAGGACGTCCTCCTGCCCCTGGCCTTCGACTTCGCCGCCGACTTCGCCGACATCTTCCAGGTGCGCGGCACGCTGCGGGAAAAGCGCGGCACGGTGCATACGCCGACGCATGACGGGCGGCGCATCACCTTCCGATATACCGGCCTGGACGAGGTCGAGCGCACCAGCTGCCTGTCCTTCTCGGAGCCCCCGGCGCGGCTCTCGGCGACCAAGGCGGAATTCATGTTCAGCCTGCCCAAGGGCAAGCGGATGGACCTCTACATCGAGTGCGGCGGCGAGGCCTGCACCACGCCCGATCCGCTGCGCTGGCGCGAAAACGCCCTGGCGGCCCGGCTGTCGATGCGGCGCAGGCGGCGGCGCGGCGCCTCGCTTCGCGGACCGCGCAGCCCGATGTTCAACGCCTGGCTGGACCAGTCACGCGCCGACATGGCGCTGCTGACCACCGACCTGCCGACAGGCCCCTATCCCTATGCGGGGACGCCCTGGTTCTCGACCCCGTTCGGTCGCGACGGCATCCTCAGCGCCTGGCAGATGCTGTGGCTGGATCCCTCGCTGGCGCGCGGCGTCCTGACCTATCTGGCGGCGCGTCAGGCGACCGAGGTCTCGGCCTTCCACGACTCGGCGCCCGGCAAGATCATGCACGAGACGCGCGGCGGCGAGATGAGCGCCCTGCACGAGGTGCCGTTCGGCCTCTACTACGGCGGGGTCGACACCACCTGCCTGTTCATCGGCCTGGCCGGCGCCTATGCCCGACGGACCGGCGACCTCGACCTCATCCGCAAGCTCTGGCCCAATCTGGTCGCCGCTTCGGAGTGGATGCGCGACTATGGCGACTCGAACGGCGACGGCCTGATCGACTATGCGCGCGGCGCCGAAACCGGCCTGTCCAACCAGGGCTGGAAGGACAGTGAGGACTCGATCTTCCACCGCGACGGGCGGTTCCCCAAGGGGCCGATCGCGTTGCTGGAGGTGCAGGGCTATGCCTATGCCGCCTGGCTGGCCATGGCGGACCTCGGCGCCCGGGTCGGCGACGCCCGCGCCCAGGCCTGGGAGGACCACGCCCACGAGGTCCGCTTCCTGGTCGAGGACCGGTTCTGGATGGAGGACGAGGGCTTCTACGCCATCGCCCTGGACGGCGACGGCGAACAGTGCCGCTCCATCGGCTCCAACGCCGGCCACCTGTTGTTCAGCGGCCTGCCATCAAAGGCCCGGGCCGAACGGGTCACGCGCCGGATGCTGTCCAGCGAGTTCCGCAGCGGCTGGGGTCTGAGGACCCTGGCCAAGGGTCAGGCCCGGTTCAACCCGATGAGCTATCACAACGGCTCGGTCTGGCCGCACGACACCTCCATCGGGGTGGCAGGGATGGCGCGCTATGGCGAGCGCGACGCCGTCTCGACCATCCTCGGCGAGATCTACACCGCCGCCAGCCACTTCCAGATGCGCCTGCCCGAGCTGTTCTGCGGCTTCGATCGCGAACCCGGTGAGGGGCCCATCGCCTATCCGGTCGCCTGCCTGCCGCAAGCCTGGGCGGCGGGCTCGGCCTTCCTGATGCTGCAGGCGTCGCTGGGCGTGGACGTCAACGCGCTGGACGGGGTGGTGACCGTCGCCAACCCGACCCTGCCCGCCGGCGTCGACCGGCTGACGGTGTCGGAGCTGCGCGTCGGGACGTCGAAGGTCGACCTGATCTTCGAACGCATCGGCGAGGGCACGGTCCTGATGCCGAAAGGCAAGCAGGGCGACATCCGGATTCTGACGTCGCGCTAGGCGGTGCTCGCCAGCCCGCGCTCCAACGCCTTCCGGAATACCGTCGGCAGGGCCTTGAGCGCCTCGCCCTCGGGCGTCCAGACGAAGTCGCCGCTTCCCGTCGCCACCCGCACCGACAGGGTCAGGCTGAAGTGGGTGAAGACGTGTTCGATCGCGCCGGCGTCGGTCCAGTCGGCCGCGATCGGCGGCGTGTCCGTGGGCGCGACGGACCAGTCGCTGGTCGGCAGGCCAAGCATGCCGCCGAGCAATCCCTTGTCCGGACGCTGGACCAGGGCGACGCGGCCCGCGCCGTCGCGCAGCACCCACGCGACCCCATTGCGGTGCGGTCGGTCGGCCTTCTTCGTCTTGAGCGGATAGCGTTCGGGCTCACCGGTCCGATAGGCCGCGCACCACTGGTTGACCGGGCAGATCAGGCAGGACGGCGACTTGGGGCGGCAGACGGTGGCGCCGAGGTCCATCAGGGCCTGGGCCCAGTCGCCGGGGCGATGGGCGTCGACCAGCGAACCCGCCAAGGCGCGCAGTTCGGGCCGGGCGGCGGGGACCGGCGTCTCGACCGCGAACAGCCTGGCCATGACCCGTTCGACATTGCCGTCGACGACATTGGCCTCGCGGTCGAAGGCGATGGCGGCGACGGCGGCGGCCGTATAGGCGCCGACCCCGGGCAGGGCCAGCAGCCCCGCCTCCGTGTCCGGAAACACCCCACCATACTGATCCGCCACGGCCCGGGCGCAGGCCAGCAGGTTGCGGGCGCGAGCGTAGTAGCCCAGCCCTGCCCAGGCGGCCATCAGATCGGCGTCGGCGACGGCGGCGAGGTCATTCACCGTCGGCCAGCGCTGGGTGAAGCTCTGAAAATAGGGCGTCGCATGCGGGACGGTGGTCTGCTGCAGCATCACCTCCGACAGCCAGACGCGGTAGGGGTCGGTGCGCTCTGCCGCGCCCGGCGGCGCGCGCCAGGGCAGGGTCCGCGCGCGTTCGTCGTACCAGGCCAGCAGGGCCGCGCGGATGTCGGATTTGTGGAGGGCGACGTCGGGCATCAGTGGCGCTATATAGGGCCATGGCCCGGGACCTGCCCACGGAAAGAGAAGCACGCGAGATTCTCGCCCGTACCCGCACGCGTCCCGCGCCCCGGCCCGCTCCGCCCGCTGGCCGCGCCCTGACGGGGTTCATCAAACAGCTGGACGAGAAATTCGGGCGCGGCGCCGGGGCGCTGGAGCCGCGCTGGCGCGAGATCGTCGGTGACCAGCTGGCCCGCGTCACCCGCCCTCAGAAGCTGACCCGCGGCAAGGCCGGCGCCGGTGGGACGCTGGAGCTGCGCGTCGCCGGCCCCGCCGCGCTTCTGGTCCAGCACCAGTCGGCCGAAATCCTTTCGCGGGTGAACCTGTTCCTCGGCCCCGGCGCGGTGGACAAGCTGCGCATCGCCCAAGGACCGGTGAAGCCCCTGGCCACGCCCGCCGCCTCCCTGAAGGGCGCGCGTCGCCGCTTCGATCCGCTGGACGCCGGAACCGAGGCGGAGCTGACCCAGTCGGTCGCCAAGGCCCCCGACGCCCTCAAGGCCGCCCTGTCCGGCCTGGGCCGCGCCGTGCTTTCGGACGAGGCGAAACAGCGCTCCCGCCCCCCGCGCCGTTGACAAAACTTCGCCGCACCTGTTCTCGAAAGGTGTCGATGCGCGCCTTCCCGGGGAATCGCGTGATCATCGTTCGCTATTGCCTGTAGAAAGAGCCCATGCGCGCCAGCAAGCCCTTCAAATTCGGATCGATGAGCCGCCGCGCGGCGATCACCGGCGCGGCCCTGGCCGCCATGACCGCCCTGTCCGCCTGCAGCGGCGGCGGCTATCAGGAAGCCGAGGGCGACATGGGGCTGGGCGCGGCCAAGGGCGCCAAGGTCACGGTCGTCGAATACGCCTCGGTCACCTGCACCCACTGCGCCGCCTGGCAGGAAGAGGTCTGGCCAGCCTTCAAGGCCAAATACGTCGACACCAACAAAATCCGCTATGTCTTCCGCGAGTTCCCGACCGCGCCGGTGCCGGTGGCGGCCGCCGGCTTTCTGGTCGCGCGTTGCGCCGGTCCGGACAAATATTTCGACGTGATCCACGAGATCATGGCCAGCCAGGCCGAGATCTTCGGCGGCACGCCGCCGCGCACCACCCTGCTGCGCATCGCCCAGGGCGCCGGTCTCAGCGAGGCCCAGTTCGAGGCCTGCGTCACCGACACCAAGGCCGCCGAGGCTCTGGACAAGCGGGTCAAGGCGGGGCTCGACGCCGGGGTGGAGGGCACGCCGAGCTTCTTCGTCAACGGCGAGAAGGTCGCCGACTCGAGCCTGGCCAGCCTGTCGGCCAAGATCGACGCCGCCCTCGCCAAGTGAAACCAGCTGATCCGGAAACGAACATGACCTTCTCGCAGAAACTGACCGGATCGGTCGTCGCCCTTCTGGCCCTCGCCCTCGCGGCCTGCGGCGGCGCGGGCAAGCCCGCCGAGGGCGACATGGCCCTGGGCGCTGCCGACGGCGCCAAGGTCACGGTGATCGAATACGCCTCGCCGTCCTGCCCTCACTGCGCCCTGTGGCAGAAGAACACCTGGCCGGCGTTCAAGACCCGGTACGTGGACACCAAGAAGGTCCGCTACATCTTCCGCGAGCTGCCGACCCCGCCACAGGACGTCGCCACCGCCGGCATCCTGCTGGCCCGCTGCGCCGGTCCGGACAAGTATTTCGACGTCATGCACGAGCTTCTGGCCAACCAGGACGAATGGCGCTCGGGCGCCCTGTCCCCCAACGCCTCGCTGGTAAAGACGGCCCAGGCCTTCGGCTTCAGCCAGGAGCAGTACACCGCCTGCATCACCAACCCGGACAACATCGCCGCCCTGGAGAAGCGCATCCAGGCCGCGACCGCCGCGGGCGTCACCGGCACCCCGACCTTCAAGGTCAACGGCAAGGACGTGATCACCCCCGGCAGCGACGAAGGCACGCATCTGGTGGACCTGGCCAAGGCCATCGACGCCGAGCTGGCCAAGTAAGCCATGGGTCTGTTCCGCCGTCTCTTCCTGATCCTGACCTTGGCGACAGCGCCGCTGGCGACCGCCGCAACGCCGGTTCTGGCCGGCGATCTGCCGCCGGTCACCGCCGAGGACCGCGTTCTGGGCCGCGCCGACGCCCCGGTGACGGTGGTGGAATACGCCTCCTTCGTCTGTCCGCACTGCGCGGCCTGGCACAAGGATGTCTATCCGGCCTTCAAGGCGCGCTTCATCGACACCGGCAAGGTGAAGTTCGTCTATCGCAACCTGCCGACCTCGCCCGAGGACTTCGCCATGACCGCCGCCGGCATCGCCCGTTGCTCGCGGCCGGACCGCTTCTTCGCCGTGGTCGATTCCCTGTTCGACGGCCAGCCGGCCTTCTATGCCGGAAGCCGGACCTGGCTCCGCGACGCCGTGACCGTCGGCGGCCGCACCGAGGACGAAATGAAGGCCTGTTTCGCGGATCCCGCCACCAAGGCCCGGATCGACGCCGAGATCGAGGGCGCCACCTCCGCCGGCGTCGAGGGCACGCCGACCTTCTTCGTCAACGGCCGCCGGATCGCGGATCCCTCGCTGGACAGCCTCGCCGCCGCCGTCGACGCCGCTCATCGTCCGGGACACTGAAGCCATGTCGATGCTCCGCCGACTGATCCTGGGCCTGATGCTGGCGTCTCCGTTGCTGGCTTCGGCGGCGGTCGCGGGCAATCTGCCGCGCATCGGCTCGGCCGACCGGACCATCGGCAATCCCCGCGCCCCGGTGACGGTGGTGGAATACGGCTCCCTCGCCTGCCCCCACTGCGCCGAATGGCAGATGTCGAACTGGTATGCCTTCAAGGAGCGCTACGTCGACACGGGCCAGGTCCTCTTCGTCTTCCGCGACATGCTGACCGAGCCGGTGACCGAGGCGACCCAGGCCGCCGCCATCGCCCGCTGCGCGGCCCCCGAGCAGTATTTCGAGGTCCTGCACACCTTCTACCGCTGGCAGTCGACGGCGCGGAACTTCGGCCCGGTCAGCGAATGGTACGACCGCGCCATCGCCGTCAGCGGCCGCTCGCGTGAGGAAATCAACGCCTGCGTGCAGGACCCGGCGACCCTGGCCGCCATTCGCGAGGCCATGACCGGCGGCATCGCGGCGGGCGTGACCAAGACGCCGACCTTCTTCGTCGACGGCAAGGTCGTCGCCGACGGCTCGCTCGAGACCCTGGGCGCCGCCATCGACGAAGCCTCCGGCCGCTGACGCGAAGGGCCGGGGGACGCGATGCAATTCCAGCGCCTCCGCCTCGTCGGCTTCAAGTCCTTCGTCGATGCGTCGGAGGTCCAGATCGAGCCCGGCCTGACCGGCATCGTCGGCCCCAACGGCTGCGGCAAGTCCAACGTTCTTGAGTCCATGCGCTGGGTCATGGGCGCCAACTCGGCCAAGGCCATGCGCGGCCAGGGCATGGACGACGTCATCTTCGCCGGCGCCTCGAACCGTCCGCCCCGGAACCACGCCGAAGTCCAGCTGACCATCGACAATGCGCAACGCCGCGCGCCCCAACCCTTCACCGACAGTCCGGTGCTGGAGGTGTCGCGGCGGATCGACCGGGGCCAGGGCTCGACCTACCGGATCAACGGCAAGGAGGTCCGGGCCCGCGACGTCCAGCTGCTGTTCGCCGACGCCTCGACCGGCGCCAATTCGCCCGCGCTCGTCCGGCAAGGCCAGATCAGTGAGCTGATCGCCGCCAAGCCCCAGAACCGCCGCCGCATCCTTGAGGAAGCCGGCGGCGTCGCCGGTCTGCACACCCGTCGCCACGAAGCCGAGCTGCGGCTGAAGGCGGCGGAGTCGAACCTCGAACGCCTCGACGACATCGGCAAGGAGCTGGAGACGGCCCTGACCCGGCTGAAGCGCGAGGCGCGCCAGGCGGAGAAGTACAAGAAGATCTCGGCCGAGATCCGCGCCCTGCAATCGGCCCTGCTGTTCGTGCGCTGGAACGACGCCCGGGTCGCGGCCGAGGCCGCCGCCGGCGAGCTGCGCGAGGCCGACCGGGCCGTGGCCGAGGCGACCGCCGCCGCCGCCGCCGCCCAGACCGCCGCCCTGAAGGCGCAGGAAGGCCTCAAGCCCGCGCGCGAGGAGGACGCCGTCGCCGCCGCCCTGCTGCACCGCGCCAGCCTTGAGCGCGACCGGCTGGACATGGCCGAGCAGCAGGCCCGCGCCGAGGTCGACCGGCTGAAGGCCGAGGGCGCGCGCATCGCCGCCGACGCCGAGCGCGAGGAGAAGATGTCGGAGGACGCGGCCGCCGAACTGGCCCGCCTGACCGCAGAGCTCGAAACCCTGACCGCCGAGGTCGCCGCCGCCCCTGCGCGCGGCCCCGAGCTGGAAGCCGCCCTGACCGCCGCCGAAGACGCCCGCCGCGCCGCCGACGCCGAGGTCGAGCGTCTGGCCGGGACCCTGGCCGCCGTCGAGGCCCGCGCCAATGCCGAGACGGCCCGCAAGCGCGATGCGGAAGCCCGCGTCGCCCGCGCCCGCTCAGGTCTGGATCAGGCGAAGCGTGAACGCGAGGCGCTGGGTCCGCTGGAGACGCCGGAACTGGCGACGGCCCGCACGGCCCTCGAAGAAGCCACCGCCGCCCTGACCGCCGCCCGCGCCGCCGTGGAGGCCGCCGAGGCCAAGCGCGGCGATCTGGCCCGTGCCGAACAGGAGGCCCGCACCGAGGCCCGCGCCGCCGAGGACAAGCTGGGTCGCCTTCAGACCGAGGCGCGCGGCCTCGCCTCCCTTCTGGTCACCAGCAAACGCGAACACGCCCCGGCGCTGGACAAGGTCTCGGCCGACAAGGGCTATGAGGCCGCGCTCGCCGCCGCGCTGGGCGACGATCTGGACGCGGCGCTGGATCCCAAGGCAGCCGCCTATTGGGCGGGCGCCACGCCCCCTGCCCCGAGCTGGCCCCCAAGCGTCTCGCCCCTGTCCGCCCATGTGACCGCGCCCGACCAACTGGCCGCCCGTCTGGCCCTGTGCGGTGTCGCGGACAAGGCCGAGGCGGCGAAGCTGGCGCAAGGCCTGCCGCCCGGCGCCCGTCTGGTGACCAAGGAAGGCGACCTCTATCGCTGGGACGGCTTCGTCTCGCGCGCCGAGGCGCCGCGTCCGGCCGCCGTGCGTCTGGCCCAGCGCGGGCGACTGGCCGAACTCGAAGCCGCCATCGACGAGGGCAAGCCGGCGCTGGAGACGGCTCAGGCCGCCCAGAAGGCCGCGACCGAAGCCTTCCGCGCGGCGGAAGAGGCCGTGAAGACTGCCCGCCTCGCCCCCTTCGCCGCCGACAAGGCCGCTGCCGCCGCCCGCGACAAGGTCGAGAGCCTGAGCCGCGATCAGGCCCGCCGCGAGGCCCGCGCCCAGGCTCTGGACGAAACCCTGGCCCGCCAGACCACCGAGGTCGAGGCCGCCGAGGCCGCCCTGGCCGAGGCCATGTCTGTCGACGCCCCGTCCGAGACCCTGGCCGGGCTGAGGGACGAGCTGGCCGCCGCCCGCCTCGCCGCCGACGCCGCCCGCGCCGCCTCGGCCCAGGCCCGCGCCGACCGCGACGCCGAGGCCCGCGAGCGCTCGGGCCGCGAAGCCCGTCTGGCCAATCTGACCCGCGAGCGCGACGGCTGGGCCACCCGGTCGAAGGACGCCGCCGCCCGCATCAAGACCTTGGCGTCCGACGCCGAAAAGTCCGCCGCCCTGCTCAAACAGGCTTCCGCTGCCCCCGAAGCTCTCGCCGCCCAACGCAACACCCTGCTGGACGCCCTGACTGCCGCCGAGACCCGTCGCAAGGCCTCTTCGGACGCTCTGGCCGTCGCCGAGGGCGAGGCCGGGGACGCCGACCGGGCCAGCCGCGCAGCCGACGCCACGGCCTCCTCCGCGCGCGAGGCCCGCGCCGGTCTGTCGGCCCGGGCCGAGGCCGCCGCCGACCGCCTGCTCGACGCCGCCAACACCGTGCGCGAGACGGCCCAGATGGAGCCCGAGGCGCTGGGCCAGAAGCTGATCGACGACGCCATCGCCCGCCCGCCGGACGCCGCCGGCGCCGAAAGCCTGCTCTACGGTCTGGAGCGCGAGCGCGAACAGCTGGGGCCCGTGAACCTGCGCGCCGAAGACGAGGCCGAGGAATACGGCGAGCGGCTGAACACCATGCGCATCGAGCGCTCGGACCTGACCGGCGCCATCGCCCGCCTGCGCGACGGCATCGACGAGCTGAACGCCGAGGGCCGCGAACGGCTGATCGCCGCCTTCGACGTCATCAACGACAACTTCAAGAGCCTGTTCGAGGCCCTGTTCGGCGGCGGTCAGGCCGAGCTGAAGCTGGTCGAGAGCGACGACCCGCTGGAGGCCGGTCTGGAGATCTTTGCCTGCCCGCCCGGCAAGCGGCTGTCCGTCATGAGCCTGATGTCCGGCGGCGAACAGGCCCTGACGGCGGCCGCCCTGATCTTCGCGGTCTTCCTGGCCAACCCCGCCCCCGTCTGCGTGCTGGACGAAGTCGACGCCCCGCTGGACGACGCCAATGTCGACCGCTTCTGCCGCATGCTGCACGAGATGCGCAGCCGCACCGACACCCGCTTCATCGTCATCACCCACAACCCGGTGACCATGAGCCGGATGGACCGCCTGTACGGCGTCACCATGCCGGAACGCGGCGTCAGCCAGCTGGTCAGCGTCGACCTGCACCAGGCCGAGAAGCTGGTGGCGTAGCGCGACGGAACCCTCCGCCCTCTCGCCGCTTGAGGCACCCATGAAGAAAGCCATCGTCACCGGCGGCGCCGGACTTGTCGGAACCGGGCTGTGCGCCTCCCTGATCGAGGCCGGGTGGGAGGTGGCGTCGTTCGACCTCAAGCCCGGGCATGAGGGGGCGCGCTCAGTGATCTGCGACGTCGGCGACGAGGCTTCGGTCAAGGCGGGCTTCGCCGAACTGGGCTGGGAGACGCTGGATCTGCTGGTCAACAACGCCGGAATCGCCTCGCCGAACCGGGGGCCGATGGCCGAGCTGTCGCTGGCTGACTGGCGCAAGGTCACCGACAGCCATCTGACCGGCGCCTTCCTGATGAGCCGGGCCGCCATCCCGCTGCTGCGCGAGGGCGCCAGCATCGTCCACATGGTCTCGACCCGCGCCTTCATGTCCGAGCCCGACACAGAGGCCTATGCGGCGTCCAAGGGGGCGATGGTCGCCCTGACCCACGCCATGGCCATCAGCCTGGGGCCGAAGATCCGCGTGAACGCCGTCGCGCCCGGCTGGATTTCCGACGGCAAGGGGCTGAGCAAGGCCGATAACGACCAGCACCCGGTCGGCCGCGTCGGCCGTCCCGACGACATCGCGGGAGCCGTCCTCTACCTCGCCGAGGCCGGCTTCGTCACCGGCCAGGTCCTGACCGTCGACGGCGGGATGACGAAGAAGATGATCTACGTCGAATAGGGGCTGATCGCGCGCCGGGCTTGACTCCCACGGCGCCCGCCTCAATACTTAAGTGAATGCTACAGTATCAACCCGAACCGCTCGATCTCGCCTTCCAGGCCCTGTCCGATCCCAGACGGCGGGCCATGGTCGAACGGCTGAGCCGGGGTCCCGCCTCGGTCAGCCAGCTGGCCGTACCCCTGCCCATGACCCTGTCGGCGGTCGTCCAGCACCTGAAGGTCCTCGAGGAGGCCGGGCTGGTGAAGAGCGAGAAGCGCGGCCGCGTCCGCACCTGCACGCTCGAGATCGCCGCGATGACCCAGGTCGAGCGCTGGATCGCCGAGCGCAAACGCTTCTGGGAAGGCCAGTACGACCAGCTGGAAGCGTACCTCGCCCAAACCGCGCCCAAGACTGCGCCTGAGGAGAAGCCATGACCGTCCACAACGCCACCTTCGTCATCGAGCGGCTGCTGAGCGCCTCGCCGGGCCGGGTCTTCGACGCCTATCGCACGCTTGAGGCCCGCAGCGCCTGGTTCCGGGCGCCGTCCGAGATCGAGACCCTGAACCGCGACTTCGACTTCCGCGTCGGGGGGCGTGAGCGGTTCCATGCCCGCTGGCCCAGCGGCATGGTCACCGACTTCCAGGCCGTCTTCCACGACATCGTCGAGGATGAACGGATCATCCTCGTCTACGACATGTTCCACAACGGCGATAAGCTGTCGGTCTCGCTGCAGACGCTGGAGCTGCGGCCCGAGAGCGAAGGCCGGACCCGGCTGATCCACACCGAACAGGGCTCCTATCTGGTCGGCGGCGCCGAGGCCGTGGCCAGCCGCGAGCATGGCACGGCCTGGCACATCGACAATCTGGCGGCCGTGATCGAGGGCCGCGAACCGAAAGCCTTCTCATGACCCTCGAACTGTTCGCCCACCCCTTCTCCTCCTACTGCCAGAAGGCGCTGATCGCTTTTTACGAGAACGACATCCCCTTCACCTACCGGATGATGGAGGACCCCGGCGTCGGGGAGGAATTCGCGGCGCTCTGGCCGATCAAGCGCTTCCCGATCATGCGCGACGGGGAGCGAGTGGTGCTGGAGACCTCGGTCATCATCGAATATCTGGCTGTCCACTATCCGGGGCCGGTGAAGCTGATCCCGGACGACGCGGATCTGGCGCTGGAGGCGCGGATGCTGGACCGCTTCTTCGACAACTATGTCATGACGCCCCAGGGCGACATCGTCTTCGAAAGCCTGCGCCCGGCCGAGGCCCGCGATCCCTACGGCGTCAAACAGGCTCGCGAGATGCTGGAGACCAGCTACGCCTGGCTGGACGACCGGATGAAGGACCGGACCTGGGCGGTGGGCGAGACCTTCACCATCGCCGACTGCGCCGCGGCGCCGTCGCTGTTCTACGCCGACTGGACGCACCGGATTCCGGAGCGATACGCCCACCTGCTGGCCTATCGCGCCCGGTTGCTGCAGCGCCCCTCCTTCGCCCGAGCGGTCGATGACGCCCGCCGCTTCCGCCACTACTTCCCGCTGGGCGCGCCGGATCGGGACTAGGATCAGGCCTGCGCCATCGCCTTCTCCGTCTCGCGGAAGGGCGCAAGTTGGTCGGCGAGCGCCCGCTGGAAGGCCGGCCTCGCCTCGGCCCGCTTCACATAGGCGTCCAGCTTCGGGAAGTCGGCCAGGATGTCCGTGTGGCGCAGGTCGCGCAGGACGTGGGTCATGATGATGTCGGCGGCCGAGAAGCGGTCGTCGGCGAACCAGCTGCGGTCGCCCAGCGCCGCCTGCAGCTCGCCCAGACGACGGCGCACGAACTCCTCCACCTGCGGGCGGCGTTCCTGACCCCAGGCGCTGTCCGCGGCGAACAGGTCGATGGTCGCCAGCTGCCCGACCCAGGGCTCGATGGAGTTGGACGCGGCGAACAGCCAGCAGGTGACCCGGTCCTTCCCGGCCTCGTCGGCGGGCATCAGGACGTCGGACTTGCGCGCCACATGCAGGACGATGGCGCAGCTTTCGAACATCTGCAGGTCGCCCTCCCGATAGGCCGGGACCTGACCGAAGGGCTGCATGGCGCGATACTCGGGCGTGCCCTGATCCTCGAACCCGATCAGATGTTCGCCATAGGGAATGCCGGCCTCCTCCAGCGCCCAGCGGACGCGGATGTCGCGCACGGACCCCTGCGCGAACGGCGGAACCCATTTGAAGGCGGTGACCTGGATCATGGCGGCGCTCCGGATTGATCTTTTACGTTGATATCAACATAATCGACCTCATGTCGACTCCTCATCCCTTCGCGACCACGATTCATATCCGCGACCACTGCCTGTGCCTGCACGCCCAGAGGGCGGCGCGGCGGCTGTCGCGGCATTTCGACGAGGCCATGCGGCCGGTGGGAATCACGAGCGGCCAGTTCTCCCTGCTGAACGGCCTGAACCGGCCCGAGCCGCCGACCATCGGCGCCGTGGCGAACCTGCTGGCCATGGACCGGTCGACGGTGACGGCCAATCTCAAGCCGCTGGAGCGGCAGGGGCTGGTGCGGATCGAACCCGACCCCGAGGACCGACGCGGGCGGCGCATCGCCCTGACCGAACAGGGCCTGGCCCTTCTGGCCGCCGCCACACCGATCTGGACCCGCGAACACGCCGCCATCGAGGCGACGCTGGCCGGCGGCGGCGACGCCCTGCGGGCCGGATTGAACAGCCTGATCTGAAACCCGTCCCAACTGCGACACGCCACACTCCGGACAGGGTTGAGGTTCTGTGGTAAAAGGACCATCTGCCTCCTGACCCCCCGACCGCCTTCCGAGCCCCCGATGTACGAGACCCCCGAACTGGACAACGAGACCTTCACCCGGTCGAGCGCGATCCGGATCTATGATCAGGACGACTTCGAAGGCATGCGCATCGCCGGCCGTCTGGTCGCTGAGGCTCTCGACATGATCGTCCCGCACGTCGTGCCGGGCGTCACGACCGGCGAGATCGACGACCTGATCCGCGAATACACCCTCGACCGCGGCGGCCTGCCCGCCTGCCTGGGCTACAAGGGCTATACGAAGACGGTCTGCACCTCGATCAACCACGTCGTCTGCCACGGCATTCCGGGCGACCGGGTGCTCAAGGACGGCGACATCGTCAACATCGACCACACCGTCATCGTCGACGGCTGGCACGGCGATTCCAGCCGCATGTACGCCGTCGGCAACATCAATCCGCGCTCGAAGAAACTGATCGACGTCACCTATGAGGCCCTGATGCTGGGTCTGGAGCAGGTGAAGCCGGGCAATACCTTCGGCGACATCGGCTATGTCATCCAGCGTCACGTCGAGGCCGCCCGCATGAGCGTGGTGCGCGACTTCTGCGGTCACGGCATCGGCCGTGTCTTCCACGACAGCCCCAATGTCCTGCACTACGGCCGCAAGGGCGAAGGCGCCGTGCTCAAGCCCGGCATGTGCTTCACGGTCGAGCCCATGGTCAATCTGGGCAAGCCGCATGTGAAGGTCCTGTCCGACGGCTGGACCGCCGTGACCCGCGACAAGTCCCTGTCGGCACAGTGCGAACACACCGTCGGCGTCACCGAGGACGGCGTCGAGATCTTCTCGGCCAGCCCCGCCGGCCTGTTCCGCCCGAACTGAGCCTGATGATCGGCTTCGCGCTCGCCGCCGTCGCAATGGCGGCACAGGCCGCGCCTGAACCCAATCGTTTCGTCCTGACCGGCTCGGGCCGGTTCGCTGTCTTCGCCGATCTGGCGACGATAGAACGCGACGGCGAGGTGGCGACCATGCGGTCGTTTCAGGTGGTCGAGCCCGGCTTCACGGCGGGCGCAAACGCCTATTGGGGCGGCTGGTCGCGCTGGCGTTTCGACTGCAAGGCCCTGACCGCCGACCGTCTGGATTTCGCCGGGGTGCGCGAGGGCGGCGCGGAGGGTCCGTCCAGTCCCGACAACCAGCCCGCCTACGCCGCCGCTCCCGGAGGGGATGCAGCCGAACTGCTGGCCGCGGCCTGTGGCGACCCAAGCCGTCCTGCGGAGGCTACGACGCTTGAGGACGCGGTTCGGCGTGGACGAGCCGCTCTGGCGGAATAGTTTCGCCCCTCTGCCAGTCCAGCCGGTCCCTCGGCAGGGCCTCCGGGCACTGGTCGCGCATGAAGGCCATCAGCTTCTCGCGGATCTCGCAGCGCAGGTCGAAGGCGACCGGCGCCGAGCGGGCGCTGGCCAGGCAGCGCACCTGCATCACCCGTTCGGTGATGTCGGTGACCTGCATCACCTGAACGTCGCCGTCCCAGAGCTTTGACGACTTCACGATCCCCTCGAAGGCCTCGCGCAGCCGGTCGATGGGGGCTTCGTAGTCGACATAGAACATGGCCGTGCCGATCAGCCGCGCGCTCTCGCGCGTCCAGTTCTGGAAGGGGTTGGTGATGAACCAGCTGAGCGGCAGCACCATTCGCCGCCAGTCCCACAGCTTCACGACCACATAGGTCGCGGTGATCTCCTCGACATTGCCCCACTCGTTCTCGACGATAACGGCGTCGTCGATGCGGATCGGCTGGGTCAGGGCGATCTGGATGCCGGCCAGCAGATTGGTCAGGACCGGCTGCAGGGCCAGACCGGCGATGATGCCGACCACCCCCGCCGAGGCCAGCAGACTGACGCCCCACTGACGAAAGCCGGCGATGGTCATCAGGGCCAGACCGACGGTGACGATCAGCAGCAGCACCTTGGCCACCCGCTGCAGGATGCGGGTCTGGGTATAGTGTTTGCGCGCGACCAGATTGTCCTCGGCGGTGATATTGAACCGCCTCAGATGCATGGCCGTCCACATGTCCAGCACGCCCGACGCCAGCCAGCCCAGCGTCAGGATGAAGGCGAACAGCAAGGCCGCGCGGATCTGCGCCGAGGGTCCCGGGTCGATGGGCGAAACCGTCACCCCGATGCCCAGGGCGACGATGATCATCATGACTCGCAGCTTGGCCCGCCCGCGCTCGACCACGCCGCGCCAGAAGACGTCGCGGTTCTTCACCGCCTGCCTCAGGACGGCGAAGACCAGCTTGTGCACGATCCAGCCGCCGCCGACGAAGACGGCGAGCACGATCGCCACCACCGCCCATTCGGGCAGCCAGTTGAACTGTCGCCACAGGACGGCGATCTCGCGGGTGATGTTGTGGATTTCGGGAGGCATCGGCGTTTAACGCGCCAGCCGCCGCCCTGTTTCGCAGTTGCGAACTACCGGGCCGTCGCCTCGACCAGATCGGCCAGACGCTGGGCCGCGTCGGGAATGGCCACCGACTTCGCCGCCGCGCTCATCACCGCCAGCTTCACCGGGTCGGACAGGAGCGGAACCAGCACGTCGGTCAGACGGTCGACGGTGACGTCGTCCTCGGCGATCACCACGGCGGCCTCGACGTCTGTCAGAGCCTTTGCATTGAGCGTCTGGTGGTCGTCGGTGGCGATCTTCAGCGGGATCAGGACCGACGGCAGGGCGGCGACGGCCAGCTCGGCGCAGGTCGAGGCGCCGGCCCGGCCGATAACCAGATGGGCCTCGGACAGGCGCGTGGCCATGTCGCGGAAGAAGGGGGCGACGACGGCGTCGATCCCGGCCTCCAGATAGATCTGGCGCGCGGCCTCGAGGGCTTCGGGCCGCGACTGCTGCTGGACCTTCAGACGCTTGCGGATGGCCTCGGGCAGGGCCGCCAGCGACCGGGGCGTGGTCTCGGACAGGATGCGCGCGCCCTGGCTGCCTCCGGTCACCAGCACATGGATCGGCCCATCAGGCGTCGGGGCCACATAGGACCGGTCGAACAGGGCGCGGATCTCGGCCCGGACCGGGCTGCCGACCACCTCGGCCTTCAGCCCCTCGGGCGCATGCTTCAGGGTGGGGAAGGAGGAGGCCACCCCCTTCACCCGCCCGGCCAGCAGCCGGTTGGTGCGGCCCAGCACCGCGTTCTGTTCGTGGATCAGGGTCGGCTTGTTCTGCGTCAAGGCCGCCACCAGCGCCGGGGCCGAAGGATATCCGCCGAAGCCGACCACGACACCGGCATCCAGACGGCTGAAGGCCGAACGCGCCTGCAGCACGCCCCGGGTGATCGCCAGACCGGCCTTCAAGAGGGCGACGGGGCCCGAGCCGGTCGCGGTGTCGAGATAGAGCTTTTCCTCGGCCGGGAAGTTGGCGGCGTATTTCTCGCCGCGCTGGTCGGTCGCAAGAACCACCCGCCAGCCCCGCGCCGTCAGCTCGCGCGACAGGGCCTCGGCCGGGAACATGTGACCGCCGGTGCCCCCGGCGGCGGCGACGCAGACTTTGGACGACATGTGAACCCTAAGGCAGGATACGCCGACGCGGACGCGACAGGCTGGCCCCCGGCTCGTAGGCGCCGGGACGGCGGCGGGTCAAGGCCAGAGCCAGCCCCATCGTCAGACCCATGGCGAGCATGGACGAGCCACCATAGCTGATGAAGGGCAGGGTCATGCCCTTGGTCGGGATCAGGTTCAGGTTCACCGCGCAGTTGATGCAGGCCTGCAGCCCGATCAGGATGAACAGGCCCGCCGCCGCCGTCTGCTCGAATGGGTCGTTCAGCTTCATCGCCCGGCGCATGCCGCGAATGACGATGAAGGCGTACAGGCCGATGATCGTCAGGCTGAGCACCAGGCCGAACTCTTCCGCGGCGACCGAATAGATGAAGTCGGTGTGCAGGTCGGGCACGTGGCGCTTCATGACGCCCTCGCCGACGCCGCGTCCGAACAGGCCGCCCGCGCGAATGGCGTCCGAGGCGCGGTCGATCTGGTGGGTGTCGGTGGTCTCGGGATTGGTGAACCGGCTCAGGCGGTCGCGCATATGGCCGAACATGAAATAGAGCGAGACCACCCCGCCGGCGGCGGCGGCGGCCAGCACCGCCATCCACTTCAGCGGCACCCCGGCCATGAAGAAGACGCACATGAAGGTGGTGGTGATCAGCAGGGTCTGGCCGATGTCCGGCTGGATCAGCAGCAGGCCGACGACCAGCGCCCAGAAGCCGAAGGCGATCGAGACGCCGGGCACCCCCTGCCCCTTCTGGCCCTCGGCGAACATCCAGGCCGCGAAGATGATCAGGCAGGGTTTGACGAACTCGGACGGCTGAAGGCTGAACGGGCCCAGGTTCACCCAACGGGCCGCGCCCTTCACTTCATCGCCGATGAACGGCAGGGCGGCCATGACGACGATGGCGCCGAGCAGGCCCAGCACCGCCAGACGCCGTACGCCGCGCGGCGAGAACAGCGACACCGTCAGCATGATCCCGCCCCCGATGGAGGCCCAGACGATCATTCGCCAGGAATAGTGGAAGGGATCGGTGATCGATTCATCGGCCAGGATGGCGGCCGGCGACGAGGCGAAGCTCAGCGCCACGCCCAGCGACATCAGCACCAGCGCGGCCCCCAGCAGGGCGCGGTCGACGGTCCAGAACCACTGGGCGATCGGGCTCTGGTCGTTGCGCGAGAAAGCGGGGCTGTAGGTCGGGCTGGTCATGGTTCGCTAACCATGAACGAGAGGGGTAGCTCCAAGGTTAAGAGCCGCCGCCCGGAACGCCTCTCCGCGCGCCTCGAAGTCCGGATATTGATCGAAGGAGGCGCAGGCCGGCGACAGGAGCACGATCTGCTCGCCTCCCGCGGCCTTCGCATCCTCCGCGGCCGCCGCGACGGCGACGTCGAGGGTCTTCGAAATCACATGCGGGACGTCGCCCAGGGTCTTCGCAAAGGCCTCGGCCGCCTCCCCGATCAGATAGGCCTTGGTGATCACGCCGAAGAGGTCGGTCAGGTCGTCGATGCCCCCGTCCTTGGCCTTGCCGCCCGCGATCCAGAAGACGGCCGGGTAGGACGTCAGGGCCTGACGCGCGGCGTCGGCATTGGTGGCCTTGGAGTCGTTGACGAATTTGATCGTCCCCGATTGGCCGGTTTGATCAGAAATTTGACCGACCGTTTCCATCCGATGGGCGAGGCCCGGAAAGCTCGTCAGGCCCTCGATGACCATCTCCTCCGGAATGCCCAGATCGGTCGCGACGAGGAAGGCGAAGGCTGCGTTCTGGGCGTTGTGCCGGCCGGGCAGCGAGCGCGCCTGCGACAGGTCCACGATCCTGCACGGCACGACCGGACCCTTCGGCTCGTGGCGCACATTGTAGGTCAGCCAGCCGTCGTCCAGATACATCCCCGTCACACCGTCCAGCGGCGCGACGACCGAGACCTCGTCGACGGCGCCGCGGGCGCGAAGTTCGGTCAGGAGGGCGCGGCCAAAGGCATCGTCCACGCCGAGATATTTGTGGGTCCCATCACCCCGGAAGATCTTCTTCTTGGCCGCGACATAGCCCTCCATCCCGCCGTGCCGATCCAGATGGTCGGGGGTGATGTTGGTCAGGATCGCCACATCGGGCGCGAAGCTGGTCGTCAGGTCCAGCTGGTAGCTGGAGACCTCGATCACATAGACCTGGACCTCGGCGGGGGCCGGCAGGGCCAGGACGCCGATGCCGATATTGCCGCCGACGGCGACCTTCATACCGGCCTGTTTGAGCACCCAGCCGGTCAAGGCGGTGGTGGTCGATTTGCCGTTGGTGCCGGTGATGGCGACGACCTTGGGCCGCACGGCCTCGGGCGTGGCGGCCAGGGCCCGGGCGAACAGCTCGACGTCGCCGATCACCTCGACGCCCGCGGCCCTGGCCTTGTCCACCGTCCAGTGCGGTTTCGGATGGGTGAGGGGCGCGCCGGGCGAGAGGATCAGGGCCGCGAACCGGCTCCAGTCGGCGGTGGTCAGGTCCTCAACCGTGAAGCCCTCGGCCTCGGCCTGCATCCGGCCCGAGACGCCGTCGTCCCACAGGATGGGGATGGCCCCGCCCGCATGCAGCGCCCGCGCCGCCGTGATCCCCGACCGGCCCAGGCCGAAGACGGCGACCCGACGGTTCTCGAATCCGGGAACCGCGATCATGGGATCAGCGCAGCTTCAGGGTGGCGAGACCGGCGAGAGCCAGCATGGCGGCGACGATCCAGAAGCGGATCACCACGGTCGATTCCGGCCAGCCCAGCTTTTCGAAATGGTGGTGGATCGGCGCCATCAGGAAGATGCGCTTCTTGGTGACCTTGTAATAGCCGACCTGGATCATCACCGAGGCCGCCTCCAGCACGAACAGGCCGCCGACGATGCCCAGCACCAGCTCGTGCTTGGTGGCCACGGCGATGGAGCCGAGCGCGCCGCCCAGGGCCAGTGACCCGGTGTCGCCCATGAAGATCTTGGCCGGCGGGGCGTTGTACCAGAGGAAGCCCGTGCCCCCGCCGATGATGGCGGCGCAGAAGATGGCCAGCTCGCCCGAGCCCGGCACGTGGTGGACGCCCAGATACTCGGCGAAGATGAAGTTACCCACGAGATAGGCGATCAGGCCGAACGCGGCCGAGGCCATCATCACCGGCACGATGGCCAGGCCGTCGAGGCCGTCGGTCAGGTTCACGGCGTTGGAGAAGCCGATGATCGTGAAGGCGGCGAAGGCTACGTAGAACCAGCCGATGTTGAGCAGCACGTTCTTGAAGAACGGGAAGGCGATCGAGGTCTCAAGGTTCGGCGAGGTCGGCGACTGGGTCATCCAGGCGACCGTGGCGATGCCGGCGATGACCGAGACGACCAGCTGGGCCAGCAGCTTCTGTTTCGAGGTCAGGCCGGCCGAAGTCTGTTTGGTCACCTTGGCGTAGTCGTCGATGAAGCCCAGCACCCCGAAGGCCGCCGTCACGAAGCTGACGATCCAGATATAGGGGTTGGTCAGGTCGCCCCAGAGCAGGACGGCGACGCCGATGCCCGCCAGGATCATCAGACCACCCATGGTCGGGGTTCCGACCTTGGACAGGTGCGAGACCGGGCCGTCGTCGCGGATCGGCTGTCCCCGGCCCTGTTTGGCGCGAATCCAGTTGATGAACCGGCTGCCCATCGCCACCGCCACGATCATCGCCGTGGCCATCGCCAGGGCGACGCGCACCGTCTGATACTGGATCAGGTGGAGAAGCGGATAGTCCTTCGCCACGTCGGCGTAGTGCAGGTACAGCAGGTAGAACATCGGTGAGGGGCTTTCCTTGTCCCTTGTCCGGCCGCGCGTTCGGCGCGGCCGTGTCTTGAGGCCTTATGCGCCGTTCCCGGGGTTGTCGAGCGCGGCCAGGGCCTTTGCGACGAGCGAGGCCTTCGAACCGTTGGATCCCTTGACCATGACGATGTCGCCGGGAGCCACCAGCTCGGCCGCCTGCGCCGCCAGCTCGGCCGAGGTCGCGGCCCACAGACCCCGGCGCAAGGCCGGCAGGGCGTCGTACAGGTGGCGCATCTGCGGACCGGCGGCATGGACCAGATCCAGCTTCGCCGCCTCGATCGTTTCGGCCAGTCCGGCGTGCAGGGCCCCCGACTGGTCGCCCAGTTCCAGCATGTCCGAGAGGACCACCACGCGGCGCGCGCCTGCGGCGACCGGCTTGGCGCCCAGGCTCATGAAGCCGGCCCGCATCGACAGCGGATTGGCGTTGTAGCTCTCGTCGATCAGGGTGAAGGCGCCCCCGGGTACACGCACGGTGCGGGTCTCTCCGCGCCCCGCCAGCGGCTGGAACTCCGCCAGGGCCGCGAAGGCCGTCTCGACCGGCACGTCCAGCGCGTCTAGCATCAGGATCACCGCCAGGCTGTTCAGCCCCCAGTGGAAGCCGGTCTGCTTCAGCGAGAAGCCGTGGGTGCGGCCCCAGATCTCGGCGGTCACCCGCGCGCCGTTCGGGCCGGGGACGAAGTCGATCAGCCGGGCGTCCTGACCGGGCCCCGAGCCGAACTGGGCGATGCGCGCGCCTTGCCGTAGGGCCGCCTCGCGCAGCAGGTCGACCCAGACATTGTCGCCGTTGATCACCGCCACACCGCCGGGGCCGAGCCCCTGGAAGATGGCCGACTTCTCGCGCGCCACCCCGGTCTCGCCGTCGGAGAAGCCTTCGATATGGACCGGGCCGACCGTGGTCACGCAGGCCGCGTGCGGCTGGACCATCTTCGACAGCGGCCCGATCTCGCCCGGCGCGTTCATGCCGATCTCGAACACCGCGCGCTCGACCGTGGCGGGCATGCGGGCCAGCGTCAGGGGCACGCCGATATGGTTGTTGTAGCTCTTGATCGAGGCATGGGCCGGACCCGCCAGATCGAGGCCCGCCTTGATCGCCTGGGTCACGCTGGTCTTGCCGACGCTGCCGGTAACGGCGCCGCGCCGGACCTGGGGCGCCCGGTCGCGCGAGGCGGCGCCCAGCTGTTCCAGCGCCTTCAGGGTGTCGGGAACGACGATGCAGGGGCCGCCCTCGACGGCCCGTTCGACCAGGGCGCCGGCGGCGCCGGCCTTGAAGGCGGCGGCGGCGAAGTCATGGCCGTCGCGCTCGCCCTTGAGGGCCAGGAACAGTTCGCCCGGACCGATTTCACGGCTGTCGTAGGTCAGGCCGGAGACGTTGAAATCGCCGCCCTCGATCCGTCCACCGGTGGCCGCGGCGATCTCGGGCGCCGTCCACAGCGGCGGATGGGTGTCAGGCATAGGCGAGCAGGGCCTCGGTCGCTTCGGTGACGTCATCGAAGGGATGGGTCACCCCGGCGACGATCTGACCCTGTTCATGCCCTTTTCCGGCGATGACCACCACATCTCCTTCGCCCATCAGCGATACGGCGTGACGAATGGCTTCGCGGCGGTCGCCGATCTCGAGCGCCTCGGGGCAACCCTTCTTCACTTCCGCGCGGATCAGGGCGGCCTTTTCCGAGCGGGGATTGTCGTCCGTGACGATGGCGACGTCGGCCAGACGCCCGGCGATCTCGCCCATCAGGGGCCGCTTGCCGCGATCCCGGTCGCCGCCGGCGCCGAACACCACGATCAGCTTGCCGGTCGCATGGGGGCGCAGCGCCGTCAGCACCGTCTCCAGCCCGTCCGGGGTGTGGGCGTAGTCGACATAGACCTCGCCCCGCGCCTCGAGGCCTTCCGGGCCGCGCACGCGTTGCAGCCGCCCTTGCGCGCCCGTGATGCCTTCCAGCGCGCCCAGCACCCGGTCGGCGCTCTCGCCCGCGGCGATGCACAGACCCGCCGCGACCAGGGCGTTCGAGGCCTGGAAGGCGCCGGCCAGCGGCAGCAGAATGTCATGCACCACCCCGCGCACGTCGATCTGAAGACGCTGACCTTCCGGCGTCGCCTTGCGCCCGATCAGGGCCAGGTCGCGGCCGCGCTCGCCCACGCCCATGATGCCCAGACCCGACATGATGCTGGCCGAGGCGAAGCTGGAATAGGCGTCGGAGTCGGCGTTCAGCACCGCGGTCCGACCACGCGGCAGAAGCGTCTCGAACAGGCGCAGCTTGGCGGCCCGGTACTCTTCCATCGTGCCGTGATAGTCGAGGTGGTCCTGGGTCAGGTTGGTGAAGCCCGCCGCCTTGATCGTCACCCCGTCCAGACGGCGCTGGTCGATGCCGTGCGACGAGGCTTCCAGCGCCAGGTGGGTCACCTGTTTCGCCGCCAGCTCGGCCAGCAGACGCGCGGCGTCGGCGGCGTCGGGGCTGGTCAGGCCGGGGCCGGTCAGGGCGTAGGTCCTGTCGCCCTTCTGACCCACGACGCCAAGCGTACCCATGCTGGCCGACTTGAGGCCGAGCCCCGCCCAGATCTGGCGGCAGAAGGCGGCGACCGAGGTCTTGCCGTTGGTGCCGGTCACGGCGACGCAGGTGGCGGGCTGGGCGCCGTAGAAGCTGCGCGCGGCCAGGGCATAGGCGCGGCGCACATCGCCCGAGGTGACCAGCAGCGGCGCCGTGTCGATCGGGGTGTCGACCGGAGCCAGGATGGCCGCCGCGCCCTGGGCCAGGGCCTGCGGAATGAAGGCGCGGCCGTCGGCGGCGCTGCCCGGCAGGGCCACGAACAGGGCTCCCGGGGCGACCTTGCGGCTGTCGGCGGTCACCCCGGTGATGACCGGGTCGGAGGCCACGTCGCGGCGCAGCAGATCGGACAGGTGGATAGCGCTCATCGACCGTCGCCCTCCACGTCCTGGAAGCGCGGGATCTTGTCGCCCATCGCGGTGCGGTACGGATCGGCCCGGCGCTGCACGCCCAGGAAGCCGGCGATGCGGTCGGCGATACGGCCCACGGCCGGGGCCGCGACGAAGCCGCCGGTCTTCGGATAGGTCTGGGGCTCGTCCATCAGGACCAGGATCGAATAGCGGTGGGTGCCGATGGGCCCGTCCGCCGGGAAGATGGCGGCGAAGGTGCCGACGGCGTGGCTGGGGTCATAGCGGCCGTTGACCAGCTTGTTGGCCGAGCCGGTCTTGCCGCCGACGCGCAGACCCGGCGCCTCGGCGAAGTTGCCGGAACCGGCGACGACGTTGCGGCGCATCAGCTCCAGCATGGTCAGGGAGGTCTGTTCCGACACCACGCGGCGGCCTTCGCCCCGGTTCGGCGCCCCGCCCTTGCGCAGGCTCAGCGGCAGGTAACGGCCGCCGTTGGCCAGGGCGCCCATGGCCGCGGCCATCTGGGCCGGGGTGATGGAGATGCCATAGCCGAAGGACATCGAGGCCAGGCTGGAGTCGGACCAGTCGCGCGGCCGGATCGGGCGCGCCGATTCCCTCAACTCGATCGGCGCCGCGTCCATGAAGCCGAAGCGGGTCAGATAGTCCTTCATCATCGTCCCGCCCATGCCGACGGCCAGACGCGAGGAGCCGATGTTGGACGAGTGCAGATAGACTTCCTCCAAGCTCAGAACCCGGTTGGTGGCGTGGAAGTCGGTGATGCGGCGCGTGCCGATCATATAGGCGCTGGAGGCGTCGATCATGGAGTTCATGTCGGCCCGGCCCGCGTCGACCGCGGCGGCGATGGTGAAGGTCTTGAACACCGACCCCATCTCATAGACCGAGCCCACGGCCCGGTTCATCGTGCCCAGCGGCCAGCTGGCCATGCCCAGGACCTCGCCGGTGCGGGTGTCGGTGACGATGCCGACCGCGCCCTTGGAGCCGTTGGCGATGGCGGCGGCGGCCAGTTCGTTCTCCAGCACGCCCTGGACGCGCAGGTCGATCGACAGGGGGAACTCGTCGCCGCGCGCGCCGGCGGCCCGGATTTCGTCGTTGAACGCCAGTTCGGCGCCGGCAGTGCCCTGCCCACCGGTGTCAGCCGAGCCGACGACATAGGTGGCGGAGTTGTTGAGCGGATAGACGCGGCGATCCTCGGGCTCGAACGACACCCCGCCCAGGGCCAGGGCATGAATGGTGGCGCGCTCGCGCGGGGTCAGGCCGGTCTGGACGATCAGGCGGCGCTCGCCGAACAGCACCTTGCGCAGCTTGGACGCCGGAATGGCCGGCATGGCGCGATGGATCTGCTCATAGGCCAGCTCGCGGTCCCAGACCTCGGCGGGATCGATATAGAGGCCGTAGTGGGTGATGTTGGACGCCAGAAGGGCGCCGTTGCGGTCCACCAGATCGGCGCGGGTCAGGGCGTTGGGATTGTCGATCGAACCCAGACCGCCACGCTTGGCGAACAGGGCGGCATGGGCCGCGCCGATGGCCAGACAGACGAAGACCAGCGAGAAGACGCAGGTGATCAGGAAGATGCGGACCCGGGTGTCTTCCTCGGGGCGGCCGTCGGCGCGGGCGCGTTCGAACGCATGCTCGATCCACCAGATGCCCGACGAGAACAGGCGCAGCCACGGCGACAGGCTCTGGCCCACGGTGGAGCCGAGGGCCGGACGCGGGCCGGGCGCGGGACGATGATAGTCGGTGCGGTGATCGTGAACGCTCACTGCGGCTCTCCCGTCGTCGGTGCGGGAGTGGGGGCGGGAGCAGCGGGCGCGGCGACCGGGGCCGGAGCGTGGGTCGGCTTCAGGTCGGGAAGTTCGTTCTCGGTGGCCTGACGACGCACATCGACGGGCGCCAGACCGGCTTCGCGCGACAGGGCCTCCAGCCGGCTCGGCTGCTCGAGCCGCGAGATCTCGGCGCGCAGCAGGCGGACGCGCTGGCGGTTCTCCGCGATGTCGCGGTTCAGCTCGTCGATGCGGCCGCTCTCGCGCGCCGCGGCGGCCTTGGCGATATAGACCGAGAAGATCATGGCCGCGACCATCACCACCCCGATGATCTCGACCCAGCGGATGCCACGCACCTTCCAGTCGAACAGCCGCTTCAGCATCAGGGAGGCGCTCATGCGGCGGCTCTCCAGACGGGGGCGTCGGTGCGGACGCCGGCGCGCAGCCGGGCCGACCGCGCGCGCGGATTGGCCGCCAGCTCGTCCTCGCCGGCCTCGCGCGCGCCCTTGAACAGCAGGGTGAAGCTGGGCTTGCGGGTCTCGACGGCGACCGGGGCGTGACGCGAGCCGCCGGGCGCATTGCCGCTGCGCTCGGTGAAGAAGGCCTTCACGATCCGGTCTTCCAGCGAATGGAAGGTGACGACCGCCAGACGGCCGCCCGGCGACAGGCTGGCCTCGGCGGCGGCGAGGCCGGCTTCGAGTTCGCCCAGCTCGTCGTTGACCGCGATGCGCAGGGCCTGAAACGTCCGGGTCGCGGGATGGGTCGGGGCGCCGCGACGGCCGCCCAACGCCTTTTCGACGACTTCCGCGAGGTCGAGGGTGCGGGTGAAGGCCTGGCTCTGGCGACGGCGCAGGATGGCCGTGGCGATCCGCCCCGACTGACGCTCTTCGCCGTACAGCTTGATCAGATGGGCCAGCGGCCCGTGCTCATAGGTGTTTACGATGTCGGCGGCCGTCAGACCCTGATCCGACATCCGCATGTCCAGCGGCCCGTCGCGCATGAAGGAAAAGCCGCGCTCGGCCTGGTCCAGCTGCATGGAGGAGACGCCGATGTCGAACACGGCGCCGTCCACCCGGGATTTTCCGCTGCCTTCGAAAGCTTCGGTCAGACCCGAGAAGGGGGTGCGGACCAGGGTGAACTGACCGGGAAATTCCTTCGCCACCGCATCGGCGTGCGGCTGGACCGTCGGGTCGCGATCCAGGGCGATGACCTCGGCCCCGGTCGACAGGATGGCGCGGGTATAGCCGCCGGCGCCGAAGGTGGCGTCGATCATCGTCTCGCCGGCTTTGGGCGACAGGGCCTCGATCACCTCGGCGATCAGGACGGGAGCGTGGGGAGACGCGGTCATGCGCCCTCCCCCGACATCACGACGCCGGCGCGCTTGCGGCTGCCCGGTTTGCGGACCTCCCACTTCGCCTTGTCCCAGATGCGGAAACGGCGGCCCATACCCAGGATGACGACCTCGTCGGTCAGCCCGGCCTCCTCGCACAGGCTCTCCGGAAGGGTGATCCGACCGCCGCCGTCGTAGGAGAGCGGACGCTGGCCCGCATAGAAGGCCTCTTCCAGCGCCGTGCGGTCCTCGCTGCCGAACGGCAGGGCTTCGATGCGGTCGACATAGTCGGACATCAGCGGATCGCCGCCGGCTTCCAGACAGTCGTCCTTCATGGAGAGAAAGCAGAAGACGCCATGTTCGGCGCCGTTGTCGGAGGTGCGGAACTCCTGGGGGATCAGGAGGCGGCGCTTGCCGTCCAATTGTTTCTCAAAGGTGCCGAGAAACACGCCCTTGTCCCATCGGACCCGTCGGTCCGCCCCTGAACTGCCAAAACGCCTGAAGCCAGACGCTGATCACCCCCGGCTCACGAAACTGGGATAACATGGGATCAGATGGGTCTCAATGGGATTGGAAGGCACTTTTTAACCATGTTCCGACTGTGTTCACGATGTCGCGTAATGATACGTAAGAACATACATAGAACACGCTCAGTAACGCCGGTTCGACGACCAGTTTGAGCCGAATGTGTCGCCGGCGGATTAACGAGCAAAATCAAGCCGCGCGGCGAAGTTCCCCGACGGAACCCCGACAACCGAGGCGCGCGATCACGCCGAGGCCAATACTCGCTCTGGTCATGCCAAAGTTAGGTGTGGATCGTCGGCGAACCGGCCGTCAGCGAACGGCGAAGGTTAACCAAACCCCGGCCTCAAATAGCCGAAAAGGCGATAGGCCCAATATAATGTCAGACGGCCTGTAAGCCGGGTTCTGTTCCGTCCGAAGACAGCGACGATCATTCCTCTGGACCGCCCATTGCTGGACGGTTCTCGCGACCTACCCGGATGCCTCGGGCGGTGACCCTGCGAGCGAACTCGCGCGACATCCCTATTCGGTCTTGCTCCAGGCGGGGCTTGCCATGCCGGTCCTGTTGCCAGTCCCGCGGTGGGCTCTTACCCCACCCTTTCACCCTTCCCTGCGTCGCGACGCAGGCGGTTTGCTTTCTGTGGCGCTATCCCTCGGGTCGCCCCGGGCGGGCGTTACCCGCCGCCTTATCACCGTGGAGCCCGGACTTTCCTCGACGGAGCAAGCTCCGCCGCGACCGCCCGGCCGTCTGACGGCGGCGTTAGTGACCGTTTGGAGGAGCGGCGTCAAATTTCAGTCGCATCGGAGGGCGGGTTCGCGCCAAGGTCATGTCCAGCACCAGACTCAACCCGACAGGACCACCGATGAAGTTTCCCGTCAAAGCCGCCGCCCTCGCCGCGATCCTGTTCACGTCGGCCTGCGCGACGCAGATTCCGTGGGACAATGGCGATACGGCGCTGCAGGTCGGTATGAGCCAGGCTCAGGTGGAGGCCGGCTTCGGCCAGCCGACGCGCCGGTTCACCGACGCCGAAGGCTATACGGTCTGGGCCTATGATCGCACCGACGCGGCGTCCGGCGCGACGACCGCCTCTCGCGAACTACAGGTCCGTTTCGCCGGCGACCGGGTGTTGGGCTACAGCCACTCGTCCACGACGACGACCACCACCACAACCACCAGCCCCTAGTTCAGGACGCCCGTCACGCTCTCGGCGGTGGCCAGTTGCAGCACCCCCATCAGGGTGGCGCGGGTCTCGCCGTCGGCGACGCCATCGACGCGGTCCTGACGCCAGTGGCGCTGGAAGGCCTTCACCGTCGTCGCCGTCTCGGCGTCATAGGTCGAGCCCGGCTGCAGGGCATAGCCCAGCCGGTGCAGGCCGGCGCGCAAGACCACCACCCCGATCCCCTCGTCCCCGACCTGCAGGAAGCCGCCCAAGGCGGCGATCCGTTCCTGCGCCGGTTCGAACCACAGGCCGTGCCCGGCCTGGGCCAGCCGCTTCCACGGGAACAGTTCGCCGGGATCTTCCTTGCGCTCGGGCGCCAGGTCGGAGTGGGCGATGATGCGGGCGTCGGGAATGCTCCAGCGCGAGCGGATATCGGCGGTCAGGGCGATGACAGCCTCGATCTGGGCGTCCGGGAAGGCGCGATAGCCGAACTCATGGCCCGGATTGACGATCTCGATACCGATGGAGGCGGCGTTGACGTCCGTCTCTCCCTGCCAGGCGCCGCGTCCCGCATGCCAGGCCCGACGCTCCTCGGGCACCAGGGAGAAGATCCGCCCATCCTCCTCGACCAGATAGTGGGCCGAGACCTCGGCGGCGGGGTCGCGCAGTCGCGCCAGGGCGGCCTCGCCGGTCGGCATGCCGGTATAGTGCAGGACCAGCATGTCGGGCGGTCCGCGCCGCGCATTGAAATTGGGCGACGGGGCGTCTTCGAATGTCAGAGGCATGGGTGAGGCCTTAGTGGCCGGGCCGTTCCCAGCCGTAGGTCACCCAGGTGTCCCCGACCTTGTGGGCCTCGATCACATCGTCGCCGCGACGGGTGCGGACGGTCATCTTTCGACGCGCCCCCATGGCCAGACCGGCGAAGAAGACCAGGACGCTGGCGACCAGGGCGATGACAGCCACGGCGGCGGCAGTGAAGACGGCCAGGACCGCGCCAACGGCCAGGGCCGCGATCGTCGCCACCAGACCGCCCAGCCACATCACCGGCGCGAGCCAGCCGCTCGTCTGACGACGGGCGTTGAAGCCGAGCGGGGTGAAGCGGTCCTGGGTCATTCGAATCCCTTTCAGGGCGTTCCTTGGAACGCCTGACCCCCAATGTCGGTCCATAGAGGTGAACCGTCAATGACCAAGGGCTTCACAGGCCGGTGTGTCGCGCCCTCATGCGTCGGTTTGGGGTCGGTTTGGGTCAGTCCAGTGGCCGATCGGCCATGACCACGGCGCCGCGGCTGCGCATCCGGTCGGCCTCGATGGCGCGCATCGCCGCCTCGGCCTGGGGATCGGACATCACACCGCCAATGGCGACCAGGGCGTGGGCGGCCTCGCTGGAGACGCCGAACACCGACGACAGGGCCTCCCACGGAGATTCCGCCTTGGGATAGCGTTTGAAGCGGACCGACTGGCTGGCCGGGATCTTGGCCAGTTCGCGGGCCTTGCCGATGGCTTCGGTGATCCCGCCCAGTTGATCGACCAGGCCCAGATCCTTGGCCTGGGCGCCGGTCCAGACACGGCCGCGCGCGATCTCGCGGACCCGGTCGATCGGCAGACGACGGCCGGTGGAGACCCGCTGGACGAACTCGTCATAGGTCTTGTCCATCGAGGCGGCGAAGGCGGCGCGCTGGCTGGCCGTGAAGGGCTCGGTCGGGGAGAAGGCGTCGGAATAGTCGCCGCCGACCGAGATACCCCGCATGTCCACGCCGAACCGGGCCAGGGCCGGGGCCAGGACGAACTTGCCGCCGAACACGCCGATGGAGCCGGTCAGGGTCGAAGGCTGGGCCACGATCCAGTCGGCTTCGGAACTGATCCAGTAGCCGCCGGACGCCGCGTAGGAGCCCATGGAGACCACCACCGGCTTGCCGGCGGCCCGCGCCGCGCGCACGGCGGCCAGGATCTGTTCGGAGGCCTCCGGCGAGCCGCCGGGCGAGGAGACGCGGAAGACGATGGCCTTCACGTCCTTGTCCTCGATGGCGTCATAGATGGCCTTGGCCGTGTCGTCGGAATGGATCGACGATCCGCCGCCGAAACCGCCCCCGCCGCCACGCCCGGTAACGATGTCGCCCTCGGCGCCGACGATGGCGATGGCGTCCGAGCCCGAGCCGTCACGCGACCCTTGCGACGAGGCATAGTCGCCGAACTCGACGATCTCGGCGTTGGAGCCGGCGCGGCGCTTGGCCTCGGCCTCGGCCTCCTCGGCCTGGCCGATCTTGTCGATCAGCTTCAGCGACAGGGCCTGCTGGGCCGAATAGGGTCCGGCCTCGATGGTCGCCTTGAGCGCGGCCGGGGCCAGCTTGCGGTCCGAGGCGGCGTTGGCCAGGGCGCTGGTGTAGATGGAGGTCATCCAGGCCGTCATCGCCTCGCGGTGCGGCGCGGTGAAGTCGGACTGGGTGTATTCGTTGACGGCGTTCTTGTATTCGTAGCGCTGCTCGAAGTCGGCGCGGACGCCGTATTTCTCGAACGCCCGGCCCAGGAAGACCTCGTTCGACGAGAAGCCGGTGACTTGGAAATTGGCGGTGTTCTGCATCCACAGCTCGGACGCAGAGGCCCCGATCATATAGCTGTCGATGACAGTCCCGACCGGTTGGAAACCTTGCGAATGGGCGATGACCGGCTTGCCCGAGGCGCGGAAGCGGCGGATCGCCTGACGGATCTCGTCGGCCGAAGCCGGGGTGACGCCGCCTTCAGGCAGACGCAGCAGCAGGACTTTGACGTGGTCGTCCTTCTCGGCCTGGGCCAGGGTGTCGACCACCTTCATCACCGACAGGCCGGAGCCGCTGAAAGCCGCGAAGGGGCTGGACGAAGCCTGGTCCGAGATCCCGTCGCGCAGATCCAGCTCCAGCACCGTGTTGGCCGCCGTGGTCTGCTTCGACGAGCTGGACGCGGCGCCGATGATCATCGTGAGGAAGATGAAGGGCAAAATCACGAAGAACAGCAGCAGGCCGGCGAACACGCCGCCCATCGTCAGGAAGAACTGTTTCATGGTCGGGCGGCGATCCGTCGCAGGGCCAATGGCGGCGCTTCGGCGACCCTACAGGCCCGCAAGTCACCGTCAAATGAACGTATCGCGGCAGGCGAGGTGAAATCACGATTTCGCTGCGGCGCAGCAAGGCGATTGATGCCCTCGGGTGAAATCCCTATATGAGCCGCCTGCGAGCGGGGGCCGATAGCCCCGCGTCACGACCGGACAGCACCTCCCATGCTGGTCACCCTGATGAAGGCCAAGCTGCACCGCGCGACGGTGACCCAGGCCGACCTCGACTATGAAGGCTCGATCGCCATCGACGGCGATCTGCTGGACGCCGCCGGGATCTTCCCGCACGAACAGGTCGATGTCCTGAACATCACCAACGGCGCCCGCTTCACGACCTACGCCATCGAGGCCCCGCGCGGCTCGAAGGTGATCGGCGTCAACGGCGCCGCCGCGCGCCTGGTGCAGAAGAACGACAAGGTCATCGTGGTCACCTACGGCCAGATGCCGCAGGAAGAAGCCCGTCAGTGGTCGCCCACCGTAGTGCTGCTGGACGACGCCAACAACATCAAACGCGCCGCCTGATCTTCCAGCCCTGAAGGGGTTGGACAGATTGCACCGGTGACGCCCTGCCCCATCCGTGGTTCAAGCCGCGAATGAGCGAAGCCACGTCCGACCCCCTGGCCCTGAAGAAGGCCGAGACCCGCGCCTGGTTCGAGGCCCTGCGCGACCGGATCCATGCGGGTCTGGAGGCCCTGGAGGACGCGGCGCCCGCCGACCTCTTCCCCGGTGAGCCCGGCCGCTTCGTCCGCACCCCCTGGACCCGCGCCTCCAACGCCGACGGCAGCCCGGGCGGCGGCGGGGTCATGGGCATGATGCACGGCCGGCTGTTCGAGAAGGTCGGGGTCCACTGCTCGACCGTTCACGGAACCTTCCCCGCCGACTATGCGAAGACCGTCCCGGGCGCCGAGGACGACCCCCGCTTCTTCGCCACCGGCATCAGCCTGATCGCCCATCCGTGGAGCCCGCGCGTCCCGGCGGTGCATATGAATACCCGCTTCATCGCCACGACGAAGAGCTGGTTTGGCGGCGGCGCCGACCTGACCCCCGTCCTCGACGTCGACCGCTCGCAGAACGCGCCCGACGCCCTCGCCTTCCACGCCGCCATGAAGGCCGCCTGCGACGCCCACGACCCGGCCTTCCACCCGCACTTCAAGGCCTGGTGCGACGAGTATTTCTGGCTGCCGCACCGCAATGAGCCGCGCGGGATCGGCGGCATCTTCTTCGACCATCACGACACCGGCGACCACGCCGCCGACTTCGCCTTCACCCGCGACGTCGGGACCGCCTTCCTCGACGTCTATTCAGCCATCGTCACCCGCCGCATGGCCGAACCCTGGACGGCGGACGAGCGGCAGGAACAGCTGGTGCGCCGGGGCCGCTACGTCGAGTTCAACCTGCTCTACGACCGCGGCACGATGTTCGGGCTCAAGACCGGCGGCAATGTCGAGTCGATCCTGAGCTCCATGCCCCCGGCCGTCACCTGGCCCTGACACCCTTGGCTGAGGGTCCGCGACAGAGTGGCGCACAGCTGTTCCGCGCTTCCTGCCGGCCGCGCGCTGTGACCTAGTAAGTCCGTCGTTGGTCCCCCCGACGACAGGCGGCCCGGCCTCGTCGATACCGCAAACTGTCGACGACGTTGGGTCGCCACCTCTCTCTATTGAGGACGGTTCAACAGGGCGCCGATATGCTGCCAATGGCCGTCCGGGGCGCGTTGCAGCACCGCATGGACCGGCGCCGCCCCAGGCTCCTGATAGGAGACGATGACGCGATCGTCGTGGATTTCGGGCCGCCCCAGAATCACCGCCGGGCCGCGCGACACCAGTTGCACCTCGATGAACGAACAGCCGCGCAGGGAGATCGGCGTCGGCCCGCGCTGTTCCGGCCGCTGCGGCATGAAGGGCGGGTTTTCAGGAACCGCCACGTCCAGCACCTTCAGCCCCGTCCCGTCGAGCGGGCGCGAGAAGACCTCGAGCGTCGCGCCCATCACCGCACAGTCGTCGGCCGAGGCAGGCGTGCCGACGATGGCCGGCCCGGTCGGGGCGCTGGTGGTCCCGCAGGCGCCGAGCGCGAGCGTGGCAGCGGAAACGGCAAGAACGATAGAGGCGCGCATATGTCTCATCCTGAGGGCTCTCACCCGTTGTCCTGCAGATTAGATGCCACTGCCGGCCTCCTCGATCGGGGGCGGGGTCAGCATCAGGAAGGCGCGGATCCAGGCGGTCAGCACGGCCCGGTCGTTAACGCGCGACAGGCTGGCGACGGCTTCGTCGGCCAGGTCGTGCGGCACCCGCGTCCCGCGCCGCGCCTCGATCAGGGCGACGCCGTATTCGGGCTGGAACTCCGGGTGGCACTGGAAGGAGACCACGCCGTTCTCTCCGCCCGTCGGGTCGTCCCAGGCCAGACCCGCATAGGGGGTGAAGGCGCTGGACGCGATCACCCGGGCGTCGGGCGGCAGGATCTCGACCTGGTCCTGGTGCGACACCGGGATGGCGATGCTGGCGGCGCGCGGGAACATCCACGGCTCGTCGGCGACGACGTCATAGCGGTGCAGGCCGACGCCCCAGCCCTTGTCCGACTTGGCGACATGACCGCCGAAGGCCTGGGCCAGGGCCTGATGGCCGAAACAGATGCCGACCAGCCGGGTCTTGCCCCGCGCCGCCCTCAGCCAGTCCAGCAGGGGCGCGATCCACGGCAGGTCATCATAGACTCCGGCCGCCGAGCCCGTGACGATGGCGCCCTGGAACTCGGTCGGATCCTCCGGCAGCCGCCCGGCCTGGACGTCGAACCGCACCGTCGCCACCCCCTCGCCCAGCAGGGCGCGGAAGCGGGCGGGATAGTCGTCGAAGGCGTCCTGGAGATCGGCCGGAGGCTTTCCGGTTTCCAGAATGGCGATGGGCTTCAAAGGCGGTCTCCGGCTCACCCCCATAAGAGGCGATCCCGACGCGGCGCGAAAGAGGCGCCATCCATTAACGCTGTCTGCTCACCCCACCTTGAGACATCCCCGCTACGGTCATGCGATGGCCGACAGCACCCAATTCCGGTTTTCAAGCGTCGCCCCGGACCGCCGCGACCAGACCCGCACCGGGTTTCGCAAGTCGCGCCGGCCGCAGGAGCGCGTGCGCCTGATGGGTCAGACGGTCGATCTGGTGAAGCCGGAGGAAGTGCTGTTCCACATGCAGCGCTGGATCCAGGAAGGCCGCAAGGCGATCATCGCCAACCACAATCTGAACAGCCTCTACTTGTTGCGGAAGCATCCCGAGATGCGCGCCTTCTATGAGCGCGCTGAACTGGTCGAGCTGGATTCCACGCCCCTGGTGCACTTCGCCAAGCTTCTGGGCATCAACAGCCGCCCCTTCCACCGCTGCACCTATCTGGACTGGCGCGACCATTTCTGGAGCCTGGTCAACCGCAACGGCTGGCGCATCATGTACGTCGGCGCGACCCAGGAGGTCGTCGACGTCGCCAAGGCCCGGCTGAACGCCCGCTATCCGCGCGCGGTCATCGAGACCCGCAACGGCTATTTCGACGCCACGCCCGGCTCGGCCGACAACGCCGAGGTCCTGCAACAGATCAGGGCCTTCAAGCCCAACGTCCTGTTCGTGGGCATGGGCATGCCGCGTCAGGAGATCTGGATCACCCAGAACTTCGAAGCCCTGCCCGACTGCGCCGTCTTCTCGGTCGGCGCCGCCTTCGACTATGAGGCCGGGGTCCAGAAGTCCGCGCCGCGCTGGATGGGCAAGGCCGGGGTCGAATGGCTGTATCGCCTGGCCGCCGATCCGAAGCGTCTGTTCCGCCGCTACTGCGTCGAGCCGTGGAGCCTGCTGGACCTGATCTACGACGACCTGGCCGCCGCCGCGAAGCGCCGCCTCAGGGCCGTCCGCAAAGGCGCGGTTCTCCCCGCCGTCGGCAGCGAAGCCCACCCGGGCCGGCGGTAAGATCGCGCCCTTCTCCTCACCACGCGCAGCGTGGGGAGGTGGCGCGACGCCCCTTGGCATCGTGACGGAGGGGGTTCTTTCTTGCTTTGATTTACTGACGGCTGCGGGGATGAGGCTCTGCGAAGAGCCCCCTCAACCACCCGCGAAGACGCGGGCGGTCCCCCTCCCCACGCTTCGCGTGGTGAGGAAAGTTAAGCCGCTTCCAGCTCTTCCTTCGCCTCGACGCCCGCGAGGGTCGTTTCGATGGCGGCGAACAGGGTGGTCAGGGTGATGGGCTTGGCCAGATGGCCGTCAGCGCCCGCGGCCTTGCCCGCCGCGACATGCTCGGCCAGGGCGTTGGCGGTCAGCATGATGATCGGCGTGCGGATGGCGGCCTTTTCGGCTTCCAGCGCCCGGATCGCGGCGGTGGCGGTCAGGCCGTCCATCACCGGCATCTGCATGTCCATCAGGATCAGATCGAAGCGGGGCCCGTCGTCGAGGCTGGCGGCATAGGCGTCCAGCGCCTCCTGACCGTTCTCGACCGGGACCAGTTCGACCGCGCTTTCGGCCAGCATGATCTCCACCACCTTGCGGTTGGCCGGATGGTCGTCGGCCAGCAGGATGCGCAGGGTCCCGCCGGCGTCGGTCCAGCCGTCCTCATCGTTAGAGGCGACCGTGACATCGACCGGGGCCGCGGCTTCACAGGGCGGCAGCGGCAGGTCGAACCAGAAGGTCGCGCCCTCGCCGGGGCGGCTGCGGCAATCCAGGGTCCCGCCCATCAGCTCGGACAGGTCCTTCGAGATCGCCAGACCCAGGCCCGTGCCGCCGAAGCGCCGGGTGATCGAGCCGTCGGCCTGCTGGAAGCGGCCGAAGATGCGTTCCTTCTCGGCGTCGTCGAAACCCACGCCTGTATCGGTGACGGTGAACCGCGCCAGACCTTCGGGCGTCATTTCGCCGGTCACGCGCACCGAACCCTTGTCGGTGAACTTGAGGGCGTTGGAAATCAGATTGGTGAGTATCTGGCGGAACCGCACCGGGTCGCCGCTGACCACATGCTCGAGAGCCGGGTCGATCGAGACCTCCAGCGCCACGCCCTTTTCCTCGGCCGTCTGGGTCCACAGCATGCCCACGCCCCGGGCGGCCTCGCCCAGATGGAAGGGCGCGGTCTCGATGGTGACATTGCCCGACTCGATCCGGGCGCTGTCGAGGATGTCGGACAGCAGACGTTCCAGGGTCACGCCGGACGCGCGGATGACCTCGACCATCTCATGCTCGCGCGGCTTCATCCCGGCCCGGGCCAGGGTGTCGGCCATGGCCACGATACCGTTCAGCGGCGTGCGGATCTCATGGCTCATATTGGCCAGGAACTCGGACTTGGACAGGTTGGCGGCCTCGGCCCGCTTACGGGCGACGCGCAGGTGTTTCGACAGGCGGAACTGCCACAGGGCCGCAGCGACGGCCGACAGGAAGAAGACGACGGCGATGCCGACGATCCAGTTCTGCGAGCGGATCACATCCTTCTGCAGGCCCGTGTTGGCGCGTTCGGTCTCCAGCTGCTGGCGGCGACGGTCCAGCTTGTCCTGCATGTCGCCGGTGACCTGGCGAATGCCGGCGCTGAAGCGGCGGTTGGCCTGGATCTCGGCGGCGTGGTCATAGGCGCGCAGCTTGCGGTAGGCCTCTTCCGGACGTCCCTCGGCGAACAGCAGCTCGGCCTCGACGTGCGGGATTTCCGACGCGCCGTCCTCGCGGAAGGCGCCGACGGCCTCGCGGCGGCGGATTTCGGCCAGGTCGGCCCGGGCCTCGGCGACATGGCCGAGCTGGGCGTTGGCGATGGCGCGCATGGGCAGCAACCGCCCGGCGAGGAAGGCCGCCGGCCCCAGCTTGCGGCCGTAGGGCGCGATGCATTTCAGCACGTCCCGCGGCGCGTTGCGGGCCTGGGCCACGGCCGCGCACAGGCTGGCGTCATAGACCAGCAGGCTCTGCAGGCCGGTGCGGGCGGCCAGGCGGTGGTGGGCGGCGGCCAGGCGGTCGGCCAAAGGCTGATCCCCGACCTGCACCGCCAGGCGGGCCAGGTTGTACAGGCTGTCGAAGTCCGGACGCGGATAGGCCGGATTGGCGAAATCGAGCTCGAACTTGCCGAAGGCGGTGGCGCTGCCCTCGAAGTCGTTCAGCTTCATCAGACCGATGCCCGCGACTTCCCAGACCCCGGCATGGGCCGTCGCCGCATAGGGGTCGTGTTCGGGGATGGTGGTGTCGATCTCGGCCAGCATCTTCAGCCCGTCGCCGATCCGGTCGTTGTCCATCAGGGACAGGGCGTACAGCCGTGTCGCATGGACGCGGGTGAACCAGTCGGCCTGGGTGTCCGCCAGATATCGCATCTGGTCGGCGGCGCCGACTTCGCCATTGTCGTAGCGGATCGCCAGATTGTTCAGATAGGCGATCATCGTATAGCGGCCGTCGTTCTGGCGCCGCGCGGCGGCCTCCAGCCGGTCGTTCCACTGCTTGGCGTGCTCGAACTCGCCCTGGTTCAGATAGATCCAGGCCACATGATAGAGCCGGTTCAGGCCTTCCCGGTCGCCCCGGGCCACGGCCGTCTCGCCGAAGCGATCCAGGGCGCGGAAGTCGGTCGCGCCGGCGCGTCGTTCGACGGTCGCGATCAGGGCTGTGGGGCTGCGCGGCGGCGTCGAGGCCTGCGCTGACGCGGCCTCCGCCCCGAGGGTGATCGCGAAGCACGCCGCGATGAGGAACTTTACAAAACGGAACATACGAAATCCGGGTGATCCTCACTCCTCGCACAAGAACCTTGAGCAAGGCTTAGCGCCGCATTTCGCAAATCCCCGATCTTCCAATGTCGGCCAGCCGACACAGTGTGACACATAAAAAACCGTGGCTGTTACGGTTCGTGAGGGAACGACCTGACTGACAGGCGTGTTTGTCATGACAAATTGACGCACCCCGAGAAGGAAACCGACATGGCCAGACCGTCCCTCGCAGCATCCGGCGGAGGGGGGGCGGGAGCCATACTCGTCCGCATCCTCTCGGTCGTCTTCGTCCTCATCGGGGCGACCCTGACCATCGGCGGCGCCTGGCTGCTGACGCTGGGCGGCTCCTTCTACTATCTGCTCGCCGGTCTGGGCCTGATCGCCTCGGGCGTGATGATGTTCCGGCTCAAACTGGTCGGGGCCTGGATCTACTTCAGCGTCTTCGTCCTGACGGTGCTCTGGGCATTGTGGGAGGTGGGTCTGGACGGCTGGGGGCTGGTGCCCCGCGTCATCGCCCCGGCCGTGCTTCTGGCGCTCGTCATCGCCTCGCTTCCAGTGCTCAACCCCGGCCGCGACGGTCGCAAATGGGCCCTCGGCGGCGGGATCGGCTTCGTCGTCGTCGCCCTGATCGCCGGCTTCGGCGTCGCCCAGGCCAATGCGCCCAAGGTCGACATGCCCCTGCCCGCGGCCCAGCCCTCGACCTCGAGCGATCCGGACGCCATCCCGGTCGGCGCCGACTGGCCCGCCTATGGCGGCACCTACCACGCCCAGCGCTATTCGCCCCTGACCCAGATCAACACCGGCAACGTCGGCAAGCTGCAGCGCGCGTGGAACATCCACACCGGCGACCTGCCCGGCGACCGCCCCGGCGCGCAGAACAAATACGCCTCCGAAAACACCCCGCTGAAGGTCGGCAACGCCCTCTATATCTGCTCCGGCAAGGGCATCGTCCTCGCCGTCGACGCGGGCACCGGCAAGACGATCTGGCGTCATGACCCGCAGGTCTCGGACGACAACATCCCCTACACCGCCGCCTGCCGCGGGGTGAGCTACTACGTCGTGCCCGCCGTCACGGCGAACACCCCGTGCGCCACCCGCATCATCTGGGGCACGCTCGACGCCCGGCTGATCGCGGTCGATTCCCGCACCGGCCAGCGCTGCGCCGGCTTCGGCCAGAACGGTCAGGTCGACACCGCCGCCAACATGGGCCCGCTGATCCCGGGCATGGTCTCCATCACCTCGGCCCCGACCATCGTTCGCGGCGTGGTGGTGACCGGCCACCAGATCCTGGACGGCCAATACCGTCAGGCGCCCTCGGGCGTGATCAAGGGCTTCGACGCCGTCACCGGCCAGCTGCGCTGGGCCTGGGACATGATGCGCCCTGACATCAACACCACCCCGCCGGCGGGCCAGATCTATACGCTGGGCACGCCCAACATGTGGACCACCGCCTCGGGCGACGAGCGTCTGGGCCTGGTCTATCTGCCGCTCGGTTCGACCGCCGCCGACTACTGGTCTTCTGACCGCACCGGGCCGCAGCTCGACTATGCGACCTCGCTGGTGGCGCTGGACGTCACGACGGGCAAGCCGCGCTGGAATTTCCAGACGGTCCACCACGACGTCTGGGACTATGACCTGGGCTCACAGGCGACCCTGGTCGACTTCCCCACCGCCGCGGGCGCCGTTCCGGCCGTGGTCCTGCCGTCCAAACAGGGCGACATCTATGTCCTGAACCGCGAGACCGGCCAGCCCCTGACCCAGGTCGCCGAACTGCCCGTCCCGCAGGGCGGTCAGGAGCCGGCCATGCGCACGAAGACCCAGCCCCACTCCCTGTTCCACACCCTGCGCCGCCAGAACGACCTGACCGAGAAGTCGATGTGGGGCATGTCGCCGATCGACCAGATGGTCTGCCGGATCCAGTTCCGTCAGGCCAGCTATGCGGGCTTCTACACCCCGCCGACGGCCGGCCAGCACTATATCGAATACCCCGGCTACAACGGCGGTTCGGACTGGGGCGGCATCGCCATCGACCCGAACCGGGGCGTGATCGTCGCCAACTACAACGACATGCCCAACTACAATACGCTCGTTCCCCGGGCAGAGGCCGACAAGCGCGGCTGGGTCCCGCGTGGCCAGCCCAACGCCCGCAAGGGCGGGCCTGAAGGCGCCGGCGATCCGCAGACCGGCGTGCCCTACGCCATCTCCGTCAACGCCGGCTGGCGCCTGCCCTTCACCGGCCTGCTGTGCAAGGAGCCTCCCTACGGCGGCATCCGCGCCATCGACCTGAAGACCGGCCGCCAGATCTGGGACCGCCCCCTGGGCACGGCCCGGAACAACGGTCCGTTCGGCATCCCTTCGGGCCTGCCGATCAATATCGGGACGCCCAACAACGGCGGCGCTGTCGTCACGGCGGGCAATCTGATCTTCGTCGCCGCCGCCACCGACGGCCTGATCCGGGCCATCGACATCAACACCGGCAAGACGGTCTGGTCCGACGTCCTGCCCGGCGGCGGTCAGGCCACCCCGATGACCTATGAGATCGGCGGCCGCCAGTATCTGGTCATCGCGCCCGGAGGCCACCACTTCATGGAGACCCCGATCTCCGACGAGGTGATCGCCTACGCCCTGCCGACCTAGGCTAGGAAACATCGAAGAAGGCAGAGCGGCCGTCCGGGACACCCCGGGCGGCCGTTTCGCTGTCTAGCGCAGCGCCTTCTGGCCCAGCACGATCGCCCCAAGCGGCCCGGCCATCCCGCCCAGCCCCGGCGGCACGACATAGTCGTCAATCATCGCCGCAATCCGCCCGGCGGTCGCATAGCCGGCCAGGCTCTCGATCAGGGCTCCGCGCAGGCGCGGGAACAGATGGTCGTTGCCGCCGAAGATGCCGCCGCCGATCAGGATGCGCTCGGGCGCGGTCGTCAGCACCAGATTGTGCAGCAGCCCCGCCAGGGCCTGAACCACCATCTCCCAGACCGGATCATCCGCCGACAGGGTCTCGCCGCGCTTGCCGGTGCGCGCCAGCAGGGCTGGCCCCGCCGCCAGACCCTCGACGCAGTCGCCGTGATAAGGACAACTGCCGGGCCATGTATCTCCCGCGATCCGACCGACGCGCAGATGGCCCGCCTCGGTGTGGCCCAGACCGCTGACCGACTGGCCGTTGATCACGACGCCCACCCCGATCCCCGTGCCCACGGTGATGTAGGAGAACGACCGAAGTCCCTGCGCCGCGCCCCACAGCCCCTCCGCGAAGGCCGCGCCGTTGACGTCGGTGTCGATGGCCATGGGCACGCCCAGATCGCGGCCCAGCACCGTCAGGTCGGCGTCCGACCAGCCGGGCTTGGGGGTGAAGACGATGGAGCCCCAGTTCGCCGCCCGGTCGTCCAGCTCCAGCGGCCCGAAGCTGCCGATGCCCAGAGCCTCGAATCCGTGCTCCGCCTTCCAGCGTTTCAGCACCGCCGCGACCTCACCCAGCGCCTCCTCCGGCGTCGTGGTCGGCAGGCGGACCTCGTCTCGGATGTCATCGGGGCCCGAGGCCAACAGGCAGACGATCTTGGTCCCGCCCAGTTCGACACCGGCGATCAGAGGGGCGGCGGCTGCGGTGTCGGTGAGTTCGGCCATGCGGCGCCTCCAATGAGCGGTCCGCCCTTCTAGACCGTGCGTCGCGCCCTGCGTCACCCCATCGGATGTTACGAGGGTTGAATGTGTCGCGCCGCCAAGCTGAGCCATTTCGGGTTCCGGTGTGCTAGACTTCAGAAATCCCGCCATTTTCCTGCCTGAGGACCTCAATGGGTCCCGTGAACCGAGCTCGATGACCACCGACACTCCCCCCGACGAAACCCGCGTCCAGTTCGTGATGCGCCGCGTCGTCGAGCATATCTCGCGCGAGCGCCTGCGCGTCGGCGACCAGTTGCCGTCCGAGACCAGCTTCGTCGAGGTGCTGGGCGTCAGCCGCCCGGTGGTGCGCGAGGCCTTCGGCGCCCTGGCCGCCCTGAACATCGTCGAGACCGCCAACGGCCGCCGTCCCCGGGTCAGCGCCCTGAACGGCTCGGTGCTGTCGATCTCGCTGGATCACGCCGTCCGCACCGAACAGATCTCGATGCGCCAGATCTGGGAGACGCGCCGCTGCCTCGAAGCGGAGACCGTCGCCCTGGCCGCCGTGCGCCGCACCGACGCCGAGGCCGCCCGGATCCGCGAACTGGCCCATGCCATGTCCGCCGCCGAGCGGGAATCACCCGAGTTGATGAGCCTCGACATCCAGCTCCACAAGGCCATCGCCGATGCCGGCCGCAATTTGCTCATGGCCCAGATCATCGCCTCGCTGGAGCCCCTGCTGGAATCCTCGGTGTCGGCCGCCTGGGGCCTGCTGCGCACCGACGCCCAGCATCGCGCCATCCTTGATCGCCATCTGGATATCGCCGAGGCCATCACCAGGGGCGATCCCGAGGCCGCCCGCACCGCGATGGACAGCCATTTCGACGCCACCGTCGCCGCCCGCCTGCTGCTCGACGATCCGATCTGACGCATCGGGGCTTGGCGCCGGGCTCAGGCCGCGAGAGGGTAGGTGTTTCCCGTAACGCGGACGCCTTCTCCCCATGGCTGCCAAAGTCACCCTGCCCGCCCGCCCCGAACCGCTGGAGATCGATCCGGCTTCGACCGCCGTCATCGTCATCGACATGCAGAACGCCTATGCCTCGCCGGGCGGCTATCTGGATCTCGCGGGCTTCGACATCTCGGGCGCCAAGGCGGTGATCCAGAACATCAAGGGTGTACTGGAGACGGCGCGCTCGGCTGGTGTTCAGGTCGTCTATTTCCAGAACGGCTGGGACTCCGACTATGTCGAGGCGGGCGGCCCCGGCTCGCCCAACTGGCACAAGTCCAATGCGCTCAAGACCATGCGCGCCCGGCCCGAGCTGGAGGGGACGCTGCTGGCGCGCGGGACCTGGGACTATGAGCTGGTCGATGAGTTGAAGCCGCAGCCGGGCGACATCCAGCTGCACAAGACCCGCTACTCCGGCTTCTTCAACTCCCAGCTTGACAGCGTCCTGCGCTCGCGCGGCATCCGCAACCTCGTCTTCGTCGGCATCGCCACCAACGTCTGCGTCGAGTCGACCCTGCGCGACGGCTTCTTCCTCGAATATTTCGGCGTGGTTCTGGAAGACGCCACCCATCAGGCCGGGCCCGAGTTCGTCCAGCAGGCGGCGCTTTACAACATCGAGAAATTCTTCGGCTGGGTCTCCAGCGTCGCCGACTTCAAGGGCGTCGTTGGCCAGATCGCGCCCACTACTGAACAGGAGGCCTGAACCATGCCCAAGACCGTCATCACCCCGCCCGGGACCGTCACCCCGATCGCCCCCTTCTCGCCCGGTACCCTCGCCGACGGCGTGGTCTATGTCTCGGGGACGCTCGCCTTCGACAAGGACAACAACGTCGCCTGCGTGGGCGACGCCGAGGGCCAGACCCGCATCGTGCTGGAGACCATCAAGTCGGTGATCGAGACCGCCGGCGGGACCATGGACGACGTGACCATGAACCACATCTTCCTCAAGGACTGGGCCGACTACGCCGCCCTCAACAAGGTCTATGCGGAGTATTTCCCGGGCGACAAGCCGGCCCGCTTCTGCATCCAGTGCGGCCTCGTCCGCCCCGACTTCCTCGTCGAGATCGCCACCATCGCCCACATCGGCAAGACGTGACCGAAGGCGTCGCCGACGGTCTCTGGTTCGAAATCCACGACGGCCCTGAAGACGCCGCCAGCGTCGTCCTGTCCGCCGGCCTGGGCGGTTCGGCCGCCTTCTGGGCGCCGCAGATGCAGGCCCTGACCGAGCGCTTCCGCGTCATCCTCTACGACCATCGCGGCACGGGCCGCAGCGACCGCTCCCTCAAGCCCGATCACACCGTCGCCGCGATGGCCAAGGACATCGTCGCCGTCCTCGACGCCACAGGCACGGACAAGGCCCACCTCGTCGGCCATGCGGCGGGCGGCAACGCGGGCCTGCAGCTCGCGCTCGACCATCCCGACCGGCTAGACAGACTGGTCGTCGTCAACGGCTGGTCTCGCCCCGATCCGCATGTCGCCCGCTGTTTCTCCGCCCGCACCCGACTGCTGGAGGCCTTCGGGCCCCAGGCCTATGTCGAGGCCCAGAGCCTGTTCCTCTATCCGCCCGACTGGATCAGCGAGAACGACGCCCTGCTGAAGGAACAGGAGCCGCATCACGTGGCCCACTTCCCGCGCACCGACGTCATGCTGGCCCGTATCAACGCCCTTCTGGCCTTCGACATCGACGACCGGCTGGGCGAAATCCCTCACCCGGTGTTGGCCTACTGCTCGGTCGACGACATGCTCGTTCCGCCCCGCCTGTCATGGCGATTGGTCGATGGCCTGCCGCACGCGCGGTACGAAGCCGAAGCCTGGGGCGGTCATGCCTTTACGGCGACGCTTCCAGATGCATTCAATGCCACCGTCATCGCCTTCCTCTCCGGCGAGCTGCCAACCCGATAAGGATCATCCCCATGGAAGTCGGCGTCTTCATCCCGATCAACAACAACGGCTGGCTGATTTCGGAGAACGCGCCGCAGTACATGCCCTCGTTCGATCTGAACAAGCGCATCGCCCAGGCAGCCGAGAAGCACGGCCTCGACTTCCTCCTGTCGATGATCAAGCTGCGCGGCTTCGGCGGCAAGACCGAGTTCTGGGAATACGGGCTGGAGAGCTTCACCCTGATGTCCGGCCTCGCGGCGGTGACCGAGAAGATCAAGATCTACGCCACCTGCCCGACCCTGATCATCCCGCCCGCCTTCGCCGCGCGGATGTGCAACACGATCGACAGTATCAGCCACGGCCGCTTCGGCCTGAACCTGATCACCGGCTGGCAGAAGCCGGAATATTCCCAGATGGGCCTGTGGCCGGGCGAGGACCACTTCCGCAACCGTTACAAGATGCTCGACGAATACGCCCAGATCCTGCGCGAGCTTTGGGAGACCGGCCGGTCGGACCTCAAGGGCGACTACTACACCATGGACGACTGTCTCGTCCGGCCCCAGCCGACCGGTGACATGAAGATCATCTGCGCCGGCTCCTCGGACGAGGGCCTCGCCTTCTCGGCCAAATGGGCCGACTACGCCTTCTGCCTCGGCAAGGGGGTGAACACGCCCAAGGCCTTCGCCTTCAACAACGAGCGTCTGGCCGAGGCGACCGCCAGGACCGGCCGCGACGTGAAGATGTTCGTCCTGGTCATGATCATCGCCGCCGACACCGACGAGGAAGCCCAGGCCAAGTGGAAGTCCTATAACGACGGCGTCGACGTCGACGCCATCAGCTGGCTCAAGGACCAGGGCGCCGCCGACAAGGTCAACGCCACCACCAACGTCATCCAGCTCGCCGCCCCCGAAGGCGCGGTCAACATCAACATGGGGACTCTCGTCGGCTCCTACGCCAGCGTCGCGAAGATGCTGGACGAGATGTCGGAAGTCCCCGGAACGGGCGGCGTCCTCCTCACCTTCGACGACTTCGAACAGGGCATCGAGGACTTCGGCACGAAGATCCAGCCGCTGATGGAATGCCGGAAGTAGAGCCTGCCGTGCTGGACATCCGCATCGACGACCTGTCCGGCGCGCCCACCCGCGCCCTGCTGGCCCTGCACCTTGCGGGGATGCACGCCAACTCGCCGCCCGATCACGTCCGCGCGCTGGACCTGACCGGGCTGCAGCGGCCCGACGTCACCGTCTGGTCCGTCTGGCGGGGCGACAGCATCGCCGGCATCGGCGCGCTGAAGGCCCTGCCCGACGGCGTCGGCGAACTGAAGTCCATGCGCACCCACCCCGACCATCTGCGCAGCGGCGTCGCCGCCGCCCTGCTGGAGCACGTCATTGGCGAGGCGAAGGCGCGCGGCTATGCCCGACTGTCGCTGGAGACCGGCTCAGGCGAGGCCTTCGACCCGGCGCTCGCCCTCTACCGCCGACGCGGCTTCGTCGACGGCGAGGCCTTCAGCGACTACGAGCGCAGCGCCTTCAACCAGTTCCTGCACCTGACGCTTTAGTCCGCGTCGGATCCGTCATTCTCGCCCGAGCCATGGCCGTGGCCGGTCGCGACGGCGACGCCCGCGGGTCCCGCCTCCCCGTCCGACGAGGCGAACCAGAAGGGCTGACGCGGACGGTTGCGGCGGCCCACCTCGTCCATATGGCTGTCATAGACCCGGCCGTTGGCGACCGTGTAGGCGATGTCGCGGGTGTTGCGGATGTTGTCCAGCGGGTTGGTGTTCATCACCACCATGTCGGCCAGCTTGCCGACCTCCAGCGAGCCGATGTCCTTGTCCATGCCCAGAGCCTTCGCCCCGTTCAGGGTGCCGGTGCGCAGGGCCTGCATCGGCGTCATCCCGCCCTGGGCCATCATCCAGATTTCCCAGTGTTCGCCCAGGGCCTCGCGCTGGCCGTGGGCGCCGGTCTCGACGTTGACGCCGAGGTCTGAGAGAGCCTTGGCCTGGGTGGAGATGGCGATGTGGTTCCACTCCTCCATCGGCTGGGTCGTGGGCCGGCGGGCGCGAGCGTCCAGCACCCGGCGCGGGACATACTGCTGCAGCAGCGGATCGTTCCAGACCGGGCTTTCCTGGTACCAGTAATTTTCGCCGAAGGCGCCGCCATAGGCCACGATCAGGGTCGGGGTATAGGCCACGTCCGTCTGGCTCCACAGCTGGCGCACGTCGTCATACAGATGGGCCAGCGGGATCGAGTGTTCGATGGTCGTATGGCCGTCGACGATCATCGACATATTGTGCTGGTACAGCGACCCGCCCTCGGGGACGACGTTCATGTCCAGCTGGCGCGCGGCCTCGATGATCTGCTGGCGCTGGTCGCGGCGCGGCTGGTTGTAGCTCTTGACGCTGATCGCCCCCAGGGCCTGGGTCCGGCGCAGCGCCGACAGGGCGTCGTCGAGGCTGTCGATCTGGGCCGTGAACGGCGTCTGGGCGCCGTACAGGATCGTGCCGGTCGAATAGATGCGCGGCCCGACCACCCGGCCGGCGCGGGCCAGTTCGGAGTGGGCGAAGATCTCGCTGGAATCGTTCGACGGGTCGTGGATCGTGGTCACCCCGAAGGCCAGGGACGCATAGTCGATGCGGCTCTGCTGCGGGATGATGCCGTCCGCCGCCATCGAGCCGTGCCAGTGTGCGTCGATCAGGCCGGGGGTGATGGTCTTGCCGGTCATGTCCATGACCGTCGCATCGGCGGGCACGGTGACCGAACCGCGTGACCCGATGGCCTCGATCCGGTTCTCGTTGACGACGATGACGCCGTCCTCGATCACCTGGTCGCCGTTCATGGTGATGATGCGGGCGCCGGTCAGGACCAGACGGCCGGTCGGCTTGTCGGCCGTGGCCGTGAAGCCGAGGTTGATGCCGTGCTCTGCGGGCTTGGGCAGTTCGGCAGGGGCGCCGTCCTCGAATTTGAAGCTGTCCTGCAGGGTGCGGGTGAAGAACTCCGGCCCGATGGCCCAGCTCAGCCGCGACGAGTCGCCCGACCAGGTCAGCCAGTTTCCGGCGTCGCGGGTCACGCGGGTCTGCGGCAGGGCGTCGCCCTTGGCGCCCATCTCGACCGGGCGGCCGGTGGCGACGAAGGGGGCGACATAGGCGTTGAAGCGCTCGGTCCAGGCGACCCAGTGCTCGTCCGGCGAGATCTCGAAGTCCGAGGCCCATTGCGAGGTCAGGTGGGTGCGCGGCTCATGCCCGCCCAGATCCACCGACTTGAGCGCCGAATTGCCGTCCTGACGGCCCAGGAAGAAGATGCGGTCGTTGGAGGCCCCCCACTGCGGCGAGGAGCCGTCCTCGGTGACCAGAGTGGACTCTCCGCCCGCCGTCGGCACGCGATAGATGCCCGGATTGCGGCCCCACAGGCCGGTTGTCAGGAAGCCGTCGGTTACGGCGCGATAGGCGATGGTCCTGCCGTCCGGCGAGAAGCTCGGCTCGATGAAGTGGCCCGGATGCTGCGTCACCACGCGGCCCGTCCCGCCCGAGGCCGGGATCACCCGCACCGTGCCCAGGTCCTTGTCCGACCAGGTCGTATAGACGATCGACCGGCCGTCGCGGGACCAGGACGGATAGAGCTCGAAATGATCGCTCTGCGACGTCAGACGGCGCGCGGTCCCGGTGGGGAGGTCGCGGATCCAGATGTTGCCGAGCGACTCGAACACCACCTTCGTCCCGTCCGGCGAGGCGTGGGCCCAGCGGATCATCTTCGTCTGGAAGGTGTCGGGCGCGACCTCGACCGTGGTGCGCACCGCGGGCTCGACCCGGCGGGTGTCGGACACATGGAAGGGGATGTCGGTTACGGCTTGCGAGGCCACGTCGATCTTGTGGAAGGTGCCGCCGGCCCAGAAGACGATCGCCTTGCCGTCCGGCGTCCAGCTCATCGCCGGATAGACGCCGTGGATCGCCCAGGTCTCCTGCAGGTCGCGGTCCAGATGGCCGTAGATCGGCGTCTCGCGGCCGCTCTCGATGTCCATGACATAGAGGGTCGACTGGTAGCGGACGCGGCGGATGAAGGCGATCGACTTGCCGTCCGGCGAGGGCGTGGGGCGGATCGACCCGCCGGGACCGGACAGGAACTCCTCGGTCTCGCCCGTCTGCCGGTCCAGCCGCTGGATGGCGTAGATCTGGGTGTTGACGTCCTTGGAGTATTCGAATTGACCGCCCGGGGTCGTGTCGTCCGAGAAGTAGAGATAGCGGCCGTCCGGCGAGAAGGCGGGCTCGCCCGTGTCCTTCTGCTGGGTCCGGCGGGTGGTCAGTTGCACCCCGCCGCCGCCCGAGCGATGCCACATCCACATTTCGCCTGCGCCGAGCGAACGGCTGGAGGTGAAGTGTTTGCGGCCGACGATGAACTGACCGTCCGGCGTCCACTCCGGCTGGGTCACCAGACGGAAGCTCTCCTTCGACACCTGCTGCAGGTCCGAGCCGTCCACGGCCATGGTCCAGATGTTGTCGCCGCCGCCCCGGTCCGAGGTGAAGGCGATGCGGGTCCCGTCGGGCGAGAATTTCGGCTGCATCTCCCAGGCGACGCCGGAGGCGATGGCCTTCGCCTCACCGCCGCCGATGGGCATGGTGTAGATATCGCCCAGCATGTCGAAGACGATGGTCTGGCCGTCCGGGCTGACGTCCAACGACATCCAGGTGCCCTGGGTGACGTTGATGTTCACCTCATGCGACGGCCCGGGCGGGTTGTTGACGTCCCACTTGGGCTTCTCGGCTGCAGCCGTGGCGGGGGCGGGCGTGGCGGTGGCGGCGGGCGTCGCCGTCTCCAGCACCGGGGCCGGCGCGGGCTGGTCCGGCGTCGGCGCGGGCGGAGCATCCTGCGGGGCCGGTGCGGGGGTGGGGGTCGGCGTGGGCGGAGGGCTCTGCGTCTGGGCCAGAGCCTGCATCGGCCCCTGCATCGCCAGCACCGCGACGGCAGCCGTCGTCAACCACATCCGCTTCATCGAATAGCCCCTCTCCGAACAGGGCGGCATCTAGCGGTATGCGGAAGGTCTTGGCGAGGGGCCCGACCTTACCGATTGTTCATGTGGCCGCGAGCAGGGCAAGCAGGGCGAAACTGGCCAGCCAATGCTCGCCCATATAGTCGCCGGTGACCTGCGGCAGGGCGACGGCCAGATGGTCGTCGGCGGCCTTGAGGGCGATGGCCTTGCGGTCGTCCGTCAGGGCCGAGGCGATGCCCCGCCAGCACCAGGCCCGGCTCAGGTTCAGCCCGTCCAGATGGGCGATCTTGCCGTCCGAACGGTCGCTGACGCTGGCCGGAGCGAACAGCGCAGCGGGGCTCAGCTGCGCCAGATCGGGCAGGAAGGCGTCGAACCAGTCAGCGAACCCGGCGGGCGTCAGCACCCGCCGCATCAGCTCGGCCTCCATCAGGGCCGGCGACAGGAACTCGTCCTGCGACGGCTCCCAGGCCTGACAGCCGGCGTCGCCCAGATGCCAGTCGCGCGCCTTGGTCTTGCACAGATCGGCCAGAGCCGCGTCGCCGACCGCCGCCGCATAGTCCAGCGTCAGGGTCAGGGCGAAGGCGGTGTTGTAGTGGGTCCCGACCCGCACCGGGTAGGTCGCCAGCGGCAGGAAGGCCTTGAACCGGTCGGCGAAGGCGTCGGCCAGAGGCTTCAGCGTCCGGGACCAGCGCCGCCCCTCCTCGCTGTCGTGGCGCGTCAGTTCGCCCGCCAGCATCAGGAGCCAGGCCCAGCCATAGGGCCGTTCGAACCCCCGGCTGGACGGCTCGGCCAGATAGGCGGTCTCGGCCGCGACATGAGCCCCGGTGAACAGCTCATGGGCCAGCGTCCGGATGGCGTCCGCCTCCGCGATCTCCGGATGCAGGCGCAGGACCGTGAACAGGGTCCACCAGCCGTGGACGCACGAGTGCCAGTCGAAGCTGCCGAAGAAGATCGGATGCAGGGCGCGCGGCCCCTGCACCGACTCCGGGCCGCTGATCACATGATCCAGCTTGTTCGGATATTCGCGCGTCACATGGCCCAGGGCCGTGCGGGCGTAGAGGCTGGCCGTCTCACTTGTCAGTCGTGTCATCTCAGAACCGGAAGGCCAGGGCGTACATCAGGGCGATATTGACCAGCAGCATCACCGCCGCCGTCGGCGCCTGGGCGCGGATCACGCCGTTGAAGGCGGCGTTGCGGTCGGGCAGGTCCAGCAGATTGGCGGGCACCACATTAAAGTTGGCGGCCATGGGCGTCAGCAGGGTGCCGCAGAAGCCGGCCAGCATGCCGATGGCGCAGACGATGGCCGGGTCGCCGCCGAACTGATGCACCACCAGCGGCAGGCCGATCGCCGCCGTCATCACCGGGAAGGCCGCGAAGGCATTTCCCATGACGATGGTGAACAGGGCCATGCCGACGCAATAGGCGATCACGGCCAGCAGCGGCGTCGTCAGCGGGATGACCGAGGTCACCGCCTGCCCCACCACGCCCCCGACGTCGGACGCCAGAAACACCGCCCCCAGCGAGGCCAGCATCTGGGGCAGAAGCGCCGCCCAGCCGATCGAATCCATCAGCCGCCGCCCTTCCTGCGCCGGCGCGGAAGCTGGCGGCCTCAACCAGGCCACGGCGGCGAAGAAGGCGATCAGACAGCCGAGGCCCAGCGCGATCAGCGTCGTCTGGGTCGGCCCGATCAGCCATTTGCCGGCCTCGGTGTATTTGGCCGCGAGCGTCCCGCCGACGGCCACCACCGGAATGATCAGGGCGGGCAGGAACAGGGCGTTGCCGCGCCGCTCGGCCCGCTCGACGCGTTCTTCGGGCCCTGTCGTCACAGGCTTTGCGACGCCCATCTTGCCGGTCGCGCCGATGGCCACCAGGGCCAGCACCAGAATGCCGTTGCCGAGCCCGCCCAGCTTCGCGCCGAACAGCATCGACACGGCGATCAGGCCCCAGAACAGGGTGTTGCGGATCCGCGTCGGATGGCTGCGGTCCAGCGCCGTGAGCACGGCGAAGGCCAGGAACATCAGCCCGACGAGGACATAGGCGTGGTCGAGAGTGATCATGCCTCACCGCCTTTCGCCTTCAGCGTCCGGTCGAAGAACCACAGACGCACGCCGTGCACCACGAAGGCGGCGATGGCCGTCGGGATGGCCCAGAGCGAGACGTGCAGGGCCTCGACCTTGACCCCCGCCTGTTCGAGGAAGCCGACGATCAGGACGATGGAGCCGATGGCGATGAAGATGTCCTCGCCGAAGAACAGGCCGACATTGTCCGTCGCCGCCGCCATGCCGCGGATGCGGAAACGGGTCTCATCGCTGATCTCGCCCTGATCCTTCTCCGCCGCCCCCTCGGCCATGGGCGCGACCAGCGGCCGGACCATCTGCGGATGCCCGCCCAGCGAGGTCAGGCCCAGGGCCGAAGTCGCCTGCCGGATGACCAGATAGACCAGCAGCAGCCGTCCGGCCGTCGCGGCCCGGACCCGGCCGATCAGCATCCGCGCCCGCTCCTGCAGCCCCTCGCGTTCCAGCAGGCCGATCACCGGCAGGATCAGCCAGGTGATGTGGAAGTAGCGGTTGTCGTTGAACGCCTTGCCGAACAGGGCCAGCGTATCCAACCCGGCCCGCCAGAGCCCGGCCGCATCGGCGCCCGCGACCACCGCCGCCAGCACCCCCGTCACCAACGCCGCGACCACGATAGTCAGCAACGGATTGAGCCTCGCCGCGAACCCCGCGACCACGACCAGAATTCCGAGAAGGACGAGCAAGAAGTCTGTTCCTTTCCCTTCTCCCCTTGCGGGAGAAGGTGGCTCGCGGAGCGAGACGGATGAGGGGTCACTCGGCCGGCGAAAGTGAGCGCTTCTCCCCCAACGTCAGACGTCAGCGAAACCCCTCATCCGTCAGCCTTCGGCTGCCACCTTCTCCCGCAAGGGGAGAAGGATCAACCCATCCCATACCCCCCGCCCCCCGGCGTCTCGATCACGAACACATCGCCCGGCGCCATCTCGACCTCGGCCGTGGCGCCCAGCGCCTCGACCGTGCCGTCCGCCCGCTCGACCCGGTTGATCCCGACCATGCCCGGATCGCCGCCCACCGCCCCGAACGGCGGCACGCGCCGCCGGTTCGACAGGATGCCCGCCGTCATCGGCTCCAGGAACCGCACCCGCCGGACCGCTCCATCGCCGCCGGTCGATGCCCCGCCCCCGCCGGACCCATGCCGGATCGAGAAGCCCTCCAGCAGCACCGGGAACCGTGTCTCCAGCACCTCCGGATCGGTCAGCCGACTGTTGGTCATATGGGTCTGGACCGCCGACGCCCCATCGAACCCCGGCCCGGCGCCCGAGCCTCCCGCGATGGTCTCATAGTATTGCCGCGTCGCGTCGCCGAAGGTGAAGTTGTTCATCGTCCCCTGGCTGGCCGCCAGCACGCCGAGCGCGCCGTACAGGGCGTCGACCACCGCCTGACTGGTCTCGACATTGCCCGCCACCACCGCCGCCGGCCAGACGGGCGACAGCATCGATCCCTCCGGCACGATCAGGGTGATCGGCTTCAGACAGCCCTCGTTCAGCGGAATGGCGTCGTCGACCAGCGTCCGGAACACATACATCACCGCCGCCCGGGTGATCGACCTCGGGGCGTTGAAGTTCGTCGGCCTCTGGGCGCTGGTCCCGGTGAAGTCGACCCACGCCGAGCGCGTCTCCGGCTTCACCGAAATCCGTACACGGATGATGGCTCCGTCATCCATCTCAAGGGCGAACTCGCCGCCGCCGAAGTCGGCCAGCACCCGCCGCACCGCCTCCTCGGCATTGTCCTGAACGTGGCCCATATAGGCCTCGACCGTCTCGCGCCCGAACTCGGCGACCATCCGCTCCAGCTCTTCCGCCCCCCGCGCGCAGGCCGCGACCTGGCTCTTCAGATCGGCCAGGTTCATCTCGACATTGCGCGACGGCCAGGCGCCCGAGCCGAACAGGGCCCGCGTCTCCGCCTCTTGCAACACGCCCTGATCGATCAGCAGGAAGTCGTCGATCAGCACCCCCTCCTCCTCGACCGACCGGCTGTTCGGCGGCATGGAGCCCGGCGTGATCCCGCCGACGTCCGAGTGATGCCCCCGCGCCGCGACGAAGAAGGCCGGGGCCGTATCGTCCGCCAGAAACACCGGCAAGATGACGGTGATGTCGGGCAAATGGGTCCCGCCATTATAGGGGGCGTTCAGCATATAGACGTCGCCGCGCTTCAGGCCGCGCCCGTCCCGCGCGTCCCCCCGTGACCGCACCACCGCCGCGATGCTCTCACCCATCGAGCCCAGATGCACGGGGATGTGCGGCGCATTGGCGATCAGGGCGCCCGTTCGGTCGAAGACGGCGCAGGAGAAGTCCAGCCGCTCCTTGATGTTCACCGAATAGGCCGTGGCCCTCAGCGCCTCGCCCATCTGTTCCGCCACGGCCATGAAGCGGCTGTTGAACAGCTCCAGCAGGATCGGGTCGGCCTCGGTCCCCAGAGCCGTCCGCTTCGCCAAGGCCTCGACCCGGGTCAGGATCAGATTGGCGCGCGCATCGACGCCGGCCCGCCAGCCGGGCTCGACCACCGTCGTGCCCGTGCTCTCCAGAATGATCGCCGGCCCGTCGACCGCGACGCCGGACGCCAGCCCCTCGCGGCGATAGATCGCGGCCTCCCGCATACCCCCGGCCATCCAGACGGACGCGACCTCGACCGGCTCTGCCGTCCCGCCTTCGGTCGCCCCCGCAACCGGCGCCTCCGAGCCCCTCGGCGGAGCGGACACCGCCTCCACCTGCAAGGTCTCGACGATCAGATCGCGCTCGCCGACGAAGCCGAACCGCCGCCGGTGCTGGTCCTGAAACGCCGCATGCATCTCGACCGCCGATCCGAACGGCACGGTCAGGGGGGTGTCGGTCCCGGCGTATTTCACCTCGGCCCGCGCCAGCCGCGAGACCACGTCCCCGCTCGATCCCTGCCCCGCCAGCGCCGCCTCGGCCGCCGCGCCCAGAGCCTCGACCCGCGCCGCCAGCTCCACATCCCGCTCAGGGCTCAGCAGGGCCCCGACCGTCTCCTGACGGATGGCCCGCACATCGGCGAGCCCCATCCCATAGGCCGACAACACCCCCGCGAACGGATGCAGCAGCACCGTCGTCATCCCCAAGGCGTCCGCCACCAGACAGGCGTGCTGCCCGCCCGCCCCGCCGAAGCAGTTGAGCACATGGCGGGTCACGTCGTGGCCGCGCTGGATGGAGATGGTCTTGATCGCCTGCCCCATGGCCTGGACCGCAATGGCGATGAAGCCCTCGGCCAGGGCCTCCGGCGTCGTCGTCCGCCCGGTCGCCGCCTCAACCTCCGCCGCCAGGGCCTCGAACTTCGTTCGCACCACCTCGGCGTCCAGCGGCTGATCGGCGCCCGGCCCGAAGACGGCGGGGAAGAACTCGGGCCTCAGCTTGCCCAGCAGCACATTGCAGTCCGTCACCGTCAGCGGCCCGCCGCGGCGATAGGCGGCCGGCCCCGGCACGGCGCCTGCGCTCTCCGGGCCCACTCTCAGCCGCGATCCGTCAAAGCGGCAGATCGAGCCTCCGCCCGCCGCCACCGTCTCGATCGACAGCATCGGCGCGCGCAGCCGCACCCCGGCGACCACGCTGTCAGAGGTCCGCTCATAGTCGCCGGCATAGTGGGAGACGTCGGTCGAGGTGCCGCCCATGTCGAAGCCGACAACGTGATCGAACCCGGCCTCGCGCGCGGTGGTGGCCATCCCGACCACCCCGCCCGCCGGTCCCGACAGGATGGCGTCCTTGCCGCGGAACGCCTTCGCGCCCGTCAGCCCGCCGTTCGACTGCATGAACAGCAACGGCGTCGCCTCGCCGAGGTCCGCTCCGACCCGGTCGACATAGGCGCGCAACACCGGCGACAGATAGGCGTCGGCCACCGTGGTATCCCCGCGCCCGATCAGCTTGATCAGGGCGCCGACGTCATGACTGACCGAGACCTGTTCGAACCCGGCCTCGCGGGCGATCTCCGCCAGCCGCGCCTCATGTGCCGTCCAGCGCCAGCCGTGCACCAGGACGATGGCCACGGCCTTCAGCCCCTTGGCCCGCGCCGCCGCGAAATCCGCCCGCGCCTTCGCCTCGTCGAGCGGGGTCAGGACATCGCCGTCCACTCCCACCCGTTCGGCGATCTCGACTACCTCTTCATACAGGGGCGGATCGAGCACGATGTGGCGCGCGAACAGCTCGGGCCGGCTCTGCCAGCCGATCCTCAGCGCATCACCGAACCCGGCGGTGATGGCCAGCAACGTCGGCTGACCCTTGCGTTCCAGCAGCGCGTTGGTGGCGACCGTCGTCCCCATCCGCACCGCCTCGATCAGGCCGGCTTCAATCGGGCCCGGCCCGACCCCGAGAAACCGCCGGATCCCCTCCACCGCCGCATCGGCATAGTGTTCGGGGTTCTCGCTCAGCAGCTTGGCGGTCTTCAGTTCGCCGCCCGGCGTCCGGGCCACGATGTCGGTGAAGGTGCCGCCCCGGTCGATCCAGAAGCGCCAGCCCTCGCCCGTCACGGCGTCGGAATCCACGGATGTCGTCATGCCGGGATTAGACGGGGGCGAAGAGGCGAGGTCAACAAATCCTCCCCCTTTGGGGGAGGGGGACCGCGAAGCGGTGGAGGGGGCTCACCACGCTCGCCGGCGTCTGGCCCAGCCCCCACCGTCTCCTCGCAAGCGCTCGGAGCCACCTCCCCCGATGGGGGAGGATTTTAGACTACCGAACCAGCGTGAACCTGACCGGCGTCCCGACCTGCGCCGACGGCGCCAGCCACAGATCAAACGCCCCGGGCTCGACCGTCGGCGTGCCCGCCGCCCCGATGAACTCCAGCTGTTCGCGGTTCAGGGTGAACCGCACCGTCTCGGTCTCGCCGGCGGCCAGGGCCACCTTGCGGAAATCGCGCAGACGCTGGCCCGGCTGGGTCAGGCTGGCGACCTTGTCGCCGATATAGAGCTGGACCGTCTCGACCACCGCGACCTCGCCGGCGTTGGTCACGTCCACCGAGACCTCCAGCGTCCCGTCCCAGCTCATCGTCGGACTGGCGACGACCGGGGTCGCATAGCTGACCTTGCCGTAGGTCAGGCCGTGCCCGAACGGATAGAGCGCCGTGTTCGTCGTCTCGCGATAGCGGGCGGTGTACTCCTCCGACGCCAGGTTCGGATTGGCCGGGCGGCCGGTCCGCTTGTGGTCGTAGGAGAAGGGCTGCTGGCCGGACTTGTGCGGGAAGCTGACCGGCAGGCGGCCCGAGGGCGAGTGATCGCCGAACAAGACATCGGCGACACTGTGGCCCATCTCCGAGCCCAGGAACCAGGTCACCACGATGCCCTGCGCGTCCTTGATCGCGCCCGACAGCTCCAGCGCCCGGCCGTTGCGGATCAGAACCACGACCGGCTTGCCCGTGGCGGCCACGGCCGCGGCGAGGTTCCGCTGGATCTCGGGAATGGTGATCTCGGTGCGCGACTGGGCCTCGCCGGTGAAGCGCGAGCCTTCACCCAGAGCCAGCACCACGACGTCGGCTTGCCCTGCGGCCAGGACCGCGTCGGCGATGCCGCCTTCCAGCGCCGTCTCGATGTCGCAGCCCTTGATGACGGTCAGGTCGGACGGCGTCTTCATCGCCGCGCGCAGACCGGCCTCGACCGAGATCCGGTGCGTCTCGTCGCCCCAGATGGTCCAGGGCCCGAACACGTCCAGGTCCGAGGCGAAGGGTCCGATCAGGGCGATCTTCTGCCCCTCGGCCTTCAGCGGCAGGACATCACCCTCGTTCTTGAGCAGGACGATCGACTCGCGGCCCGCCTCGCGCGCCAGCGCATAGTGTTCGCGCGAGCCGCAGACGGCCTTTTCGCGCCGGGCGTCCATGCCGCGATAGGGGTCGTCGAACAGACCCAGCGCCGCCTTGGTCCGCAGGACGCGGCGCACCGCCTCGTCCACCCGGCTCATCGGCACATCGCCTTTGGCCACCAGGTCGGGGATGTGGGCCATGTACAGGCCCGAGACCATGCTCATATCGACCCCGGCCAGCAGGGCGATGCGCGCCGCGTCGCGGCCGTCCTCGGCGAAGCCGTGAGCGATCAGCTCCTGCTCCGAGGTATAGTCCGAGACCACAAAGCCCTCGAAATCCCACTCGCCGCGCAGGACGTCGGTCAGCATTCGGTGGTTGCCCGAGGTCGGCACCCCGTTCAGGTCGTTGAAGGCGCTCATCACCGACAGGGCGCCGGCGCTCAGCGCGGCCTTGAACGGCGGCAGGAAGACGCCGCGCAGCGTCGCCTCCGACATGTCGGTGGTGTTGTATTCCATCCCGCCGATGGCGGCGGAATAGGCCACGAAATGCTTGGGCGTGGCCAGAAGGGCGTCGCGGTCGTTCAGCCCCCTGGTCCCCTGGATGCCGCGCACCCGGGCGGCGGCCAGCACCTCGTTCAGGTGGACGTCCTCGCCCGCGCCCTCGACAACCCGGCCCCAGCGCTGGTCGCGCGCGACGTCGACCATGGGGGCATAGGTCTGGTGGATGGCCGAGACGGCGCCTTCCAGCGCCATGGCCCGCGCCGTGCGCTCGGCCAGGTCGGCGTCGAAGGCCGAGGCCTCCGCCAGAGGCACCGGGAAGACCGTATAGAGGCCGTGGATGATGTCGGCGGCGAACAGCAGCGGGATCTTCAGCCGCGTCTCTTCCATGGCGATGCGCTGGATGACCCGGCCGGCGTCCGCCCCGACCCCGTTGAACAGGGCGCCGCAGTGGCCCGAGCGGATGGCGTCATGCACCTTGGCCGGATCGCCCTGCCCGTCCAGCGGATTGACGTTCTGGGGCCGGAACCGGAACGGGTCAGGCAGAAGGTTCAGCTGCCCTGCCTTCTCCTCGATCGTCATTTGGGCGATCAGCCCCTCGATCATGTCCGAGTGTTCCTCGACCGAGCGCGCGGCGGTTTGCGCGTCCGCCTTGCGGGCGGAGAACAGGCCGGCGCCGAGGGCCGCGAGGATAGCGAGATTGGACATGGCGGATCGGCGAGACATCTGGGCGGAGGAAGCTACTCCCGTTCGCGTCGGGGTGGCAGTCGTGATCATCGACATGGCGGACCTTTTCGTCAGGAGCACGGCGTTCCTAACCATCCCGAACCCGTCTGTCAGGTCACCGATCGTTTCTCCGGCGAGGATTTGAGAGCGTTCACCCCCGAATGAGGTGCGGCACGAAGCGCGAGCCGTTGCGCGTGATGCGGCCGCGATCCTCTCTCAAGCCGATCCCGGCCGCTTCGTTCCCTACGACCCATGAGCCGATGATCACATAGCGGTTGTCGTACCTGGGCGGGGCATGCAGCGCCTGCCGGATCCAGGCCCCGTCGCCGTATCCGCCGTCCAGCACGGCCGACTTGCGCCCGTCCTTGACCAGTTCGACATTGGCGCCCTCGCGCGAAAACAGGGGCTTGCGCACATAGGACGAACCCAGCCGCGTATGGGCCGGATCGCTCTCGAAATAGGCCTCCAGCAGGTTCGGATGCCCCGCATGCCGCTCCCACAGCAGCGGCAATATGCCCTTGTTGGACAGCAGGCTCTTCCACGCCGGCTCCAGCACCGTGATCTCCGCATTGGGCAGAGGCTCCGCATAGTCGTCGCGCAGCATCTCCTCCCACGGATAGAGCTTGAACATCGCCCCGATCTCGAAATTCTCGTGGTCGACGAACCGCCCGGCCTCGTTCAGCCCGATGTCGCCGATGGCCACGAACTGCGGATCCAGCCCGGCCTGCTTCGCCAAATCTTCCAGGAACAGCACCGTCTGCCGGTCCTCGACATAGTCGGGGACGGACGAGAAATGCACGAAACCCCCGTCGGGGAAGATCGTCCGAAACCGCTCGACCAGCTTCTCGTGCAGGCTGTTGAACTGGTCGCTGTCCTCGGGGAAGACGCCCGCCGCGATCTGGTCCTCCAGCCACAGCCACTGGAACACCGCCGTCTCGAACACCGAGGTCGGGGTGTCGGCGTTGTACTCATAGAGCTTGGCCGGACCCGTGCCGTCGTAGGCGAAGTCGAACCGGCCATAGAGGGACGGCTCGTTCCGCTTCCAGCTGTCGGCGACATAGTCGCGCATGGCCTCGGGGATCTCGAGCTGGGCCATCAGCCGCTCGGACTGGACCGCCTCGTCGACGAGATCGAGGCACATGGAGTGCAGCTCTTCGGTCGGTGCCTCGATGCCGTCCTCGATCTCGGTCAGCGAGAACTCATAGGCCGCGCCCTCGTCCCAGTATTGCTGACCGTCGACGTGGTTCCAGGTGAACCCGACCGCCTCGGCCTTGGCCTGCCAGTCCGCGCGGGGGGAGAGTTTGATGCGTTGCATGATGCTGCTCTGTCCTCACCACGCGGAGCGTGGGGAGGGGGACCGCGGCGCGCTTGCGCCGGGGTGGAGGGGGTTCTTGCTTGCTGCCTTGTTCAGGCCGGAGCGGGGCTCGACGAAGAGCCCCCTCCACCGCGCTACGCGCGGTCCCCCTCCCCATCGCGAGAGCGATGGGGAGGAAAAGGCCGTCACGCCTTGTCCTTCTCGACCGGCACGGACGTCTCGATCTGCGGCGTCACCACCTTGATCTCCTGCTGCGTCAGCCGCGCCAGCACGTCGTCGGCCGAGGCGTGGCCCGGCAGAATCCCCGCGTCGCGCAGCTTGGCGTCCAGATCGGCGCCGGTGCGCTTGTCTTCCAGCTCCTGACCGGCGCGCAGCTTCTCTTCGTTCACGGCCTGACGCTGCTTGATGCGTTGCAGGCTGTCGGCGGCCGAGCCGATGCGCGACTGGGCGCCCGCCGACTGCAGCGCGACCGAGGTCTGGGCGCGCTGGACGCTTTCATTGACCTTGACGATGTCGATCTCGCGCCGAAGCGTCTCGATCTTCTGGTCGGTCGAGGCGATGGCCGTGCGCAGCTTGGCCTCGGCGGCCTTCATGTTCTCGATCTGCGGGCCGCGCGTGCCGATCTCGGTCTCCAGCTCGGCGATGCGGCCGGCGACCTCGCGGGCCAGATCGGTCTTGCCCTGACCCAGGGCGGCGCGGGCCGAGCTTTCGTATTTCGAGATCTGCTCGCCGAAGCTCTGCAGCTCGTTCTCGGCCATGCGGCGGCGCGCCACCAGACCGGCCAGGTCGTCGCGGGCCTTGCCTTGCGCGTTGTCGGCGTCGCGGATTTCCTGGTCCAGGATCTTCAGCGCATTGGCGTCGACGATCGACTGGCCGGCGTCATGGGCCGTGCCGCGGAACAGGGCGGAGAGTTTGGAGAGCATGGACATCTGTAGGATCCGGTTCCGGTAATCAGGCGTCGAAGGTTTCGCGCAGGGCCGTGGCGTCGATCGCGTTCTCGGCCAGGGTGCGCAGTTCGATCAATATGGTCTGAAGCGTCGTCTTGCACGACAGTTCGCCCATCAACTCATAGACATCTTCGCCGCCCACCGCCGTGATGGCGAAGTTGGACAGGGGCACGACCCGCTGGGCCTTGAGCAGGAACTCGTTGAACCGGGCCGGATCGGCCTGTTCGGACACGGGCCACAGCAGCACCGAGACCACGATCTGCGCGCCGCCGACCGACAGATAGATCGGCAGGTCGCCGTATTCATGCATGGTGACCAGCAGGACGGGCTCGGCGCCCTCCAGCACCCGCAGGGTCATTTCGCCCTCGCGGATCAGGGTCGAGGCGTCCAGTGCGGTCTTGATGGCCGGCACGGTCCAGGGGGTTTCGATCACGGCGTCCATTTGATGGTCGGCTCCAGGAATGAAGGCTTGGAATTGAGAGGATCGGGGGCGGGGAGCAAGAGCCGGGGCCCGCGCCGAATCCGTGACGATTGCGCGCACCGCCGCCTTCACATCGTCGCGCGCCGCCTGGGGAACCCAGAACTCGAGTTTGACCATCCCCGCCTCACGGCGCGCCTTCCGCCACGCCCGGATGCGATCCGTGGCTGCGTTCGGCGACAGGCTGTCGTCCTCGTCCGTCATGTTGTTACATGTAACGCGTAACATGTACGCTTGACAAGAGGTTCGGGCGGAGCGATTTTTTGTCGCATGGGCCAGCTTCAAACGCGTGACACACCGGATCGTGCAGGACACGCCCTCGCCGCCCGCGCGGATCGAGGCTAAGGACAGACCATGTTCAAGCGTCTCTTCGGCGGACAGGAAGCACCGGCGGCGCCCGCCCTTGCCGTGGTGCGCAACATCACCATCGGCCGCACCGTCGCCCTCGACCCGCTGGCCTGGCGCCGGCTGGGCGACCAGACCAAATTCACCCTCGACCGCGACGTCCTCGACATCACGGCGCAAGGGACCGTCACCCTCGACAGCGGCCAGTTCGTCCACCGGTTCTACACCGAGGACCATCTGATGCTTCAGGCCATGAGCGACGACGCCGCGGGGTTTGAGAGCTACGACTTCACCCTCTTCATGCCCTGGACCTCGGCCTATCCGGCCGGCGAGCGCGAGCGGCGCATCTGGAAGGACCGGCTGTCCGAGCCCGTCTTCCACGGCGCGGCCGAAAGCCTGCCCGACTATCCGCGCTTCTGGTTCACCGAGGCCGACGGCCGCCAGCCGCCGGTGACGATCTGGGAGACGGTCTGGGACGATCGCGCCGCCCGCGTCCCGTACTCGAAGATCTTCCAGACCTGCATGCTCTATGCGCGCGATCTGGATGACGGCCGCGAGCTGATGCTGGCGCTGGAGATGCAGCCCGAGGACGCCCGGGGCAAACAGGGCGACCTCAGCCACGAAATCATGATCGGCATCCCGCTGGAGATGGCCGAGTTCCGCGCCTGATCGCGCAGACCTTTAGGGGAGACAGGAATGTTCGACTTCGACCGCTACGCCTTCATGCAGGGGGCCATCGCCTTCCTCATCGCCTTCGCCGCGGCGGGCGTCTTCACCGTCGCCTTCAAGCTGATCTATCAGTGGGTCACGCCCTATCACGAGCAGACCCTGATCCGCGACGGCAACACCGCCGCCGCCATCTCCCTGGGCGGCGCCCTGATCGGCTATGTCCTGCCCCTGGCCTCGGCGCTGTCGCACACGGTGACCCTGCGCGAATTCGCCGCCTGGGCCCTCCTTGCCGCCATCATCCAGATCCTGGCCTTCGTCATCGTCAGCCGCCTCGTCTATCGCAAGATGGCCGAGCGCATCGAGGCGGGCGAGACCTCCGCCGCCGTCTATCTGGCCTCCATCTCCATCTGCATCGGGCTGCTCAACGCCGCCTGCATGACGGCGTAAGCTCCATGACCGACCAGACCAAACCCATTGATGAGCGCCCCGAGGAAGGGTCACGCTCCATGCGCCGGCTGATGCGCTCGCGCAGCCTGCACGTCACCAGCCTGATGGCCACGGCCAGCTTCTCGCTCGCCGCCTGCGGCCAGCCCCAGCTGGCGGCCCCTGAGCCCGATCCGGCCCCGGCCTATACCTCGCTGGCCGACTGCAAGGCCGCCAACGACGTCTCCGACGCCGAGTGTGACACCGCATGGAAGGCCGCCGACGATCAGGCGAAGGAGAACGGGCCCCGCTACGCCACCCAGGCCGAGTGCGAAGGCCAGTGGGGGCCAGAACAGTGCCGCCCGATCAACCACGGCGGCGGCTCCTTCTTCGGCCCGCTGGCGACCGGCTTCATCATCGGCCAGCTGATGAACGGCGGCGGCTATCGCGGCGGCGGCCCGCTGTATCGCGACCGCGACGGCGGCTATTCCAACGGCTTCGGCGGCGGCTATCTCAGCCGCGACTACCGCACCGGCCGCACCGTCGCCAACCGCAACGACGTCGACGTCGCCCGCCAGGCCCCCACCCGCGTCCAGAGCCGCACCACCGTCGTCTCCCGCGGCGGCTTCGGCGGCGGCGGCCGAAGCTTCGGGGGGTAACCCCAGAGCACCGGTTAGAAAACACTAAGGGCGGGCCTCACGGCCCGCCCTTTTCCAATTCTCAGTCCCACTATCCGTCATCCTCGGGCTCGTCCCGAGGATGACGGAGTGTGATGAGCCCCGCTCAACCTCGCATCCTCGCGAACCCGATCCCCTGCCCGCTCAACACCTTACCCTAACGGCGCCGCATTCGGCCCAGCATCCCCACGGGCTGAGGTACACTCCCGACCTCCCGGTCTTTGACATCCCCCACACCCGCACCTGCCTTGCACTCAAGTGCAACCCACCGCCGCCAACGCCCAAAACAAAAGCCGGGCAAGATCAGCGCCCTGACGGCCGCCTCTCTCACCCGGCTTCAAGCCTTGCACTTTTTGCACTCGCTTTTTTCCGAGTGCAGACGCGGTTCAGATCAGTGGCTGGCGGCGCTAACGCCCGCGGCCGTGACCGGCTTGGTCCGCATGGCGGCGACGGCGAAGACCGTCAGCAGCACATAGCCGATCAGGGGCACGATGAAGGCGTGGTTCAGGTTGCCCATGTCGGCGATCTGACCGGCCAGCAACGGCAGCAGGGCGCCGCCGATGATGCCGAAGACCAGCAGACCTGAGGTCGCCGAGGCCGGGGCGGTCGAACGCTCCAGGGTCAGGGTGAAGATGGCCGGGAACATGATGGAGTTGAACAGGCCGATCGCCAGGGCGGCGAAGGCCGCTGCCGCGCCGGTGCTCTGGAAGACGACGAAGCTCAGGATCGCCGCCGCCACGGTGCAGAGCGTCAGCAGCAGGGCCGCCGGGGCGCGGGTCAGAAGGGCGCTGCCCGCGAACCGGCCCATCAGGGCGCCGGCCCAGTACAGGGCGACCAGACGGCCGGCGTCCTCGATCCGCAGACCGAGCGTGCCTTCGGAGTGGAGCAGGTTGGTCATCAGGCTGCCGATGGAGACCTCGGAGCCGACATAGAGGAAGATGGCGCCGGCGCCGGCGATGGCCCAGGGCGAGGACAGGGCCTTGAACGGCGACTCGACGTGGCCGCTCTCCTGACCGGGCTGGTTCAGGCGCGAGCGGATCAGCCAGATGAAGGCGCCGAGGGCGGCGAACAGGACGGCCAGGATGAAGAAGACCAAGTCGATGTTGCGCAGGGTCACGGCGCGCAGGGCCGGATCCAGCGTCGCGGCGGCCGGAGCGGCGGCGGCCGGGGTCAGATCGACATTGGCTGCGGCGGCGGCGCCGGTCGCTTCAACCTGACCGATGTAGTGCTGCAGGAAGACCAGCCAGCCGATGGCCAGACCCAGAGCCGCGCCGATGATCAGCCAGCTCTTGAAGGAGCGCTTCAGCCCGCCGATCAGGCCGCCCGCGACGGCGCCGAGCACGAGGCCCAGACCCAGCAGGACGATGCCTTCGAACGAGGCCAGCTCGGTCACGCCCCCGGCGACGAAGATGCCGCCCGACAGCATGACCGTCGCGCCCAGCAGCGGGCCGACCACGGTGCCCAGGGAGTTGAAGGCCTGGGAGAAGACGAGGCGGAAGTGCGACTTGCCCGCCGAGCCCAGCGAGGCCGCCAGCGGGTTGGCCGCGACCTGCAGCAGAGTCACCCCGCCGCCGATCACGAACAGGGCGATCAGCACGCCCGGATAGAAGTTCATCAGGGTCGACAGGGGCACGATCAGGGCGCCCAGCACCATGACGCCCAGGGCGCTGACGATCGACCGGGCATAGCCCAGCTTGGACAGGACGGCGGCCGCCGGCAGGGAGAAGACGCCATAGGCGGTGAACCAGGCGAACTGGGTCAGCAGGGCCTCGGTGAAGCTCAGCTCGAACACCCCGCGCACGGCCGCGATCAGCGGATCGACCAGGGAGGTGGCGAAGCCCCAGGCGAAGAAGAGGGTGGTCACATAGGCGAAGGCGAGGCCTGCGCCCTTCGGTGCTGCGGTGTCGGTGACGTCTGACTGGCTCATGAGGTCCTGTTGCGGTTCCCGGGCGGCCCCTCCGGCGCTGGATGCGTCGTGGAGGCTCTTGATAAGCCTTGCTTCCACGGACAGGGGCGTGCGGTCCAGCCGTTTCAGCCTTGCCGTAACCAAAAGTGGCCCCGCGGGCGCGCCGCGAGGCCACTTTCAGATGCATTCCCCATCCCGACAGCGCCGGATCGGGGTGCAGCCTGTCCGCGTCTCACACCGCGAACAGGGCCTTATAACACCGTTTCGGACCTAGAATGTGGCCTTCAGCGTGGCGAACACGCGGTCGTCGGCCAGCGGGGCGTTGTCGACGTCGGTGCCCGTGTAGCGGACGTCCAGCGCCAGCGGAGTGCCGGCGAAGGCGTAGGTCGCGCCCAGGTTCCAGGTGACGTAGTCGTCGGTGACGTTCAGCCACTGCTTGCCGACGGCGCCCGAGACCGACAGGCCGGTCACCGGCGTGGCGTAGGCGGCGTTCAGTTCGCCATAGGTCGCTTCCTTGTCGACGCCGAAGAAGTCGGGCGAGAAGTAGACCGCGGCGCCGGCGGTGACCGGGCCGATGGCGCGCGAGGCCGCGACCTTCAGCTCGGCATAGTCGTAGTCCTGGTTGGCGCCGGGGGCGTACAGATAGGTGACCACGCCGACGTCCCAGGCATAGCCGGCCGTCTCGCCGCGGAAGCCGCCGTAGACGTCGATCTCGGCTTCAGTGTTGTCGCCGAAGTCGACGTTCGAGGCCCAGGCGCCGGCGTAGAAGCTGCCCACGGTGACATCGACGCCGCCCTGGACGGCCGGGTCTTCATTGGTCTGGCTGAAGCCGCGGAAGACGTAGTCGCTGGTGACCGCGATGTTGGCGGTGATCGAGGCGTCCTGGGCGGAAGCGGCGCCGGCGGAGGCCAGCAGGGCCAGGGCGGCGGCCCCGGCGAGGGCGGAGGCGGTGAGCAGTTTCATGGGTATCCCCTTCCAGTGAGTGTGAGAACGACCGGCGGATGAGAGAGCTCCGGAGCTCCGGTCGATTGGTCTTGGGTGGTATCCGGTCTTGAGGTGGTCACGCGGGATGCGGTTCCAGCCGCATCCCGCGCTGTGGCTCAGGTGTGCTCCAGCGACTCGCCGTGCAGCACGGTGTCCAGACCTTCGGCTTCTTCAGCATCCGAGACCCGCAGGCCGGTGGTGAACTTGCAGATGATCAGGATGACCAGGGTGCCGACCGCCGAGTAGGCGATGGTCCAGGCCAGGCCGATGGCTTGCTTGGCGATGGTGGCGTCTCCCGACAGGCTGTTGATCGCGGTGGAGGCGAACACGCCGGTCAGCAGGGCGCCGGCCAGACCGCCCGCGCCGTGGATGCCGAAGGCGTCCAGGCTGTCGTCGTAGCGCAGCAGCTTCTTGATCCAGACCGAGGAGACGTAACAGATCGGGCCTGCGAGCAGGCCGATGATGACGGCGCCCTTCGGGTCGACGAAGCCGGCGGCCGGGGTGATGGCGACCAGACCGGCGACGATGCCGGACAGCATGCCGATCAGCGACGGCTTCCGCTTGTGCATGACCTCGATGATCTTCCAGGTCAGGGCGGCGGCGGCGGCGGCGGCGATGGTGTTGAACAGGGCCACGCCCATCAGGCCGTTGGCGGCGCCCGCCGAACCGGCGTTGAAGCCGATCCAGCCCACGAGCAGCAGGGAGGCGCCGATCATGGTCAGGACGGGGTTGTGGGGGTTGATCGGCTCAGTGCCATAGCCCTTGCGGCGGCCCAGGAAGAGGGCGCAGACCAGACCGGCGACACCGGAGTTGACGTGAACGACCGCGCCGCCGGCGAAGTCCAGCACGCCGGCCGAACCGAGGAAGCCGCCGCCCCAGACCCAGTGACAGATCGGGGAGTAGATCAGCAGCGACCACAGGGCCGTGAACAGCAGCAGGGCCGAGTACTTGAAGCGCTCGGCGAAGGCGCCGGTGATCAGGGCCGGGGTAATGATGGCGAAGGTCATCTGGAACGTCAGGAAGACGAACTCGGGGATGCCCGGCAGCAGGCTGTGCGCCGTCTCGAGCGTCACGCCGTTCAGGAACAGGGCGTCGAGGCTGCCGATGTAGTTGTTCAGGGTCGGGTCGGGGTTCTTGCCGAAGGCCAGGGAGTAGCCGGCGATGAACCAGACCATGGTCACCACGGCGAAGACGCCGACGGACTGGGTGATGGTGGCGATGACGTTCTTGCGGCGCACCATGCCGCCGTAGAACAGGGCCAGACCCGGCAGGGTCATCAGGAGAACCAGGGCGGCCGAGGTGGCCATCCAGGCGGTGTCCGCGCCGTTCAGTTCAAGCACAGCCTGGTGTCCGGCCAGAACCGGAGCCGGCGCCGCTGCGGCGTCCTGGGCGAAGGCGCCGCCAGCGTAAAACAGCACGGCGGTCAATATCAGCAGGGCAAGGATGCCCGGAAGTCGATTCAGTACCTGTGACATTTGCGTTGTAGCCCCTCTGCAATCTCGCAACTGCGAGGTAACCATCGCAAAACGGACATATGCAAGAGGGTTTGCCGTGATCGGCGCAATTTTCGTGCTGCCGTATTATTTCAGCACGGCCGTCTTGAGGGATATTGCCGGAAAGAGGCGTGATTTCGAAAATTCACACCCCTTTCGCAAATGCTAACGAAAAGCTTAACCCCAGTGCATCTGCACACGATGTGCAGCCGCCCAGTGGATGGCGCGGATGGCGTCGATGATCGCCTCCCCGGCCGCACGTGTGCCCAATTCGCCACCCAGGTCGGCCGTGGTGGCGCCTGCGGCCAGGACAGCGGCCACGGCGGCCTCGATCGAACCGGCCTCGTCCTCCAGTCCCAGACCGTGACGCAGCAGCATGGCGGCCGAGAGAATCGTCCCGACCGGGTTGGCCAGATCCTGACCCGCGATGTCCGGCGCCGAGCCGTGGATGGGCTCGAACAGGCCCGGACCACCCGATCCCAGCGAGGCCGAAGGCAGCAGGCCAATCGAGCCGCCCAGCACCGAGATCTCGTCCGACAGGATGTCGCCGAACATGTTCTCGGTCAGGATGACGTCATAGTCGCGCGGCCGCTGGATCAGGTGCATGGCCATCGAATCGACGAGGGCGTGCTTCAGCTCGACCTGGGGGAACTCCTCGGCGTGGATGCGGGTCACGACCTCGCGCCACAGGCGGCTGGTCTCCATGACATTGGCCTTGTCGACGGAGGTCACCTTTCCGCGCCGCTGGACGGCGATCTTGAAGGCGGCGCGGGTGACCCGCTCGATCTCCTCGACCGAATAGACGCACAGGTCCGAGGCCATGGTCTCGGTGCGGACCTTGTCGCCGAAATAGACGCCGCCGGTCAGCTCGCGGAAGACGATCAGGTCGACACCCTCGACGATCTCCTTCTTGAGCGGCGAGCGGTGCGCCATGACCGGCGAGACCTGCAGCGGGCGCAGGTTGGCGAACAGACCCATGGCCTTGCGCAGGCCCAGCAGCCCCTGTTCCGGCCGCAGCTTCTGGCCGTCCCACTTGGGTCCGCCGACGGCGCCCAGCAGCACCCCGTCCGAGGCCAGACAGGCGTCGATGGTGTCCTGCGGCAGCGGGTTCTCGACCGCATCGATCCCGGCCCCGCCGATCAGGTGCTCGGAGAACTGGAAGTCGTGGTCGTAGAAGTCGCCGATGACCTGCAGCACCGCCTTGGTCGCGGCGATGACCTCGGGGCCGACGCCGTCGCCGGGCAGCAGGGCGATCTTCCAGGTTTTGGGCGTGGGCATCAGACGGTCTCCGGAGCGTGGCCACGCTCATAGGCTTCGATATCAGGCAGCTTGTTCTGCAGCCAGCCGAGGGTGTCGACGCCGTCCAGCAGGCACTGGCGGGCGAACGCCTCGACGGCGAAGGTCACGGGGGCATGGTTGCCGCGCCGCACCTCATTGGTCTCCAGATCGATGGTCACCGGCTGTTCCGGATGGGCCACCAGATCGTCCCAGGTCGCCTGATCGACGACGATGGGCAGCAGACCGTTCTTCAGGGCGTTGGAGGTGAAGATGTCGGCGATATTGGTCGAGATCACCGCCCGGAAGCCGTAGTCGTAGAGCGCCCACGGCGCATGCTCGCGCGACGAGCCGCAGCCGAAATTGTCGCCTGCCACCAGGATGCGGTGCTCGGCCGGGTCGATGCGGTTGAGCACGGCCTCGGGCCGCGCCGAGCCGTCGGCTTCATAGCGCCAGTCGTAGAAGGCCTTGGCGCCCAGACCCGTCGTCTCCGTCGTGGTCAGGAAGCGGGCCGGGATGATCTGGTCGGTGTCGATATTGGCCTGGGTCAGGACCAGCGACCGGGAGGTGAACACTCTGATCGGCTCAGGCATCGACGGCCTCGCTCAGATAGACGCGCGGATCGGTCAGGACCCCGGCGATGGCCGAGGCGGCGGCGGTCGCCGGGCTGGCCAGGATGGTGCGGGCGCCCTTGCCCTGACGGCCCTCGAAATTGCGGTTGGATGTCGAGACCGCCAGCTGGCCGGCGCCAACCACATCGCCGTTCATGGCGATGCACATCGAACAGCCCGGCAGGCGCCATTCGGCCCCGGCGGCGATGAAGACCTGATCCAGACCTTCTGCCTCGGCGTCTCGGCGCACGGCCTCCGAGCCCGGGACCACCAGCATGCGAACCCCGTCCTTGACCTTGCGGCCCTTCAGCACCTCGGCGGCGGCGCGCAGATCCGGCAGGCGGCCGTTGGTGCAGGAGCCGACGAAGACAACGTCGACGGCCTGGGTGGTCGTCGTCTGCCCGGCCTCGAAGCCCATATAGGCGATGGCCTTGCGGTCGCTTTCGGACTGGGGCTCGGGAACCTTCGATCCAATCGGGGCGCCGGCGTCGGGCGTGGTGCCCCAGGTCGCCATCGGGCGGATGGCCGCGCCGTCCAGCACGACCTCCTTGTCGAACACCGCGCCGGGATCCGAAGCCAGCGTCAGCCATTCGGCGGCGGCCGCCTCATAGGCTAGCCCTTGAGGAACCTTCCGGCGTCCGCGCAACCAGTCGATCGTCTTCTGGTCGGGGGCGATCATGCCTGCCCGGGCGCCGGCCTCGATGGACATGTTGCACAGGGTCATGCGCCCTTCCATGTCCAGGGACCGCACCGCCTCGCCCGCATATTCGATGACGTAGCCGGTGCCGCCGCCGAAGCCCAGGGCCGCGATCACGGCCAGGGCCACGTCCTTGCCCGAGACGCCGGGCTGGAGTTCGCCGTCGACGGTGACCCGCAGGGTCTTCGACGTCCGCTGCAGCAGGCACTGGGTCGCCAGCACATGGCCGACCTCGGAGGTGCCGATGCCGAAGGCCAGGGCCCCGAAGGCGCCGTGGGTCGCCGTATGGCTGTCGCCGCAGACGACGGTCATGCCCGGCTGGGTCAGGCCCAGCTCCGGCCCCATGACGTGAACGACGCCGCGCGCGTCGGAATCCCAGCCCGCCAGCTCGACGCCGTGGGCGGCGCAGTTCTTCTCCAGCCGGGCCACCTGATCGCGCGCCTCGTCGGTGACATAGGGGCGCTGGCCGTTCACGGCAGGCAGGGTCGGGGTGGAGTGGTCGAGCGTCGCGAAGGTGCGGTCGGGCCGACGGATCTTCAGCCCGCGGCTCTCGATTTCGCTGAAGGCCTGAGGGCTGGTGACCTCATGGACCAGATGCAGGTCGATATACAGAACGCCGGGCGTGGCGTCGGTCTCCGGCACGACCAGATGCCGGTCCCAGACCTTTTCATACAATGTACGCGGTACGCTCATCGTTCAGGCGGCCTCGAAGCGAAAGGCTGCGTCGTTCGAGACGCGGCGCGCCCCGACCAGACGGTCGATCTGCTGGCCCAGGTTGACGATGGACCGGCCCGCGTCGCGACCGCGCACGGTCAGGGCGATGCGCAGGGCGGCGCCTTCAGTCGCCATGTCCATGGCGTCGATGTGGAAGCCGCGCCGCTCCACCAGACCGATGAGACGCTGCAGGGCGCCGTCGGCGCGGTCGATCAGGATATGGATGGTGTCGCTCATCGTGAGCCCTCCAGCATTTCGCCGTTGTTCTTGCCCGGGGGAACCAGGGGCCAGACGTTGTCGGCGGGATCGATAATGACGTGGGCCAGGATCGGCCCCTCGGCGGCCAGCAGCCGGTCGATGCCGGCCGAGACCTGATCGCGGCGGTCGATGCGGAAGGCCGGGATGCCGAAGGCCTCGGCGACCTTCACGAAGTCCGGATTGTCCGACAGATCAACCTCGGAGAAGTTCCGCTCGAAGAAGAACTCCTGCCACTGGCGCACCATGCCCAGGCGGGAGTTGTCCAGCAGGATGATCTTCAGCGGGATCTTGAAGCGGTTGACGGTCGCCAGCTCCTGGATGTTCATCATGACCCCGCCGTCGCCGGTGATGGTGACGACGCAGGCGTCCGGCTCGGCCAGCTTGGCGCCGACGCCCGCGGGCAGGCCGAAGCCCATCGAGCCCAGACCGCCCGAGGTGATATGGGCCTGGGGCCGCGAGAACTCGCAGTACTGGGCGACCCACATCTGGTGCTGGCCGACGTCGCAGGCGGCGATGAAGTTGGGCCCGGCCTTCTTCGACAGTTCGTTCAGCAGCTGGGGCGCGAAGACCCCCTCCCCCGGCGCATTATAGTCGAAGGCGGTCTCGACAGAGCGGGCGCGCCACTGGTCGGCCCAGCCCGAGACCTCGATCGGGGCGCCGCGACCCAGACGGGCGTTCAGGGCTTCCAGATTGGGCTTCAGGTCGCCCGTGACGCCGACCGCCACCTTGCGCAGCTTGCCGATTTCGGACGGGTCGATGTCGAAATGAACGACCCCGGCGTGGGGCGCGAACTCGGTCAGCTTGCCGGTGGCGCGGTCGTCGAAGCGGGCGCCGACGACGATCAACAGATCCGAGTCCTGGACCGCCTCATTGGCCGCGCGGGTGCCGTGCATGCCCAGCATGCCCAGGAAGTTGTCCTGACCCGTCGGGATGGTGCCCAGGGCGTTCAGGGTCGAAACCTGGGGGATGCCGGTGATGCGGGCGAAGTCGCGCACCGCCTCAACCGCGCCCGAGATCTTGGCCCCGCCACCGATGTACAGGATGGGCTTCTTCGCGGCGCGGATGGCGGCTTCGGCCTCGGCGATGATGGCGCCCTCGGCGACGTCGATCTCATTGGACAGATGGATGCCGCGCGGGGCGTCGGTCATCTCGAACTGGACGTCCTTGGGCAGGTCGATCAGGACCGGTCCCGGGCGGCCCGAGCGGGCGATGTGGAAGGCCTCCTCGATCACCGCCGGAATGTCGGCGGCGCTACGGACCAGATAGGAGTGTTTCACGATCGGCAGGGTGACGCCCAGGATGTCGACCTCCTGGAAGGCGTCCATGCCCATGACGCCCTGGGCCACATTGCCCGTGATGCAGACCATGGGGATGGAATCCAGCATGGCGTTGGCGATGCCGGTGACCAGATTGGTCGCGCCCGGTCCCGAGGTCGCCATACAGACCCCGACCTTGCCCGAGACCCGCGCATAGGAGTCAGCCGCGAAGGCCGCGCCCTGCTCGTGGCGGCACAGATAGTGGCGCAGCTTCGACCCGGCGATGGCGTCGTAGATCGGCATGATGGCGCCGCCGGGATAGCCGAACAGCACCTCGACCCCCAGCTTCTCGAGCGTGGAGACCACCAGACGCGCACCCGACTGGGGTTCGGTCTCGGCGGAAGGCTTTATGGCTGTCGCGGCGGCGCTCATCGGTCTGACTCTGGTTACTCAGGCGCTCAGGCGGCTTCGGATTTGGGGGCGTGCAGCCAGGCCATGCGCTCGCGCAGGCCCGCGCCGACGACCTCGATCGGATGCTCGGAGTCGGCCTTGACCAGGGCGTCGTAGGCGCCCTTGCCGGCTTCGTTCTCGGCGATCCATTCGCGGGCGAAGGTGCCGTTCTGGATCTCGGTCAGGATCTCCTTCATGCGCTCGCGGGTCTCGCCGTTGATGACGCGCGGGCCGGAGACGACCGAGCCCCATTTGGCGGTCTCGGAGATGAACTCGTTCATCTTGGTGATGCCGCCTTCGTAGAACAGGTCCACGATCAGCTTCAGCTCGTGCAGGCATTCGAAATAGGCGATCTCGGGCTGGTAGCCGGCCTCGACCAGGGTCGAGAAGCCGCCCATGACCAGTTCCTTGGCGCCGCCGCACAGGACGGCCTGTTCGCCGAACAGGTCGGTCTCGGTCTCTTCCTTGAACGAAGTTTCCAGCAGGCCGCCGGTCGCGCCGCCGATGCCCTTGGCATAGCCCATGGCGCGGTCGCGGGCCTTGCCGGTGACGTCCTTCTCGATGGCGAACAGGGCGGGGACGCCGCGGCCGCGGGCGTACTCGCGACGGACCAGATCGCCGGGGCCCTTGGGCGCGACCAGGATGACGTCCATGTCCTCGCGCGGGGTGACGCGGCCGTACAGGATGGAGAAGCCGTGGGCGAACAGCAGGGCCGAGCCGGCCTTGGCGAAGGGCTCGATGACGGTCTTGTAGATTTCGGCCTGGGCCATGTCCGGCGTCAGGATGGCGATGATGTCAGCGTCCTTGACCGCTTCCGAAGGCTCGGCCGTGGCCAGGCCGTCCGACTGGGCGTTCTTCCAGCCCTTGCCGCCCTCACGAACGCCGACGATGACGTCGTGGCCCGAGTCCTTCAGGTTCTGGGCGTGGGCGCGGCCCTGCGAGCCATAGCCGATGACGGCGATGCGCTGGCCGGCGATGACGCCGGGACGGATGTCGTCGTTGGTGTAGATTTCCATGGCTCAGGCCTTCTCGGTTTCTTTAATGGTCGCGGGCGTTTGGGCCGGCGGAGGGTTGGGAATGGTGACGGCGCCCTGCGAGGCCGAAGCCACCGAAGCGCGATATTTGGCGAAGACGCCGTGGGCCGGAGCCATGGGCGGCAGGACGAAGTCGGCGCGCCGCGCGGCCAGGTCGGCGTCCACGTCGATGCGGCGGTTGGTGACATCGATGGTGATGCGGTCGCCGTCGCGGATCAGGCCGATCGGCCCGCCGACCGCCGCTTCCGGCGAGACGTGGCCGGCGACGAAGCCGTAGCTGGCGCCCGAGAAGCGGCCGTCGGTCAGCAGGGCGACATCCGAAATGCCACGCCCCTTCAGCGCCGCCGTGACCTGCAGCATCTCGCGCATGCCCGGACCGCCCTTGGGGCCTTCGTAGCGGATGATGATGACGTCGCCCTCGCCGACCGATCCGTCCTGGACGGCGTGGAAGGCGTCTTCCTCGGAATCGAAGACGGCGGCGGGACCTTCGAAGCGATCGACCTTGTGGCCGGTCAGCTTGATGATCGCGCCTTCGGGGGCGACATCGCCGTAGATGACCGCATAGGAGCCGCGCTCCATGATGGGCTGTTCGATGGTGGCGACCACCACCTGACCGGGGGTCTCCTCGGCCTCGGCGGCCTCGGCGAACAGGCTGCGGCCCGAGACGGTCGGGGTGTTGACGATCTTGCCGGCCTCGGCCAGCCGCTGGGTGACCAGACGGGTGCCGCCGGCGGCGTACAGGTGCGAGGCTAGGAACTTGCCGCCCGGCTTCAGGTCGCAGATGACCGGCGCCTCGACGCAGGCCTGGTGGCAGTCCTCGACGCCGAAATCGACGCCCGCCTCGATGGCGATGGCGGTCAGGTGCATGACGGCGTTGGTCGATCCGCCCGAGGCCGAGACGGCGACGGCGGCGTTCTTCAGGCTGGCGCGGGTGATGTATTTGCGAGCGCTGTCGCCGGCGAAGACGCGCTCGACGATCAGCTGACCGCAGCGATGACCCTCGGCGGCCTTGGCCGGGTCGACGGCGGGGACGTCGTTGGCGCCCATGGGCGAGATGCCCATGACGGCCAGGGCCATGGCCATGGTGTTGGCGGTGAACTGGCCGCCGCAGGCGCCGGCGCCGGGACAGACGGCGCTCTCGACCATCTTCAGCTGTTCGTCGTCGATCGTGCCCGCGCCATGGGCGCCGATGGCCTCGAAGACCTCCTGGACCGAGACCTCCTTGGAACCGATCACGCCCGGCATGATGGTGCCGCCGTAATAGACCAGGCCCGGGATATCCATCCGCGCCAGGGCCATGGCCGCCGCCGGGATGGTCTTGTCGCAACCGACGATGCAGACGACGCCGTCCAGCTGATGCCCCTCGACGGCCAGCTCGATCGAGTCGGCGACGACCTCTCTGGAGATCAGCGAAGCCTTCATCCCGGGCGTGCCCATGGAGATGCCGTCGGTGACCATCACCGTGTTGAAGTCGACCGGATAGCCGCCCGCCGCGATGATCCCGGCGCGGACGTCATTGGCCAGACGGTTCAGATGCATGTTGCACGGGGTGATGGTCGACCAGGTGTTGACGATGGCGATCATCGGCTTGTCGAAATCGGCGTCCTGCATCCCCGCCGCGCGCAGATAGGAGCGCGCCGCCGCCCGGTTCGGGCCCTTGGTCACGACCGAGCTCCGACGGTTGCCGGTGCTGTTCTCTGGGGTGGAATCTTGCGTGGTCACGGGAGGCGGTCGTTTCTGCTGGTCGGTCGGTCGGGGGTGGCGGAACGGCGTTCGGGGTCGTTTCGGGTATGAAAAAACCCGCTTCCTGGCGGGAGCGGGTGTCTGCGTGTGATCCTGATTTTGCGTGTGCTCAGGTCAGCTGCATCCATCCCGCTCCGGTAAGGAGAAGGCCGAGGAGTACGCTGAGAATGAGGGTGGTCAGCATCGCGGGACCGACGCTTGCGCGCGCCGCGGCGACGGCCTGAGCCCCCCGCGTCTTCTGGTCATGGCGAATGGATTGGCGCACGGCCGATCTCCTGCTTACCCCGGCATAAAGCCAGATTAACCGGCCCGGCGCAACCGGCACTTGGAATAAATTTCCAATTTTCAGCCCCAGATGACCCCGGGAGGTAAAATTCACCTCGATATGGCGACTGAGGGTCGAAAGCCGCACCTGCACTCTGACCGTTCAGGCGAAAACGGCCAGCGTCGAAAAGCCGGAGCGTTGCGGTCAGCACGAAAGAGGCAGGGTTTGCGGGCCGTCCCCGAGGCGCGCCGCGCAAAATCCCTGACCGACAGCGGTGTCAGTTGTCGATCAAATCCTGAAGCAATCCGGCGAGCCGTTTGCACATCGATTCACATTCGGCCGGCGTCATGTCGAAGCCGCCGGTGATGTCGCGGCTGATCGCCAGTCCCATCATGAAAGCTCCGGCCAGACGGGCGCGAATGATGGCGTCCGGGCCGCCGACCCAGTCGGTAAAGGGCTGATAGAAGCGGTTGCGCGAGTTGCGCTGGACGATCTCGGCGGCCTTTGGCGAGGAGATGGAGCGCAGAAGAATCAGCAGCCACTCCAGCTTGCCCTCCTTCTTCGGGCCGTAGACGAGATCGTGCGCCATACGCTCGCCGAACGTCTCTCGCGGACCCTCGGTGATGCTGGAGCCGTTGCCGCAGTCCTCGAGCACGGCGACGAAAAGCTCTTCCTTGGAGCCGAAATAACGCGAGATCAGAGCCGGATCGACGCCGACGTCGCGGGCGACGTCGCGCATGCCGACCTGGTCGTAGCTTTCAGCCGAAAAGCGACGGTTGGCGGCCTTCAGAATGGCCTCTCGCGTCGCCGCTGCGTTCCGGGGTCTGCTGCAAAGCTCGAAACTCAAGTTGATGTCCTCAAAGGCCCCATTGGGAGTATGGCTATGTCATCGTCTGTTGACAAGGTTTTCGCAGTCGCACAATAAACATGTCATCAGGTGTTGACCTGCGGGCGCGTCCCCCCATTTGCCCGTTTGTCCGCCTGGACTCAAATTGCTTGCTGGAGGGCCTTGCATGCGCAGGCTGAAGATCGTCGCCGTGTCCGCAATGATTGCGGCCGCGCTTTATGGCTGTTCCAAGAGCGAGGCCGCCGGCCCGCCGCCCCCCGCCCCGGTCACCGTGGCCAACCCCCTGCAGGAACGCATCGTCGACTGGGACGACTTCACCGGCCGCTTCGAAGCGACCCAGCAGGTCGACGTCCGCGCCCGCGTCGGCGGCTATATCCAGTCGGTCCATTTCAAGGACGGCGACTACGTCCAGCGCGGCCAGCTGCTGTTCACGCTTGATCCGCGTCCGGCCCAGGCCGCCCTCGCCGCCGCCCAGGCCCAGGTCGCCCAGGCCAACGCCCAGGTGGCTCTGGCCCGCACCAATCTGACGCGCTCGCAAGGCCTGCTGGCCTCGCAAGCGGTCTCCCAGGCCGAGGTCGACGCCAACACCGGCGCCCTGCGCACCGCAGAGGCCAATGTCGCCGCCGCCCAGGCCAATGTCCGTTCCGCCCAGCTGCAGGTCGAGTTCACCCGGGTGACCGCCCCGGTCTCGGGCCGCGTCTCCAACCGCCGCACCGATCCGGGCAACCTGGTCGCCGGCGGATCGTCGGCCGCCGACGTCCTGACCACCATCGTGTCGTCCTCGCCGATCTGGTTCGTCTTCGACGGCTCGGAAGCGACCCTGCTCAAGTACCAGCGCCAGGTCCGCGCCGGTAAGGGCGCCCCGGTCCGCATCCGCCTGCAGGACGAGGCCGAGTTCAGTCACGCCGGTACGCTCGACTTCACCGACAACGCCATCGATCCGTCGTCCGGCACCATCCGCCTGCGGGCCATCATCCAGAACGGCGACGGCTTCCTGAAGCCCGGCATGTTCGGCCAGATCCGCGTCGCCGGCGCCGGCGCCTATGACGCCCTGCTGGTCCCGGATTCGGCGGTCTCCGCCGGCGCCGACCAGCGCACCGTCGCGGTCGTCGCGGCCGACGGCACGGTCACGCCGCGCCCTGTGGTCCTCGGCCCGCTGATCGACGGCCTGCGCGTGATCCGTTCGGGCATCACCGCCCAGGACCGCGTCATCATCAACGGCGGCTCGCGCGTTCAGCAGCCCGGTCAGAAGGTGAAGGCCAACCCCGGCCGCATCACCCATACGCCGACGGCCAACGCCGCCCCCGTCACCTATGCCCCCCCGGCCGCCACGGCGACCTCAGCCAGCGCTCTCTCGGGCAGCGTTGCGATCGGCGACTGATCCACACATGAACATCTCCCGCTTCTTCATCGACCGGCCGATCTTCGCGGCCGTGCTGTCGGTGGTCATCACCATCGTGGGCATCGCCGCCTATCCGCTGCTGCCGCTTTCGCAGTACCCGGAGATCGCGCCGCCCACGATCACCGTCAACGCCGCCTTCGCGGGCGCCTCGGCCGAGACCCTGGCCGAGACCGTCGCCGCCCCTATCGAGCAGGAAATCAACGGCGTTGAGGACATGCTCTACGTCACTTCCTCGTCGACCTCCGACGGGGCGGTGGCGATCACCGTCACCTTCAAGCCGGGCACCGACCTCGACAAGGCCCAGGTGCTTGTCCAGAACCGCGTCGCCCTGGCCGAGCCGCGCCTGCCCGATCAGGTGCGTCAGACCGGGGTCGTGGTCGCCAAGGCGTCGCAGGGCTTCCTGCTGATCGCCTCGGTCACCTCGCCGGACGGCAGCCTCTCGAACGACTATCTGGGCAACTACGCCAACTCCACCATCCGCGACCGACTGTTGCGGATCGAGGGCGTCGGCGGGGTCACCGTCTTCGGCGGAGGCAACTATTCGATGCGCGTCTGGATCGACCCGGCCAAGGCGGCGGCCCGCAACCTGTCCGCCTCGGAAGTCATCGCCGCCCTGCAGGCCCAGAACGTCCAGGCTGCGGCCGGTTCGATCGGCGCCCCGCCCTTCGCCACCAACGCCGCCGCCTTCCAGCAACCCATTCAGGTTCAAGGCCGTCTGAACACGCCCGAAGAGTTCGGCCAGGTCGTGCTCAAGACCGACGCCAACGGCGCCGTGACCCGCCTGTCCGACATCGCCCGCGTCGAGCTGGGCGCCCAGGACTACGGCATCCGCGGCTTCTTCGACGGCAAGCGCGGCGTCGGCGTCGCCATCGTCCAGCAGCCCGGCGCCAATGCGCTCGGCACCGCCGAACGCGTCCAGGCCGAGCTCGAAGCCATCCGCAAGGACCTGCCGCAAGGCGCCGAGGTCAAGGTCGCCTACAACCCGACCGAGTTCGTCGCCGCCTCGGTCGAGTCGGTGCAGCACACCCTGGTGGAAGCGATCATCCTGGTCGTCATCGTGGTCATGGTCTTCCTGCAGACCTGGCGCGCGGCGATCATCCCGATCATCGCCATCCCGGTCGCCCTGGTCGCCACCTTCGCGGTCCAGCTGGCCCTCGGCTATTCGCTGAACTCCCTGTCGCTGCTCGCCCTCATCCTCGCCGTCGGCATCGTCGTCGATGACGCCATCGTCGTGGTCGAGAACGTGGAGCGATTGATCGGCGAGGGGCTCAGTCCACGCGACGCCGCCTATCGCTCGATGGAGGAAGTGTCCGGCGCCCTGATCGCCATCGGTCTGGTGCTGGTCTCGGTCTTCATCCCGACCATGTTCGTGCCGGGCATTCCGGGGATCTTCTATCGCCAGTTCGCGGTGACCATCGCCGCGGCCTCGGTGACCTCCCTGTTTGTCTCCCTGACCCTGTCGCCGGCGCTGGCCGCCCTGCTGCTCAAGCCGCACGCCGAAGGCCATGGCCATCGCAAGCCGGGCGTCTGGGGTTCGGTCGTCTGGTACGTCGGCCTCGGCGGACGCAAGTTCAACGAAGGCTTCGACTGGCTGTCGAACCAGTACGGTCGGGTCACCGCCAAACTGGTGCGTCTGGTCGCCATCGTCCTGGTCGTCTACGCGGGCCTGCTGGCCCTGACCGCCTGGCGTCTGGTCGACACCCCCTCGGGCTTCATTCCCGAGCAGGACCAGGGCTTCCTGATCGGCGTCATCCAGCTGCCGGCCGGTTCGTCCCTGGACCGCACCCAGGCAGTGATGCTGAAGGCCAAGGACATCATCCAGTCCAAGGAAGGCGTCAACGGCACCGTGGCCTTCGCCGGCCTCGACGGCTCCAGCTTCGCCTTCGGCTCCAACGCCGCGACCATCTTCGTCCGTCTGGACCCGTCCGAGGACCGCAAGTCCAAGGAGACCAAGGCGGCCGCCCTCGCCGGGGCCATCACCCAGGCCACCGGCGGCATCGAGGAAGCCAATATCTTCGTCATCGCCCCGCCCTCGGTTCAGGGTCTGGGCACCGGCAACGGCTTCAAGATGATGGTCCAGGACCGTTCCGGCGCGGGCTACCGTGCGCTGGAAGGCGCCACCTTCGCCATGATGGGCGCCGCAGCCCAGAAGCCCGACGAGCTGCAGCAGGTCTTCTCGACCTACAACACCGCCTCGCCGCGCATCGCCGCCGACGTCGACCGTGACCGGGCCCTGATGCTGGGCGTCCAGCCGTCCTCGGTGTTCAGCACCCTGGGCATCTATCTGGGCTCGTCCTACATCAACGACTTCAACATGGCCGGCCGCACCTACCGCGTCACCGCCCAGGCGGAGCCGTCCTATCGCGACGACCTGGCCGACATCGCCAATCTGAAGGTCAAGTCGGCCTCGGGCGCCATGGTGCCGATCGGCTCGCTGGCCAATCTGCGCCAGGACTCCGGTCCGTCGCGGATCGTGCGCTTCAACCTGTTCCCGGCGGCCGAGCTGCAGGGTCAGGGCGCGCCGGGCATCTCGTCCGGTCAGGCCATCGCCGACATGGAGCAACTGGCCGCGGCCACCCTGCCCCCGGGCTTCTCCTACGAATGGACCGAACTGGCCTTCCAGGAAAAATCCGCGTCCGGCGGCGCCGGTCTGATCTTCGCGATGTCCGTCCTGCTGGTCTTCCTGGTGCTGGCCGCCAACTACGAGGCCTTCACCCTGCCGCTGGCGGTCATCCTGATCGTGCCGATGTGCGTGCTGGCCGCCATGCTCGGGGTCAACGCCCTGGGTCTCGACAACAACATCCTGGTCCAGGTCGGACTGGTGGTGCTGGTGGCGCTGGCGGCGAAGAACGCCATCCTGATCGTGGAGTTCGCCAAACAGGCGGAAGAAGAAGGCCTGAACCGCTGGGACGCCGCCGTCTCCGCCGCCCGGACCCGTCTTCGCCCGATCCTGATGACCTCCTTCGCCTTCATCCTCGGCGTTCTGCCGCTGGTGCTGGCCGAAGGTCCAGGCGCCGAAATGCGCCAGGCCCTGGGCGCGGCGGTCTTCTTCGGGATGCTGGGGGTGACCATTTTCGGTCTGCTGTTCACGCCGGTCTTCTATGTGCTGACGCGCGCCATCGCGGCCCGCATCCCGCATGAGCCGTCCAAGACGCCGCCGGCCCCGACCACCGGGACCCCGCCGCAAGACCCCAACCAGCCGCTGCCCGCCACGGGCCCGGCCGGAGACCTCTGATGACTGCTCGTTCCTACGTTCAACGGTTCCTGACCGTCGCCCCGGCCGCCCTTGTTCTGGCAGCCTGCGCGGTTGGGCCGAAGGCGCCCGACGCCGACCTTCCCCCCCAGGCGTCGGGCGCCTTCATTGGCTCTTCCTCGACGGCGGTCACCTCGACCGCCGAGGCCCGCGACGACTGGTGGCGGCTCTATAACGATCCGACGCTGGACGGCCTGATCACCCAAGCCTTCGCCGAGAACAACCAGCTGGAAGCGGCCGAGGCCAATCTGCGCGCCGTCCGGGCCTCCCTCTCGGAAGCCCGCGCCGGCCGCCTGCCCTCCACCAACCTGAGCGCTTCGGCGACGCGCAGCCAGGGCTCGGCCGCGACCAGCGCCACCGGCGTTCAGGGGCCTGAAGTCGACACCTATGACGCCGGGATCAGCGCCTCCTACGAGATCGACCTGTTCGGCCGCGTGGGCTCCACGATCCGCGCCGCCCGCGCCGACGCCGACGCCCAGGCGGCGGCCGTCGACGTGGTCCGCGTCAGCGTCGCCGCCGAGACGGCCCGCGCCTATGCCGACGCCTGCTCCGCCAACGCCCAGATCGCCGTCGCCCAACGGAACCTGGACCTGCAGCAGAACACCGTCGACCTGACCCAGCGCCTGCTGGACGGCGGCGCCGGCACCGGTCTGGACGTCGCCCAGGCGCGCTCGACCCTCGCCCAGACCCGGGCGGCCGTGCCCTCGCTTCTGGCCGCCCGCGACGAGGCCCTGTTCCGCCTGTCGACCCTGACCGGCCGCACCCCGGCCGAGGCCTCGGAAGCGGCGAAGACCTGCGCCCGCCCGCCCCGGCTCAGCCAGCCGATCCCGGTCGGCGATGGCGCGGCGCTTCTGGCCCGTCGTCCCGACGTACGTCAGGCCGAACGTAACCTGGCCGCCGCGGCCGCACGGGTGAACGTGGCCACGGCCTCGCTCTATCCGACCATCAGCCTGGGCGGATCCTTCGGGTCGACGGCGCTGGACTCGGGCGATCTCGGCAAGGACGAGAACTACCGGTTCTCCTTCGGCCCGCTGATCAGCTGGTCCTTCCCGAACATAGCGGTGGCCCGCGCCCGGATCGCCCAGACGGGCGCCCTGAGCGACGCGGCCCTGGCGACCTTCGACCAGACCGTGCTGACGGCCCTGCAGGAGACCGAGACAGCCCTGTCCAACTACGCCAACGAACTGGACCGGCGTACGGCCCTGACCGAAGCGCGCGATCAGGCCGCGCGCGCCGCCACCCTGTCGCGCACCCGCTTCGACGCGGGCGCGGACAGCTTCCTGACGGTGCTGATCGCCGAACGGACCCTGGCCGGCGCCGAGGCGGCTCTGGCCCAGTCGGACGCCCTCGTCACCACCTACCAGATCGCCCTGTTCAAGGCGCTGGCGGGAGGCTGGCAGGCAGAGACCTGACCTCGAGCTCACACTCGAGCAAAGCAAAGGGGCCGGTGAGTGATCACCGGCCCCTTCGTCGTTTCAGGCGTCCGCCCGTCCCTTAAGGGACGGGGTTGCCGTTGACGTCCACCACCGTGACCGGACCCAGATTCAGGGCCTCGATCTTGGACTTCATCGCGGCCACGTCGCCGACGATGACCCAGGTCGTGGGGCCGGAGCCGACCACCGTCTGCGCCGCCGTCGCGGCCATGGCCGGGGTCGTGGAGTTCACCTCGCGGGCGTAGGCGGTGTAGTAGTCTTCCGGCAGGCCGTAGACGACCATGCGGGTCAGTTCGCCCATGACGGCGGCGTTGGTTTCCCAGCCGCCGGCCATGCCCTGGATCAGGTTGGCCTTGACCGCCGTCAGTTCGGCCTCGGTGACCGGACGCGAACCGACGACGTTCGTCAGCTCATTGCGAACCTCGGCCGCGCTCTCGGCGGTCTTGTCCGACTGGACCGCGGCGGTGGCGGCGAACATGCGCGGGCCGATGGCCGTGCGCACGCCCGACGAGGCGCCGTAGGACCAGTGCTTGTCTTCCCGCAGGTTCATGTTGATCCGGCTGGTGAAGGCGCCGCCCAAGGCGGTGTTGAAGGCGTCCTGACGCGGCTCGGTGGCGGCGTCGAACGGCGCCGTCAAGCGGCCGGCGGTGATGATCGCCTGCGGACCCGGACGGTTGACCAGCAGCACGCGCGGCTGGGCCGGAGCGGCCATGACCGAGGTCGCGGGCTTGGCCGGCAGCGGGGTCGCGGGCGCCTTCCAGCCGGCGAAGGCCCGTTCTAGCTGCGGCTGCAGCTCGGCCAGGGTCGTGTCGCCGACCACGACCAGGGTGGCGTTGTCGGGACGGAACCAGGTCGCGTGATAGGCCTCGGCGTCGGCCGGGGTCAGGGCCTTGACCGTATCCTCGGTGCCGCTCGTCGGACGGCCGTACTGGCTGTTCGGGCCATAGACATTGGCGGCCAGAACGCGGCCGGCGATGGCGCCCGGGCTACGATTCGACTGCTGGATGCCGGCGACCTGCTGGGCCTGGGCGCGGGTGAAGTCGGCCGGGCGGAAGGCCGGGTGCTGGATCACATCGGCGTAGAGGGCCAGCGAAGGCTCCATCCGGGTCGCCAGCGCCGTCATCGAGATGCTGGAGTAGTCCGCGGCCGAGCCGGCGCCCAGGGTCGCGCCCAGGAGCTGGGTGCGGTCCGAGATTTCCAGTGCGTCCAGGGTGTCGGTGCCGTTGGTCATCACCGTCGGGGCCAGCGAGGCGATACCGGCCTTGTCGGCGGCGTCGGTCGCGGAACCCGCATTGACGATCAGGTTCATCGACACGGTCGGCACGCCGTCGCGCGGCGCCAGAACCACCTTCAGACCGTTCGACAGGGTGGCGTGCTGCACCTCGGGGAAGATGGCGGCGGGAACGGCGCCCGTGGCGGGCACGCCGTGGGTCCGATCGACGCCCGTCGTCGCGGCGGCGTAGTCGGGCATCGGCAGGACATCGAGCGTATAGCTGCCGTCCGTCAGCCACTGGCGGCCGGCGGCGGTCAGATTCGCCGGGGTGGCGGCCAGGACGCGCTCATAGCTTTCCTTCCAGGCGTTCGGATCGCCGTGGAACACCTGGCTCTCGGCCAGCAGGTCGGACTTGCCGCCGAAGCCGCCGATGCGCTCGGTGCCGCGCACCAGGCCGGCGCCCTGAACCGTGCGGGCGCGCTCCAGCTCCTCGGCGGTCGGGCCGTCGCGCAGCAGTTTGGCCATCTCTTCATCGACAATGGCCTCGATGCGGTTGAGGTCCTGACCCGGCTTGGCGGTGACGATGACCAGGAACTGGCTGCCGATCTCGCTCTCGTTCTGGCCAGCGTTGACGCCGACCGCGACCTGATCGTCGAACACCAGACGCTTGTAGAGGCGCGAGTTGCGGCCCGAGGACAGGACCTGGCCCAGCAGGCCCAGATAGTCGCTGTCGGCCGTACCGGCTTCCGGGGTATTCCAGACCTTGTAGATGCGGGGCTGGCCGACGCGGTCGTACATGGTCTCGGACTGATGGCCGACCATGGGGGCGATCATCCGGTTGGGATGGGTGACGGGCGGTCCGGCGGGGATGTCGCCGAAATACTGCTCGACCTTGGCCTTGGCTTCCTCGGGCGTGATGTCGCCGGCCAGGACGATGGTGGCGTTGGAAGCGCCATAGTAGTCGCGGAACCAGGCCTTGACCGTATCCAGATCGGCGGCGTTCAGGTCGTCCATCGAGCCGATGACGGTGTGGCCATAGGGGTGGTCGGCCGGATAGGTGGCGTTGGTGATCGCGTCCCAGACGCGGCCGTAGGGCTGGTTCTCGCCCTGGCGCTTCTCGTTCTGGACGACGCCGCGCTGCTCATCCAGACGCGCCTGGTCGATGGCGCCGACGAGGTGGCCCATACGGTCGCTCTCCAGCCACAGGATCGAATCCAGGGCGGAGGTGGGGACGTTCTGGAAATAGTTGGTGCGGTCGGTGTTGGTGGTGCCGTTCTGGTCGGTCGCGCCCAGCAGCTCGGTGGCCTTGAAGAAGTCGTTGTTGAAGTTCTCCGAGCCGTTGAACATCAGGTGTTCGAACAGGTGGGCGAAGCCCGACCGCGCGGCCGGCTCGTTCTTGGAGCCCACGTGGTACCAGATGTTGACCGCCACGATCGGAGCCTTGTGGTCCTCGTGCACGATCAGGGTCAGGCCGTTGTTCAGGACGAATTTCGTGAACGGAATGTCGATCGGCGGCAGCGGCGCCAGACGCTCGCCACGCTGCGTAGCGCCGGCGGCGGGGGCAGCCGGTTCAGGCGTGGCCCAGGCGGCGGAGGCGAATGCGACGGAGGCGGCGACGCCTCCCATCAAGGCTAGGCGGCGGGCGGTCGAACGCATGAAATCCTCCGAATGCGAGGGGCCCAGCTGGGCCGTTACAGCTGCGTAGCCCGCTGATCGCCCCCGGCAAAGCAACGTTTCCTGAACTTTTGGTCATGTTCGGGCGGGTTATCGCGAACCGTTCGCAAACAAGCGTCACGACACAGGGTCAGTTCGTCCTCGGCTTTGCACATCGTCGGCAAGATCATGCCGAACACTGTCCGAAAACCCCACTCCCGAGAAAATCATTTGCCGAAAAGCCTGTTTTTGGCTTTATGCGCGTATGCAGAACAAAGGAACATCCGGGCCGAAGGGCTTCGTCGTGCAACCGCGTCGTCTTCCCAAGACGACAGCGTCCGTCCGCGTGCAGGATTTTGGCGAGATCATCGTCAAACCGACGACCGAGACTATCGAGGTCCAGGCCGGGCGTTGCACCGACTGCGGCGTGCCCTTCTGCCAGAACGCCTGCCCGCTGCAGAACAACATCCCCGACTGGCTTGGCCTGTCCGCGCAAGACGAGATGCGCGAAGCGTGGCGCGTCGCCTCGGCGACCTCGACCATGCCCGAGATCTGCGGCCGCATCTGTCCGCAGGACCGGCTGTGCGAAGGCTCCTGCACCCTGAACCAGTCTGGCTGGGAAGCCGTGACCATCGGCTCGGTCGAGGCCTTCATCGGCGACACCGCCTTCGACAACGGCTGGGTCGAGCCGATCCGTCCGGCGCATGAGCGCGGCCAGTCCGTCGGCATCGTCGGCGCGGGCCCGGCCGGTCTGGCCGCCGCCGACCGGCTGCGCAGCGCGGGCTACGCGGTCACCGTCTATGATCGCCACGACCGTCCCGGCGGCCTGCTGATCTACGGCATCCCCGGCTTCAAGCTGGAGAAGCGCGTCGTCCAGCGCCGCACCGACCGTCTGGCCGAGGGCGGCGTGGAGTTCGTCCAGAACTGCAACGTCGGCGTCGACGTCACCCTTGAGGAACTGCGCGAGCGTCACGACGCCGTGCTCCTGGCCATGGGCGTCTATCAGGCGCGCGCCCTGTCGGTTCCCGGCGGCGGTCCCGGCGACACCGTCGCGGCCCTCGACTATCTGATCCATCAGAACCGCCGCGACCTGGGCGAACAGGACGGCGACGGCTGGCACCACGCCAAGGGCCGCAAGGTCGTCGTGGTCGGCGGTGGCGACACCGCCATGGACTGCGTCCGTACCGCCATTCGTCAGGGCGCCGAATCTGTCGTCTGCCTCTATCGCCGCGACAAGGAGAACATGCCCGGTTCGGCGCGCGAGGTTCAGAATGCCGAGGAAGAAGGCGTCATCTTCGAATGGCTGGGCGCGCCCAAGGCCCTGATGTCGCGCGACGGCTCGGTCTCGTCCGTCCGCGCCGCTCGCATGGCCCTGTCGGAGCCCGAGTTCGGCAAGCGCCGCGAGATCGTCCCCGTCCCCGGCGGCGACTTCGACCTGCAGGCCGATCTGGTCATCGAAGCCCTGGGCTTCGAGCCGGAGCAGTTCGCCGCCCACCACAATGAGCTGTCGCTGACGGAGTGGAACACGGTCGCGACCGCCCGCTCGGGCTTCGCCACCTCCCTGCCCGGCGTCTACGCCGCCGGCGACGCCGTTCGCGGCGCCTCGCTGGTCGTGTGGGCCGTGCGCGACGGCCAGGACGCCGCCGCCGAAATCGACCGTTATCTGCGTACCCAGACCGAGGAGCAGGCCGCATGACCTGGCTCAACCAATACACCGCGGACCGTCAGCGCCTGATCGACGCCCACGCCTATGAGCCCGCGTCCGAGAAAGACGCCTGCGGCGTCGGCCTCGTCGCCGCCATCGACGGCAAGCCGCGTCGCGAAGTCGTCGAATACGCGATCAAGTCGCTGAAGAATGTCGCCCACCGCGGCGCCGTCGATCCCGATGGCCTCTCCGGCGACGGCGCCGGCCTGATGGTCGAGGCCCCGCAGGCCTTCTTCGCCGAACAGGTCCGCGTCATCGGCCAGACCCTGCGTCCGGGCCCGATCGCCATCGGCCAGATCTTCCTGCCGCGCACCGACCTGGGCGCCCAGGACCGCGCCCGCGCCATCGTCGAAAGCGAAGTGCTGCGCGCCGGCTTCTATATCTATGGCTGGCGCCAGACCCCGATCGACCTGTCGGTCGTCGGCTCCAAGGCCGGGGCGACCCGGCCCGAGATCGAACAGATCATGCTGGCCACGCCCGCCCATCTCGCCGACCCTGAGGCCGGCGAGGATCTCGAGCGCGAACTCTATCTCTGCCGCCGCCGGATCGAGAATGCGGTGGCCGCCGAGGCGGTGCCCGGCTTCTACGTCTGCTCCCTGTCGGCCCGGTCGCTGATCTACAAGGGGATGGTCCGCGCCGAGCTGCTGGACCAGCTCTATCCCGACCTGCTGGATCCGACCTTCCAGTCGGCCTACGCCATCTTCCACCAGCGCTACTCGACCAACACCTTCCCCGAATGGCGGCTGGCCCAGCCGTTCCGGATGCTGGCCCACAACGGCGAGATCAACACGCTGAAGGGTAACCTGAACTGGATGCGGTCGCACGAGATCCGCATGACGGCCCAGGCCTTCGGCGACCACGACGAGGACGTGAAGCCGGTCGTTCAGGCCGGCGGCTCCGACTCGGCCGCCCTGGACAATGTGTTCGAGGTTCTGGTCCGCGCCGGTCGTCCCGCGCCCATGGCCAAGGCCCTGCTGATCCCCGAGGCCTGGGCCCGCGACGAGGGGCTGATGAAGGGCGACCACCGCGCCCTCTACGCCTACTGCAACGCGGTCATGGAGCCGTGGGACGGGCCCGCCGCCATCTGCGCGACCGACGGCCGCTACATCGTCTGCGGCAAGGACCGCAACGGCCTACGTCCGCTGCGCGCCATGGTCACCCACGACGGCCTGCTGCTGGCCGGGTCCGAAGCGGGCCTCGCCGGCCTGCCCGAAGCCCGTATCGCGCGCCGCCTGCCCATCGGCCCCGGCCGGATGATCGTCGCCGACCTGAAGACCGGGACCATCCTCGACGAATCCGAGGCCATCGACGCCCTGGCCGCCGCCCACCCCTATCAGGAGTGGCTGGACAATATGATCGATCTGGAGCCGGTCATCGGCCCCGGACCCGAGCCGCGCGCCGCCACCGGCGAGGCCCTGACGCGTCGTCAGATCGCCGCCGGCTACTCCAGAGAAGACCTCGACATGCTGCTGGATCCGCTGATCCGCGACGGCAAGGAGGCGGTCGGCTCGATGGGCGACGACACTCCGCCGGCGGTTCTGTCGGACCTGCCGCGTCCACTGGCCCACTATTTCCGCCAGAACTTCTCCCAGGTCACCAACCCGCCCATCGATCCCCTGCGCGAAGCCGGGGCCATGAGCCTGAAGACCCGGTTCAAGAACCTCGGCAACATCCTCGCCGAGGAAGAGGCCCAGACGAACGTCTTCGTCCTGAACAGCCCCATCCTGACCACCGGCATGTACGAGCGGATGCTCGGCGTCGTCGGCGCGGGCACCACCGTGACCATCGACTGCTCATACCCGCTACCGGCCGAGGGCGACCGCCCGGGCGTCGGGATGCGCGCCGCCATCGACCGTATCCAGTCCGAGGCCGAGGCCGCGGTGAAGTCGGGTTCGGCTCTGGTGGTCCTGACCGATGAACGCGCCTCGGAAGAGCGCATCACCATCCCGATGATCCTGGCCACGGCGGCGGTGCACCTGCGTCTGACCGACAAGGGACTGCGCAGCTTCGTCTCCATCGTGGTCCGTTCGTCGGAGGCGCTGGAGCCGCACGGCGTCGCCGTCCTCGTCGGCGTCGGGGCCACGGCCGTGAACCCCTGGCTGGCCCAGGAGATGTTCCAGGAGCGTCTGGATCGGGGCATGTACCCCGGCCTGTCGCTGCGCGACGCCTGTCTGAACTACAAGGCGGGTCTCGAGGCCGGTCTGATGAAGACCCTGGCGCGCAAGGGCATCTCGGTCATCTCCGCCTACCGCGGCGGCTGCGAGTTCGAGGTTCTGGGCCTGTCGCGCGCCCTGACCGCCGAGTTCTTCCCCGGCGCCCCGTCGCGCATCTCGGGCATCGGCCTGGCCGGTCTGGAACAGCAGGCCCTGCGTCGCCACGCCCAGGCCTGGACCGAGGCCACCCCCTCCCCGGCCATCGGCGGCTTCTTCCGCATTCGCGCCGGTCAGGAGAGCCACGCCCACGACGCGAAGACGATCCACCTGCTGCAGGACGCCTGCAACCGCGGCGACTACAAGCGCTTCAAGCAGTACACCGACGCCATCCGCGCCCAGCCCGACAACGCCCCGCGCGACCTGCTGGACTGGCGCGAAGGCCTGTCGCCGGTGCCCGTCTATGAGGTCGAGAGCGTCTCGGAGATCAGGAAGCGCTTCCTGACCCCCGGCATGTCGCTGGGCGCCCTCAGCCCCGAGGCGCACGGCGTCCTGAACGTCGCCATGAACCGCATCGGCGCCCGCTCGGTCTCCGGCGAGGGCGGCGAGGATCCCGAGCGCTATGCGACGCGCGCCGACGGCGACAACATGAACTCGGCGGTCAAGCAGATCGCCTCGGGCCGGTTCGGCGTCACCGCCGAATATCTGAACCAGTGCCGCGAGATCGAGATCAAGATCGCCCAAGGCGCCAAGCCCGGCGAGGGCGGTCAGCTGCCCGGCTTCAAGGTCACCGAGTTCATCGCCCGCATGCGTCACTCGACGCCGGGCGCGACCCTGATCTCACCGCCGCCGCACCACGACATCTATTCGATCGAGGATCTGGCCCAGCTCATCTACGACCTGAAGTCGATCAACCCGGACGCCCGGGTGACGGTCAAGCTGGTCTCGGCCTCGGGCATCGGCGCCATCGCCTCCGGGGTCGCCAAGGCCAAGGCCGACGCCATCCTGATCGCCGGCCACAACGGCGGCACGGGCGCCTCGCCCCAGTCGTCGATCAAGCACGCCGGCCTGCCGTGGGAGATCGGCCTGGCCGAGACCCATCAGGTGCTCAGCCTCAACAATCTGCGCAGCCACGTCGTGGTCCGCGCTGACGGCGGCATGCGCACCGGCCGCGACATCGTCATCGCCGCCATCCTCGGCGCCGAGGAGTTCAACATCGGCACCGCCTCGCTGATCGCGATGGGCTGTCTGATGGTGCGTCAGTGCCATTCCAACACCTGCCCGGTCGGCGTCTGCTCGCAGGATCCGCGCCTGCGTGAGAAGTTCACGGGCACGGCCGACAAGGTCGTCAACCTGTTCAGCTTCATTGCCGAGGAAGTCCGCGAATACCTGGCCATGCTGGGCGCGCGGACGCTGGACGAGATCGTCGGCCGTACTGACCTGCTGCGTCAGGTGCGTCGCGGCGGCGCCCATCTGGACGACCTCGACCTCAACCCCCTGCTGGTCCGTGTCGAGGCGCCCGAGAAGAAGCTGTGGGCCGAGAAGGGCCGCGCCGAGGTGCCCGCGACCCTGGACGCCCGCGTGCTCAACGACGCCTGGGCCTTCCTCGACCGGGGCCAGACCTCGGAGCTCAGCTATCCGATCTCCAACGTCATGCGCACCATCGGCGCGGGCGTGTCCTCGGCCATCGTGCGCCGCTGGGGCCCCACGGGTCCGACCGGCGTCCTGACCCTGAAGCTGCAGGGTTCGGCCGGCCAGTCCTTCGGCGCCTTCTGCGCCAAGGGTCTCAAGCTGGAGCTGACCGGCGAGGCCAATGACTATGTCGGCAAGGGGCTGTCTGGCGCCGACATCGTGGTCAAGCCGATCGAATACCGCGAGCACCAGCCGGCGGTTGGCAACACCACCCTGTACGGCGCGACCTCGGGCCGGCTGTTCGTCGCCGGTTCGGCGGGCGAGCGGTTCGCGGTGCGCAACTCCGGCGCCGAAGCCGTGGTCGAGGGCCTGGGCGCCCACGGCTGCGAATATATGACCGGCGGCCGCGTCGTGGTCCTGGGCCCGGTGGGCTGGAACCTGGCGGCCGGCATGTCCGGCGGCGAGCTGTTCGTGCTCCAGGACCGGGCCCAGATCGACCTGGCCCTGAACGGCGACCTGGCCTCGGTCGCGGCCCTGACCCCGGCCGCCGCCGACCGTCTGGAGGCCCTCGTGCGCGCCCATGCCAAGGCCACGGGTTCGCCCCTGGCCAAGCGCCTGATCGCCAACTGGGCCGAGAGCGTCACCCGCTTCGTGCGCATCGTTCCGATCCCGGTCGCCGAGGCGGAGGCCAAGCTTGACCATCCGGAGGCCGTGCCCGCATGATCCGGGTTCCTCCCTGTTTTCTCTAGTCGATAGGCCTCCCCGCCGATGACCCTGATCCGCCGCCTCGCTTCAATTCCATTGATGGGGGCGGCGCTTCTCGCCCTCACCGCCGCGCCTGCTTCCGCGGCGGCGCCCGCCCTGCTGGGCCATCAGGCCGTTCTCGACCTGAACTCCGGCGCCAGCGCCTGGCTGCTGACCTCGACGGCCCTGGTCCTGATGATGACCCTGCCGGGTCTGGCGCTGTTCTACGGCGGCATGGTCAGGAAGAAGAACATCATCTCCGTCATCGCCCAGTCGACGGCGGCCTTCGCCGTCGTCTCGGTGCTCTGGTTCATCGCCGGCTACAGCCTCGCCTTCGGCAAGGGGCCGGACGCGGTCAACGGCTATATCGGCGGGCTGCAGGCGACCTTTCTGAACGGCGTCACCTCGACCACGGCCCACAGCCTCCTGCCCGGCATTCCGGAGCTGCTGTTCGTCAGCTTCCAGATGACCTTCGCCATCATCACCCCGGCCCTGATCGCCGGCGCCTTCGCCGAGCGGATGAAGTTCTCGGCGTCCCTGCTCTTCTTCGGCCTGTGGCACCTGATCGTCTATGCGCCGATCTGCCATCAGGTCTGGGGCGGCGGCTATCTGGGCTCGCTGGGCGTGCTCGACTTCGCCGGCGGCGCGGTCGTCCACGTCAACGCCGGGATCGCCGGTCTGGTCTGCTGTCTGGTGCTGGGGCCGCGTCACGGCTTCGGGCGCGACAACATGGCCCCGGCCAACCTCGCCTATACCGCCATCGGCACGGGACTGCTGCTGGTCGGCTGGCTGGGCTTCAACGCAGGCTCGGCGGGGGCCGCCGATGCGCTGGCGGGCACGGCCTGTTTCAACACCATCCTCGCCGCCGCGGCCGCCTCGCTGGGCTGGCTGGCCATCGAATGGATCGAGAAGAAGAAGCCGACCCTGTTGGGTTTGCTGTCCGGCATCGTCGCCGGTCTGGTCGCCATCACCCCGGCGGCCGGCTTCGTCGATCCCAAGGGCGCCTTCTTCATCGGCGTCATCGCGGGCCCGGCCTGCTACGCTGGCGCCGTCTGGCTCAAGCATGCGCTCAAGTATGACGACAGCCTCGACGCCTGGGGCATCCACGGCATCGGCGGCATCGTCGGCGCCCTGCTGACGGGCGTCTTCGCCTCGGCCGCGGTCAATCCGCTGTCCGGAGGCGCCTCGATCGTGAAACAGGCCATCGGCCTGGGCGGCGCCATCGCCTGGAGCGCGGTCGGCACCTTCGTCGTCCTGATGATCTGCAAATTCACGGTCGGCCTGCGCGTCACCAAGGAAGGCGAGGTCGAAGGCCTCGACTACTCCGAACACGGCGAAAGCATTCACAGCTGACGACCGCCGCCCATTGACGAAGCCCCTTCCATCCGGCCCCATGCGCGCCGTCTGGAAGGGGCCTTCACATGAACTCTCGCGTCGCCATCGGCATCGCCGCACTGTTGCTCACGACCACCGCGAGCGCGGCCTTCGCGCAGACGACGCCAACCCCCGCCGCGACGCCCGCGCCCAGCCCCGCGCTCGCAACCCTGCTCACCGACTACGAGGCCTTTCTCAAGGCCAACGACCCGATCTCGGCCGGGTTCGAGGGGGATCAGGCGGCCAAGTCGAAACTGCCCGACGTCACTCGCGCCGCCGAGGTGGCACAGCAGGCGCCGCTCGAGGCCTTCCTCGCCCGCGCCCAGGCCATCCCGACCGAGGGCCTGTCCTCCGACGACCGGCTGAACCGCGATTTTCTGATCTGGGTGCTGAAGCGCGCCGTCGAATCCATCCGCTTTGACAGCGGCCGTCTGGCCTTCACCTCGGAGGGCGGGATCGGTCAGAACATGGCCTATGTCGCCTCATCGACCCGGATCACCAATCGCGCCGACGCCGACGCCTGGATCGCCCGTCTGGAAGGCCTGCCCAAACTCTATGACGACAGTCTGGACAACGCCCGGCGCGGCCTGACCACCGGCTTCACCCAGCCGAAATCGGTGACCGAAAGCTACCTCGTTTCACTGCGCAACGAGGTCGCCTTCACGTCCGAGACCGACCCGCTTCTGAAGCCCTTCGCCACCCTGCCCGCCTCGATCCCCGCGGCAGATCAGGCGGCGCTCAAGGCGCGGGCGGCGGCCATCGTGGCGGACCAGATCAACCCGCGCCGCCGTCAGTGGCTGGCCTTCGTCCAGGATGACTACCTGCCCGCCGCCTCCGAGGTCGTCGGCATCGGCTCCCGCCCGGGCGGCGCGGACTACTACGCCTTCCAGGCCCGCTCCTATACGACCACCGATCTGACCCCGGCGCAGATCCACCAGATCGGTCTCGACGAGGTGGCCCGCATCCGCGCCCGCATGGATGTGGAGATGAAGGCCGCAGGCTGGACCGGCGACTTCGCCGGCTTCCTCCAGCACCTGCGCACCGACCCGCAGTTCTACGCCACCTCGCGCGAGGACATGATCGAGAAGGCGTCGGAAATGGCCAAGCGGGCGGACGGCGGCCTACCGGCCCTGTTCCGCACCTTGCCCCGCCTGACCTACAATGTCCGACCCGTGCCGCTGGACATCGAGGACACCTATACGACCGGCCGCTACAACGGCGGCTCGCTCGCGGAGGGGGTGCCGGGCGGCTATATCGTCAATACCGGCAAGCTCGATCAGCGGCCGCTCTATGAGCTGCCCGCCCTGACCCTGCACGAGGCCGTGCCCGGCCACCACATCCAGATCGCCCTGCAGCAGGAAGCGGCCCAGGGCCCCTACTTCCGCCGCAACGTCGACGTCACCGCCTTCACCGAGGGCTGGGGCCTGTATTCCGAGTTCCTCGGCGAGGAGATGGGCTTCTATCGCACCCCGGAGGAGCGCTTCGGCCGGCTGTCCTACGAGATGTGGCGGGCCTGCCGTCTGGTCGCCGACACCGGCATGCACGCCATGGGCTGGACCATCGAACAGGCGCGTCAGTGTTTCACCGACAACTCGGCCCTGTCGCCGCACAACATCGAGACCGAGCTGCAGCGCTACATCGGCTGGCCGGGTCAGGCCCTGGCCTACAAGATCGGCGAAATCCGCCTGCGCGCCATCCGCACCCGCGCCGAGACCGAGCTGGGGCCGAAGTTCAACGTCCGCGACTTCCACGACGCCCTGCTGGTCGACGGCCCCCTGCCGCTCGACCTGCTGGACCAGCGCATGGACGCCTGGATCGCGGCGCAGAAGGCGAAGTAAGCCTCAGCCGCTCATCCCCGCGAAGGCGGGGACTTCGGCAGGTCGATCGCGGCCAGTTTCCAGCCGAAGACGTTGCGGCGGTCCATCAGCAGATCGACATACTGGTCCGGCTCGTCTTCGCGGGTCAGCCGGATCGCGAAGGTGTTGAGGCCGCGATAGCTGTAGGTCTGATGGACCTTGCTCGACGGCTCGTCCGGCACATGGGCCCGGTTGCGGGCGACGCTCTTCGCGCTGGGGACTTCGCCCGAACGCACCATGGCGGCGACGGCCTGGGGCGTGACGAAGGCATCGACGGCGCCGCTGATCAGGGTCGGCGCCAGGATCATGCCCAGGCCGCTGAGACCGCCTGCGCGGTCACCGAGGTCGGACCGCATCTGCTCGACCAGCTTGGCGTTCAGCTCTTCCTTCATACTGGTGCGGAAGGCCGGGAAGTCGACCAGCTGTTCCAGCTTGGCCTCATCACCCGCCTTGGCCGCCGAGATCAGGCCGCGCACAGCCAGCAGCGGCGAAGCGAAATAGGCCGCGAAGAAGAGGGCGAGGACGCCGCCGAGGACGATGAGCTGGGTCTTGCGGTTCATTGGTGCTCCTCGAACCGCAACGCGGCGCAGGCTTGACGGTTTCGAGGGGTAATCAAGGCGCGACGGATCCTTCCGGAGGGAGGCCGATATGCACCAGTTTCCATTCGAACGGCCCCCGCCGCTCGAAGGTGAAGATCGTTGACGCGTGGGCGTCGTCGGCGACGCTCAGCCGGGCGCGGTTGACGCTCCAGTAAACCGGTCGGGGAAGCACCATCTGCGGGTCATCGTCCACGGGAGGATGACCCGAGACCCGTCCCATGCCACCCGTCAGCCCCAGCAGTGCGGCCGGCGTCAGATAGGTGTCCACGTCAGGCTGGGCGACGATCGGATGGTCCTGGAACTGCCGCCGGACCGCGCCGATCGGATCCTCCAGGAAGGACGGCGGCGGCGCCAGGGTCTCCGCCTGCCCGGTCAGTTGGGGCCGCAACGACTGGCGCACGGCCGGGTAGTCGATCAGCTGGGCCAGCCCCGCGGCATCATTGGCCTGGGCCGCCGCACGGATGCCGAAGAAGGCGACGGCGGGGGCGATGAAGAAAGCGACGACGGCGGCGACCACGCCGACGACAATCAGGTTCAGAATCAGCCGCTTGAACGAGGGATCGCGGCGCGACGCGGCCTTGCGGGCCTGGGAGCGCGCCCAGACCGGCTGATAGTCGGCGTCCTTCGACGTTTCGTCGCTCACGGCCTGTCCCTCACACGTCCCCCGACGGCTTCAACCGCAACGCTATGCGCTCAAGACAACGCCCGCAACGGCCAAGCCGTTGCGGGCGCATCATTCTTGTTCGCGCTAACGCGAGCGACGCGGTCGCTCGCGGCTTGAGCGCCGGCCTTTAACCGACGTTCGGCAGTTCGGCGCGCAGGTTCTCGGCGACCTTGTCGAGGAAGCCCTCGGTGGTCAGCCAGCCCTGTTGGTCGCCGACCAGCAGCGCCAGGTCCTTGGTCATGAAGCCGGCTTCGACGGTGTCGACGACGACCTTTTCCAGGGTCGAGGCGAACTGCTCCAGCTCGGCGTTGCCGTCCAGCTTGGCGCGGTGCTTGAAGCCCTGGGTCCAGGCGAAGATCGAGGCGATCGAGTTGGTCGAGGTGGCCTCGCCCTTCTGGTGCTGGCGGTAGTGGCGGGTGACGGTGCCGTGGGCGGCTTCCGTTTCCAGCACCTTGCCGTCCGGCGTCATCAGGACCGAGGTCATCAGGCCCAGCGAGCCGAAGCCCTGGGCGACGACGTCCGACTGCACGTCGCCGTCATAGTTCTTGCACGCCCAGACGAAGCCGCCCGACCACTTGATCGCGGCCGCGACCATGTCGTCGATCAGACGGTGTTCATAGGTCAGGCCGGCGGCCTTGAACTTGTCGGCGTATTCGGCGTCGAACACTTCCTGGAAGATGTCCTTGAAGCGGCCGTCATAGGCTTTCAGGATCGTGTTCTTGGTCGACAGATAGACCGGGTAGTTGCGCTTCAGGCCATAGCCGAACGAGGCGTGGGCGAAGTCGCGGATCGAGGCGTCGAGGTTGTACATCCCCATGGCGACGCCGGCGCCCGGCGCCTGATAGACCTCGTGTTCGATCACGGCGCCGTCTTCACCGACGAACTTGATCGACAGGGTGCCCTTGCCCGGGAACAGGAAGTCGGTGGCCTTGTACTGGTCGCCGAAGGCGTGACGGCCGACGACGATCGGCTGGGTCCAGCCCGGAACCAGACGCGGCACGTTCGAGCAGATGATCGGCTCGCGGAAGACCACGCCGCCCAGGATGTTGCGGATGGTGCCGTTCGGCGACTTCCACATCTTCTTCAGGCCGAATTCCTTCACCCGGGCTTCGTCCGGAGTGATGGTGGCGCACTTCACGCCGACGCCGTGCTTCTGGATGGCGTGGGCGGCGTCGATCGTCACCTGGTCGTCGGTGGCGTCGCGGTGCTCCATGCCCAGGTCGTAGTAGTCCAGCTCCAGATCCAGGAACGGGAAGACCAGCTTGTCCTTGATCCACTGCCAGATGATGCGGGTCATTTCGTCGCCGTCGATATCGACGATGGGGTTTGCGACCTTGATCTTGGCCATGCGGAGCGCCTCTGACGTTTGGGAAGGAGAATAGGTTGGCGGCGGTATAGCCACCTCAAGCCCCGCACGCAAAGGGGGGCCTGCCACCGGTTAACCCTGCCCTCAAAAAGTCACCCACGGCAGAGCTGAACCGGCGCCGTTCGGGCGGCTTACCTGTGCCGGAAGGGCGTCATGACTCATCGAGGGGCAGAGTGAGCCAGGAAGCCGAAAGACTGACCGAACAATGGATACTGACATTTCTGGAGGCGCCGCCGTTGGTGGATGTGGAACTGATGCGAATGGTGCTCGCTGAGCATCAGGCCGGGCATCAGCCCCGCGCCGAGGAGGACCCGCCGTGACCGAAAAGAGCTTCAAGGCCGGCGACACGGTCAAATGGGATCACAGTCAGGGCACGACCACCGGCAAGGTCGTGCGCAAGCTGACCAAGCCGATGAAGATCAAGGACCACAAGGTCGCGGCCTCACCGGACAATCCCGAATACCTCGTCGAGAGCAGCAAGACCGGCGCGCGGGCGGCGCACAAACCCTCCGAACTGCGCAAGGGCTGAGCCGACCTTGGCCGGGCCCGCCCTCGATCCCGAGATCCTGATCATCGGCGCCGGCCCGGCGGGGCTGACGGCGGCGACCTATCTGGGGCGGTTCCTGCGCCGGGTGCTCGTCGCGGACGCGGGACAGCCTCGCGCCTGCTGGATCCCGGTCAGCCACAACATGCCGGGCTTCCCGGCCGGGATCACCGGCGCCGCCATCCTCAGCCGGCTGCGCGATCAGGCCGAGGAGTACGGCGCGGTGATCGAGGACGGATCGGTCGAAAGCCTGACGGCCACCGACGGGGGCTTCATGGCGCGGCTGAACGGTCGCGACATCTCCGTTCGAGCGGTGTTGTTGGCCACCGGCGTCGTCGACCACCATCCCGACCTGCCGGGCGTCGAGGATGCGGTGCGGCGCGCCCTGGTTCGCATCTGCCCGATCTGCGACGGCTATGAAGCCACCGGCAAGGCCGTGGCGGTCATCGGCGACGGCGACATGGGGGTGCGCGAGGCGGCCTTCATCCGCACCTATACGGACCGCGTCACCCTGATCCACATCGGCGAGACAGACGCCCTGAGCGAGCGCGCCGCCCTGGGTCGTCTGGGGATCACCCTCGTCGAGACGGCGATCGAACGGGTGCATCTGGAGGACGACCGCGTCACGGCCCTCAGCTTCGGCGGACGGCGCACGGCCTTCGATCTGGTCTATTCGGCGCTCGGGACCTCGGCCAACGCCTCACTGGCCGAGCGATTGGGCGCCGCCACCGGCGACGATGGCCGCCTCATCGTGGACAGCCATCAGCTGACCACCGTTGCGGGCTTCTACGCCGCCGGCGACGTGGTGCGCGGCCTCAACCAGATCGCCGTGGCCACGGCGGAGGCGGCCGTCGCCGCCACCGCCATCCACAACGCCCTGCGCGAAGCCGATGGCCAAACCGTCTAGAGCGGCGGTCTAGGCCTGTTTCGACGTCACCCAGTCGGCGACCACGGTCTGGAGCACCGCGATCGGCACGCCGCCGACTCCCAGAGCCGTGTCGTGGAAGCCCTTGATGTCGAACTTGTCGCCCAGGGTGGTCCTGGCGTCCTCGCGCAGGCGCACCCATTCCGTATGGCCGATCTTGTAGCTGCAGGCCTGACCCGGCCAGACGCAGTAGCGTTCGATCTCGGTGGCGATGCCGCTCTCCTCATCGCCGCCGGTGTCGACCATGTAGCGGATGGCCTGTTCGCGGCTCCACTTCTTGTGGTGCAGGCCGGTGTCGGCGACCAGACGCGAGGCGCGGAACAGAAGGGACTGCAGATAGCCCAGCTCCCCGAACGGGTCGTTCGCGTAGACGCCCATCTCGTCGGCCAGTTGTTCCGAATACAGGGCCCAGCCCTCGCCGTGGGCGGAGAAGAACAGGGCCTTGGAGATCAGCGGCAGGGCGGTGTTCTCGACCGCCAGCGTGCCCTGCAGGTGGTGACCCGGAATGGCCTCGTGATAGGTCAGGGTCGGCAGGGTGTATTTCGGCCATTCGGCCGTGTCGCGCAGGTTGATATAGTAGGCGCCGGGCCGCGAGCCATCCAGCGACGGCGACACCGCATAGCCGCCGGGCGCGCCCGCCTCGATGGCCACGGGCACGCGCCGCACCTCGACATCCGCCTTGGGCAGACGGCCGAAATACTCCGGCAGCCGCGCCTTCATGGCGACGATCTGGGCGTTCAGGTCGGTCAGGACCTGGGCCTTGCCGGCGTCGGTGTTCGGATAGAGGTGCTTCGGATCCTTGCCGAGCGCGGCCATGCGCTGGCCGACCGTGCCTTCCGTCAGCCCCTGAGCCTTCAGAATGGCGTCCATGCGCGCCAGGATGTCCTTGGACTGCTCAAGCCCCATCTCGTGGATGGCGTCCGGCGTCAGGTCGGTGGTTGTCATCAGCTTCAGGGCGGCGGCGTAATAGGCCGGGCCGTCAGGCAGGCCCCAGATGCCGGCGTCCGACTTCGCCTTGGGCAGCAGCTCATTCATCAGGGCGATCTGGCGATCCAGAGCGGGATAGACCTGCTGCTCCACCAGGGCGGCGGCGCGGGCGTCCCACTCGCCGGCCAGACCCTTTTCCTTCGCGCGACGCGACAGGCTGGTGGTCAGACCGGCCTCGGCGGGTTTGGCCGAGCGCAGGGCCGTCATCTGGATCAGAGCCTTGCGGATGATGAAGTCGGGCGGGACCACGCCCTTGGCAGCGTCGGCGCGGCTGGAGGCCGTTTCCTGATCCATGGTCGTGGCCATGGCCGACAGACGCGACAGATAGGCCTCGGCGTCGGCCGTCGTCTCGATCGCATGCTGGGTGTCGAGGAAGTCCGGGGCGAACTGATAGGTCCCGGTCAGCTGGCTGATCGTATAGGGCTGGATCGGATAGGCCGAGGCGTCCACGAAGCCGAAGTCGCCGTAGCCGAAGCCCTTGGCGGTATCGAGGGTCTCGGCCTGGAACTTGACCACGCCGAAGCTGGCGGCGCTCTGGCCGGTCAGTTTCGAGGCGTCGATGGCCTTGATCTTGGCGACCCAGGCGTCGTTGCGAGCGATGGCGGCGGCGCGCCCCTCGACGCCCTTTGGCGAGAACTGGCCCTTGAGCGCGGCGCGGGCGCCGGTGTCGAGACCCAGGTTCGAGGCCAGGGCCGGATTGACGTCCACGGAGGTCTCGCCGATCTCCGCGACAAGGGCATCGGCGGCCGAGGACGGCGTCGCCCCTTCCGACGCACAGGCGCCCAGCGATCCCACGACGGGCGCGAAGGCCCCGGCGGCGACGGCGGTCTGGAGCAGGCGGCGGCGGTCGATCATGGGGCGTCTCCGTTCAGGGACGCGCATTGGCCCCCAAGCCGTCGCCCGCCGCAAGACGCCGCCGCCGATTTCCCCGTTCGTTCAACGCGCCGGAACGGCCCGGGCCGGGCGCGAGGGCCGGACCTTCGCAGCCGTCCGGGGTTGGCGCAGATGGGCGACTAGGTCGGCGACGACAGCCACCCATCCCCATACAGGCTCCTTATGCGTGCGGTGCATCTCTTCCATAACAGCCTCCTGCGCTGTGGTTTATCAGTACACGCAAGTTGGGCTTGACGACGCGGCTCCACAAACCGGATTATGCGAGCCCACAACAAGGCAGGCTTATGTCTGATCCGCTCGCCGGAATTCCTCTCGCCTCGATCCGCGTGTTCGAGGCTGCCGCGCGCCTGAAAAGCTTCACCCGCGCCGCCGAGGAGCTGGGCATGACCCAGGCGGCGGTCAGCTGGCAGATCAAGGCGCTGGAAAGCCGGCTGGGCATGAGCCTGTTCCGCCGCCTGCCGCGCGAGGTCGCTCCGACCGAGCCGGGCGAGCGGCTGTCGCGCGCCGCGACCGAGGCCATGCTGCTGCTGCGCCGCGCCCTGAACGACCTGACCGACGCCGATCAGGGCGTGCTGTCGATCACCACCCTGGCCACCCTCGCCAGCCAGTGGCTGGCCCAACGGCTGGGCGAGTTCCAGATCGCCAATCCGGGTCTGGCGGTGCGGGTCGACACCTCTTCCGCCCTGATGGATCTGACGCGCGAGAACCTCGACATCGCCATCCGCTCGGGCACGGGGTCGTGGCCGGGACTGGAGTCGGCGCTGCTGATGCCCAGCGTCTTCACCCCCCTGTGCACCCCGGCGCTGTGCGAGAAGCTGAACCTGCGCACGCCCGCCGACCTGATCGCCGCGCCGCGCATCGGCGAGGAGAAGGAATGGGGCGCCTGGTTCGCCGAGGCCGGGGTCGAGGGCGTGGCCCATCCGGCGGTGCGACTGCGCGCCGATTTCCAGGCGCTGGAGGTCAATGCGGCGCTGGGCGGCCAGGGCGTGGCCCTCGCCTCCCCCATCCTCTATGCGCGCGAGATCGCCGCCGGGATGCTGATCCAGCCCTTCCCCCAAATGGTCGAGCTGAGCCCCGGCTACTGGATCTGCTGGCCCGCCGACCGCCGGCGCTCGCCCAAGATCGTCCGCTTCCGCGAATGGCTGCTCAAGGCGGCGGCGGACGATCCGTCGATCACCGCCGCCCTTGCCGCCGTCAGGCCTGCTTAAGCCTTCTTCGCGGCCACCCATTCGCCGACGACGGTCTTGAGCACGTCCAGCGGCATGCCGCCCGACGACAGGGCGACGTCGTGGAAGCCCTTGAGGTCGAACTTCGCGCCCAGCTGCGCCTTGGCGTCCTCGCGCAGGCGCACCCACTCCGTATGGCCGACCTTGTAGCTGGAGGCCTGGCCCGGCCAGACGCAGTAGCGTTCGACCTCGGTGGTGACGCTGCTCTCCTGATCGCCCAGGGTATCGACCATGTAGCGGATGGCCTGTTCGCGGCTCCATTTCTTGTGGTGCAGGCCGGAATCGACGACCAGGCGCACCGCGCGGAACAGCAGGGATTGCAGATAGCCGAGGCGGCCCCAGGCGTCCTGATCATAGACCCCCATCTCGTCGGCCAGCTGTTCGGTATAGAGGGCCCACCCCTCCGAATAGGCCGAGAAGCCGATCAGTTTGCGGATGGTGGGAATCCCTTGCGCCTCGGTCGAGATGGCGATCTGCAGATGGTGGCCCGGAATCGCCTCGTGATAGGTCAGGGTCGGCAGGGTCCATTTGGGCCATTCCGCCGTGTCGCGCAGGTTGATGTAATAGGCGCCGGGGCGCGACCCATCCAGCGACGGCCCCTGATAGTAGCCGCCCGGCGCGCCCGCCTCGATGGCCGGGGGCACGCGACGGATCTCCACCGAGGCCTTGGGCAGGATGCCGAAATAGTCGGGCAGACGCGCCTGCATGGCCCGCACCTGGGCGTTCAGGTCGTCGAGCAAGGTCTGTTTGCCCGCATCGGTGTTCGGATAGATGAACCGCGGATCCTTGGCCATTTCGCCCAGGCGCACGCCGACCGTGCCCTCGGTCCGGCCCTCGGCCTTGAGGATGGCGTCGGCGCGGGCGCTGATCTCGGCGACCTGGGTTAGACCCAGCTGATGGACCTCGTCGCCGGTCAGGGTGGTGGTGGTGTAGCTGCGGATGCCGAAGTCGTAATAGCCCTCGGCGCCCGGCAGGCGCCAGCAGCCGGCGTCGTGGGTGGCGCCCGCCTTGGCGCTCTCGAACAAGGCGATCTGGGCCCGGAGCGCCGGATAGATCTTGTCGGCGACGATCGGCGTGGCGCGGCCGGCCCAGTCGCCCGCGATGGACTTGTCGGCCGTGCGACGGACCAGCGAACCGACCAGCCCGCTCTCGGCCGGCGCCGCCGCGATCGAGGCGTTCATCTGGGTCAGGGTGCGCTCGATGACGAAGTCGGGCGGCACGATCCCCTTGCCGAAGTCGGTCCTCACCAGACCCGTCTCGAGCGTCAGCAGGGTCGCGAACTGCTCCAGACGCGCCAGATAGGCCTCGGCGTCCGCCTCGGTCTCGATCGAGTGCATGGTGTCGAGGAAGTCGGGGATGTCGCGATAGGCGCCGCCCAGCTGGCTGATCAGATAGGGGTTGGCCGAGCCCTGATTGCCGAAGCGGTAGCGGTCATAGCCGATCAGACTGGTCTCGGAATCATAGAGGACGGTGGCCAGGTTGACCGCGTCCATGCCCGTCAGTTTGCCGGCGTCGATGGCCTTGAGCTGGGCCACATATTTGCGGCGCATGGCCTCGCTGGCGGCGAGGTATTCGGCGGTCGGCAGGTCGAGCTTCGACTTGGCGGCGGCGTTGTCCCCCTTGTCGAGCCCGAGATAGGTGGCGGCCGTCGGCGAGGTGGCGACCACCTCCTTGAACATCTCATCGAAGATGGCGTTCAGCCTGGCGGCCTCGGCCGGGTCCGAGGTCACGGTGCGGGCCATGACGGGAACGGACAGCCCGGTCAGGGCGGCCCCTGCGACGGCGGATACCAGCAGGCGGCGACGGTCGATCATCGGAAGCTCCGGAAAAAGGTGCGTCAATGAACGGCGACGCGCCCACAACAGCAAGTGAATTTCCGGAAAGCCCTGCCCCGCCGGGCGACTCAGCCCGCGTGGAGCTCCTGCTTCACCCGTTCGGCCAGGGTCTTGATATCCAGCGGCTTGGGCAGGAAGGACACGCCCTTCTCGTCCTGCAGCAGGTCGGAGAAGTCGCTCTCGGCGTAGCCCGAGATGAACATCACCGGGGCGTCGCCCAGATAGGGCCGGGCCTTCTTGAGCAGGCTGGGGCCGTCCAGGCCGGGCATGATGACGTCGGAGATCATCATGTCGATCTGGCCCGCCCATTCCTCGGCCAGACCCAGGGCCTCCTCGCCGTCGGCGGCCTCGATGACCTCATAGCCGCGCTGGCGCAGCAGGCGGGCGGCGATGCCGCGCACCGCGGCCTCGTCCTCGACGAACAGGATGCGGCCGGCGCCCGACAGGTCGCGCGGCGCAGCCTTGACCTTGACCACCACCGGAGCGGCCTCGACCAGTTCCTCAGGGGTGGCGGCGGGCAGGAAGATGCGGAAGGCGGCGCCGGCGCCCTCGATATTGGCCACGCCGATATGGCCGCCGGCCTGCTGGACGATGCCGTAGACGGTGGCCAGGCCCATGCCCGTGCCTTCATTGACCGCCTTGGTCGTGAAGAACGGCTCGAAGATCTTGTCCAGCAGTTCGGGCGGCACGCCGGGGCCGGTGTCGGAGACCTCGATCAGGGCGACCTCGCCGCCGGCCTGTTCGTTTGCCGGGGCGTCGCGCCAGCCCAGCGCGCGCGCCTCCTCGACGGTAAGACGCTGGGTGCGGATGGTGACCACCCCGGCGCCCGGCGCGACCACGCCGCGCATGGCGTCGCGGGCGTTGACGGCCAGGTTCATGACCGCCGTCTCCAGCTGGGACTTGTCGGCCAGCACCACCGGCAGGTCGCGGCCGTAGTCGGTCTCCAGCCGCACGTCCTCGCGCAGCAGGCGGCGCAGCAGGACAGTGAACTCGGACACCAGCTCGCCGAGATCCAGCCGCTCGCGCCGCACCGTGGACTTGCGCGAGAAGGCCAGCAGCTTGCGCACCAGATCGGCCGCGCGGATCGCCGTCTGGCGGATCTCGTTCAGGCCTTCATAGGACGGGTCGCCGACCGGATGGCGCTCCAGAAGGCCGCTCAGCTGCAGCTGGATGGCGGTCAGCAGGTTGTTGAAGTCGTGGGCCACGCCTCCCGCCAGCTGGCCCACGGCCTGCATCTTCTGGGCCTGCGACAGCTGCAGCTCCATCGACTTCTGGGCCGAGACGTCGAACAGCCAGATGCGGCGCTTGTCGCCCTCGGGCGCGACGTAGAGATGCAGCATCTTGTCGGGGAAGGCTCGGGCGACCAGTTCGATCGGACCGGTCGAACCGTCCTCCAGCCGCTTGCGCGCCTCGGTCACGCCGCCGGGTTCGAACAGATGGCCGAAGGCGGCGTCGCCCGCGGCATTGGGGCCAGTCAAAACCGACAGGGCCGGATTGGGCTCTTCGGCGCGACCCGCGAAGATGTCGTCGCCGGCGATGACGGCCGAGCCGAACGGAGCGCCGGCGGCCATGGCCCGACCCTCGCCCTTGGCGGCGACATAGGGGCGCGGTGCGGAGGCGGTGTGGGTCAGGGCGGCCTCGGGCGCCTCCCGCACCAGGAAGCGACCTTCTCCGGCCAGTCCGATCAGGACCTCAATCTCGCGCTCGCCCAGACGGACGATGGCCCGGCCCTGTTCGCCCTTCCGGGCCTGGGCGAAGGCCATGTAGAGCGCCTGCGCCGACTTGCCCTTCGGCAGGGCGACGGTCGCCCCGTTATGCGAGGCCCAGGCGCCGTTGTAGGCCAGCACCTGCCCCCCGGCCCAGACGAGAGCGGCGGGCTCGGCCATGGCGTCCAGCATCTCGACCGCCACATCCCCGGCGGGGCGTTTGGCGTCCACGCGGCCGAAGGCGAACAGGCCGATCAGGGCCACGGCGGAAACGGTCAGCAGCAGGATCATGCTGGGCGTCGTGGTCGGCCCGGCCCGGAACGCCGGCCAGGCCAAAGCAGCGATGGCCATGGCGAAACCGACCGCCATAACGATCATCAGCAGATCGATGCCGCGCCCCTTCTGGAGGCCGGCTTTCTGGAGCTTTGGCAAACCCGGTGTGACTGCGGTCATGCGACCCCGCGACGAATCAGAGTCCTGAGCATACGCGGAAACGCGATCAGCGCTTCTTCCGCTTCTGCATGACGAAGCCGATGACCTTGGCGGCGGCTTCGAAATGCTCGCGCGGGATGGTCTCGTCGACGTCGACGGCGGCGTAGAGGGCGCGGGCCAGGGGCACGTTCTCGACAATCGGCACCTTGTGCTCCTTCGCCACCTCCCGGATGCGCAGCGCCAGCGCATCGACGCCCTTGGCCACGCAGAGGGGGGCCGCGTCGCCCTGATCGGGCTCGTAGCGCAGGGCCACCGAATAGTGGGTCGGGTTGGTCACGATCACCGTCGCCTTGGGGACGTTGGCCATCATCCGCTGGCGGCTCTTCTGCATGCGGATCTGCTTGAGCTTGGCCTTGACGTGCGGGTCGCCCTCGGTCTGCTTGTAGTCTTCCTTCAGCTCTTCCTTGGACATCCGCATCTTCTTGGCGAAGCGCAGCTTCTGCCAGATGAAGTCCGCGCCCGCCGCCGCGCCCATGAAGACAAGGGCCGAGGCCAGCAGGGCCACCGCCAGGTCGCGGGTCAGGGGCAGGATGGCCAGGGGGCTCATCGCCGCCAGGTTCTCGAACTCCCGCATATGCGGCTTGAGCACCATCCAGCAGATCACGCCGACGGCGATCAGCTTGGCCAGGGTCTGGCCGAAATGCATGAAGTTGTCCGGGCCGAACAGCCGTTTGAACCCGGCCATCGGGCTGACCTTGTCCCATTTGGGCGCCAGCTTGTCGGGGCTGAAGATCAGGCCGCCCATCTGGCCGACATTGCCGCCGACCCCGCCGATGATCGTCGCCAGCATCACCGCCCCCAGGAAGGGCGCGACGCTCCACATCGCGGCGATCCCGATCTGGGCGCCCGAGCCGGATTCGAGGACGCCCAGCATGGCGTGGGGCGAGGCGATGAAGGGCACGAAGGAATCGGCCATCCGGCTGGCGAAATAGCCGCCGCCGAAGATCACCACGGCGGAGGCGCCCATCAGGCTCAGGGTCTGGGCGACGTCGGGAGATTTGGCGACGTCACCCTTGCGTCGCGCCTCCTCGAGTTTTCGTGGGGTGGCGTCTTCTGTCTTGGAGTCGGGATCGGAGTCTTCAGCCACCGGCCGCTCCTCCCGCTCCAGCCGCGAATATCGACGCCAGGGCGCGATAGCGGTCGATGAAAACAGTGCCCAGCACGCCCAGGGACAGGGCGAAGATGGACAGACCCAGGATGACGCTCAGCGGCGCCGCGGCGAAATAGACCTGGAAGGCCGGCATGACCCGCGCGACCAGACCCGAGGCCAGGTTAAAGATAAGAGCGAAGACGATCACCGGCGCCGCCAGCTGGACGCCCAGCATGAAGCTGTCGCCGACCGTGCGCACCGCCATCTGGGCGAAGTCGGCGACGATCAGGGGCTTGGCCGGGGCGATCAGCTCATAGGATCCGACGATGCCGGCGATGAACAGGTGATGGGTGTTGGTGGCGAAGACCAGCACCGTGCCGAACAGCATCAGGAACGAGGCGATGGTCGTGCCCGGCTGGGCCTGCAGCGGGTTGGCGGTCTGGGCGAAGCTGAGTGTGGTCTGCAAGGAGATGATCTCGCCCGCCGTCGACAGCGAGGAGGTGAAGATGCGCAGCATGGTGCCGATCATCAGGCCGGTGATGACCTCGCGCAGAACCCAGCCGACCACGCCGCCGATGGTCGCCGGAAGCGCCGGCAGGGCGCCCGCCACGATGGGCCACAGCACCAGCGAGACCAGCAGAGCCAGGGCCAGCCGGATGCGCGGCGGCACATAGCTTTCGCCGATGCCGGGCATGGTCAGCAGCAGGGAGCCGATGCGGGCGAAGATCAGCCCGCCGGCCCAGACCTGATCGGCGGTGGCGTAAGGCTCCACGTCCTCGCTACATCCCGGCGATGCGGGCGGCGATGGTCCGCATGAAGCCGCCCAGCAGGGCGCCCATCAGCGGCAGGAACAGCAGCAGGGAGACGAAGATGGCGATGATCTTGGGCGCATAGACCAGGGTCTGTTCCTGGATCTGGGTCAGGGCCTGGAACAGGCCGATGCCGACGCCGACCAGCAGGCCGACGATGAGCACGGGCGCGCACAGCTGGATCGTCAGCCACAGGGCGTCGCGGCCCACGTCCAGAACTTCAGCGCCGTTCATTAATCCACTCCAGATACTGGGCAGAAAATGCCGGGACCATGGTTAACGGCGGGTTAGCAAAGTCCCCCTCCCCCTTCGCACTTTCGACCGCTATATCCCCCCGATGACCGAAGAGATTTCCGCCGCCGAAGCCGAAGCCGCCGTTCGCACCCTGATCAAATGGGCCGGTGACGATCCCGATCGTGAAGGCCTGCTGGACACGCCGGGGCGCGTGGCGCGCAGCTACAAGGAGCTGTTCCAGGGCTATGAGAGCGACCCGCGCGCCTATCTGGAGCGGACCTTCGAAGAGGTCGGCGGCTACAACCAGCTGGTCGTGCTGAAGGACATCCGCTTCGTCAGCTTCTGCGAGCACCACATGCTGCCCGTCGTGGGCGTGGCCCATGTCGGCTATCTGCCGACCGACCGGGTCGTGGGAATCTCCAAGCTCGCCCGGGTCGTGCGCGGCTACGCCAAACGCCTGCAGATCCAGGAGAAGATGACCGCCGAGATCGCCACCGCCATCGAGGAGGTGCTGCGGCCCCAGGGTGTCGGCGTGGTCATCGAGGCCGAGCACAGCTGCATGACCCTGCGCGGCGTCAACGTCCCCGGCGCCAAACTGACCACCAGCGCCCTGCTGGGCGTGGTCAAGGACGACCCTCGCACCCGCGAGGAGTTCCTGCGCCTGACACGGTGATCGCGATCTGATGGCGGATGTCGGCTGGAGCCCGGCCGAGCTGGAGCGCCTCGCGGACGACGGCGAGGCCCTGCACCGGCTTGCCGTGCTCTCGGCCATCGGTCTGGGGACGCCGCATGATCCGCCGCTGGCGCTTGAGCGTTTGCGCCGCGCCGCCGAACTCGGCCATGCGACCGCCGCCGAAAGCCTGGCCCTGCTCGACGCCGAGCCCGGCGGGCTGGAGGCCTGGTTCCGCCCGCCTGCCCCGCGCCGCGTCTCCGAACACCCCCATGTCCTGCTGGCCGACGGCTTCGTCTCGCCGGCGATCTGCGACTGGCTCCGCGCCCGCGCCGAACCGCATCTGACGCGGGCGAAGATCTATGACCCTGTCTCGGGCGCAGGACGGCCCGATCCGGTGCGCACCAACACCGCCTTCGCCTTCGACCTCAACGCGACCGACGTGGTGCTGGTGCTGGTGCGCGAGCGGATCGCGCGGCTGGCCGGTCTGCCGGTCCCCGGCCTCGAGCCCTGTCAGGTGCTGCGCTACACGCCCGGCCAGAAGTTCGACTGGCACGTCGACTTCCTCGATCCCGCCGTCCCCGGCCACCACGACGACCTGGCCCGCTCCGGCCAGAGGATCGCCACCTGCCTGATCTGGCTCAACGACGACTATGAAGGCGGCGAGACCGCCTTCGAGACGGGCGCCCAGCGCTTCCGGGGCAAGACGGGCGACGCCATCCTCTGGGCCAATGTCACGCCCAATGGCGCTCCCGATCCCCTGACCCGCCACGCCGGCCTGCCCCCGGCCTCAGGCGAGAAGTGGATCCTGTCGCAATGGATGCGGCCCAGAGCGCCGGCGCATGGGGCCTCCATTCACAGTTGAGATCCAAAGGTTCGCAACCGTTGCTGTAGCCGATGGTCCACCCCTTGCTGCAACAGGCCCGAAGGAGCCTGTTGCGATGGCCTGGACCGCGATTTCGACCCGAAACGAGACACCGCCGATCTCCCGTGGCGGCTGGCTCGACGCCCTGCGTTTCATTGTGGCCAGCCTGATCATCCTGCACCACTACCAGGCGGCCGGCCCCGTCCCCCTGTCGCAGCTGATCAATCCGATGTTCGAGCGCGGCGGCTTCCTGCTGACCAACTTCTTCCTGATCGATTCCGGCTATGTGCTGATGCGGGTCTACGGAGCCGCCGTGAACGCCGGAAGGATGTCGCCCGGCGACTTCTTCCTGAAGCGCTATCTGCGCGTCGTCCCGGCCCATCTGATCATGGGATTGACCCTCGTGATCCTGGTTGTCGTCTCGACCGCCCTGGGCGACCCGCCGCGTAATCCGGAGTGGTTCCGCTGGGACCAGCTGCCCGCCCAACTGACCCTGACCCAGGCCTTCGGCGTCCATGGCGGCGTCGGGTGGAACGCACCCAGCTGGTCGGTCTCGGCCTTGATCGGCTGCTACCTGGCCTTCCCGTGGATCCTGAAAGGGATGAAGAGGCTGGGCCCCTGGACGGCGCTGGCGGGCGTGGTCCTGCTCTACCTCGCGGCCAATCAGGCGGCCTGGGCCCTGTTCGGCTATCCCGTCTACCAGATGCCGATGATGTACGGCTTCTGGCGCGCCCTGCCCCTGTTCATCCTCGGCATGGGTCTGGCCCAGTTCACCGAGCGGGTCTGGATCGCACCGAAACTGGCCGCGGTTGTCGGCATCCTCGCCGCCGTCGCCTTCTTCGTGGTCGAGGCCTTCGACAAGCACGCCCTGGTCGCCCTGACCCTGATCTCCCTGATCATCCTGTCCGCAGGCGCCGTGCCCGTGGCCCGGCCGTCGAAACTGGTCGAGAAGCTGTCGGTCATGTCCTTCTCGATGTTCATCACCAATGAGGTGACGCGCATCGCCTGGTTCGGCGTCGCCAATGTCCTGATCGCCCGCCTCGCCCTGCCGGTCGGAGTGCAGTGGGGGCTCTACGTCGGCGGGATCGCGGCCGCCTTCGGCGTAGCCTTCACCTTCCACACCCTGATCGACCAGCCGATGCAGACACGGATCAAGGGATGGTTGAAGCGGCGCAAGGCCCGCCGCGCCCCGGTAGCGCCGACACCCGCCGGAGCGCTCAAAACGCCCTAAAGTTATAGGATTCAAAGCTCGGCAGGAGCCAAACGTATCCTCCGCGGTAAGCATTCGGGCGCAGGATAGGGACGTATCGTTGGTCCCCTCCCCCGAGCCTGCCATGTCTGCTGAAGTCGAACGTCTCGCCGAGCTGCGCACCTTCAACGTCGTCGGCGCGCCCGCCAACCCCGTTCTGGACGCCGCCGCCCGTCTCGCCGCCCGCCTGTTCGAGTGCCCGATCACGGCCGTGACCCTGATCGATGAGGACACCCAGTGGCTGGCCGCCCGTACGGGTCTGGACGTCTGTTCGACCTCGCGCCAAGACGCCTTCTGCGCCGTGACCATCCAGCGCCCGCCGCGCGCCGTCATGGTGGTCGAGGACGCGTCCACCGACCCCCGCTTCAAGGACAACGCCCTCGTCACCGGCGATCCGCATATCCGCTTCTATGCGGGCGCGGCCCTGACCACTTCGGACGGCTTCAACCTGGGCGCCCTGTGCGTCATCGACACCGTGCCGCGCCGGCGCCCGTCGGATCAGGCCCTCGCCGATCTCCGCGACCTGGCCGATCTGGCCGTCGCCGAGCTGGAACGGCTGCGCGCCGAACACCAGCTGACCGAGCGGGAAACCATGCTGCACATGGCCGAGGCCATGAGCGGCGTGGGCCACTGGAAATGCGATCTGAAGACCGGCGCCCTCCTGTGGTCCGACGAGGTCTTCGCCATCTGCGGCCTGGACCGCGCGACCTTCAAGCCGATGCTGGGTCGGTCGATCCACCTCTATGACGTCGAGGACCAGGAGATCCTGACCGCGGCCATCGAAGCCTCGACCCTGGGCAAGGGGCCGTTCCATCTCGAACTCGGCCTCAACCGTCCCGATGGCGAGAAGCGCCGCGTCCTGGCCAAGGGCGACTGCCAGTTCGACCACGACGGCCGCCCCGTCAGCCTGTTCGGCGTCTTCCAGGACGTGACCGAGCAGCGCGCCGCCATCGTCGCCGCCGAACAGGCCGCCGCCGTGAAATCCGAATTCCTGGCCAATATGAGCCATGAGCTGCGCACGCCCCTGACCAGCATCGTCGGCTTCACCGACCTGGCCGCCGAACAGCCCGACCTGTCGCCGGTCATGCGCGACTATGTCCGCCGCATCGACAACGCCGGCCGCGCCCTGCTGTGCACCGTCAACGACATCCTCGACTTCTCCAAGCTGGAGGCCGGTCAGGTCGCCATCCGCCCCGAGCCGACCGATCTGGAGGACCTGTGTCGCTCCACGTTGGAGTTGTTCGCACCCCAGGCGGGGGCCAAGGACCTGACGCTGGATTTCCGCATGGGCGCGGTCTCCTCGGCGCTCGTCCCGGCCCTGATGATCGACCCCGACCGGGTGCGTCAGGTCCTGCTCAACCTGATCGGCAATGCCGTGAAGTTCACCGCAGCCGGCGGGGTGAAGGTCGTCGCCGCCTGGGATCCGCGCACCCAGCGACTGGGCGTCTCGGTCGCCGACACCGGCGCGGGCATCCCTGCCGACAAGCTGGGCCTGCTGTTCCAGCGCTTCTCCCAGATCGACGGCTCAACCACGCGCGGCGCAGGCGGGACCGGCCTCGGCCTGGCGATCTGCAAGGGCCTGTGCGAGGCCATGGGCGGAACCGTCGGCGCCGAAAGCGTCATCGGCCGCGGCAGCCGCTTCTGGTTCGAGATCGACGCCCAGGCCGCCAACGCCGCCCAGGAAGTCGCGGCGCCCGCCGAAGTCACCCAGCTGTCGGCCCTGGCCGGAACCCGGGTTCTGGTCGCCGACGACCATCCGGCCAATCGCGAACTGGCCCGCCTGTTCCTGTCGGGCCTCGGCGCCGAGGTGGTCGAGGTCGAGGACGGCGCCGCCGCCGTCGATCGCCTGACGCAGGCGGCGTTCGATCTGGTGTTGCTGGACCTGCGCATGCCGCGCATGGACGGCCGCGAGGCGCTCAAGGCCATTCGGTCCTACGTCGCCTCGGCCGCCGATACCCCCATCCTGGCCTATACCGCCGACGGCGACGGAGACGTTTCGCTGCTGATGGCTGCCGGCTTCGCCGGGGTGGTGTCCAAGCCGCTGGTTCCGGCCGACTTTTTCCGCACGGTCAGTCGCGCCCTGTACGGCGCTGCGATGAAGCGCGCGGCCTGATCCGCGCCTAGCTCGCCGAGCGGACCTGGGTCATGTCGTCGAGCCACAGCAGGCTCGGGTCGTTCAGAACCGCCTTCACCCTGGCCAGCAGATCGCCCGGCCGGATCGGCTTGACCAGATAGCCGCGCGCCCCCAGCCGCCGCGCGGTGACCATGTCGGCGGTCTGGCCTGAAGCGGTCAGGAACAGCACCGGCACCTCGGCCCAGCTCTCGACCGACTTCAGTCGCCGCAGGGCCTCCAGCCCGTCGATGACCGGCATGTGCAAGTCCATCAGCACCATCGCCGGCGGCGCATAGGCCAGTCGGGTCAGCACCGCCGCCCCGTCCGTGGCCTCGACGGTCTCGAACCCGGCCCCGCCGAGGGTGATGGCGAGAAACTCGCGAACGCCGACGTCGTCTTCGGCGATCAGGATCTGTTGGGGCACGGCCAGACTCGACGGATAGCGGCCCGGGGAGGTCGGGCGTCTCAGCCTAGGCCGTTCAGCAACCCGCGCAACTGGCCTTAAGTACCGCTGTTGATGTGCAGGATGTTGCCGTCAGGGTCCTTGAACCAGACCATGCGGAAGTCGCCCATCCGATGTACCCCGTTCTCGAAGGTCGCGCCGGGCATGTCGTAGTTCTCGAAGGCGACGCCCTTTTCGGTCAGGTCGGCGACCACGGCCTCGATGTCCTCGCCGACGCCCCAGACCACGGCGTTGGCCTGGTTGGTTCCCGCATAGCTGGAGACATAGACGACCAGTTTCGTGGCCCCGGTCTTGAACACCAGGATCTGGTCGCTGGTCTCGGGCGTGGCCTCCAGACCGAGCGTTCCGCCGTAGAAGGCCCTCGCGCGGGCGAGATCCTTCACGGCGACGATGGCGGACGAGGGTTTGTCTTTCAGCACGGCGTTCTCCCGGAAGCTCCGAGAGAGGCCAGCGCTCAGGGAACCGGGCGGTTCCCCGCGAGGATCAGGCCTGAACGGCTTCGTGGATCGTCTTCAGGGTCTTGAGCAGGCCATGGGAGGCGGTCAGCGGCAGGCAGCTCGGACCGTCGCACAGGGCCTTGTCCGGGTCCGGGTGGAACTCCAGGAAGACGCCGTCGGCGCCGGCGGCGACGGCCGCCTTGGCGATGATCGACACGCCTTCGCGGCGCCCGCCGGTCGAACCGCCGCTGGTGCGCGGATCGGCCCCCGGAAGCTGGACGGCGTGGGTGGCGTCGATGGTCACCGGCACGCCCAGCTTCTGCATCTGGCCGATGCCCAGCATGTCGACGACCAGGTTGTTATAGCCGAAAGACACGCCGCGCTCGCACATGACGATGTCGAGCTCGGGCGCCGCCTCGCGGGCCTTCTTGATGATGTTGGCGCTGTCCCAGGGAGCCAGGAACTGGCCCTTCTTGACGTGCATCCAGCCGCCGGCGGCCGCCGTGGCGCGGGCAGCGGCGACGACCAGATCGGTCTGGCGGCACAGGAAGGCGGGGATCTGGACCAGTTCGGCGACGGCGGCGATGCGCTCAGCCTGGTCGACCTCGTGGATGTCCGTGCAGATCGGCACGTTCAGCTCGGCCTTGATGATCTCGAGCTGCTTCAGCCCCTCGTCTATCCCGGGACCGCGATAGGAGGTGATCGACGACCGGTTGGCCTTGTCGAAGCTGGCCTTGAAGACATAGGGCAGACCCAGGTCCTCGCAGTTGGCCTTGAGCTCGCGCCCGACGGCCAGAGCCATGTCGAGGTTTTCGAGCACATTGACGCCGGCGATGACGACGAGCGGTTGGCCGGCCCCGATGGAGAGGTTCCAGCGCTTGAGATGAATCATGGACATGGCGGCCTATATAGGCCGTCAGATCGGCATGCGCATTATTTCCTGATAGGCCTGGATCACCTGGTCGCGCACGGCGATGACGGTTTCCAGCGAGGCCTCGGCGCTGGACACCGAGGTGACCACGTCGATCATATTGCTCTGGCCCTGGATGGCGCCGGTCATCTGGGTCTCGGCGGCCCGGGTCTGTTTCGTCATGTCGCCCATGACGTTCTGCAGCATCTCGCCGAAGCCAGGCGCCGCCGCTGGAGCCGCCCCGCCTGTCGGCATTCCGCCGCCCTGCACCGCCGCATAGGCCTTCGCCGCCGCCAAGGGGTTCATCTATCGGGTCCTATCGCTTCAGGATGTCGAGGGTGCGGCTTTCCATCGACCGCGCCGTCTCGATGACGTTCAGATTGGCTTCGTAGGCGCGCTGCGCCTCGCGCATGTCCATGGCCTCGACCAGGGTGTCGACATTGGGCCGCATCACATAGCCGTCGGCGTTGGCCGCCGGGTGCGAGGGGTCGTAGTCCATCTTGAAGTCGCTCTGGTCCGGCTTGACCTCGGCCAGCGCCACGCCGGTCGCGCCGTCGACGTTGCGGGCCTCGAACACCGGGATCTGGCGGCGATAGGGCGTGCCGCCGGGCGTCTCGGACGTCGACTGGGCGTTGGCGATGTTCTCGGCGATGATCCGCATGCGCGACTGCTGGGCGCGCAGGGCGCTCGAGGCCACGGCCATGGCGGTGTTACGGGGCGGAACCGGATCTGGCATGGTCTATTCCTGATCCCGGCTCAGCCGCCGGGCTTCTTGGCGGCCATCCGCAGCATCGACATGGACTTCTGATACAGGCCGATCGCGGCGTCATAGGCCATGCGGCTCTCGGACATCTTGAGCATCTGCTCTTCCAGCACGACCGAATTGCCGTCCAGCGTCGTCTCCGAGTCCGGCGAGGCCTGGGACGAGAAACGCGCCACATTGGTCTGGGCCGGAGCGATATGGGCCGCATTGGTGCGCGCCATCTGCAGACCCCCGCCCTGCCGCATCGCGGCGGCGAAGTCGGCATTGGCTGGCTGCTGCAGATCGCGGGCGACGAAGCCGGGCGTCGAGGAGTTGGCGATGTTCTGCGAGACCACCCGCTGGCGCTCGTCGAGCCAGTTCAGGCGGCCCTTGATCTGGCCCAGCAGTGGAACGTCGGCGATGCCCATCGGGCGCGTCTCCTGATCGGATAGGCAGAAAATGCCGCCTGCATGGTTAACAAGGCGTTATTTCAACGGGTCGTTAACCACGATGGTTAAAGAGTCAGCCCCGACCGGCCGCGCGTTCCAGCGGCCCCGGAACCGTCGCCCGCATGAACGTCCTTGATTTCGCCCGCGCCATCTTCGGCCTGGCCTTTGTGCTGGGCCTGATCGGGCTCTGCGCCTGGGCCGCCCGCCGCTACGCTCCCCAGCTTCTGGCCAAGATCGGCGCCGAACGGGGCGAGCGTCGCCTGCAGGTCATGGAGACCCTGGTGCTGGACCCGGCCCGCCGGCTGGTCCTGGTCCGCGTCGATGACGAGGAGCGCCTGATCCTGCTCGGCGAGGGCCGCGAATTGATCGAGCCGCGCCAGCCCGCCGAACGGCCCGCCCCGATCGCGCCCGCGCCCGAGCCGGCCGCAGAGACGCCCCGCCCGTTCGCGCGCCTGAACCTCTCCGCCCTGAACAAGGGGGGTCCGAAGTGAAGCTCGCCGCCTCGATCTTCACCGTCCCGACACGCGCCGAGCTCAAGCGCGCGGCCCTGCTGTCGCTGGTCACCACCCTGCTCTGCCTGATCTGGCCCCTGGCCGCCTTCGCCCAGGATGCGGCGGCGGCTGCGAGCACCGGCTCCTCGATCAACGTCGATCTCGGCACCGGCGCCGGCCTGACCGAGCGGGTCGTCCAGCTGGTCGGTCTGATGACCGTCCTGTCGCTGGCGCCCTCGATCGTGATCATGACCACCAGCTTCGTGCGGATCATCGTGGTCCTGTCCCTGCTGCGCACCGCCCTGGGCATGCAGCAGTCGCCGCCGAACGCCGTTCTGGTGTCCCTGGCTCTGTTCCTGAGCGCCATCGTCATGGCTCCGACCTGGCAGGACGCCTATGATTCGGGCATCCGCCCCCTGCTCGATCAGCAGATGGAGCTGCCTCAAGCGTTTGATGCGGCGTCAGAACCTGTGAAAAACTTCATGCTCGCCCAAGTCGATCGCGGGGACCTCTCCCTCTTCGTCAGACTGAGCAAGGTGGAGCCCAATACGGAGATGGCCGACCTGCCCCTGCGCGTGGTCACTCCGGCCTTCATGATCAGCGAGTTGAAGAAGGCCTTTGAAATCGGATTTCTCCTTTTCGTTCCGTTTCTTGTGATCGATCTGGTGGTCTCCAGCGTGCTCATGTCCATGGGCATGATGATGCTGCCTCCGGTGGTGATTTCCCTGCCGTTCAAGCTCATCTTTTTCGTGCTCGTGGACGGCTGGAGACTGGTCGCCGGGAGCCTTGTCGAGAGCTTCACGCGACATACTGTCGGGGGGTAAACCCCCGCTGTCACGGCGTTTGCGCGTCAACGGCGCTTGCCAAGCCGCCCCAAAAGCGTGTTGATCCCCCGGTCATCGTCCGGAATCGGGCGAGTTTATGGAAACGACCACATGACCACTCAAGCTGAACTGATCGCCGCTGTCGCCAAGGACGCCGGTGTTTCGCAGGCCGACGCCGGCCGCGTGCTGGAAGCGATCGTCAAGAACATCCATTCGTCGCTGACCGCCGGCGGCGACGTCCGCATCTCGAACCTGGGCGTCTTCGACACCGCTGCCCGCGCCGAGCGCGAAGGCCGCAACCCGGCCACGGGCGCGACCATCAAGATCGCCGCCTCCAAGGCCGTCCGCTTCCGGGTCTCCAAGCCCCTCAAGGACGCGGTCAACAAGTAAGACCGATCTCCGCGTCGCATCGCGACACGGAAAAGCGGGCGGGAGCGGTCAGCCGTTCCCGCCCGTCTGCTTTCTGAAGTCCGCCTTCATCGCCTGGACCCATCCGGCGAAGGTGTCGGCGCCGGCGGTCAGCTGGCCGAAGTCGCTGGCCTGAACCGCCCCCTCCTGGCCGTCGAAGCCCGACAGGGCGATACGCATCGAGGCCGCCGACCGCGCCCGCGCCGCGAACGGCAGATAGGCGCGCGACAGCTTCGACAGGGCCGGCAGGTCGTGGCCCAGCGAATAGCCGACCCCGGCGCGGATCACCCGGCTCTCGTCCGCGGCGTCCAGCGGCGTCGCCGTATCCTTGAACCGCTCGCCCAGCCGCTGGTCATAGACCTTGGCGGCCCCGGCCCAGTTCTGCTGCTTCCAGTAGATCTCGGCCCGCACATCCAGACCTTCGGGCGTGGCGTCGCCCTCCAGCAGCTCCAGCGCATGATCGTAGCGGCCCAGATCCATCAGGGCGCGCGCCTCCAGCGCCCGGCGCTCCGCGGCCATGGCGACCGGCAGCAGGGTGGTGCGCGAGCTCCACAGCGCCTGAAGCGCCTTCTCCGGCTGACGATCCATCAGATAGACGGTGGCCAGGTTGGTCGCGACCTGGGCCTTGGCCACCCCGTCCAGACGTTCGTCGACCTGGTGTTTGAGTAGTTCGGCGGCCTGGTCCAGCAGGTCGACGTCGATCAGGCGGCGCGCCAGACGCCGCACCATCTCGTCGCCGTCGGCGCCGATCGGGGTCAGGTCGCGGAAGTCGTAGAACAGGGCCAGGGCCTGCACCGGCTGCAGTCCGTCGGCGGCGCCCTGCAGGAACAGGGCGCGGAAGGTCGAGGACAGGTCGTCCTGGATCTCGCGGGCGCCCGGCAGGTTGATCATCCGCTTGTTGCCGCTGCGCAGCACCTCCAGCGCCTCGCGGTACCGGCCCTGTTGCAGGTAGATGCTGCCCAGGGTCCGGACGACGGCAAGTTCGGTCGCATCGCCCCGCCAGCGCCATTTCAGCTCTTCCAGCTGTTTGGCGGCGGCGTCGGGGGTGATGATTCCCTTGGCCAGGGAGATCTTGACCACGCCCAGTTTGGCGGGAGTCGCGATGCCGTCCAGCGGCGCGCGGGCCACGGCCGTATAGACCGCCAGCGCCCGGTCGCTCTGGCCGTCCAGATCGAACAGCCGGGCCTGCACCAGCCGCGCGGTCAGCTGATCGGCCGCCGGAGCGCGCTGGCTGAAGCTGAAAGCCAGCAGGGATCGAGCGGCCGGCAGATCGCCCAGCTCCAGCGCCGCCAGGGCGTGGGCCGCGCCGAACCGGGCCTTCCAGTCGTTGGGGAACTGGTCGATGACCGAAGCGCCTGCGGTGAAGGCCAGACGTGCGCCCGTCCAGTCCCCGCGCTGGGTCGCGACATAGCCCTGCCAGACCCTGGTCGAGGGGTCGCCGGCGAGGGCGCCCGAGGCGAAATCGGCCTCGGCCTCCTCGAATCGCCCGATCGAGGCCCGGGCCGCGCCGCGCAGGCCGCGCACCTCGGGCTCGCCCTGCAGGCTGGGTGTTCTGACGATCATGGCGTTGAGCACGCCGATAGCCTCGAAGCCGAGCCCCGAGGCGATCAGGAAGCGGGCGAAACCCATACGCGCCTCGATCGGGGTGCGCGGATCGTCAGAGGCCTGGCCGGTCTCCTGTTCGGCCCCGTTCTGAAGTTCGCGGTAGCGGGCGGAGAAGCCCTCGGCGCCCGGATCGGCCCAGTCGGCCAGGATCATCGCCGGATAGGCCGCCTTGCGCGGCAGGTGCGGGGCGTCGGGCGCGGCGTCCAGAACGGCTTCCGACGGCGCCGACATCGTCAGTCCCTGCGGCCGGGACACGGTCACCAGATCGCCGGCCGCCACGATCGTCAGGTCGTCGGTCGGCGTCTCGACCGCCATCCCCTGGGCGGTGGGCAGCAGGGTGACGTCGATGGTCTGGCGGCGGGCGTCGAAGCCCTTGCCGGGCGCCAGCGCGGTGACGGCGGCGAACCGGTCCCCGATCATCGGATCGGTCAGCCAGATGGCCTTGGTCGCCCCGGCCATGCGCGCGACCAGGGCGGTCCGGGCAGTGTCGTCGCGATCGACCTCAACGGCCTGGGCCGGGCTGGTCGGCATGCCGCCGATGGTCACGGTCCAGGTCGCGCCCTGCCCCGTCGCCGAGACCGCCAGGTTTTCCGGAGCCGCGATGCGGATGGCGGTGTAGCCCGGGCCCTGGGCCCAGCGCGCCTCTCCGGCGGGGCCCATCTTGGCGCCCTTGGGCAGGCCCATCTTGGCGGCAGTGTCGAAGACGATCCAGACGGCGTCGTCGCGGCGGAAGACCGCGGCCCCGACCGGCGCGGCCCACTGGAAGCTCATCACCACCCGGTCGGCCTCGGCCGTGGTGGTCACCGGCACGACCCCGTTGGCCGGGACGGCGCTGGAGGTCGTCAGACCGGCCTGGGGCTGGGCGCCGGGGGCATAGAGGTTCAGCCAGACCGCGCCGTCGGCCACGCCCGAACGCGCATCGGCGCCCTGGGCCAGGGTCAGGAGCACCTCGGAGCCGCCCTGGACCGCCCGGGTTTCGACCTTGGTCACACCCGGCGGCAGGCTGTTCTTGAGCAGGTTGATGTCCGGGGCGGCGGTGGTGCCGATGCGGACGATGACCGCCTGACCCTCGCGGCGGACCCTCGAACGCGCGCCGATGACCCCGGCGAACTCGACGCGGGTGAAGTTCTGGGCCTCGCCGTGGCGGGTGGTGCCAAGGCGGATGGTCAGGGGCTCCAGCGCACTGGAGGCTTCCTGCGCGATCGCCGGCGCGGCGGCGGTCAGGATCGGGGCGAGCACGACCGCCCCCACGGCGCCCAGCGCCACGGAGGTCCTCGCGATCGATTTTCTCGAGGACGGCCCAACCATTGACGCGCACACTCGCGCGCGGGGCCTTTCAACGCGGTTAATGAGGCGTGACCAGCTTGCCACTGTTGACGCGCGGGCGCAGCCTCATGACCGAACGGAGGCCCGAATGCTGATCCTGATGATGATGGCGGCGCTCGCAGGGCCGCAGGCGGCCGCGAATCCCGGCGCAGGCGCCCTCGATGGCGCCTGGACAGTCGACCTGAGCACCAATCCGGCCCAGCCCTATACGAAGCCGATGCACCTGACTTTCGTCGCCGACGGCACGGTCACCGGCGACTTCTATGAAAGCACGATCGAGGCAGGCCGCTGGAAAGCCCAGAACGGACGGCTGTGCGTGTCCTTCCGCACCACCGACGGCGTCGGCCCCTATCACACCGCGGCCTGTCTGGCGGGCGATCACGTCGAGGGACAGACCTGGGCCGAGCATCGCAATTTCGTCTTCGTCTGGAATGCGACGCGCCCAACGCCCTGATCGTCACCGAACCGGGTTGGACAAATCGTCCAAGGACAGGACGCCGCCTTGCGCCACACCGTCCGCGCGCCGACATCCCGCTCAAAGGAGCCGTCATGTCAGACCCGGCCGAGACCTCGCCCGAATATCCGCCGCTCAACACCCTGAGCACCGGCATCCGCTGCCGTTGCCCGCGTTGCGGCAAGGGTCCGTTGCTCAAGGGCTATCTGACGATTCGCGACAGCTGCCCGGTCTGCGGCCTCGATTACAGCTTCGCCGATCCGGCGGACGGCCCGGCCTTCTTCGTCATGTCGGGCGTGGGCGTGGTCGGGATGATGGCCTTCATGGCCTTCGAGTTCACCGTCCACCCGCCGATCTGGGTGCATTTCGCGGTGACCTTCCCCCTGCTGGCCCTGATGTGCCTGGGGACCCTGCGGCCCTTCAAGGGCTGGCTGGTCTCGGAGCAATACGTCCACAAGGCCGCCCCGCCCGAGTGGAAGAGCATCGGCAAACACGGCGAAGGTTCGCCCTGGCGGTAGGCCGCGCAGGCTGAACCAACCCCTCCACCACCCGCAAGTGGCGGGCGGTCCCCCTCCCCACTGCGTGGGACGGAAAAGCAAAAAGGCCGGTGTTTCCACCGGCCTTTTCAAACTCTTGTCAGCAGCGCCGAAATCAGGCGGCGGCTTGCTCGGCCAGCTTGGCCTTGACCTGACGCTTGATGCGCTGGGCCGAGAGCGACAGCTGTTCGTCGCCGGCCTTGACGATATAGGCGTCCAGGCCGCCCTTGTAGTCCAGGGTGCGCAGGGCGGCGTTCGAGATCCGCAGGGTGAAGGTCTGGCCCAGGGCTTCCGAAGCCAGCTTGACCTTCTTCAGCGACGGCAGGAAGCGGCGCTTGGTCTTCACATTCGAGTGGCTCACGCTGTGGCCGACCATCGGGCCGATACCGGTGAGTTCGCAACGACGCGACATCGTCTGATCCTTGAGGTGATCGCCCGGCAAAACGCACCGGACGCATGAAATAGGGGCGCGCAAGGAGGGGTCCCCTTCGCGAGAGGGGGCCGTATAGAGGAACGGCCTGCGCGACGTCAAGGCTTTCGGCCCGGAAACCGAGTCTGGGCCTGATCGAAACACCCTGTTCAGCCGCCGTTCAAAAGCCGCCATATAGTGAAGGCATAACAGCGAAAGACGCTGACCGGGACCTTTTAGAGATGAAGACGCCAAAAACCTCCGTGGCCATTCGTATCGCCGCCGTCGCCGCCCCTGCCCTCGCGGGCGCGATTCTGCTGGCCTCGCCGACCCGCGACCTGCACGCCCAGACCCCGGCCCCGGCCCAACCGGTCCTGCCCGGCTATTGGGAGTACACCACCAGCGCCGTGGGCGACCGCAACACCGAAACCAAATGCGTGCGACCGCAGGACATCTCGCGCTTCTTCGGCGGCATCTCCACCCGCCGCTATGCCTGCACCTATCCGGTGCGCGAGGTCGGCGGCGGCAACGCCCATTTCGAAGGGACGTGTCAGGACCGCAAGGGCCGTCGCTTCAACGTGCGCCTGCGCGGCACCTATCGCCCCGAGAGCTTCCAGTTCAACGGCGGCGCCCAGCTGCTGCGCGGCACCCCCTATATCCCGGCCAGCATCACCGCCCGTCGCCTCAACGCCCAATGCCCGGCCAACGCCGAATACTTCTGATCTGCGGCGCATCGACAAGGTGGTGAGGCTGCTCTAGGCCCGAAGGTCTCCCCTTCTCGAACCTGAACAGCGCCCATGCCCTCCGGACTTATCGCCCTGCTCGACGACGTGGCGGGCATCGCCAAACTGGCCGCGGCCTCCGTCGACGACATGGGCGCCGCTGCCGGCAAGGCCTCGACCAAGGCGGCCGGCGTGGTCATCGACGACACCGCCGTCACCCCGCGCTACGTGGTCGGCCTGTCCCCGGCCCGCGAACTGCCGATCATCGGCAAGATCGCCGTCGGCTCCGTCCGCAACAAGCTTCTGGTCATCCTGCCGGTCGCCCTGCTGCTGACCGCGTTCGCCCCCTGGGCCATCACCCCCATTCTGATGTGCGGCGGCGCCTATCTTTGTTTCGAGGGCGCCGAGAAGCTGATGGAGATGTTCGGCGCGGGCGGTCACGAGGACGACGGCCCGACCCATGACGATCCCGCCGCTCTTGAGAAAGCCACGGTCTCGGGCGCCGTACGCACCGACCTGATCCTCTCGGCCGAGATCATGACCATCGCCCTGTCCGACGTCGCCTCGGAGCCCCTCCTGACCCAGGCCGGGGTCCTGATCATCGTCGGCCTGATCATGACCGTCGTCGTCTATGGCGTGGTCGGCCTGATCGTGAAGATGGACGACGTCGGCCTGCACCTGGCCCAGCGCGACAGCAAGGGCGTCCGCGCGCTCGGACGGGGCATGGTCAAGGCCATGCCTGTCGTCATGAGCGCCCTGTCCACCATCGGCACCTTCGCCATGCTCTGGGTCGGCGGCGGCATCCTGCTGCACGGCTCCCATACGCTCGGCCTTGCCTGGCCCGCCGAGCCGGTCGAACACCTGTCCCACGCCATCGCCTCGGCCCTCGGTCCCATCGGCGGCCTCGCCGGCTGGCTGACCACCGCCCTGATCTCCGCCGTCATTGGCACGGTGGTCGGCGGGATCATCGCCTTCGTTCTGCATCAGGCGATGCGGCTCAAACCCGGCGCGAAGCACTAGGGCGGCCCGCGACCTCGCGTCGCTCCGCCCTCGCCGATCTGGACACCTCAACTCATATTATAATACAAATGAGACCTTAAGCGCGATCCAACAGCGCACCGGGAGCGGCGTTCCGCCGGGGAGGTCCCATGAACAAGGCGTTGACCGTCGTCCTGGCCTTGGCGGTCAGTCTGTCGCCCGGCCTGGGCCTGGCCCGGCAGGTCGCCCCCACGCCGCCGTCCGCCCCGGCGATCTATCTGGACCCGACGGCCTCGGCCGAGGCCCGGGCGACCGACCTCGTTTCGCGCATGACGCTGGCGGAGAAGGCGACCCAGATCCAGCACGGCGCCCCGGCCATCCCCCGCCTCGGCGTTCCCGCCTACAACTGGTGGAGCGAAGGCCTGCACGGCGTGGCGCGGGCGGGCGAGGCCACTGTCTTCCCGCAGGCCATCGGCATGGCCGCGACCTGGGACACGGACCTGATCCATCAGGTCGCCGACGTCATCGGCGTCGAGTTCCGGGCCAAGAACCTCGAGGATCGCGCCCCCGACGGCTCGACCCGCCAGTATCGCGGCCTCACCGTCTGGTCGCCCAACGTGAACATCTTCCGCGACCCGCGCTGGGGCCGGGGGCAGGAGACCTGGGGCGAGGACCCTTATCTGACCTCCCGCTTCGGGGTGGCCTTCATCGAGGGCCTGCAGGGCGACGACCCGCTGCACCCCCAGGCCATCGCCGCGGTCAAGCATTTCGCCGTCCACAGCGGCCCCGAGGCCGGCCGTCACCGCGACGACATCCATCCCTCGCCGCGCGACGTGATCGAGACCTATCTCCCGGCCTTCCACGCCGCTGTCACCGAGGCCCACGCCCAGGCCCTGATGTGCGCCTACAACGCTATCGACGGCGCCCCGGCCTGCGCCAACACCGACTATCTGCAGCGCCGCCTGCGTGACGAGTGGAAGTTCGACGGCCATGTCGTGTCCGACTGCGCCGCCATCGCCGACTTCTATCTGCCAACCTCCCACGCCACCGTCCGCACGCCTGAAGAGGCCGTGGCCCTGGCGCTGAAATCCGGCACCGACCTGATCTGCGACTTCATGGCCAACGGGACCTTCAAGCCCGAGACCACGGTCAAGGCCGTCGAACAGGGACTGCTGCCCGAAAGCGTGCTCGACGCCGCCCTGCATCGCCTGTTCGTCGCCCGCATGCGGCTGGGGACCTTCGATCCGCCCGGGACGGGCCCCTTCGCCGCGATCAAGGCCACGGACTACGACACCCCGGCCCATCGCGACCTGGCGCTGCAGACGGCGCGGGAATCGCTGGTCCTGCTCAAGAACGATGGCCTCCTGCCCCTGCGCGCCGCGCCGCGTCGCATCGCCGTGATCGGCCCCAACGCCAATACCGTCGAGGCCCTGGTCGGCAACTACAACGGCACGCCCTCGCATCCGGTCACCATCCTCGACGGTCTGAAGGCCCGTTACCCCGATGCCGAGATCAGCTTTGTGGAAGGGACCGGCTGGGTCGCCCCGCCGCTGGAGGACGTCCCCGACCTGGCCTTCTGCGTGGACGCGGCCTGCGCCACGCCCGGCCTGACCGCCGAGGAGTTCGCCGGCCCGGATCTGTCGGGCGCGCCCGTCGCCGCCCGAACCGACCCCAACGCCAAATTCGCCTGGGGCAGCCCGGTGCGGCAGGAGCGCGAGACCTCCATCCGCTGGACCGGCTTCCTGAAGGTCGCCGAGCCCGGCCAGTACCGCTTCCGGTACACCGGCGCGAACGGCTATCGCGTCTTCGTGGACGATGTGCTGGTCGCCGACGTCTGGGACGCCGCCTGGCCCACCTCCGACACCGCCATCGACCTGACCGCCGACCGCCCCCACGCGATCCGCGTCGAGGCCATCCAGAAGGGCTCTCGCGCCAGCCAGAAGCTGCAGTGGAGCAAGCCCGGCTCCGGCGCCGAACCAGCCATGCGGTCCGCCGAGGACGCCGATCTGATCGTCTTCGTCGGCGGCCTGACCTCGAAGTTCGAAGGCGTGGAAATGGTCGTCCAGGCCCCGGGCTTCGCTGGCGGCGACCGCACCAGCCTGGACCTGCCCGCGCCCCAGCAACAGCTGCTCGAGCGGCTGCACGCCACCGGCAAGCCCGTCATCCTGGTGCTCGCCAACGGCTCGGCGATGAGCGTCAACTGGGCCGACGCCCACCTGCCCGCCATCATCGAGGCCTGGTATCCGGGCGGTCAGGGCGGTCAGGCCGTAGCCGAGCTGATCGCCGGTGACTTCAGTCCCTCGGGCCGTCTGCCGGTGACCTTCTACAAGTCCGCCGACGATCTGCCGCCCTTCACCGACTACGGTATGGACGGCCGCACCTATCGCCGCTTCCACGGCGCGCCGCTTTACCCGTTCGGTCATGGGCTCAGCTACACCCGGTTCGCCTATTCGCCCCTGATCTTCGACCACGAGGATGTCGCGGCGGGTTCGACCGCGAAGGTCTCCGTCGACGTCACCAACAGCGGCCTGCGCGACGGCGCCGAGGTGGTCCAGCTCTATGCTTCCCGCCCGGGTCCCGATGCGCCGGTACGCAGCCTCGTCGGCTTCCGGCACGTCCTGCTCAGGGCCGGAGAAACCCGCCGGATCGACTTCGACCTCAGCCCCACGGCGATGAGTACGGTCGACGATCGGGGACGCCGCTCGGTCCTCGCCGGACCGTTGACGCTCTGGATCGGCGGCGGGCAGCCGGTTCCGTCCGCCAGCGGCGTCATGCCCGCCGGCAGCGAAGCCCGGCTGACCATCCGGGGCTCGGCCGACATTCCGGCGTTCTAGCGCGCAGGTAGAGGCCAGACAGCAAAAAGCCCGGGATCGCTCCCGGGCTTTTCAGTCTCTGGTTCCGCGAACGGATCAGGCGGCTTCGGCTTCCTCGGCGTCGGCGTCCACGGCGGCGGCGGCGACGGCCTTCTTGGCGCTCAGCGACTTGGACAGCAGCTCGACGGCGGCGTCCTTGTCGATGCGGTTGGCGGCGGCGACTTCACGAGCCATCCGGTCCAGAGCCGATTCATACAGCTGGCGTTCCGAGTAGGACTGCTCCGGCTGCGAGTCGGCGCGGTGCAGGTCGCGGACCACTTCGGCGATCGAGATCAGGTCGCCCGAGTTGATCTTGGCTTCGTATTCCTGCGCGCGACGCGACCACATGGTGCGCTTGATGCGGGCGCGGCCCTTCAGGGTGGTCAGGGCCTTGGTGACGACGTCGTCGGCGGCCAGCGAACGCAGGCCGGCGGTCTTGGCCTTCTTCGTCGGGACACGCAGGGTCATCTTCTCGTGGTCGAAGGTCACGACATAGACTTCCAGCGACATGCCGGCGACTTCCTGGGTCTCGATCGCGACGACCTTGCCGACGCCGTGCGCCGGATAGACGACCGCATCGCCAACCTTGAATTCCAGACCGCTCTTGTTCGTCATGTCATTCCTTTCCCGGACACAGGGATCGGCGAAGCGAAAGCACACTGCGCAAACAGTTTTCCCACCGCCGGCGAGGCCGTCGGGGGGACTGTTCAGGCGTCAAATGCAGAAACGGATCACCAAACCTCTGGCCGACCCCGCCTTCATGGGCGGGATTCTGTCGCAAACTCGGGCGGCGCAGTGAAACTGCTGACCGCCCGATCCAATGTGAAGGAACATATCACAAAACGAGGCAATTTCAAAACGTCCCCTCCGCCTTTGGCGCGAAGGGGTGAATTGCGACCGCATTGCGGCGATAGGCCAAAGGTTGGATCAGGAACCCTTGCCCGGGTTCGGGCTGAAATGGTTCTCGAACTTGTTCTCGACCCGCTCCCACTCCTCACGGTCGGCGGGGGGCGTGCCCTTCACCGTGATATTCGGCCAGACCTTGGCGTAGGAGGCGTTGATCTGCAGCCACTTGCCGTCGGGCTCGTCCTCGGTGTCGGGCTTGATCGCGTCGATCGGGCATTCCGGCTCGCAGACGCCGCAGTCGATGCATTCGTCCGGCGCGATGACCAGGAAGTTCTCGCCCTCATAGAAGCAGTCGACGGGGCAGACCTCGACGCAATCCATGAACTTACATTTCACGCAGGCGTCGGTGACGATGTAGGTCATGGCGGGCGGAGATCACGTCAGGCGATTGAGAGAGGGCGGTTCGGGGACATGGCCCCGGCGGCCGGGGGTGTCAACTCAGCGGTTCTATCGACGCCGGACAGCATGGCTTTCTTGTCGCACCGGGACGAACTGCTATTGCATCAGTGTCGATTGCAGTTAGATCGACCTGACACCCCTCCCGGAGCCCATCATGTTGAATCGTCGCCTCTTCGTCCGCACCAGCGCAGCCGCAGCCCTCGCCTTCGCCCTCGTCGGCGGCGGTCTCATCGCCCACGGCGCGGTCGCCCAGTCGGCGGCGACCCAGAACCCGGTCGAGGTTCAGGCCGGGACCTACAAGCTGGATCCGGACCACGGCAAGATCACCTGGTCTGTCAAACATCTGGGCTTCTCGACCTACACCGGCCAGTTCACCAACGTCTCGGCCGACCTGACGATCGATCCAGCCAACCCCTCGGCCTCGACCCTCAGCGCCGTCGTGCCGATCGCCGACGTCGCCCCGAACAACGACGCCCTGAAGGGTCACCTCCAGACGCCGGACTTCTTCGACGCCGCCCGGTTCCCGACCGCGACCTTCATGGCCACCTCGGTGACCGTGGACCGTGAGGACGGCTCCAGGGCCGCCGTCGTCGGCGACCTGACCATCAAGGGCGTGACCCGTCCGGTGACCCTGGCGGTCCGCTTCAACCAGGCCGGGCCGTACATGAACAAGGGATACCGCGTCGGCTTCGACGGCGAGACCACGATCAAGCGCTCGGACTTCGGCGTCAGCTACGGCCTGGGCGTCGGCCTCGGCGACGATGTCACCCTGCACATCGAAGGCGAGTTCACGAAGCAGGAGCCGGCGGCGCCTGCGGCGGCTCAATAAGATCGACATAGAGGGCGCGGGCCTCCGCCGGGGGTCCGCGCCGCTCGCCCAGGGCTTCCACGCGCACCGCCCGCACCCGGCCGTCGACGGCGAAGGTGATCTCGTCGCCCGGGTGAACGACCCGGCTAGGCTTGTCGAGCCGCGTTTGTCGCCCCTGATGGGTCAGCCGCACCGCGCCCCGCTCGACCAGATCCGCCGCGATCGACCGCGACTTCGCGAACCGCGCCCGCCACAGCCAGACATCGACGCGGACCGAGGTCTCTCCCGAACTCACGAGGCTGCCTTCTTCCGCCGGGGTCGCTTGCGCCTGGCGGGCTGAGGCGCCGCCGTCAGCTCGGCCAGTTTGGCGAAGGGCGAGTCCTTGATGACCACCGGCTTGCCCGGCCGGTCCGGTTGCTGGGCGCGGGTGGTCTTCAGCGCCGCCAACAACGCCCCCGCCTCGCCCGCCTTCAGCCCCAGCTCAGCCAGGGCGGCCTCCGGGATATTGCCCTTGCCCGCCGCATGCTTGGCTTCGGCCAGCTTCTCCAGCAGTTCGACGGGCGCCGACCAGCGTCCCACCGCCCGGCGCCCGAAGGCAGAGAGCGCGCGTACCGACGGCTGGGGGATCGGCAGCAGGGCCAGTCCGTCGCCCGAGACCCGGAACGGCTCGTTCGCCGCGAACGCCTGGGCCGTCACCCGCCCGCGCGCCTTGAGCACGCCCGGCAGCCAGACCGAATGGGCCCCCACCTTGATGGCGAAGGTCTTGATCGTTCGCCGCTCGACCTGGCTCAGCGCCGCCAGATCGCGCTCGACGTCGCGCCGGTCGATGATCCCGCCTGCTTCCAGCAGGCGGAAGGCGATGCCGCGCGGCAGGCCCTTCAGCCCCCCGCTCTCCACCGCCTGCTTCAGCCGCTTCAGATCGCGCAGCGCCCGCCCAGACTCCGTCGCCAGCCAGGCCTCGATGCGCCGCTGCGCCCGGTCGCGCGCCGCCTGCGGACCCAGGTCGCCGATCAATCGCACGCGCGGTGAGAACGGCTCGGCGTTGACGATCTTCGCCGCCAGCGCCCCTTGCCACAGCACCTCGCCCTCGGGCGTCACCGCGAAGGCCTCGTCCGGGTCGGCCGCCAGCCGCCCCAGCCGCCGCGTGATCTCCGGCGCCACCGCGCGCAGGGCCGCGGCCTTCAGCGTCCGGTCGGCCAGCAGCGAGCCGCCGGTCTGGCCCGCGAAGCTGACGCCTTCCAGATGACCGACCGCCTCGCCGTCCACGGTCACGACACCGTCGTCCGCGACCTCGGCCAGGGTCCCGGCCCGGTCGTTCAGCGACCGCATCAGGGCCGTCGTCTTGCGATCCACGAACCGCGCCGTCAGCCGCTCGTGCAGGACGTCGGACAGCCGGTCCTCCAGCGCCCGCGTCTTCTCGCGCCACCCCTTGGCCTGATCCAGCCAGTCGGGCCGCGCCGCGATATAGGACAGCGTGCGCACCCCGCTCAGCCGCGCCGACAGCTGGTCGATCTGGCCGTCGTCGCGATCCAGCTCCGCGAAACGCGGGGCCATCCAGTCGTCGGTCAGCCGCCCGCGCCTGCCGGTCAGGGCCTGGAAAATATCCCGCGACAGCCGCGCATGTTCGTCCAGCGTCGTCTTCTGGAAGTCCGGCAGCTGGCAGCATTCCCACAGCCGCATGATCGTCCCGCGCGACCGGCTGATCCGCTTGATGTCCTCGTCCTGCATGGCCCGGCGCAGCAGGGTCTCGTCCAGCGCCTGGGCCGTCAGCTTCAGCCCCGCCCGCTCCGGCGTCTTCGTCAGCGACCGCAGCAGGTCCGGCAGGGTGTCGAAGTCGAGCCGGGCGTTGCGCCACTCCGCCGCCTGAACCGGATCGAACTGGTGCGACACCACCTGTTCGACCAGATCCTCGTCCAGCTCCTCGCACTCGCCCGTGACGCCAAAGGTGCCGTCGCGGACGTGACGCCCGGCCCGGCCGGCGATCTGGGCGATCTCATGGGCGTGCAGCCAGCGCGTCCGCCGCCCGTCGAACTTCCTCAGTCCCGCGAAGGCCACATGGTCGACGTCCATGTTCAGCCCCATGCCGATGGCGTCGGTGGCGACCAGGAAGTCCACCTCCCCGGACTGGAACAGGGCCACCTGGGCGTTGCGGGTGCGGGGGCTCAAGGATCCCATCACCACCGCCGCACCGCCGCGCTGGCGCCGGATCAGCTCGGCGATGGCGTAGACCTGATCGGTCGAGAAGGCGACGATGGCCGACCGGCGCGGCAGCCGCGTCAGTTTCTTCGACCCGGCATAGCTCAGGTGCGACAGCCGCTCGCGGGTGACGATCTCCAGATCCGGGATCAGCCGCCGCATCAGAGGCGCCATCGTCCCCGCGCCCAGAAACATGGTCTCGAACTTGCCGCGGGCGTGCAGCATCCGGTTGGTGAAGACGTGGCCGCGCTCGGGGTCTGCGACCAGCTGGATCTCATCGACCGCCAGGAACTCGACCTCCCGCTCCAGCGGCATGGCCTCGACGGTGCAGACCCAGTAGTGGGGCCGCGTCGGGATGATCTTTTCCTCGCCGGTGATCAGGGCCACGGCCGAGGCGCCGCGCAGTTTGACGATCCGCTCATAGATCTCGCGCGCCAGCAGTCTGAGCGGCAGGCCGATCATGCCCGAGGCGTGGCCCAGCATCCGTTCGACCGCGAGGTGGGTCTTGCCGGTGTTGGTCGGGCCCAGCACCGCGACGACGCGGGAGGGGCCAAGGCCGGTGGGGCGATCACTCATGACCGACATAAGGTGGCGATTCTGTTTCGGTTGCTCAAGCGGCGCCGGACGGTTCGGAGCAACGCTTTGCCCGCCTCGCCCGTTAGACCGGCCTCGGGGGTGGAGTGGAGGCTTTCTATGCGTATCCCCGTAAGCGCGGCGCTCGCCGCCGCATCGACGATTCTGGTATCCGGCCAGCCCGCCCTGGCTCAGACCGCAAACACGGACGCTCCCGGCACGGTCGTCCGCGCCGGTGACGATGCCCTGACTTGCCCCCAGATGGCCGATGAGGCCGCGACCATCAGCGCTTCCATGGGCGAACAGGGGCCCGGCCTGCTGGGGCGCGCCGCCGGCATCGCCCGGGCGGGCGCCTCAATGCTGGTCCCCGGCGCCGGTCTGGCGATCGCCGGCGCCGACGCACTGACCAGCTCCGGCAAGGACAAGAAGGAAGCTGAGGCCGACGCCAAGCGCGACCGCTGGAACTATCTGAACGGCCTCTACGCCGGGCGCGGCTGCGCCGAGACCGCGGCCCAACCGACTTCGGCGGCTTCAGCCACCGCCGCCCAGGCTTCTGTCCAGGTCACGTCAGCGACCGCTCCCGCCACGATGCCGACGACGACCCCCGCCCCGGTGATCGCTCCCGTGGCCACCCCCGTCGTCCCGGCGATCAGCCCCGCTTCTGTCAGGGTCCCGGCGTCCGAGCCTCACTAGGCGAACAGCAGGTCCTCGATCTGGCCCAGCCGTTCCTTGCCGAAGAACATCTCGTCCCCGACCCAGAAGGTCGGCGCCCCGAAGGCCCCGCGCTCGACCGCCGCCGCCGTATTATCCGCCAGCTTCGCCTTGATCGCGTCGGTCTGGGCCAGCGTCAGCAAACGCTCGGCCTCCAGCCCCGCCTCGTCGATGACGCCCGCCAGCACCGCCGGGTCGCTCATCAACAGCCCCCGCTCCCAGAACCCGGCCAGAACCGCGTCGACATAGCGGTCGAACTCCTCGCCCGTCGCGCAGGCGCACAGGCCGCGCATGGCCAGCAGGCTGTTGACCGGAAAGTGGGGGTTCATCTGAAAGTCGACGATGCCGTGCGCCTTCACGAAGCGGCGGATCTCCAGCATCTCATAGTCCAGCTTCCCCCTGATCCCGGCGAAGGCCGAGAAGGGCGCCTGATTGCCGGTCGCCTTGAAGATCCCGCCGAGCAGGCAGGGGATGAGGTTCACCGTCGCCCCCGTCCGCCCGACCAGATCCGGCAGGGCGCGGTACGCCAGATAGGCGTTCAGGCTGGCGAAATCGAAGATGAAATCGATCGTCTTTGAAGCACTCTGAGCGGCTGGCATCACCAGGTCTCCTTCCACGGACGCAGGTCCAGTTCGAACGTCCAGGCGCTGCGATGCTGATGATGCAGCCAGACGTAATTCTTCGCGAGTTCGTCGGGCCTGACGATTTCGTCGTCCGCCAGCCTCTTCTCCGCATCCGGAACCATCGAGCGGATGAAGGCCCCGTCGATCATCCCGTCGACGACCACATGGGCGACATGGATCCCCTCAGGGCCCAGCTCGCGCGCCATCGACTGGGCCAGTTGCCTGAGCGCCGCCTTGGCTCCCGCGAAGGCCGAGAAGCCCGATCCGCCGCGCGTCGAGGCCGTGGCGCCGGTGAACAGGATCGTGCCCTTGCCGCGCGGCGCCATCACCCGCGCCGCCTCGCGCCCGGCGAAGAAGCCGGCCAGAGCCGCCATCTCCCAGACCTTGGAATAGACCTGGGCCGTCGTCTCGCGCACGCCGAAGCGGACATTGGCCCCGATGTTGAAGACCACCACCTCCAGCGGCCCCACCTCGGCCTCGATCCGGTCGACCAGGGCGATCATCTCCGCCTCATCACGCGCATCGACGCCGTAGGCGTGGGCTTCTCCGCCGTCATCACGGATCGACGCCGCCAGCGCCTCCAGCTGGTCCAGATGGCGGGGCCGCCGTGTCGCACAGACCGCCAGACCGTCCCTTGCGAAGGCCCGCGCCACCGCCGCCCCGACCCCGTCTCCGGCGCCGACGATCAGACAGGCGCCTTTGCGTTCTCCTGCGGTCGCCATTTCGCGATCTCCGTTCGGGAGACAGTTTCAGATCGAAACGGAGAGGATGTCAAAGCCGGATCGGCGGCCAGCTCATCCCGCCAGGTGAGCCGATTAACGGCGTCGCTTCAGGGGGCGGAACAGGCACGAAACGAATCAGGACCGAATCACCGACACGGCCCGATTCGGGATTTGTTCCCTACAAGATATTGTATCTTAAAGCCGATTAACCACAAACCGAAATCCCCGCCGCCGAAGGGACCGGTCGCTTCTGGCAGTCAGGCGTCGCATTACGGACCGCTCGGGGCTTTTCGCGCCCGCGACGAACCGCTAGGTCGTCCCGGTGCGTGGCTCCGTAGCTCAGCCGGATAGAGCAAGGCTTTCCTAAAGCAGAGGTCGGGGGTTCGAGTCCCTCCGGAGTCGCCACCTCTCCCCTCCCCGTGGAGCCGTAATGAGCCGACTGATCTCGAAGACGCCGGTCTATGAAGGCTGGTCGAAACTCTACAAGGCGAGCATCGAACTCGACTCGGGCGTGATCATCACTCGCGAGGTCGAGGATCACGGCTCGGCCGTCGCCGTCCTGCCCTACGACCCCGAACGCCGCGTCGCCCTGCTGGTCCGCCAGATGCGGACTGGCCCCCTCGTCGACGGCGCCGCCGATCCGCATCTGCTGGAAGCCCCCGCCGGTCTGGTCGATCCGGGCGAGAGCGAGGAGATCGCCGTCCGCCGCGAGGCCCTGGAAGAGGTCGGGGCGACGCTCGGCGAGCTCGACTTCGTCGCTTCGGCCTACTCCTGCCCCGGCGTCTCCACCGAACGGATCGCCCTCTATCTCGGCGCCTATGCGCTGGCCGACCGCGTCGCGACCGGCGGCGGGCTGGCAGAAGAGAATGAGGAGATCGAGGTCGTCGAGGCGCCTCTGGCCGATCTCGCCCGGCTTCAGGACGACGGCGCGCTCAAAGACATGAAGACCCTGGCTCTGCTCTCGGCCCTGCGCCTGCGCCGGCCCGAACTCTTCTGACGGCCTGGGGCGTTCGACAGCCCCGCCCTGCCCGGTCTAGGGTCGCCCCGCATTGTTCGGAGTGTCCATGACCGCGTCCCGGTTCCTTCTTGCCGCCACCCTGTCCCTGACCGCGCTGGCCGCCGCAACGGCGGCCCCGGCCCAGACGCCCCAACCGGCGTCCGCGAGCACCGCCTTCACCCTGACCACCGGCACGCCGCGCACGCCCGAACAGCTTGCCATGCGCTTCGACAAGGCGGACCTCGCCTTCAAGGTGATGCCGGACAGCAAGACCATCGACGCGGTCGCGACACTCGACTTCACCGCCACGGCCCCGCTCGACCGGCTGGTGGTCGAGTTCGATACCGTCTTCGCCATCTCCTCCGTCTCGGTCGACGGCCAGACGCTGGACGCCGCCCAGTGGACCAACCCCGACGGCCGGATGACCGTCACCCTGCCGACCCCGTTGGCCGCCGGCCAGACGGCCTCGCTCCGCATCGCTTATTCGGGCTCGCCGCATCAGGCGAAGAACGCCCCCTGGGATGGCGGCTTCGTCTGGGCCCAAACCCCCGACAACAAGCCGTGGATCGCCACCGCCGTCCAGGGTGAGGGCTGCGACCTGTTCTGGCCCTGTATCGACCATCCGGAGGGCGAGCCCGCCCGCGCCGACCTGCACATCACCATCCCGTCCGACCTTTCGGCCCCGTCCAACGGCCGTTTCCTCGGCAAGACCGACAACGGCGACAGCACGACCACCTGGAACTGGACCGCGGCCCACCCCGACACCTACGCCATCGCCCTGAACATCGGGCCGTATGTCGAGATGACCGCCGACTATCACAGCCGGTTCGGCAACACCGTGCCCCTGCACTTCTGGCGCCTCGCCTCCGACCGTCAGGACCGCGCCGAGGCCCTGTTCGCCGAGTTTCCGAAGATGCTCGACTTCTATGTGAGCGAAGTCGGCCCCTTCCCCTTCGGCGATGAGAAGATGGGCGTGGTCGAGACCCCGCACCTGGGCATGGAGCACCAGACCATCAACGCCTACGGCAATGCCTACAAGCTGGACGGCAAGGGCTACGACTGGCTGCTCCAGCACGAACTGGCCCACGAATGGTTCGGCAACCAGATGACCAATGTCACCTGGGACGACATGTGGCTGCACGAGGGGCTGGGCACCTATATGCAGCCCCTCTACGCCCGCTGGCTGAACGGCGACCGTTATATGGAGGCCGAGCTGGCGACCATGCGGCTGGGTCTGCACAACACCTTCCCTCTGGTCTCGGGCAAGCCGCAGGATTCCGCGACGGTCTATACCGACGCCACCGGCCCGGGGCTGGACCTCTATTACAAGGGCGCGCTCGTCGCCCATTCGTTGCGCCTGCTGATCGGCGACGATGCCTTCAAGCGCTCCCTGACCCGTCTGGTCTATGGCCGCCCCGATCCGCGCCCCGGCAATTTCGAGCCCCTCTACGCCTCGACGCCCGACTTCATCCGCATCGTCAATGAAGAGAGCCGGCGCGATCTCGGCTGGTTCTTCGCCACCTATGTCTATCAGGCGGCCCTGCCGAAACTGGTCCTGACCCGCGACGGCGACCGCGCCAGCGTGGCCTGGACCGACACCGCCGAGGCCTTCCCCATGCCGGTCGAGGTCGAGGTCGACGGCCAGCTGCGCACCCTGCCGATGCGCGACGGCAAGGGCGACTTCACCGCCCCCGAGGGCGCCCACATCATCCTAGACCCGCACAACAAGCTGCTGCGCCAGCTCGACTTCATCGACGCCTACCAAGCCCGCCAGCGCGAGGACAACGGGCCTGCGAGGCCGAGGCACTAGGCGGCGAAGTCAGGGGCGTGTGCGTCATGAACATCATCAAATTGGAGCCGCGAATGTCGGTCACCGCGTCCGGGAGCGCGCGCCGTCGGTCCTTGTTCGGATGGCTGGCGCTGGCGCTGGTTTTTGCGCTGACCCCGATGAGCACAGCGCAAGCGCAGGCGCAGGCGCAGACCCAATCCCGGGCGCCTTCGTCGGTCGAGGAACGCGCGCGCTTCATCTCGATCACGCACAGGCTGGAAGCCGCTCCGCTGCAACCGGAGGCCCGGGCCGATCGCGCCTGGGCGCTCCAATGGCTCGTGGACGTGCCTGATGTGTCGGTGAACGTCTGCCTCGACTATCTCGGCGGTTTGAAGACGGACTATCCCTACGCCGGTGAGATTACGCTGCAGTACGCGTTCGCGATGGCCGTCTACAAAATCGAGAATCCGGAAAGGACGGACGATCGGTATGCGCAACTGGCAGGCGTCGAAAGCGCGCTCAGCGCCTATCGCGCGATCCTGCGCGTACAGCCCCAGGCGAAATCGTCGGCTCTGGACGCCTTGCTGGATGCCCAGACGCGCGGCGGCCTGTCGGGCTTCATCGTCAGCGCCTCGGCAAGCTGTTCCGCGAGCAGCTAGACGCCCGTCATCGACTTCGCCACGGCCTCCGCCACCTTGATCCCGTCGACGGCGGCCGAAAGGATGCCGCCCGCATAGCCGGCGCCTTCGCCCGCCGGGAACAGGCCGCGCACGTTCAGGCTCTGGAAGTCGGCGCCGCGGGTCATGCGGATCGGCGAGGAGCTGCGCGTCTCCACCCCCGTCAGCACGGCCTGGGCGTCGTCATAGCGCGGGATCTTGCGGCCGAAGACCGGCAGGGCCTCGCGCATGGCGGCGATCACATAGTCGGGCATCAGCGGCGCCAGATCGGTCGGCCGCACCCCCGGCTTGTAGCTGGGAATGACCTCCCCCAGTTCGGTCGAGGCCCGCCCCGCCAGGAAGTCCCCGACCAGCTGCCCCGGCGCGAAATAGTCGCCGCCGCCGGCCGCATAGGCGCGCGTCTCCAGATCGCGCTGCAGTTCGATCCCCGCCAGCGGGTGGTCGCTCGGATAGTCCTCGGGCGAGATACCGACCACGAAGCCGGAGTTGGCGTTCCGCTCATTGCGCGAATACTGGCTCATGCCGTTGGTCACGACGCGGCCCGGCTCGCTGGTCGCCGCCACCACCGTCCCGCCCGGGCACATGCAGAAGCTGTAGACGGTCCGCCCGTTCGAACAGTGATGCGACAGCGAATAGGCCGCCGCCCCCAGATCGGGATGCCCGGCGCAGGGACCGAACAGGGCCCGGTCGATCCACGATTGCGGATGCTCGATGCGGAAGCCGATCGAGAAGGGCTTGGCCTCGATATGGACGCCCCGGTCGTACAGGGTCTGGAAGGTGTCGCGCGACGAATGGCCGATGGCGAAGACCACATGGTCGGCCTCCAGGAACTCGCCGGTGTGCAGATGCACGCCCCGCAAGGCGCCCTTGTCCAGCTCGATATCGACGACCCGGTGTTCGAACCGGTACTCCCCGCCCAGGGCCTCGATCTTCTCGCGCATGGCCTCGACCATGGTGACCAGACGGAAGGTGCCGATGTGCGGATGGGCCTCGGTCAGGATCTCCTCGGGCGCGCCCGCCGCGACGAACTCGGTCAGCACCTTGCGCGCCAGGAAGCGCGGATCCTTGATCTGGCTATAGAGCTTGCCGTCCGAGAAGGTGCCCGCCCCGCCCTCGCCGAACTGGACGTTCGACTCCGGATGCAGCCTGCTCTTCCGCCACAGCTCCCACGTATCCTTCGTCCGCTCCCGCACCACCTTGCCGCGGTCGAGAATGATCGGCCGGAAGCCCATCTCGGCCAGGATAAGCCCGGCAAACAGGCCGCACGGCCCGGCCCCGATCACCACGGGCCGCCGCGTCTCGCCCTTCGGCGCCGTGGTCACTGGACGCCAGGCCACGTCCGGCGTCGGCTTCAGGTGCGGATCATCCCGGAACCGGGCCAGCACCGCCGCCTCATCCCGGACTTCGACATCGAGGATATAGACCTTCAGGATCGCGGACTTCTTCCGCGCATCATGCGCCCGCTTCCACACCGACCATGAAATCAGATCGTGCGGCGCCACGCCCAGACGCGCGGCGATCGCTTCGGGCAGGGCCTCCGGCGTATGGTCGAGAGGCAGCTTGAGTTCGGACAGGCGCAACATCCGCGCCTTCTACCCGGTCATGACGCTGAACGCATGGGGCAAGATCGAGCGACGTTGCGAACCGTCGTGAAGCCACCAGTCTTCAGAGATCACCCTTCCGCAAGGCCGTATCATGATACGCACCGCAAGCTTGGCCCTGCTGGCTGTGATGGCGACCGGCGCCTGTGCGCACAGGCCTGAAATTCATGGACGCGCCCCGCTCGTGACCCAGGCCGAACGCGTCCGGGAGCGATGCACGTTTGTCGATGACGATGACTACTCGGAGAACGCCACGCGCTGCGTCTATGCCTATTTCATCGTGTCGATGACCCTTGAAGACCTGCGAGCGAGGTGAGCCAAGGACGACGGTTATCGCATCGCGAACGGGACAATGTGATCCGCGCGGCCAACGTCGTCGTTCGCTACGAAAGCTTCCAGTCCCGGGAGGCCGTCGACAGAGTTCGATCCGAGCTGGACGCGCTTGTGGGAAATGATCCTGTCGCCGCTTCGCTCGACGCAAGATATCGAGCCCCATCAGGCCCGAACTGACGCCGTCGCCTCAAACCGCCTCAGCCGTGATCGACTGCCGCACCATCTGACAGTTCCCCTGGGTGCTCAGGAAGGCGATGTCGGCGGCGTCGCGGCCGCAGGCGATGCGGACCAGCCCCTCGATCGGCGCCAGACCCGTCGGATCGACCAGCCACCAGCCGGCGTCCAGATAGACCTCGAAGATGGCGTGGAAATCCGGCGGCGTCAGCTGGTGGGCATAGGCGCTGACCGCCCGCGCCGGAATGCCCGAGGCCCGGCACAGGGTGATGCCCAGATGGGTGAAGTCGCGGCACACCCCGGCCCGGTCGATGAAGGTCCGCGCCGCCGTCGTTTCGCTGTCCGAGACGCCGTGCTCATAGTCCACATGGCGCTGGATCCAGTCGAGGATGGCCAGCACCCTCTCCCCGCCCGTGGTCTCGCCGAACTCGCGCTGCACGAACCGCCCGAACTGGTCCGACGGGCAATAGCGGCTGGGCAGCAGATAGGTCAGGGCGTCGGCCGGCAGGTCGTTCCAGTCGTGCTGACGCACGCCCAGCGGCAGGCCCTTCAGCGAGCCGTTGTCGACCACCGCCTCATAGACCAGCGCCACCTCGCCCTCGAGGTGCGCCCGCAGCGTCCGCGCTCCAAACACCGCGTCCTTGTCCTCGTGGAAGACCACCGGCGGGTTGGTCGTCAGGCTCTCTTCCAGGATCTCCTGACCCGGCCAGTGGGCCACCTCGATCTGATAGATGGCGTCCGTGGGCGGCTCGAAACGATAGACCAGCTCGGCGCGGACACGCAGCTTCATCGGGGCACTCTGAAAGGGGTGAGACTGGCCGCTGCTCAACGACGCTCAGGCGCGCGCGTTCCGCATCGGGCCGGCGCATAGACACGAGGATTGGGGCGAAAGCTAGAGGGGCCGCCCGAAGACCCCCGTCACCCGATACCGAACACCGCCTCAACCCGCCCGATCCAGCCCTTCACCGCCGGATAGGCGGACAGGTCGAACCCGCCCTCATGCGCCACGCGGGTGTAGGCCACCAAAGCCAGATCGGCCAACGACACCGCTGCCGCGACCAGCCAGTCCCGCCCCGGTTCGGACAGCCGCGCCTCCATCCGGACCAGGGCGCCGTGGCCCCGTTCCATGATCCGCGTCTCGATCTCTTCGGCGGACTTGCCGAGATAGGCGCGCTGGAACCGGGCCACCGCGACATAGGGCTCGTGGCTGTACTGCTCCCAGAACAACCACTCCAGCATCACCGCCCGGTCGTAGTCATCCACAGGAATGAGGCTCGTACTTTCGGCCAGTGCGAGGATTATGGCGTTCGACTGGGCCAGCGGCCGGCCGTCGGCGAATACCAGTGTCGGGACCTGGCCGGCGGTGTTCAGGGCCAGGAATTCCGGTGTCCGGCTACCGCCCGTCAGGATATCGACTTCGATCCAGCGATAATCACGCCCGAGCCAGTCCAGCAACCACTTGACCTTCAAGCAGTTGCCCGAACGAATATCACCATAGAGAGTAAGCATCGCGCCCAGATCAAGGATTAAGAATTGCGATATACTGATATCGCAATCTCAGCCTCTGCCCAAGCCAGATTCAGAATCACTCTGGATAAGCCACGCTTATCCATCGCAGATGTGGACGAACGGGTTCCGCCACAGTCTTCGCCACATTGTGGTCACAGGTTCAAACGAGACAGCACGGGCCGCCATGGTTCCCGGTCGGCGCCGCCATGAGCCTTGCCCGTGCGTTTCGCCGTCGCCGCCATCGTCTCTCTTGCCGCCCTCGCCTCTTCGGCCATGGGTGAGCCCGTCGCGTACGACGCCGTCATCGCTCACGAGCGGACTGCTTCGGAAACCCCGGATACGACGATCGGTTCCAACGGCGACGCGGATACGGATGCGGTGGCGATCGCCAACCTGACCCCCGAACAGGCCGAGCTGATGGCCGAAGATCCCGACTGGAACGCCCACGCCAGCCTCTACCATGCCGGTGGCGGTGGAGCGACGGGCAACGACAGCCTGGGCTGCCGCCCGGTCGCCATGCGCACCGTGGCCACCGATCCCCGCGTCATTCCCCGCCGCACCAAGCTGTTCATTCGCGAGACGGTCGGCATGCGTCTGGCCGACGGCACTATTCACGACGGCTACTGGTACGCCTCCGACACGGGCGGCTCGATCAAGGGCCAGCGCGTCGACCTCTACACCGGCAACGGCCGAGCCTCGATGCAGCAGGCCCGCCGCCTCAACCAGGCCACCCTGACCATCGTCCGCGCCGGAACCTTCGACGGCTGCCCGCCAGCCACCACCGCCCCGGCGGCTCCGCTGCAGATGGCGGCCAACTAGACCCCGCTTTCAAGGCGATACGGAAAAGGGCGGCCGGTGCGAACCGGCCGCCCTTTCTGCTTTCAGACTGCTACCGCCTAGACCTTGAACGCCAGGAAGCCGTCGTCGACCGCAACGGTCGAACCGTTGATGGCCGAGGCGGCATCGGTGAACAGGAAGGCCACCACGCTGGCCACCTTCTCCGGCTGGATCAGCTGATGGGTCACATGCTGGCTGGCCAGGGCGGCGCGGGCGGCTTCGTCCAGCTGACCCATCATCGGGGTCTCGATGAAGCCCGGCGCCACGGCCGCGACCCGGATGCCGTATTCGGCCAGCTCCAGCGCGCCCGACCGGGTCATGGCGATCACGGCCGATTTGGCGGCGTTGTAGTTGAAGCTGCCCTTGGCCGCGACCGAGCCGTAGATCGAGGCGGTGTTCACGAACACCCCCTTCACCCCCAGCTTCACCATCGCTTTGGCCCCATAGTGGAGGCCGTAATAAACGCTGTGCTGATCGACCTCGATGACCTTCAGATAGGACGCCGGGTCCATCTCCAGCAGCGACTGCACCTTGCTGACCCCGGCGTTGTTGAACATGCCGCTCAGCGTCCCGAAGGTGGTCACGGCGAAGTCGACGAGGGCCTCGACCTCGGCGGCCTTCGACACATCGACCTTGAAGGCCTCGGCCTTCACACCCAGCGCCCGCGCCTCTTCGGCGACGGGCTTCGCCCCATCCTCATTGAAGTCCGCGACCACCAGATCGGCGCCCTTGCGGGCCAGGGCGAAACAGGCGTCGCGCCCGATGCCGCTGGCGCCGCCCGTGACGATGATCACCTGACCCTTGAGTTCCTGTTCCATCCGATACGCTCCTTGAGTGGGGGAGCGCTGGATATGGACCTGTCAGACAGCTGACGTAACCGCTATCCGGAACACTTACGGTTTCAGAATTTCCGCTTGCCGCTGACCGTCTCGAAGAACAGGCGGAAGTCGCCCATCAGGCTCCACAGCGGATACTGGAAGGTCGCCGGCCTGTTCTTCTCGAAGAAGAAATGCCCGACCCAGGCGAAGCCGTAGCCCACCACCGGACTGGCCGCAAACCACCACAGGCTCACCGTCAGCGCCAGCACCCAGGTCAGGATGACCAGCCCCGTGCCCACCACATGGATCCGCCGGCACGTCCGGTTGGAGTGCTCATGGATGTAGTACGGATAGAAGGCTGCGAACGAGGCGTAGCGTTCGCCGGGGGCGGGTTGACTGCTCATATGTGAAACCTGCGCTCCTCTCGGGTCCGATGCAAATCAGGCCGCCTCTCGCCCGGGCTCCGGTCCCAGCACCCGCCGGATGATCGGCCAGATGTTGGCGAGCGCCGAGAAGAAGCCGACCACAGAAGCCACGATCTGGAAGGCTTGCCAGACGCTCTGGAACACCGCCCCGCCCAGCACCCACTCGCTGATCGGGAACAGGACCCGGCTGATCCCGATCTGGAAGCCGGCATAGACCTGCGAATATTCGATCGACCGGTCCGCGAAGAAGGCGATCACGACCGCCGCCGACACCGGCGCCCACAACAGCGGCAGCACCAGCAGCAGGGCCAGCAGCACGACGGCCAGCTTGGTCCCGACTGTCTGGCCCGACAGCAGGGTCGTCACGACCCCGACGCCCAGCGCCAGGCCGACGGCGCCCAGCACGAACGGCAGCACCAGATCCGCCGCCGCCATCATGTCCATGAACAGGCATCCGATCAGGATCCCCGCGCCCGAGACCAGAAACCCGATCACCCAGGCGGCGCCGTACTGGCCCAGCCGCCGCTTCAGATGCGCTCCACTGAACATGGTCGCCCTCTCCTCCACCCTCGTGGACGCCCCCCGGCGGATTAACCCTGCACCGCCGCGACCGGCCGCACAAGCCGCACGACGTTCGCTGAAAGGATCGGGTAAACACCTGAACCGGTTCACCACCTTTGCTCACGGCCGTTTAAGCCTGTTCGCAATAGTCTCGCTTCCCATGAACGCCGCCTCGATCGCCAGCGCCGGAATGTCGACCGCCCTCGTCCGCTTCGAGGGCAGCGCGGCGCGCACGGCCGCCAATCCGCTGGAAAACCTGGCCGAAGAAACGGTCGAACGCATCGAGGCCAAGACAGCCTTCAAGGCCAACGCCGCCGTGCGCCGCACCGCCGACGACATGGTCGGCGCCATCCTGGACATCTTCGCCTAGGCGACACGCCCGTTCGCCTGCCGAATTCGGTCCGATTTCGGGGCCGTCCTGTGGCCAAGGTTAATACGGGCTCATGACACCCATTTAAGTTGAGACCCGAGGTCGGCGACCCTAGTTCTCCCGGCCTCGCGACGCCGCTCCTGCGGGAGTCGGCCCGCGAGACCCATCAACAGCGGCCAGTCCCGACCTTCAGGCGGCGAACCCTTTCGCACGTCCCGGCGGAGCCTTGCCCACTCTGAGGAGACCCTTACGATGATCCACCACCTGTCCGTCAGCGCCCGCGACCCCAACGCCGTCGGCGACTTCTTCGCCGAACTGATCGGCGGCGTGTCCGTCGACTTCCCGCCCAACCCCGGCAGCCGCATGGTCTTCAAGGCCGACGGCAAGGGCACCGCCGTCGAGATCTATCCGGCCGGAACCGTCATGGTCCCGAACGGCGAGCCCGGCTCCATCTTCCTGCAGAACCCGGCCACGGGCCCGGAGCGGTCGCCCACCCACTTCGCCGTCAGCGTCGATCATTCGGCGGAGACCATCCATGCGATGGCCGAGGCGCGCGGCTGGGAGAGCTACGTCTGCGACCGTGGCGGCCATTTCCACGTCGTCGAGGTGTGGATCGAGAACGCCTGGCTCGTCGAGGCCCTGACTCCCGCCTTCGCCGCGGAATACCTGGGCTTCGCCAATGCCGTGACCGACATGGCCGACCCGAACAGTGCGCTGGATTCGCACCAGCCTCAGGAACGCACGCTCGAGAACGCCTGATCGTGTGGAGACGGCGGCACGGGGAGAGGCCGCCGGTTTCCCCCCCTTCAGCGACGGCTTGGCGCCAAATGCGGCAGCAACCCGACCGAGCTCACTATCGGACCTGTCCGATAGCCATTGCCCGTGTAACCTCTCAAAACTGATCAGCGTTTATATAGTCGGAAGTTGCACCGCTACGTAGTGTTACTTACGTAATTCCGAACTCAAGGGCGAAGAATTGTTCAGTTAATCGGTGATTATCCTTCTTGTTCCATGTCGCTCGGAAGCGGTTCTTAATCCGGGGGACAAACCATGAAGACCAAATCACTGTTGCTGGCATTTGCGCCAGTTGTTCTCGCGTCAGCGTTCAATCCGGCCTGGGCCGCTGAATCCGAAAATGGAGCAGCCTCCAGCGAGGCGATCCAGACCCAGAACCCTGCGGCTCGCCCGCCCGCCGCCGCGCCCGCCGAGGCCGTCTTCTCGACCGGCGTCGCCCGCGGCCGCGATCGTCTGGACAGCGCCACCTCGACCAGCGCCTTGAGGCAGAACGAGATTCAGTTGCTCGGCGCCCGCTCCCTGGCCGACATCATCCGCAACATCCCGGGCATCCGCACCGAGTCCTCCACCGGCGACGGCAACTCGGCCTACACCATCCGCGGCCTGCCCCTGGCGTCCAGCGGCTCCAAATACATGCAGATTCAGGAAGACGGCCTGCCGGTCCTGGAGTTCGGCGACTTCTTCAACGTCGCTTCGGACATCTTTATTCGCGCCGACTTCAACCTAGCCGCCATTGAAGCCATCCGCGGCGGATCGTCCTCGACCTTCGCCTCCAACTCGCCCGGCGGGGTGATCAACCTTCTGTCGCGCACCGGCGACGTCAAGGGCGGCGCGATCCAGATCACCACCGGCCTCGACTACGACACCAACCGCGTCGACTTCGACTACGGCGCCCCGCTCAGCGACACCCTGCGCTTCCACGTTGGCGGCTTCTACCGCTCCGGCGAAGGCCCGCGCGAGGTCGGCTACAACGCCTTCGAAGGCGGCCAGCTGAAGTTCAACCTGACCAAGACCTTCACCGGCGGCTTTGTCCGCCTCTCGGGCAAATACCTCAAAGACACCTCGCCCCAGTACCTGTCCGGCCCCGTGCGCATCACCGGCACGAACGACGACCCGACCTTCGAGAGCTACGCCGGCTATGACGTCCGCAAGGACTCGATGCTCTCCGGCTACCTCCCCGGCGTCATCACCCTGGACGGCTCCAACAACCCGACCGTTATCCCGATGGACACGGGCATGAACGCCGAGGTCAAGTCGATCGGCGTCGAGAGCCAGTTCACCGTCGACGACTGGACCATCACCCAGCGCGCCCGCTACTCCCAGATCTCGGGCGGCACCACTCGCAACCTGATCTCGGCCGTCTATGCCGGAAACGCCCTGCCCGCCTCGCTCGGTGGGGGCACCGGGACCTTCAGCTACGCCACCGGCCCCCTCGCCGGTCAGGTCATCCCCAACCTCGCCACCGTCAACGGCAACGGCCTGGTCGTGGCCAGCTCGCTGAACCGCATCGACGCGACCAAGCTCGACAACTTCATCAACGACATCCGCGCCAGCCGCGCCTTCGAGGTCGGCGGCAACGAGCTGACGGTCACTGCCGGCCTCTACAACTCGATCCAGAACCTCGGCAGCGACTGGCTCTACGGCAACCATATCCAGCTGGTCGGCGGCGACGGAACCTCGGCCCTGATCAACTGGACCAACGCCGCCGGCATTCCCCAGACCCAAGGCGGCTATCTGGGCTTCAACCGCTCGGGCAACACCGCCTTCTACCGCCGCAAATACGACGTCGAGTACAATATCGTCGCCCCCTACGGCTCGCTCAACTACCGCTTCGGCCGTTTCTCGGTCGGCGGCAGTCTGCGCTGGGATGCGGGCGACGTCAGCGGCCAGCTCTACGGCGCCGACCTCGGCGGCGGCCGCGTCGGCATCATCGGCTATGACTTCAACGGCGACGGCGTCATCTCGGTCGCCGAGGGCAAGACCGCCGTCACCCCGCTCGGCAGCCCCGCACCCGTAGACTACGACTACGGCTATCTCAGCTATTCGACCGGCGTGAATTTCCGCGTCGCCGAGCCCTTCGCCGTCTTCGCCCGCTACAGCCGCGGCGCCCGCGCCGGCGCCGACAAGATCCTCTATTCGTCCAAGGTCAGCACCGTCGACGGCTCGATGCCCGACGAAGCCGACGGCTATGACATCGTCGAACAGCTGGAAGGCGGCTTCAAATACCGTCGCGCCAACCTGACCCTGAACGTCACCGGCTTCTCGGCCGACACCGAGGACACCAACGTCCAGGCCGGCGCCATCACCACCGACCGCAACTACACCGCCTATGGCGTCGAGGCCGAGGGCGCCGTCCAGCACGGCCCGTTCAGCCTCATCGCCGGCGTCACCTGGACCCAGGCCGAGATCGTCGACGACAAGCTGAACCCCACCGTCAACGGCATGGTCCCGCGTCGCCAGCCCGACTTCCTCTACCAGGCCACGCCCCAGTACCAGAACCGCTACGTCACCATCGGCGCCAACCTCATCGGCGCCACCAGCAGCTACGCCACCGACAACGACATCATGCGCGTCCCCGGCTACCTGCTGGTCAACGCCTTCCTCCAGTACCGCCCCGTCGAACGCGTCCAGCTCATGCTCAACGCCAACAACCTCTTCGACGAGGTCGCCTGGATCGAGATCACGACACCCTCGGTCCCGGCCAATGGCGTGGGTCTGGGCCGGGCGGCGAATGGCCGGACCATCTCGCTGTCGGCAAGAATGGACTTCTGACCGAGACGGCGGCGGCCCCTCCCGGAGCCGCCGCCATTCTAACGGGCTGTCGGCGCGGGGCCTGTGGCGGTCACCGGGGCGGGGGTGGGCAGCGCGACGCCTTCGATAGCCGCCCCTGACAGCCAGGTCGCCGCGGCCTGCTTCAACTCATCCAGCCTCATGCTCCGATAGTCGCCTTCCCAGTCCATGGCGTCCCGCAACTTCTGCGGCTCGCGCGCCGAGCCGTTGAGAACCCCGTACCACCACCCGGTCGTGGCCCGATTGTCCGCGATCCGGGCCAGGATCGGCGTGCGGGCGTCGTCCAGTTCGGCCTGGCTGATCTGACCTGCGGCGACCTCGGCGACGACGCGCCGGATCGCTTCCCTCACCCGGGTCACATCCGCCGGAGAGGTGATGACATCGACCGACAGGACGCCGTCGTCTCCGCCATCCTCGAACCGCAGACTGACCCGCGGGCTGTAGGCCGCGCCCTGTGCTTCCCGCACCTCATCGCGAATTCGCTCCTGCAGCACCATCTGGAGCAACTCCAGCGCCCTCTGTTCCCGTCTGCGCGCCGGCTCGGAGACGAACAACGGCCACCGCGCCGTGAGGGCCGCCTGGTCGGCCGGTCCCTCATGAAAGACCTCGACATGCGGCCGGGCGTCGCCATAGCGCATGACGAAGGCCTGGTTCGTGTTGGGAGCGGATGTACGGGGCGGCAGGGCGCCGAAGGTCGCGGCGACCAGGTCGATCATGCGGCTCTCCGGCATGTCTCCCACAAGGGTGACCTCGAGCGGAGCCTCGGTCAGCACCGGCCGGTACAACCGCTCGATATCCGCCATGGTCAGGGCGTCCATCTTCTCCCGGGGCGGCAGGAGACGGGGATTGCCGGGCGCGACGGCCTCGCTCATCGCGATGCTGAGCACGCTGACCGGCTGGGTGCGATAGCCCCGATAGACCGTGTCAATCATCTGGCGGCGCTGCCCGGGGAAGTCGTCGCGGAACCCGGGATCGCTGACCAGTCCGGCCATCATCTGCAGCTCAAGTTCGACATCGGGGGGCGGTGAAGAGGCGTAGAGCTGGAACACGTCGTTCAACATGCGAACGCCCGCGCCGAGGCGGCGATCGGGAAACAGGTCCTGTATCTCCCGCTGGCTGTGCTGCCCCAATCCGCCGGGCTGGACGAAGCCCGAGCCCAGGGCGGCCGCCTGGAAATCGGCGTCGGACACGGCGGAGCGCCCGCCGCCCATCTCCACTGAAATCTGGACCAGCGACCGGGTGTAGGCGACGGATTTGACGTTCAGGACGACCCCGTTCTCGAACCGGACGCGGGTAAAGGCGGGGTTGGTGAGGGCTTCACGCGAGGCGATCCGGCCGGGCTCGCCGAAATCGCCATAGGCCCAGTCGCCGAGCGGATCCGCCACGGGGCGGGCTTCGGGCGCGGGGGCCTGCATGACGTCATTCCAGACCGCGACGACCTCTTCCCCGGTCGGCGGTTGGGACATGCGGACCGCGATCAGAGGCGCCGATCCCGACCAGGCGCGAACGAAATCGGCCTGGATGTCCGCGGGGGTGATGTCGGCGACGATGCTGTTGTAGAGGGCCGGAATATCGCGCGGCCGGACAAAGGCGCCCGGGTCCAGCCCGTGCAGCGGAAACAGGCCGAGCAGACCCTGCGCCAGGCTCGAGGAATAGCGGTCGCCCGCTTGCCGGACCCCCGTCGTATTGGACCGCTTCTGGGCCGTCACGATGCGCGAGATTTCACTGGCCTCAAGGCCGTGGGCTTCCAGGCGGCGAACCTCGATCAGGGCGGCGGAAAAGGCGGCGCGCCAGTCCCCCCCGACGGGTGGCGAGACATTCAGGCACAGGGCATCGCTCTCGCGGACCCAGGGCGAACTCGCCAGCGATGCGCTGGCGAAGGGGGCGTCGGCGCCCTGGCTGAGCAGTTGCAGCCGGCGGTTCAACGCCCCCATCCAGAGACTGCGCAGGGCCAGCGTCCGCCGCCGCTCCCGCGTATCGGGCCCGAGCGGCGCCCAGGGCGACAGCCGGCAGGCGCTGACCCCGGTCGTCAGGGTGGTCTCCGGATAGGCGAACGCCGCCGTCGGGCGGGTCAGATCGAAGGGCGTGGCCTCGACCCGGACCAGAGGCTCCGTCGGCGCCTGCCAGTCGGAGAAGGTGCGCCGCACCCGGGCTTCGAGATCATTCAGCGGCAGGTCGCCGACGACGATCAGGACTGCATTGTCGGGCCTGTACCAGGTGCGATGGAAGCGGGAGAGGGCGTCGACGTCGATCGTCCGGATGGTCTCGGGCGTGCCGATCGGCGGACGGCTGCGGCTTCGCGCGTTCGGCGCGGCGAAGGCCTGATAGGCGTCGGACCAGTCCTTGTTCGGACCCAGACGGGTGTTGTGCTCCGCCAGAATGACGCCCTGCTCACGCGCCACCGCCTCGGGCGTCAGCAGCATCCCGTCGCCGATGTCCCTCAGCCAGCTGAAGGCCAGATCCAGCGCCTCCGGGTCGGCCCGCGGCAGATCCAGATCGTAGGTTGTGCCGAACATCGAGGTCGAGGCGTTCTGGTCCCGGCCAAAGGCGACCCCGGCATGCGCAAACCGGCGCGACAGTTCGCCTTCGGGAATATTCCGCGTGCCGTTGAAGGCCATGTGCTCGAGGAAGTGGGCGACCCCGCGATCGGCCTCGGGCTCCTCATAGCTGCCGACGTCGAAGCGCAGGCGTATCGACATCCCGCCGACCGGGCGGTCGTTGGTCATCAGCGCGTATCGCAGACCGTTCGGCAACCGGCCCTGACGAACCGCGGGATCCGTCGGGATGACCGCGGCGCGGCTGCGCCCCTGCGCCTCAACCGCGTCCATCGACACGCAGGCGAGAACAAGACCGAGCGCGACGGCGCCCCACACTCTGACCGACACGCGTTACCCCGCCCCTACCGCAACTTCACGTAGAGCGTAGCCGGGCGGCGTCGCCGGGCCAAGAACTGATCACCTCCCCTCCCCGCTCCGGATCGCCGCGATCATTGTCTCGATCCCCTCGCGGAAATTCCCATACTTCCGGGTGATGTTCCGGACCGTGATCAGGTTCAGGGCCTCGGCGAGGGTTTCGGCGTCGGGTTCGGGGCGGGGGCGCAGGTTTCCCTCCTCGTCATAGAGGGCGATCAGGTCCTCGCGGCCGCTGGCCCAGATCCGTTCCCGGTCGGCGTCGATAGTGGCCGAGTCCGGCGTCGCCCAACGGGCGCGCCAGTCGAGGTGGAAATGTTCGAACCCCGGCAGGGGATCGACCTTCGGCGTCAGCAGGGTCTCGGCCAGGAAGGCGGCCAGTTGTTCGATGGCGATGATGACGGCCTCGCGGATGCGGGAGGACTCGTGATCGGCCGCCTCCATCTCCTCCATCGTCGGCAGGCGCGAGCCGGTGATCTGGGCTATGGCCTCGGCGGCCTTGAGCAGGTCGAGCGCTTCGCGCGCCTGCCCCTGCGCCAGCCGGCGACCCGCACGGCGCACCGCCGCCTCCAGCGCCTCGCCGGGCGAGGCCTTTTCGGGGACGGGGCAACGGATGTCGAAATCGACGAAGGGATCGGCCGGGAGCGGCAAGGCCGCGCCCGGCGCCGTCGCGGGCCTAACCATGATCGCGGCGGGCTCGGCGACCTCATCGGCCCGGCCCGCGATGCGGATCGCCTCCTCCGCATCCGCCTCGGCCCTGGCCGCCATCCTGGCCTTGCGAGTCCAGCCCTCGGCATTGGCCCGGTAGCGCAGATTGCCGTAGCCGACGTCGAACCGCCGCGCGACCGAGGCCGCCGTCTCCCCGGCCAGATAGGCCTCCTTCGCCGCATCCCAGACCTTCTGGGACCTCTGTTTGATTTCGCGTCTCTGGGTCATCGGAGGACCGTGAGACGGCGTAACGTCGGTATCGGTCGCAGCGTCGGCGAGATTGGTGCGATTGGCCAAAACGATTGGCGCGTTTGACGACACCAGTTGGTCACCCTCTGGAAGAATGGGCCCTTGTCATCCCCGACGAAGCGCAGCGGAGATCGGGGACGCAAACCCTCACCACCAGCCCCGCTCCGGAGAGCGCAGCTCATCCGGAGCGATCATCCCGGCTCGCCCCTGCGGGCCGTCCGGGATCGGTGAGGGATCCAAGGCCCCGTCCCGGCTCTTCGCTGCGCTTCGGCCGGGATGACAAATGCCCATGGTGGCAAAAGAAAAAGGGCCGCCCTTTCGAGCGGCCCCTGATCGTCTTTTTCAAGCCCCGGATCAGCTGTCCAGGAAGCTCCGCAGCTTCCGCGACCGGCTGGGGTGCTTCAGCTTCCTCAGCGCCTTGGCCTCGATCTGGCGGATGCGTTCGCGGGTGACCGAGAACTGCTGGCCGACCTCTTCGAGCGTGTGATCGGTGTTCATGCCGATGCCGAAGCGCATGCGCAGGACGCGTTCCTCGCGCGGCGTCAGGGACGCCAGCACGCGGGTGGTGGTCTCGCGCAGGTTCGACTGGATGGCCGCGTCGATGGGCAGGATGGCGTTCTTGTCCTCGATGAAGTCGCCCAGGTGGCTGTCTTCCTCGTCCCCGATCGGGGTTTCGAGCGAGATCGGCTCCTTGGCGATCTTCAGGACCTTGCGGACCTTCTCCAGCGGCATGGCCAGCTTTTCGGCCAGCTCTTCCGGGGTCGGCTCGCGGCCGATCTCGTGCAGCATCTGGCGGCTGGTGCGGACGATCTTGTTGATCGTCTCGATCATATGCACCGGGATGCGGATGGTGCGCGCCTGGTCGGCGATCGAGCGGGTGATCGCCTGACGGATCCACCAGGTGGCGTAGGTCGAGAATTTGTAGCCGCGGCGGTACTCGAACTTGTCGACCGCCTTCATCAGGCCAATGTTGCCTTCCTGAATAAGATCAAGGAATTGCAGGCCGCGGTTGGTGTATTTCTTGGCGATGGAGATGACGAGGCGCAGGTTGGCCTCGACCATTTCCTTCTTGGCCTGACGGGCTTCGCGTTCGCCCTTCTGGACCGTCTGGACGATGCGGCGATAGTCGTCGATCGGCAGGCCGGCCTCGACCGCCACGGCCGCGACGTCCATGCGGATCTTGTGGATCTGGGCGGCTTCGTTGTCGCTGAACTTGGTCCAGCGGACGCCCATTTCCTTGACGGCCTCGGTCCAGTTCGGGTCCAGCTCCTTGCCGAAATAGGACTTGAGGAACTCGGGGCGCGAGATGCCGTAGCTGTCGGCCAGGCGCAGCAGACGACCTTCCAGACCGATCAGCCGCTTGTTGATCGCGTACAGCTGCTCGACCAGGGCCTCGATGCGGTTGTTGTTCAGCTTGACCGTCTTCAGCCGGTCCGAAATGCCGACCGACAGGGTCTCATAGGCCTTGCGGTCCTTGGCGTTCAGGTCCTCGCCCTTGAGGCGCGTTTCGACCAGCCGCTCCTGCAGCTTGCGGAAGGCGTCGAAGTCCGAGGCGATGGCGTCCAGGGTCTCCATGACGCCGTCGCGCAGCTCGGCTTCCAGCGCCGAGATCGACATGCCGCCGCCGTCGTCGAAATCTTCGTCCTCGTCTTCCGATTCCGGGCTTTCGCCTTCGGATTCAGAGGCTTCTGCCGGAGCCGCCGCGGGCTGGCCGGGGATGGGCGCCTGGGGCTGGTTGTGCGGCAGGGACGACGGGTTGATCACGCCATAGGTCGCGTCCAGGTCGATGACCTCGCGCAGCAGGATGCGGTTGTTGGCCAGTTCGTCGCGCCAGACCATAATGGCCTCGAACGTCAGGGCGCTTTCGCACAGGCCCGAGATCATGGCGTCGCGGCCGGCCTCGATGCGCTTGGCGATGGCAATTTCGCCCTCGCGGCTCAGCAGCTCGACCGAACCCATTTCGCGCAGATACATCCGCACCGGGTCATCGGTGCGGTCATAGGTCGGCTTGGCGTTCTCGTCGGAGATCTGGGTTTCGGCGCGCTCGGCGACTTCGCCGCCCGAGCTCTCGGCCGCGTCTTCCTCGGCCTCGACGACGTTGACGCCCATTTCGCTGAGCATCGCCAGAGTATCTTCGATGGCGTCGGGCGTGACTTCTTCCGACGGCAGGACCTTGTTCAGTTCCTCCATCGTGACATAGCCGCGGGCCTTGGCCTGCTTGATGAACTTCTTGACGCCCGCATCCGTAAGGTCGAGCAGCGGCCCATCGGACGAGGTTTCAGCAGGTTCCTGCGTATCGGTCATTAAGTCTCTGTCTCCAGCCGATTCAGAGGCCGCCAGACCCCCCGGCAAAAATGCAACATCCGTTCCAAAAGAGAACGCGCCCGGCCTTCGTTTGTTACGAAGAGGCCTCGTCTTCCCAAATCGTCCCGGTCTTGATGGCTCGCCGCAATGCGTCGCGTTCCGCCTTCAGACGACTGAAGGCGGAGGCGTCGAAGGCCTGTTCGGCATTCGACTTCGCTGACGCCAGCGCCTTCTCCAGCCCCGCCACGCGGGTCAGAGCGTCGAACGCTTGCGACCACCGGACCCTTGCTTCGGCGAGGGGCGCATTTGCGGCCAGGAAAGGCGCGCCGGACTTCGCCGCCGCCTTCTCGACCTCGCGCACTAAAGCATCGTGTCCCGAAGCGGCCAGATGGCGTCGCAAGGCCGCACTGTCAAGGGTTTGGCCGCTGAACCTCAGACGCACCAGTTCCTGCGCCAGCCCGTCCAGGGCGTGATCGCCGAAGCCGTGTGACGCGATCGCCTCCAGATGGTCGTCCATCCGCTCCGGATCGTCGATGGCGCCGTGGGCCAGGGCGGCGGCGACCGGCTCGATCGAGCGGCTCAAGGACTGCATCGCCTCGGCGCCCTCGGCGGTCTGGCCGAGCTTGGGCGGCGGGCCACGCCAGCGACCTCCAGGGCCGCTTTGCTGGGGACGCGCCTGCTGCGGCGCGTTGCGGCCCGACGGGAACAGGGCGTCGAACCGCTCGAACATCTCGCGGCGATACTGTTCGGCCAGATCCTTGTCCTGGATGGCCGCCGCCGCCTGCCGCAGCCGCCCTTTCAGGCCCGCCTTGCGCTCGGGCGTGTCCAGAGGCTCGGCCTCGACCTCGCGCTTGAACAGGACCTCGGCGAAGGGCTTCGTTTCTCCCATCGCCTGACGCAGGGCCGGCGCCCCCTTGTCGCGCAGGATGTCGTCGGGGTCCTGACCGCCCTCCAGCAGGGCGAAGCGGAACGACCGGCCCGGCTTGAGCAGCGGCAGGGCGCGTTCGATAGCGCGATAGGCGGCGCGCTGGCCGGCGCCGTCGCCGTCGAAACAGAGGACGGGCTCGGACGAGACCCGCCACAGCCGCTCCATCTGCTCCTCGGTCAGGGCCGTGCCCATCGGCGCAACGGCCGGCAGGCCCGCCCGCTGGCAGGCGATGACGTCCATATAGCCCTCGACCACGATGATGGCCTGGGTCGACTTCGATTCCGCCCCGAGAATGCGTCGCGCCTCGGGCAGGCCGTACAGGGTCGCGCCCTTGTGGAAGAGCGGGCTCTCGGGTCCGTTCAGATATTTGGCCCGGTCGTCGGGGTTCATGGCCCGGCCGCCGAAGCTGACGATCCGGCCGCGCGCATCGAGGATCGGGAACATCAGCCGGTCGCGGAACCGGTCATACGGCGTCCCTCCCCCTTCCGGAGAGATCAGCATCCCGGCCTCGACCAGTTCGCCCGGCTTGGCTCCGCGCTGGATCAGGGCGTTCTTCAGCCCTTCGCGGTCGTTGGGGGCATAGCCGAGGCCAAACCGCTCCCACTGATCCTCGGGCAGGCCGCGGCGTTCGAGGTATTCGCGGGCCGCCTTGCCGGCCGACCGGCGCAGATTGGCGGCGAACCATTTCTGCGACAGGTCCATCCAGTCCGACAGGCCCTGTCGCTTCTGCTCGCGCTCGGCGGCCTGCGGGTCCTCGGCGGGCATCTGCATCCCGGCCTCGGCGGCCAGACGCTCGACCGCCTCCGGGAACGACAGCCGCTCGACTTCCTGCAGGAAGGAAATGACGTCGCCATGCTTGCCGGAGGAGAAGTCGTGGAAGAAGCCCTTGTCGTCGTTGACGAAGAAGGACGGCGACTTCTCCTTCGAGAAGGGGCTCAGCCCTACCCATTCGCGTCCCTGACGCTTGAGCTTCACCGACCGGCCGATCACGTCGGACGGGCGAAGGCGGGCCTTCAGTTCTTCAAGAAATCGCTCATCGAAACGCACGCCCGATCCTAGCCTTCCACGGCGCCACAAGCGAGGCCGCTGAGGTCCTCCCGAGCGCGGATCGGCGATGCGGTTTGGACTGGACAGCGCGCCGTTCGAATGACAGCGTTATTTGATGGGCGCGCTCTTCAACATCCTGCTGATCATGGCGCTTCAGGCGGCCGGCCCGGTGATCACGCCTCTGGGTCGGCACGACACCACGGCCTCGGGTCAGCCAATCGAGCCGCCAACTGTCGCGATCGTCAGCGCCTTCATCACCGAACTGGCGCCGGGCGCGGTCTTTCCCGAGCACCGCCATCCGTATCAGCGCTTCACCTATGTGCTGGCCGGTCAGTTGCGCGTCGAGAACCTGGACACGGGTCAGGTCTATGAATTGAAGGCCGGCGACGTCTTCATCGAGCCTCGCGGTCAGTGGCATCGCGGCACGGTGGTCGGCGCCGAGACGGTGCGCATGTTCGCCGTCGACCAGACCCCTGACGGGGCCGCCAACGTCGAGCGACGGTAAGGCCCTTCCGCCAGAGCGCCTTGGTCGCCGGGGACGGCCTAACCGTCGCTCCCGGCCACAGCCCTTGACTCGACAACTTTACAATTGAAAGTAGTCGGATCGAAACCGGAGAGCTCCGATGACCGACGCCGCCACGCCGACCTCCCCCTCTCGCGCAGCTTCCGACGAGAGCGATCTGGCCTATCTCAAACGCTTGGCCAGCGCCGGTCGCGGTGAGCCCGCGCCCTTCCTGCTGTTGATGGCGGTGTTCGGCGGCGGGTACGGGTTCGCGATACTGGCCATCCTTGTCGGCGTCGCCGTCGAAGGCCTTCCCGGCCCGGGCAAGGCCGGCCCGATCGTCCAGGCCCTCAACCTCAGCATCTTCGCCGCCCACCTGCTGTTCCTCGGCGCCCTGATCTGGACCGTGTGGCGCACCTTCGGCCCCAACCGGGTCCGGCTGAGCCGCGCGGGGACCGCCACCTGGAGCGCGGCCTTCATCGCCATGGTCACCACGGTCGTGGCTTTCAGGATCTTCACGCAGGGCCAGCTGCCGACCGACGCCGTCTACGCCTCCTATATGCTGCCGCCGGTCCTCCTCACCCTGTGGGGCGCGGCCTGGTGGGTGACGGCCATCCTCAATGACCGGCGCTGGCTGCTGCTGGTCGCCATCGGCAGTTTCGCCGCCGCCATCGGCATGGCGATCATCGGCAACTCGCCTCCCCTTCTGCCGATCGCCGCCGCCTGTTTGCTGCTACTCGCCTTCGCTCCGGCGGTGGTTCTGATGCGTCAGAGGGGCCGGTGAACGCCCCTTTCGAGGCCGATCCGCTGCTGTCCAACCGAATTCGCGCCGGCGTCCTGGCCTATCTGACCGACCGCGGCGCCGCGGATTTTACCGAACTGGCCGCCGCCCTCGACCTAGCCAACAACACCCTGTCGAGCCACCTGCATCGGCTGGAAGGCGCAGGGTACGTCGAGCTAGGTCGCGGATTTCTCGGCAGAAAGCCCCGGACACGGATCATTCTGACGCCGGCCGGCCGCGACGCCTGGGCCGCCCATCTGGATCATCTGGGATGAGGTCGGCGAGCGTCGCCGTTAATCTCTTGTTAACCATATAGTTAAAAGCGTGACCATAACCGCCTGATTTCACGCATATTTTTATGGACACATCGGAACAATCCACAGACCTTGTGGATTAACCATACTGACCCGCCCCAGAAAGAACGGCGGGCAATCGGGGCAAAGGACGCGGTCGGCGTTCCGAGCACTATGCGTTCAGGACACCTGCCATGTTCATCTCTATCGCCCGTCCGGCGGTGGAGCCCATCGGACCCGACACCGTCGCCGTTCCCGGCTCTCCCGCCATCGCCGAACTCTCGCCCCGCGCCCTGCATGCGCGACTGCTCGAGAACGCGGCGCTCAGGCGGCTTCGCGGACTGGAGCGCAAACACGCCCACCGCGACGACGACGCCCAGTACTGGTTCAGCGCCGCCCCCGCCGCGATCCGCAAGGCCTGCGCCCTGCGCTGCGAGGACCGCAGCTTCGCGCCGATCCCCTAGCGGAGTTCTGGCAGCCGGCGGCGGATAGACTGCATCTGCTTCTCCCAACGCTGGGAGGCGGTCTTCTTCTGCACCCGCACGCGGTGCTCCAGCCCCCCGCCCCAGCGGGCGTGGACAGCGGTCGCCAGGGCCGGATGGCGGTCGTGCTGATGGACGATGGGGCTCCAGCCGCCGCCGGGATTGGTCACCTTGCCGTCCGACCAGCCGAGCGTTTCCGTCTTCGTCAGGCCCAGGGTGGCGATGCGACCGTAGTTGGGGCGGATCTCCGCCTCGACCAGCCCCATATGGACCGCCAGATTGCAGGCCGCCTGATCGGCCCCGAAGGCGCCGCCCAGCTCCGAGCGGGGAATGGCGGCCAGCATCATCACCGTGCGGCAGAAGCGGATCATGGCCTCGCGCGGCCCCATGACGGTGCCGACGCAGATGCAGGGCCTGCCCGCGATCGCCTCGGCCAGATCGTCGCCGGCGAGGGCGCGCAGGTATTTCATATTGAAGGCGTGGTCGCCGAGGACCCCGTCCTCATACTCGACATAGGCCTCCAGCCGCTCGGGCGCGGGGGCGAAGGGCGCGGCCTGGAAGATGACGTCGCGCACATCGGTGATCAGGACGCTCTCCACGTCCGGCCATTGCCCCAGCAGCCGATCGAAGGCCGCGAACCGGGCCATCACGGCGTGGGGCTCCCAGCCGCCGAGGTGGTGCGGATGGATGGCGATGACGCCGTGCTGGTCGAGGAAGGCCTTCAGGTCCGGCCGGTCGTCGACGACCAGAGCCACGGCGCCGTCGAACACGGCCCGCAGGGACAGGACGAAAGGCGCGATGTCGGCGGCGTCATAGCCGGTGCCGTAGCCGAGAACGACGTCGCCTTCCACCGCCGGCACAGCCGCCGCGTCAGGCTTCAGCGCGCGCGAGAGCCAGCCCAGATAGGCCGAGCTCGCGGACGGCAGGCCCATCAGGCGTCCATCAGGGCGGAGAACCGGTCGAACAGATAGAGGCTGTCGGTCGGCCCGGGCGAGGCCTCGGGGTGATGCTGGACGCTGAACACCGGACGGTTCTTCAGCTCGATGCCGCAGTTGGTGCCGTCGAACAGGCTGACGTGGGTCTCGGCGACCGCGTCGGGCAGGCTGTCACGATCGACGGTGAAGCCGTGGTTCATCGAGACGATCTCGACCTTGCCGGTCGTCAGGTCCTTGACCGGATGGTTGGCGCCGTGGTGGCCCTGCTCCATCTTGACCGTCTTGGCGCCCAGAGCCAGCGCCAGCATCTGGTGGCCCAGGCAGATGCCGAAGACCGGCTTGCCGCTTTCGACCAGCTTCTGGATCTCGGGCACGGCGTATTCGCCGGTCGCGGCCGGATCGCCCGGGCCGTTGGACAGGACCACGCCGTCAGGATTGCGGGCCAGGATGTCCTCGGCCGAGGTCGTCGCCGGGACGACGGTGATCTTCGCGCCGGTCGAGGCCAGGGCGCGCAGGATGTTGCGCTTCACCCCGTAGTCGATGACGACCACATTCTTGCGGCCCTCGGTCTTCGGGTGGCCTTCGGGCCAGGCCCACAGACCCTCGTCCCATTCGAACGACTGCAGGGTCGAGGCAGGCTTGGCGAGGTCGAGGCCGACCAGACCGGTCCAGGCCTTGGCCTGGGCGACCAAGACCTCGAGGTCGAACTTGCCTTCCGGATCATGGGCGATGACCGCATGGGGCGCGCCCTTGTCGCGGATGATCTTGGTCAGGGCGCGGGTGTCGACGCCGGCGAGGCCGACGACGCCGCGGCGCTTCATCCAGGCGTCGAAGCTGGCTTCGCTGCGCCAGTTGGCCGGATCGGTCGGCAGGTCGCGGAAGATCGCGCCGCGCGCCGAGGTGTCGGATCCACCGCCCAGCTGTTCGACGTCCTCGACGTTCACCCCGGTGTTGCCGATGTGGGGGAAGGTGAAGGCCAGGATCTGGCTCATGTAGGACGGGTCGGTCAGGATCTCCTGATAGCCCGTCATGGCGGTGTTGAAGACGACCTCGCCCAGGGCCGTGCCGACGGCGCCGACGCCGATCCCTTGCAGGATGGTTCCGTCGGCCAGAGCGAGGACGCCGGTGCAGCCGGGAAGCAGTTGAGTGGTCATGGCCGTTCCTTAGCACCGAATCCCGGCGAGCAAACGGCGGCGTCACTACTCATCGCGGGCCGCCGGGTCAACGGCGGCCCTGCGAGACCCGGGTTCAGAGCTCCAGCTGGCTGCCGATCGGCGGCTCGCCATAGGTGTTGGAGACCGGGTCGCCCTTCTGGGAATACCAGACCAGCAGGAAGATCCAGCCGACGACCGGCAGGAGCCAGAACAGGAAATACCAGCCGGACCGGTTGGTGTCGTGCAGCCGCCGGACGCTGACCGAGATCGAGGGGATCAGGGAGATCAGGCTGAAGATCGACGTCAGCGGCCCATCGTCATGAAGGCTCCAGTTCCAACCCGAACCCCAACCCCCGTTCCAGCTCCAGGTCCAGGCGTCGTGGCCCCAGGAGTGAACGCCCAGGTCGAGCACTCGCCACCCGAACAGGGTCTCGTCGACCACCCCGAGGACGCTGCTGACGACCAGATAGAAGATCACATAGTACCAGAACTCCTTGCGATCGGACCGCCCCTCGAACTGGGCGTAGCGGGTGTAGGCCTTCACGAAATCCTTCATCGGGGTCTCCGGTCTCGATCCGACGGCAACCGCCGTCTCGTGGACGCTAACACGGGTCGGCCAAACCACCAGTGAAGTCGCCGTAACCTCGGAAGGTGGCTTGACCGGTCAGTTACTTTGTGTTTCAAAGTTCTTCACAGATGGAGATCGAAATGCCCAACGCCCTGCCCGTCGCGTCCTTCGTCAGCGCCTCCGCCGCCCTCTCCGCCGTTCTCTTCGGGGCCTTCGTCCTGACCGGCACGATGGCCGTGGCCCAGACCCCGCCGCCCGCCACACTGCAGGCCGCCGCGCCCGCCGCCCGGCCCGCGACCGAAGTCATCCGCGAGGAGGGACTGGTCGCTGAATATTTCGCTCCGGTCGCCGGATCGCAGGCCTCGGCAGGTGCGGTGATCGTGCTCGGCGGGTCCGAAGGCGGGCTCGGCGGTTCGCGGGGTCTGGCGCGGCATCTGGCGGATGAGGGCTTCGCCGCCATCGCCGTCTCCTACTTCGGCGAGCCGGGCCAGCAGGCCAAGCTGGATCAGGTCCCGATCGAGCCGGTGGGCCGCGCCCTGACCTGGCTGAAGGCCCGGCCCGACATCCACGGCCCCGTCGCGATCATGGGCATCTCCAAGGGCGCCGAACTGGCCCTGCTGATCGCCAGCCGCGAGCCGCAGATTGAGGCCGTCGTGGTCGGCGTGCCCTCCAGTGTCGTCTGGGCCGGGATCGACATGGCCGGTGGGCCGGTCGGATCGTCCTGGACCGCGAACGGCCAACCCCTGACCTATGTCCACTACGACCTGTCCAAGGGCTTCACCGGCGTCTTCAACCTCTACAACGACAGCCTGACCGCCGCGCCGGCCGAGGCCTACATCCCCGTCGAGGCCATCCACGGCCCGGTCATGATGATCTCGGGTCAGGCCGACAGCCTGTGGCCCTCCTCGCGCATGGCCGCCGAGGTCGAGCAGCGGCTGAAGGACCGTCACTTCGCCTATCCGGTCGTCAACATCGCCTATCCCGACGCCGGCCACGCCGCCTTCGGGATTCCGGTGGCGGCCGACGCCCCGGGGCTGGAGCGGGCGACCTATCTGGGCGGCACCGTGCCCGGTCTGGTCGCGGCCCGCGCCGACGGCTGGCCCCGGGTCCTGGCTTTCCTGAGGACGGCCCTGAATCCCTGATTTGGCCCCTGACAGGACTTGAGAGACGGGGGGCCTGAGCCTAGGACCCCCGTCATGACCATCACGACCGTAGGCCTCGATGCCGATGACACCCTCTGGCACAACGAGACCATCTTCCGCCTGACCCACGCCCGCTTCGTCGACCTGCTGGACGACCACGGCGACCTCGAGACCATCGAGACCCGGCTGGCCGAGGTCGAGCGCCGCAACCTCCGCCTCTACGGCTACGGGGTGAAGGGCTTCACCCTGTCGATGATCGAGACGGCGATGGAGCTGTGCGACGGCGGCGCCCCGCCCGAGGTGGTGCGCGAGATCCTGGCCGCCGGACGCGAGATGCTGGCCCATCCGGTCGAGACCCTGCCCGGCGTCGACGAGGCTTTGGCCGCCCTGTCGGAGAAGTACCGGCTGGTCCTGATCACCAAGGGCGACCTGATGGATCAGGAGCGCAAGGTCGCCGCCTCGGGTCTCGGCGATCTGTTCGTGGCGGTGGAGATCGTCTCGGAGAAGGATCGCGGGACCTATGACCGCATCTTCGCCCGCCACGGCACCGGCCCGGCCGAGGCCGTCATGGCCGGCAACTCCATGAAGTCCGACGTCCTGCCGGCGCTGGAGGCCGGCGCCTTCGGCGTCCACATCCCCTATCACGTCACCTGGGCCCACGAACTGGCCGACGCGCCGGAAGGCCATCCCCGCTACGGCGCGCTGGAGACCATTGCCGCGCTTCCGGCGTGGATCGATACGCAGGCGGACGGATAAGGGGTTGCCCCCCCGCCCCCCCGTCTTTAGACGGGCCGCTTAACCGACAACCTGAACGCCCCCGGCCGCGAATCCACGCGTCGCCGGTCGTTCGCGCGAGACCGACCCATGTCCGAGCATGACGAGAAAGACGCCGCCGTCCGCGCCGCTCTCGCCACGCATGGCGACACGGGCGTCACCCCGCGCCACACCCTGTTCTACTTCTACGGCGAAGGCGACCACGACGACCTGAATGAGGTCGCCCGCCGCGCGGGCTTCGTGACCCGGGGCCAGGACGAGGTGACCGTCCTCGAAACGACCATTCCGGTGGACGAAGCCAGCTTCGCCCCCATCTCCGCCATGATGCAATCCTGGGCCGCGGCCTTCCAGCTCGACTACGACGGCTGGGAATGCGCGGTCGTGACCCACTAAGTTCAAGACCAAGAGGCCCCGATGCCCAAGCGTACAGACATCCAGTCGATCCTGATCATCGGCGCCGGCCCCATCGTCATCGGCCAGGCGTGCGAGTTCGACTATTCGGGCGTCCAGGCCTGCAAGGCCCTGAAAGCCGAGGGCTATCGCGTCATCCTGGTCAACTCCAACCCCGCCACGATCATGACCGATCCGGAGCTGGCGGACGCGACCTATATCGAGCCCATCACGCCAGAGATGGTCGAGAAGATCATCGCCAAGGAGCGCCCCGACGCCCTGCTGCCCACCATGGGCGGCCAGACGGCCCTGAACACGGCCCTGGCGCTGGACGCCTCGGGCGCGCTCAAGAAGTACGGCGTGGAGATGATCGGGGCCAAGGCCGAGGTCATCGACAAGGCCGAGGATCGCCAGAAATTCCGCGACGCCATGGACAAGCTGGGTCTGGAAAGCCCGCGCTCCAAGGCCGCCCATTCGATGGAAGAGGCGCTGGACGGGCTGGAGTTCGTCGGCCTGCCCGCCGTCATCCGTCCGTCGTTCACCTTGGCCGGCACCGGCGGCGGCATCGCCTTCAACCGCGAGGAGTTCGAGGAGATCGTCCTGCGCGGCCTCGACCTGTCGCCGACGACCGAGGTGCTGATCGAGGAAAGCGTCCTCGGCTGGAAGGAATATGAGATGGAGGTCGTCCGCGACACGGCGGACAACTGCATCATCATCTGCTCCATCGAGAATGTGGATCCGATGGGCGTACACACGGGCGACTCGATCACCGTGGCCCCCGCCCTGACCCTGACCGACAAAGAGTACCAGCGCATGCGCACGGGCTCGATCAACGTCCTGCGCGAGATCGGCGTCGAGACGGGCGGTTCGAACGTCCAGTGGGCGATCAACCCCGCCGACGGCCGGATGGTCGTCATCGAGATGAACCCGCGCGTGTCGCGCTCCTCGGCTTTGGCGTCCAAGGCCACCGGCTTCCCGATCGCCAAGGTCGCCGCCCGTCTGGCCGTCGGCTACACCCTCGACGAACTGCAGAACGACATCACCCAGGTGACGCCGGCCTCGTTCGAGCCGTCGATCGACTATGTGGTCACCAAGATCCCGCGCTTCGCCTTCGAGAAATATCCGGGCTCGGAGCCCCTGCTGGGCACCTCGATGAAGTCGGTCGGCGAGGTCATGGCCATCGGCCGGACCTTCCAGGAATCGATGCAGAAGGCCCTGCGCGGCCTCGAGACCGGCCTGTCGGGCTTCGACGAGATCGAGATCGAGGGCGCCGACGCGCTGGGCGACGAAGGCTCGATCCGCGCCGCCGTCGTTCGCGCCCTCGGCCAGCCCACCCCCGACCGCATCCGCGTCATCGCCCAGGCCTTCCGCCACGGCCTGACGGTGGAAGAGGTCAACGCCGCCTGTTCCTACGAGCCCTGGTTCCTGCGCCAGATCGCCGACATCGTGCGCGAGGAAGGCCACGTCCGGGTCAAGGGCCTGCCGACCGACGCCGCCGAGTTCCGCCAGTTGAAGGCCAAGGGCTTCTCCGACGCCCGCCTCGGCCAACTGACGGGTCAGAGCGAGAGCGCCGTCCGGAAGGCGCGCCGCGACCTGTCGGTCCGCCCCGTGTTCAAGCGCATCGACACCTGCGCCGCCGAGTTCGCCTCGGCGACCGCCTATATGTATTCGACCTACGAAACCGGCGCCCTGGGCCAGATCCCCGAGGACGAAAGCGATCCGTCGGACAAGAAGAAGGCCATCATCCTCGGCGGCGGTCCGAACCGGATCGGTCAGGGCATCGAGTTCGACTACTGCTGCTGCCACGCGGCGTTCGCCTTCGCCGACATCGGCGTCGAGTCGATCATGGTCAACTGCAACCCCGAGACGGTCTCGACCGACTACGACACCTCCGACCGCCTGTATTTCGAGCCGCTGACGGCCGAGGACGTGCTGGAGCTGATCGAGGTCGAGCGCTCCAGGGGCGAGCTGATCGGCTGCGTCGTCCAGTTCGGCGGCCAGACCCCGCTGAAGCTGGCCCATGCCCTGCATGCCGACGGCGTGCCGATCCTGGGCACTACGCTGGACTCGATCGACCTGGCCGAGGACCGCGAGCGCTTCCAGCAGATGCTGAACGACATCGGCCTGAAGCAGCCGCCGAACGGCCTGGCCCGCTCGCATGAGGAGGCCGCCGCCGAGGCTGACCGCGTCGGCTATCCGGTCGTTCTGCGCCCCTCCTATGTGCTGGGCGGCCGCGGCATGATGATCGTCCACGACCGTGAGGGTCTGGACCGCTACGTCGGCGAGGCCATGCGCGTCTCGGGCGACGATCCCGTCCTGATCGACCACTATCTGAACCGCGCCACCGAGGTGGACGTGGACGCCCTGTGCGACGACGAGACCGTCTTCGTCGCGGGCGTGCTGGAGCATATCGAGGAAGCCGGCGTCCACTCGGGCGACAGCGCCTGTTCGATGCCGCCGTGGTCGCTGTCGCCGGCCGTGGTCGCCGAGCTGAAGCGCCAGACCGAGGCCATGGCCCGGGCGCTGAAGGTGCGCGGCCTGATGAACGTGCAGTTCGCGATCGAGGAGCCGCACTCCGACAACCCGCGCATCTTCGTGCTGGAAGTGAATCCGCGCGCCTCCCGCACCGCGCCGTTCGTGGCCAAGACCATCGGCCTGCCCGTCGCCGCCATCGCCGCCAAGGTCATGGCCGGGGTGCCGCTGAAGTCCTTCGGTCTGACCGACAAGCCCTATGACCATATCGCGGTCAAGGAAGCGGTCTTCCCGTTCGCCCGCTTCGCCGGGGTCGACATCATCCTGGGGCCGGAAATGCGTTCGACCGGCGAGGTCATGGGTCTGGACTGGAAGCGCGACGGCGAGGCCGACATGGCCCCCGCCTTCGCCCGCGCCTTCGCCAAGTCCCAGATCGGCGGCGGCACCACCCTGCCGACGACGGGCTGCGCCTTCGTCTCGGTCAAGGACGACGACAAGCCCTTCATCAAGGAAGCGGTCGAGGGCCTGATCGCGGAAGGCTTCAGGATCATCGCCACGGGCGGAACGGCGACCTACCTCGCCGAACAGGGCCTGGCCGTGACCCCGGTCAAGAAGGTGCTGGAAGGCCGCCCGAACATCGTCGACGCGATGAAGAACGGCGAGGTCCAGCTGGTCTTCAACACCACCGACGGCAAGCAGGCGCTGCAGGACAGCTTCAGCCTGCGTCGCACCGCCCTGATGATGAAGATCCCCTATTACACCACCGCCGCCGGGGCGCTCGCCGCCTCCCAGGCCATCGGGGCCATCAAGGCCGGTGAGCTGGATGTGAAGGCGATCCAGGCCTACGGCTGATCCAGGAAATGTCCCGATGACCGACGCCGTGCCGGACGAGAAGGGCCCCTTCCACCACGGCACGCGCGCCGATCTGGGCGTCGGCGACGAACTGGCGGCCGGCTGGAACTCGAACTACGGCTCGGGCCAGGCCGGGTCGTGGATCTATTTCTCCGGCACGCTGGAAGCGGCGATCTGGGGCGCCGAACTGGCGGCCGGCGAGGGCCGTCAGCGCATCTATCTGGTCGAACCGACCGGCGACTGGGTCGATGATCCGAACCTGACCGACAAGAAATTCCCGGGCAATCCGACCCGCTCCTACCGCTCACGCGCCCCCTTGCGGATCGTCGGCGAGATCACGGAATGGACGCCGCATTCGCCGGAACAGCTCGCCGCCATGAAGGCCCACATCGCCCGGTTGAAGGCCGAGGGCGTCGAGGCGATCGACTGACGGCCTAGATCCCCTCGCCCGCCTCACGGTCCACGGCCTCGTCCCGTCCCGCGACGATGCGGGTGGCCCCGAGGTCGGCGGTGACGTTGCCGATGGTGCGGAAGATGTCGGGCACGACCTCGACCGCCAGCAGCAGGGGCAGAACGCCGATGGGCAGGCCCATGGCCAGGCAGATCGGGCCGATGGCGGCGAAGAAGCTGACCTGCCCCGGCAGGCCGACCGAGGCGACCGAGACGGCGATGGCGGTCAGGCCACCCGCGATCAGGGCGCCGAAGCTGAGATGCACCCCGTACAGCTGGGCGACGTAGAGGCAGACGGCCAGGTTGGCCACCGGGCTGGTCAGGCGGAAGACGGCCACCGCGAGCGGCAGGACCAGACCGGCCGAGGCGGAGGAGACGCCGAGCGTATCGCGCGCCCGCTCGACCATCACCGGCAGGCTGGCCAGGGACGACTGGGTCGAGAAGGCCACGACCTGGGCCGGGGCGACGGCGCCCGCGAACCGCTTGAGACCGATCCGCCCGAAGGCGAGGACGCCCAGATAGACAAGGATGATCACCCCGATCTGGCTCAGGCAGACGATGGCGATGTAGTGGCCCAGCACCCCGGCGGCGCCGACCCCGGCGCGCAGGCCCACGCCGAGGGCGAGGGCGAAGACGCCGAACGGCGCGGCCAGCAGCACCCAGTGAACGATGACCACCATGGCCTCGGCGGTGGCCTCGAAGAAGGCCGACAGCGGCTGGCGCAGGCGGCTCTCCAGCCGGGTGGCGGCGAAGCCGAACGCAATGGCGAAGACCACGACGCCCAGCACCCCATCCTCGGCCGCGGCCTTGATCAGGTTGGAGGGGGCCAGGCTGTTGAGGAAGGCCTGCAGCCCGTCGGTGCGCGCCGCCTCGCCCACCGTCGCGGCGGTGTCGGCGGGAATGCCCGCCAGAAGGGCGCGCCCGGCCTCGGGGTCGATGGGCCACAGATTCAGCAGGCCGAGACCCGCGACGATGGCGTAGACGGTCGCCCCGACCAGCATGATGGTGAAGACCAGAAGCGCCTTGGCCGCGAGCCGTCCGGTCGAGGCGGCGTCGGCGATGGAGACGATCCCGGTCACCAGCATGGCGAAGACCAGGGGGATGACGGTGATCCTCAGGGCGTTCAGCCAGACCCCGCCCAGGGGCTCGATAGCGGTGACGATTTGTTCCACGCCAGAGCCCTGTGAAAGGGCGCCGACGGCCAGTCCGAGCACGAGGGCGACGACCACCCACAGGCTGAGGGAGGTGAACAGGGTGCGGAGGCGCGAAGAGGTCATGCGACAGGCTTAGCACTCCCGTCGCGGGAAGCCACCCGCCGACGGTTGTTCGGCACTATCGCGCGGCCAAGCTCATGGTAGGGTTCAGAAATGCGCCTTTCGACCGTCGTTCTCGCCGCCGTCGCCGCCCTGATTTCGGGAAGCGCGCTCGCGCCTGGCGCCGTGGCCCAGACACCGACGACAGCCACGGCGGCGCCGGCCGGCCGCACCTGGGCCAATCCGGTCGACCTCGACTACAAATACAGCTTCGAACAAACGCACCAGGGCATCAGCTACCGGACCGGCGGCGACCCGACGATCGTCCTGCACCGCGACCGCTACTACCTCTTCCAGACCGGGGGCGACGGCTACTGGACCTCGCGCAATCTGGTCGACTGGACCTATGTCACGCCCGACCGCTGGCCGTTCGGCGCCGGCGTCGCCCCGGCCGCCGCCTCGGACGACGACGGCCTGTATCTGATGCAGTCCTCGACCGAGCCGAAGCCGATGCTGGTCAGTATCGATTCGACCCGCGCGGTCTGGGACTATCTGACCCGGGTGATGCCTCCGGTTCCGGGCATGGCGGCGAAGGGCGAGACGCCGACCACGGGCCAGATCCCCGCCGGTCCCTGGGCGCCCGATCTGTTCATCGACGACGACGGCAAATGGTACGTCTACTGGGGCTCGTCCGACAGCGCGCCCCTGTTCGGCTCCGAGATCAATCCGGTCCCGCCGATGGAATGGATCGACACCCCGCGTCCCTTCTTCACCCTCGACCCCGAGCGCCACGGCTGGGAGCGGTTCGGACAGGATCATTCAGGCGGCCTGCCCGACGGGACCCCGGTTCGTCCCTTCCTCGAAGGCGCCTGGATGAACAAGGTGGGCGGACGGTATTACCTCCAGTACGCCGCGCCGGGAACGGGCTACAACGCCTCCGCCACGGGGGTCTATACCGGCGCCTCGCCGCTGGGGCCGTTCGAGTACGCGCCCTACAGCCCGATCAGCTACAAGCCCGGCGGCTTCGTCAGCGGGGCGGGTCAGGGCTCCACGTTCGCGGACCGCTACGGCAATCTGTGGAACGCGGGCACGTCCTGGGTGGGGCTGAACTGGAGCTTCGAGCGGCGCATCGCCCTCTATCCGGGCGGGGTGCATCCGGACGGCCAGATGTGGTTCTCCAGCCGCTTCGGCGACTTCCCCCAGCGTGCGCCGGACGGACCCGTCACCGATCCCGACAGCCTGTTCACCGGCTGGATGCCCCTGTCCTACCGCGCCAAGGCGACCGCCTCCTCGACGCTCGAGGATTTCGCCGCCGATCGCGCGACCGACGAGGATCCGCGCACCTTCTGGGTGGCTGCGAACAACAATGCGGGTCAGACCCTGACGCTGGATCTCGGGGCGGTGAAGACGGTTCAGGCGGTGCAGGTCAACTACGCCGACTACCAGGCCGGCATCTTCGCCGAACTGCCGGGCCTGCGAACCCGGTTCCGTATCCTGTGGTCGGCCGATGGCGAGGACTGGTCGACCTTCGCCAGCCGGATGAACTCCGAGCGTGACAGTCCCAACGCCTATGTCCAGGGCGAGCGGCCGGTCCGCGCCCGCTATATCCGCTACGAACACGGCGAGGCGCCGGGCGCCCATCTGGCCATCGCCGACCTGCGGGTGTTCGGCAATGCGACCGGCCCGGCCCCGGCCGCCCCCGCCAATGTCACGGTCAAGCGCGGCGAGGATCAGAGGAATGCCATCGTCGCCTTCGACGCCGTGCCCAATCCGGCCGGCGGCCGCATCCTGGGCTACAACATCCGCTGGGGCGTGAAGCGCGACCGGCTGCACTCGACCTATCAGGTCTGGGCCGACGATCTGGCCGCGCGCGGCGGCACGGTCGAGATCCGGGCCCTGAACGCCGGGGTGGACTACGCCTTCGCCGTCGAGGCCTTCGGCGACACCGGCGTCTCGCCCCTCAGCGTCGTGCTGGACGTGCCCGGCGCGGCAGGGACGGTGCGCGAGCCCGATCCGCCGGTGACCGGCCTGCCGCAGCCCGGCGATCCCGGACCGCCGCCCGCGACCGGCACCGTCGTGACCCGTATTCCGCCCGTCTACATCAGCGGCGCCCCGCCCGTGACCGGCGCCCCCCTGCCCGCGACCGGGAACACCACGGCCCCGACGACGGCTCCCACGACGGCTCCGACCGCCACACCGCCTCCCTCCGACGCTCCCAAACCCAAGGACGACTGATGCGCGCACTGATCCCGACGACCGCCGCCCTGATCCTCCTGGCCGCCGGGAGCGCCGCAAGCGCCCAAACCGTCGCTCCGGCCTCGCCGGACGGCGCGCTCAAACAGTCGATCCTGGCGGACTATGACGCCCGTCTGGCCGCCGTCTTCGACGACTTCCACCGCCACCCCGAGCTGTCGGGCATGGAGACGCGGACCTCGGCCCGGATGGCCGAACTCCTGACCGGCCTGGGTTATGAGGTCACCACCGGCGTGGGCGGCACGGGGGTGGTCGCCGTGCTGCGCAATGGCGAGGGTCCGACCGTCCTGATCCGCGCCGACATGGACGGCCTGCCGCTGCAGGAGGCCTCGGGCCTGCCCAACGCCTCCACCGTCCGTCAGGTCGATTCCGACGGAACCGAGAAGCCGGTCATGCACGCCTGCGGCCACGATGTGCACATCACCGCCCTGGTCGGGACGGCGCGCCAGATGATGGACCACAAGACCGACTGGTCCGGCACCCTGGTCCTGATCGTCCAGCCGGCCGAGGAGCGGATCTTCGGCGCCCGGGCCATGGTCAATGACGGCCTCTATTCGCGCTTCCCCAAGCCGGATTACGCCCTGGCCTTCCACGTCGCCGCCCAGATGGAAGAGGGCAAGGTGTCGGTGCCGCTGGGCATCCACTCCTCCAGCTCGGACGGGGTCGAGATCGTCGTCCACGGCGTCGGGACCCACGGCGCCTATCCCCACCTCGGCGTCGATCCGATCGTGGTCGCCTCGTCCATCGTGATGAACCTGCAGAGCCTGCGCAGCCGCACGGTCAATCCGCTGGAAGGCGCCGTCGTCACCGTCGGATCCATCCACGGCGGCATCAAGAACAACATCATCTCCGACCGGGTCGACATGCAGCTGACGGTTCGCGCCGACAGCCCCGAGGTTCGCACCCTGCTGCTGGACGGCATCGACCGTGTGTCGCGCGGCACCGCCGAGGCGCTGGGCGTGCCGGAGAACCTGCTGCCGACTGTCACCCGCTCGACGCTTGAGACCACGCCCGCCACGATCAATGATGGCCCCACCGCCCAGCGCGTCCGCGAGGCCATCGCCGCCGCCATGGGCCCCGACGTCCTCTCCGACGAACCCCGGTCAGGCATGGGCGCCGAGGACTTCGCCTATTTCGTCACGCCCGAGAGCGGGGTGAAGGGTGTCTATTTCGACGTGGGCGGCACGCCCGCGGCCGAGGTCGAGACCGCCGCCGGCCACCACTCGCCCCTGTTCAAGATCGACGCCAAACCCTCGGTCACCACCGGCGTCGAGGCCATGACCGTCGCGGCCCTGGCGTTGCTGGCGAAGACGTGACCATCCGCCCCAGCTCCTGAACCGATGCCGGTCAGGGCCGTTTCATCCGGGCAACCGGAGTGAATGTCATGGCCCTGTCCCGTATCGCCACCGTCGTCGGCGGCCTGCTTCTGTCGAAGGGCGGACGCCGGTTCGCCGGACGTCATGCGGGCAAGCTGGCCCTCGCCACCCTGGCGTTCGAGCTCTGGCAGGGGCATCGCAACAGGGCCGTTCCCAAGGGACAGGCCCGGGCGCAGGGCCGACCGCGTCCGCAATCGCGCACGCGCTGGAGCGGTCGACGCGCCTGATCGCGCAAGCCCCTTGCCCTCCCTTGGGGAAGGCGCCCTAGTCTCCGGAAAACCCTGGGAAAGCGCGCCATGATCACCGTCCATCACCTGAACAACTCCCGCTCCCAGCGCGTGCTGTGGCTGCTGGAGGAGCTGGGCGTGCCCTATGAGGTCAAGCGCTATGAGCGCAACGCCGCCACCATGCTGGCCCCGCCCGAGTTGCGCGCCATCCATCCGCTCGGCAAGTCGCCAGTGATCGAGGAGAACGGCGTCGTCACTGCCGAGACCGGCGCCATCATCGAACAGATCCTGGCCTCCCATCCGGGCAATGCCCTGACCCCGCCCGCCGGCAGCGAGGCGGCGCGGCGCGTGACCTACTGGCTGCACTACGCCGAAGGGTCGGCCATGACGCCCCTGCTGCTCAAACTGGTGTTCGGCGCCCTGCCGAAGCGGTCGCCCGGTCTGGTCCGGCCTCTGGTCAACGCCATCTCCGGCAAGGCCCAGTCCAGCTTCATCGATCCCCAGATCGAGGCCCACTCCGCCTATTGGGAGGGCGAGCTGTCCAAGGCCCAGTGGTTCGCGGGCGATCAATTCACCGCCGCCGACATCATGATGAGCTTCCCGCTGGAGGCCTGTTCGGCCCGGGCGCCTTTCGGTGCGGACAAGCCGCGCTGCCGCGCCTTCCTGCAGGCCATCCATTCGCGCCCCGCCTATCAGCGGGCGCTGGAGCGTGGCGGGCCCTACGCCTACGCCTAGGGCTGTCCGGACGAGGGCTCACAAGGCTGTGCGCCAGAAGTGATCGGAGACGTACCGCAACCGGCCCCTCCCGCGTGCGTTAACCCGTCCATGCAGATCCAGACCGTTCAGATCGTCACCGGCCTTCTCGCCGCCATCGCCTTCGTCATCGCCTTCATTTCGGCGGGTGCGGCGGTGATCTCCTCGGTATTCGCCCTGATCGGCGCTTCGGCCCTGGCCTGGCTGGTTTATACGATCGCCAAGCGGATGCTCCTGCATCGCAGCGAGCGCAACGCGAGCCGCCCCGCCTGACTCCCGCGGCATAACGATGGTCGCCCCGACGACTTGAGTTTCGACATCAGGCGCCCTAATCTCTTTGGCCGGTCGCGCGCGCCCAGCGACTGCAGCCAACACCGCGTATCCTCTCACTGTCCTCCCTCCGGATCTCCGGGCGAAAAAGAAACTCCTGATTCATATGGAAAAAGTGCCGATGACGGCCGAGGGCTACCGCACCCTCGACGAGCAGCTCAAGCAATTGAAGTCGGTGGAACGGCCCAGCGTCATCGCGGCCATTTCCGAGGCCCGCGAACACGGCGACCTGTCGGAAAACGCCGAATATCACGCCGCCAAGGAGCGCCAGGGCTGGATCGAAGGCTCGATCGCCGAGATCGAGGACAAGATCAGCCGCGCCCAGGTCATCGACGTGACCAAGCTGTCGGGCTCTCAGGTGAAATTCGGAGCCACGGTCACCGTGGTCGACGAGGACACCGAGGAAGAAGGCCGCTACCAGATCGTCGGCGAACACGAGGCCGACGTGAAGAAGGGCAAGATCAGCATCTCCTCGCCGATCGCCCGCGCCATGATCTCCAAGGAGATCGGCGACGTGGTCGAGGTCAACACGCCCGGGGGCGTGAAGGCCTATGAAATCCTCAAGGTCGAGTGGAAGTAACCCGCCCTTTGCGGATCCAGGTCGTCTCCGACGGCCGCGCAGGAATCGAGAATCAGGCGCTGGGCCTCGCCGAGGCGATCCAGCGCCTGACGCCTGCAGACATCGTGACAAAACGCATCCGCTGGCGTCCGGCTTTCGACAAGCTGCCGTCGGTGTTGAAGCATCCGGCGATGCTGGACCCGGCGTCCGACGCCCCCTTCCCTGCTGACAACGAGGCCTGGCCCGATCTGTGGATCGCCACCGGTCGCGCCACCCTGCCGCTATCGCTGGCCGTTCGCCGCCGGTCGGCCGGCAAGACCTTCGTGGTCCAGACCCAGGACCCGCGCCTGTCGCCCGCGCGCTTCGACATGGTGGTGGCGCCCGCCCACGACGGCCTGTCGGGCGACACTGTCTTCGAGATCATCGGATCGCCGCACCGGATCACGCCGGAACGGATCGCCGAGGCCGCGCCGGCCTTCGCCGCGGCGATCGATCCCCTGCCCCATCCGCGCGTGGCGGTTCTCATCGGAGGGAAGTCCAAGGCCTTCGACCTGACCGGGGCCCATGCGGCCGATCTGGCCGACCAGATCGCGGCGGCGATCGAGGCGGCGGGCGGATCGCTGCTGCTGACCTTCTCGCGCCGCACGCCCGAGGCGGCGAAGGCGGCGATGACCGCTCGCCTGGCGGGCCTGCCGGGCATGATCTGGGACGGCCAAGGGACCAACCCCTTCTTCGCCTTCCTGAACGCCGCCGACTACATCCTGGTCACCGAGGATAGCGCCAACATGGCCGCCGAGGCCGCCTCGACGGGCAAGCCGGTGCATATCCTGCCGATGGTCGCCCTCAAGCCGCCGGGCAAGTTCGCGCGCCTGCACGCGGACCTTGAGGCCCACGGGGCGACGCGACCGTTCGACGGGACGCTGGGCAGCTGGACCTATCCGCCCCTGGCCGAGACCGACCGGGCGGCCCGGGCCGTTCTGGAGGCGATGCGGGCGCGCTGAAACGCCGGACGGTCAGTCTCCGCCGCCGCCCCCGTCACCGCCGCCGTCCGAACCGCCGTCGTGCCCGCCATGGCCGTGGCCATGTCCGTGATGACCATGATCACTGGACCTGTGGCTGGAAAAGTCGCCATGAAAGATGCCATCGCCGGAGCCGCCTCCATCGCGCCCCTGGCCCGGCTTGAGGGCCGCCAGCCAATCGATAATGAGGGCCAGGGCGACACCCGCCAGCACGCCACCGATGATGCCGAAGGCCAGATGCCCGGTCCACAGCCCGCACATCGCCCCGACAATCAGGCCGATCAGGACGCCGACGCCCAGAAAACTGCGTTGCGGCATGTCGCCGGCTCCTGTGGATTTGAACGTCGCACGGCATCGCGCGAAGCGGAATCAGCGACTACATAGGCCATCATGACCGAACCTCGCAAAGTCCGCCTCGCCATCATCGGATCCGGCCCCGCCGGCTGGACCGCCGCCATCTATGCGGCACGCGCCCTGCTCAACCCGGTGATCATCGCCGGCATCCAGCCCGGCGGCCAGCTGACCATCACCACCGATGTCGAGAACTATCCCGGCTTCGCCGAGGTCATCCAGGGTCCCTGGCTGATGGAGCAGATGAAGGCCCAGGCCGAACACGTCGGGACCGAGATCATCGAGGACATCGTGGTCAGCGCCGACCTGTCATCGCGGCCCTTCCGCCTGAAGCTGGATTCGGGCGCCGAGATGCTGGCCGAGACGGTGATCATCTCGACCGGCGCCCAGGCCAAGTGGCTGGGTCTGGAGAGCGAGCAGAAATACCAGGGCTTCGGCGTCTCGGCCTGCGCCACCTGCGACGGCTTCTTCTATCGCGGCAAACAGGTGATCGTCGTCGGCGGCGGCAACACCGCGGTCGAGGAGGCGCTGTTCCTGACGAACTTCGCGGCCAAGGTCACGGTCGTGCACCGCAAGAACGAGTTCCGCGCCGAGAAGATCCTGCAGGACCGCCTGCTGGCCAATCCCAAGATCGAGGTCATCTGGGACCATGCGGTCGAGGAAATCCTCGGCCAGACGGACGGCGTCGCCTCCAATGTCACCGGCGCGCGCCTGCTGAACGTCAAGACGGGCGAGACGCAAGTCGTCGACGCCGACGGCGTCTTCATCGCCATCGGTCACGCCCCCTCGTCCGAGCTGTTCCAGGGCCAGCTGGAAACCAAGGCCGGCGGTTATCTGGTCGTGAAGCCCGGCTCGACGGCGACCAATATCGAGGGCGTCTACGCCGCGGGCGACGTCACCGACGACATCTACCGCCAGGCCGTCACGGCGGCCGGCATGGGCTGTATGGCCGCGCTCGACGCGGTCCGCTTCCTCGCGGAAGAAGACCACGCCCGCGCCCACAACCCGATCAGCCACCACGAGGCCGAGAAGATCGGGGTCTGGTAGGCCTCACCCCAGATCGTATTCGCTGGCGGCCGTCAGCTCGTCCAGGGCGTCCTGCGGGACCTCCAGCGTCGCCGCCTTGAGGGTGTCGTTCAACTGATCCAGCGAGGTCGCGCTGACGATCGGCGCCGTCACGCCCGGACGGCTCAGCAGCCAGGCCAGCGACACCTGCGCCGGCGTCGCCTCCAGCCGTTGGGCGATCCCGTCCAGCACCGCCAGAATGCGCACGCCGCGTTCGTTGAAGTGGTCCTTCAGCGCCCCGCCGCGGCTGGCGTTCTTGAGGTCTTGCTCGGTCTTGTACTTCCCGCTCAGGAAGCCGCTCTCGAGGCTGAAATAGGTGATGACGCCCAGGTTCTGGGCGACCGCATAGTCCTGCAGTTCGCCTTCGAAGGTCGCGCGGCTGTAGAGGTTGTAGTGGGGCTGCAGGGTCTCATAGCGCGGCAGCCCCTTCTCCGCCGCCAGCGCCGCGGCCTCCTTCAGCTTCGGCACATCGTGATTGGAAGCGCCGATGGCGCGGACCTTGCCCGACTGAATCAGGGCCTCGTAGGCGCGCAGAGTTTCTTCGGTCGGGGTGACCTTGTCCATCCAGTGCGACTGATAGAGGTCGATGACGTCGGTCTTGAGCCGCTTCAGGCTGGCGTCCACCGCCTTCTCGATCCATTTGGCCGACAGGTCGTTACGGGCGTCGTCGCCGTTCTGGCCCATCGATGACCCGACCTTGGTCAGGATCAGGACGTCGTCGCGCTTGCCCCGCGCCTTCAGCCATTCGCCGATGATGGTCTCGCTCTCGCCGCCGGAATTGCCCGGGACCCAGCGTGAATAGACGTCGGCGGTGTCGATGGCGTTGAAGCCGGCGTCGACGAAGGCGTCGAGGATCTCGAACGACCGGTCCCTGTCGATGGTCCAGCCGAAGACATTACCGCCGAACACGAGGGGCGCGGTCTCCAGACCGCTCTTGCCGAGGGGACGTCTTTGCATGGGGAGGCTCCTTTTCGGGGGAGCTTCTGACTTATGCCCGATCAGGCCGCCCGCAACCGGCGCGGCGGCGATTTATCAGGCGAACAACTGCAGTTCCGGCGGGGCGTAGTCGACCGGCTCGCCCTTGCGGCGACGCAGGGCGTAGTGGACGGCGGTCTGGACGGCGCGTTCGTCGGCGGGCTTGGACAGGACGCCGATGGTCCCCGCGACGCCGTCGCGCACCATGCCGGGATTGGCGGTCATATAGAGGACGGTGACGCCGTCTTCCTGGGCCAGGGCGCGGCCGAGCTCGACGCCCGTGGGGCCGTCCGACAGGTGAATGTCCACCAAGGCCAGATCGACTTCCATTTCCTTGACCAGATTCCGGGCGGTGCGCGCATCGGCCGCGGTGCCGACAACCTCGTGACCGAGGTCTTCCAGAACGAAGCGCAGCTCCATGGCCACCAGCGCTTCGTCTTCAATGATCAGGATACGCGAAGTCATTCTTTCAGCTTGCTTGATCGACGCCCTGCGCCTGAACGCACAACGCCCTTGCAGGTTTCACGCCATGGACCATCAAACAGCCTTTTCGGCCGCCTTGCGTCTGGAAAGCGCGGTTGCGGGGAGGTCCGCCACGACAATCAAACCGGTCGGAGCCCAGATTCGTTCCAATTTTCCGGCCAGTTGTCCCTCCACCGAGATGGTCGCCAGCGACGAGCCGAAGCCCACGCGCGTCGGCGTCGCGGCGATCGGCGGCCCGCCCCTTTCGGTCCAGGTCAGGCGGAAGCGGTCGCCGGCCAGACGGGTGTCCAGCGTCACCAGACCCCCGGGCTCCGACAGGGCGCCGTATTTGGCGGCATTGGTCGCCAGCTCATGGAACAGCAGGGCCACCGAGGTCGCGGCCTGATCATCGAACAGGGCGTCGTCCCCTTCCAGCACCACCCGCGGCGCGCCGTCGAGGGCGGCATAGGGCTTGAACAGGGCCTCGAGGAAGGCGTGAAGGGTCATGCCCCCGACGGTCGGCCGCGACACCTCCGTATGGGGCCGCACGAACTCATGCGCCCGCGCCAGGGCCCCGATCCGGTTCCGCACCGCGGCCGCGAAGGCCTTGGCCTCCGGATACTCCCGCGCCGACAGGGCGATCAGGGCCGAGACCACGGCGAAGATGTTCTTGATCCGGTGGCTCAGCTCCTGGCTCAGCAGCTCGGTATTGTGTTCGACCCGCTTCAGGTCGTCGATGTCCGTGCAGGTCCCGAACCAGCGAACGATATCGCCCGCCTCGTTCCGGATCGGCGTCGCCCGCCCCAGGGTCCAGCGATAGACCCCGTCGTGCCGCCTCAGCCGGTATTCGATCTCATAGAGGTCGCCCGTCTCCAGCGAGCGCCGCCAGACCTCCCAGGCGCGCGGCTGGTCGTCCGGATGGAAGATGGCGTTCCATCCCTCGCCGTCGGTCGAGCCGACCTCGACGCCGGTGAACTCGTACCAGCGGGCGTTATAGTAGTCGTGGAATCCGTCCGGCAGGGTCGACCAGACCATCTGGGGCATGGAGTCGGCGATGGCGCGGAACTTGGCCTCGCTCTCGGCCAGGGCCGAGGCGGCCTCGGCCAGATTGGCGTCCATCGCCTTGCGTTCGGTGATGTCGACAGCCAGGCCGGGGAAGCGTTCGGGCGCGCCGTCGGCGCCGTAATAGACCTGCCCCCGCGCCACGACCCAGCGCTCCGGCTGTCCCTCGACCACCAGACGGTATTCGCTGATGAAGGGTTTGCCCTCCTGGAGGGCGACCCGCATGTCCTCCATCCCTTGCGCGAAGTCGTCGTTGTGGATGGCGGCGGTGAAGACGCGAATCGGGGCGCCGGCGGCGGCGACCGCCGGGTCGACGCCGTACATGCGCGCGAATTTCTCGTCCGACACGACCCGGTCGTTGACGATGTCCCAGTCGAAAGCGCCGACATAGTCCGAGGCCGTCATGGCCCGGCGGGTCGTCTCCTCGCTCTCACGGCGCTGGGTCAGGGCGCGGCGCAGCTCCAGCTGGGCCATGGCCTGACCGGCGAGCGTCTTCAGGGCCGAGGCCTGGAACTCGGTCAGCCCTTCCGGCCGTGGCTCGGTGTCGAGGACGCACAGTGTGCCCAGCGGCAGGCCCTCGGCGGTCTTCAGCAGCACCCCGGCGTAGAAACGCAGATGGGCCTCCCCGGTGACCAGCGGATTGCAGGTGAAGCGGGGGTCTTCGGTCGCGTCCGGAACCACCATGCCGTCCTGCATGAGCAGGGCGTGGGCGCAGAAGGAGGTCTCCAGCGGCGTCTCGCGCACGCCCAGCCCGACCTCGGCCTTGAACCACTGCCGGCCCTCGTCGATCAGATTGACCACCGCGATCGGCGCCTCGCAGATCTGGGCGACCAGCTTGACCAGATCGTCGAAGGAGGCCTCGCGGTCGGTGTCGAGGATCGCATAGCTGCGCAGGGCGGCGATCCGCTCAGGCTCGCTCCACGGCTCGATCTGTTCGACGGGCGTTTCAGTCACGGCAGGCCTTCTCAGGGCGCCGGGCGCCAACGAGCCTTTTAAATGCAGAGCCTGATGGAGCGTTGCAACCCGACTGTCGTCAGGCCGGCTGAATCTTCAGACGCCGCAATCAGTTGGCGGGCCGGCCGACTTCCTCGACGTCCATCGGCGTGGCGCCGGGCGCGACCACCACACGCGGCCCGGATGAGGGGATGGCGGCCGGCGTCGCCTGCGGGTGCTCGAAGGCGCTCATCCGGGCGTTGATGGCCGCGATCTCCTCAGGCGTCGGAGCGCGGCGACCGCCCAGACTGACCACGCCGACGACCCGGGTCTGGCCGTCGATCTGGACCGTCTTCATGCCGACGGCCAGAGGCTTGCCGTCCGGGCCGAGCGCGATCGCCGGGGCGTCCGGCGCGGTCGAGGCCACGATCAGGCGCGGCCGGGCGAAGCGGGCCTCGTCGATCACCGGCTCGCGCGTGGCGTAGCGCTGGTGGAAGGCGGAGGTCTCGCCGTAGATCCCCTTCCAGCGATAGAAGATGTGGGCCCCGATCTGGGTGATCTTGGCCAGCGTCGGCGACCACCAGGGATGGACATAGTCGGCGTGGTAGTGGGTCGCGGTGCCGACTTTCGTGGCGACATGGCCCGCCAGCATGCGTTGCGCCACGGTCCGGGCGCGGTCCCAGGCCCAGCCGACCGGCGCCTGGGACAACGACCCGTCGCAGGTGAAGCTGAACTGGCAGCCGGTGTTCCGCTCGGCGCCCTCGAACACCACGCCGCAGATGCTGGACGGATAGTTGGGGTCGCGGACGCGATTGAGGATGACCTGGGCCACGGCCTCTTGGCCCTCGGTGCTTTCCAGCGCCGCCTCATAATAGATGCCTTGGGTCAGGCAGCGTTCGGCGCGCTTGCGATCGGCCTCGGAGGCGGCGCGGAAAACAAACGGCAGGGCGGGCCTGAGCGCGCCCGAGGTCACCGGCATGGCGGCGTTCATCCGCTGGGCGTCGAGACCGTTGGCGCCCAGCTCCAGCGTCGGCTTGCCGGCGAGGGTCAGGCTCTCCCAGCCCGGGGTCAGGCCATAGAGGGCGACCTGTTTTTCGTTGGGATCGTGCCGGATCGCCAGGGCCAGCTCGGAGGGAGTCAGCCGCGAAGTCATCGCCGCCAGACCTTCGCCGCCGAGATCGCCCCGGGTCGCATGGGCCACGGCCTCGGCGGTGCGGTCCATGGCCGGACGCGGCGTCGAGCTGGCGGCCATGGCCACACCCAGGGCGGCGAGCATGGCGGGCGCCGCGGCCGCGACCCTCCGTCCCTGCGTCTTCATCCTGGTCCAGTCGATGGCGATCATCGTGCTTTCGGTCGGCGGCGCCCGAAGTGGATACGCCCGGAAGGTCGGGGCGGATGCCAGACCTTCCGGGCGATTTTCAGGCCACGGATTTACGTTCGTTCAGACTCTTACTTCGCGCCGAGCGTCGAACGCAGCATCCAGGCGGCCTTTTCATGGGCGGCCAGACGCTGGGTCATCAGGTCGACCGAGACGTCGTCGCCATCGTCCTCGGCGGTCTTGAGCGCCTGACGCATGGTGGCGATGACGGTGCCGTGGTCCTTGATCAGCTCGGCCAGCATGGCGTTGGAATCCTTCTCCGGATCGCCGTCGACGATCGAGGTCAGGTTGCCGAAGGTGGCGTAGCCCTGGGGCGCGAACTCGCCCAGAGCCCGGATGCGCTCGGCGATGGTGTCCAAAGCCTCCCAGATTTCGCGGTACTGCTGCTCCAGCAGGCTGTGGATCGAGAAGAACTCGGCCCCGCGCACGTTCCAGTGATAGCCGTGGGTCTTCAGATACAGCGAATAGCTGTCGGCCAGCACCTTGGTCAGTTCGCCGACGACGTCGGTGCGTTCAGCCTTGCTCAGGCCGGTGTTGATCGCTGCGGTCATGGGGGAGCTCCGGGTTCAGCCGTTCAGATATCAGAAGTTGCAGTTAGGCATTTCGAGGCCCGAATCCAACCCCGGCAAAGCTTGACGAAGCGGTTGAAAACAGGGGCAAGGTGGCATGTCGGACGTCCGGGAACGCGAAACGGCCGACAGCGTTGCAGCAGCGTCGTGCGAAACGGGTCTTCGTACGATCGGGGGGTGAATGAGCGCAGCGGCGTTCCTCAGGCGGATTCTGGCGACCGACACCCTTCTGGCGCGGCTGGCCCGGTCGCGTCCGCAGCCCATGGGCGTCAATATTCTGATCGGGCTGGCGTTCGCGGCGGTGTTCCTGGTCCTGCGATGGGCGCTGCAGTCCTTCTACCCCGCCAATACCGGCTTCATGATCCTGCTGCCCGGCGTCATCCTGGCGGCGCTGGCCGCCGGGCGGGCGGCGGGCCTGTCAGCCATGGTCGCGAGTCTGGTCGGCGGCTGGGTGTTGGTGGGCGCCTCCGGGGCCACGCGGCTCATGGAGCCGCAGGGTCAGGCTTCTACCGTCAACTTCCTTCTCGTCGGGATCTTCGCGGCCCTGGTCGCGGCGTCCCTGAGAAAGACCGTCCACTCTCTCGACGACACCGTCGCGGCCCTGAAGCGGTCGGATGTGCGCATGGGCCAGACCGAGCTGGAGCTGGCCGCCATCATCGAACAGGCCTCGGCCGGCATCGCCCGCGTCAGCCTGGACGGGGTGGTCGAGACGGCCAACCGCCGCTTCGCCGAGATCCTGGGCACCACCGAGGCGAAGCTGATCGGAGCGCGGACCGGAGACGTCACCCACCCCGACGACATCGCCCCGACCAAGGCCCTGCTGGCCTCGACCCTGATCGGCGGGGCCGGTCAGATCGAGAAGCGCTACTTCCGCGGCGACGGCTCCATCGTCTGGGCCCTGACCAGCCTGCAGCGGCTGCTGGGTCCCGACGGCAAGCCCAAGGGGTTCATCGCCGTCATCGTCGACATCTCAGAGGCCAAACAGACCGAGGCCGCCCTGCGCGAGAGCGAGGAACGGTTCCGCCTGATGGCCGACACGGCGCCCTCCCCGGTCTGGCTGACCAATGCCGAGGGCGAGGTGGAGTTCGTCAACGCGGCGCTCGCCGCCTTCTACGGTGGACCGGCGCGGGAAGTTCTGGGCCACGTCTGGCGCCAGTCCCTGCATCCCGACGATGCGGCGGCGGTCAGTCGGGTCCAGGCCGAGGCCCGGCCGGCGCACGCGCCCTACGGTTTCGAGGCCCGCTTCCGCCGCCATGACGGCGAATGGCGCTGGATGCGGATTTCGGTCAATCCGCGCTTCGACGGCGAGGGCCGCTTCCAGGGCTATGTCGGGATGTCGTTCGACCTCACCGAGACACGTCAGGCCATCGAGGCCATGGCGCGTCAGGCCCAGCGTCAGCGCTTCGTCCTGACGCTCAGCGACACCCTGCGCGAGCTGACAGACACCGACGACGTCATGTCCGTGGTCAATCGCGCGCTCGGCGAGCGGCTGGGCGTCAACCGCGTCGGCTTCGGCGAACTGGACGCCGAGGCGGGGGTCTGGCGGCTGTCGAAGGACTGGACCGCGGGCGTGGCCTCCAACCAGGGCGAGCTTCCGGTCGCGGACTTCGGCGACGCGGTCCGTGGCGAACTGTCGGACGGCGGGCTGGTCGCGGTCGACGACGTCGCGGCCGACTCGCGGACGTCCCCCGACCTGCCCGCTCATGAGGCTATCCAGGCCCTGGCCTTCGTCGCCATCCCCCTGATGCGCGGCGGCCGCCTGCGCGCCTTCCTGAATGTGGCCTCGGCCCGACCCCGGGTCTGGACCGCCGACGAACTGGGCCTGATCGAGGAGGTCGCCGAGCGCGCCTGGGTCGAGGTCGAGCGCACCCGCGCCCAGGCCGAGGTGGTCGAGAGCGAGGCCCGGTTCCGCGCCATCGCCGACACCGCCCCGGTGCTGATCTGGGTGACCCAGCAGGACCGCCAGCGCGCCTTCGTCAACCAGGCCTATGTCGCCTATATGGGCGGCGACTACGAGAGCGTGCGCACCGCCGACTGGCGCAGCTTCATCCATCCCGACGACCAGGACTATCTGGTCCGGGAGTCCATGTCCGGAGAGGCCACCGGCCAGCCCTTCTCGCTGGAGGCGCGCTACAGGCATCATTCCGGCGAATACCGCTGGCTGAAGTCCTTCTCGCGCCCGCGACTGGGGCCTGGCGGTCAGGTGCTGGGCTTCGTCGGCGTGGCCTTCGATGTGACCGATGCGCGCGAGGCCCAGGCGGCGCTGGCCGAGTCCGAAGCCCGCTTCCGAACCGTCGCCGACAGCGCCCCGGCCCTGATCTGGATGACCGACGAACGCCCGGGCATCGTCTTCACCAACCGGCGCTACAAGACCTTCTTCAACGTCGACGCCGAACAGATCCAGGACGACCGCTGGATGGGCTTCATCCATCCCGACGACCTGAAGATCTTCTCCCTGACCTTCCTCAGGGCCTTCAAGGCGCGCGACAAGTTCGAAGCCGTCATGCGGGTCCAGCACCCGACCTTCGGCCAGCGCTGGCTGCGCTCGGAAGGGGTGCCGCGCTTCGACGCGACCGGCGCCTTCCAGGGCTATGTCGGCGCCAGCCTGGACATCACCGACGCCAAACGCGCCGAGGACGACCTCAAGCGCATCAACGAACTGCTGGAAGAGCGGGTCGGCGAGGCCCTCGCCGAAAAGGCCAAGGCCGAGGCCGACCTGATGCACGCCCAGCGGATGGAGGCGGTCGGCCGTCTGACCGGCGGGGTGGCGCACGACTTCAACAACCTGCTGACCGTGGTCATCGGGGCGCTGGACATGATCCTGAAGTCGCCGGACAACGCGGCGCGCCGGAAGAAGCTGGGCGAGGCGGCGCTTGCCGCCGCCCGTCGCGGCGAGGGCCTGACCCACCAGCTGCTGGCCTTCTCGCGCCGTCAGGCCCTGAGGCCTGAACCGGTCGACCTCAACGCCCTGATCCAGGAGAGCGAACCCCTGCTGCGCCGCGCGGTCGGAGAGGCGGTCGAATACAGGATGAAGCTGAAGCGCGGCGGGGCACGGGTCAGCGTCGACCCGGCCCAGTTCGAGGCCGCCCTGCTCAACCTGATGGTCAACGCCCGCGACGCGGTGGGCGCCAGGAGCAAGGGCCGGATCACCGTCCAGACGATGAGCTGTTCCGTCGCCGCGGGGGAGGTCTCCGAGCTGGCGGCCGGTCAGTACGTCTGCGTCACCGTTTCGGACAATGGCGCGGGCATGGACGCCGCGACCATGACCCGGGTGTTCGAGCCCTTCTTCACCACCAAGGCCGTCGGCAAGGGCACGGGGCTGGGCCTCAGCCAGGTTTACGGCTTCGCGCGCCAGAGCGGCGGCGGCGTCCACATCGCCTCGACCGTCGGCCGGGGCACGGAGATCAGACTCTATCTGCCGCCGCTGGATACGAGCGAGGCTGTCGCCGCGCCCGAGGTTCGCACCGAGATCGACGCCATCCCCTCCGGCCGCCGCCTGCTGCTGGTCGAGGACGACGCGGGCGTCGCCGCCATCGCCATGGAACTGCTGACCGGTCTCGGCCTCGACGTCGAGGCCGCCGAGACCGGGCCCGAGGCCCTGGAACGTCTCGCCGCCCGATCGTTCGACGTCATGCTGACCGATGTGGTCATGCCGGGCGGGATGACCGGGATCGAGCTGGCCCGCGTCTGCGCCGACCGCTATCCGGCGATGCGCATCCTGCTGACCTCGGGCTATGCGGGCGACGACGTCGATGAGGCGCTCAGCGACGCGCCCTGGCCCTTCCTGCGCAAACCCTATTCCGGCGACCAGTTGCGTCAGGCGCTCGGCGACCTTCTGCCTCTCGAATAGGGCGCAAACGAAAACGCCGGCGAGGAGGCCCTCGCCGGCGTCGTGGTCTTCAGTAAAGAGCCCTTAGCGCTGACGCGCCTTGCGGGCGGCGTAGCGGGCGTCCCGCGCGGCCTTCTGCTCTTCCTTGGAAAGCTGCTTGCGCTCCTTGCGGGCGGCGCGCTTTTCGGCGTCGATGGCTTCCTGGCTGGCCATTTCCTCGGCCAGACGGGCGGCTTCCTTCTCGGCCTTCTCGCGGCGAAGCTCGGCCTTGGCGAGCTCGTGCTGCTGGCGCAGGGCCTCCTTCTCGGCGGCGCGTTTCTCAGCCAGCTTTTCGAACTCGGGGTCGGGGGCGGCGGTCTTGGGCTTGAACTTGGCCAGCAGCGCCTTCTTGGCCTCTTGCTGGGCGGAGATACGGTCGTTGAAGCCGGTTTGTTTCAGATCTCGCATGCGTAGGGTCGGTTGTCCTTCAGACGGGTTCAGGTCACGCGGCGTCGCCGGGTGACAGCGTCGCGTCTCTTAGGGAGGGGCTCCGCCGAAACTAAGGCGAGCCGGGGCGGGTGGGACAAAGCGGAAACCGCGCCGAAAAGCAAGGTTCGCCATGGCCGATAATCGGGGACGGCGCCGATCCATGGCGGATGGCGCCCCTCTGATCACAGGTCGATATAGGCATGCGGGCCAGAAATCCAACCCGTGACGCGGCCTAGCGGTGCGGCTTTTGCGCCTGACCCACGGCCGTGCCCGCCGCCCCGCCGACGGCGGCGCCGACCGGGCCGGCGACGACAGCGCCCGCGACGGCTCCGGTCGCGGCCTTTTGTTCGATGGTGTGCCCGCAGGCGCCGAGGGCGACCACAGAGGCGGTCAGGATGGCGGCGGCGAACGCGCGATGAGTGGTGCGGATCATGCATAAACTCCGGAATGGTCACGCTTAACGTCCGTTTAACGGACACGGTTCCGCGATTCCGTCCTTGAAGTTTAACGCCCCCAGCCCCACCTGCCGAAGACAACAGAGTTCACCGCGTTCAGTTTATGTCACAATCGGATCATCCTCATTGAGTTGATCAGTGCAAATCCAATACAGTAAAGGATAGACCGACTGAAGGCGATGTATCGTAACGACACACACGCCTGCAACGAATGCCTTTTCATCCCCGCAAATTGCTGCGACGCAGCGTCAGCTTGCGAATCAAACACATTGACGCCATAAACGGATGGCTTAAGGCGCGGCTTCGACGACCGGCCGTTCGCCGACCATCGATTAACGACAGCCGGATGCGACAAACCCCGAAGAGGGACCTCGCCCGTCTGTGAAGACGACCCCGGGGGCTGCGTTTCTCGCCCTGCTGAACAGGACTACGCCTTTGTTTCATTCCGCGCAGACGCGTGCGAACACGCCTGCCGACCACGTGGCCCGCATCCGGCCCGTGACGGCGGCCGCGATGTTCGGTGGGCTGGTCGGACTGGCTATCGGTTGCGCCTATATGGGCGGCACGGTGGCAAAGGCGACGACCCTGCGCGCGCAGGCGGAACGACTTGAAGGCGCCACCGCGGCGGGCTTCACCGAAGAGGCTCTTTCGGCCGCGGCCGGTGGGCTGGATGAAAGCGCCCTGACCATCGCCCGACGCCACGACCCTTATACGGTCGCCGGCGGCGCCCAGCGCGACCGTCAGGCCGAACTGATGACCGCCCGCCTCGAACAGCTGCGCGGCGAACCGGCGGACAAGGCCCTGCGCCGGGTCAGCCTGACCACCGACGCCGCCCGCCCGTTCCGCATGGGCAATGCGCTGGACGCCTCGCGCGATCTCGAATGCCTGACCCAGGCCGCCTATTACGAAGCCCGCGGCGAAGGCCGCGACGGCATGCAGGCCGTGGCCCAGGTGGTCCTTAACCGCGTCCGCCACCCCGCCTTCCCCAAGAGCATCTGCGGCGTGGTCTTCCAGGGCGCGGCCCTGCGCGCGGGCTGCCAGTTCAGCTTCACCTGCGACGGTTCGATGCGCGGTCGGGTTAATCCGATCGCCTGGAACCGCGCCCGCGACGTCGCCTCCAACGCCCTGTCCGGCGCCGTCTACGCCCAGGTCGGCAATGCGACCCACTTCCACACCACCGGCGTCTCGCCGGGCTGGCGCAGCGCCCTGATCCAGGTCAGCCAGGTCGGCCACCACCTCTTCTACCGCTTCGGCGGCCGTTCGGGCTCCAGCAATGCCTTCACCTATGCCGCCCGCCCGTCGGAGGATCGCCCGCAGCTGATGCAGGCCAGCCTCGACCCGAGCGTGCCGGTCCGCCAGGCCGGTCAGGCCGTGGCCTATACGATGGTCCTGGCCCAGGAAGCCCTGTCTGGCGAAAGCGCTCGCCCCACGGAAAGCCGCCCCACAGCCCCGGCGACCGCGACCGCGGCTCCCGCGCCGGCCCCGGCCGCCACGCCCGCACCGCGCGTAACGGCGGCCGAACGTCCCGCAGCGCCTGCCACCGCGGCCGCCTCCGCCTCGGTCGCCACGCCGCAAGCCTGATGGAGGTCTAGCGTTCCTGCACCTTCCAGTGGGTGGTCAGGTTCTGCTTCAGATTGCCGTAGCGGCCCTGTTCGCCGAGGTTGACGTCGGCGTCGCCCGGCTGGCCCGACTGGGCTCCGGTCAGCAGGTCTCGCCGGTCATGCGCCATGGCCAGATCGGCCGCGGACAGATTGCCGGCAGCGGCGAAACTGCGTTGTTCCTTCGGGATTTTCAGCGGCTTGCTCATGAAGACCTCCTTGATCTCTCAGGGAGTTAAACCCCCGGGACTCAAGGCTGTTCCGGAACGCCGCTCTTTGGCGATCGGGGAAAACCCTCAGATCGCGTCCAGACCCACGTCCAGCGCGGCCGCCGAATGGGTCAGGGCGCCGACCGAAATCACGTTCACCCCGGTTTCCGCGATGGCCCTGACGGTCGTCAGATTGACCCCGCCCGAGGCCTCCAGCGTCACTCGCCCGGCCGTGCGCGTCACCGCCGCCCGCAAGTCATCGAGGCTGAAGTTGTCCAGCATCACCACGTCCGGCCCGACGCCCTGATCGACCAGAGCCAGCGCCTCATCCAGCTGCGCCAGCCCGTCGACCTCCAGCTCGATCTTCATCAGATGCCCCGCCATCTCGCGCGCGCGCCGCACCGCCGGCTCCACCCCGCCGCAGACGGCGACGTGGTTGTCCTTGATCAGGATGGCGTCATCCAGCCCGAAGCGGTGATTGATCCCGCCGCCGCAGACCACCGCGTACTTTTCCAGCGCCCTCAGGCCCGGGGTGGTCTTGCGCGTATCCGCGATGCGAGCCCCTGTGCCTTCGACGGCCCGGACATAGTCGCGGGTCAGGGTGGCGACCCCGCAAAGCCGACCCAGCAGGTTCAACGCCGTCCGCTCGGCCGACAACAGGGCCCGGGCATCGCCCTCGATCTCGGCCATCACTGCGCCCGCCTCGAAGGCCTCGCCGTCGCGCACCCGAATCTCCACCGAGCCCTTGGGGTCCATGGCCAGAACCGCCAGCCGCACGCAGTCGATGCCCGCCAGCACCCCGGCCTTGCGCGCCCCCACCACCGCCCGCATCCGGGCGCCGTCAGGGATGCAGGCCTGGGCCGTGACGTCGCCCGCCCGGCCCAGATCCTCGGCCAGGGTCGCGCGCACGATCGCGTCGATCATGATGTCCGGCAGTTGTCGCATACGCCTACTCCGCCGCCATCATGACCACGCCCGCCGGCGTCAGTCGCACCCGGGTATGTTCGGCCTTGTCCTTCGTCAGCGGATAGTCCGACCGGAAATGCCCGCCCCGGCTCTCGTGCCGCGCCAGGGCCGCCTCGGCGATCAGCCGCGCGGTGACCAAAGGCAGGGCCTCGCCCTCGACACCTTCCAGCCGGTCGATCAGTTGCAGCAGACGGGTCAGACCCGCCGCGTCGCGGATCACGCCCGCATCGCGGCTCAGCCCCTGACGCAGTTCCAGCAGCCCCTCGGGGCTCATGTGATCGACCGGCTCAGCGGTCGCGACAGGCTCACCGCCGCCGACGCTTTCAGCCGCCGCCGACCGCCCGGTGCGACGACCGAAGGCGGCGGCTTCCAGCAGGGAGTTGGAGGCCAGACGGTTGGCGCCGTGCACCCCCGTCGCCGCGCATTCCCCGACCGCGAACAAGCCTGGCAAGGTCGTGCGCCCGTCCGGATCGGCGGTGATCCCGCCCATATAGTAGTGGGCCGCCGGGGCCACCGGGATCGGCGTCGTGCGCGGGTCCAGCCCCGCCGCCATGCAGGAGGCGAAGACGGCGGGAAACTCTTTCGGGAAATGCTTGCCGATGGCCTTGGTCGCATCAAGGAAGGCGCCGCGCCCCTCGGCCCGCGCCCGATGCACCGCCCGCGCCACCACGTCGCGTGGGGCCAGATCGGCGTCGTCGGCGGGCCCCAGGATGAAGACGCCATCCCTGTCGATCAGCCGCGCGCCCTCGCCGCGCAGGGCCTCGGTGGCGAGCGGCATGGGGTCGAGACCGACGTCGATGGCCGTCGGGTGGAACTGCATGAACTCGGGGTCCAGCACCTCGGCGCCGGCCTTCCAGGCCAGGGCCAGACCCTCGCCGAGCAGGGCCGCCGGGGTCGTCGTCGCCCCATAGAGGCCGCCCGCCCCGCCGGTGGCCAGCACCACGGCGGACGCCAGCACCTCGACCATCTCCGCATCGTGGCGCTCGATCAGGGCGCCGACCACCCGGCCGGTGTCGTCCTGCAGCAGGCCGCGCAGACGGCCGTCTTCCCAGACAGTGACATGTCCGGCCGCGCGCACGGCCGCGACCAAGGCCGACAGGATCGCCCTGCCCGCCCCGTCGCCGCCGACCCGGGCCACGCGGGCCATGGAGTGGGCCGCCTCGCGCGACACGGCGAAGCCGCCGTCGGCCTCGCGGTCGAAGGGGGCGCCCAGCGACGCCAGCCACTCTACCGTCGCCCGGCCGTCGTCCGTCAGGACCTCGGCCGCATGGTGATTGACCAGACCGGCGCCCGCCGCCTCGGTGTCCTTGAGGTGCAGCGCCGGCGCGTCCTTCGCCGACAGGGCCGCCGCGACGCCGCCTTGGGCCCAGGCGCTCGAGGCCGACTGCAGCAGGGGCGCAGGGCTCACGACCAGCACCTCCGCCGGCGCCGCCTCCAGCGCCGCCGACAGCCCGGCGAGGCCTCCGCCGATGATCAGCGGGCCGTTATGAACGATCCGGTCCACCTCAGATCAGCTCCACCGCGACATGGTGCTTGGCCTTGACCATGTCGTAGCGCGCCGGAACGGCGGGTGGCGGCAGGTCGATCATTCGCTGCACGGCAAGCGCGGCCTTGGCGATCATGTCCTCGGGGACCGTGACCTCGTATTCCATGTTCAGAAGGCAGTCGCGGATGTTCTCCAGGGTGATGCGCTTCATGTATGGGCACATGTTGCACGGGCCGATGAAGTTCACCTCTGGCACGTCGCCCTTGATGTTGGACGCCATCGAGCATTCGGTGATCAGCACCACCTGCTTCGGCTTCTTCGCCATCACATAGTCGGTCATCGCCGCCGTCGATCCGGCGAAGTCGGCGGCGGACAGGACGTCCTCGGGGCATTCCGGGTGGGCCAGGATCTCGGCGCCGGGATAGGCCTCGCGCATGGCGACGATGTCCTCGCCGGTGAAGCGCTCATGCACGATGCAGCGGCCCTTCCAGGCGATGATGCCGACGCTCGTCTGGGCCGCGACGTTGCGCGCCAGGAATTCGTCGGGGATCAGGATGACCTTGTCGACACCCCACTCCTTCGCCGCCCATTCCACCACCTGCACGGCATTGGCCGAGGTGCAGCAGATGTCGGTCTCGGCCTTCACATCGGCGGTGGTGTTCACATAGGTGACCACCGGCAGGCCGGGGTAGCGCTGCTTGATCAGCCGCACATCCTCGCCCGTGATGGCCTCGGCCAGCGAACAACCGGCCTTCAGGTCGGGGATCAGCACGGTCTTGTCGGGCGACAGGATCTTTGAGGTCTCGGCCATGAAGTGGACGCCCGCCTGGACGATCACCTTGGCGTTCGACCGCGCGGCCTCCTTGGCCAGACCCAGGCTGTCGCCGACATAGTCGCCCACGCCGTGGAAGATCTCGGGCGTCATATAGTTGTGGGCCAGGATGACCGCGTCGCGCTCCTTCTTCAGGCGGTTGATCTCGACGATCAGCTCCGCCTGCGAGGGCCATTCGATCGGGGTGACGTGGTCCTTGACCTTCTCCCAGACCGGGGCCGTCTCGCGCGCCGTGCGCTCCGAAAGACCGAACATTCCATCCGCCATCGCGGGTCCTCCTGATGGGCGTTCTCTGCCGCCCCATCTCACATTCAAGACTTATGCTCAACTTGAACATATGTGCATTCAATGTAGGCCGATCTTCGTGGGGCGCAAGCGTAAATGCGCCGGATCGCGACGGGTTTTCCTTCACGCCAGAAAAGTAAAACTCGCCGCCCCGGGTGCAGGCGGCCTCTGGAACCTGGCGATCAAAGCGGTGCATTTATGCTCGACCGCGCCTTCAGAGCGGCCTAGACGACAGCTTCCTTTCTCCCCGCGCTGATTTTCCGAGACGTTCGTGCAAGACACCATCCGCCGCATCCTGACCGCCCGGGTCTATGACGTGGCCGAAGAAACCGCCCTGGACGGCCTGACCCGGCTGTCGCGCCGCCTCGACCGCCCGGTCTTTCTCAAGCGCGAGGACCTGCAGCCGGTCTTCTCGTTCAAGATCCGCGGCGCCTACAACCGCATCGCCAACCTGTCAGAGGCCGAACTGTCGCGCGGCGTCATCTGCGCCTCGGCCGGCAATCATGCGCAAGGAGTGGCGTTGGCCGCCGCCACCCGGGGGGCCAGGGCGACCATCGTCATGCCGGTGACCACCCCGGGCATCAAGGTCGCGGCCGTGCGGGCGCGCGGCGGCGAGGTCGTGCTCCACGGCGACGGCTTCGACGACGCCTATGCCCATGCCCGCGAGATCGAGGCCGAAACCGGCGCGACCTTCGTCCACCCCTTCGACGACCCGGACGTCATCGCGGGTCAGGGCACGGTCGGGCTGGAGATCCTGCGCCAGCACCCGGACACGATCGACGCCGTCTTCGTCCCCATCGGCGGCGGCGGTCTGGCGGCGGGGGTCGCGGCCATCGTCCGCTTCCTGCGGCCCGGAACGAAGATCATCGGCGTCGAGCCCGTCGACGCCCCGACGATGAAGGCCTCCATCGACGCGGGTCATGTCGTGACCCTGGATCAGGTCGGGCTGTTCGCCGACGGGGTGGCGGTGCGCCGCGCCGGGGACCTGACCTTCGAACTCTGCAAGGATTTGCTGGACGACATCGTGCTCGTGGACACCGACGCCATCTGCGCGGCGGTGAAGGACATCTTCGACGACGTTCGGGCCGTCGCGGAACCGGCCGGAGCGCTGGCGCTGGCCGGGATGAAGGCCTGGGCCGCCGCCAACCCGGGGACGGGCGCGCTGGTCGCCATCAACTCCGGCGCCAATCTGAACTTCGACCGGCTGCGTCACGTCGCCGAGCGGGCCGAGATCGGCGAGGGCGCCGAGGCCCTGCTGGCCGTGGCCCTGCCCGACGACCGCGACGCCTATCGCCGCTTCCTCGGTTCGCTCGACGGGCGCTCGGTGACCGAGTTCAACTATCGCTGGTCCAACACCGGCGCGGCCCACTTCTTCGTCGGCGTCGGGCTCAAGGAGGGCGCCGCCGAGAAGGACGCCCTGATCGCCGCCCTGCGCGCCGACGGCTGGTCCGTCGAGGACATGAGCGAGAACGAGACGGCCAAGCTGCACGTCCGCTACATGGTCGGCGGCCGGGCCACGGGGCTGGGCGACGAACGCATCCTGCGCTTCCAGTTCCCGGAACGCCCCGGCGCCTTCCTGCGCTTCCTCAACAGCCTGCAGCCCGCCTGGGCCCTGACCCTGTTCCACTACCGCAACCACGGCGACGACGTCGGGCGAGTGCTGGCGGGGGTTTCGGTGCAGCCGGGGGAGCGTGAGGCCCTGGTCGCGGCGCTCGATGGATTGGGCTATCCCTACGTCGACGAGACCGACAACCCGGCCAGTCGCCTGTTCCTCGACGGAGTGTGAACCTATGCGGACCGACGCCACCCGCCGCGACCTGATCCTCGCGGCCGCCGCCGCGCCCCTGCTCGCCGCGACCTCCGCCTGCGCCACTCCGTCCGCCCGCCCCCGCGATGCGGCGACCGGCCAGGTCTGGACCTTCGACACACTCGCCGACATCGGCGGCCATCCGACCCATGTCGAAGGCGCGCCCATCCTGACCGACAGCCCCTGGGGTCAGGCGGTCAAGTTCGACGGCGTCGACGACGCCCTGTTCATCGACGATCATCCGTTGGCCGGCGCAGAACACTTCACCTTCCAGGCCCTGTTCCGTCCCGACGGCGGCGCCTTCGAGCAGCGCTGGTTCCACCTCGCCGTTGACGAACCGACCCCGGCCGACGGCTCGGCGCCGATCGGGACCCGCTTCCTGTTCGAGATCCGCGTGGTCGAGAACGAATGGTATCTCGACGCCTTCACCAAGGGCGAGGGCTATAACCTGACCCTGATCGACCCGGCCAAGCGCTTCCCTGTCGGCCAGTGGTTCCACGTCGCCCAGACGTACGACGGGACGACCTATCGCAGCTTCGTCAACGGCGTGGTCCAGGCCGAGGGCCCGCTGGCCTTCAAGCCGCAGGGGCCGGGCAAGTCCTCGGTCGGGTGCCGCTTCAACAAGCGCAACTACTTCAACGGCGCGGTTCGCGAAGCCCGCTTCCATGCCGCGGCCCTGACGCCCGACCGGTTCAGCAACCCGTTCGCCTGAGGCGCGGAACGGTCAGCCGGGCCGCGTGGCGATGTGGTCGATCACGACGCGGGTTCCGGTCACGGTGAGATAGATGACCCGTCCTTCGTTGGCCGCCGCGCTGACCGGTTCTAGCTTTGTGCCGTTCATTTCGCGGACCTGCCGTTCTGCCGCAGCCGGCGTACCCACGGTCGCCCGGATCAGACGACAATCCGCATAGGTCGCGTTTCGCACGAGACAGCTTACATCGGCCTGGGTGAGCACCTGGGGCGCCGCCGGCGGGGGCGGAGCCGGACGACGGGTCGCCCCGCTGACGCTGCGGCTGCGACTGCGCGCATGAACAGTCGGGCCGCTGGGAGCGTCTTCGCGCTCCGCTTGCCACGCCGTCTTCAGGTCGTCGCCGGCCCGCTGAAGCAGGTCCCGGTCATCGGAAAGGGCGACGCCGCAAGCCGTCAGGACGCGGTCAAGGTTGGCGTTCTGGGTGGGAAGGTCGAAGTTCGCCCGCAGGGGCGCCGGCTTTCCGGCAGGCGTCCGCAGTTCGAGCATCCCGCCGCCCCGGAGGAAGCGGGCGTCACGGTCCGTGACCGTGCTGGAAAACGCGGTGGCTCCGACCTCGGCGGTCCAGACCTGGGTGTCATGGCGACCGTCAGCGCGCGTCGCCGTCAGGATCCGGTTGTTTTCCGTCGTTGCGGGCAGGCCGACGATGACCAGCTTCATTTCGGCGCCCTGACACTGCGCGACGATCGCCTGACCGTCGCCGTACCGCACCGAGGCCACGCTCAGATTCCGCGCCGGATCGGCGGCGAACTCCCAGTCGTCGTCCTGCTGAATCGCCGCATTGGCAGGCGCATTCGTCGCCGCGCCTGCGGGCGCCAGCATCGCCAGGGCGGACCAGAGCCCGGCCACGATCATTCCACTCATTTGAAGCCCCCACTTCCAAGCAAGCGCGTATGACACATGCGCGAGCTCGAGCCGTCAAGCAGGCTGATCAGATCGGCATCACGAAGCGGAACCGCGTCCGCTCCGCCGTCGAATGGGCGTCCAGCGAACCGGCGTGGCCCTCGGCGATCTGGGAGGCGATGTAGAGGCCCAGTCCCAGCCCCGCCTGGGGTTCGTCCGTCCTGGGCCGGTGGAAGGGCTTGAACAGATGCGGCAGGGCGTGGTCGGGGATCGGCTCGCCCGTATTGGTCACCGTCAACTCGAACGCGCCGCCCTCACAGGTGGCGTGGACATGGATTTCGCCGTCCGCCGCCCCGTGGGTCAGGGCGTTGGCCAGAAGGTTGGACAGCAGTTGGCCGACCCGCTGGGGATCGCAGGCGACGGGCCGGTCGAGCGTAATCTCGGTCGTGATGGTCCTGTCGGGCCAGGCCGCGCCCAGCTCCTGGATCACCTGCTCGATCACCCCGGTCAGATGGGCCTCGGCCTGACGCGCCAGCGGCACTCCGCCGCCCAGCCGGCCGCGCGCGAAGTCCAGCACATCGGAGATCAGCCGCTCCATCCGCGTGGCGCTGGCCTCCATCTGACCCACCACGGTCCGCGCCCGGTCATTCAGCGGCGTCGTCTTCAAAAGGGTCAGCCCCGCCTGGATTCCGGCCAGGGGATTGCGCAGGTCGTGGCCCAGGACGGCGATGAACTGCTCGCGCAACACCGCCGCCTCATCGGCGTCGATCAGGGCCGCCGCACTCGTCGCCAGACTGTCGGCCGCGTCCAGATGGAAGGCGATCAGTTCGGCAAACAGTTTGAACATCGACCGCGTCTCAGGCGTGTCGACCACATGCGGATTGGGATCGATGGCGCACAGGGTGCCGAACATCTCGCCGTTGGACCGCACGATCGGGAAGGAGATGTAGCTGCGCAGGCCGTACATCTGCGGCGTGTGATGCGTGCGCCAAACCGGGTCGGCCTGGGCGTCGTCGAACACCACCGGGTCGCGGCTGTCCCGGATCTCGTCGCAGATCGTGGTCTTGAGCGGCAGCTCGCCGCCCACCGGCAGGCCGAAGCCGATCTCGTCGCGCACGGCGCAAGCGATCCAGTGGGTCTCTGTCACCCGGGCGACGGCGGCGAAGCCCATGCCGGTGATGCGGCAAACCACCTCCAGGATATTCTCGACCGCAGCGATCCGCGCCACCGCCGCAATATCGCGCGCGATGGGGTTTTCAGCCTCAGCCGGGATTTCCATGGAAGCCATGCGACAGGCTTACCCCATGAAGCGTCACGTTAAAATGGGTGTCTACGTACAGATCCGGCCTCATGATCCAGCAACCAGCGCTTGCGCTCCAGCCCGCCCGCATAGCCCGTCAGGGTCCCGTTAGCGCCGATCACCCGATGGCAGGGGACGATGACCGCGACCGGGTTCTGTCCATTGGCCAGCCCCGCCGCCCGCACCGCCTTCGGCTTGCCGATCGCCGCCGCCAGCTCACCATAGGTGCGGGTCTCGCCCGCCGGGATGTCGCGCAGCGCCGCCCAGACCGAGCGCTGGAAATCGGTGCCCGCCGTCTTCACCGTCAGCCCGTCCAGGGCCTTGTGATTCCCGGCGAAATAGGCCGCGACCGCATCCCGCACCACGCCCGGCGCCTGCCCGTCCGTCAACGGAGCATCGCCATAGTGCCGGCGCAGCAGCCGATGCATCCGATCCTCGTAGCCGGCGAAGTCCAGGGCACGGACCGCCCCGTCCGGATCGACGACCAGCAGCACCGTACCGACCGGGGTCTCGATCCGGTCGAGCGTCAGTTTAAGGGGTTCAGGCCGCTTCGAGGCCATGGTCCGTCTCCTTCAGTTCATCGGCCCCCATCCCCGCCGTCCGCAGGTGGAGCGCGCCATAGGCCCGCCAAGGCCGCCATTGATCCGCGCGGCCGGTCAGCCGCGCGTCGAAATCTTCCGGAAGCCGGTCGTTCGGCGGTTCCGATCCCGTATCGACCCACTCGCCGGGCAGCCTCAGCCCGGGCCGGGCCGCAACCAAAGGCTCGAGCGCCAGATCCGCCGACAGGTCCCGCGCGATAGCCTCCGGATCGGCGGACAGGTCGAACACCCGCCGCACCCGGGCCAGAACCCCGGGCAGCGCCCTGAGGTCCGAGGCCTCGACCCGCACCTCGACCCGGCCCGGCTTCTCCGGCGTGACGGACACCCGCCCGCTCGCTCCGTCGACCGCCACATCCAGCGCCCGCGACCAGACCCGGTCCTCGACCGCGTCGCCGCGGGCCTGAAGCACCGCCAGCATGGCGTCCCAGTCATAGGGCGGCCGATAAGGCAGGCTCAGCCGGACCCCGCCCTCCCCCGGCCGTTCCTTGCGACGCCTCAGGGCCGAGGGCGGCCGTCCGTAGAGGGACTGGAAGGTCTCGTTGAAACGCCTCACGCTGCCGAAACCGGACGCCAGCGCCACCTCGGCCATGGTCAGGTCGGTCTCGTGGATCAGAGCCTTGGCCAGCAGCACCCTTCGCGTCTGGGCCACGCTGACCGGCGCCGCGCCCAGATGCTGGCGGAACAGGCGGCGGAGTTGTCGCTCGCCGACCCCCAGCCGCCCGGCCAGGGTGTCGACATCGCCCTCATCCAGCGCACCCGCCTCGATCAGGCTGAGCGCGCGACTGACTGTATTGGACGTCCCCCGCCACGCCCCCATGTCGGGCGCCGTCTCGGGCCGGCAGCGCAGGCAGGCGCGGAAGCCCGCCTCCTCGGCCGCCGCCGCCGTGGGATAGAAGATCATGTTCTCGCGCCTGGGCGTCCGGGCCGGACAGACCGGCCGGCAGTAGATGCCGGTCGAGGTCACTCCGCCGAAGAAGCGCCCGTCGAACCGCGCGTCCCGCGTCACCGCGGCGCGGTAGCAGGCGTCCTGATCCAGATCCGTGTGCCGCGTTTCCATGCCGACAACATGGGGGCGCGCGGCCCCCATGTCTCGCGGTTTTCGGACATTTGAGTTGAAGACCTCAGGCCGAGGCGATGTCCCAACGGCCCCGGTCGAACGGCATGGGCTGGCCGGTGATCAGCTGCCACAGGGCGCCCGACATCCTGAACAGGGCCTGGACCAGACCGAAGATCACACAGGCCATCAGCACGGTCGACAGGCTCCACCAGCCGTCCCGGGTCGCGTCGCCGATCCGGTCGAAAAAGGCCTGGACACTGTCGACATGGATCACCGGCGACAGGGGCGAGACAGCCCAGAGCCAGCCGAACAGCCAGGCCTGAACCCCGCCGAAGATCAGGTCGCCCAAGGCGGTGAACCGCACCTGTCCGGGGTTGGCCGCCCGGATCAGGTCGAAGCCGATCCGGCAGGCGGCATAGGCGATCCCAGGCCAGTAGAGCACGTCCAGGATGCGGCGGAAGATGTCGGCATAGTCGACCCCGTTGATCGTTGCGCCACCCAGGGTGAACAGGTCCTCGGGCCGCAGGGGCGTGACCATCAACAGACCGGCCCACCACAGCAGCAGCACTGTCCAGGCCGCCGCGCTGCCCATCGCCCGCGCCGAAGGCGACAGGGCCACCCGGCCGCGACGACGCCCGCGCCGGTCCCGGGATGAGGTCTCCACCGTCCCGGCCAGCTGCCGCGACACCGCATCCGCATCCATGCCCGCCAGCTCGAACAGGCCCAGATCCTTGACCCGCCAGTCGCGCAGGAAGGCCGGCTTCTCCTTCTGCCGCTCGATGATGAAGCCGGCGATCGTGGCCAGGCCGATGATGGTGATCCCGCCGGTGAAGATGCTGTGGAAGGCCTGACCGACCGCCCGACCGACCTCCTCGTCGCCGACCAGAACGCGGACGATGGCGCCGATGGCGGTGATGCAGACCAGGGCCATCAACCCAACCTTCACCCCGAACATCCACCAGGGATAGAGCTCAGGTCCAACGATATGCTGCGGGCCCGAACCGTAGCGGGCGGCGACGCTCAGCGGATGGCCGAACTCGCGCAGCACCGCCTCCTCGTCGGCCTCGCTCAGGGGTCGGCCGAGCTCCTCCTCGCGGTCCTCCATCCGGGTCTGGATCGCGTCGCGCAGCTCGGCGACGATGTCTTCGCGTGAAGCCTTGGGCAGCTGCGCCGCCACGGCCTTCAGATAGCGTTCCGTCAGGGTCATGTTCATCCCTCCAGCGTGAATGTCAGAGAATCTTGTCGAGCGAGGCGTTGATGCCCCGCCATTCGTCAGCCAGGGCCCCCAGCATGGCCTCGCCCGGCGGCGACAGGCGGTAGAAGCGCTTCTTCCGCTTCTCCTCCTCGCGCCATTCGGAGACCAGAAGCCCCTGGCTCTCCAGCCGCCGCAGCAGCGGATAGAGGGTCGATTCCTCCATCTCCAGCCCGTCACCGGCCAAGGCCTGACGCAGGGTATAGCCGTAGCGTTCCTCCCTCAGGCGGGCGAGCACGGCCAGGACCAGCGACCCGCGCCGCAGCTCCAGCCTCATGCTTTCGAACAGTTCGGGATCCGGGGTCATCACATCTGCCTTGGCGTCACATAGTGTGTGACGCACAGTGTATGCGACATACTGTATGACCGAGTCAAGCGAACACCGGAATCCGCAATCGCGAACCGATCATTTCGGGGAATTTCGGAGGAGCTGAAGGGGGCGTCCCGTCCCCGTGGGGCGAAGGCGGGACGCCCGTTCCGTGGCCGCTCTACGGTCAGGCGGGGCGATCCCGGAACCCGGCGAATCGACATCTGGGAGCCATCCCGTCGGGTTCCCGGAATCTAGGGGTGGGCAGTCTCAGCCGCTACCTGCGGAAAACCATAGGGCGTCCCGGATTTGAGACGTTACGGTCAAGCTTGAAACCGGTCAGGCGACCTCGATCTGCTGGAACAGCAGGGCCCGCGCCACGGCCTCGGGCAGGCTGCGCGCGCCCAGCTTCTGGCGCGCGTTCTTCAGATGGAGGCTGACGGTGACCTCCGCCAGCATCAGGTCGTGGGCGATGGCGCTGATCCGCCGCCCCTGGGCCACGGCCTGCAGACAGTCCCGCTCGCGCGTCGTCAGCTTCGCCGCTCCATATCGCCGCCGCATCATCTCCCCGACCGCGCCCGCGTGGAACAGGTGAGCCACCGACACCAGCCGCGGCCCATGCTCCTCGATCAGCCGGCGGCACTCGGCCGGGTCCATGCCCGAGCCCATGACGATCCCGGCGCCCGGCCCCAACGTCCCCGGAGCCCCCGGTAGCGGGATCAGGATGCCGCCGGCCAGTCCGGCCTCGTCGGCCTCGTTCAGGATCTGCGACGGGCCGTAGTGGGTCGTGGTCTCGAACACCACCGGGTCGTATCGCGCCGCCCGGATATGACCGACCAGCGGATCGCGCATGTCGTACATCCGCTCGGTGTAATACTCGATCCAGTCGGACCGCATGGTCGACATGGCCGGGTCGCCCCGCGCCTCCATCCGGTCGTAGGTGACCATGTCGAGGAAGGCGTAGTTCACCTGATCCAGCCCCATCCGGGCCAGACCCCTGGTCAGGACTTTCCAGCGCCGGTCCGGATCGCGTTCGGACAACAGTCCGGCGAAATGCTCACCGAGCGACAGGTCTCTGTTCGGCATGATCCAACCCCACGCCCCACCATGAGGCACAGCCTTGGGTTGATCAATGTCCAATAGCCGACAGAAAGGGGTATTTTCCGCGACCGGCCTATTCGGTCAGATAAAACAGGGCCTCAACCGTGGTCCCCAGCGCCTTGGCCAGGCTGAGCGCCAGCAGGGTCGAGGGAATGAAGACCCCGTTCTCGACAGTATTGATGGTCTTCCTCGACACGCCGGCCCGGTCGGCCAGTTCGGCCTGGGTCAGGCCCGCTTCCGTGCGCACGGCCTTCAGCCGCGACCCCAGACGCGGATCACCCATCGTCGCGCCCCGCCTCGCGGAACAGCCAGGCGAAGCGTAGTCCCGCCGCGGCCCCGGCCGCCGCCAGGACGAGGATCAGGCTCAGGACGCCGATCATCGGGCGCCACAGACCCAGCCCCAGCGACAGGGTCGTCCCCGCCAGCAGGACGAAGAAGGCCAGCGTCATCGCCCTCGCCCGCAGCGACTGGGTCAGCTCGTCCTCGAGAAAGCGCTTGTTCTTGAGCGAGGCGCCGTCCCAGCCCATGACCAGCAGGGCCGTGACCCAGGCGTAGAGAACCGGCACGGCCAGTCTCAGATAGTCGACCCAACGGTGCTCGCCCGCCATCACATGGTCCAGGGCGCCCAGGGCCTGGGCCAGGAACAGCAGCGACAGGGCCGGAAAGATGGCCAGCTGCCGCGCCCTCTGGGCCTGCAGCCGGTCGCGCTTGCCCGGCTCGGCCGGATCAGTGCGCCAGCGCGGACCGCCCGGGCGATAGAACCAGGCGCAGATCGCCCCGGCCGCCATGAAGGCCGCTCCCATGCCTGCGATCACCCCGGCCGTGGTCGCCTCATCTCCGGTCAGGTCGACGCCCCAGGCGATGCCGCCGCCGAGCATGGCGGCCCCCACAGCCGTCAGCATGACCAGCAGCACGAACTTCGTCCGGCTGGTCCGCTCCGTCGATTTTCCGTTACCCGTCGTCATCGCCACGCCCCTGCGTCTGATGTCACCTTCGGGTTACATATATCACCTATGGGTTACATGACGTCAAGAGCCCCGGGCCGACCGACTTTCCTTTCGCGGCGGCCAAGCTAGGGTGGCTGCGCTTTCGGGGATCCCATCACACATGCCGTCTTTCTCGCGCCGTCTCGTTCCGGCCGGCCTCGCCGCCGTTCTCGCCGCCACCACCGTCCTGGGCGCCGCCCCCGCCCTGTCGCAGACCAGCGCGTCCACGACGGCGCCCGTATCGGTCCCGCTGATCCCCGGCGCCGACTACGACGCCTCCATCCCGTCCGTCGCGCAGGTGCTGGGCTATGACAGCGGCGCCCGGATCAGCCGCGCGGCCGACGTGCGCCGCTATTTCGAGGCCCTGCGCGCCGCCGCCCCCGACCGCGTCGCCATGGGCGACTATGCGACGACGCATGAGGGCCGCCCGGTGTTCTGGGCCGCCGTCGGCTCGGCCGCCAACATCGCCCGGCTGGACCAGATCAAGGCCAACTCCCGCGCCCTGGCCGACGCCCGCGTCACCTCGCCCGAGCGCGCCCGCGCCATCATCGCCGACCAGCCGATCATCGTCTGGCTGATGTATTCGGTGCACGGCGACGAGATCAGCCCCGCCGATGCCTCGATGGCCGCCGCCCGCCACCTGCTGGCCTCGCGCGACCCGGCCGTTCAGTCATGGCTGGCCAACACCGTCGTGGTCTTCGTCCCGACCCAGAACCCCGACGGCCGCGAGCGCTTCCTGAACTCCAATGCCTCCGGCTTCGGCGTCGAGCCCAACCCCGACCCCCTGTCGGCCGAGCGCGACCAGATCTGGCCCGGCGGCCGGTTCAACCACGACCTCTTCGACCTGAACCGCGACTGGTTCATCCAGACCCAGCCCGAGACGCGCGGTCAGGCCGCCGCCGTGCGCGACTGGCGCCCGCAGGTCCTGGTCGACGCCCATGAGATGGGCACCGACGAGACCTTCTTCTTCCCGCCCGAGGCCCAGCCGCTGAACCCGTGGATCTATCCGGCGACGCTGGAGAGCCGCGAACTGATCGGCCGCAACACCGCCCGCCGCTTCGACCAGAACGGCATCCCGTACTTCAACCGGCAGGTCTTCGACGCCTTCTATCCGGGCTATGGCGACGGCTGGCCGGGCTACCTCGGCGCCATCTCCATGACCTATGAGCAGGGCTCGGCCCGGGGGCTGGCGGCGCGGCGCTCGTCGGGCGAGATCCTGACCTACCGCGATACGGTGCGGAACCACTTCGTCGCCTCCCTCTCGACCATCGAGGCGGCCTCGGCCAACCACGACCGGCTGCTCAACAACTTCTATGCCTACGGCGCCGACGGCGTCGCCGGACGCGGCGCCTACATCCTGTCGCGCTCCAGCTGGGACCCGGGCGAGGCCGACCGTCTGGCGGGCCTGCTGGTCGCCTCGGGCGTCGAGGTGGGCAAGGCCGAGGCGGGATTCTCCGCCTGCGGCAAGTCCTATCCGGCCGGCTCCTACGTCGTGAACCTGAGCCAGCCCCAGCGCCGCATGGCCGAGGTCCTGCTGACGAAGGATGTCGCCGTCCCCGCCGCCTTCCTGGCCGAACAGGAGCGCCGTCGCGCCCGCGGTCTGGGCGACGAAATCTATGACGTCACGGCCTGGTCCCTGCCCCTGATGTTCAACACGCCTTCGGACCGCTGCGCCTCGGCCCCGACCGTCAGCGTCACCGCCGCCAGCACGGACAAGGTCACGCCGCGCGGCGTCGCCGAGGCCGACGCCGCCTATGGCTTCCTCGTCGCCCCCGGCCTCGGCGCGACCCGGCTGATGGCCGCCGCCCTGCGTCAGGGCGTGGCCATGCGCACCATGGACAAGCCCTTCACCCACGCGGGCCGCCGCTGGCCCGCGGGGACCCTCGTCATCCCCCGCGCCGGCAACCCCGCCGACCTGACCGCAAAGATGACCGGCTGGGCCGCTGCGACCGGAGCCGAGGTCGTGGGCGCGGCCGAGAGCTGGAACTCGGATGGTCCCAGCTTCGGTTCGGGCGACGCCGTCGCCGTCCGCGCCCCGCGCATCGCCCTCGCCTGGGATGATCCGACCGACCCGACCGCGGTCGGCGCCACCCGCTACGTGCTCGAGCGGGAGTTCGGCTATCCGGTCACCGTGGTTCGCACCTCCAACCTCGGCAACGCCGACCTCTCGGCCTTCCAGGTGATCGTCCTGCCCGCGGGCGGCGGCTACAAGGGGGTCCTCGGCGACGGCGGCGCCAAACATCTCAAGGAATGGGTCGACAACGGCGGCACCCTGATCGGCCTCGGCTCGGCGACCCGCTTCCTGACCGACCCGGCCTCCGACATGCTGGCCTCGCGCCGCGAGAACGCCGCCGAAGCCGGCGACGGCTCGGGTGCCTCTGACAAGGCCCGCGTCGATGGCCAGCTGATCGCCAGCCTCTCGGACTACGAGAAGCAGGTCGGCGACAGCCAGCATGGCCCCGCCTCGGTCGCCGGCGTCCTGGCTCGCGCCGACGTCGACCCGGACCACTGGCTCTCGGCTGGCGTTGCGCCGTCGCTCAACGTCCTCGTTGGCGGCAGCGACATCTACACCCCGCTCAAGGTCGGCGAGGGGACGAACGTCGCCCGCTTCGCCTCCGCCGACGACCTGCTGATGTCCGGCCAGCTCTGGGCCCAGAACCGCGCCCAGCTGGCCTTCAAGCCGGCGATCATGGCGGCGCCCTCGGGCCGGGGCTGGATCATCGGCTTCGCCCAGGACCCGACCACGCGCGGCTATCTGGACGGGATGAAGGTCATCTTCGCCAACGCCATCTTCCGCGGCCCGGCCCACGCCAGTCCGAACTGGTAGGAGCCGGGCCGGAAAGGCCTCAGCGGTTTACGTCCACCACTGTCCGGCCGCGCACCCTGCCCTGCAGGATGTCCGCCGCGACGCCCGGAACCTCGGCCAGCCCCACCTCGGTGATGGTCGAGGCGAGCTTCGCGACATCCAGATCCGTCGCCAGTCGACGCCAGGCCTCCAGCCGGACGTCGCGCGGGGCGTTGACACTGTCGATCCCGGCCAGGGTCACATTCCTCAGGATGAAGGGCGCGACTGAGCCCGGCAGGTCCATGCCTTGCGCGAGACCACAGGCGGCGACCGTCCCGCGATACTTCGTCCGGGCCAGAACATTCGCCAGCGTATGGCTGCCGACCGAGTCGACAGCCCCAGCCCAGCGCTCGGCCTGGATCGACTTGCCGGGCTCCGACAGCGTCGCGCGGTCGATCACCTCAGCCGCCCCCAACGCCTTCAGATAGTCGGCCTCTTCCAGCCGCCCGGTCGAGGCCACGACGCGGTAGCCAAGGTTCGACAACAGGGCGATGGCGATCGACCCGACCCCGCCATTCGCCCCGGTCACCAGCACCTCGCCCTGCTCCGGCGTCACGCCACCGTGCTCCAGCGCCAGTAAGCACAGCATGGCCGTATAGCCCGCAGTTCCGATGGCCATGGCCTCGCGCGTCGTGAAGGCCTCAGGCACGGGGACCAGCCAGTCGCCCGGCACCCGGGCCTTCTGGGCATAGCCGCCGTGATGGGTCTGGCTCAGCGCCCAGCCGTTGACGAGGACCCGGTCGCCAACCTTGAACCGATCGTCCGCCGAGGCCTCGACCACACCTGCCAGATCGATGCCCGGGATCAACGGGAACACCGAGATCACCGGCGCCTGCCCCGTGATCGCCAGCCCGTCCTTGTAGTTGATGGTCGACCATTCGACCGCGACGGTGACCTCGCCCGCCATCAGGTCCGACACGGGGAAATCGACCACCGCCGTCTGCAGTCCGCCCTCCCCCTTCGTGGTCAGCAACGCCCTGAAATTCGCCTGTTCGCTCATCGGTCCGGTCCTTGTCTGGAGTGTCGATGAGGCCCAGATCGGTCGGTGCGCCGATGATCGCAAGAAGGCACAATCATCACCGGTACTTACAAGAATGGACGTATAGCGATGCGACCCAAACGCCTGGACGCGAAGAGCGGATGCGCTGTCGAGGTGACCCTGTCGGTCATCGGCGGTGTGTGGAAGCCGTTGATCCTGTTCCATCTTCTGGAGAAGCGGCTGCGCTTCATGCAGCTGACCCGACGCATCCCCAATGCGACCCAGAGGATGCTGACCCTTCAGCTGCGCGAGCTGGAGGCCGACGGTCTCGTCGCCCGCCACGTCTTTCCGCAGGTTCCCCCAAGGGTCGAATATGAGCTGACCGACTATGGCCGCAGCCTGGAGCCCATCCTCCTGACCCTGCGCGAATGGGGCATGGCCTATCAACGCGACCACGGCATGCCGGTGTCGGAGGGCTATTGCGCGGCGGAGAGCGCCGCCGCCTAGAGCAGCAGCGCGCCCTCGTGGCGCAGCAGCCAGGTCTTGCGCTCCAGCCCGCCGCCGAAGCCGGTCATGGCCCCATCGGCGCCGACGACGCGGTGACAGGCCAGCACCAGAGCGATCGGGTTGCGGTTCAGGGCGACCCCGGCGGCGCGTGCGGCCTCGGGGCCTGAACCACCGGCGCGTTTGGCCATCTCGCCATAGCTGATCGTCTGGCCAGCCGGGATCCGCGTCAGCTCGACCCAGACCCGCGCCTGAAACCCGCCCTCCCCGGTCGCGCCGTCCAGCGACCACGGGATCCGCTCCAGCGCCGCCCGGTCGCCGGCGAAATAGGCGTCAAACGCCTCGGCCATCGCTTGCGGAAGGGGCGCCTCGACCAGCGCCGCGCCCGGATATTCCCGCGCCATCGTCGCGCGCAGGCTGTCGCCCTTCGCTTCGAAGCTGAGCGCCCTCAGCGCCCCCGCCTCATCGAAGGCGATGGCCAGCGGCTGGATCGGGCTGTCGATGATGGCGCGGTAGAACATCAGCGGCTCATCAGCGCGTTCAGCGCCCCATAGTCCATGGCCGCCTCGACCTGCGGCGCCGACAGTCCGTCGGCCAGAAACGCCTGCGTCAGCCGGTCGGCGGTTCCATAGGCGGCCGCCGAGATGTTCGATCCGGCGCTCAGCCGTCGCACGCCCATGGCCTCCAGCGCCCCGGCCCCCGGCAGGGCCGCCCGCGCCAGCAGGTTCAACGGCAGGCCCAAGCCGACAAGTTCGCGGATCGTCGGCTCGTCCGTCACGCCCGGCATGAACAGGCCGTCGGCGCCCGCCTCACGGAACAGCGCCGTACGCCGCGCCGCCTCCTCCATGCGCCCTTCGACGGGCCCGATCCCCCTCAGCCACAGATCGCAGCGGGCGTTGATGAACAGATCCGGCCCCGCCGCCGCCCTGATGGCCGCGATCTTCTCGGCCAGCAGCTCCGCCGCCCCGGCCCCGTCCTCGATATTGATGCCCGCGGCGCCCGTCTCGACCACCCGGCGGATGAAGCCCGCCGCCTCGGCCGGATCGTCGGAGAAGCCGGCCTCGCAGTCGGCGCTGACCGGCACGCCCGCCACTCGCACGATCCTCTGAAGCGCGGCCAACAGTTCGCCCTCGGGCGGCGCCGCCTCGCCTTCCGCCCCGTCCGGCCAGCCCAGGGTCCAGGCGATCCCCGCGCTGGTCGTCGCCACCGCCTTCGCCCCCGCCTCGCGCGCGATCACGGCGCTGGCCGCATCCCAGGCATTGGGCAGGATCAGCAGGCCCGAGGCGTGCAGGTCGCGGAATTCGGTCATGGCGGGTCTCCGTGTGCGTCAAAGAAACTAGGCCCGCGCGCGGCCGGCGTCTCGCGGTTTTCGGACGCGGACGAGCGATGCTGACAGGTTTGAAAACGACGCTACGCTATCCACCGACGCGGTCGCGGCGGGACACCGGCCATCTGTGCGTAGCCAAGGCCCAATCGGGCCGCGCCTGTCATCACTAGTCAAAGCGGTTCAAGCCAACCAAAGTCGGGGCGGGTTTCGGGGGCGCTCTTGATCGCATCGGCGACGACATGCGCCACCATCGACGCCGGATCCGCACCCAGTCGCAATAGCGCGACACCGGCTGCCTCCCAATAAACAGGCAAGCCCGGCGCAAGCTGCAACATCTTGGTGATATCGTCCCAAGCGCCCGCGAAATCACCGCACTCATCCCGCACTATGACGCGTTCCCAGTACAGGGGAGCACAGTAGGGATAGAGGCTGATCATCCGATCCATACTCCGGGAAAAGGCCTGAAGGTCTCCTGCCGCCGCGTACGCCTCGCGGCTTTTGATAGCCGCGAGAACCTCCGCCGCACAATGCTCGCGCACAAGACGGCCAACCACCTTCTCGATGTCCTTCGCACTGGATAGTCCAAGAGCCCGGAGCGCTTCCAACCTGTCATCAGAGACCAGGCGGCCTGCGACCATTGAAAATCCCTCCGTCCACAGACATGCCTCTTCAACTCCGGAGACAGAGCCATCAAGGAACCCGTACAGGGCGGTGAAAACGGCCGGGTTGCAGATTGTCGCCAAAACGGAGGAGTCGATCGAAAGACCGGACAATTCGTCAAGGTCGAACGCGCGGCGCCGCATAAATTGCAGGCGATCCTCGTTCAGATGTAGAGGCCCTACGATCGGAGCGAGAAGGGGTGAAAACCGTTGCAAGGCTTCCGGGACATTGTGCGGGACAAGTTCACCGTCCTCAATGAACTGCTCCATACAGGACGGCACCAGAAGCCTCTCGCCATAGGCGTAATCCTCCCAGCCCTCACCCACCTCCATGAGCAGCTTGATTATCCCTGTCGATGGCCATGGCATCACTTCGAAGGGCGAATAGAGACGTTCTGCGCCAAACCGACCGGTCGTAAGGCGTAAGGCGCCAGCATCTGCCAAAACCTCTTCCGTTCTGGCCATGAAGGTCCGGAACCCTATCGATTGGTCAACCTCGAACGTCTGAAGTATCCCATGGGTATGCCGAAGCAGACGCTCAATATCCCCCTGCCCCAAGAACCAGTCGTCGAACGTTTTCACGTCACGAATGTTTTCAATCAGAGATTCGCAACGCTCGACCAGCAACCAGAAATCGTCCTCAAGCTCCCGACGCCAAGGCGCTTCCTGAGGACAATGCCTTAGCTCAACGGCTATCCAGTCGCCCTGAGCGTCTGGAGCAGAATCCACAAGGTAGTCAATAATATCCGCATCGGTTGAAACCCGTCGCCGGATCACCATCAAGGTTCGTATGGCTGCGAACGCGGGCCGCGGATCGATCAGCCATCCGTGCGCGTCGAGGTCGAGAATGTAGTTTATGGCGTCAGCGAAGGAGCCTTGCTTCAAAATCCAAAGCGCGGCCCTGATGAGTTTTCCCTGAACGATTGGTCCGGATTCTTCTCGCAATTGGAGATACCAGAATAGCCATTTGGTGCGCAGGACCAAAGTCAACGGCAGGTCAGGAAGCGATCCGACGTACCCCGCAGCCGGCAAGTTAATCGGCCAGTCAGCGGTATTGTAAATTACAGGCTCATCCGAAAATTGCACCCTTAGTTCAGACGAATCCTGAGTAGCTAGAAGAATCTCAAGTACGCCGAATTGTGGATGCAGCAGAGCTTCCAAGCACCTTCGGCATTTGTCCTTGTCATGAACCGACGAGCTGAGGCGCCCAAAGGCCTTGAATTGAAACCACAGGTCTCTCGCCACACCTCCCGTTTTGGGGTCAGCGAAGTGGTTAGGCATTACGCTGGCTCGCTAGTTTTCCAATAACGGGGACGACTGCGAGCAGGTCTCGACGAATGTCCCACAACCCTCGAAGCAACAGAAGTGTCCATTCCTTTTTGGACCGGACCCCACTTCGCACATAGGCGAAACCTGCCTTCGCAAGGGCGACACCCGTTGGCTCGGCGAAATGCGACCGGTCATCCAGAGTCGCAGCCACCGTAGCCACCGCTCCAAGAATATCCTTGAAGCGTCCAACGACAGAGCCCTTTTCCCCAGCCCCTTTCAGAGGAGCGTAGACAGCGTCCGAAGCGGAAGCGAGACCATCGAGAAGGACGATGCCTGGGAAGACGATGAACTTCCCCTCAAACCGGGAGCGGGCGAAATCAACCAGCGGGCTGGCCTGCATCAAGCGGACGCCGTTTCCTGTTGCGGCAGGCAGCGAGCGCTCCGTCGCTTCCCCCTCGAAAAGGAGCAGGATATCCGGCCCGGTGTCGTTTTGAGGCGAAGCCGTGTGCAGATAGGCTGCAATCTCTGCGTCGGCAATTTCATCGAACACAACGATTCCGAAAAGCCCGGGGTGCGCCTTGTCAAATGCCTCCAGCGCATCGGAAGCCAACAGATTATCAACGGATAGTACCGTGCCGGTCGCGTTCTTGATCGGACCTGCCGCCGGGCCGTACGTCCGCAGCAATTCCCTAAGTCGTTGGATTCTCAATCCAGCCCCCGATCCTGAAAACCATCGATATACGACCCTCTCACGACGCAGGAGAGACGTCGACTCTCAACTAAAGGGCGAAGACGGCCCGGCGAGCGCCAAAGCAAAAATGCCGAAGAGTCTGCTTCTGAGGTGCGTAACATCGACTGCCGTCTGCCGCTCTGCGCAACCGATCCGGCCCATCGTCGTTCTGTCGGCTCAGGGCCAGGGGCCGGCCCGTTCGGAGATATCGCCATGCGTTCGATCAAGACCACCGTCACCCCGCGCGACCTGATCGCGCCCGCCCTGATCGGGATCGCGGCGGCCGCCATGGCGATCACGACGAACGCCCACGCCCAGACGCCCTATGGCCAGACGACGCCCTACGGCCAGAGCCAGACCCAGCAGCCCAATCTCGGCAGCGTCGTCGGCGCCCTCTTCGGCATCAACTCCAACCTCGATCCGCAGTGGCTGGCCAACCGCCGCCCGCTGGAGACCGGCCGCGCCCAGTTCGAGAGCCAGCTGACGGCCGACGTCCGCGCCGGGACCCGGTCGAGCAGCAGCGCCGACCGTCTGCGCACCGACTACAATGCCCTGGTCCAATTGGAAGCTCGCTACGGCTCGGACGGCCGCTTCACCACCCAGGAGCGCGCCGATCTGAACGCCCAGTATCAATCCTTCACCCAACGGCTGAACGTCGTCGACAACACCGGCAGCGGCTATCCCAACAACGGCGGCGGATACGGCTCGAACATCTCGGTCGCCGACGGCCGCGCCGACTTCGAGGCCCGCATCAACGCCGCCGTCACCGCGCGCCGCATCACCCGCACCCAGGCCACCAGCCTGCGCACCGACTATCAGGCCCTGATCCAGACCGAGGCTTCCTATGCCCGCAACGGCATCGACGCCCGCGAACAGGCCGATCTCGACGCGCGTCTGGATGCGCTGGACGCCCGGCTCGGCGACGGTCCGTCGAATGGCGGCGGGTACCAGCCCGTTCTCGACAACCGCACCCGCCTCGCCAACATTGACGCCGCCGTCTCGGCCGGCGAGCGCTCGGGTTCGATCAGCCGCACCGAAGCCGCCGACATCCGCGTCGAATACGGCGACCTACTGCGTCTCGAAGCCGCCTACAGCCGCACCCCGCCCTCGGCCGCCGATCGCGACTACCTGACGGGTCGTCTGAGCGATCTGGAAACCCGTGCCCGGGTCAGCACCCGCCGCTAACGACAGAAGCGACTGGCCTCCGCCTCAAGGTGGAGGTGGTCGTGGTGCAGGGCGTTGTAGTCGGGGCTCAGCGTGGTCCCGAACACCTTGCAGGCGTCGTCGCGGATCCGGTGCAGGAACTGCCCCTTCGGCCCCGGGTCGTTCCAGTCGTTGGTCACGGTGATCCGCGTCCCGTCCCTGAGCCGCACCCCCGCGAAGTCCAGCGCCGCCGCGCGTGAGTGCGCGCTCGGCCGGTTGCCCGCCTGGGAGTTGACGGGGCGGCAGGCGTAGACGCCCATGTGATCGATCTGGACCACGTCGGAGCCGAACAGCTCACGCGCCGCCGGCTCGACCGATTGCCGACGCCAGACGCTGACCGCCGCCGCCAGGGCGCAGGTCATGGTCACGTCAGAGGGCTGCATCCGCGCCACCGTCCCGAAGTCCGGCCCCAGCACCCCGGCGTCGGTCAGGCCGCAGGTCTCGGAGTTCACCCGGTCCGGCGTCGGCGAGAAAGTCACCCGCGCTGCGTCCAGTTCGGCCACACATTGACCCAGCGAACTCGTAGCCCCTCGCAGCCGCCGGAAGGTGTCACCGTCGATCGGCTGGCCGATCACTCCCGTCGCGCTGGCGTAGGAGGTCTGCCCCGGCCGGCTCATGCTCGGCGGATAGTATGGCGTCGGCTTCGGTGCATCGGGGATCAGCCGCCCGCAGCCGGACAGCAGCAGCAGAGCCGCCAGCACCGCCCTGCCTCTTATTCCAAACCGCAATCGAATCATCCACGCGACGCCCCGTGGCAGGGTAGGTCACGTCGCGCCGGGACCGAAGCGTCGCCGCACTTCGAACTTGCTGCCACCCTGCTGTCAGCAACCCTCCGCCGTCCCGGGCGCTCTGACTGGCGTCTGCAGCCCTCCGGACCTATCTTGCGTTCATGAACCGTTCCTCGACGCCCAAAGGCTCCGCGCCCCGGATCACCAAGCCCGTGCACGTCCCCGGCTCGGGGATGCAGGAGGCCCCCGCCGCCTTCCTGCGCGACGACGCCGGCTCGATGCCCAAGGCGATGTCGAAGATGCCGATGTTCGCCCCGGTGTCCGGCCCGCGCCTGACGCCCGAGGAGGCCCCCGGCGCGCCCGAAGACTGGGTCCCGCACCGCCCTTCGCACGAAGGCAAGCGCAAAGGCGGCAAGTTCCGCCTTGAGACGAAATACACCCCCGCCGGCGACCAGCCCGCCGCCATCGCCGAACTCGTCGCCCAGGCCGGCGAGGGCGACCGCGACCAAGTCCTCCTCGGCGTCACCGGCTCCGGCAAGACCTTCACCATGGCCAAGGTCATCGAACAGACCCAGCGCCCCGCCCTGATCCTCGCCCCCAACAAGACCCTGGCGGCGCAGCTCTATTCCGAGTTCAAGGCCTTCTTCCCGGACAACGCAGTCGAGTATTTCGTCAGCTACTACGACTACTACCAACCGGAAGCTTATGTACCAAGAACAGACACTTACATCGAAAAGGACTCGTCCATAAACGAGCAGATCGACCGTATGCGCCACTCGGCGACGCGGTCGATTCTGGAGCGGGACGATGTCATCGTCGTGGCCTCGGTCAGCTGCATCTACGGTATCGGGTCGGTGGAGACCTATACGGCGATGACCTTCACGCTGAAGGTCGGGGACACGATCGACGAGGGCAAGCTGCGGGCGGATCTGATCGCGCTGCAGTACAAGCGCAACGACGTCCACTTCGAGCGCGGCATGTTCCGCAAGCGCGGCGATGTGCTGGAGATCTTCCCGGTCCACCAGGAGGATCGCGCCTGGCGCGTCAGCCTGTTCGGCGACGAGGTGGAATCCATCCAGGAGTTCGACCCCCTCACCGGCAAGAAGACGGCCGAGCTCCAGGAGATCACCGTCTACGCCGCCTCCCACTACGTCACGCCGCGCCCGACGCTGAACCAGGCCGTCACCGGCATCAAGGCCGAGCTCAAGGAGACGCTCGACTGGATGGTCGAGAACGGCAAACTCCTCGAGGCCCAGCGCCTCGAACAGCGCACCCGTTTCGATCTGGAGATGATGGAGGCCACCGGCTCCTGCGCCGGCATCGAGAACTATTCCCGCTGGCTGACCGGCCGCGCCCCCGGCGAGCCCCCGCCGACCTTCTTCGAATACATCCCCGACAACGCCCTGCTGTTCGTGGACGAGAGCCACGTCACCGTGGGCCAGATCAACGGCATGTACCGCGGCGACTACCGCCGCAAATCCACCCTGGCGGAGTACGGCTTCCGCCTGCCCTCGGCCATCGACAACCGCCCGCTCAAGTTCGACGAATGGGACGCCATGCGGCCCCAGACGGTCCACGTCTCGGCCACCCCTGGCCCGTGGGAGATGGAGCGCACCGGCGGCGTCTTCGTCGAACAGGTCATTCGCCCCACCGGCCTGATCGACCCGCCCGTCGAGATCCGCCCCGTCAGCGGCCAGACCCGCAACCAGGTCGACGACGTCATCGACGAGGTCAAGGCCGTCGCCCGCAACGGCTACCGCTCCCTGGTCACCGTCCTCACCAAGAAGATGGCCGAGGACCTGACCGAATACATGCACGAACAGGGCGTCCGCGTCCGCTACATGCACTCCGACGTCGACACCCTCGAACGCATCGAGATCATCCGCGACCTGCGCCTGGGGACCTTCGACGTCCTGATCGGCATCAACCTGCTGCGCGAGGGCCTCGACATCCCCGAGTGCGGCCTGGTCGCCATCCTCGACGCCGACAAGGAGGGCTTCCTGCGCTCCGAGACCTCATTGATCCAGACCATCGGCCGCGCCGCGCGCAACGTCGACGGCCGCGTCATCCTCTACGCCGACCGCATGACCGGCTCGATGGAGCGCGCCATGGCCGAGACCAACCGGCGCCGCGAGCGTCAGGAGGCCTACAACCTCGAACACGGCATCACGCCCGAGAGCGTCAAGCGCGACATCAAGGAAATCCTCGACAGCCCCTATGAGAAGGACCGCGTCCTGATCCCCGCCGGCGTCCGCGAGGACTCCAAGCCCTTCATCGGCTCCAACTTCCAGGCCACCCTCAAGGACCTCGAAGGCAAGATGCGCGACGCCGCCTCCAACCTCGAGTTCGAGGAAGCCGCCCGCCTGCGCGACGAGATCAAGAAGCTCAAGCTTCTGGACCTGGAATTCGCCAACGACGTCATGACGGCGGAGGGCCAGGAGGTCGACAAGTCCGCGCCGAAGCGCTGGCGGGCAGACGCGGCGGCGGAGAAGGCGGAGGCGTTCCGGAAGAGCAGGCTGTAGGGTTAGATGGCGGCCCCATCTAGCAGCCGCTTCATCTTAGTAAGCGCTCTGTCGCCTTGCCTCAGAACCGCGCCGCTTCCTCTGCCGCCGACCATTCTGACGAACTCTAACGTTCCTCTGAGCCGCTCGAACTCCAACGGGTTTGGTAAGTTCGATACTTCTAGCGTATGCGCCCACCCACGAAGGGAATTCAGGTATTTACGATCTACAGCGACAGCTGATTGACCCAAAACTAAGCCCGTGATTTCTTTTCTCTGGTTTTTTCCCATGAAACGAGTTTTGGACTCGTTCAGTTTAAATCCATGTCGCTCGATAGTTTCAGATAGATTTTTAAGCAGGCTTTCAGGCATCTTCCTTGAAGAGGAAAATGTAATGTCATCCGCATATCTCGAGTATTTCATATCAAGAGAATAGGCGAGCTCATCCAGTTCGGAATCTAGGGACAGGCAAACCGCATTGGCGATGGCCGGACTAGTAGGAGCACCCTGCGGAAGACCGTTGAACATCGTGGTCAATTTTGCGAGTCCGTTCGCCACGTGTGCCTCGTACCCCAACTCGCGAAATAGACTGACAACGCGTACGAACGAAACGGATGGGAAGAAGTCTTTTATATCAACGTTTAAAATGTAAGCTGCGCCAAGGTGATACTCTGCATTGTCAACGAAACTCCTGCCTCGGACAAAACCGTACGCGCTATTGGAAATTTTTGCGGCCGGAAGAATAGTATCTAATATCCACCATTGGATTACTTTCAGATATGTTCTTGGAGCAGATATAAGGCGCACGCCTCCCGAGCGCTTACGCACATCAAAGTGACGGTATGCTTTGTGGTTTAGAGCGAGAACGCTCCAGATTATCTCAGGAGATATTCCAAGATAGTTCCCAATCTCTCGGGTATCCCGGAGAGGAGGCACCGTGAACAGGACATCTAGATTCGCTGCTCGCTCTGCCGACTTTCCAAACACCAACGATGCCGCAATCAGTTCCTGATAGGCGGGATGAACAATGAGAGGATAGGTGCGGAGCGACACGTTTTACCAATCCCGGAAGATTGCTTCGAGCGCGCGGAAAGGCTGATGTCTCGGTTGTGGCTGCGTCCGCAAGCGAGACATCAGCCTTTCCGCGAGCATTTTATGCCGAACCATTTAACCTACGACCGCTGCTTCAGCGGCCCATTGCGAGCGTCGCTCCGCGCGGCAACGCTAGCCTTTCGGGTCTCTTTGAGCAAGTACAGTCGGCGACCGTCCAACTGGCTCCTGAGCCCCGAAGAGCCAACGTATCTTTCGCCATTTCTTGTCAGCATGTAGCGGCGTCCGACGTAAAGCCAGACCAGTCGAGAATCGATCAAATCAGCCAAACGAGCCTGGATATCTGCCTTCTCCCATTCAACGTGCGCTGTGAACGCTTCAGGCGGGGCTAGCCGTTCGTAGGCTTGCGACACGTCACCCAGCAAGCCTGGCTGAGCCAGTTGGACGGCGAGCAGCAACAATATGTCGTCGATCTGCTTCTTACTGGCCACGGTCCACCAATTTGGCCATCACTCGATCATGGGCTCTCTGCACAAAGGCGTGCACATGCGTCGCTACGGTATCGGGATCGTTATAGTCGCACCACGCTACAGTGGCACCGTTGTTGACGGCCATTCGAAGCGTACCGAGCCGAAGGTAGCTGTTGTCAGTTTCAAACTTTTTGTCCGCTATAATAAGCAGCTTTGGACACAGATGTTCCCGGGCGGACCACGTACCAAGTTCACAGAACGAACCAGCGCTTGCGGGGACTATGACTATAGCATGCGCATCGTTCACTAAGGCCATTTCGGTAATCGCAAAACTAGCTTGCGTTCCGAAATGCTCGTCTCCTATCTCGGATACCCCACGATGTTCACCAAAAATTACGTGATGCTGAAGTTGATCTTCTACAAAGGTTTTAATCCATAACCGAAGCTTAGATGCAGGTCGCTCGTCTAGTTCCGCCTCCCCCCAACCCTTTTCGATTAGCGGGCCAGCTACGAAGACGCTGAGTTTTTGGGCAAGGCGCTTCGCCGCGAGATTTAAGGCGGTTCGTTGGATGGGCGTTGTGAATGGCTTGGGGGCTAACGACACAAGTACTCTGGAAAATTCTTATGAGAGCCATGCCGATTAGCGACGTGAACGAGCAAGCGTAGCCTTCACTGTGCCTCCGGGACAAGAGCGGAATGAAATGGGCAAAACCGCTCTATCGGCCGCTTAGACCAACTCGACCTTCAGCGAATGCCCCAGCACCCGCGCCGCGCGGCTCAGGGTGTCCAGCGTCACGTTGGCAGCCTCCGGATCGAGGACACGGGTCGGTCAGGTGCGGCTGGTTTCCATCTCGGCGGCCATGGCAGCGCGGGTGATGCCCTAGGCCTTCATCGCCTACTCGAGGACAAGCACATTGAGGGCGTCAACGGTCACGCATTCCGGCCGGGCTGCTCACCTTCCGGAGGACGAGACGGTGGCGGAGCGATTTCGTCGATGATCTCTGTGATAAGCCCTTCAATGAAGGCCATGACGCGTCCCGCCAAGACGGCTTGGTCCGGCACGTCGCTCAGACGATACAGGCGCCCATCCAAAACCGACAAGACCGCGAAATCCTGCGGCCCGTTCACCTCGCCGGCGTACATCTCGGGGAACAGGGAGAGCGCCGCGTAGGTCATACGCGCGTCAAGGGGTGGCTTTTGGGTTTTCCAGATGTGAACCGCGACCCGGACCCCATCGATCTCAATCCCGAAGTCGGGAGTGTATTTCACCTTGAACACTTCGTTGGTACTGCTCCACGTCTGCGGCCCGAACGCATGAAGGCGCCCAGGCATTCCAGCGCGCCACTCCTCCAGAAACTCCAAGGCTTCCCGAGCCTGTCGACCTTCAGCAGCGTTACCGTAGCCCACCGTCTCCGCGAGCAGATCTTCTAGGTCTTCGCCGTCGCTGAGATACCGGTGGGCGAGCGCCCTGAACTGACGATGGAAGTCATAGCCCGACCCGGAGCTGGGAAGCAGGCGGTTTCGCATCTCGGTCCGCTGCGGGCGCGGATTGAGCGAGAGCATTTTCAGAAAGGCTGAGAACCCGAAAGTAGGCACGGCGCACCTCCGATATTTAACCGGAGGTTAGTGCGATTCTCTCGTTCAACGAGTCCCAGTCGCTACAGCGATTCTGAAGCACGTGACGAGGCTGTTTATGGTGGCTCTCCGCCGGTTTGAATAGGTCGCCTTCGGAGCCGCTGGGTCTCCGGGTCCGACCGGGCCACGCCGGAGGATGACGAATGGGGCCCGCGCTTATCTGTCCTTCTCCCGGCGGGAGAAGGTGGCCCGGCAGGGCCGGATGAGGGGTTGGCGAGTCAGTCGGCGTGAGCCGTGGCGCGGCCGGGGATGCGGGTTGAGCTGACGTCTGGCGGGTGCCCCTCACCCTTTCGGCTCCACGCATCGCTGCGCTCTGCGAGCGTCAAGCCTCTCCCGATGGGAGAGGGTCGCTGATGTTTGGCACGGTGTCGCCCCCTCCTGATCGCTGCGCGATCTGTCCTCCCCATTCGCCTTCGCGAATGGGGAGGTGATGCTGGGCCGACCGGCTTGAGCTCGCACGCTCCGCGCCGGGTGGACACGTCCGGCCCCAATACTTTGAACGGCTTGCGGCCCGGTCCTAGGCGCAGCCGGGCCGTTCGACCGCGCACGGTCGCGGGTGGCGTCAGACTGCGGGGGTTTCAACCGGGGTCCCATCCATGTCGCCGCCTTCCCGCACTCGATCCGCCGCCACGCTCTCCCCGGAGCTCCACCCATGAGCCGGTGGGCGACGCCGAAGATACGGTCGGAGGAGACCTGGGGCGAGGTCAGGCGGGCGTGGGAGGCGGGGGAGCCGGCGGCGTCGGTGGCCGAGCGGTATGACGTCGGGCTGGCCAACCTGTGGCGGCGGCGGGCCTCGGAGCGGTGGCGGCGGGGGCCGGGGATGCGGGGGGATTGCGATCCGTCGCCGATCCCGCCGGAGGGCTGGGACAAGCACGGCGAGCGGAAGCTGGAGGCGTTTCTGGCCCAGCGGGATGCGGCGCGGGAGCTGGTGCGGGACCTGATCCGGATGATGGACGGCGGGCCGATGGAGGAGGCGCCGATGTGGCACATGACCTTCCTCTATCGCTGGCGCGCCGACCATCTGGGGCCCGAGGTCGCGGCCATGGATCGGGCGCGGGCGGCGGAGCATCCGTGGGCGGACGAGTTCTGGGATGAGGAGGGGCGGCTGAAGCCGCTGTGGGCGCTGGATGAGGCGATGCTGCGGCTGCATCGGAAAGAGTGGCGCGAGCAGATGGGGTTGCCGGAGGGGGAGGCGGTGGGGGTTCCGTGACTCTTGTTCCCTCTCCCGGCGGGAGAGGGCTTGAGGCTCGGGGAGCCGCAGGCGATCCGCAAGCCGAAAGGGTGAGGGGCTGGCGCTGACCGGTGAGGGGGAGCCCCTCACCCTTTCGCGCAAGAACGACGGCTGCGCCGCCGTGCGCTCAAGCCCTCTCCCGACGGGAGAGGGTGGCGGGGTTAGTTCACCGGCAGCTGGACCATGGCGATGACGCCCCAGAGGCACTGGAGGACCGAGATGGTCAGCATGACGACGTGCAGGGACGGGCGGCGGAAGGCCTGGCCGATGCCGCCGAAGAAGAGGGCGCTGGCGAAGATGACGGTGGCGCGGACGAAGGCGTCGCTGACCTTGTTGGCGTACTGGCCGTGGTCGAAGGTGGCGGTGGCCTTCTGCTCCATGACGGCGGCCTCGGCGCGGGCGGCGAGCCGGTATTCGGGCATGACGAAGGGGGTCGGCGGGGCGGCCGGATTGGTCAGGGGCTGACGCGCGCGCCAGGCGGCGTGGGCGGGGCGGTATTCGGGGCGGAACCTCTGTTCGTAGAACCGGGCCAGGGCAGTGTCGCCGTGGGCCTCGGCGCCCAGCCACTGGGTGAACATCAGGACGTCGCCGCCCTCGAGCTGGCCGGCCTGGATCTGGCGGCGCGAGGCCTCGGTTCTGAGGGCGCCGGCCTGGGAGTAGGCGGCGGCCTGGTCCCCGTCCCACAGGGCCGCCTGATAGCCGGACCAGGAGGTCAGCAGGCCCGCGATCGACAGGGTGACGGCGCTGGCGATGTCGGCATGGCCGCCGATCCAGTGGACAAGGCGGGACCAGAGGGTCGTCGGGGCGGGGGTGGCAGCGGCGGTGGCCATTTTGCTCTCCGGGCTCAGCCCGCGGGGATGGTGACGAGGGGCGAGCGGGCGGCGCCGGTGTCGTCATTGAGGGACATCAGGATCTGGGCCAGCAGGAAGGCGCGGATCGAGGCGGTGTCGTCCTGTTCGATCCAGAACCAGCGGCCGCGCTGCTGGACCGCGACGTGGACATGGTCGGGCGCCTTGGGACCGGAGTGTACGCGGATCAGGTCGGAGGGGTCGAAGACGTCGTCGCCGGTCAGGTCGACGCCCTGCCCCATCTCCTGCAGCACCTCCAGCATCGAGCGGGTGGTGACGGCCAGCTCGTCCTTCTGGACCGGCTCGACGGCGAAGACGACGCGCATGTCGCGGCCCTCGGGGCGCAGGTTCAGGGTGGCGGCGAGGGTGTCCAGGTCGGCGCGGTCCTGGTCGGTCAGGGTGGCGGACAAACGGGCGACGGAGGCCCAGACGCCGTCCTCCTGCTTGAGCCGGATGCTGAGGGCGCCCGAGGCCTGGAGGCGGCGCATACAGGCCACGACGACGGGGAAGTTCGGGTCGCCGGGGGTGGCGAACAGGGGGGCGCGGGCGCCGGCGCGGACGCCGTTGATCGAGCGGACGGCGATGCGGAACAGGTCGTCCGCCGCCCAGCCCGCCTCGATCATCCCCAGCAGGGAGGCGGGCGGAATGGGCGACAGCAGGCTGCGCGCGAACCGCTCGCCGGACATGGGGGTGTAGGTGACCGTGGGGGTCTCGCGAAACAGGATAGAGCCGTCGGTATTGCCCGGGCTGTCGTCGCCGGGGGCGGAGATCTCGAGATGCAGGCGGCCGGAGGTCTCGCGCGTGTACTGGCTGATCACGGAGGCGACGCTGAGGAAGCTGGGGGCGTCGCCGAAGCGCAGGGCCACGATATTGGACAGCAGCTCGGCCTTCTCGCTGTCGCGCAGGCGGACGGTGTAGTCGGCGCGGTCGATGCCGATGCGCTGGCCGCCCAGCCCGATACAGCCCCCGCTCGTGAGGGCGAGGAGGACGGCGCCTGTCAGGGAGATCAGACGGCTGGGCATGGGGGCAGAAGACGCGGTTCTCCCGCAGGCCGCCATCGGGCGAGAACCTGAGGGGGCGGGTCAGGCGGGATTGGGGTTTGGCCGGACAGACGGCGGGGGCGCGCACGGGGATGCTGGCGGGGAAGGAGATCGCGAATGTCTGTGAGACGCCTGCTGGCCCCGTTGGTGATGCTGGTCGCGCTGGCGCTGACGAGCCCGGCCTGGGCGGCGCTGCCGTCGTGGAACGCGGGCGCAACGAAGAGCGCGATCGTGGCCTTCGTCACGGCGGTGACCTCGCCGGGGCCGGGCTTCGTGCCGGAGGGTCAGCGGGTGGCGGTGTTCGACAACGACGGCACCCTGTGGACCGAGCAGCCGGTCTATACGGAGGTCGCCTTCTCGATGGCGCGGGCGGCGGAGCTGGCGAAGGCGGACCCGGCCCTGGCGGCGCGACCGGCCTTCCAGGCGGTGCTGGCCAGCGACGGGGGCGCCGACCGGGCGCGGATCGCGGCCCTGTCGATGAGCGAGCTGCTGGAGCTGGTCGCGGCGACGCACAGCGGCCTGACCACCGACGCCTTCTCGGCCGCGGCGGCGCAGTGGCTGGCCACGGCGCGGCATCCGCAGTCGGGCCGTCCGTACCCGGACAGCGTCTATCAGCCGATGCTGGAGCTGATGGACTATCTGAGGGCAGGCGGGTTTCAGGTCTTCATCGTCTCGGGCGGCGACCGCGACTTCATGCGGACCTTCGCGCGCGAGACCTATGGGGTGGCGCCCTGGCAGGTGATCGGCTCCAGCAACGCGCTGGACATGGTCGAGGCGGACGGCGGCTGGGTCCTGACGCGGACGGACAAGGCCCTGCCCGACGACGGGCCGGACAAGGTGCGTAACCTGGCCCTGCAGATCGGCATCCGGCCCATCTTCGCGGCGGGGAACTCCGACGGCGACCTGCAGATGCTGCAGTATGCGACCGGGGCGACCGGGACGCGGTTCGGCCTGCTGGTCCATCACGACGATGCGGCGCGCGAATACGCCTATGACCGCCAGAGCGCGATCGGCAAGCTGGACAAGGCGCTGGACGCCGCGGGCCCGGCCGGATGGACCGTGGTCAGCATCCGCAACGACTGGCGCATCGTCTTCCCCGACGAGGCCCGCTGAGGACTCCCCGGACCTGTCGCGGGGGTTTGACCCGATCCCGGCGAGCCCCGCCCGGCGCGATACCGGCCTTCCCCTCTTCAGGAGAACCGCCATGCCGAACGGAAAACCGAACATCCTCGTCATCTGGGGCGACGACATCGGGATCAGCAATCTGAGTTGCTACACCAAGGGGCTGATGGGCTACCAGACGCCCAATATCGACCGCATCGCCAACGAGGGCATGCTGTTCACCGACAGCTATGGCGAGCAGTCCTGCACCGCTGGCCGGTCGAGCTTCATCACCGGCCAGAGCGTGCTGCGGACGGGCCTGTCCAAGGTCGGGGCCCCGGCCGCGCCGGTGGGCATGAACGACAAGCTGGTGACCATCGCCGCCCTGCTGAAGGAGCAGGGCTACGCCACCGGCCAGTTCGGCAAGAACCATCTGGGCGACCTGAACCACATGCTGCCCACCAACCACGGCTTCGACGAGTTCTTCGGCAATCTTTATCACCTGAATGCCGAGGAAGAGCCTGAAATGTATGACTATTACCCCGAAAAGGACTTCCCGAACTTCAAGAAGAAGAACGGGCCGCGGGGCGTGGTCCACAGCTGGGCGACCGACGTCGACGACGACACCACCCACGAGCGCTGGGGCAAGGTCGGCAAGCAGAAGATCGAGGAGACCGGTCCGCTGACCATCGAGCGGATGGAGACCTGCGACGACGAGTTCGTCGAGAAGGCGACCGACTTCATCAAGCGCGCCGACGGCGACGACAAGCCCTTCTTCGTCTGGCTGAACACCACCCACATGCACATGTTCACGCACACGAAGAAGGAGAGCCTGGGTCAGGCCGGACGGTGGCAGTCGCCGTACCACGACACCATGATCGACCATGACAAGAACGTCGGCCAGATGCTGGATCTGCTCGACGAGCTGGGCCTGGCCGAGGACACCATCGTCGTCTATTCGACCGACAACGGGCCGCATCGCAACAGCTGGCCGGATGCCGGCACCACCCCGTTCCGCAGCGAGAAGAACACCAACTGGGAAGGCGCCTTCCGCATTCCCGAGCTGATCCGCTGGCCCAACAAGATCAAGGCGGGCAGCGTCTCCAACGAGATCATCCAGCACCACGACTGGCTGCCGACCTTCCTGGCGGCGGCGGGCGAGCCGGACATCGTTGAGAAGGTCAAGAAGGGCGTCACCGCCGCCGGGCGGTCGTACAAGAACCACATCGACGGTTTCAACCTGCTGCCCTACCTAACCGGCGAGGTGGAGAAGAGCCCGCGTCAGCTGTTCGTCTATATCTCCGACGACGGCGACATCCTGGGCGTCCGCTACGACAACTGGAAGGTCGTGTTCATGGAGCAGCGGCTGAAGGGCACGATGGGTCTGTGGGCCGAACCGTTCATTCCCCTGCGCCTGCCCAAGCTGTTCAACCTGAGGACCGATCCATACGAATACGCGGACGTCACCTCGAACAGCTACTACGAGTGGTTCATCTACCACGCCTACATCCTGTACGGCGCCTGGGGCCTCGCCGATCAGTTCGCGGCCACCTTCAAGGACTTCCCGCCGGTTCAGAAGCCCAACACCTTCACCATCGACGATGCGGTGGCGAAGATGGCGGAGGCCCAGGGCGGCGGCTGAGGCGCTCTCCCGATCAGGAAGCGGAAAGGCCGGCGGGCGACCGCCGGCCTTTTTCGTCGAGGCAGGTCACAGACCAACCTGAGCCGTGGGACGGGGTTTCACCCGATTCCGCGAGCTCGGCCGTCGTGTCTGTTTCAGCCTCTCTCCACGAACAGACGGCGATGCTTCCGATGATCGACCCCCTGCCCTCCTGGCGCGCCGGCTCCATCCGCAAGGCCATCGTCGATTTCGTCGAGGCGGTGACGACGAAGGGGCCCCACTTCGTGCCCGCCGCCGAGCGGATCGCCGTGTTCGACAATGACGGCACCCTGTGGTGCGAACAGCCGGTCCAGCCCCAGGTCGCTTTCGCCCAGGCGCGGCTCAAACATCTGGTGCGGACCAATCCGGGGCTGGCCGACCGGGCGCCGTACAAGGCCTTCCTCGACCACGACCTGACGGCGCTCAAGGCCCTGGGCAAGCGCGGCGTGTTCGAGGTGGCCTTCGCCGTTCACGCGGGGATGACGGTCGACAACTTCATGCGTTCGGCCAAGGACTGGCTGACCGAAACGCCGCATCCGCGGTTCGACCGCCTCTATACGGATCTGGCGTACCAGCCGCAGCTGGAGCTGCTGGACTGGCTGCGCGATCACGAGTTCCAGATCTGGATCGTCTCGGGCGGCGGATCAGATTTCATCCGGGCCTTCGCCGAGAGCCGCTACGGGGTGCCGCCGGAGCGGGTGATCGGCAGCACGGTGCGGACCCAGGTGCAGGACACCAACGGCCATCTGGACCTGTTCAAGCTGCCGCATCTGGAAAGCTTCGACGACCGCGAGGCGAAGACCGAGAACATCGGCCTGCACATCGGGCGGCGGCCGATCCTGGCCTTCGGCAACTCGGACGGCGATCTGTCGATGATGCGCTACACCCTGTCCGGACCGGGCAAGCGGCTGGCCCTGCTGCTGCACCACGACGATGCGGATCGCGAGGTCGCCTATGACCGCGACTTCGTCCTGAGCCCCCTGGTCGAGGCGCTGGACCGGGCCGAGTTCTACGGGCTGAAGCGGGTCAGTATGAGCCGCGACTGGGCGACGGTCTTTCCGGACGTGAGCGAGGCGGTCGCGCCGCCGAAGCGTATCCGCCGCCGGGGGATCTGACGCCTCAGAAGGCCTCGCCGATGCGGAAGTAGAAGGCGTCGGAATCCTTGCCGACCGCATAGTCGACACCGACGTTGACACCGTATTTCCGCGAGGCCTCGAACCGCAGTCCGGCCCCGGCGGCGGGCAGGAAGGCGTCGGTGACCGAGCCGAAATCGGGGCCCACCCCGCCGACGCCGGCGAAGACCACGGCGCCGAAACGGCCGAACAGATGGCGCCGGTACTCGGCCTGGACCGCGACCATGGCCCGGTCGCGATACTGGCCCGAGGCATAGCCGCGCAGGTCGCTCTGACTGCCGTAGTTGCAGATGTCGTAGAAGGGGGCGTCGTCGCCGGCGACACAGACCGAGCCGCGCCAGGCCAGGACCGATTTCGGGTCCAGCCGGTGATAGCCGTTGAGGCGCGCCTCGCCCCGACTGTAGTCGCGATCGCTGCCGAAGGCCTGATCCGCGACCAGCCAGACGCCGGTGGCGTAGATCCCGCTGGAGGTCTGGTACTCGCTGTCGCGGGTGTCGTATTCGGCGGACAACCCGAGCGCGGACGAAACAGACTCCAGCTCCGCCGGCGGCAGGTCCAGATCGGGATAGGGCGGCGGGTCGACGTGCAGGCTCGTCGACATGTCGATGTAGCGATACTGCAGCCCGGCATAGAGGTTGGGGGCCACCCGCATCAGGCCCTGAAGCCCGACGAAGCCGGCGTCCTGGGTGATCGGAACCGAGAAGCCGCGATCGCCCGCGTCGGGCCCGATGCCGTAGTAGTCGACGTGGAATTCGCCACCCCCGACGCCGCCGGTGAAGCGGAATTTGTCGTCGCCGATATAGGCCTTCTGGACCAGGGCGAGGGCCCAACTTTCGGTGTTGGTGTAGAGGAAGGCGATGCCCGTGACCCAGGGCTTGTCCGACTGACCCGCCTTGTAGAGGGCGCCGGCGCCGACCGCGAAGCCGCTGCCGATGGTCGGGTTGGAGACCGGAATCGGCAGCGCGATGTAGCTGAAGTCGTGAGGCTTCTTCGTCGTGGAATCCGTATCCGGATCGACCGGAGCTTCGGCTGTGGCGCCGGACGAGGTTTCGGGCGGAGCAGCAATCTGGGCCCAGGCGGATCCCGCCGTTGCGGCCATGCAGAGGCCGAGCGCCACGCCGGTCATAAGGCGCCGTTGAAGGGCGCGGGTCTTCGGGACGGCGAACGGAGATCGGGAACCGGCGAACGGCATGGGAGGCGCCTCCTGGCGGCTCCGGTATCGGGCCCGGGACAGGAGAATCCTATCGGGCGATGACCTGAGACGGGGGCTGGGGCGGGCGCGGCAACTCCCTGCTTCCGGGTGAGATTTCGGAGGTCTCAGGTTTTTACCCGATTACCCCTGCGCCCCCACGGACCGACAACTCCCCCGGCATTCAGCCCAAAGGAATTGACCCATGTCCGTCTTCCTCGCCCGAGCCGCGGTTGCAGCCGCCGCCCTTTCCGTCCTCGCCCTGGCGGGCTGCGAAACCCCCGCCGGCAAGGTCGATGTGCTCCAGTCCAGCTCGACCTCGGTCGTGCCCGGCTCCACCTATGCCTGGGCGCCGGTAACCAGCGCGACCCAGCGTTCGACCGATCCGCGCGTCGCCAACGACATCATCAACCAGCGCATCCAGTCGGCGGTCGACAGCGCCCTGGCCGCCAAGGGCTATCGCCGTGTCAGCTCGACCAGCCAGGCGACCCTGCTGGTGTCCTACTACGTCGGACTGGAAGCGCGCTCCGACATCCAGTCCAACAACATGGGCCCGCCGCCGGCCGCCGCCTGCGGTTTCCGCGGCTGTGTCGCCGGCTGGGGCTTCTACGGCGCGCCGATGCTGGACGTCGAAACCATCAACTACACGCAAGGGACGATGATCCTGGATCTGGTCGACCGGGCCTCGGGCCAGCTGGCCTGGCGGGCGACCTCGAACCGCCGCGTCGACAGCTCGGACGCCGATCAGGCCAGCCTGAACGCCGTCGCCGCCGACATGGTCAAGACCCTGCCGGGCGGGGCGCAGTAGGGGCGATGACGATGCGCATCCCTGCTTCCGCCCCGACTTCGGCGCGGGCCGCGCCGGCCCTCGTCGGCCTGGCCGTGGCGGCGGCCATGACCGTCCTGCCCGCCATCGCCGTCGCCATGATGACGAAACCGGCGGCCGCCGCGGCCGCCCAGGAAACCCCCTATCCGGCGCCCGAACCCACCGAAGCCCTGCACCGGATGGGCGCCTATCTGGGCACGCTGCAGAGCTTCGAGGTCGTGGCCACCAGCAGCATCGACCTGGTCACGGAGGATGATCGCCGCATCGATCTGGACGGGACCAACACCTACAAGGTTCGCCGCCCGGACGCCTTCGTCATCGAGACGAAGACCGACAAGAAGGTCCGCCGCTTCATCTATGACGGCAAGCGGTTCACCGTCTATGCGCCAGCGCGCGGCTTCTACGCCAGTGTCGAGGCGCCGCCGACCATCGCCGGGGTGCTGGACGTCGCCGCCGACCGCTATGGCATCGTCCTGCCGCTGGAAGACATCTTCCACTGGGGCGATCCGGCCAATCTGCCGACCGGCTACACCACCGCCCAGCATGTCGGCACGGCCACCATCAACGGCGTCGCGACAGACCAGTATTCGTTCGCCGGCGACGACATCGAATGGCAGGTCTGGATCCAGCAGGGCGACAAGCCCCTGCCGCTCAAGGTCGTCATCGTCGACCGCACCGATCCGGCGCGCCCGGAGTTTTCGGCGACGCTGACCTGGAACCTGAACCCGCGGTTCGACGCCTCCACCTTCGCCTTCACCCCCGCCAGCAGCGATGCCCCCATCCGCATGGCCGATCAGGGAGGTTCGCAATGATCCGCTCCTACACGCTCCTCGTCGCGGCCGCTGCTGCGCTGCTGGCCGCCGCGCCGGCGCTCGAGGCCGACGCCCAGGTGCGCGGCGCCGGACGGTCCAGCGTCGGCCACGGCGGCGGCGCCCATGCCGGAGGGGGAGGCGCACGCGGAGGCGGCGGCGCCGCCCGCCCCGCTCCCAACCGCAACACCAATGTGGGCAACCGCGGCGGCAACAACACCATCAATCGCGGCGGTAACAACAGCGGCAACCGCGGCAACAACAATCGCATCAACACCGGCGACGTGAACATCAACGTCGACAACGATCACCACGACCACGGCTACGACTGGGACGACCACTACCACCCGATCGCGACCGGGGTGGCGATCGGCACGGCGGCGGCGGTCACCTCGGCGGTGATCGGCTCGATGGTCTATTCCCTGCCGCCGGCCTGCTCGCCCTATGCGGGGAGCTACTACTATTGCGGAGGGGTCTATTACGCCCCGCAGTATCAGGGCGACACGATCACCTATGTCGTCGTCGAACAACCCTGAGGGGCGGGCGGATGACACGGAGAAATCCGATCCGGGCGGCTGCGATCCTGGCCGCCTGGGCGGCGCCGGGTCTGGCCTTCGCCCAGGAGAGCGACGCGGATCTGGCGAAGAAGCTGTCCAATCCCGTGGCCAGCATGATCAGCGTGCCGTTCCAGTATAATTACGACTGCTGCTTCGGTCCCGACGACGGGGCGCGGCAGACGCTGAACATCCAGCCGGTCGTGCCGTTCAAGCTGAACGATGACTGGAACCTGATCGTGCGGACCATCGTGCCGCTGGTGTATCAGGCCAGTCCGGCGCCGGGGGTGGAGGACGCCTACGGCCTGTCGGACATCACCCAGAGCTTCTTCTTCTCGCCGCAGTCGAAGGACGGCCTGACCTGGGCGGTGGGGCCGGTCTTCCTGTGGCCCGTCGGGACCGACGAACTGGGCACGAACAAATGGGGCGCGGGGCCGACCGGGCTGGTGCTCAAACAGCAGGGCCAGTCGACCTATGGCCTGCTGGCCAACCACATCTGGTCCTATGCGGGGTCGAAGGCGCGCGACGACGTCAGCCAGACCTTCCTGCAGCCCTTCTACAGCTACACCACCCACGACGCGACGACCTGGGGCGCCAATCTGGAGGCCTCCTACGACTGGACCCACGAGACCTGGAGCGTGCCGGCCAATCTGTCGGTGTCGCACCTGTACAAGTTCGGCGAGCAGCGGGTGTCGCTGGGCATTGGGGCGAAGATCTATCTGGTCAATGAGACCAATGCCCCCGACTGGGGCCTGCGCGCGACCGCCACCTTCCTGTTCCCGCAATAGCGCGCCGGGGGCCCCGCCGCGAGACGCATGGGGTTTCGCCTGATGGGCCATGCGGGGCGGGTTGGAAATACTGAGGTGGTTCAATCATCCGCCTCGGAAGGTCCCGACAATGAAGCCCCTGATCCCCGCCGCCTGCGCCGTGCTGGCGCTCGTCGCCGTCGCTTCGCCTGTCGCCGCACAGGTAACCGTGACGCCGTATTTCTGGGCCGCCGGGATGAAGGGAGACGTCGCCCCCGTGCCGGGCTTGCCGACGGTGGAGACCGATTCCAGCTTCAGCGACATCGTCGACGAACTGCAGCTGGGCCTGGCCTCCTCGTTCGAGATCCGCAACGGCCAGTGGGCCTTCGTCGGCGACCTCAGCTACGTCGACACCGGCCAGAGCGCCGACCTGAAGACCCCGACCTCAGGGTTCGATTCCGCCGGGCTGGATTCCAAATCGCTGATGAGCACTTTGGCCATCTCTTATCGGGTGATCGATGGCGACGGCGCCTCGCTGGACGTGCTGGGCGGCGCCCGGATCAACTGGGCCGACAACGACGTCAGGCTGATGCGGCCCGACGGCAGTTCGGTGAAGGCCAACGACACCGAGACCTGGGCCGATCCGGTCGTGGGCGCCAAGGGGATCGTCTGGCTGAGCCCGCGCTGGTCGCTGACCGGCTATGGCGATGTGGGCGGCTTCGGTGTGTCCTCGGACCTGACCTGGCAGGCCATGGCGGCGGTCAACTATCACTTCAGCGACGGCCTCGCCCTGACGGCGGGCTATCGCTACTACGCCATCGACTACGACCACGACGGCTTCGTCTTCGACGTGGCGGAGTATGGCCCGCTGATCGGGATGTCGATCACCTTCTAGAGGGTCTGGGCTCAGGCGGTCGCCGCCTGAGCCGCCTCCGCCTTCGTCGTGCGCTTGATCCACATCTTGTAGGGCACGCCGACGATCAGGCCGACCAGCATGAACAGCAGCACGGCCGCCGAGACGTGCTTGTCGACGAAATTGGCGCCGGCCAGGGACATGGCGATGCCGGGGTGACGCACGGCGCTGGCGATCGCCAGGGTGGCGCGGTCGATGCGCTCGGGCCCGCCCAGCAGATGTCCGCCCGCCAGACAGGCAAGCACCACCCCGGCCATGGCCACCAGGGTCCCGTTGCCGATCAGGGACTGGATCGCCGGCCAGACGCTGACGATGATCGGCAGGAAGGCGAGGACCACGAGCAGCATGCTGAGCTTGTAAACCCAGGGCGCCGCCTTCGCCGCCAGACCCGGGGCGATCAGGCGCACCAGCAGGCCGAGCGCCAGCGGGATCAGAACCCCGGTCAGCAGGGTCACGGCCATATGCGCCACCGTCACCGTGTCGTCCCGCCCGAACAGATGGGAAGCGACGCCCAGGGCCAGAGGCACCGAGACGACGCTGAGCAGGGCCATGGCGATATAGAGGCCGTAGGCATAGGCCTTGCGCGCGCCTACGCCGAGTTCCTGACCCGGGACCAGAGGCGGAACCGGGGCCACGGCCATCAGCATGATCCCCGCCTTCACCATCGGATTGAGCGGCAGCAGCCAGATCGCGAAGGCCGCGACCACGACCGGAATGACGATCACCGCGACCAGAGAGCGCGCGAACAGCACCGGCCGACGCAGGACATAGACCAGATCTCCGGCCACGGAGTTCAGGGCGACGGTCAGAACCAGACCGGCCAGACTGACGGTCAGGAGGATAGGGATCAGCGACTTGAGGACTTCCATGATCGCGCCTTCGGGATCGTGACAGGAGGCCCGAAGTCTCCCCGTCCGGCCCGATCCCGGAAATCAGCACGAACCCTGACGGCCACGCCGGAGGCCCGCGCGCGGCGGGCCCCGGCCTCAGGGTCAGCGCGTGACGCGGAGCGTCACCCCGACCATGCGCGGGGCGCCGAGGAAGGCGCCGATGGTGCCGGTCTGGAAGGGGGCGCCGAAGGCCACCTGGCTGTAGCGCTCGTCGAACAGGTTGCGGCCCCAGAGCTCGACCGACCAGCCGTTCTCCGAGTCCAGACCGACCGAGCCGTTGGCCAGCCAGAAGGCCGTCTGGACCTTCTCGGGCGCAAGGTCCGAGCCGGTGTTGTAGGCCGAGGCGTATTTGGCGGCGAGGGCCGCGCGGACCGCGAACCCATTGCCGACGTCGCGGCGATACGTGCCCGCCAGATTGCCCGACCAGAGGGGGGCGAAGGACAGGCGCGACCCGGCCAGAAGCGGCAGGCCGGAGACGGGGGCGTCGCCGTATTCGGTCTGGGCGTAGACCACGCCGGCCTGCAGGCTGAGGCCGGTGAAGGGACGATATGTGGTCTCGAGTTCGGCGCCCTTGGCCGTCACCTCGGGGATGGATTTCACCAGGAAGGTGGTGCCGAGGAAGGTGTTGAGCTGGAAGTCCGTATAGGCCTGATGGAAGGCGTCGGCGGAGACGAGCAGGCGACCCTGCAGAAGGTTGGCCTTGGCCCCGACCTCGACGGAATCGACGACCTCAGGCGCGAAGGCGGTGGAGGCGTCGGGGACGAGGTTGGTCTGGGCGCGGTCGAGGTTGTAGCCCGCGCTCTTGCGGCCGCGGGCCCAGGACACATAGGTCAGGACGGCGGGCGTCAGCTGGTATTCGACCCGGGCCAGACCCGACCAGCCGTCGTCGGTCAGGCCTTCGGAGCGGCTCAGATTGTTGAAGGCCGGATTGGCCCAGGGCAGGCAGATCGTGGCGTTGTTGATACCGCGCGCGAGGGCGGCGGCGCAGGCCTTGCCGCCGTCGGTATTGGTGTAGCGGGCGTCGAGATCCTTCTCGATATGGCTGTAGCGCAGGCCGAGGGTGAGACCGAGTTTGTCGGTCGCATGCCAGGTCGTCTGGCCGAACAGGGCGGCGGTGGTGGCGGTCTGTTCGTAGGTGTCGAGCGCCCCCTGCCCCGCGATGAAGCTCTGGCCCACGGGAAGGCCGGTCAGGGTGGAGACATAGCCGGCGAGGCCGACCGGGTTGGCGGTGGAACGGGTCAGGACGCGACCGAGGTAGTCCTCATAGGCCGAGCCGTAGAGGAAGGCGTCCTTGCGCAGCAGGGTCTCGCGCAGGAGGAAGACGCCGCCGGTATAGTCGAGGGAGCCGCGCGAGCCGGTCAGGCGGGCTTCCTCGCTGAAGGTACGGAAGCGGTTGGACCAGCTGCCGTCGTCGGGACGGTAGGCGATGTCGGCGGAGGTGAAGTCCCAGTCCTGGCTGAGGACGGCGCGCCACTGACGCCCGGCGGTGGTCAGTTCGACCAGGCCGAGGCGGGTGTCGATCTTCGTATGCAGGGAGACGCCGCCGTCCTTGATGCGGGTATTGGTGTCGCGGTCGGCATAGCCGGTGCGGGCCGAGGGATCGGCCGGGTTCATCACGCCGCCGTCCGGGCTGAGCAGGGCGAGGATGCCTGCGGTCGGGCCGGTCGATTGCTGGACGCCGATGCAGCAGCGTTCGTCGCGATGGGTGAAGTCGGCGCTGAGGCGGTTCGAGATCCCCTCGACCGGCGTCCAGAGCAGCTGGCCCCTGATGGTCTCATAGGCCTCGTTCTGGTCGTCGGATTCCGTACGCGGACCATTGCCGGTACGCACGTCATAGAGGCCGTCGCGGCGGCGGACGGAGGCGTAGAGGCGACCCGCGAGTTTGTCCTCAATCAGAGGGCCGGTGACGGAGACCGAACCGCCGCGCGTCCCGTGGTCGCCGACAGTGACCTCGCCTGTGGCGCCGAAGTCGAAGCTCGGGCCGGCGGTGACGACATTGATGACGCCCGCCGAGGTGTTCTGGCCGAACAGGGTCGACTGCGGGCCGCGCAGAACCTCGGTGCGCACGACCTCGCCGAGGTCGCCGAGAGCCACGCCGTTGCGGGCGCGGAAAACGCCGTCGACGACGACGCCGACCGAGCTTTCCAGACCCGGATTGTCGCCCACGGTGCCGACGCCCCGGATGCGGGCGGTGGTGTAGGTCTGGTTCGAGGTCGAGGCGACCAGCAGGCCCGGCGTGACGATGGCCAGGTCCTTGATGTCCACCACGCCGGCGCCCGCCAGCAGGGGCTGGGCCGCGACCGAGACCGACAGGGGGGTGCGCTGGAGGGAGCTCTCGCGGCGCTCGGCGGTGACGACGATCTCGTCCAGTTGGGCGGTCTGCGCGAACGCGGGAAGGGCGAAGGCGGACGCGACGAGCGCGAGGGCGCTCGCGCGGGCGAGAGAGGCGGAGGTCATGAGAGACTCTTGTTGGGGGAAAGAAAAGGCCGCCGGGGGACGGTTAGTGAGCGCCTTTCGGCGTCTCCATCAGTTCGATCAGGACGCCGCCCATCTCCTTCGGATGGAGGAAGACGACGGGGGTGCCGTGGGCGCCGATGCGGGGTTCGCCGGTGCCGAGGATGGTCAGGCCCTTGGCCCGGGATTCGGCGACGGCGGCGTGGATGTCCTCGACCTCGAAACAGACGTGATGCTGGCCGCCCTTCGGGTTTTTCGCGAGGAAGCCGACGATGGGCGAGCTGTCGTCATAGGGCTCGATGAGTTCGATCTGGGCATTGGGCAGGTCGACGAAACAGACCTTCACGCCCTGGGCCGGGAGGTCGAAGGGCTCGCCGATCCGCGTCGCGCCGAGGACGTCGCGATAGAGGGCGATGGAGTCGGCGATGGAGGGCGTGGCGACGCCGACGTGGTTCAGCTTGCCGATCATCGGGCGGGCTCCTTCTGCGGGGCGGGCTGGGCGTAGCCGAGGCGCTGGTTCAGCTTCTCGATCAGGTCGACAGCGGTGTCGGCGACGGTCGAGCCGGGCGGATAGACGGCGGCGGCACCCATCTCGATCAGGGGCTGGACGTCCGAGGGCGGGATGACCCCGCCGACCACGATCATGATGTCGGATCGCCCGAGCTTCTCCAGCTCGGCCTTCAGCTCGGGCACCAGCGTCAGGTGACCGGCGGCGAGAGACGAGGCGCCGACCGCATGGACATTGGCGGCGACCGCATCGCGCGCGGCCTCGGCCGGGGTCTGGAACAGGGCGCCGGCGGTGACGTCGAGGCCGAGGTCGCCATAGCCGGTGGCGATCACCTTCTGCCCCCGGTCGTGGCCGTCCTGACCGAGCTTGGCGATCAGGATGCGCGGCGGGCCGCCGTCGTTTTCGACGAAGGTCGCGACCATGTCGCGGGCGCGGGCGAAGCGGGCGTCACCTCCGGCCTCCTTCGCATAGACGCCGGAGACGGTCTTCACCGAGGCGACGTGACGGCCGAAGGCGGCCTCGAGCGCGTCGGAGATCTCGCCGACGGTGGCATGAGCGCGGGCGGCCTGAACCGCCAGTTCGAGCAGATTGGCCGTGCCGCGCGCGCCGTCGGTCAGGGCCTGAAGCGCGGTCTGGGTCGCCGCCTCATCGCGTTCCGCGCGCAGGCGTTTCAGCTTCTCGATCTGGGCGGCGAGGACGGCGGCGTTGTCGACCTTGAGCATCGGAATGTCGTCGGCGACGTCGTTCAGATAGCGGTTCACGCCCACGACGGTCTGCTGGCCGGTGTCGATGCGGGCCTGGGTCTTCGCAGCGGATTCCTCGATGCGCAGCTTGGGAATGCCGGCCTCGATGGCCCTGGCCATGCCGCCGGCGGCCTCGACCTCATCCATCAGGGCGCGGGCTTTCGCGGCCAGTTCCTGGGTCAGTTTCTCGACGTAATAGCTGCCGCCCCAGGGATCGATGACGCGGGTCAGGCCGGTCTCCGACTGCAGCAGGATCTGGGTGTTGCGCGCGATCCGGGCCGAGAAATCGGTGGGCAGGGCCAGGGCCTCGTCCAGCGCATTGGTGTGCAGCGACTGGGTCTGGCCGCCCGCCGCGGCCATGGCCTCGACCATGGTGCGCGAGACATTGTTGAACACGTCCTGGGCCGCGAGGCTCCAGCCCGAGGTCTGGCAGTGGGCGCGAAGGCTGAGTGATTTGGGATCGACGCCGCCTTCCTTGCGGACGGCCTCCGCCCACAGCAGGCGGCCGGCGCGCATCTTGGCGACCTCCATGAAGTAGTTCATGCCGATGGCCCAGAAGAAGGACAGGCGCGGCGCGAACCGGTCGATCGCCATGCCCGCCGCCTTGCCCGCCCGCAGATATTCGATCCCGTCCGACAGGGTGTAGGCCAGCTCGATATCGGCCGAGGCCCCGGCCTCCTGCATGTGGTAGCCGCTGATCGAGATGGAGTTGAATTTCGGCGTCTCCTTCGCCGTCCATTCGAAGATGTCCGCGATGATCCGCATCGAGGGCTCGGGCGGATAGATGTAGGTGTTGCGGACCATGAACTCCTTGAGGATGTCGTTCTGGATGGTCCCGGTCAGGGCGGCGTGCGGCACGCCCTGCTCCTCCGCCGCCACGACATAGAGGGCCAGGATCGGCAGGACGGCGCCGTTCATGGTCATGGAGACCGACATCTGGTCCAGCGGAATGCCGTCGAACAGGGTCCGCATGTCGAGGATGCTGTCGATCGCCACCCCGGCCATGCCGACGTCGCCCTTCACCCGCGGGTGGTCGGAATCGTAGCCGCGGTGCGTGGCCAGATCGAAGGCGATGGAGAGACCCTTCTGACCGGCGGCGAGGTTGCGGCGGTAGAAGGCGTTGGAGGCCTCGGCGGTGGAGAAGCCGGCGTACTGGCGGATGGTCCAGGGATTGCCCGCGTACATGGTCGGATAGGGGCCGCGCAGGAAGGGGGCGAAGCCGGGCAGGCCGTGCACCGTCTCATTGCCAGCGATGGCCGAGGCGTCATAGGCGGAGGCGACCTCGATGCCCTCGGGCGTGCGCCAGGGATCGCGCGCGGGGCCGGTTCCGGTGGCGCGGAGGTTGAGCTGAGCCTTGGTGAAGTCGGGGAAACTCATTGTCCGGCCTCCTCGAAGGCGGCGGCGAAGCGGATCGGCAGGAGCGGGGCGCAGCTGTCGGTAATGGCGGCGGCGGGGGTGGGTGTCGCAGGCTCGACCAGAGCGGGGCGGACGTCGGGGTCGACGTATTTGGTCACGCCGATGATCTGGTTCGCGCCCTTGTCGAAGGCGGCCTGAAGGGTCTGGCGGCTGGCGGCGACGCGCATCTGGATGGCGCCGCCCTTGAGCGAGGCGACGACGCCGCCCTCGCGTTCGATGCGCTGGAACTCGGCCCAGCCGGCCTCGGCGAGATCACGCGTCCGGGCGTCGAGGAACCAGCTGCCGGCGGCGGGATCGTCGACCCGGCCGATGTGCGCCTCTTCCATCAGGACGATCTGGGTGTTGCGGGCCTGACGGCGGGCGAAGGCGTCGGGACGGCCCGAGGCGCGGGTGAAGCCGTCCAGCACCACGGCGTCGGCGCCGCCCACGGCGCCGGCGAACCCGGCGGCGGTGAGCCTGAGCAGATTGGGCCAGGGGTCGCGCGTGGCCAGCATGCGGCGCGAGGACCGGGCCTCGATATTGGCGGGGAGATCGAGACCAAAGGCCCTGGTCATCGAGGCCCAGATGAGGCGCAGGGCCCGGACCTTGGCGAGGCTGTCGAAATATTCGGCGTCCACCGAGACACCGAGGACCGTGCCCTTGAGCGCCCGTTCGGCGGACAGGCCGGCGTCGACGGCGGCCTTCACATAGGCGATCGCCGAGGCGGCGGTGAAGCCGAGCTCCTGCCCGGCCGAACCGCCCGCCTCGTGCACGGCGCGGCCGCTGGCGAGGAAGAAGCTGGCGTCGGGATAGGCGCCGGAATGACGGTCGGCGGTGGCGGCCGCCTGCGACAGATGCATGGCGATCGGCAGGGGCGAACCGCCCGCAGCCGCATAGGCCGACAGCGGGTCCATGTGGAACATCAGCTTCGCGCGTGGCGACCCTTTGGCGACGACGGCGAGGGCATTGGCGGCCTCGGGCCCTGTGAGGCCGGCGTCGAGACCGACGGCGGCCAGCTCGAGCGCGACGTTGGCGAGGGCCTTCGCCAGAGGTTCGGAATCCTCCAGCACCGCGCCGGACAGGATGACGCTCGCCGCGCCGCCTTCGAGATCGGTCAGGACGGCGGCGTTGACACCCTCTGGCTCATCACCCTCGACCTGCGTCCGCAGGTCCCAGGCCCGGCCCTCGGCGTCCGAAGGGCGCGGCGTGAACAGGGGCTGGATGCCGGTCGCATCGGCATAGAGGGGCCGGACGACCAGATGATCCGTATCCAGATGAAGCAGGCTTTCGATCGGCCTGTCCTTCAGCGCCTTGACGGCGGACTCGCGCCATTGCTCGGGCGTGGGGGTGTCGAAGGCCGCGCTGCTCATCACTCGAACTCGACCAGAACGTCGTCGGCGGCGACGGGGTCGCCGGCCTTGGCGCCGACGGCTTTGACGACGCCGTCGCGCTCGGCCTTCATGATGTTCTGCATCTTCATGGCCTCGATGATGGCCACGGTCTCACCGGTCTTGACCGACTGGCCTGGCTCGACGGCGATGGAGACGACCAGACCCGGCATGGGCGACTGGATCAGTTTCGAGGTATCCGCCGCGACCTTCTCCGGCAGGCGGGCGAAGAGTTCGGCATGGTGGGGCGACAGGACGCGGACGCGGGCCTTCGACGCCCGGCTGCGGATCTCGAAGCCGCCGGGGACGCGCTTGACCTCGGCGGTGAAGGCCTCGCCGTCCAGCACGCCGCGGAACTGGGCCAGGCCCGGCCGCCAGTCGATCTCGGACAGCTGCAGGACGCGGTCGTCCTCGACCAGCTCCAGCGTCAGGGCCTCCTCGTCGTCATAGCCGACGGTGACCCCGGTCGCCTCGCGGTCGATCAGGACGATCCAGTCGGTGCGTTGCGAGGTGTCGCCGGCCTGATCCGACAGGATTTCGTTCATGGCCACAGCGGTGGCGACCATGACGTCCTTCTGCAGGGGGCCGGCGGGGACGCCGTGGAAGCCCTCGGGGAATTCGTCCTTGATGTAGGAGGTCGACAAGGCGCCCAAGCGGAACCGCTCCTGATCCATGACGGCGGCGAGGAAGGGGACGTTGTGGCCGACGCCCGACAGATGGGTGTCCTCCAGCGCCCGGGCCATGCCGTCGACGGCGGCGATGCGCGTCTCGCCCCAGGTGCAGAGCTTCGCGATCATGGGGTCGTAAAACATGGAGATCTCGTCGCCCTCGCGGACGCCGGTGTCGTTGCGGACGGTGTAGTCGCCCTGATCGCCTTCCTCGGGCTGCTCGTAGCGGACCAGACGGCCGATCGAGGGCAGGAAGCCGCGATAGGGGTCTTCGGCGTAGATGCGACTCTCGATGGCCCAGCCGTTGATCTTCAGATCATCCTGGCTGAAGGCCATGGTCTCGCCGGCCGCCGAACGGATCATCTGTTCGACCAGATCGACGCCGGTGATCAGTTCGGTCACCGGGTGTTCGACCTGCAGCCGGGTGTTCATTTCGAGGAAGTAGAAGCTCTTGTCCTGACCGGCGACGAACTCGACCGTGCCGGCCGAGTCGTAGTTCACGGCGCGGGCCAAAGCGACGGCCTGATCGCCCATCTTCTTGCGCGTGGCCTCGTCGAGCAGGGGCGACGGCGCCTCCTCGATGACCTTCTGGTTGCGGCGCTGGATCGAGCATTCGCGGTCGAACAGGGAGACGATATTGCCGTGCTTGTCGCCCAGCACCTGGATCTCGATGTGGCGCGGATTGACGATGAATTTCTCGAGGAAGACGCGGTCGTCGCCGAAGGCCGTCAGGGCCTCGGCCTTCACCGCGGCGAAGCCCTCGGCCATGTCGGCGTCGGATTCCGCGACGCGAATGCCCTTGCCGCCGCCGCCGGCCGAGGCCTTGATCATGACCGGATAGCCGATCTCGCGCGCGATCTTCACGGCCTCTTCGGGCGTCTCGATCAGGCCCATGTGGCCGGGCACGGTGGAGACGCCGGCCTCGGCGGCGAACTTCTTGGACGTGATCTTGTCGCCCATGGCCTCGATGGCGTGGGGCTTGGGGCCGATGAAGGCGATGCCCTCGGCCTCCAGCCGCCGCGCGAAGACCGGGTTCTCGGACAGGAAGCCGAAGCCCGGATGGACGGCCTCGGCGCCCGTCTGGCGCACGGCTTCGACGATCTTGTCCTGGATCAGATAGGACTGGGCGGCGGGCGACGGACCGATGTGCACGGTCTCATCGGCCATCTCGTAAGCCAACGACCCGGTGTCGGCGTCGGAATGAACCAGCACCGTCTTGATGCCCATCCGGCGACAGGTCTTGATGATCCGAACGGCGATCTCGCCCCGGTTGGCGATGAGGATTTTGGAGAACATGAGGGTCGTCTCGGTCCTGCGAAGTCTTTTAAATCCGTCACCCTCGGGCTTGTCCCGAGGGCCCATCGATCAGCGCTTGTCGGCATTGATCGTGGGGCGGAAACATGGGTCCTCGGGACAAGCCCGAGGATGACGGGTGTGCGCTACAGCGGAATGTTGTCGTGCTTCTTCCAGGGATTGTCCTGGACCTTGTTCGCGAGGGTCTTCAGCGCACGGATCAAACGGCGGCGCGTGCCGTGGGGCATGATGACGTCGTCGATATAGCCGAGGCCGGCGGCGACGAAGGGGTTGGCGAAGCGATCCTTGTATTCGGCCTCGCGGGCGGCGAGGGCTTCCGGATCGCCGGCCTCCTTGCGGAAGATGATCTCGACCGCGCCCTTGGCGCCCATGACCGCGATTTCGGCGGTGGGCCAGGCGTAGTTGACGTCGCCGCGCAGGTGTTTGGAGCTCATCACGTCATAGGCGCCGCCATAGGCCTTGCGCGTGATCAGGGTCAGTTTGGGCACGGTCGCCTCGGCATAGGCGAACAGCAGCTTGGCCCCGTGTTTGATCAGGGCGCCGTACTCCTGCTTGGTGCCGGGCATGAAGCCGGGAACGTCCACGAGCGTCACCAGCGGGATGCCGAAGGCGTCGCAGAAGCGCACGAAGCGGGCGGCCTTGCGCGAGCTGTCGATGTCGAGAACGCCGGCCAGAACCTGGGGCTGGTTGGCGACGATGCCGACGGGCTGGCCGTCCAGACGGCCGAAGCCGCAGATGATGTTTTTGGCGAAGTCGGCGCCGATCTCGAAGAAGTCGGCCTCATCGACCGTCTTCAGGATCAGCTCCTTCATGTCATAGGGCTGGTTCGGATTGGCCGGGACCAGGGTGTCGAGCGAGGCCTCGTCCCGGGCCGGGTCGTCATAGCTGTCGCGGACCGGCGGCTTCTCGCGGTTCGACAGGGGCAGGAAGCCGATCAGGCGGCGGACCTCCGACAGGGCCTCCAGATCGTTGTCGAAGGCGCCGTCGGCGACGCCGGACTTGCCCGCATGGACCTTGGCGCCGCCGAGGTCCTCATGGCTGACGACCTCATTGGTGACCGTCTTCACCACGTCCGGGCCGGTCACGTACATGTAGGAGGTGTCCTTCACCATGAAGATGAAGTCGGTGATGGCGGGGGAATAGACGTCGCCGCCCGCGCACGGGCCCATGATGACGCTGATCTGGGGGATGACGCCCGAGGCCAGGGTGTTCTGCAGGAAGATGTCGGCATAGCCGGCCAGGGCCTCGACCCCCTCCTGAATGCGTGCGCCGCCGGCGTCGAACAGGCCGATGATCGGGGCGCCGGTCGTCAGGGCCATCTTCTGCAGCTTGACGATCTTGGCCGCATGGGCGCCCGAGAGCGAACCGCCGAAGACGGTGAAATCCTTGGAGAAGACATAGACCAGACGGCCGCCGATGGTCCCGCGGCCGGTGACGACGCCGTCGCCCGGGATGCGCTGCTTGTCCATGCCGAACTGGGTCGAGCGGTGCTCGACGAACATGTCGGTCTCCTCGAAGGAGCCCTCGTCCAAGAGGACGTCGATGCGTTCGCGCGCCGACAGCTTGCCCTTGGCGTGCTGGGCGGCGATGCGCGCCTCGCCGCCGCCGAGGCGGGCCGCCGCGCGGCGCTGTTCCAGTTGGTCGAGGATGGCTTGCATACCGATTTCCTACTTGCGAGTAGACTTAATGGCGGAAGGCTGACAGCGGGTCAACGGGGCCTCACCCCTTCGGAGAAGGCGTCCCACAGGCGTTCGGCGATTTCCTCAGGGCTCAGCTTGCCCTCGGGCGCGTACCACTGGGCGATGGAGTTCATCGCACCGGAAATGGCGAAGGTCGACATGCGCACGTCGGCGGTGCGCAGGGAGCCGTCGCGGACCCCCTCGCGCAGCAGGTCGCGAATGCGGGCGTCCACCTTGCGCTTGACCGCGCGCAGACGCTCGCGCACCGGCGGGGTCAGCTCGACATCGGGCACCCGATGCAGGCAGCGTCCGAACACGGTCGTGGTGATTTCTACATATTTCTGAACGACTTGATGCAAGCGTTCGCGCCCGTCGATGCCCGAAACCGCCCCCTCCTCCACGGCCTCGGAATAGGCGTCGAGCGCGATCATGAAACAGGCGCTGAGCAGGGCCTGTTTGGATCCGGCGTAGTAGTAGACCGTGGGCTTGGACACCCCCAGGCGGGCGGCGACGTCGTCGATGGAGGTGGCGCCGTAGCCGTCTTTCACGAAGGCGGTGGCGGCAGCGGTCAGGATGGCCTCGCGCTTGGCGTCGGGGTCGCGCGGCCGGCCCGGCGCGGACCAGAGGTCGTCGGTGGCGGAAGCAGCGGCGGGTGCGGAAACACTACTCATGCGTCAGACATAGCAGACTGGACGCAGAAGTCAGCCTTGATCCTCCCCCATCGGGGGAGGTGGCTCCGAGCCCTTGCGAGGAGACGGAGGGGGCTCGGGCCGGATGCGGTGTCCGCTGCTGGCCCCCTCCACCGCTTCGCGGTCCCCCTCCCCCGATGGGGGAGGATCTAGAAAGGCGACAGGCGCTCGCTTGCTTCAGCACACAACGTCCGGACCCAGCTCGTCACCGCGCGCAGGCGGGCAGTATCGTGAACCTCGCGATGGGTGCTGAGCCAGAAGCGGCGCTCGATCAGGACGCCGGGCAGGACGCGCGTCAAACCGTCAGCCAGGAAGCAGGGCAGGACGCCGATCCCGCCGCCGCCGGCGATGATTTCGCGCTGGGCCCGGATCGAAGAGGAGGCCAGATGCGGCGTCAGTCCGGGCCGGACCTCGTCGAGATAGCGCAGCTCGGGCGCATAGATCAGGTCGTCGACATAGCCGACGATGTCGTGGTCGCTCAGGGCCTCGACGCTGTCGGGCGCCGGGCGGGCCGCCAGATAGGCGGGCGCGGCGTAGAGGGCCAGCTGATAGGGCGTCAGGGGCTCGACGATCAGCCGGGCGCTGTCGGGGGCGCTGAGGGTGATGGCCATGTCGACCTCGCGCCGCGACGGCGACAGGAAGCCCGAGCTGGCGGCCAGCTCGATGCGCAGGCCCGGTCGGGCGGCGTGAAGCCCGGCGAGCGCGGGGGCCAGGACGGCGCCGCCGAAACCCTCCGAGGCGCTGATGCGGACGGTGCCGGCGACGACGTCGGGCTGGGCCACCCGGGCGGCGGCGTCCATGGCGCTCTCGGCCTCGAGCCCGACCTGCAGCAGCTGGGCGCCCGCCGCCGTCAGCTGCAGGCCCGAGGCGGAGCGAACGACCAAGGTCGATTTCAGCGCGCTCTCCAGCCGCGCGACGCGCCGGCCGACGGTGGCGGCGTCGATGCCGAGGCGCGTCGCGGCTCCGCCGAGCGAGCCGGCGCGGGCGGCGGCGATGAAGATGCGAACGTCGTCCCAGTCGAACATTGCGCGATTGCGCATGGACCACTGCGATAATGCAAGGGGTTAGCGCTGGATGCGCACGACAGCGCCCTCGGCCGCGTCGCTTACCCCGTCCGCCAGAGCGCGCACGACCTTCGCCGCCTCGCCCAGCCCTCTGTGTTCGACGATGCGGATCCAGGGCGAGGCCGGATCGACGACGCGCTCGAAGAAGGCGCGCTGGTCCGCGAAGAATTTCTCGTAGAAAGCCCGCAGCGTGCCGCGCTCGCGGTGAGCGTCGAGGCAGGTGGCGGCGAAGAAGAACTCGGGCTTCGGTCCCACGAGGTCGGGATCGTCCTGGGTGAATTCGTCGCTCTGGGTCGAGCCGACGAGGCAGTCATAGGTCAGGTCGGCGCCGAAATGCGCATGGACCCGGCGACGCAGGGCCGGATCGCCGGCGAGGTCGAGATAGAGGGTCGGAACGCCCGTCGGAAGCGCCTCGACCTCATCATATCCGTACACGGACGAATAGGCGCCGAGCCCTTCGACAAAGGCGCGGTTGCGGGCGCCGGTCAGGCCGATCAGGGCGACGTCGTCCTCGCCCAGACACCAGGCCGCGCCATAGGCCGTCTTGGACGAGGCGCTGGAGACCACGACTTGTTTGGCGCCGAAGAAGTCGTGGTCGCGCAGGAAATCGACCGCCGTATAGGAGGTGATGAACAGGGGCCGGAACAGGACCTCGGGATTCTCCAGCGCGGCCGCATAGTTGGCGTCGGCGGCGCACAGGACATAGCGGTTGTAGATGTCCGGCACGGCCTTGCGCCAGGGCGCGGCGTCGGCGAACCCACCCCGGGTGACCTTCTCGGCCTGAACCAGAAGCGTGTCGGCCATGGGGAAATAGCCGAAGACCCGCTGCCCCACCTCGACGCCCTCGGCGCGCGATTTGACCACGTCCGCGAAGCCCCAGACGGGCATCATGCCGTATCCGTCCTGACCGGTCGGGAAGACGCTCCAGTAGCCGATCTGGTCGCCATAGGCGGCGTAGGTGATGTTGTTGGTGGTCAGGGAGAAGCGGTCGAGCGCCAGAACCACCTCGCCATCCTTGGGCTCGAACGGGCCGCTGGGCTGAAGCAGGGTCGCGCCGAGATCGGCCTTTGACGTCATCAGGCGGCGGTTCAAATCGGGCATCTGGCCTCTCCGGCATTTCCTCGTTACGCCAAGCCTAGCGAATATCGCGGTTGACGCAGGAGAAGCTTCGGTGTCGCGCGATAATGCGTTTTCGCAAGCCTGTGACCGCAACTTTGCAATGCCATCGCCCTGCCCGGCCTGCTAGATCGGGCCGCAACAGGGACGAAACCAACAGGACGCAGCCGATGCGCGAGATCAACCACTTCATCAACGGCGCCAGCTTCGCGGGCGCCTCGGGGCGTTTCTCGGACGTGTTCAATCCGAACACCGGCGAGGTTCAGGCCCGGGTGCAACTGGCCAATGACGCCGAGATGGACCGCGCGGTCCAGGCCGCCCAGGGCGCCTTCGAGGGCTGGTCCTCGACCAATCCGCAACGCCGCGCCCGGGTGATGTTCGAGTTCAAACGCCTCGTCGAGGCGAACATGGATCAGCTGGCCGAGATGCTGTCGTCCGAGCACGGCAAGGTCATCGCCGACTCCAAGGGCGACATCCAGCGCGGCCTGGAAGTCATCGAGTTCGCCTGCGGCATCCCGCATGCGCTGAAGGGCGAATACACCTGGGGCGCGGGTCCCGGCATCGACGTCTATTCGATGCGCCAGCCGCTGGGCGTGGTCGCGGGCATCACCCCGTTCAACTTCCCGGCCATGATCCCGATGTGGATGTTCGGCGTGGCCATCGCGGTGGGCAACACCTTCATCCTGAAGCCGTCCGAACGCGATCCTTCGGTGCCGGTGCGTCTGGCCGAGCTGATGATGGAGGCGGGCGCCCCCGCCGGGGTCCTGAACGTCGTCCACGGCGACAAACAGGCGGTCGACGCCATCCTGACCCACCCGCTGATCCATGCGGTCAGCTTCGTCGGCTCGTCCGACATCGCCCACTATGTCTATCAGACCGGCGCAGCCAACCATAAGCGCGTCCAGGCCATGGGCGGCGCCAAGAACCACGGCGTAGTCCTGCCCGACGCCGACATGGACCAGGTGGTCAAGGATCTGGCCGGCGCCGCCTTCGGTTCGGCCGGCGAGCGCTGCATGGCCCTGCCGGTCGTCGTGCCGGTCGGCAAGAAGACCGCCGACGAACTGCGTGATCGCATGGTCGCCGAGATCGAGACCCTGCGCGTCGGGATTTCCACCGACGCCGGCGCCCACTACGGCCCGGTCGTCACGGCCCAGCACAAGGCCCGCGTCGAGGGCTGGATCGACCAGGGCGTCAAGGACGGCGCCGACCTGATCGTCGACGGCCGCGGCTTCACCCTGCAGGGCCATGAGAAGGGCTATTTCGTCGGCCCGTCGCTGTTCGACAACGTCACGCCGGAGATGGAATCCTACAAGGAAGAGATCTTCGGTCCGGTGCTGCAGATCGTCCGCGCCGCCAGCTTCGAAGAGGCCCTGAGCCTGCCGTCGAAGCACCAGTACGGCAACGGCGTCGCCATCTTCACCCAGAACGGCCGCGCGGCCCGCGACTTCGCTGCCCGCGTCAACGTCGGGATGGTGGGCATCAATGTGCCGATCCCGGTGCCGGTCGCCTATCACACCTTCGGCGGCTGGAAGCGCTCGGCCTTCGGCGACACCAACCAGCACGGCATGGAAGGCGTGAAGTTCTGGACCAAGGTCAAGACGATCACCGCCCGTTGGCCCGACAGTGAGCTGGAGCACGCCGACAGCTCGTTCGTCATCCCGACGATGGGCTGAGGTCCGCAGATGGACTTCGCCCTCAACGACGACCAGCGCGCCATCCAGGACGCGGCCCGCGCCTTCGCCGAGGACCTGCTCAAGCCCAACTCGGCCGAGTGGGACGAGCACAAGATCTTCCCCGTCGACGTCATGCGTCAGGCGGCGGAGATGGGATTCTGCGGCATCTACACGTCCGAGGATTTCGGCGGCACGGGTCTGGGCCGGGTCGAGGCGGCGATCATCTTCGAGGAGCTGGCGCGCGGCGACGTCTCGGTCGCGGCCTTCATCTCGATCCACAATATGGCGACCTGGATGGTCGACCGGTTCGGCTCCTACGATCTGCGCCAGCGCTATGTGCCGGCCCTGACGACGATGGAGAACATCGCTTCCTACTGCCTGACCGAGCCGGGCTCGGGCTCGGACGCGGCGGCGATGCGGACCACCGCGCGCCTGGAAGGCGACGAATGGGTGCTGAACGGCTCCAAGGCCTTCATCTCGGGCGCCGGGACCAGTGACGTCTATGTGGTCATGGCGCGCACGGGCGAGGCCGGGCCGAAGGGCATTTCCGCCTTCGTGATCGACAAGGATGCGCCGGGGCTGAGCTTCGGGGCGCAGGAAAAGAAGATGGGCTGGAACGCCCAGCCGACCGCCATCGTCCAGTTCGACGACTGCCGCATCCCGGCGGCCAACCTGCTGGGCAAGGAAGGCGACGGCTTTCGCTATGCGATGATGGGGCTGGACGGAGGGCGTCTGAACATCGCCGCCTGTTCGCTGGGCGGGTCGCGGCTCGCACTGGAAACGACGCTGGATTACGTGAAGTCGAGGAAACAGTTCGGGAGCGCCCTGGCCGATTTCCAGAACACCCAGTTCAAACTGGCCGATATGGCGACCGATCTGGAAGCCGCCCGCCTGATGGTGCTGCGCGGCGCCTGGGCGATCGACAACGACCATCCGGAAAAGACGAAATGGTGCGCCATGGCCAAACGCCTGACCACCGACGCCTGCTTCCAGATCGCCGACGAGGCCCTGCAGCTGCATGGCGGCTACGGCTATCTGAAGGACTATCCGCTGGAGCGGATCGTGCGGGACCTGCGGGTCCACCGCATCCTCGAAGGCACCAACGAGATCATGCGGGTGATCACCGCACGCGAAATGCTTCGTCAGTAAGCAGCGAAAATCACAGGGAAGAACGACCATGAAGATCGCATTCATCGGCCTGGGCAACATGGGCGGCGGCATGGCCGCGAACCAGGCCAAGGCGGGCCATGAGGTCGCGGCCTTCGACCTGTCGCAGGCGGCGCTGGATCGCGCGGCCGGCGCGGGCTGCACGCCGGTCGGTTCGGTCGCCGAGGCGGTCAAGGACGCCGATGTGGTCATCACCATGCTGCCCGCCGGGCCGCATGTGCGCTCGGTCTATTCGGAGCAGATCATCGGGGCGGCGCCCTCCTCGGCCCTGCTGCTGGACTGTTCGACCATCGACGTCGACACGGCCCGGGCCGTGGCGGCGATGGCCACCGAGGCCGGCTATGTCTTCGCCGACGCCCCCGTCTCGGGCGGGACGATGGCGGCCGACGCCGGGACCCTGGCCTTCATGGTCGGCTGCGTCGAGGACCAGTTCGCGCGTATCGAGGCGGCGCTGGAGCCGATGAGCCGCGCCACCTTCCGCGCCGGGGATCACGGCGCCGGACAGGCGGCCAAGATCTGCAACAACATGATCCTGGGCATCACCATGCTGGGGACCTGCGAGGCCATTGCGCTGGCTGAGAAGCTGGGTCTGGACCCGGTCAAATTCTTCGACATCGCCGCCAAGTCCTCGGGCCAGAGCTGGTCGGTGACGACCTACTATCCGTGGCCCGGCCCGGTGCCGACCGCGCCGTCCAACCGCAACTATGACGGCGGTTTCGCCACGGCGATGATGCTGAAGGACCTGAAGCTGGCCCAGGACGCGGCGGCCAAGGCCGGCGCCTCGACCCCGCTGGGCGCCCAGTCGGAAGCCCTGTTCCAGATGTTCAACGGCCTGGGCTACGGCGGCCGCGACTTCTCGGCCATCCTGCAGATGCTGCGCGGACAACTGGACGGGCTGCCGAAGGCGTAGCGGCCCCTCCGGAAGCGGCCTAGGCTCCGGGCGCAATCCGGAGCCCGCCCATGACCGAACAGTTCGACGCCATCGTCATCGGCGCGGGACAGGCCGGGCCGCCTCTGGCCGAACGGCTCGGAAAGTCGGGCATGAAGGTCGCCGTGATCGAGCGGCATCGGGTCGGCGGGACCTGCGTCAACACCGGCTGTATGCCGACCAAGACCCTGGTCGCCAGCGCCCGCGCGGCCGCCGTGGTGCGCCGCGCCGCCGACTGGGGCGTGACGATCCCGGGCGAGGCCTCGATCGACATGGCGACCGTGAAAGGCCGGGCCGACACAGTCATTCACAACGCCCGCGGCGGCGTCGAGCGTTGGCTGGAAGGGATGGAGAATGTGGCCCTGATCCGGGGCCACGCCCGTTTCGTCTCGGCCGACACGATCGCCGTGGATGACCGGATCCTGACCGCGCCGCGCATCTTCATCAATGTCGGTGGGCGGGCCGCGCGTCCGCCGATGCCGGGGATCGACGACGTCGCCCTGATGACCAATGCCGACATCCTGAAGCTGGACGTCGTTCCCGAACATCTGGTGGTCGTCGGCGGCAGCTACATCGGACTGGAGTTCGCCCAGATGTACCGCCGCTTCGGCGCGCAGGTGACCATCGTCGAGAAGGGCGAACGACTGATCAGCCGGGAGGACCCGGAGGTCTCGGACGCTATTCGTGAAATCCTGGAGGCCGAGGGAATCGCTGTCCGCACCGACGCCGAATGCATCCGTTTCAAGCCGGCGAAGGACGGAGGGATCGAGGTCCATGTCGACTGCAAGTCGGGCGATCCCAGCGTCACGGGCTCCCATGTGCTGCTGGCAGTCGGCAGAACTCCGAACACGGACGATCTGGACCTCGACAAGGCGGGCGTGGCCGTCGACGGGCGCGGCTACATCGCCGTCAACGACCGGCTGGCGACCGCCACGCCCGGGATATGGGCGCTGGGCGACTGCAACGGGCGCGGGGCCTTCACCCATACGGCGTACAACGATTTCGAGATCGTCGCGGCCAATCTGCTGGACGGATTGCCCGAGGGGGACGACCGCAAGGTCAGCGACCGGATCGAGGCCTATGCCCTCTATATCGACCCGCCTCTGGGCCGCGTCGGCCTGACCGAGGGCCAGGCGAAGGCGAAGGGCCACAAGATCAGCGTCGGAGTCCGACCGATGACGCGCGTCGGCCGGGCAGTGGAGCGCGGCGAGACGCAAGGGTTCATGAAGGTGATCGTCGACGCCGACACCGACGCCATACTCGGCGCCGCCATCCTGGGCGTCGAGGGCGACGAGGCGATCCACGCCATCCTCGATTCCATGGCCCGGGGCGCCACCGCCGACGACATGCGCCGGACCATGCACATCCATCCTACCGTCTCGGAGCTGATCCCGACCGTGTTCGGCATGCTGGAACCCCAAAAGCCCTGAGGTCGCCTTTTCGGCCGGTTTCGCCTATAGACCGCCGCTTCCTTCCCAAGGCCCGACATGCAGACCCCGCCCGCCCACCGGCTTTCGGTGGCCCCCATGATGGACTGGACCGACCGGCATTGCCGGGCGTTCCACCGCGCCCTGTCGGGCCGGGCCCTGCTCTATACCGAGATGGTGACCTCGCCCGCCGTGGTGCATGGCGATCGCGAGCGGCTGCTGGGCTTCGACGCCGTCGAGCATCCGGTCGCCCTGCAGCTGGGCGGATCGGATCCGGCCCAGCTGGCCGAGGCCGCGAAGATCGGCGAGGCTTTCGGCTATGACGAGATCAATCTGAACGTCGGCTGCCCCTCGGACCGGGTGCAGTCGGGCCGGTTCGGCGCCTGTCTGATGCGCGAGCCAGAGCTGGTCGCCGACTGTATGGCCGCGATCAGGGAGGCCGTCAGCGTCCCCGCCACCGTCAAATGCCGCATCGGGGTGGACGATCAGGACCCGGCGACCAGTCTGTTCGCCACGGTCGACGCCTCGGCCGCCGTCGGGATCACGACCTTCATCGTCCATGCCCGCAAGGCCTGGCTGAAGGGTCTGTCGCCCAAGGAAAACCGCGACGTGCCGCCGCTGGACTATGAGCTGGTGCGCCGGCTGAAGCGCGAGCGGCCGCATCTGACCATCTGCATCAACGGCGGCATCGCCTCGCTGGAAGCCGCCGAGGCGCACCTCGATGCGTCCGACGGCGTTCAGCTGGACGGGGTCATGCTGGGCCGCGCCGCCTATCACGAACCGGCCCTGCTGGGTCAGGTCGACCGGCGCTTCTTCGGGGCGGACACGCCCGACGTCGACCCGTTCGAGGCCATCGCCCGGTATCGTCCCTATCTGGCCGCCCGACTGGAGGAAGGCGTGCATCTGCCGGCCATGACGCGGCACATGCTGGGACTGATGCATGGCCGTCGCGGGGCCCGCGCCTTCCGCCGCATCCTGACGACGGACTCCATCGTCCGGGGCGCCGGAATCGAGATCGTCGACCGGGCCGTCGAGGCCGTGCGCGAGGCCGAGCGGGCCTTTGAAATCAGCCAGGCCGAGGATCGCGCGGCCTGACCAGGCACAAGGCGCCGGGAACGTCCATCGGGTGAATCCATTAGAAGGCGAGCCCCTCCCCCGGCCGTTCCTTCGGAGTTCTCCCCATGATCCGCACGACCTGCGTCTTCGCCGCGACCGCCGTCGCCGCCCTCACCCTCGCGTCGGGCGCTTCCGCCCAGGACGGCCGCCTCGCCGTCGGCGGCCAGCTGGGCACGCCCGGCGGCGGCGTCTCGGTCCTCTATTCCCTGTCGCCGAACTTCGTCGTGCGCGGCTCCTACGACGCGCTGAAGTTCGACCGCGACGACAGCTATGACGACGTCGACTACAACGCCCAGCTGGACTTCAGCTCGCCCGGCGCCTTCCTCGACTGGCACCCGACCGGCAACGCCTTCTTCGTCTCAGCCGGCGCCTTCTTCGGCTCCCGAGACGTCAACCTGGACGCCACGCCGACGACCAACACCAACATCGGCGGCACGGTCTTCACCCCGGCCCAGATCGGCAATCTGACGGGCAAGATCGAGCTGGAGAGCACCGCCCCCTTCGTCGGCATCGGCTATGACAACACCTTCACCCACACGGGCCATTGGGGCTTCCGCCTGCTGGCCGGGGCGGCGTTCGGCGATGCGCCCCAGGTCGATCTGAACTCGAGCGGCGGAACCCTGTCGAACGACCCGACCTTCCAGGCGCGGCTCGCGCAGGAAGAGACCGACATCCAGGACGACGCGGACAACTACAAGGTGCTGCCCGTCGTGCAGGTGGGCGTGACCTACCGGTTCTAGGGTCTAGGGCCGCAGGGTGAGGCCCGCGGGCGTCGCTTCGAAGCCGGACAGGCGGCCCAGATAGCTCATTCCCAACAGGGATTGCTTCAGGCCGTTCTCGACCACGAGCGCCTGGACGTGCTCGACCTCGGCGCCGGCGATGGCGACCGACTTGAGCTCGACCGCGGCGGCGCGGGCGGGGCCGGAGGCGGTCTGGACCGAGCGGGTGAAATCCCCAGGGGCCAGATCGAGCCCCAGACGCAGGGCGTCCTCGCGGGTCAGGGCCACGACGCTGGCGCCGGTGTCGACTAGGACGCGGACGGCGCGGCCGTCGATCTCGGCCTCGGCCCAGTAGTGACCGTCGGCGGCCTTGAGCACCTGGGCGGCCCCTGAGGTCGAATGATGGGCGGGAGCGTTCACGGCCGGAATGACGGCGGCGGTCTCGGCATGGGCCTGACCGCGCGCATCGGCGTGATTCAGCCAGAAGGCCACGCTCAGCGAGGAGGCGGTGGCCATCACCATCACGGCGATGGTCTGAAAATCGAAGCGGATCATGGGCTCACGCGACTGAAACCGCTTCTGCGGCGATATCACCCTCTCACAGCCGTCTTGGGATGCGGTGAACCGATGTGGCTGACAAAAGGTTAGCGAGCGGAGCCGTATCGGGAGAGGGCTAGAGGCCGAGTTTCGCGGGCTCGATCCGGTCGCGGCGGCCCGGCAATTCGGCCATGATTTCAGCGCGCTGTTCGTCGGTCAGGCCGGACCAGCCGCCGATCTCGACCAAGGTCCGGTAGCAGCCCAGGCAGAGGCCCGATGCGCCGTCGACGATGCAGACCTTGACGCACGGGGTCGCGATCGCCCGCGGAATGGGCCGTGGCTCAGGAGTCACAGGCGTGACAGACATGCGAAATATATTCCGAACCCAGACCAAAACTCTTGCAATTAATCATTCCGTATGCGATCTAAAACTCGACGCAAAACGACTAAGAGGGTGCAAACCCCTGCAAGCACGACGCGTCTCTTTTCCTCGTTCAACGAAAGGAGACATCAAAGATGAACGACAAGGACAGGAATCTCCAGCACGCCATGACGTCCTTCGCCTTCTGGGGCGGGATGTTGGTGAACTCGGGCAAACAGAGCCGCGCGAACGACCGCGTGGTCAGTCATCCGTCCAACTTCACGCCCATCGAGATCAAGCGCCCCCGATAGGGTCCGCTGATCCGGGCCGAAGCCCAGATCGCAAGATCAAACAGCAGGTTTCGACTTGCGCCCCCGCGCCCCGGCCCCGACAAGGCCGGGGTTTTGCAATTCCGGAGCGCGTCGTGGCCTTCATCCTTCAGGAAAAGATCGCCCAGCCCGGCGGCGGATCGGTGCTGGTCCTGACCTTCGACCGGGCCGAGCGGCTGAACGCCCTCCCCGACCTCGGCGACGGTGATGAGGTGGCCGCGATCTGCGAGGCGGTGAACGCCGACCTCGACATCCGCTGCGTGGTCCTGACCGGCGCCGGACGCGCCTTCTCGGCGGGCGGCGACCTGAATTCGATGAAGGCGCGCGAGGATTTGTTCGCCGGTTCGGGCGCGGCGATCCGCGAACAGTACCGCCGGGTCGTGCACCGGATCGTCCGCGCCTTCTACGGGCTGGAAGTGCCGCTGATCGCGGCGGTGAACGGCCCCGCCTTCGGCCTGGGCTGCGACATCGCGGGGCTGGCCGACATCCGCATCGCCTCGGACCGCGCCAGCTTCGGCGTGCCCTTCCTGAAGCTCGGCATCATCCCCGGCGACGGCGGATCGTGGCTGCTGCCCCGTAACGTCGGCTATGTCCGCGCCGCCGAAATGCTGTTCACCGCCCGGGCCGTGGACGCCGAGACCGCCGACCGCTGGGGTCTGGTCAACCGGGTCGTGCCGCATGAGGCCCTGATGACCGAGGCGTTGGCCACCGCCGGCCAGGTCGCCGCCCAGCCGCCGCGCGCCCTGCGCATGGCCAAGTCCCTGCTGCGTCAGGGCCGCGACATGAATTTCGACCAGACCCTGGAACTGTCCGCCGCCATGCAGGCTTTGGCCCATCTGACCGACGACCATATCGAAGGGGTGACGGCGGTGCTCGAGAAGCGCCCCGGGACCTTCACCGGCGACTGATACGGGTCAGGATCACCATTCCATGCACGGCTTTGGCCCGACCGGGTAAGTGAAGGGCAGTCCGAGGATTGTTCGGCGTCGGATGCAGTCTGTCCCATCACCACGGACGGGAACCGGCACGCCGGGTTCCAGCACGAAGACGGACCATGGCGACATTCCTGATGGGAGACGCGCGATCGGCCGATGGACCTGATACTCAACGCGGTCGCCGCGCTTGACCCGGCGGATGTCTCCCGCCTCGATCAATTGCATGAGCCCCATGGAGCCGGGCAGTAGCCCGGGGGACCTGACTGCAACGGCGGAAACGATCTGGTTTGCCCGGACCGCCGCCAGCCCGCCCGGCCATTGGCTGAGGGGGTCCGGAGCCTCCGCCCAGGATTCGGGCATGATGGCGGGAGGGGCCGGCACAAGGAGCTCCGCGCCCTGCGTGGTCGCCTGCATCGTGGCGGCGACCCCGGACGGCAGCCGGACGGCGCTGACCCGGTCGCCTCCGGCCATCACCACCGCGACCCGTCCGAACAGGGATTTCGCCTGTGCCTCGGTGGTCTCCATCACGTCCTCACGCGCCATGTCGTGAACCTGGAGACAGCTGGCGGGTTGTGCCGTCACCACGCGCGCCGCCGGGAGGCCGGTTACCCCCGCATAACGGGGCGGAGTCGGCGGGACATTGAACTGCAACCCTTTTCGCGCCCCAGGCCACGCGAACGCCCGGGGCCAGGCGAGCAAACCGACTTGCGACACACGGTCCGTGGCCCCCTCGACCCGCCAAATGACGTTCTGCCAGGAGGATAAGACCAGATAGAGGGGCCGATCTCCGGGCTCCACAATCAGATCTACCACTGTCGTCGCCATGCCCTCATGCGCCAGGCTGACAGTGGCGAGCGCCTCGCCGCTGCCAACCCCCAGCAGAATGATTTCGGCGTTCGGGTCAGGCCGCGGCAGACCGCATTTCTTCAGCTGTGCCTCCGACGTGAGCGGCTTGTCGCCGGACCGCCCATACCCATCGGGCGAAAGAGGTCGTGCCCATGAGGGAGTTGGCTCGGCGGCCTCGGTGGTGTCGCGACCGAAAACCCTCACCTTGTCCGGCGTGACCTTCGGCATCGGGAAGGTCGTCCGCGCCGCGACCGGGACGCCGGTCAGGGCCCAGCTGGCGCGGTAGAGGAATGGCCCCGCGACCCACGCGATCACGAGGAGCAGAAACACAATGAGCGTCGCACGCTTCATGACGCCCCTCCCGAAACGACCGCAGCCGACACTGCACCATCGGTCTTAACGTCTCACGACACATTCGCCTCTGGCGTCGGCGCCCCCGGTTCGGCAGACAAGCCTCATGTCCCAACCTGCAATCATCGAGGCCCTGCGCGAAGCGACCGGCGAGGCGCACAAGGCGCTGGAGACCGACATCGACCTGTTCGGCCGGGTCGCCGATCCGGAGCGCCGCCGGGATCTCGTGGCGCGGTTCCATAGGCTGCACGCCTCGGTCGAGCCGGCGGTGGAGCCTTACCTCGCGGACCTGCCGGGGCTGGAGTTCGCGCATCGCCGTCGCGCCGACGGTATCGCGCGGGACCTCGTCGACCTTGAAGGCCACCCCCTGAAGGCCGCCCCGCCATACATCGGCTCGGCGGCCGAGGCTCTCGGCTGGTGGTATGTGCTGGAGGGCAGTTCGCTGGGCGGGCGGGTCATCCACCGTACACTTCTCGGCCAGGGTAAGGATTTGCGGGGATTGAGCTTTTTGCATCCTTACGGCCCTGATACAGGGGACTGGTGGCGGCGCTTCGTCGAGGTTCTCGACGCGGCCGACCGCCGGGAACCCGAGGCGCGTCCGGACGTTCTGGCCGGCGGCGTCGCCGGCTTCCGCTATGCCCATGAGGTTCTTTGCGGAGACTGACGTGCCTGAAACGCCCTCCGCCGAACTGCTGCTGTCCGACGCCGATCTGAACGATTGCGATCGGGAGCCCATCCACATTCCCGGGTCGATACAGCCGCACGGCTTCATGCTGGTGACCGGCGGTGACGATGCCGTCGTGGCCCATGGCGCGGGCGACATCGAGGACATCACGGGCGTTCAGGACTGGATCGGCGGTCCCGTGTCCGCCCTGCTCGGCGACACGATCGGTGAGGCCGTCGCCGCCCCGCCTCCGGGTGACGGGGCCGTCTTCATCGGCCGCTGGACCGCGCCCTCAGGTGAGACCTTCGACGTCAGCACCCACCGCAGCGGGACGCACCGCATCATCGAGGCCGAGAAGAGCGGCGAGACCACCCATATCGGCATCGACCTCCTGTCGCGGATGGACAAGGCCGGGGTCGCCTTTGAACGCGCCGCCAATGTGCGCCAGCTGGCCGCCCGGGCCGCCGACGAATTCCGCAGCCTGACCGGCTTCGAGCGGGTGATGATCTACCGCTTCCTCGATGACGAGGCCGGCAGCGTTCTGGCGGAATCGAAGGCGCCGGAGATGTCGTCCTTCCTGAACCACCACTTCCCGGCGACGGACATTCCGAAACAGGCGCGCGCCCTCTATGTCCGCAATCCGGTGCGGGTCATCCCCGAGGTGCGTTACCAGCCCCGCCCGCTGCGCCCGCCCCTGCCCGAGGGCGACCCGCCGCTGGACATGAGCGACAGCGTCCTGCGCAGCGTTTCGCCGATCCACCTCCAGTATCTGCGCAATATGGACGTCGGATCCTCGGCCTCGATCTCCATCGTCACCGACGGGGTCCTGTGGGGTCTGGTCGCCTGTCACGACAGCCAGCCGCGCCTGCTGACCCATGAGACACGAATCGCCGCCACGGCTCTGGCCCGGGGCCTGGCGCGTCAGCTCAAGGCGAAGGATGACGCCGAACTCTATCGCGAGCGGGTGCGGCTGCGCGGGCTGGAGGACGAACTGGTCGCCCGCATCCCGCTGGAGGAGCCGCTGGACGCGGCCCTGGCCAAACATCTGGACGAGATCGCGTCCCTGATCGGGGCGACCGGGGCCGCGGTGCTGCGCGGCAAGAACGTTTCGACCGGCGGCGCCTGTCCCCCGGCCAACGGGGTCGCGGCCCTCGGGAACTGGGTGGCGAAGACGGCGGCGGGGCGAGTCATCTCGAGCGCCAGCCTGTCCGAACTTTTCCCGGCCGCGACCGCGTGGAAGGCCGAGGCCAGCGGCTTCATGGCCTTTGTCATCGCCGCCGACGAACCCTTCGTCCTGATGTGGTTCCGGGCCGAGAAACTGGAGGTCGTGCGCTGGGCGGGCGATCCCCATACGGCGGTCAAGACGGGCGAGGCCGGCAAGCTGACGCCGCGCGCCAGCTTTGCTGAATGGACCGAGACGGTCAGCGGCCGTGCCCAGCGCTGGACCAATCCCGAGATCGAAAGCGCCGGCCGCTTCCGCGACGCCCTGTTCGAGTTGCGGTCCCTTCGCCAGATGCGGCGGGTCAACCAGTCGCTCCAGGAATCGGTCGCCGACCGCGACCTGAAGCTCGAGCATCAGGACTTCCTGCTGCGCGAGGTCAATCACCGGGTCCAGAACAGCCTTCAGCTGATCGCCAGCTTCCTGTCGCTGCAGGCGCGCGACAATGTGGATACCCGTCCGCCGTCCGAGGTGCTGAGGGAGGCCCAGCGGCGGGTGAAGGCGGTCTCGCTCGTCCACAGCCGCCTGTACCGGGCCGACCAGTTCGAGACGATCGATCTGGGCCGCTATTTCTCGGAGCTTATCGAGGACATGGCGGCCTCCTCGGGGCAGGACTGGGCGGCGCTGATCCATACCGAACTGGCTCCGATCAGCATCGAGGCCGGACGCGCCGTGACCTTCGGCCTGGTCCTGACCGAACTGATCATCAACGCCCAGAAATACGCCTATGGCGGCCGTCCGGGCCCTCTCTACGTCACCCTGGAGGAAGACCGCGGCGCGGCCCGGGTCATCGTCGCCGACGAGGGCGTGGGCGGGCACCAGTCGGGCAAGGGCTTCGGCTCGCGCCTGATCGAGAGCCTGGCCGGACAGCTGGGGGCGGCGATCGAATACCGGGCGGCCAGGCCGGGGCTGCGGGTCATCCTGACGGCGCCGATCGGTTAGCGGGCTCATCACGGGAAACACTGGCGGCGGCGGCGTCCCGCCCCATATGCTGGCGAACCGCTTCGAGGACCCGCCATGCCGACCCCGATCAAGATCGACTTCGTTTCCGACGTCTCCTGCCCCTGGTGCGTGATCGGACTGGGCGGGCTGGAGACGGCGATCGGCCGGGTCGGGGATGTGGCCGCCGTCGACATCCATTTCCAGCCGTTCGAGCTGAACCCGCAGATGGCGCCCGAGGGCGAGAACATCGTCGAACACATCGGCCGCAAATACGGCGCGACGCCGCAGCAGTCGGCCCAGACCCGCGCCATGATCAAGGGCCGCGCGGCCGAGGTCGGGTTCGAGATGCGGATGAGCGACGACAGCCGGATCTACAATACCTTCGACGCCCATCGCCTGCTGCACTGGGCCGAGGAGAGCGGCAAGCAGGCGGCGCTGAAGGCGGCCCTGTTCGAGGTCTATTTCACCAAGCAGCTGAGCCCGGGCGACCGTGAGGTCCTGGCCGATGCGGCGGCGTCCGTCGGGCTGGACCGGGCGGAGGCGGCGGAGGTGCTGGCCTCGGGCCGCTACGCTGACGAGGTGCGCGCGGCCGAGGAGCTGTGGCGCAGCCGGGGGATCAACTCGGTCCCGGCCATCATCATCAACGACAAATACCTGATCTCGGGCGGCCAGCCCGCCGAGGTGTTCGAACAGGCGCTGAGGCAGGTCGCGGCGGAGAGCAACGCGCCCTCCGCCGCCTAGACCTTAGGCTCCCGGCTGACGCATTGAGCGGTCGGCGGGCACGCCGTTGGACGGAGCGCGCGGGGCGCCGGCGGTCTGGCCGGGCTTCATGAACTTGACCAGGACGCGCTGGCCGATCAGCAGGGGCGCGTCGCCAGCCGAGACCACGACCTCGACGACGCGTTCGTCGGAGCGCTGCGAGGGGTCGTCCGAGGCCAGTTTGCGGGCGCCGAAGACGGCGGCGCGACGCAGGACCGAACCGATATAGACCTTGGTCGGATCGCCTTCCGGCGTGATCTCGACGGCCTGACCGGCGGCGATGTTGGGGATGTCGGATTCGACGATCTCGGCGCGGGCGATGCGCGGGGCGTCGGGCTCCAGATCGAACATGGCCGAGACGTTCAGGGTCGAGGCGCCGGCGCCGGGGTTGGCGTAGCGGCGCACGATGCGGCCGGCCATGGGGCTGCGGATCACCGTCAGCTCTTCATTGTAGAGCGATTGCGACAGCTGGGCGCGGGCGGTCTGGACGGCGGCCGTCTGGGAGCCGAGGCGGGCCTGGGCCGTGTCGATGGCGTCCTGGGCCTGGTCGATCCGCTGGGCGGCGACGAAGTTGGTGGCGACCAGCTTCTGCAGGCGCTCGCGCTCGCGCTGGGCGGTGCGGATGTCGACGCGGATCTGGGCCAGCTGGCTCTCGGCCTGGGCGACCTGGGCGCGGGCGCTCTGGACGGCCAGACGGGCTTCGTCGTCTTCCTGACGGGCCAGGATCTGGCCGGCGACGACGCGGTCGCCTTCCTGGACCAGGACTTCGCGGATGATGCCGCCGCGACGGGCCGCGACCTGGATGATGCCGCCCTCGATATCGACCTTGCCGTTGGCGATGGCCGCATAGGGGCTTTCGACCTTGGTCGCTTCCGCCTTGGCGAGTTCGGCCTTTTTGGCGGCCTGTCCCTTGCTGAAGACGAGGAAGCCGACGACCAGCACGATGATCAGCAGAAGGCCGATCCAGGTCCATTTGTTCTTGAGGAAGGCGGGCATGGGAGGTGGGTCCTGAAGGATCTTGTTCTGGCGATTAATGGTGCGAGGAGAGGGTGGCGGTCGGGTCGGGGACCCGCCGCTCGTCGGAGACGATGACGCCGTCCTCGATCTTGATGACCCGGTCAGCCCAGGCCTCAAGGCGGGGATCGTGGGTCACGCAGATGACGGCGGCGCCGTGTTCGGTGGCGGCCCGGCGCAGCAGACGGATGACCACCTGGCCGTTCTCGCCGTCCAGCGCCGAGGTCGGTTCGTCGGCGAAGAGGATCTTGGGGTCCTTGGCCAGGGCCCGGGCGATGGCGACGCGCTGCTTCTCGCCGCCCGAGAGGATGGCGGGACGCTGATGCAGGCGATGCGACAACCCGACCTCGGTCAGGGCTTCGGTGGCGCGCTTCTTCGCCTGCCCCGGCGACAGACCCTGGAACTTGAGCACGATCTCGACCTGCTGCAGGGCGGTCAGGGCCGGGAACAGGTTGAAGCCCTGAAAGATGAAGCCGCAGTGATCCAGGCGGAATTTGTCGATCCGGCCGCTGGACAGCTTCCACAGGTCGTCGACGTCGAGCGCGTCGACGCGGCCTTCCTCGGGACGCAGGAGGCCCGAGAGCGCCGCGATCAGGGTCGACTTGCCCGAGCCCGACGGCCCCATGACCATGGTCAGATCGCCGTGGCGCGCATCGAAATCGACGCCCTTGAGCACCTCGACGAATGACTTGCCGGACTTGAAGCGCTTGACCAGCTTTTTGGCCTCGATGGCGAAGTCGCCGTGCTTGCCGTGAACTTTCGTATGGGCGTTCATCGCAGCAGGTCCGCCGGTTGGCTGTTCTTGAGGATGCCCAGCGACAGGATGCCGGACAGCATGGCGATCAGGATCAGGCCGCCGCCGACGACCACCAGAAGCATGGGCGGCAGGGCGATGATGACGGCGTTGGCCATGGCCAGCAGCGACACCAGCCAGGTCAGGACGATGGCGGCCACCACCCCGACGCAACCGACCCAGAAGCTGAGTTCGACCACGATCCGGTTCAGCGAACCCATGCCGACGCCGAGCGCCCGCAGGGAGGCGAACTCCTTGATGTTGGCCATGATGGCGCCGCGCAGGGTCTGCCAGGTGATGGCCACCCCGATGATGGTGCCGAGCACCACGCAGCCGCCGATGATGATGACCAGAATGCCTTCCTCGAACATGGCGCCGGCGTTGGCGTCGGCCAGTTCCTGACGGGTCCAGGCCTTCCACTGGCCGTTGCCCATGGCGTTGAGCTGGGCTGCGACGATCTGGGAGCGAGCAGGATCGCGCAGCTTGACCATCAGCGGTCCAACGCGTGGGCCGGTGTCGGCCTGACCCACCATCCGCAGGGTGTCGCGCGACATGACGATATTGGACTGCATCATGTTCGGATAGCCGCGCAGGATGGCGACCACAGTCACGGTCTGACCGTTGTAGAGAGCCTTGTCGCCCAGTTTGACGCCCAGCGGTTTGAGCGCCGTTTCATCAATGGCGACGGTATAGGGCTGGCGCAGGGCGTCGATCAGTTCCTGGGAATAGTCGGTCGGAATGGTCACCGAACCGGGCGTGGTGTCGATGATCGAGGTCTGGACGAACTGCTGCTTGGGCGCGCCGCGCCGGGCGCGCTCGGCCTGGGACATGGTCGGGTCGACGTTCTTGATCGACTGGAACGAGCCGCCGGCGCCGTCCAGCGGCTTCACCTCGACCACCTCGGGGTGGTTGTAGGCGAGCGGGATAAAGCGGCGCGGCACGCCCGAGGGGCCGCCCATCAGGCTCTTGGCGCCCGGCTGCATGATGATGATGTCGGCGCTGGAACGTTCGATGGTGGCGGTGAAGCCCTTGCCGATGCCGATGAAGACACCGGTCATGGCCAGGACCAGCAGACCCGACAGCGCAAGCGCCATGACGGCGGCCATATAGCGCCGCCACTCAAACAGCAGCGTGGATAGTGCAAGCGACATGGAAAAGCGTTTCAACCCCGAAGTGTCCCGTTATCTGAGGCCGCCGGGGATCAAGACCAAGTTAAATCGGGGTAAGGCGCCGCGTCGGCCGGGGGGCGTGTCGCGACGACACAGGCCAGCGGCATGGACAGGTCACCCGGCTTGGGTCTAGCACTCCCGCGTTCCCATCGGAGATCGACCCTATGTCGCTACGCTTTACCGTCTCCCTGGCCGCGCTCGGCGCCGCCACGGCCGTCCTGTCCGCCGTCTCCACGCCCGCGAAGGCGGACGAGGGCATGTGGACGTTCGACAACTTCCCGATCCAGACGGTGAACGACAAATACGGCACCCACATCGACCAGGCCTGGCTGGACCACATCCGCAACTCGGCGGTCCGCATCAACGGCTGTTCGGCGTCGCTGGTCTCGGGCGAAGGCCTGATCCTGACCAACTGGCACTGCGTCGTCGGCTGCGCCCAGGAGCTGTCGTCGGCCGAGCATGACTACGTCAAGAACGGCTTCCTGACCGCGACCCGCGAGGAAGAGAAGGAATGCCCCGGCGAGACTGCCGAGATCCTGACCGACATCATCGACGTCACCGACCGGGTTCTGGGCGCCGGGCAGGGGCTGGAAGGCGCGGCCTTTGTCCAGGCGCGCGGCGCCGAGACGACGAAGATCGAGGACGAGAACTGCTCCGACAAGGAAACCCAGACCTGTCAGGTCATCAGCTTCTACCGCGGCGGCCGCTACGCCCTGTACAAGTTCCGCAAGTATGAGGACGTCCGTCTGGTCTTCGCGCCCGAAAACCAGGCCGCCTTCTTCGGTGGGGATCCCGACAACTTCAACTTCCCGCGCTACGCCCTCGATAGCGGCTTCCTGCGTATCTACGAGGACGGCAAGCCCGTCTCGACCCCGACCCACCTGACCTGGAACCCGAACCCGCCCAAGGAAGGCGACGTGACCTTCGTCGCCGGCAACCCCGGTTCGACCTCGCGTCTGCTGACCATGTCGCAGCTGGAGCGCCTGCGCGATCAGGTGAACCCGATCACCCTGATCCAGGCCTCGGAACTGCGCGGCCGCCTGCAGGAATATGCGACCACCTCGGAAGAGGCCAAGCGGGTCGTCTTCGATCCCCTGTTCGGTCTGGAGAACAGCTTCAAGGTCTACTACGGCCAGGAAGGCGCCCTGACCGACCCGGCCTTCATGGGCAAGAAGCGTGAGGAAGAGGCCGAGCTGCGCGCCCGCGTCGCCGCCGATCCCGCCATCGCCGCCCGCATCGGCGATCCGTGGGGCGATCTGGAGCGCGTTCAGGCCTCGGCCCGCGACCTCTACCTGCCCTACCGCCAGCTGGAAGCCTCGGCCGGCGGCGGTTCGGACCTGTACCGCTACGCCAAGACCATCGTCCGCGCCGCCAAGGAACGCGCCAAGCCGGTCGCCGAGCGCCGCGCCGGCTATACCGACGCCGCCCTGGCCCAGCAGGCCCGCCGTCTGGCCGAGGTGACCCCGATCGATCAGGGTCTGGAAGAAATCTACCTGACCCACTGGATGCTGAAGACGCGGGAATATCTGACCGTCGACAATGCCGAGGTGAAAGCCATGCTCGGCAAGGACGCCCCGGCCGACATCGCCGACCGTCTGGTCCAGGGCACCAAACTGGGCGACCCGGCCGTGCGCGCGCAGATGTTCGCCATGACGCCGGAACAGCTGGCCGCCTCGGGCGACCCGATGATCGCCTTCGTCCTGGCCAATGACAATGCGGCCCAGGCCGTGCGCGCCCAGTGGGACTCGGCCGTCAACGGCCCGACCGCCAAGGCCGGCGAGAAGATCGCCCAGGCCCGGTTCGCGGTCTACGGGACCAACCTCTATCCCGACGCGACCTTCTCGCTGCGCCTCTCCTACGGCGCGGTCGAGGGCTGGACCTATCGCGGCGTGACCGTCCCGCCCTTCACCTATATGGGCGGCCTCTATGAGCGGGCCACGGGCGCCGAGCCGTTCAACGCGGCCCAGGCCTTCCTCGACAACGAGTCGAAGGTGAACAAGGACACCGTCTACGACTTCGTCTCGACCAACGACATCATCGGCGGCAACTCGGGCTCGCCCGTGATCAACGCCAAGGGTGAAGTGATCGGCGCGGCCTTCGACGGCAACATCCACTCGCTGGGCGGGTCGTTCGGCTACGACGGTACGCTGAACCGGACGGTAACGGTCTCGACCGCCGCCATCACCGAAGCCCTGCGCAACATCTACCACCAGCCCCGCCTGCTCGAAGAGCTGGGGGTTCGCTAAAGCCCGGCCTTCTCCCCTTGCGGGAGAAGGTGGCAGCCCTCGACTTGCTCGGGGGCTGACGGATGAGGGGTCGCACCGGTCTTGCCGGTCGGCCCCTTTTTCTTTCATACGTGCACCCAGAATTGTTCACGCCACCGCGTGACCCCTCATCCGGCCGGCTCCGCCGGCCACCTTCTCCCGCAAGGGGAGAAGGAAGGAGAACTCCATGCGTCATCTCGCCTTCGCCGCCTCCATCGCCGTTCTCGGCTTCGCCGCCGCCTCTGCCGCCAGCGCCGAAGAAGGCATGTGGACCTTCGACAACTTCCCCATCGCCCGGGCCAACCAGACCCTGGGCACGAACATCGATCAGGGTTTCCTGGATCAGGTGCGGCTGTCGTCGGTGAAGTTCGGCGGCTGTTCGGCGGGGATCGTCTCCGGCGAGGGGCTGGTGATGACCAACAACCACTGCGTCGCGACCTGCGTGGCCAATCTCTCGACGCAAGCAGTCAACTACGCCGAGACCGGCTTCACCCCGAAGGCGCGCGAGGAAGAGGTCAAATGCCCGGGCTCGACCGCCGAGGTCCTGACCGGCATCGCCGACGTCACCGAGCGGATGCACAAGGCCGGTGAAGGCCTGTCGGGCGCCGCCTTCACCCAGGCCCGCGACGCCGAGGCCGGGCGGATCGAGAGCGAGGCCTGTGGCGAGGCTACGGACAAGCGCTGTCAGGTCGTCAGCCTGTACCGGGGCGGCCAGTTCAAGCTCTACACCTACAAGAAATACACCGACGTCCGCCTGGCCTTCGCGCCCGAGGACCGCGCCGCGACCTTCGGCGGCGACCTCGACAACTTCAGCTTCCCGCGCTTCGCCATCGATGCGGCCTTCATTCGGCTGTACGAGAACAATGCGCCCGCCCGGACCCCGACCCACTTCGTCTGGAACGCCGCCAAGCCCGTCGAGGGCACGCCGGTCTTCGTCACGGGCAGCCCGGGCGCGACCCAGCGCCTGCTGACCCAGGACCAGCTCATGACGGTGCGCGACGTGGTCCTGCCGATGGACCAGTTGATCGCCTCGGAGCTGCGCGGCCGGATGATCCGCTATTCCGAAGAGGGCGAGCGTCAGGCGTTCGAGGCCATGGACCCGATCGTCAGCCTCGAGAACACCTACAAGCGCGGCCTCGGCCGGATGCGCGCCCTGACCGACCCGGCCTTCATGGCCACGCGGGCGGCCAATGAAGCCGACTTCCGTCAGAAGGCCGGCGAAGGCACCTTCAACGCTCTCGCCGCGATCCAGCCTGCCGTTCGCGAGCTCTATGCCCCCTACGCCCTGCTGGAAGGCGGCACCGGTATCGGCACCACCTCCGTCGCCGGCGGGTCGCAGCTGTTCCTCTGGGCCCGGACGCTGGTGCGCGGCGCCCAGGAGCGGGCCAAGCCGTCCGACCAACGCCTGCCGGAGTTCGCCGACAGCCGCCTGTCCGCCGCCCGCACCGCCCTGTTCGCCGAACGACCGGTCTATCCGGAGCTCGAGCAGATCCGCATGGAATGGTGGCTGTCCAAGACCCGCGAATGGCTGACCGTCGACAGCCCCTATGTGCGCCCTCTGCTGGGCCGCGAGTCGCCGGAGCAACTTTCGGCGCGCGTGGTCTCCGGCACGAAGCTGGCTGACCCGGCCGTGCGCCGCGCCCTGTGGGAAGGCGGTCTCGCCGCCATCCAGGCCTCGGACGATCCGATGATCCAGTACCTGCTGTCGATCCAGGAGCCGACCCGCGCCATTCGCACCGAATGGGAAGAGAAGGTTCAGGCCCCGACCGACCGCGGCTCGGAAGCCCTCGCCACCGCCCGCTTCGCCGCCTATGGCGACGCCGTCTATCCGGATGCGACCGGCACCCTGCGCCTGACCTACGGCAAGATCGAAGGTTCTGACGTGCCCGGCCAGCGCTGGGGTCCGTTCACGACCTTCGCCGGCCTATGGGACCGCGCCACCGGCGCCCCGCCGTTCGACGTCGCGCCGAAACTGCTGGCCGCGAAGGACCGCATCCCGGCCGACACCGTGCTGGACATGACCGTGTCCTCCGACACCATCGGCGGCTCCTCGGGCTCGCCGGTCGTCAATGCGAAGGGCGAGATCGTCGGGGCGAACTTCGACTCGACCGTCCTCAGCCAGCGCAACGCCTATGGCTATGATCGTCAGGTCAACCGCAGCGTCATCGTCACCACCGGCGCGGTCACCGCCGCCCTGCGCGACGTCTATGGCATGTCGGGTCTGGTGGCGGAGCTGGGGGTTCGGTGAGCCTGATGTTGAGGCCGGCGACGCCGGACGACATCCCGGCCCTGCACCGTCTGGTCGAGAGCGCCTATCGCGGCGAGACGGCGAAGAAGGGATGGACCCACGAGGCCGACCTCTTGGGCGGCCAGCGCACCGATGCGGACGGTCTGGCCGGGATCATCGCCGATCCGGACAAGACGCTGCTTGTCGCGTTCGAGGGCGACGTCCTGATCGGCTGCGTCCTCGTCGCTCGCCAGGCGGACGGCTCGGCCTATCTGGGCATGCTGTCGGTCGATCCGGACAGGCAGGCGGGCGGTCTGGGGCGTCAGCTGATGGCGGGCGCCGAGGCCTTTGCGGCCGGGACGCTGAAGGCGCCGCGCATGGAGATGACCGTCATCCGCCAGCGCGCGGAGCTGATCGCCTGGTACGAGCGGCGCGGCTATGCCCTGACCGGCGAGACCCAGCCGTTTCCGATGGACGACGAACGGTTCGGCTTGCCCAAGCGGCGCGATCTGGAGTTTGTGGTCATGGCCAAGGCGCTGTGATCCGATCCTGCCGTATCGCGGAACGGGTAAGCTTTGCAGCTAAAAGCTGTGGACAGCTTTCAGAAATGGCGAGTTTCGGGCGGCGTTAATCATGCCGCCCCCATGACACCGGGCCCCACGCCGATTTAGCTGATCCGCAGGTCCCCCCGCCAAACAGTAGAGAATTCGCATGCCCGGCCGTCCAGGAGTCTCATTACGGACCTTCGGCAAGCTGGAAGGCGAACTGCTCTCCGTGGCCAAACGCCTGTCGAACCGGCAGTTGCTGGAACTGGCCGACGACTTTCACGCCATGCTGCGCGAGAGGCGGGCGCGTCTCAACGCCCCGACAGCCGCCCCGCCCTACACGGGCCTGAACGACAACCAGCGGCTGACCGAACGCCGCCGCTAGAGCGGGTCCAGCTTGACGACCTCGGGCTTGTTCATCTCGCGCCGCGCCTTGTCGAAATACTGCCAGCCGGTCCACAGGGTGGCGAAGGCGGCGGCCCAGATCAGGGTGTCGGCGACGAGCTGGAACTGGTCGATATAGTCGAGGTCCCAGCCGAAGCCGTCCCAGTTGCGGGCCAGAAGCTGGGCGCCCAGCGCCACCATCTGCAGCGTCGTCTTCCACTTGGCCAGCAGGGTGACGTCCAGCTTGACCTTGCCGGCGACCGTCTCGCGCAGGGCCGAGACGGCGAACTCGCGGAACAGGATCAGGCCGCAGGGGATGGCGATCTGGGGCACGGAGCCGGAGGTCAGCACGCCCAGGATGGCGCCCGTGACCAGGATCTTGTCGGCGATCGGATCGAGGATGGCGCCCCAGCGCGTCGTCGCGTTCCAGCGGCGCGCCAGATAGCCGTCGACCCAGTCGGTCGAGGCCGCGACCACAAAGATCCAGAAGGCGACGCGATACAGGGCGAACTGGTCGTCCGGGTCCAGATAGGCCGACAGCGGCCCGAAGCCCCCGGTGGCCCCGGCCAGGATCAGGAACATCACCACCCCGGCGAACAGGCGGATGCCGGTCAGGATGTTGGGGATCGGATTGGCGTGATGGGCGGGGGTCATCGGGTCTCTTTCAGGCGGATGCATATCGTTTGCCATGCTTCGCCGCCGGACGCGACTGCATCGACCAAACGACCGATCAGCCCAGAGGTTCGAACCTCGGCCCGTCGCCCAGCTGGCGCAGCACACCGTCGGCGATGCCGAAATGCAGGCCCGTCAGGGTCAGCTTGCCCGCCGCCTCGCGCTCGGCGATCCAGGGGAAGGTGCGCAGGTTGCGGATCGACAGCCGGACGACGGCTTCCTCCGCCGCGCTCTGGACCTGATCGGGGGCCACGGTCTCGGCGACGTGGCGGACGACCGGCGTGCCCTGCTCGACCCAGGGAGCGACGAAGTCACGGCAGTTGTCGGGGGCGCCGTGCAGCATGGCGCCGACGCCGCCGCAGCTGGCGTGGCCCATGACCACGATGCGCGACACCTCCAGCACCTTGACCCCGAACTCCAGCGCCGCCGAGACGCCGTGCCTCTGGCCGTCGGGCTCATAGGGCGGAACCAGATTGGCGACGTTGCGGACCACGAACAGCTCGCCGGGCGCCGCGTCGAAGATCAGGGCCGGGTCGGCGCGGCTGTCGGAACAGGCGACGATCAGGGTGTGCGGCTTCTGCCCCTTGGCCAGGGCTTCGTATTCGGCGCGGGCTTCCGGCCAATGCTCCTGGCGGAAACGGCGATAGCCTTCGGCCAGGATGTCGTCTTTGTGGTCGCTCATGATCGCGGTTCTAGGCCGGGTATTTCCGTAACGGAAGTCAGGGCTTGCGGAAGAAGGCGTGGATGCGTTCCGCCAGCGGTTCGCTGATCCCGTCGACCTTGACCAGATCCACGACCGAGGCGCGGCCCACGCCCTTGGCCGAACCGAAGGCGTGCAGCAGGGCCTTCTTGCGGCCGGGGCCGACGCCCTCGATCTCGTCGAGCGGGTTCTTCTTGATGTCCATCGAGCGGCGCTTGGCGTGGGCGCCGTTGGCGAAGCGGTGGGCCTCGTCGCGCAGCCGCTGGATGTAATAGAGGGCCGGCGACTTGAGCGGCAGCATGAAGGGCGGCTTGCCGGGCACGAAGAAATGCTCCTTGCCCGCGTCCCGGTCCGGCCCCTTGGCGACGCCCACGGCCAGGATGTCGTCGAGCCCCAGATCGGCGAGCACCGCCAGAACCTCGGCCAGTTGCCCGGCGCCGCCGTCGATCAGCAGCAGGTCGGGGCGGACCACCTCCTCGGTGCCCTCCTCCTCTTCCTTGACCAGACGGCCGAAGCGACGGCGCATGACCTCACGCATCATGCCGTAGTCGTCGCCGGGCGTGATCTCCTGATCGCGGATATTGAACTTGCGGTACTGCGACTTCTGGAAGCCCTCGGGCCCCGCCACGATCATGCCGCCGACCGCATTGGTCCCGGAGATGTGGGCGTTGTCATAGACCTCGATCCGCTCGGGCCGGCTCTCCAGACCGAAGGCCTCGCAGACCTCGTCGAGGATTTTGCCCTGGGCCGAGCCCTCGGCCATCTTGCGGCCCAGCGCCTCCCGGGCATTGGTCAGGGCGTGGTCGACGAGGGCGGCCTTGTCGCCACGCTGTGGGCGATCGATCGAGACGACGCGCCGCCCGTCCGCCTCCCTCGCCTTCATCGAGAAGGCCTCTTCCAGCAGTTCCTTCTCGAACGGGACGATGTTGGAGAGGATCACGCGCGGGACCGGCTTGTCCTCGTAGAACTGGCCGAGGAAGGACGACAGGATCTCGGGATCGGTGTCCGACTTGTCGACCCGCGGGAAATAGGCGCGGCCGCCCCAGTTCTGGCCGGCGCGGTAGAAGAAGACCTGGACGCAGGCCTGACCGCCCTCGGCGAACAGGGCGAAGACATCGGCCTCCGCCACCCCCTCGGCCGAGACCGAATTCTCCATCGAGATGGCCGAGAGGGCCCGGATGCGGTCGCGGACGCGGGCGGCCTGTTCGAAGTCCTCGGCCTCGGCGGCGGCGGTCATCTCGGTCGAGAGGCGGCCGATGACGGCGCGCGACTTGCCGCGCAGGAACTGTTCCGCCTCGGTGACCAGCTCGCCATAGTCCTCCAGCGAGATCAGGCCGGTGCAGGGCGCCGAACAGCGCTTGATCTGATGCAGCATGCAGGGCCGCGTCCGGGTCTCGTAGACGCTGTCCGAACAGGACCGCAGCAGGAAGGCCTTCTGCAGGGTGTTCAGGGTCCGGTTCACCGCCCAGGTCGAGGCGAAGGGGCCGAAATAGTCGCCGGGCGTCGTATGGGCGCCGCGGTGCTTGCGGACCTGGGGCGCGCGGTGGTCGCGGCGGATCATCAGCTCGGCGAAGGACTTGTCGTCGCGCAGCACCACATTGAAGCGCGGTTTCAGCTTCTTGATGAAGTTGGATTCCAGCAGCAGGGCTTCGGTCTCGGACGCCGTGACCACCAGCTCCATCGACCGGGTCAGGGAGACCATCAGCCCGATGCGCTGGGTATGGAACCGCCCCTGGGCGTACTGGAGGATGCGCTTCTTGATCGAGCGCGCCTTGCCCACATAGAGGCAGGTCCCGTCCTCGCCATACATGCGATAGACGCCGGGCTTGTCCGGCGCGCGGCGCGCCTCGTCGCGGATCAGCTCGGCGGCTTTCAGGGCGCCCGAACCGTCTTCAGCCAGAATCGTCTCCTCGGTCATCGGGAGCAATATAGGCGATTTGAAACCGATTGCTGGCGGGATCGAGCGGCGAGTTAGCCGACCACCGAAATCTGCGGACGGCCGCTCTGCTCTTCGAGCCAGGGCGGAGGCGGCATGTTGCGGTGGGCGTTGGCCAGGGCCTCGGACCAGCGGCGGCCGAGGTCCTTGAAGTAGGGGTCGTCGACCTCGATGCGGCGCTGCTCGCCATGCACGCTGTCGCGCTTGATCACGACCATGTCGAACGGGGCGCCGACGGCGACGTTGGAGCGGATGGTCGAGTCGAAGGAGATCAGTCCCAGCTTGACCGCCTCGGCCATGGGGGTGTCGGGGCGCAGGGCGCGGTCGAGGATGGGCTTGCCGTACTTGAGCTCGCCGATCTGCATATACGGGGTGTCCGCGCTGCACTCGATGAAATTGCCCTGGGCGTAGATCAGATACAGGCCCATCTTGCCGCCACGGATCTGGCCGCCCAGCAGCATGGAGGCCGAGACCTTCAGGCTGTCGGCCTCGAGCGAGGGGGCGATTTCCTTGCGGACCTGATTGAGCGCATAGCCGACCAGCTGGGCCGCGCGGAACAGGCTGGGCGTGGTCTCGAGCGTCTCGATGTCGTCATGGCCGGGCATCTTGATGCCCTCGGCGACCATGGAGAGCGCCGTCTGGGTGACCGACAGATTGCCGGCGGTGCAGATGGAGATGATCCGCTCGCCCGGGACTTCGGTGACGTGCAGCTTCTTGTAGGACGAGATGTTGTCGACGCCCGCGTTCGTCCGGGTGTCGGCGATCATCGCCAGACCTTCATTCACCAACATGCCGACGCAATAGGTCATCGGTTCAGTACAGCCTCGGGGCGCGCACGCGCTAAGCAAGCCGTAACGCTAACAGATTCTCTTCTCACAACGACCCTTGACACTTCATGACCATCCGATGGTCTGTTGTTGTTGCTGGGTCTGTTGCATCTGGCGCACACGCAGGGCCACGGTCATGGTCTCAGGGCCGCCGCCGTAGCTGGTGCCCCGGAAGGGCGAGGCCCCGAGCGCGTCCAGTCCCGAGGCGACCCGCACATAGTGTTCGGTCGGGGCGATGCCATTGGCCGCGTCGAAGCCCACCCAGCCCAGATCGGGAACCCAGGCCTCGGCCCAGGCGTGGGCGGCGTCCTGATCGATGATCCCGTCCGACCGGTGCAGGTGACCCGAGACATAGCGGGCCGGAATGCCCATGCGGCGGGCGCAGGCGATGAAGATCTGGGCGTGGTCCTGACAGACGCCCTGACGCTGGGCGAAGGCGTCGGCGGCGGTGTGATCGGCGGTCGTGGCCCCGACCATGAAGGCGACCTCGCCGTGAATGGCCGACATCAGCCGGTGCAGACGAGCCAGGACGTCGCCCTCTCCGTCCACCTTGTCGGTGAACTGGCGCAGGGCCGCATCCGCGTGGGTCAGCGGCGTGTCGCGCAGATAGACCAGCGGCGAGAGGCGTTCGGGGGCGCCGCGCAGGACCCCGCCGGTGTCGGTCGTCGCCACCTCGCCCGAGACCCGGATGGTCAGGGTCGGCGTCGGCCGCTCGGTATAGAGGGTGTGGACGATGTTGCCGAAGGCGTCGTCGGAACGGCGCAGGCGGGTGTCGACGTCGGTCTCGATCCGCCACTCCCGCACCTGCTGGCTGTCGTTGGAGCGGGGCGTCAGACGCAGGGTCTGGACGATGAACCGCGCCGGCCGGGCGTAGGAATATTGGGTCTGGTAGTCGATCCGGATGCGCATCAGGTCACACCAGGTACTGGTCGTGAATGGCGGCGGCCAGATTGTTGTTCTCGTTCAGAAAACCGAGAATGTATTCGTGAAGGCCGGACTGGAAGATGTCCTCGATCCTGGCGTCGTTGAACTGGGCCAGACGCGCCGAGGCCAGACGCTGGGCCGGACCGCGCCGGCCGTAGTCGGTGGCCAGCTTCTCCAGATAGGAGACGATCATCCCCTGACAGCTGGCGAGCGAGCGCGGCATCTGTCGGTTGAGCACCATCAGGTCGGCGACCAGCCACGGCCGCACGCTTTCGCGATAGACCCAGCGATAGGCAGTCAGGGCCGAGACCTCACGCAGCAGGGTGGTCCACTGGAAATAGTCGAGCTGGCCGCCGACGCGCTCGTCGGCAGGCAGCAGCAGGTGATATTTCACGTCCAGCAGGCGGGCGGTGTTGTCAGCCCGCTCGATGGCCATGCCCAGACGCAGGAACCAGTAGGCGTCGTTGCGCAGCATGGTCCGCGAGGAGGCGCCCTCGACGTTCAGGGAGACGGTCTTCACCCATTCCAGGAAGCGCACGAAGTCGTCGCGCTTCGACGGCTCGCCCAGCTCGTTCATGCCGTTCCAGGCGCCGTTGATCGCCTCCCACAGCTCGATGGTCAGGGCGGTGCGGACCGAGCGCGCATTGGTGCGGGCGGCGGTGATACAGGCGCGGATCGACGACGGATTGTCCGGCGCGAAGGCCAGGTATTCGCGCACCGACTTCTCGTTCGGGGTCCGGCCCGAAGCGGCGAAGGCGCGCGACACGCCGGCCGAGGCGATGGCGCTGGCCCAGGCCGTGGCGGCGGCGCCGTCCTTGGCCGGCAGCGCGGCCAGACGCACGGCGGCTTCCAGAATCCGGGCGAGGAAGTCCGCCCGCTCCATGTAGCGGCCGGTCCAGTAAAGGCTGTCTGCGGTCCGGCTAAGCATCAGTCATCCAGCACCCAGGTGTCCTTGGTTCCGCCGCCCTGACTGGAGTTGACCACCAGGGATCCAGCCTTGAGCGCCACCCGCGTCAGGCCGCCGGGGGCGACACGAATGCCCTTGGGACTGGACAGGACGAAGGGACGCAGGTCGACGTGGCGCGGCGACAGGGCGCCGGAGGAATCGAGCGTCGGCGCGGTCGAGAGCGACAGGGTCGGCTGGGCGATGAAGTCGTCGGGATCCGCAATCAGCTTGGCGCGGAATTCCTCGATCTCGGCCTTGGTCGAGGCGGGGCCCACCAGCATGCCGTAGCCGCCCGAGCCGCCGACCTCCTTGACCACCAGCTCCGGCAGCTTGTCGAGCACCTCCTTGAGCGCGTCCGGCTCGCGGCAGCGCCAGGTCGGCACATTGCCCAGGATCGGATCGCCGCCCGAGAAGAAGCGGATGATGTCCGGCATATAGGTGTAGACGGCCTTGTCGTCGGCGACCCCGGTGCCGACCGCGTTCGACAGGGTGACATTGCCCGCCGCATAGGCCGCCATGATCCCCGGGATGCCGACCGCCGAGTCCGGACGGAAGGTCAGGGGGTCGAGGAACTCGTCGTCGACGCGGCGATAGATGACGTCGACGCGCTTCAGACCCTCGGTCGTGCGCATGTAGACGATGTCGTCATTGACCACGAGATCGCCGCCCTCGACCAGCTCCACCCCCAGTTTGTCGGCCAGGAAGGAGTGTTCGTAATAGGCGGAATTATAGGGACCCGGTGTCAGGACGACGATGTTCGGATCCGCCCCCGCGCCCGCCGGCGCCGAGGCCTGCAGGCTGGCCAGCAGCATGTCCGTATAGGTCTCGACCGGACGGATGCGGTGCTCGGCGAACAGGTCGGGGAAGAGCCGCATCATCATCTCGCGGTTCTCCAGCATGTAGGAGACGCCCGAGGGGGTGCGGCAGTTGTCTTCCAGCACCAGGAAGCCGTCCTCGCCGGTGCGGACCAGGTCGACGCCGGTGATGTGGGTCCAGATGTCGCCCGGCGGGCGGCGGCCCTGCATCTCGGGGCGATAGTGGGGATTGGTGAAGATCAGGTCGGCCGGGACGATGCCGGCCTTGATGCACTCCTGCGGGCCGTAGATGTCCTTGAGGAAGGCGTTGATGGCCGAGACGCGCTGTTTGAGGCCCTTCTCGAGGTCCTCCCACTCCTTCGCCCCGATGATGCGCGGCACCACGTCGAAGGGGATCAGCCGTTCATTGGACTCGACATCGCCATAGACGGCGAAGGTCACCCCCATGCGGCGGAAGAAGAGTTCGGCCTGACGCGACCGGGACTGCAGCAGATCGGACGGCGCGTTCTCGAGCCACCGGGCCAGGGTCCGGTAGCTGGGACGGATCTCGCCGGATCCGCTTTCGCCTGACATCTCGTCGAACGTGGCCCCATTCCCTCTGCTAAGCCGTTTCAGATTGGGCTGGCCTCGCCGCATCGCGCAACAGAAATGTTGCAGCGCAAAGACGTTTTCTTTCGCCGGGTCAGACCTGTGCGCCCCGCGCAGGGAGACGAACGCCCGAACCCCTTGACCGTTTCACTGTTACACTCTAGTGGAACACGCTATGACCGCCCCGATCACCCGCAAGGCCGTTCACAAGGCCGCCGACGACAGGATCGCTCTCTACGACGCCCTGCTGACGTTGAAGACGCGCGAGGAGGTCGACGCCTTTCTGTCGGACCTCTGCACGCCGTCGGAACTGCGCGCCTTCGCCGAACGCTGGGCCGTGGCGCGTCTGCTGCACGAGCAAGGCAAGTCCTATCGTGAAATCGCCGCCGAGGCCGGCGCCAGTCCGACCACCGTGGTGCGCGTCGCCCGGTTCCTGAAAGACATGCCGCATCAGGGCTACAGCCTGGTGCTGGAACGCCTGAAAAAGAAGAAAGCCTGATCCCGCCATGAGTACTGTCCAGGGACGGCTGCGCATCGCCGTCCAGAAATCCGGCCGCCTGGCCGACCGCTCGCTCGAGCTGATCCGCGACGCGGGCCTCAAGTGGGTCAAGGGCCACAACGACCTGCTGTACCGGGTGGAGAACTATCCGATCGACCTGCTGCGCGTGCGCGACGACGACATCCCGACCTTCGTCGCCGACGGCGTCTGCGACCTCGGCATCGTCGGCGAGAATGTGCTGGAGGAGGACAAGAACGGCGGGGCCACGGCCGAGGTGATCATGCCGCTGGGCTTCGGGCGCTGCACCCTCAAGCTCGCCGTGCCGCCGACGCTTGCCTACGAAGGTCCGCACTCGCTGCAGGGCCTGCGGATCGCGACCTCCTACCCCAAGATCCTGCAGCGGTTCCTCAATGACAGGGGGGTTCAGGCGGACACCGTCATCATGCGCGGCGCGGTCGAGGTGGCCCCACGACTGAAGCTGGCCTCGGCCATCTGCGACCTCGTTTCGACCGGCGCGACGCTGGAGGCCAACGGCCTGAACGCCAAGGAGACGGTGTTCGAAAGCCAGGCCGTCCTGATCAAATCGCCGACCGGACCCGAGCCCGAGCTGGCCCATCTGCTGGACTCCATCATCGAGCGGATGGCGGGCGTCGTGTCCTCTCAAGGGGCCAAATACGTGATGCTGAACGCCCCGCGCTCGGCGTTGGATGAGATCACCGCCATCCTGCCCGGAGCCGGCGCCCCGACCGTCATGCCCCTGATGGGTCGCGACGACGCCGTCGCCGTCCACGCCGTCTGTCAGGAGGCCGTCTTCTGGGAAACGCTGGAGAAGCTGAAGGCCGCCGGCGCCTCGGCCATCCTCGTCCTCCCCATCGAGAAGATGATGTGATGAAAAGGCTGGACTGGGCATCGCTGGACGCCGCCGGCCGCAAGGCCGCGCTGGCCCGGCCGACGCAGCGCACTGAAGGCCGCGTCGTCGATGTGGTGCGCGAGATCTTCGAGGACGTCCGCGCCCGGGGCGGTCAGGCTGTCACCGACTGGAGCCTGAAGCTCGACAAGGCCGCGCCGCGCCGGATCGCCATCACGCCCGATGTCGTGTCGGAGGCCCGCAACGCCCTAGCGCCCGCCGACGCGCGCTCGCTGCGCATCGCCGCCGAAAACGTCCGCGTCTTCCACCAGATGACGAAGCCGGCCGATACGCCCTTCGTCGAGACCACGCCCGGGGTGAAGTCGCGTCTGGTCTGGCGGCCCATCGGGGCGGCCGGCCTCTATGTGCCCGGCGGTTCGGCGCCCCTCTTCTCCTCCCTGCTGATGCTGGCCATTCCGGCGGGCGTGGCGGGCGTGCGGGAGCGGGTCGCCGTGACCCCGCCCGCGAAAGACGGTGGGGTCCACCCGGCTATGATCATGGCGGCGTCCGAGGCTGGGCTCGACGCCCTGTGGCTGATCGGCGGGGCGCAGGCCATCGCCGCCCTGACCTACGGGGTCGAACTGGCGGACGGGACCATCCCGGCCTGCGACAAGCTGTTCGGACCGGGCAACGCCTATGTCGCCGAGGCCAAGCGCTACGCCTCGGCCCTGCCGGGCGGACCATCGCAGGACATGCCGGCGGGGCCGTCGGAACTGCTGGTCATCGCCGACGGTTCGGCCGATCCCGAGATCGCAGCCGCCGATCTTCTGAGCCAGGCCGAGCACGATGCGGACGCCCAGGTGATCCTCGTTTCCGACAGCACCGCGACGATCAACGCCATTCTGGAAGCGGTTGAGGAGCAGCTGGAAACCCTGCCCCGCGCCGACATCGCCCGCGCCTCTCTCGCCGAGGCCCGGATCGTCAAGGTGCGCGACATGGACACGGCCTGCGAGGTCGCCAACCTCTATGGCCCCGAACACCTCGCCATCCAGACCGAGGACGCCGGGGATCTGGTCGAACAGATCGCGTGCGCCGGGGCGGTCTTCGTCGGCCGCTGGGCCGCCGAGACCCTGGGCGACTACGCCGCCGGTCCGTCCCATGTCCTGCCGACCGACGGCGGGGCGAAGACCCTGGGCGGGATCACTACCTCCAGCTTCATGACCTCGATGTCGGTGCAGACGGTGACCGAGGCCGGCGCCGCCGTGCTCGCCCCCGTCGCCGCCCGGCTGGCGCGGCTGGAGGGGCTGGAGGCCCACGCAAGGGCTGCGGATTTGAGGAGCGAGGGATGATGCCTGCCCTGTCGATCCTCCCCCGTCGGGGGAGGGGGACCGCAAAGCGGTGGAGGGGGCTCACCCCATACGCCACATCTGGATTTGGCCCCCTCCGTCACGACGCGAAGCCGCGTCGCGCCACCTCTCCCAACGGGGGAGGATCAAGATGACCCTCCCCGCCCCCTATGCCCCGCTGGTCTCCGGCGGCGAAGGTCTGGACCGCTATCCGGGCGACGCCTCGGCGCTCGCCGCCCGCATGGCCCAGATCTATGGCGCGCCGGCCGAACAGGTCCTGCCGGTGCGCGGCCTGACCCATGGGCTGGAGCTGGTCTGGCGTCTCGCCGCGCGTGAAGGCCGGTCAGTCCAGGCGCCCGACGCCCAGCCCTACACCGGCCTGGCCGCCATCTATCCGGGCAAGAGCGAACCGGCCGCCGTCGTCATCCGCGCCCTCGGCTCGCCGGAAGCCGTCGCCGAGATGGCCGAACGCGTCGCCCCCGCCCTGCTGGTCGTGGACGAGGGGCTGATCGAGTTCGCCGACGGCGCCTCGGCCGTGACCGTCGTCGGCGACCACGCCAATCTCGTGGTCCTGCGCAGTCTGTCGCTGGCCTATGGTCTGGCCGGAGCACGGGTCGGGGCGGCGCTGGCCCAGCCGCAGACCCTCGGGCGTCTCGCGTCGGTGCTGGAGCCCTACGCCCTGCCCGAGCCCCTCGTCCGGCTGGCGCAGCAGGCGCTGGATCCTTCGCGGATGATCGAGACCGCCGAACGCATCGCCTCGGTCAAGCTGGAGCGCGCCCGTGTGGCCCGCGAAGTCGCCCGCCTCATGACGGTCGAAAGCGGCGTCGGCCCCATCCTGATGGCCCGCCCCTCCGATCCCGAGGCGACCCTGGCCGAGCTGGCGAAATATGGCGTGGCGGGGGACCGTTCCGGCGACCGGTTACGTCTGCCGATCTCCATCAAGCCCGAGGTCAACGACCGGCTGCTGCTGGCGCTGGGCCTCAACGTCCCACGCGCCCGGCCGCACCGCACCGGACAGGCCGTGCGCGACACCAGGGAGACGCGCATCGTCTGCGCCGTCGATCTGGATGCGACCGGCCCGATCACGATCTACACCGGCGTCGGCTTCTTCGACCACATGCTGGAACAGGTCGCGGCCCACGGCGGCTTTTCGCTGCGCCTGTCGTGCGAAGGCGACCTGCACACCGATCCGCACCACACAATCGAGGACAGCGCCATCGCCCTCGGGCAGGCCCTGAAGCAGGCGCTGGGCGAGCGCCGCGGCATCGCCCGCTACGGCTTCGTCCTGGCCATGGACGAGGCCGAAGCCCATGTCGCCATCGACCTGTCGGGCCGGCCCTATCCGCTGTTCGAGGGGACGTTCGCGACCCCCTTCATCGGCGAGTATCGCACCGACCTGACCGCCCACGTCTTCCGCTCGCTGGCCGAGGCCATGGGCGCCGCCGTCCACATCAAGGTCTCGGGCGACGACGATCACCACAAGACCGAGGCCGTCTACAAGGGCTTCGGCCGCGCCCTGCGTCAGGCCATCCGGATCGAGGGCGACGCCGTTCCGTCGACCAAGGGCGTCCTGTGAGCGTCGCCATCATCGGCTACGGCGCCGGCAACACCGCCTCGGTCCAGTTCGCGCTGGAGCGGCTGGGCGCCGAGGCCGTCATCACCGACGACCCGGCGGTGGTCGCTGGTGCAGAACGGGTCATCCTGCCCGGCGTCGGCGCGGCGGGTTACGCCATGGAGCGGTTGGCGGCGCTCGGCCTGATCGAACCGCTGAAGACCTTCCAGCGCCCCCTGCTCGGCGTCTGCCTCGGCCAGCAGCTGCTGTTCGAGCGCAGCGAAGAGGGAGGCGGCGTCGATCTCTTGGGCTTCATTCCCGGCGTGGTGACGAAGTTCGACATCGATCCCGAACTGCCCGTGCCGCACATGGGCTGGACCCGGCTGACCACGGTGAAACCCGACCCGCTGATCGAGGGCGTCGCCGAGGGATCCTACGCCTATTTCGTGCACAGCTTCGTCTGTCCGGACGGCGAGGCGACGCTGGCCCGCGCCGACTATGGAACCGTTGTCCCCGCCGTGGTCCGCAAGGGCAACCGCTGGGGCTGCCAGTTCCACCCCGAGCGTTCGGCCGAGGCCGGCGCCCGCATCCTGAAGAATTTCCTCGAGCTGCCCGCATGATCGTCTATCCCGCCATCGACCTTCGCGCCGGGACCTGCGTGCGACTGATGCACGGCCGGTTCGATCAGGTCACCGAATATGACGAGAACCCGATGCGGCGGTTGGCGAGCTTCGTTCGCGACGGCGCGACCTGGGTCCATATCGTCGATCTCGACGGCGCCCAGGCCGGTCATGCCGTGCAGCACACCCTGATCGGCGAACTGGCCTCGAGCTTCGACGTGGCCATCCAGTCGGGCGGCGGGGTGCGGTCGGATCAGGACATCATCCACCTGCTGCGCGCGGGCGTGTCGCGCATCGTCGTCGGCTCGCTGGCGGTGACGAAGCCGGACGAGGTCGCGGGCTGGCTGGAACGGTTCGGCGCGGAACAGCTGACCCTGGCCTTCGACGTGCGCATCGGCGAGGACGGCGTGCCCGTCCCCTCGTTGAAGGGCTGGACCGAGGCCGCCGGCTTCGACCTGTGGGAAGCGCTTGACCGCTATCCGGCGGGAACCCTGAGCCACGTCCTGATCACCGATGTCGGCCGCGACGGGGCCCTGACCGGACTCAATCTCGACCTGCTGGCCGAGGTCCGCCGCCGCCGTCCGGACCTGAAGGTCCAGGCCTCGGGCGGGGTGTCGTCGCTGGACGACCTGACCGCCGCCGCCGCCATCGGCTGCGACGGCGCCATCGTCGGCCGCGCCATCTACGAGGGCCGGTTCACCGCGGCCGAAGCCATTGCGGCCTGCCAGTGACCGCGCGCCGGATCATCCCCTGTCTGGACGTCAAGGACGGCCGGGTCGTGAAAGGCGTGCGCTTCGAGGGCCATGTCGACATGGGCGACGCCGCCGAGCTGGCCGCCCGCTATCGCGATGAGGGGGCCGACGAACTGGTCTTCTACGACATCACCGCCAGCCCCGAAGGGCGGACGCTGGACTATGCCTGGGTGAAGTCGATCGCCCGGCTGCTGGATATCCCCTTCTGCGTCGCGGGCGGCATCCGCAGCGTCGATCAGGCGGCCGCCTGTCTGGACCACGGCGCCGACAAGGTCTCGATCAACTCCCCCGCTCTCGAACGCCCCGAGCTGATCGCCGAAATGGCCGAGCGACTGGGCAGCCAGTGCGTCGTCGTCGGCGTCGACAGCCGTTCCGAGAACGGCGAGTACGTCGTCCACAAATACACCGGCGATCCCGACAGCCGCCGTCTGGCCGGCAAGCGCACGCTGGACTGGCTGACGGAGGCGCAGAGCCTCGGCGCCGGGGAGATCGTGCTCAACTGCATCGATCAGGACGGGGTGCGGAAGGGCTATGACGTGGCCCAGCTGGCCGAGGCCCGCGCCCTTCTGACCATCCCCCTGATCGCTTCGGGCGGCGCCGGCTCCGTGTCGCACTTCCTCGATGTGTTCGAACAGGCCAATGTCTCGGGCGCGCTCGCGGCCAGCGTCTTCCACACCGGCGCCATCGCCATCCCCGACCTGAAGGCCTCGCTGGCGGCGTCCGGCGTGGAGGTGCGACAATGATCGATCCCAACGCTCTGGATTTTGAAAAAGGGAATGGCCTGATCCCGGCCATCGTTCAGGACGCCGACACGCTTCAGGTGCTGACCCTCGCCTATATGGACCGGGCCGCGCTGGAGGAGACGATCGAGAGCGGTGAAGCGACCTTCTTCTCGCGCTCGCGCGGCGGGCGGTGGAGGAAGGGCGAGACCTCGGGCAATCGCCAGACGGTCGTCTCGATCACCCCGGACTGCGACGGCGACGCGCTGGTTGTGGCGGTGCGCCCCATGGGCCCGGCCTGCCATCTGGGTACGACCAGCTGCTTCGGCGACGCCGATGCGCCCGGTCTCGGCCGGATCGCGGCGCTGGAACGCACCATCGCCGAACGCGCCTCACAGGATCCGTCGGTCAGCTATACCGCGCGGATGATCGCCGAGGGGCCCAAGCGTCTGGCCCAGAAGGTCGGGGAAGAGGGCGTCGAGACGGCGCTGGCCGGGGTCGCCGGTCCCGATACGGAACTCGCGAGCGAGGCTGCGGATTTGGTCTATCACCTGCTGGTCCTGTTACGCTCGCGTCAATTGGTGTTTCAGGACGTGCTGGACGTGTTGGCTCAGCGGGCCCAACCGGCCAAAGACGCGTCGTAAGAAGGGTCTTTCGCGGCCCTCATCTTCGGAAGGAAACAGGCATGGCGGCATTGGTGCTGTTCGGTGGCGGCGGCGATCTCGCCATGCGGATGCTGCTGCCCTCGCTCTATTTCCTCGACCACGACGGCCTGCTGCCCGAGGACCTGAAGATCATCGGCGCCGCCCGCTCCGAGGAGAGCCCCGCCGAATACATCGCCAAGGTGCGCGAGACCTGCGAGGCCAAGGCCAGGGCCGACAACGTCTGGGACGAGGCCGTCTGGAAGCGGATGGAGGCCCGGCTCGACTATCTCGCCGTCGACGCCACCTCGGCAGAGAGCCTGAAGCCGCTCAAGGACAAGGTCGGTCAGGGGTCGGTGACCTCCTTCCTCGCCGTCTCGCCGTCCCTTTATGCGAAGATCGTCACGGCCATGCGCGCCGCGGGTCTGGCCGAGGTCGATGACCGGGTGGTGCTGGAGAAGCCGGTGGGCCGCGACCTGAAGACCTTCCTCGAGATCGACGACGCCGTCGCCGACGCCTTCTCGGAATCGCAGGTCTTCCGCATCGACCACTACCTCGGCAAGGAAACGGTCCAGAACCTGATCGCCCTGCGCTTCGGCAACACGGTCTTCGAGCCGCTGTGGAACGCCCAGAACATCGACCACGTCCAGATCACGGTCGGCGAGACCGTCGGCGTCGGCGACCGCTGGCCATATTACGACGAGTACGGCGCCCTTCGGGACATGCTGCAGAACCATATGCTGCAGCTGCTGTGCCTGGTGGCCATGGAGCCGCCGTCGGACCTCGATCCGGAATCGGTGCGCAACGAGAAGGTCAAGGTGCTGCGCAGCTTACGGCCCATCACCCATGAGGAGGCCGAGCGGGTGACGGTGCGCGGCCAGTACGTCGGCGGGCTGGTCGATGGGAAGCTGGTCAAGGGCTACGACGAGGAGCGGGGCCAGCCGTCGGACACCGAGACCTTCGTCGCGATCCGCGCCGATATCGACAACTGGCGCTGGGCGGGCGTGCCCTTCTTCATGCGCACCGGCAAGCGGCTGCCCGAGAAGCGCACCGAGATCGTCATCCAGTTCAAGCCCCTGCCCCACTCCATCTTCGACTATGAGGACGGCGAGCCGCAGGCCAACAAGATGATCATCGAGCTGCAGCCCGAGGAAGACATCTCCCTGACGGTGATGAACAAAAAGGCGGGCCTCGACAGCCGCATGCAGCTGCAGCCGATCAAGATGAGCCTGAGCTGGGGCTTCCGGGACAGGAACGACGTCCCGCCACGCCGCCGCATCGCCTATGAGCGGCTGCTGCTCGATGCGCTGAAGGGCGACTCGACCCTGTTCGTGCGCCGCGACGAGGCGGAGCAGGCGTGGAAATGGGTCGACGAGGTCTCCGAGGCCTGGGTCGACGGCGATGTGAAGCCGCAGGAATATGTCGCCGGGACCTGGGGTCCGGACGGCTCGGACATGCTGATGGCCCGCACCGGCCGCGACTGGAACACGACCGATGCTTGAGTCCTTCCCCACCGTCGACGCCTGGGCGAAGACCATCGCCGGGCGGCTCGAGGAGACCCTCGGCGAGGCGGTCATCGCCAACGGCCGCGCAGCCTTCGCCGGTCCCGGCGGATCGACCCCGTCGCCCGTCTATGCGCGGATGGCCCAGGCCGACATCGACTGGTCGAAGATCGCCGTGACCCTGGTGGACGAGCGCTATGTGCCCGAGAGCTCGCCGGAGTCGAACGCCCGGCTGATCCGCGACGTCCTGCTGCAGGACAAGGCCGCCAGCGCGACCTTCATCCCCCTCTATACGCCCGAGGTCACCGTCGACCGCGCCGCCGCGGTCGCGTCCCACGCCCTGGGCAGCGTCACGGGCGGACGTTTCGACGCGGTCCTTCTGGGCATGGGGGAGGATGGCCATATCTGCTCCATGTTCCCCAACAGCCCGACCCTGAAGACCCTGCTGACCCCGACGCTGAAGCCGACGGTGCTGGGCGTGCCCCACGGCCGCGACGGCTCGGCGCCGACGCTGGAGCGAATCTCGATCAACCTGCCCTGGCTGATGCAGGCCGAGCGGGTCATCCTGGGTCTCAAGGGCGCCGCCAAGCGCGAGGTCTTTGAAATGGAGGCCGAAGGCGATCCGGCCATCCAGCCCATCGCCGCCCTGATCGCCAACAAGGTCCCGCTCGAAGTCGTGTGGACGGAAGCCAGCTGATGCCCACTCTCCATCCCGTCGTGGCCGAGGTCACCGCCCGTATCGTCGAGCGCTCGAAGGCGACCCGCGCCGACTACATCCGCCGCATGGACGCCGCCCGCGACAGCGGGGCCGGCCGCGCCAAGCTGAGCTGCGCCAACTGGGCCCACGCCTTCGCCGGCCAGACCATCGCCGACAAGCTGACCGCGATGGACGGATCGAAGCCCAATGTCGGCATCGTCACCGCCTATAACGACATGCTCTCGGCCCACCAGCCGTTCGAGCGGTTTCCCGACATCATCCGCAAGGCGGCGCGCGAGGCGGGCGGCACGGCCCAGGTCGCGGGCGGAACTCCGGCCATGTGCGACGGCGTCACGCAAGGCCGTCCGGGCATGGAGCTGTCGCTGTTCAGCCGCGACGCCATCGCCATGGCCGCAGGCGTGGCCCTGACCCACGACGCCTTCGATTCCGCCATCATGCTGGGCGTCTGCGACAAGATCGTCCCCGGCCTGTTCATGGGGGCCCTCGCCTTCGGTCACCTGCCCGTCGTCTTCGCCCCGGCCGGTCCCATGCCCTCGGGCATCCCCAACGCCGAAAAGGCCCGGGTCCGCGCCGAATATGCCCAGGGCAAGGTCGACCGGAACGTACTGCTCGCGAGCGAGGTCGGCTCCTACCATTCGCCCGGCACCTGCACCTTCTACGGCACGGCCAACTCCAACCAGATGATGATGGAGCTGGGCGGGCTGCACATGCCTTCCACTGCCTTCGTCCATCCTGACACCGGCCTGCGCGACGCCCTGACGGCCGCCGCCGCCAAGCGGGCGGTGGAACTGGCCAGGACCGGCGAGTGCCGCATGGCCGACGTCATCGACGAGAAGGCCGTGGTCAATATGATCGTGGCCCTGCTGGCCACCGGCGGTTCGACCAACCACGCCATCCATCTGGTCGCCATGGCCCGGGCGGCCGGCGTCCTGATCGACTGGACCGACATGGACCAGCTGTCGGCAGTCACCCCCCTGCTGGCCCGCGTCTATCCGAACGGCTCGGCCGATGTGAACGCCTTCCAGGCCGCCGGCGGCGTCGCCTTCATCGCCCGCGAACTGGCCGAGAACGGCCACATCCACTCCGACGTCACCACCGTGATGGGCAAGGGTATCGACGCCTACTTCCAGGAGCCGTCGATGGTCGAGGGCGAGCTGGTCTGGCGCGACGGGGTCAGGGAAAGCCTCGACCTCGACATCCTGCGCCCCGTCTCCAACCCCTTCGACACCGAGGGCGGTCTGCGTCTGGTCAAGGGCGACCTCGGCCGGGCCGTCATCAAGGTCTCGGCGGTCAAGCCCGAGCACCGGATCGTCGAGGCGCCGGCCGCCGTGTTCGAGACCCAGGAAGACGTTCAGGCCGCCTTCAAGGCCGATGAGCTGAACCGCGACGTCGTCATCGTCCTGCGCTTCCAGGGCCCGCGCGCCAACGGCATGCCGGAACTGCACTCCCTGTCGCCGCTGATGTCGGTGCTGTGGGATCGCGGTTTCCGCGTCGCCCTGGTCACCGACGGCCGGATGTCGGGCGCCTCGGGCAAGACCCCGGCCGCCATCCACGTCTCGCCCGAAGCCCTCGCAGGCGGTCCCCTGGCCTATGTCCAGGACGGCGACATCATTCGTCTGGACGCCGAGGCCGGGGTCCTGACCACGGTCGCCGTCGCCGACCTGCAATCCCGACCGCGCGCGAAGCGGTCGGCCGTCAATGCCGACGCCTCATCCTGGGGCTATGGCCGCGAACTGTTTTCGGCGTTCCGCCGGGTGGTCACCTCTGCAGAAGAGGGCGCCACCGTTTGTTTCTCCCGGGAGGATGAAGACTGATGGCCGTAACCTGGGACAAGACCCTGCTCGTCGGCGACGTCGGCGGCACCAACGCCCGTTTCGCGCTCGCGCACATGGTCGAGGGAAAGCCGGTGCTGGAGCATCACGACAGCTTCCCCGCCGAACGCTATCCGACCTTCCTCGAGGGGGTGAAGGCCTTCATCGACGGCTGCGACGTCAAGCCGACCGGCGGCGTCATCGCCGTGGCCGGACCGGTCACCGACGGCGAGATCGACCTGACCAACTCCCCCTGGGCGGTGTCGGAAAAGGAGCTCGGCACCCTGGGTCTGAACCCCGTGCGGCTGATCAACGACTTCGAGGCCCTGGCCTGGGGCGCGCCGGTGGTGCCTTCCGACCAGCTGGCCTCGCTGGGCGGTCCCGAAGAGGGCGACCCCCATTCGGCCGTGGCGGTGCTCGGCCCGGGCACCGGCTTCGGCGTCTCGGCCCTGATCCGCGATTCCCACGGCCGGGAGATGGCCATGCCGTCCGAGGGCGGCCATGCCTGTTTCCCGCCCGGCGATCCGGTCGAGGACGAGATCCTGCGCATCCTGCGCCGCCGCTATGACCGGGTCTCCATCGAGCGCCTGATCTGCGGCCCCGGCCTGTTGAACATGCACCGCGCCCTGGCCGAGATCGACGGACGCGAGAGCCACATCGACGACCCGGCCCAGATCACCCAGGAAGCCCTGGACAATCCCAACAGCCACTGCGGCGCGACCCTGGCCCGCTTCTGCGCCATCCTGGGCGCCGTCGCCGGGGACATCGCCCTGACCACCGGCGCGCGCGGCGGGGTCTATATCGCCGGCGGCATCGCCCCGCGGATCCTGCCCTTCCTGAAGGTCAGCCCGTTCCGCGAGCGGTTCGAGCGCAAGGGCCGGTTCAAGGAATATATGCAGGCCATTCCGACGCACGTTATCCTGCACAAACACGCCGCCCTGCTGGGCGCCGCCCGCGTGGCTTTTGCCGACCTCGGCTGATTGGAACCTCCGCAATGCGCATCCTGACCGTTTCCGCCCTGGCGCTCGCCGCCCTGACCATGGCCGCCTGCGAGCAGAAGGCCGAGGCTCCGGCCCCGGCGCCCGCCCCGGCCGCCGAGCCCGTGCCGGACAAGGCGACCATGACCCCGGAAGAGCGTCGTCACGAGCTGCAGGTCCAGAGCGCCCAACGCCAGATCGAAGCCCAGATGCAGACCATGGAAGTCACCCCGGTCCCGGCCGACAAGTCGGATCACTGATCAGTCACGCATTCGTAACGGCGGCGTGAACCGTTTGGACTCCGCGACGTTGGGTTGCTTCCAGCAAGGAGACACAAGGTCTCCAAAAGGAAGGAAACACCATGCGTAAGATGATCCTCGCCGTCGCTGCCACTGTCGCTCTGGCCGGCGTCGCCGCCTGCGGTGAAAGCGCCGCCGACAAGACCGCCGAGAAACAGGCCGACGCCCTGGAAGCCCAGGCCGCCGCCACGCCGAACGAGCAGCAGGAGAAGAATCTGAACGCTCAGGCGGATCATATCGAGCAACAGGCCGGCAACGCCGACGGCGGCGCCACCACCGCCAACACGCCCAGCACCTCGCCGACCCAGGGCGAACAACCGGGTCACTGAGGCCTGACGGCTCCCACGACAGAGCCCCCGCCGAGCGATCGGCGGGGGCTTTTTGTCAGGGATTCCGACCGATCGACATCACGAAACTCTCACGGCGATGTGAACCGACAGGACTCCGGAGCGTTTGGGTGTCTCCATAAGGAGGAAGTTCCCATGCGTAAGCTGATTATCGCCGCCGCCGCCGTCGCCGCCCTGACCGGGGTCGCCGCCTGCCAGAAGCCGGCCGAAAAGGCCGCTGACTCGCAAGCCGACGCCATCCAGGCCCAGGGTGAAGCCAACGCCGAGAAGCTGGAAGCCGACGCCAAGACCACCGAGGCCCACGCCAACGCCGCCGCCGACCAGACGGTGGCGCAAGGCGAAGCGACCGCCGACGCCATGCGCGCCGCGGCCGATCAGACCAAGGAAAACGCGAACGCTCACGCCGACGCGGTCAAGGACGAAGCCAAGCACTGATCGCTTGAGCGTCTGAAATGACGAACCCCCCGCCGAGCGATCGGCGGGGGCTTTTTTCATGCGTATATGGCTGGCCGGCTCAGTCGACGCAGAGGGTGGGGCCCGCCTTGCCGTCCTCGACGGGGGTGTTGCAGCCGAAGCGGTCGCTGTCGGCCTGGCACTGGCCGGTGACGGCGGCGCCCGGCGCGACGCCGCTGTTGCCTTCCAGGCGGCAGTCGCCGGCGCACTGGGAGCCCGAGGTGCAGGACTTTCCGGCGTCGGCGTATTTGACGATGCACTGCTGGGTCTGCATCCGGCCCACGCGACGCAGTTCGCCGCCGCGCGCGGCGCAGGAGGCGGCGTCGGCGCTCTGACCCGGAACGCCCGGATCGGCGGGCGTCGCCACCGGGGTGCAGGCCGTCAGGGAGGCGGCGAGAGCGAGGGCGGCGATCAGGATGCGCATGGGGTCTCCAGGGAAGGCTTCAGTCCTGAAACACGCCTAGAGGCGTGATGGGTCCGTTTCGTGACACCTGATCTTCCTTCTCCCCTTACGGGAGAAGGCCTCAATACCCCTGCGCCCGCGCCAGCCGATCGGCGTGGAAGCCGGAGTCACCGAGGAGTTCGTTCAGGACCCGAACGCGCTTCATATAGAGGCCGACGTCGAACTCGTCGGTCATGCCGACGCCGCCGTGCATCTGGACCGCCTCCTGCACCGCCAGTTCGGCGACGCGGCCCGACTTGGACTTGGCGATGGAGGCCGACAGCCCCTTCTCGTCCACCCCGGCGTCGATGCGCTGCAGGGCGCCGATGGTGGCGGCGCGGGCCAGCTCGATCTCGGAGAACAGGTGGGCGGCGCGGTGCTGCAGGGCCTGGAACTCGCCGATCAGCTTGCCGAACTGTTTGCGGGTACGCAGGTATTCGAGGGTGACCTGGAAGGCCTGATCGCCCGCGCCGTTCAGCTGGGCGGCGGCGCAGGCGCGACCGAGGTTGAGCGCCTTCTGCAGCAGGGGTTCGCCCTGGTCGATGGCCCCGACCATGGCGTCGGCGTCGACCTGGACATCGGTCAGGGTAACGCGGGCGGCGTTATGGGCGTCGACCATGACGGTGCGCTCGATCTCGACGCCCGGCGTCTTCGGATCGACGAGGAAGAGGGTCAGGGTCACGTCGTCGGTCTTGGCCGCCACGATCAGGGCGTCGGCGATATGGCCGTCCAGCACGAAGCCCTTCGCGCCGTTCAGCTTGAAGCCGTTGCCCGAACGCTCTGCGCGGGCGGTCATGGCCGAGGGGCGGTGTTTGGGGCCTTCGTCGATGGCCAGCGACAGGATGGCTTCGCCCGCCGCGATCTTCGGCAGCCATTCGCCCTGCTGTTCGGCGGAGCCGCCCTCGGCCAGCAGGCTGGCGCACAGCAGGCCCGATCCCATGAAGGGCGAAGGCGTCAGAGTGCGGCCCAAGGCTTCGGCGACTACGCCCGCCTCGACGGCGCCGAGGCCGGAGCCGCCGTGTTCCTCGGGGATGATCACCCCGGCGAAGCCCATCTCGCCGAACGCCTTCCACAGGTCGCGGGAGACGCCGTCGGCGTCGTGGCTGTCGCGCAGGGCCCGCAGGTGGGCGACGGGGGCGTTCTCGCTCAGGAAGCCGTCGGCGGCCTCCTTCAGCATCGTCTGTTCTTCGGTGAGGATCAGCGGCATCCGCTCAGGCTCCGGGCAGTTGCAGCAGGTGTTTGGCGATGATGTTCAGCTGGATCTCGCTGGTCCCGCCCTCGATGGAGTTGGCCTTGGTGCGCAGCCAGTCGCGGGCCGCCGAGCCATGGCCCGAGCGCTCGCTCTCCCACTCCAGCGTATCCGAGCCGCCGGCCGTCATCAGGACCTCGTGGCGGCGCTTGTTCAGCTCCGAGCCGTAGTATTTCAGCGTGGAGGCGATGGCGGGCGAGACCTGCCGCGCCTTCACCTGATCCCCGACCCGCTCCATGGCCAGGTTGAAGGCGGCGAGGTCGACCTCCAGCTCGGCGATACGCGCGCGCAGCATGGGGTCCTCCAGACGGGCGTCGGAATCGACGCCCAGGCTGTCGGCGGCGACCAGACCCATGGGCCGGCCCGAGGCGATGGAGCCCATGGCCCCGATCATGGTCCGCTCATGCGCCAGCAGCGCCTTGGCCACGTCCCAGCCGCGGTTCAGCGTCCCGATCAGGTTCTCCTTCTCGACCCGGACGTCGTCGAAAAAGGTCTCGCAGAAGGGCGACTTGCCGGAGATGAGGGTGATGGGCTTGGTCGAGACGCCCCTGGTCGCCATGTCGAACAGGACGAAGGAGATGCCCAGATGCTTGGGCGCGTCCGGGTCGGTGCGGACGAGGCAGAAAATCCAGTCGGCCTTGTCGGCGTAGGAGGTCCAGACCTTCTGGCCGTTGACGATCCAGTGGTCGCCCTTGTCTTCGGCTCGCGTCTGGATGCCCGCGAGGTCGGAGCCGGCGCCCGGCTCGGAATAGCCCTGGCACCAGCGGATTTCCCCGCGCACGATCTCGGGCAGGAAGCGCTTCTTCTGTTCCTCGGTGCCGAACTGCAGGAGCGCCGGACCCAGCATCCAGATGCCGAAGCTGGACAGGGCCAGCTGGGCGTCGATGCGGCGCAGCTCGGAGTGCAGGACCTTGGCCTCTTCCCGGGTCAGGCCGCCGCCGCCGTATTCCTTCGGCCATTCCGGGGCGGTCCAGCCCCTGGCCCCCATTCGCTCCATCCAGAGCTTGTGGGCCGGGGTCTTGAAGGTGGGGTTGCGGCCGCCCCAGACGCGGTCTTCCTCGCCGCCCTGCGGGCCCCGGACTTCGGCCGGGCAGTTCGCCTCCAGCCAGGCGCGGGTCTCCGCGCGGAAGGTTTCCAGATCGGTCATGTCATCTCCCGGGCCTGCGTGTTTTCCGCCTTCGCCCGTGACCTGTCTAACAGGATTTCGCAATGACGCAGCGTCAGGGTTTGTCGAGAATCTGTTCGAGCTCGGCGATTTCGGCGTGGTTGCGGGCGACCATCCGGTCGCAGAAGGCGATCAGCCGGGGACTCTTCAGACTGGCGTTTCCGCAGCGGGTCACGGCGTGGGAGTGGTGGCTGATCATCGCCCCGGCGAAGTCGCTCTCGCTGACGCCGATCTGGGTGCGAGCCCCGACGAAGGCCCCGACGAAGACCAGGGCGAAGGCGACGCTGAGGCCGTAGTTCATCTTCCGGCTGGGAAACATCTCGCCGAGCAGGAACAGCAGCAGCATGCCGATCGGCGCCACGGCCATCAGGGCCAGATAGATGTGGTCGGCGCTGATGTGAATATGCTCGGCCCGCGCGGTCAGGGCGTGACCGACGCCCAGCATCACGATCAGGGCGCCGAACAGGACGATGGCCAGCCGCATATAGGGTCGCTCCCGCATCATCACCGTCCCCCTTCCGGAAGCGAAGATTCGCGCGATTCCGGAAGCTGGGCCAGACAGGATCAGCGGTCCGAACGTCGCAGTTGGGGATGATCCGGAACCGATCGTTAACCGGCGCGGCGCAACCTCCGTCCCTGAACGGCCATTCAGAGGCCAGAGGACGATCCGATGTCGAGCATCATGACCTCGAGCACGCGCCGCACCCGCGACCATTTCGAGCCCCAGGACAGCGATCCCAGCGAGGTGCGCAAGCTGCGCGGCCTGATGGAGCAGATCGACTACACGGCCTTCATCTCCAACCGCGAGGTGATCGGTTCGGCCCTGTCGGTGATCGACCCGTCGACCTTCCAGCGGCTGGCCGTGACGGTGGCCACGGCCCGGACGAAGTGGGTGTCGGAAGCCCTGCGCCTGTCGGAATCCGGCTCGCCGGTGACGCCGGACCAGACCGCCCGCCTGACCGCCCACCGCAGCGCCTATGAGGAGCTGGCCGAGGCCTATGAGGGCCTGCGCCGGATGGTCGAGCGGGGCTACATCACCCTGCGCTGAGGCGCGGGGCTTTCACTCAATCCAACGGCTGGGGCCGCGTCGAGATCGGGGCGTCGGGATCGTTTGTCTGCGGGCGAGCGGCTGTCGGCGGCGGCGCAGCCGGAGCCACGACGATCGGCGCCACCACGATCTGTGGCGGCGGAGCGGCCGGGGTCTGAGCCGGAGTCCGGGTCAGGGCCTGAGCCGGAACCTGGGCGGCCGGACGAGTCGAGGACGCGGCGGCCGGCCGGGTCTGGGTCGGAGGAGTCCGGGCCGGAGCGGCCGTCGCCGGACGGGCTGTGGCTGAAGCGGGCGTCCCGACCGGCGCGGTCACAGCGGGCGCAGCCGGTTCGGGCGTAACGACAGGCGCGGCCACGGGCGCCGTTGGCGCGGAAGCCGTCGGAGTGGGAGCCGCTTCGGTGAAGGAGGCGGACGGCGCCGGGGCGGGCGCGACCGTTGACTGCGGCCGCAGGAACCAGATGGCGGCGGCGACAGCGGCGATCACAACGACGCCCGCACCGACGTAGAGCGGCAGACGGCTGGAGCCGGTCCTAGCGGTGGCGCGCGTGAGGGCCGGAGCAGGGGCGATGGCCGCTTCCGGAATGGCGGCGAACGGCTCGGGCAACGGATCGAAGGGGGCGACCGGCGGCGCGGCGACCTCAGGCAGGGGACGCACGGTAGTATCGGGCCAGGGGGGCGTTGGAGGAGCGGGCGGCTGCGGCGCAGGGCGTCCGGCCGCGAGCGCCTGACGCGCGGGATGTTCGGGCGGGCTCTGGACAGATTGCGGCCGGGCGGCGGCGACCGGAGGCGTGGCGGGACGGGCGATCGGCGGCAAGGATCCCGTGGCCGCATCCGGCCGGGCGCGGGGGATCAGGGAGCCGCTGTAGATGCTCCCCTGCCCGGTCGCCGCCGGACGCGCCACCGCCGCAGCAGGCGCGGGACGGACCGGAATCGGAGAGACCGGGGGAACCGGCGGAAGAGGCGCCAGCGGTTGGGCCTTGGGTAGGGGCCCGGTGCGGAACACCTGGGACGGCATCCGGCCCCACTGCACCTGCCGCCGCGAGAAACCTGCCGCATCCGATGAAGACGGGGCGTCCGGGCGAGGCGCGTTTTCCGGGGTCTTGTCGGACATGGATGCTCCGGTCGCGCGGGAACGGCCCGGCGCTGACGATGACACTGAAACGCGACGATGGGGTTGCAGTTCGGCCCTTTCGTGGCCCCAACCTTAAGACGCGTTCAGCCGCCGGCCGCCCCGGCGCGGGTCAGTTCTTCAGCCGATAGCCCGTCTTGAAGATCCAGCCGACGATGACCAGACAGACCGCGAGGAAGCCGAGGGTGGCCAGCACGCTGTAGCCGACGCCCACGTCCCCGGCCCCGTAGAAGGTCCAGCGGAAGCCCGAGATCAGATAGACCACCGGGTTGAACAGGGTGATGGTCCGCCAGGCCGGGGGCAGCATGTCGATCGAATAGAACGAGCCGCCCAGGAAGGTCAGGGGCGTGACGATCAGCATCGGGATCATCTGCAGCTGTTCGAAGCCGTTGGCCCAGACGCCGATGATGAAGCCGAACAGGCTGAAGGTCACCGAGATCAGCACCAGCATGGCGAACATGGCGAAGGGGTGCAGGATGTGCAGCGGCACGAACAGGGACGCCGTGGCCAGGATAATCAGCCCCAGCACCGCCGACTTGGTCGCCGCCGCCCCGACATAGGCGATGACGATCTCCATCGAACTGACCGGCGCCGACAGGATCTCGTAGATCGTGCCTGTGAACTTCGGGAAGTAGATGCCGAAGGAGGCGTTGAAGATCGACTGGGTGAACAGGCTGAGCATGATCAGGCCCGGCACGATGAAGGCGCCGTAGGGCACGCCGTCGACCGAGTTCATATGGCCGCCGATGGCCGAGCCGAAGACGACGAAATACAGCGCCGTGGTGATCACAGGGGTGACCACCGACTGCCACAGGGTGCGCAGGGCCCGCGCCATCTCGAAACGATAGATGGCCCAGACGCCGTAAGCGTTGAAGGTCATGCGGCTTCTCCTTTGTCGCGGTGAACAAGGGAGACGAAGATGTCTTCCAGCGAGCTCTGCTTGGTGTTCAGGTCCTTGAAGCCGACGCCCAGCTTTTCCAGCGCCCGGATCAGCGACGGGACCCCGGTGTCGTCGGCATTGGCGTCGAAGCTGTATTCCAGCTCATGGCCCTCGTTCTTGAGCTCGGGCTTCCACTGCGCCAGTTCGGCGGGGACGGCGGTCATGGGCTCGGCGAGGTTCAGCGTCAGGGTCTTCTTGCCCAGCTTCTTCATCAGGGCCTTCGTCTCCTCGACGAGGATCAGCTCGCCCTTGAGGATGACGCCCACCCGGTCGGCCATCTCCTCGGCCTCCTCGATATAGTGGGTGGTCAGGATGATGGTCACGCCGCGGTCGCGCAGCTTCCTGACTAGCTGCCACATGTCGCGGCGCAGCTCGACATCGACGCCGGCCGTGGGCTCGTCGAGGAAGAGGATGTCAGGCTCGTGGCTCAGGGCCTTGGCGATCATGACCCGGCGCTTCATGCCGCCCGAGAGGGTCATGATCTTGGCGTCCTTCTTGTCCCACAGGCTCAGGTCGCGCAGCACCTGTTCGACGAAGGCCGGGTTCGGCGCCTTGCCGAACAGACCCCGCGAGAAGGTGACGGTGGCCAGCACCGTTTCGAAGGCGTCGGTCGTCAGCTCCTGCGGCACCAGGCCGATGCGCGAACGGGCCTGACGGTACTGACTCTGGATGTCGAAGCCGTCGGCGACGACCGTGCCGGTCGAGGGGGTGACGATGCCGCAGACAATGGAGATCAGGGTGGTCTTACCCGCCCCGTTCGGGCCCAGCAGGGCGAAGATCTCGCCCTTGCCGATGCTCAGATCCACCGTCTTCAGGGCCTGGAGGCCGGATTTATAGGTCTTGGACAGGCCCGCGATGGTGATCACGGGGGCCGCTTTCGGCGGCGTATTGGTCGTCAAGGTCATGCAGGATCCCCGCGCGCCGACGCTGCGGCCGCGCGGGGAATATGGCGACGTTCTTCAGACCCTCAAGGCGCCGGGCGGGGCTGCTGACACAATTCGGCGTCGGGTCGCCCGATTCAGGCGGGCGTCGCGTCGCGCCAGTCGAAGGTCAGGGTCTCGCGGTGACCGAAGCGCTGCAGGTGTTCGGCGACGACTGTCTTGAACCGTTCCATGTCGACGTGGGGCGTGCCCTTGAGCGTCACCTCCAGCGCCCGATCGTCAGCCGCCAGTTCGCAACGGCCGAGCGGCAGGTCGATGGTCGCCTGCGTCGGGGTGAAGCTGACCTCGAACTTGTGGCCCCAGTGCTTGGCCAGCTGTTGCAGATAGCGGCTGGCGTGGGCGGTCTCGGTGCGAGCCTCGGAGATGGGTGTGGCGTCGGCCATGGGGGTCTTCCTTCTGTCGTGCCTCGGATATAGTCAGTTGCGAACAATTCGCAAGATATATCTTCTTGTGTCGTGAGCATGGCCGCATCGCGACGGGAACCGCGCTCGTAGCTGATGGTTGTCACCGCACCCGTGGAGCCTGCCCCGATGTCCCTTCGATCCCTCGCCGTCGCCGCCTCGGCCGCGCTGGCGCTTTCGGCGGGGCTCAGCGCCTGCGCCACGGCCCCGTCTCCCAGCCAGTACCGCGCGCCTCAGCCGGCCAGGGCCGTCGACGCGAGCCGGCTCTATTCCGGTCGCTGGCTGGAGATTGGCCGGCTGCCGATGCGGCTGACCGACGGCTGCGTGGCGGGTACGACCAGCTACACCCTGACCGGCCCGACCGCCCTGACCCTGCGCGACACCTGTCAGGACAAGATTCCGACCGGCAAGGAAAAGGCCATCGGCGCACGGGCGACCATTCTCGACCCCGGGACCAACGCCAAATTCCGCGCCCGCTATTTCGGCGGTCTGGTGACCTGGGAGTTCTGGATCCTCGATCACGCCGACGACTACAGCTGGTTCATTTCCGCCGATCCGACCTTCGACCGGCTGTGGATCTACACCCGCACGATCCCGTCGCGGGCGGAGCTGGCGCGGCTTGTCGAACGTGTTCGCGAGCTGGGCTATGATCCGGCCCGGCTCGAGTTTCCCGCACCGCTTCCGAACTGAGGTCCGCCCATGTCCCGATCGCTTCTCGCCGTCTGCGCCGCCGCCCTGATGCTCGCCTCCTGCGGCGGGCAGGAGACACTGGATCCCTCCGTCGGCTTCGGCCCCTCCCCCACCCTGCCCAAGCCGCATTCGGCCCTGTTCCCCACGGTGAAGGTGGCCCCGGCCGTCGGCTGGCCCGCCGGCGCCATGCCGACACCGGCCGCCGGACTGAGGGTTCAGCCCTTCGCCACGGGCCTGAACCATCCGCGCTGGCTCTATCGCCTGCCCAACGGCGACATCCTGGTCGCCGAGACCAATGCGCCGCCCAAACCGCCCGAGGTGAAGTCGGAAGGCATCAAGGGCTTCTTCGAAAAGCTGTTCATGAAGAAGGCGGGGGCCCGGGCGCCGAGCCCCAACCGCATCACCCTGCTGCGCGACGCCGACGGCGACGGGACGGCGGAGCTGAAGACCGTTTTCCTGTCAGGATTGATGTCGCCGTTCGGCATGGCCCTGGTCGGCGACCAACTCTACATCGCCAACGCCGACGCCGTGGTCAGTGTCCCCTATCAGACCGGCCAGACACAGATCACCGCGGCGCCGGTCAAGCTGACCGACCTGCCGGCCGGCCGGAACCACCACTGGACCAAGAGCCTCGTCGCCAGCCCCGACGGGACGAAGCTCTATGTCGGGGTGGGCTCCAACTCCAACGTCGCCGACTTCGGCATGGCCGAAGAGGTCAACCGCGCCGCCATCCTGGAGATCGACCGGGCGACGGGCGCCAGCCGCGTCTATGCCTCCGGTATTCGCAATCCGGTCGGCCTCGCCTGGAACCCCGAAAGCGGCAAGCTGTGGGTCTCGGTCAATGAGCGTGACGAGATCGGCAATGATCTGGTCCCCGACTATATGACCTCGGTCACGCCCGGCGCCTTCTACGGCTGGCCGTACAGCTACTACGGTCAGAACGTCGATGAGCGGGTCAAGCCGCAGAACCCGGCCCTGGTGGCCAGCGCGATCAAGCCCGACTATGCCCTTGGGGCTCATACGGGCTCGCTGGGCCTGACCTTCTCCGACAGCACCACCCTGCCCGCAGCCTTCCGGAACGGCGCCTTCGTGGGCCAGCACGGTTCATGGAACCGCGCCGCGCCCAATGGCTACAAGGTCATCTTCGTGACCTTCGCCAATGGCGTCCCGACCGGCATGCCGCGCGACGTCCTGACCGGCTTCCTCAACAGCGAAGGCGAGGCGCAAGGGCGGCCCGTGGGCGTCCAGACCGACCGGACCGGCGCCCTTCTGGTCGCGGACGACGTTGGCAATGCCGTGTGGCGGGTATCCGCGGCGAACTAGGCTCAGCCCGCGACCACACAGCAAAAGGCCCCGGCGGATCGATCCGTCGGGGCCTCTTCACGCAGGTCCGCAAACTCAAGCACGGACCCGGGGCGCAAACCTTAGTTCACGGGCTGAACCACGATGACCGGGGCCGGGGCCGGAGCCGGGGTGGGAGCCGGGATCGAAGGGGTCACGATCCCCGGGGCCGGGGTGGTCGCGTTCAACGACGACGTAGCGCCGCTATAGGGTTGCGGGCCGGTGGGAACCGGGGTCTCGACGCGGGGCGCCGGACTTGCGGCCGGACGGGGGGCTGAGCGGACCGGCGCCGCTTCACGACGGGCGACCGGAGCGGGCGCGGTCTCACGAACGACCGGAGCGGGCGTGGCCTGGACCGGAACCGCGGCGACCGGAGCCGGGGCGACCGGTGTCGGCTGGACCATGGGTGTCGGGGCCGGAGCGGGTTCGGCGAGGGGTTGGGCGGGTTCGCCGCCGCTGGTCATCAGCATCGCCGCGCCGCCGCCGATCAGGGCGACCGCCGCGATGGGGGCCAGGATCATCCAGGCGCGCACCTTCTTCTGCTTCGCCGGACGGCGCGCAAAGGACGGCACATAGACATTTTCCGAAGTCGGGGCGACGGTATCGTCAGTATAGGTGACGGACATTGTATCCTCCAAAAGTTCGGAGAAAGAACATCCGCCACCGATCCGGGTTCCGCCAAATCGTCAGCGCCCAGAAGAAACACCGTTGCCGCCACAATCGTGACGATAACCGCGCGCCACGGCGCCGCTTGCCTTATAGTAAGGCTTCAAGACCTCAGAAGCTGGTGACTTCAGAGACCGACAGGACCGAATTCTTGGTCTCGCCCGAGGTATAGGTGCCGACCCAGATCTCGTAGCGGCCGTTCTGGGGCGTCAGGGTCAGGGAGGGGTTGGAATCCTCGCCGCTGTCATCGTCGCAGTGCCAGCTGCCGTCCGGCGCATTGACCACCAGGGTGGTGTCGGCGTTGGACACGACCGAGATCTTGATCGGCGAACCGCCCTTGGTCGAACCGCTCCACATCAGTCGCACGTCGGGGGCCTGGGCGATGAAGCCCTGGCAGCTGTCGAACCGGGTCGAGGCGTCGATCGAACCACCCGCCTGAAGCGACACCAGGGCCGGATCGGGCGTGAAGCCGGCCTGCAGGTCCAGGTTTCCGTAGGTGGTGTCGGCGTCGAAATCCTGGGCGAAGGCCGGGGCGGCGACGGCGGCGGCCAGGGCGAACAGACCGGCGGCGATGGAAAGGCGGCGCATATCGAAAATCTCCCCCCGCCGGGAATTCATTCGGACGATCCGACGACCGGCGTTGTGCGATTTAACGTCGCGCTTGGTCCGGGATCAAGCCGACGAAAACTGACGTCCGTTCAATCCTGTCGAAAGGTGAAACTTGACCGTGCGTTACCGGCGCAACGGCGCCACGGACCGCCCAAAACCTCACGGAGCATCGTTCTGAATTCGCCCGCGAGTTGACCCGGGCGGGCGGGTTGTCCATCAGGAGAACACAAGGCGCATACGGAGTGACGGCAATCATGGGTCTCGCAGCGAATATCAGGCGCGACCTCAAATTCGCCAACGGCCTGCGGCGGCTGCTCAAGCGGATCAAGCCGATCGAGCTGGACAGTTCGGTCCTGCTCTGTGACGACTTCGAAGAGGCCGTCGACAAGTTCGGCGACAACATCGCGGTCGAGGACGAGACCCGCAAGGTCACCTATCGCGAGCTGGACGCCCTGGCCAACCGCTTCGGGGCCTGGGCCCGCAGCCGCAACCTGCGCCGTTCTGACGTCGTCGGCCTGGTGATGCACAACCGCATCGAATACCTCGCGGCCTGGATCGGCTTCTCCAAGGTCGGCATCGCCACCGCACTGATCAACACCAACCTGACCGGCCAGGCGCTCGCCCACTGCCTGAACATCGTCAATGTGGCCCAGGTGGTCGCGGACGAGAGCACCTGGAAACAGGTCGAGGAGGCTCGCCCCTTCGCCACGCGCAGCCTGATGCTGTGGGTCGTGGGCCTGAAGCCCGAGGACGAGGCCGACGCCCGCCGCAACCTGGACAACGCCGTGCGCAGCGCCTCCTCGGTGCGGCCGCCGAAGTCGGTGCGCGAGGGCCTGACCAACCGCGACACCGCCCTCTACATCTACACCTCCGGCACCACCGGCCTGCCCAAGGCGGCGCGCATCCCCCATTCGCGCGCCCGGACCTATATGCGGGCCTTCGCCGGCTGCACCAATTCCACGCCCCAGGACGCCATCTATGACGTCCTGCCGCTGTACCATTCGACCGGCGGCCTGGTCGGCATCGGCCCGGCCCTGCTGAACGGCGGACGGCTGATCCTCAGGAAGCGCTTCTCGGCCACCAACTTCTGGGCCGACGTCCGCGCCACCAGGGCGACGATGTTCGTCTATATCGGCGAGCTGTGCCGCTATCTGGTCAACTGCCCGCCGGGCGAGGACGACCGCGCCCACAAGCTGAGGCTGGCCTTCGGCAACGGCCTGCGCCCCGACGTCTGGCCCGAGTTCCAGAGCCGGTTCAGGATCCCCGACATCCTCGAATTCTACGGCTCGACCGAGGGCAACGTCTCCCTGTTCAATTTCGACGGCAAACAGGGCGCCATCGGCCGCGTGCCCAGGATGCTGAAAAAGCAGATCAACATCCGTCTGGTCCGCTTTGACGTCGATTCCAACGAGCCGGTGCGCGGCGCCAACGGCCTGTGCGAGGAGGCCCGTCCGGGCGAGATCGGCGAGGCCATCGGCGCCATCGGCAACGATGTCCGCCACGACTTCTCCGGCTATGCCGACAAGGCCGCGTCCGAAAAGAAGATCCTGACCGACGTCTTCGCCCGCGGCGACAAATGGTTCCGCACCGGCGACCTGATGCGTCAGGACAGCGAAGGCTACCTCTATTTCATCGACCGGATCGGCGACACCTTCCGCTGGAAGGGCGAGAACGTCTCCACCTCCGAGGTCGAGCAGCGCCTGGCCGAGGCGCCGGGCGTCAGGGAAGTCATCGCCTATGGCGTTCCCGTGCCATTCACCGAGGGCAAGGCCGGGATGGTCACCCTGATCCTGGACGAGAAATTCTCCGCCAAGGCCTTCGCGGACTATGCCGACGAACAGCTGCCCTCCTATGCGCGGCCTGTCTTCATCCGTATCGCCAAGTCGCTGGAAACCACGGGCACGTTCAAATACCGCAAGGTCGATCTGGTGAACGAAGGCTTCGATCCGGCCAGGGTCGACGGCCCGATCTATGTCCGCGGCGGCAAGTCCGGCTATCAGAAGCTGACCCCGGCGATCCTGGCAGCCATCATCAGCGGCGAAAACCGGCTCTGAGAACATCGGGCGGCAAATCGCAACCGCCCCTTAATCATTAACGGCGATGGTCCCGATCTCTCCTCGCGGACTCCGGGCGCCCGTCTATGTTCCAGATTATCGGCATTGTGCTGCTGTTCGGCCTCGTGTTCGGCAGCTTCCTGATGTCCGGCGGCAAGATGGACGTGATCCTTCACGCCGCCCCGCACGAACTGATGGCCATCCTCGGCGCCGGCGTCGCGGCCTTCCTGATGGCCAACTCGATCGGGGTCATCAAGAGCGCCATGGGCGGCTTCGGCAAATGCTTCGCCGGGCCGAAGTGGAAGAAGCAGGACTACAAGGATCTGCTGTCCCTGCTCTTCCAGCTGACCAAGACGATGAAGTCCAAGGGCGTCATCGCCCTGGAAAGCCACATCGAAAAGCCCGGCGAATCCAGCATCTTCCAGAAGTACCCGAAGGTGATGAAGGACCATTTCGCCATCGACTTCATCTGCGACACCCTGCGGATGATGACGATGAACCTGGAGGATCCTCACCAGATCGAGGACGCCATGGAGAAGCAGCTCGAGAAGCACCACCACGAGGCCGCCATGGCCCCGCACGCCTTGCAGAATCTCGCCGACGGCCTGCCCGCGCTCGGCATCGTCGCGGCCGTGCTCGGCATCATCAAGACCATGGGCGCCATCACCGAACCCCCGGCCGTGCTGGGTGAGATGATCGGCTCGGCGCTCGTCGGCACCTTCCTCGGCGTGTTCCTGGCCTATGGTCTGGTCGGCCCGTTCGCGGCGCGCCTGAACGCGATCGTCGATGAGGAAGCCGCCTTCTACAAGATCATCCAGTCGGTTCTCGTCGCCCACCTGCACGGCAACGCGGCGCAGATCTCGGTCGAAATCGGCCGCGGGGACATCCCCTCGGCCGCCCAGCCTTCCTTCGCCGAGATGGAAGAGGCCCTGGCCGCCGCGCCTGCGGACTAAGCCCTCCGCCGACTGACGGAACACAGTCCACTCAAGCTCGTTCACCCCGCGAGACGATCGCGCGAGCCGATGACGGCGGGCCGTTCCGGCCCAGGCGATCTCGTCCGGGAGAACGCCATGAAAAGACTGATGATCCTCGCCGTCGGCGCCGCCGCCCTGTCCGTCGCCGCGTGCCAGAAGCCCGCCGAGGAGACGGCGCCCGCCGCCTCGACCGACGCGATGTCGGCGTCCGACGCCGGTTCCAACGCCCCGGCCAGCTCCGGCGCCATGTCGGCCTCCAGCGGGTCTTCGTCGAACGCGCCCGCAGCAGGCGGCGCTATGGCCCCGGCCTCTTCGTCCTCCATGGCCCCCGCCCCGACGACAACTCCGCCGACGACCCAGGAAACCATCGCCGCGACCAAGGGCACCCTGTCGCCCGCCGGCGCCTCAAGCGGCCCGACCGCCCCGCACTGACGGCCGAGCCTGTAACCGTTCGCCCCTCGCCCGCGTAGCTGGGTCGAGGGCGCGGACGGAACGCCCCTCGCAAGCTTCAACGGCGCGGCGCATCGCCTCGCCGAACCAACGACAGAGGGAACTCCTGATGACCGCTCGCCACCTGATACTCGCCGCCGCCGGCCTCGCAGCCCTGTCCATCGCCGCCTGCAAGCCCGCCCCGGACGAGAAGGCCGAGGCCCCGATGACGCCGGCCGCGGAAGGGTCGATGGCCCCCGCCTCCGACAGCGCCATGGCGCCGGCCGCCCCCGCCGCCCAAGGCTCCATGGCGCCAACCGACGGCGCGATGGCGCCCTCCAGCGGCGCGATGGCCCCCGCCCCGGCCGCTCCGGCCGACAAGATGGCTCCGGCCGCGCCCGCCGACGGCACAATGGCCCCGAAGCACTGATCACTTGACGGGAGGCCGCCGGTTCGACCGGCGGCCTCCCGGCTTGCCTCTGTCATCCGGCTTGCGTTACGCCGAGGCGCGGGCCTGAACGCCCGTGTCGTCGGGAGCCTGCCATGACCCTCCGCCCGCTGCTGGTCGCGTCCCTGTTCGGGACCGCCCTCATCGTCGCCGCCTGCCACTCCGATCACCCCGAACAGAGCGCAGCCGCCTCGGCGGAAGCCGCCGCCGCGTCCGCCGATCAGGCGGCCTCGGACGCCGCCAAGGCCGGGGCCGACGCGGCCGCCGCCAGCGAAGCCGCCCTCCAGGCCGGGACCCAGGCCGCCGAGGCCGCCGGAACGCCAGAAGCCGCGCCGCAACCGGCGGCCCACTGACCCGGGTCGAGACCCGACGACCGATCGTCGCACCTCAGGCCGACGATCACGAACGCGTGAGTTTTTAACTTGCGATTTCGCTCACGGGGGCGTCTGCTCCTCGATGCGGGGCTTGAAGATCCCGCGGAAAAGGAAGGAATTCCCCATGACCATTCGTCACCTGATGGCCCTCTCGGCCGCCGCCGCCGCCGCCCTGGCCATCACGGCCTGCTCGGCCAAGCCCGAGGAAAAGGCCGCCGACGCCGCCGCTGATTCGGCCGCCGCCGCCGACACCGCCGCGGACGCCGCCGCGACCGCCGACCAGGCCGCGACCGACGCCGCCGCCGCTGCGGGCGAGGCCGCTTCCAGCGCCGCCGCCGCCACCACGACGGCTCCTGCCGCCGACGCCCACGCCGCCCCGGCCGAAAGCGCCATGGCGCCGCACGCCCCGGCCCCGGCTCCGGAAAAGCACTAGATCTTGTGAAGAGCCCCCGGATCGAGGTCCGGGGTTTCGACGGAAAGGGGTCGCCTTCGGGCGGCCCCTTTTTCGTATCCGCCGTCGTCCGGGCGGAGGGGCCAGTGTAGGAGAGCGTCATGCTCCCCGATCCCGACACCACCGGACATGCCGACCTGACCTGGTCCGAGGACGGCGCGCCGCGCTCCGCCCGGTTCGGCGACGTCTATTTCTCCAAGGACGACGGCCTGGCCGAGAGCCGCGCGGTCTTCCTCGGCGGTTGCGGCATGCCGGAAGTCTGGGCAGGCCGGAAGACGTTCACGGTCGCGGAGCTGGGCTTCGGCACCGGCCTGAACATTATCGCCCTGCTGGACCTGTGGCGGCGCGAGGGCCCTGCGGACGGCCGCCTCAATATCTTCTCCATCGAGGCCTTTCCGCTGACGGCGGAGGAGGCGGCGCGTGCTCTAGGCGCCTGGCCGGAGGTCGCCGATATCACCGCCGCCCTCATCGCGGCCTGGCCGGCCGGAACGCCTGGCTTCCACCGGATCGATCTGCTCGATTTCCGCGCCACGATCGACCTGGCCGTCGGCGACGCCGCCTGGGCGCTGGAGGAGTGGCAGGGGCAGGCCGACGCCTGGTTCCTGGACGGCTTCTCCCCGGCCCTGAACCCCGGCATGTGGTCCGACGCCGTCATGGACGGGATCGCCGCCCGGTCGGCGCCCGGCGCGCGGGTCGCGACCTTCACCGTTGCCGGGGCCGTGCGACGCGGCCTGTCGGAACGCAGCTTTCAGGTCGAGAAACGCCCCGGCCACGGGCGCAAGCGCGAACGTCTCGAGGCCCGGTTGCCCGAAGCAGAGCCCGCGGCCTGCGTGCCAGCTTCGGTCGCCGTCATCGGCGGCGGGATCGGCGGAGCCTCGGTCGCCCGCGCCCTGAAGGCTCTCGACATCCCGGTCGTCCTGATCGAGGCGGAACGGCCCGGCGCCGGGGGATCGGGCTTTCCGGCGTCTCTGGTCACGCCCCGGCTCGACGCGGGCGACGCGGTCATCGCCGGTTTTCACGCCCAGGCCCTGGAGCGCGCCCGCGCCCTCTATCAGGCGACGCCGGGCGCCGTGATCGCGCCGGGCGTGACCCAGCTGGAGCAGTCCGAGCGCGACGCCGTGCGCTTCGCCAAGGTCGCGGCCCAGCCCTGGTGGCCCGAGGACGCGATGACGGCGTCTGAAGGCGGCCTGCACATGGCCGGCGCCCTGACCGCCGCGCCCCCGCGGATTCTGGACCACTGGCTGGATGGCATCCCGATCGTGGCGGGCCGGGTCGCACAGATCGCGCGCGACGGCGCGACGATGCGTCTGCTGGATGCGACGGGCGCCGTTCTGGCCGAGGCTGAGGCCGTGATTCTGGCCGCCGGTTGGGCCGCTGCCGAAGTGGCCCCCGAGCTGAAGCTGCGTCCCGTGCGGGGTCAGGCCGATTGGGTCGAGGTCGATCCGGCGCCCGAGGCCACGGCCTGGGGCGGCTATCTGGCCCCGACCGGATCCGGCTTTCTGTTCGGCGCCACCCACGACCGCGACGAGACGACGACCGAGGTCCGCGCCGGGGATACGGAGCGCAACCGCGCGGTCCTCGCTGCCCGGTTCCCGGACCTTGCCGTACGGATCGAAACCGAGTCGACCCAGGCCCGTGCGGCGGTTCGCGCCACCACCGCGGACCGGTTGCCGGTTTGCGGCGCGCTCGACGATGGTCTCCATGTTCTGGGCGGTCTGGGGTCGCGGGGCTTCTGCGTCGCCCCGCTCCTGGGCGAGCATCTGGCGGCCCTGATCGCGAACGCCCCCTCGCCCCTGCCTCGTGGATTTGCCGCGCGCCTGTCGCCGCAGCGATTCAATCCCGTCCTTGCCCCCCGGTCCGCCTGAGCGCAAAATCGCGCGGACTGCCTGAACCCAATGCGCCGAAGGAGGCCGCCGTGCGTCAGTCCCTGCTGGTTCTCGTCCCCGTCATCGGCCTGATCGTCGGTTCGGCCGCCGCCCCCAACGGGAGTCGGGCCCGGGCCGAGACGCCGGAAAGACAGTGCTTCTCCCAGCAACAGGTCGACAATTTCCGCTCCGGCGACGGCCCCATCCTGTACCTCAAGGTCCGCGGCTCAGGCGTCTATCAACTGACCACGGCGGGTGGGTGCCTCGACCTGGACCACGCCAGCCGGCTGGCGATCGTATCAGAGATGGGTGGAAGCCGTCTGTGCACGGACGAGTGGGCGACCCTGGCGGTGCCGGGCTCCGCCGCGCCGCTTCAGACCTGTCGCGCCCGTATCGACAAGAAGCTGACCGAGGCCGAAGTCGCCGCCCTCCCGGCCCGCTACCGCCCCTGACGGGCGGCCGAAACCCCGAAAAGTGGATGCGACCCGGTCAGTCTGGAAGGGACTTAAGCGACCGGGCCGCCCCGTCCGAACGTACTGTGTCCGGACACGAAGCATTCTATGCGCCAAGGCCGCGCATCGCGTCCTAACTTTGGTACAAATCTCGACGCCTGAGGGGTAAATCGCACCCGCGACGCGTCGGGATCAGGCGGCGCGGCGCTTTCCGCCCATCAGCATCGCCAGGACGGCGCCGAGGGTCGCGGGCAGATCCGGACGGGCGACGACCTTGTCGACCATGCCCTTTTCCTGAAGATATTCCGCACGCTGGAAGCCCGGCGGAAGTTTCTCGCGGATGGTGCTTTCGATCACCCGCGCCCCGGCGAACCCGATCAGCGCGCCCGGCTCGGCCAGATGGACGTCGCCCAGCATGGCGTAGCTGGCGGTGACGCCGCCGGTGGTCGGGTCCGTGAGAACCACAACATAGGGCAGCTGGGCCGCCTTCAGCTCCTGCACAGCCAGGGTCGAGCGGGCCATCTGCATCAGGCTGAGCGCGCCCTCCTGCATCCGCGCGCCGCCCGCGGCGGTGAAACAGACCAGCGGGACCTCACGGGCGATGGCGGCGTGGGCGGCGGCGACGAAGGCCTCGCCCGCGGCGGTGCCCAGCGACCCGCCCATGAAGCTGAAGTCCTGGACAATGACCACGGCGGGCGTGCCGTCGATCTCGCCGAAGCCGATCATCATCGTGTCCTTGCGGCCGGCCGCCTTGCGCGCTGCGCCGAGGCGATCCTTGTAGGACTTGCCGTCCGAGAATTTCAGCGGGTCCTCGGGCACATCGGGCGTGTCGATCGCCTCGAACTGTCCGTCGTCGAAGGTGTAGCGCAGCCGCTGTTCGGCGTTCAGCCGCATGTGACGGCCCGACGGCGTCACCCACAGGGCGGCCTCGAGGTCCGAGCGATAGAGCATCTCGCCCGAATCCGGATCCTTGACCCAGAGATTGTCGGGCGTCTCGTTCGTCCGGCGGCTGACGATCTTGCGCACGCCCGGAGCGAAGCGGGCAAGCCAGCCTCCGCGGGGCTTTTCAGGATGGGGTTTGTTATCGGCCATGGCGGGTCTCTAGACGGTTTCGCCCACGCGCGCACCCCGTACGGCGTCGCCGAGAGCCTTCACCTTCGCCAGAACGCGCGGGGCGGCGGGTTCGTTCGCGGCGAGCGCCGAGGCGACCTCCTCGACCAGGACCGAGCCGACCACCACGGCGTCGGCGACGCGGGCGATCTCGGCGGCGCGCTCGGGCGTCTTGACCCCGAAGCCGACGGCGACCGGCAGGCCCGAAGCCTTGCGAACCCGCTCGACGGCGGGGGCGACCGAGACGGCCTGCGCCTCCTTCACCCCGGTCACGCCGGCGACGGAGACATAATAGACAAAGCCCGAGGTGCGCCGCGCGATGACCTTCAGACGGGCGTCGTCCGAGGTCGGGGTGGCCAGACGGATCAGGGAGACGCCGTTCGCGTCCAGGGCGTCGGACAGCGGGTCCGCTTCTTCCGGCGGGCAGTCGACCACGATCAGGCCGTCGATGCCCGAGGCTGCCGCGTCACGCGCGAAAGCCTCATAGCCGTGGCTCTCGATGGGGTTCAGATAGCCCATCAGGATCACCGGGGTGTCGGCGTCGGTCTCGCGGAAGGCGGCGGCGAGCTCAAGCGTACCCTTCAGCGTCAGCCCGGCCTTGAGGCCGCGCTGGGCGGCGCGCTGGATCGGCGGACCCTCGGCCATGGGGTCGCTGAACGGGAAGCCCAGCTCGATGATGTCGGCCCCGGCTGCGGGCAGGCCCTTCAGGATCTCCAGCGCCTCGTCGCGCGAGGGATCCCCGGCCATGACATAGGCCACGAAGCCGGCCCGGCCCTCGGCCTTCAGCGCGGCGAAACGGGCGTCGATACGGGCTGTGGTCATTGGGCGGGCGCCGCCGGGGCCGGACGGTTGGCGCAGACGTCGCCGGGAATGGTCGCGAAGGCGAAATAGCCGGGAGCAGCCGGAGCGGCGGCGCGGTTCGGATCGGCGAAGGCCAGAAGCTGGAAGCCCATGCAGCCGCCGCCTTCCTTGCGCTTCACATAGACGGTCAGGTTGTTCTCGCCGCCCGCCGCGAGCCAGCCCTGCTTCTGGAAGGCCTGATCGTATTGATCGGCGACCGTCTGCATCGCCGCCTGGGTGGTCTGAACGCAGAAGGCCTGGCTCGCGATCGCGGCGTTGCCGCCGCAGGTCGGATCGCCCGCCGTGCCCGAAACCTGGGGAATGTCGAGGTCGAGCAGACCTGTCGGTGCGCCGGCGACGGGCGCCGAGGGTGTCTGGGCGGGCGCGGGGGCCGGAGCCGGAGTGCGGGTCGTCTGCCCCCAGGGCACGGCGGTCCCGGCGGCGACCTGGGGCGCCGGGGTTCCGGCCGAAGCGGCGCCGGCCGAAATCAGAAGCGCCGTCGCGGCGGTGGTCAGGATTTTCATGCTCACAACTCCACACCCAGATATTTCGCGACCTGGAAGATATCCTTGTCGCCACGGCCCGACATCAGCAGGACCACGTCGCCGCCCTTGCCCACTTCCTTGGCGATCTCGCCCGTCCGGGCCAGGGCGTGGGAGGGTTCAAGCGCGGGGATGATCCCTTCGAGTTTCGAACACAGCTGGAAGGCGTCCAGCGCCTCCTGATCGGTCGCCGAGCGGTATTCGGCGCGGCCGATGTCGTGCAGCCAGGCGTGCTCGGGCCCGATGCCCGGATAGTCGAGGCCGGCCGAGATCGAGTGGCCTTCCAGGATCTGGCCGTCGTCGTCCTGAAGCAGATAGGTGCGGTTGCCGTGCAGCACGCCGGGCCGTCCGCCCTTCAGCGAGGCCGCGTGATCCGGCGTATCCAGCCCGTGGCCCGCCGCCTCGACCCCGATCAGCCGCACGCCAGCGTCGTCGATGAAGGGATGGAAGGCGCCGATGGCGTTCGACCCGCCGCCGATACAGGCGACCACGGCCTCGGGCAGCTTGCCCATCTGGGCCATCGACTGGCTCTTGATCTCCTTGCCGATCACCGACTGGAAGTCGCGCACCATCATCGGATAGGGGTGCATCCCGGCCGCGGTGCCGATGATGTAATAGGTGTCCTCGACATTGGTCACCCAGTCGCGCATCGCCTCGTTCATCGCGTCCTTCAAGGTCGCGGCGCCGGCGGTGACGGGGAAGACCTCGGCCCCCAGAAGCTTCATGCGGAAGACGTTGGGCTGCTGCCGCTCGACATCGACCGCGCCCATATAGACGGTGCAGGGCAGGCCGAAGCGGGCGCAGACGGTCGCCGTCGCCACCCCGTGCTGGCCTGCGCCGGTCTCGGCGATGATCCGCGTGCGGCCCATGCGGCGGGCCAGCAGGATCTGGCCCATGCAGTTGTTGATCTTGTGCGCGCCCGTGTGGTTCAGGTCCTCGCGCTTCAGCCAGATCCTGGCCCCGCCGAAATGCTCGGTCAGGCGCTCGGCGAAATAGAGCGGGCTCTCGCGGCCGACATAGTGGGTCAGGAAGCCGTCCAGCTCGGCCTGGAAGCTCGGGTCCGCCCTGGCCGCCGCATAGGCCTCGTCCAGCTGCAGCACCAGCGGCATCAGGGTCTCGGGCACGAACCGGCCGCCATAGGGACCGAAACGGCCCTCGGCGTCGGGCTGGGCGTAGGCGTTGGGCAGAATGGCGTTCACAGGCAGACCTTCACGCGGGGAGGCGTCGGAATTAGGACCGCGCCGCCTTCAGAAACGCCGCGATCCGGGCCGTGTCCTTAACACCCGGGGCGCTTTCCACGCCAGAGGACACGTCCACGAGGGGCGCACCCGAAATCCGGACCGCCTCGGCGACGTTGTCGGGGTTCAGCCCGCCCGCCAGGAACCACGGCCTGCCGAACGTTCGTCCGGCCAGCAGGGACCAGTCGAACGAGGCCCCCACCCCGCCCGGCAGGTCCGCGCCCTCGGGCGGTTTGGCGTCGAACATCAGATGGTCGGCGAAGGGCTCCCAATCAGCAGCCGCGCCGAAATCGTCGGCGGTGCGGATCGGCAGGGCCTTGATGATCCCGGCGCCGGTCAGGGTGCGGACCTCTGCCGCCCGCCCGGGCGCCTCGGAGCCATGCAGCTGGATGAAGTCCGGCTTCAGGGTCGCCGCGATCTCGCCCAGCAGGGCGTCGTCGGGATTGACCACCACCGCCACGATTTTCGCCCGATCCCGCGCCCGCTCGAACAGGGCCGCCGCCTCGACCGGCGCGATGTTGCGCGGGCTCCTGGCGAACACCACCGCGCCCACGAACAAAGCCCCGCCGTCCAGCGCCGCGTCCAGCGTCTCGGAAGTGGTCAGGCCGCAGATCTTCACGCCGATGGTCATGCCCCGCAGGTGCGCGGCGGGCGGGCTGAGGTCAAGACCCGGCGAAGATCGCGTCGATCTGCGCCTGATCCAGCAGCCGCCACTCGCCGGGGGGCAGATCGTCGGGCAGGCTCAGGCCGCCCAGCCGTTCGCGGTGCAGGGCCTCGACGTGGTTGCCGACGGCGGCGAACATCCGACGGACCATGTGATAGCGGCCCTCGGTCACCGTCAGCCGGGCCTCGGTCGGCGAGAGCACTTCCAGATACGCGGGCGCCAGCTGCTTGTCCTCGCCCTCCAGCACCAGACCGCCCTGTTCGAACAGGGCCGCCTCCGTCCCGACCAGAGGCCGGGCTAGGGTCGCGCGATAGACCTTGGCCACATGCTTCTTCGGGCTGATCACCCGATGCAGCAGGTCGCCGTCGTCGGTGAGCAGCAGCAGGCCCGAGGTCTGTTTGTCCAGCCGCCCGATGGTCGAGATGGCCGGATCGCGCCGCCGCCAGCGCTCGGGCAGGACGTCATAAACCAGCGCCCCGTCCTCCTTGTGCGAACAGGTCATGCCCAGCGGCTTGTTCAACAGGATGACCAGACCGGGCGTGGGATCGAGAGGCTCGCCGTCGATCTCCATCCGCGACGACAGGTCGGCCGTCACCGGAATCCGCTTCGACACATCCGTCAGATCGACGCCGTCCAGCACAATGCCCCCGACCTTGCCCAGCCGCGCGATCTCGGTCCGCGAGCCGTAGCCCATCGAGCCGAGCAGCTTGTCCACCCGGCTGGTCGGAACTTTTTTCATTGCGCTATCGCCCTTCGGGCTACTTGAGCGCGGGTCACTTCGTCGCCTCGAACAGCTTGTAGCCGCCGCCGTCGCCGACCGGGGTCACGCGCTTGAAGGCGTCCTTCAGCTCAGCCTCATAGGGTAGGTGGCGGTTGGCGACGAGCCACAGGACGCCGCCCTTTTTCAGCATGCCAGCGGCCTTGCGGATGAAGGCCTGACCCAGCCGCCGGTCCTCGGCGCCGCCGTCGTGGAAGGGCGGGTTCATGACCACGAAATCCAGATCGCCGCCTTCGTCGAGCGTGCGGACATCGGTCCAGTCGAAGGTCGCGCGCGGGTCCTCGACATTGCGTTTCGCGGCCTCGACCGCGCGGCGGTCGGTGTCGACCAGCTTCAGCGCCGTCACCGCCGGCGAACGCAGCACCACGGTCGCCAGCGCGCCGTAGCCGCAGCCCAGATCGGCGCCCGATCCCTTCAGCGGCGGCAGAACCTGGGCCAGCAGGGCCGAGCCGCCGTCGATCCGGTCCCAGGCGAAGACGCCGGGTTGCGACCAGGCTTCCAGCCCCTCGACCAGACGCGGCGCGCCGGCTTCGATGGCGGCGTCGATCCCGGTCATCGCCTCCGGCTTGATGACGACGCAGCGGCGGTGGTGCGCCTTGGCCGTCTCGCCGATCTCGACGCCGAACGCCTCCAGTTCCTTCTTCAGCCGCGAGCCGCCCTTGTCCTTGGGGGCCATGACGTCGAGCCGCCCGCCGACCTTCAGGGCCTTCAGGGCGAGCGCCAGCGTATAGCGCCGCTCCAGCACGCCGGGCGGGGCATAGATCATGATCTCGTCGACCGAGCCAGGCGCGAGGCTTTCCAGCGCGGTCGAGGCCGGGATCAGGGGCGAGGTCTGGGTCGCGGCGCCGGGCGGATCGAAGACCAGCGGCGGCCGTCCATAGAGGATCGTGTTCATCGCGGCGCCTATAGCCGGTTCCGGCCGGAACCGGAACCGCTAGCCCTGGGCGAGAAGAGCCTCGACCTCGTCGCGCGTCGGCAGGGACGGCTGGGCCCCGGCGCGGGTGGCGGCGACGGCCCCGGCGGCGCAGGCGAACTTCAGCGCGTCCGCCGGCTCCATCCCGTCCAGCAGGGCCACGGTGATGGCCCCCACGAAGGCGTCGCCGGCGCCGGTGGCGTCCACTGCCGTGATCTTGGGCGGACTGGCCCAGGCGATCTTGACCCCGCGCTGGTACATCTCGGCCCCGCGCGCGCCCTGGGTGATCACCACCCGACCGCCGCCGTGATGCAGCAGGTCGCCGTAGAAGGCCGCCTCCACCTCATTGACCACGATCAGGTCGGCGCGGCGCAGCAGGGCCTCGGACACCGGGGCGGCGGGGGCCAGGTTGGCGCAGACGAAGCCCACGGCGCGCCCGACGGCGGCCTCCACCGTCGCGATCGGCAGCTCCAGCTGGACGATCAGCGGCCCCTCGATCCGGGCCGGCAGCTGTTCCGGCGTGACCATGTGGTTGGCGCCCGCCGCCACCACGATCTGGTTCTCGCCCGAGGGATCGACGGCGATCAGGGCGACACCGGTCGGGGCGGCGATATCGACCTCCACCCCCGCCAGATCGACGCCGAAATCCTCCATCAGGGCCAGGGCCACGCCCGCCATGCCGTCGTCGCCGACCCGGCCGATCAGGGCCACTTCGGCGCCCAGCTTCTCGGCCGCCAGAGCCTGATTGGCGCCCTTACCGCCCGGATGGCGCATCAGGGTCGCGCCCGTCACCGTCTCGCCCGGCGCCGGCAGGCTGGGGGCGGAGGCGACGAAGTCGAGGTTGATCGAGCCGACGACGGTAATGTTCATCCGACGGCCTTTCTCTGCGGGGCGGCGGCCTTCAGCGTCGCCGTGATCAGGTCGAACACCCCCTGCCCGTCCGCCTGCGTCGCCCAGTGATGGCGCGCGGTCGCGGGGTCGATGCGGAACTCCACCGCCGTATGGCCGCGGGTCAGGTCGGACGCCGTCTCGACCGCGATCCGGCACGGCCGGGTCTCGAACAGCTCGGGCTTCAACAGCCAGGCGACGGTGCAGGGGTCATGCAGCGGCGCCGCGTCCCAGCCGACGATGGTCCGTTCGATACGCTGGGAGAAGCGCAGCATCGAGGCCGTGGCCTCGGCGGCCGGAGTGCCGATGGCCTCGATGGCGGCGATACGGGCCTCGGTGGCCCGCACCTGATGGGTGGCGTCCAGACCCATGACGATCATCTCGCAACCCGAGGCGAAGACCTCGGCCGCCGCATCCGGGTCGGCCCAGATGTTGAACTCGGCAGAGGCAGTGATGTTGCCGCCCTCGCTGCGCGCCCCTCCCATGACCACGACACAGCCGACATGCGCCGCCAACCGGGGCTCCTTGCGCATCGCCAGCGCCACATTGGTCATCGGCCCCATGACCGACAGGGCGACCTCGCCCGCCGGACGGCTCATGACCAGATCGATAATGGCGTCGACCGCGTGTGCCTCGGCAACGGGCGCATCAGGCTCGAAGACGGTCAGGTCGCCCGTCCCCTCCAGCCCGTGGAACTCCCCCGCCCCGGCCGGTTCGCGCACCAGAGGGCGTTCGGCGCCTGCATGGACCGGCACATCCTCGCGCCCGGCGATCTGGCGCATGATCCGGGCGTTGCGCGCCGTCGCGGTCACCGGGACATTGCCGCCCACCGTGGTCACCGCCAGCAGTTCCAGCTCCGGTGCGGCGAAGGCGAGGAACAACCCCACGGCGTCATCCACCCCGGGGTCGCAATCGATAATCAGGCTACGCGTCGTCATCGCGACAGGTTTGGCGAGGGTCGGCGCGAAGGGCAAGCGATCTCAGCGGCAGGCGTCCACACAGACCTGCGCCAGCACCTCGGCGGAATCCACCAGAGGCACGGTCACCTCCCCCGCGCCGAGCAGCAGCGGCACCTCGGTGCAGCCGGCGATGACCACATCGGTGCCGCGCGCGACCAGGGCCGCCGCCAGTTGGGCCATCCGCGTGCGCGCCGCCTCGCCCATGTCGCCCGCCTTGACCCCATAGACCCGGGCCATGAAGGCGTCGCGGTCGGCGCCTTCCAGCACCACCGGCTCGATCCCCGCCGCCGTCAGAGCCGCCGTATAGAGGGCCTCGCCCCCCGGCGTGGCGAGGATGCCCGCCCGTTTCGCTCCCGTCGCGACCACCGCCGCCGTCGTCTCGGCGATCATGTCGATGAAGGGCAGACCGGCCGCCCGGATGCCGGCGCCTTGCGCGTGCGCCGTATTGCACGGCATGGCGATGACCTCGGCGCCGGCGTCCCTCAACCGCGCCGCCATCTCGCCCAGCACCGCCTCGGCCTGATCGGGCGTCCTGTTCCGGTCCGGCACCTGGGGGTTCATGTCCATCAGGACGCGGATGTGATCGGCGTCGCCCTCGGCCGGCGTCAGGGCCTGAACCCGCGCCAGAAACGCCACCGTCGCCGCCGGCCCCATGCCGCCGAGCACGCCCAGCACCTTCATCAGAGCGAACCCTCGATCTCGCCCTGATAGCCGAACAACCCTTGAGCCCCACCGGTGTGCAGGAAGACGACCGTCTCGTTCTCGAACCGGCCGGCGCGGGCCAAGGCGATCAGCCCCTTCATCGCCTTGCCGGTATAGACGGGATCCAGAACGATGCCGTCGGTGCGCGCCGCCAGCTTGAGCGCCTCGATCACCGCCTCGTCGACCAGCCCATAGCCCGCGCCGACATAGTCGCAGTCGGCGACGACCATGGCGTCGGTGACCGTGTCGGGACGGCCCAGCAGGGCGGCGGTTTCCTTCGCCAGCTTGAGGACATTGGCCTCCTGCTTCTCCTTCGGCGCCCGGACCCCGATGCCCAGCACCGGGATGTCCGCGCCCATGACCGCCAGACCGGCGACCAGACCCGCATGGGTCCCGGCGCTGCCCGTCGCCGTCACGATCCGGTCGACTTGCATGTCCAGCTCATCGGCCTGGACCACGATCTCGCGCGCGCAGTCGACGTATCCCAGCGCCCCGATCGGGTTGGAGCCGCCGCCCGGGATGACATAGGGCTTGGCGCCGCGCTTCCTGACCGCCTCGGCCGTGATCTCCAGCTCGGCGACCATGTCAGAGCCGCCCGGCACGGTGCGGATCGACGCATCGAACAGCCGGTCCAGCAGAACATTGCCGTTGCGGGTATAGTCGGTCGCCTTCGACCCGGTGCGTTCCTCGAGGATGATCTCGCACTTCAGCCCGTGGGCCGCGGCGGCCGCCGCCGTCTGGCGCACATGGTTCGACTGCACCGCGCCCTGCGTGACCAGGGTGTCGGCCCCCTGTTCGAAGGCGTCGCCCAGCAGAAACTCGAGCTTCCGCGTCTTGTTGCCGCCCCCGGCCAGACCCGTGCAGTCGTCGCGCTTGATCCACAGCTCGACGCCGAGCGCCTCGGACAGTCTCGGCAGCGGCTCCAGCGGCGTGGGCAGATGGGCCAGTCGGACGCGGGGGAAGCGGGCGAGGTGCATGAGGGGGCTCCGGTTTGCGAACCCCTCCTACGCCCTCGAAACGACCGTGCGAAGACGCCTAGACCGCCTCGGCGTGCTGCAGGCTGACCGCCGCCTTGAGCGCCTCGACGATCAGGGCCGCCGAGGGGAAGTCCGACGCCATCAGATCCTCCAGCACCGGGGCGGCCTCGGGCGTCACCACGGCGTTGGCCATGGCCCAGCGGCCGAACTCGCGCGTGGTGATGTTCTCACGCTCCAGCAGCTTGATGTCCTTGTGGCGCGGGTCCCGCTCCAGCCGGCGCAGCAGGCCGTCCAGGGTGGTCGCCGCGCCTTCCACCACCTGCACATAGCGGCCCTTGTGCGCGGCCAGGGCGCCGGTCAGTTCGTCGCGGTCATTGTTGCGTTGGCTTTCGCCGAGGATGGAAACGAGGTTGAGCAGGGAGGTCGTGCTACCGGTGGCCGTGCTGCGATACACCAGTCGTTGGAGCGTCTTTGTCATGGCGTTCCTGGGGAGGGGGAAGCGGGGGATTTACTAGGAAACGACCATTTCCTGTAAACATTGCCAAACCCATAAGAGCCTGAGCTACAAGGGAAATATAACAACTCTCGCTTGCGGGTGAGTGAAATTCGCCTTAAGCGCGCTCACATTCCGCGCCTACCACCGGAACGTCTCCGGTTGAGCCTCGCGCCCGATTGCCCTAGGGTCATTGCGTTCTCCCGGGGGCGGCATTCGAGCCGCTGAGATTGAGGTAGCCCTCTGACCGGCCGAACCTGATCCGGGTCATGCCGGCGAAGGGATGAGTACGCTTCCGGTCCGCACGCCACAGGACCCATTTGTAATTCCCGACGTCGGCGGAGCCCTCAACACCTGAGGCCGCCATGAACATTCAAGTCACCCCGCCCGCGCTCCCCGAAGAGCCGAACGTCGAGCTCGCGCTCAAGGACGCCCGCGAACAGGTGATGGCGGAGACCGGGACCATCCCGACCGGCGAGCGCGCCGGGTCGAAGAAGGTCTATGTCTCGGGCGAGCTCTTCCCCGACATCCGCGTCCCCTTCCGCGAGGTCGCCGTCCACCCGAGCGCCAATGAGCCGCCGGTGACGATCTACGATTCCTCCGGCCCCTACACCGACCCGACCGTCACGATCGACATCAAGAAGGGCCTGCCCCTCGTCAAATCCAGCTGGCAGCTGGACCGCGGCGACATCGCCCCCGTCCTCGAGCCCCGCGAGGTCAAGCCCGAGGACAACGGCCACGCCTCGGGCCGCCACCTCGCCCCGCGCTTCGACGTCTCCAACCACAAGGTGTTCAAGGGCGTCGAGGGCCGTCCGGTCACCCAGTACGAATACGCCAAGGCCGGGATCATCACGCCCGAGATGGAATATGTCGCCATCCGCGAAAACCTGCGCCGCGAGCAGAACGCGCCGTGCATCCGCGACGGCGAGGACTTCGGCGCCGCCATTCCCGACTTCGTGACGCCTGAGTTCGTGCGCCAGGAGATCGCCCGCGGCCGGGCCATCATCCCGCACAACATCAACCACCCCGAGGTCGAGCCGATGATCATCGGCCGCAACTTCCTGGTGAAGATCAACGCCAACATCGGCAACTCGGCGGTCCTCAGCTCCGTCGATGACGAGGTCGACAAACTGGTCTGGGCCACCCGCTGGGGCGCCGACAACGTCATGGACCTGTCGACCGGCCGCAACATCCACAACATCCGCGACTGGATCATCCGCAACTCCAGCGTCCCCATCGGCACGGTGCCGATCTATCAGGCGCTGGAGAAGGTCAACGGCATCGCCGAGGACCTGACCTGGGAGGTCTATCGCGACACCCTGATCGAGCAGTGCGAACAGGGCGTCGACTATTTCACCATCCACGCCGGCGTCCGCCTGCCCTTCATCCCGATGACCGCCAAACGCGTCACCGGCATCGTTTCGCGCGGCGGCTCGATCATGGCCAAGTGGTGCCTGAGCCACCACAAGGAGAGCTTCCTCTACGAGCATTTCGAGGAAATCTGCGACATCATGCGCGCCTACGACGTGTCGTTCAGCCTCGGCGACGGCCTGCGTCCCGGCTCGATCGCCGACGCCAATGACGAGGCCCAGTTCGCCGAGCTGCGCACCTTGGGCGAGCTGACGAAGATCGCCTGGGCCAAGGGCTGTCAGGTGATGATCGAAGGCCCCGGCCACGTGCCGATGCACAAGATCAAGGCGAACATGGATGAGCAGCTCAAACACTGCCACGAGGCGCCCTTCTATACCTTGGGCCCGCTGACCACCGACATCGCCCCCGGCTATGACCACATCACCTCGGCCATCGGCGCGGCCATGATCGGCTGGTTCGGCACGGCCATGCTCTGCTACGTCACGCCCAAGGAGCACCTCGGCCTGCCCGACCGTCAGGACGTCAAGGACGGCGTCATCACCTACAAGATCGCCGCCCACGCCGCCGACCTCGCCAAGGGCCACCCGGCTGCCCGCACCCACGACGACGCCCTGTCACGCGCCCGGTTCGAGTTCCGTTGGGAAGACCAGTTCAACCTCGGCCTCGACCCCGAAACCGCCCGCAAATACCACGACGAGACCCTCCCCAAGGAAGCCCACAAGACCGCCCACTTCTGCAGCATGTGCGGCCCGAAATTCTGCTCGATGAAGATCAGCCAGGACATCCGCCGGGATGCGGCGGCCCAGAACGACGCGGGCGCGAGCCTGTTCGAGGCGGAGGCCGGAATGGCGGAGATGTCGGCCAAGTTCCGCGCCGGCGGCGGGGTGGTGGAGGTGAAGGTGTGAGGCGACAACTTTAACCTGCTGCCTTCATTCGCTCTTCGAATAAGAAATTCACCCGCCCTACGGTTCTAAGAAATGTAAAAGAGCTTTCTATCAAAAGCAGGAAGAAGAAAAACTTCGCTAAATAATAGCTAGTCGACTCGGCAAAAATCATCGGGCCCTTCATCAGGCCGAGCGACTTCTGCCCCGCGACAAATTCTGCTGCAGTACCCCAAACATTTGGAATCATCAAAGCCAAGGCACAGAGAAGCCCCGTCAAGGCGGTCAAATTAAAATAGGAAATATTCCAAAACAATTCTTTTGATAGAAGTGAAATTTGCTCCTGCCTCAGGTCTTCTTCTATGGAAGACGCTATAGTTTCCGTTTTGTTCCCCGACTGAACGAGGAAAAACATAACGCTGAAGCTGAAGCCGATTAAGATCGCCTGAACTGTAATTACTGCGTCAAGCAGATCATTGGCGTCGCCTTGAATCAGAAGCGCAAGACCGAGCGACAATCCCAAAAATAAAGTATTCCGCAATCCGTGTCTATGAGGCCGGTTAGTTCTAAAATCGTAGAATGTAGACCTGTTGTCTTTGTATATAGACCAAGCTCTGTTGATCATCTCCGACGACCTATAATTTCTTTGCGAAGAGCGGTCAGCATCGCATCCCGCGTCTGACCAAGCTCAGGATGACCATCAACATTGAGGTCAACGTCTAGGTTAAATCGCGTAGCCACGTCACCAGCTTCTATGAGGTGAATAACCTTCCTCTTCTTGCCAACCATAGCAATAATTGTTGCGTCCTCAATATCGGAGTCCTGCACACTGATAAGGTCGCTATCGTTCATCATCTGAGCGACTGCATGCCGAACAGCATGCTGCCCTTGATCAAGCGCGGGATAGACTCGCTTCGCTACTTCAGCCTCAAAACCATCGTCTCGACTAGCTTTCCTGAACACCACAGCCGTTCGCGATCCGATCCCTCCCCTATGGGCAGTAGTTTTGCCTTTATTTGATATCTGGACGTTGATGGCGATTGGACGCGCATTTGTATACGCCGCTGCGCCTAGGCGAATCGAATGTGATACGATGGACTTCGGGTTACCCAGAAGATCTTGAAGTGTGTTGCTAAGAGCTTGATACCCGCCAAAAAGACCGAGGTATTGGCTACCAACATAGATCTCTCCCGCCTCCGACAAATACAACGTGTAGGCGAACGGCCTCAGACTTATGCTCTCCGCCGGAATAGTGCCTTTAGCAGTGTTCTCATACGCATGGCCCCAATATCCTGACTTGAAGGTACCAAATGCGGTCCGCGCATCGATACGCTGGACTGGACCAAGTGGCGCAACAAATCGGAAGCGAACTCGGTCAGCAATTTTTGGGTCGTCCATATCGAGTTGGGGGCAATTCTCGATCTTGCTGACAAGGGTGTCAAAGTCGCTTTGGGTGAATGGCGTGACGACACGCTCGCTATTGGCCCCTTCCCGCGTTCGCACGAAGTAGTGAAAAGTGGCCGTGACTGCCTCGTTCTTTTTGGTCGCCACTTAGATACCCTCGTAATTTGACAACGACTTTGAGTTGCGCCGAGCTAGTGGTCAATAGGACATTAACTTGGCTGCGACCGTAACTGTCGCGCCACGGACGCGGGGCTCGACGTCCGTGCTCACTGCCTGACCACAGCCTCTCTGCGCCGACAGCATTCCGCGCTAGTGGGCCGAGGCGTTATGGGTCGACGCCCCTTTTCCAGCCGGAGAAGAGTTAGGATGAAAGTTGGCCTAGCAGTCGGCGTGGGCCGGCGCACGGGCGAGGATAAGGCCGCCCGATCCCCCTAGCCATCGCAATCCCCCTCCCCAATCCCAACGATTTCCCGGCTTTCCGCCTTTCTCACCCGCCTCAACCCAGCACGCCCGAAAGCCCGCCTATAATGCTCGCGTCCTGTCGTCAGGGGGCTCGCTCGGCCGGCGATCCGAAGCGGCGGCGGGAACGGAGGGAGTGGGCGCGACCCGGGGGCGGAGACGCCGAAGGGGACGCGAAGTCGAGCCGGTGCAAGTCCGGCTGGCTCAGGGGCGGGGAGGAGTACCCGTACCGGTCCGGCAGGAGGTCGTCGCCTCCGCCGCCCACGGCGCGCAGACGGGGCGTTCGTTAAGAGCGAAGCCAGGCCCTCGGCGCAGTCGAAAACCGTCCGTGCGGAGCGAAGTGTCTTTGCCGAAACTTACATACCCTATCGGTCCCGGGCGAAGGCCCGTCGCTCCGCCAAGGCCCCCGAACTTCAGCGCAGGCGCGCGTGAGTGTGATGACACACGTCACCTCCCCATCGGCGAAGGCCGATGGGGAGGACAGGCGGCATATCCTCCCCACGCAGTGGGTAGGGGGACCGCGAAGCGGTGGAGGGGCCGATCGCGAAGCGATCGGGGGCCGCCAGGAGGGGGCAACGCGATGTTTCCGGTCAGCGACTTTCAACGCCTGTGTCGCCCTCTCCTGGTCGTCGCTACGCGCCGACCTGTCCTCTCCATTCGCCTTCGCGAATGGAGAGGTGAGCCAAAATCCATGCTAACCTCCACCGCATGAGCAACGTCTTCGATCGCGAAGCCCGTTCCCGGGCCCGGGGCGCCATCCCCGGCCACAAGCGCCCCTCGACTGGCGCGCGTCATGTCGCCAAGGCCTCGGCCGGCGCAGGCGCGGTCGGCGCGGGCGCCGTCGGGACCCTCGGGCTGGGCAGTTTCATGGTCGGGGCCATGGCGATCGGGGCGGTGGCCATCGGGGCGCTGGCCATCGGTCGGCTGTCGGTGAAGCGCGGCCGGTTCGAGCGGCTGCATATCGGCGAGCTGACCGTCGACCGGTTGCGCCTCGGCCGGATCGAACACCTGGACCACGACTGACCGCATGAACTTCACCGGCTTCGCCGCCGCCGACCTGGCCTTTCTGACCGGTCTGGCGACCAACAACGACCGCGACTGGTTCACCGCCCATCGCGCCGCCTATGACGAGGGGCTCAAGCCCGGGCTGGCGGCCCTGATCGACGACCTCAACCCTCTGCTGGCGGCGGCCGGCATCCCCCTGCGCGGTGATGCGAAGAAGAGCCAGTTCCGCATTCACCGCGATGTGCGCTTCTCCAACGACAAACGTCCGTACAAGGCGCATGTCGCCGCCACCGTCAGCCGCACCGGCCCCGACGGCGAGTGGCGCAAGATGTCGCCGGGCATGGTCTATATCCATATCGAGCCCGAGGGCGGCTCGCGGGCGCCGGTGCTGGACTTCGATCCCGACAGCATCGACCCGCTGGATCCCTCCACCCTGCCCTCGGCGCGCGGCGCGGTCGTCGCGGCCAGGCCGGAGACCGAAGAGGACAGCTATTCCGGCTCCGGCCCCTTCGTCGCCGCCGGCTTCTGGCTGTCGGAACGGCCCAATATCGACGCCGTCCGCCGCGCCATGGTCGCCAATCCGGCGGCCTATCTGGCCATGGTCGAGTCGCTGGAAAAGGCCGGCCTCGAGCTCGCGCCCGGCGATCCGGTCAAGAAGATGCCGAGGGATTTCGCCGATCACGCCGGCGGCCCGCTCGACCCCGCCCTGAAGCGCACCCGCTGGATCGTCCGCCGTCGGCTGACCGGTGTGGAGATCGGCTCGGATCGCCTGCCCGGCGTCATCGCCGCCTTCGCCGCCGACGCCCGGCCCCTGCTCGAGTTCGGCTGGAAAGCGCTCGGGAATGCGGCGACATGACCCGCAGTTGTGATTGGCCCGTCGCCCGCAACCGTCGTAGCCTGAGCCGTCGCAACGGAGACGTCCCATGCTGCCCCTGATGCTGATGCTGGTCGCCGATCCCCTGACACCGCCCACGGCCGCGCCGTCCGCCCCGAGCGTCCGGATGATCGACGCCGAGGGGACGATGCGCGCGGTGAACCGGACCGTCGACGCCGCGCAGGCGCAGTGCCGCAACGGCGCGTTCCAGCAGGCCGACAACGGCACGGTCATCGTGGGACGAACGACCCCCGGCCGCCCGTCCACCCCGGTCGTTCGGTCGGCGTCGCCCACGGTTCAAAACGATCTGATGTTCCGCCAGGGCGATCCGGTCAGTCTCACCCTGCTGCTGGAGCGCCAGATCGGCGGCTGCTCCGCGCCGATCTCCTATGACGTTGCGCCCGACGGCCGCCTGCCCAGCTTCCCGGCGCGCGCCGACTAGGCGCAAACGGCCGCGACGACGGCCTCGATCCGCTTACGGATATCCGGCACGGCGATGGTCTCCCAGAAGGCCGCCCGGGCCGGGGGACCGAGGACGAACAGCGAAGCGTCCGGCGTCCCGTCGGCGTGCAGCACCCGCCCGGAGGCGTCGAGTTCGAGCCCCAGCCTGAGCGGATCCATCCGCGCCCGGCCGCTCTCGATCAGGGGCTTGGTCAGCGGATCAGTCGCCGCCGAATGGGCCGGACCGGTGCAGTCGATCATCCACCCGGCGGTCAGGCACTCGGCCGAGCCTCCGCCCCTCGGGGACCAGTGGACCGTGACGCCGTCGGCGCCGGTCTCGACCCGCCCCAGCCGCCCGGCCAGAACGCTCAGCCGCCCGCCTGCCTTCAGCGCATCCAGCGCATGACCGATGCGGGCCGCGATCCGGTGCCGATGCACATCCCACCAGGGCCGCAGATGCCGGACCATCCGGGCGCGCTGATCGGGCGTCGCGGCGATCCAGAGATCGGCCGTGATCGGACGATAGGCCTCCATCACGCAGCGCCAGCACCCCTGCCGGGCCAGTTCGCGCACCGTCTTCAGCCTCCGGGACAGCGGCCCGGACAGCGCCTCGGGCGGCAGGGGCGTCGGCGTATCCGGAAACAGATTATGCGGCCTCGGCATCAGCCCCCGCCGCGACAGGGCCGTCGCCTTGCCGGTCCAGCCGCGTGCGACCAGCACCTGAACCATATCGACCATGGTCAGGCCCGTGCCGACGATGACGACGTCGTCGGTCGGGCCGATCCGGTCCAGCGCCCCCGGCGCCCAGGGATCGCCGATGACCCAATCGCCGCGCCCCTCGCCGGCGTTCGGGGCCGGATTGCCGGTGCACAGAACGACCGTATCGGCCTCGACGGTCTCCCCGTCCGACAGGGTCAGGCCGGAAGGCGTGACGGCGGCGACGCTCCCGACCCGGCGCTCGATCCGCCCCGGATGCGCGGCCTCGACCGCCGCCAGCCGGGCGCGGACATAGTCGCCATAGACCTTGCGCGGGGCGAAGTGGGAAGGCTCGGCCAGATCGGGGCGATTGGCCTTCAGCCAGTCGACGAAGTCGTCGGGCCGACCTTCGACCGCCGTCATCCGGTTGGACCGGACATTGAGCAGATGGCCTTCGAACGGGGTCGAATAGGCGACGCCGAGGCCGACCTCGGGCGTGGCGCTGATCAGGACGCAGGACAGGCCGCTCTCGGCCAGGCGGGCGGCCAGCATGGCGCCGGAAAACCCGCCGCCGACGATCGCGATCCGCTTCACAGACTCAGTCACGACCGCTCCGGCTCATGCCCCGGTTCTGGACCGGGTCGCCTGCGGCGTCAAACCGCAGGCCGGCGTCGCGGCTCAGATTTCCTGATTGTAGTCGGTGACGCCGTGGGCGGCGAGGCGCGGCTTCATCTCCTGACGGAACAGGTCGCGCATGTCGTCGGCCGAGCGCATGCTTTCGACCACCACGACCATCTCCGGCTTGTTCGAGGAGGCGCGGATCAGCACCCAGGAGCCGTCCTCCAGATGGACGCGGGCGCCGTTGACCGTGATCACCTCGACGATCTTGCGGCCCAGGATCGAGCCGCCGGCGGCGAACAGGGCCTCGTATTCGGCGACCAGCTTTTCGAGCACCTGATACTTGGTCTCGTCGGAGCAATGCGGGGACATCGTCAGCGACGTCCAGGCGTCGGGCAGGGCCGTCTTCAGCTCCGACAGGCTCTTGCCCGGATTTCGGTCCAGCATGGCCAGAACCGCCCCGGCGGCGACGATGCCGTCGTCATAGCCGTGGCCCAGCGGCCCCGAGAGGAAGAAGTGGCCTGACTTCTCGAACCCGGCCAAAGCGCCGAGCTCGGCGGTCTTGCGCTTGATGTAGGAGTGGCCCGTCTTCCAGTAGACGGTCGTGGCGCCGTTGGCCTTGAGGACCTCGTCGGTCTTGTAGAGGCCCGTCGACTTCACATCGACGACGAAGGTGGCGTCCTTGTGGATCGCCGACAGGTCGCGGGCCAGCATGAGGCCGATCTTGTCGGCGAAGATCTCCTCGCCGGTATCGTCGACCACGCCGCAGCGGTCGCCGTCGCCGTCGAAGCCGAGGGCCAGGTCGGCGCCCGTCTCACGCACTTTGGCCGCCATCTGGACCAGCATGGCATGGTCTTCCGGGTTCGGATTGTATTTGGGGAAGGTGTAGTCGAGGTCGGTGTCCATCTCGATCACCTCGGCGCCCATCAGGCGCAGGGCTTCGGGCGCGAAGACGCCGGCGGTGCCGTTGCCACAGGCGCAGACGACCTTGAGCGGGCGGGTCAGCTTCGTCTTGGCGGCGACGTCGGCGATATATTGCTCGCGGAAGCCCTCGACGCGCTCCAGACGGCCGCCGGGACGCGAAACGCCCTTGCCTTCCAGCACCAGGGTCTTGAGCCGGCCCATCTCGTCGGGGCCGAAGGTCAGGGGCGGCTGGGCGCCCATCTTGACCCCGGTCCAGCCGTTCTCGTTGTGCGAGGCGGTGACCATGGCGACGCAGGGGGCGTTCAGGGCGAACTGGCCGTAATAGGCCATCGGTGACAGGGCCAGGCCGATGTCCAGCACCTCCATCCCGCCGTCCAGCAGGCCCAGGATCAGGGCCTGTTTGACGCTGAGCGAATAGGAACGGAAGTCATGGCCGACAACGATGCGCGGCTGTACGCCGATCTCGTGCACATAGGTCGCCAGCGCCAGGCCGAGCGCCTGGATGCCCAGCAGATTGATCTCCTTTTCCAGGATCCAGCGTGCGTCGTACTCGCGAAACCCGGTCGGCTTCACCAGAGGCGTGATCTCGTAATCGGCCGTGTTCGGAACCAGGTCCTGGCGGGGCTTCAGCATGCGAAATTCCAGAGAGAAAAGGAGATCAGGGCCAGCCGAGCGCAAGCAACGTCAGGGCCGCCGCACCCACTGCGGCCAAGGCGAAAAACCAACGATCGGACATAGGAAAAAATCTATAGAGGGAGGCGGTTGCGGGAACAACCGGGCGCGGCCGTCGTATATCGCGGTTCATCAATCCGTCACGGTCGCCGCTTGACCCCTGAAGGGTCGCGTCCTAGGCCGAGGGTCCATAAAATTCCCAACCGCGCGACCGGCTCCCTACCGGTGCGACGCCGGAGCCGACCATGCCCCGTCTGATCCTTCTTCGTCACGGCCAGAGCCAGTGGAACCTCGAGAACCGCTTCACCGGATGGGTCGACGTCGATCTGACGGCGGAGGGCGAGGCCCAGGCCCGTCGCGGCGGCGAACTGATCGCCGAGGCCGGCTTCAAGCCGGCGGTGATGTTCACCTCGGTCCTGACGCGCGCGAAGCGCACCGGCGCCATCGCCCTGCAGGCGGCGGGCCTGAAGGACGTTCCGACAATCGAGGACTGGCGGCTGAACGAGCGCCACTACGGCGGCCTGACGGGCCTCGACAAGGCCGAGACGGCGAAGCTGCACGGCGAGGATCAGGTCAAGGTCTGGCGCCGCAGCTATGACGTGCCGCCCCCGCCGCTGGCCCCCGGCGGCGAATGGGACTTCACCGCCGATCCCCGCTACGCCGGTCAGGACATTCCCGACACCGAGAGCCTGAAGACCACGCTGGATCGCGTCCTGCCCTATTGGGACAGCGCCATCGCCCCGCGCCTGAAGGCCGGGGAAGACGTGCTGATCGCCGCCCACGGCAACTCGCTGCGCGCCATCGTCAAACACCTGTTCGACGTGCCCGACGACAAGATCGTCGGGGTCGAGATCCCGACCGGCAATCCGCTGGAGATCGATCTGGACGCCGACCTGAAGCCGACGGCGGCGCGTTATCTGGATGCAGGACGGGCCGAGAGCCTGCCGGCCATCGCGTGAGCACGTCAGAGGCGGAAGACGCCCGCTACATGGCCCAGGCCATCGCCCTGGCTCTGGGGCGGATGGGCGAGACCTGGCCCAACCCCGCGGTCGGCTGCGTCATCGTCAAGGACGGACGCGTCCTGTCCGAAGCCGCCACCGCGCCCGGCGGCCGCCCCCACGCCGAGGAACAGGCCGTGCCCGCCGCCGGCCCGGACGTCGCCGGATCGACCGCCTATGTGACGCTGGAGCCCTGCGGGGCGCGGTCATCCGGCCGCCAGTCCTGCGCCCACTATCTGGCCGAGGCCGGCGTGGCCCGCGTGGTCGTGGCCTGCCTGGACCCCTCGCCCTTTGCCTCGGGCCGGGGCGCTGAGCGGTTGCGCCAGGCGGGGACCGAGGTCGAGGTCGGACTGCTGGCCGACCAGGCCATCGTCCTGTGCGAGGGCTTCCTGCACCGGCTGGAGACCGGCCGTCCCATGGTCCGCATCAGCGAGGACGGCCAGGGCTTCGACGCCCGCTTCGTCGCCTCGCCGCGCGCCGATCTGGTCACCGAGCTCAAGCGGCTGGGCGAAGCCGGCTACACCCGCCTGTGGACCGGCCCCGGCGAACTGGCCGACGCCCTCGCCGAGCAGGGGTTGCTGACCGTCTAGATCCTGAGTGACTTGAGACCCGCTTTTTTGAGTGATCGCTGTTCAGTTTTTGGCGCGTTTGCGGACAGTATCCGGACAGGCGAAACCCCGGTTTTCTCAAGGCTTCCTTAAGCGCGCGAGCGGATATTGGGCGCCATGGGAGCCCTGTCAGAGGACCAACTTCGCAAGCGGATCAGCCAGCAAGAGCTGAACGTCATCTGCGCCCGACACGACCGCCTGTGGCAGGCGCGGCCGGGCGGGGCGCGTGCGGTCTTCGCCTGGATGGATCTTTCGGGCCTCGACCTCAGCGGCCGCAACCTCACCGACGCCGATTTCTCCGCCGCCGAGATGCGCGGCTGCGACCTGACCGGCTGCAAGCTGGACAACGCCACCTTCTTCGGCACGGACATGCAGGAAGCCGTGCTGGTCGACGCCAGCCTGAGGCGCGCGGATCTGCGCGGCGCCTGTCTACGCGGCGCCGACCTGTCGGGCGCCGACCTGTTCGAGGCCGATCTGCGCGAGGGCACCCTGGCCACGGCCAACGCCAAGGACGGCTTCCGCATCGTCGAACCCAAACGCAACCAGACCCAGGCCCAGGGCGCCTGTCTGGCCGGCGCCAATCTGCAGCGGTCGCGCCTGTCGGGCGTCGCAGCCCAGTCGGCGGACTTTTCCGACGCCATCATGAAGGACTGCAAGCTGGTCCGGGCCAATCTGAAGTCGGCCAATTTCCGCGGCGCGGATCTGGCGGGCGCCGACCTGTCCGGCGCGGACCTGACCGGCGCCGATCTGCGTGACGCCGTCCTCGTGGGGATCACCGCGACCATGTGGCGAGCCGACGGGGCCAATATGGAGGGCGCCCTGACCGACAAGGCCTCGGCCGGCGCTCCCGTCGCCAAGATGCCCGCCGCCGACATGCTGCATGACCACGCCGTCTGGTGCGAAACCGGCGGCGTCCAGGGCCAGCCCTCGGTCTTTGACGGCGTCGACCTGCGCCCCCTCGGCTCCATCACCGGCCTGAACCTGACGGCCCTGTCGGCCAAGGGCGGCGTCTTCTACGGCCTGGATATGGAAGGGGTTCAACTCCAGGGCGCCCAGCTGCAGGGGGCCGACCTGCGCTCGACCAAACTGCGGCGCGCCGACCTGCGCGGCGCCCGGCTGAACGGGGCGCGTCTGGGCGGGGCGGATCTGCGCGAGGCCCAGCTGGGTCCGCTGATGCTGGGCCCCGATCGTCTGCTGCCCGCCGACCTGACGGGGGCGTCGCTACGCGGCGCCGATCTGTCGGGCGCCGATCTGCGCCGCGCCATTCTCTGCGAGGCCGATCTCAGCCGGGCCAGCCTGCACGGCGCCCATGCCAAGCTCGCGGATTTCACCGGCGCGACCCTGGTCGGGACACGCGGCTATGATCCGAAGGACCACGCGGCATGACCGTGGCCCGCCGCAAACTGCCCCAGGGCGATCTCGACGTGTTGATGGCGGCCCACGCCCGCTTCGTCGAAGGCAAGGCCAACGGTCGCCGCCTGTCGCTGAAATTCATGGACCTGACCGGGCTGGACCTGCGCGGCCGGCTGCTGGACGACGCCGACTTCACCGGGTCCTCGCTGGAAAACGCGAGGCTGAAGGGCGCGCGGATGGAACGGGCCATCCTGTTCGGCTGCGACCTGCGCGGCGCCGATCTGTCCGACACCATCCTGATCCGCGCCGACATCCGCGGCGTCTGCCTTCAGGGCGCCAGTCTGGAAAACGCCGACCTGACCCAAGCCGACTTCCGCGAGGGGGTCATTGCCGTGCCGCACGCGACCCAGGGCCTGTCGGAGGTCAAGCATGAGAAGCGCACCGGCCTGGCCGACGGGGCCAGCTTTGCCGGCGCCACCCTGGACGGGTCGCGCTTCGACGGGGTCAGCGCCCACAAGGCCGACTTCACCGACTGTTCGATGCGCGGCGCCGTCCTGACCCGCGCCAATCTGAAGGACGCCGACCTGTCCGGCGCCATGCTGGAGAACGCCCAGGTTTCGGGCGCCAACCTCGCCGGCGCCCGGCTGATCGGGGCCGATCTGTCTGGCGTGAAGATGGAAGGCGCCCGGCTCGACAAGACCGATCTGTCCGGAACCTTGAGAACTCCGACGGCCGCCGCCATCGAGCGGGCCGAGATTCTGATGACCCTAGCGCTGGACGCCAACGCCTGGGCCGAGAGCGGCGGGGTGCTTGGCCTGCCCGCGGTGTTCGACGGCGAGGACCTGCGCCCGCTGGGCACACGGCTGAACACGCTGAAACTGCCCGCCCTGAGCGCCCGGGGCGCCTGTCTGGTCGGGATGGATCTGAGGGGCGTGGCGCTTCAGGGCGCCAATCTGGAAAAGGCCGATTTGCGCGGCGCGGACCTGTCGGGCGCGGATCTGCGCGGCGCCCGTCTGGTCGGGGTTCTACTCAACAAGGCCAATCTGACCGGGGCGCAGTTAGGGCCTCTGCCCATGGGCGGCGGACGCTCCTTGCCCTCGACCCTGGCCGACAGCCGGCTGCGCTACGCCTGCCTGAGGAATGCCGATCTCGGCCGCGCCTGTATGGACCGGGTCGATTTGTCGGGCGCCGATCTGCGCGGCGCCAACCTGCAGGGCGTGACCTTCAAGGACGCCCGCGTGGACCACACCAACGGCATCGCGTCGGTCGAAGCCGCGTAAAAAAGGGCGACGCCTGCGCGCCGCCCTCTCTCGTCTTCCAGCCTCGCGATTGGAGGCTGGTCAGCCATCGCTTACGCGGCGGCGGATTCGCCTTCGATCAGCGGGGTTTTGGCCGTGCCGATCTCGATGCGGCGGGGCTTGAGGGCCTCGGGCAGCTCACGCTTCAGGCTGATGGCGAGCAGGCCGTTATCGAGGTTCGCATCGGTCACGACGACATAGTCGGCCAGCTGGAAGCGGCGCTCGAAATCGCGCTCGGCCAGGCCGCGGTGCAGATAGGTCTTCTGCGGGGCCGTTTCGTCATTGGCGGTCTTGCGGCCGGTGACGGTCAGCAGGTTTTCCTTGACCTCGATATTCAGCTCTTCGGGCTTGAAGCCGGCGACGGCGATCTCGACGCGATAGGCGTTCTCGGCGGTCGTCTCGATGTTGTAGGGCGGCCAGCCGGCGGCTTCGCTGGTGCGCGCGGCGCTTTCCAGCTGACGGGCCAGACGGTCGAAGCCGACGGCCGAACGATAGAGGGGGGTGAAGTCGATGGTACGCATGTCGATCTCCTGATGATCAGCAAGATTGAGCCTTCCCGCGTTTTGCCCGGGAAGGCGGTGGGGGATCAGGTCCGCGGTCCCTGTTGGGCCCCGAGGGTCTGAGAAGGCCCGGTGATCGGCGCCTTCGTTACCGATGTGGGATGCGGTTTCGGGCGCGCAAGGGGGACGGATTTCCGGACGTTTCGTCGCCTTGCTTCGGCCACCCGAGCCGTTAGGGATGGCGGGCCCCTTCTGGAGACGACCATGCGCCTGATCGCCCTCGCCCTCTCGGCCGCCCTGCCCCTTGCCGCGATGGCCGCCCCCGTTCTGGCCCAGGATGCGCCCAGCGTCGGCGAGACCCCGGCCCAGCGCGCCGCGCGCCGCGCCGCCATGCCCCCGCCGGTCCTCCAGGAGGACGAGGCGCTTCAGTCCGCGATCGGATCGTCCACCCGTCCCGCCGCGGACGTCGCCCGCGACGGCCAGCGCCATCCGCTGGAGACCCTGACCTTCTGGGGTCTGACGCCCGGTCTGACTGTGATCGAGATCGAGCCTGGCTCGGCCAGCTGGTGGCGCCACATCCTGGAGCCCTACGCCGCCGCGACCGGCGGGACCTATGTCCCGGTCGCCAAGCCGCTGGAGGGGATGGGCGTCGCCGATGGGACGGCCGACATGGTCGTGGTGGCCCGCGCCTTCCACAACTGGGCCCGCGACGGCCGCACCGAGCCCTATCTGGCGGCCTTCTTCAAGGCGCTGAAGCCTGGCGGAATTCTGGCCGTCGAACAGCACCGCAGCGCCGAGGGCCTGAACGTCGCGACCACGGCGCCCACCGGCTATGTCCCCGAAAGCTACGTTATCCGCGCCGCCCAAGCCGCCGGCTTCGTGCTGGAGGCGCGCAGTGAGGTGAACGCCAACCCGAAGGACGATCACGACCATCCGTTCGGCGTCTGGAGCCTGCCCCCCGTGCGACAGTCGCAGGCGCGCGACGGAAGCGGCGCCCTGACCCCGGCGCAGCGGGCGGAACTGGACGCCATCGGTGAGAGCGACCGCATGACCCTGCGCTTCCGCAAGCCGTTCTGAGATCGTCGTCGCCGGGGCTCTGATCACGCCTTCGCGTGCGGCTTTGACGACCGCGACGAAGCCCGTTAAGCCCGTTCAACCCGAGCAGAACCGCAAGGTTCAGGACCGCAAGGTTTGGGGGCGGCTCGGCGGGAGACCCGTATGCAGAAACGCGAGCCGTCCGAGCGGAAACCACAGTCGATGACGGGATCGCGCCGATCCCTGCTGGCGGGGCTGTGCGCCTGCGCCGCCGTCGCGCCGCTGGGTCTCGCCGCCTGCGACCGCAAACCCAAGCCTGCGCCCAAGGTCGAGACGCCTGCGCCGACCGCCCCGGCCGGTCCGCCTGAAGGCTCGCTGGAATGGGCGATCCAGGGTCCCTGGCGCGCCGCGGACCGCACCCGCGACGCCTGGCGCCATCCGATGGAGACCCTGCGCTTCTTCGGCTTGCAGCCGAACATGACCGTGGTCGACTTCTGGCCCGGCAGCGGCTGGTACACCGAAATCCTGGCCCCCTATCTGTCGCGCGGCGGCGGGACCTATTTCGCGGCGGGCTTCAGCACCGGCCCCGGCGCCGATCCGGCCCAGGCGGCCCTGATGGCCAACTACCAGACCCGATTCACCGCCGACAAGAAGCTGTACGGCGACATCAAATTCTCCTCGTTCGGACCGTCGTCGGGGGATGTGGCTCCTCCGGGCACGGCCGACCTCGTGCTGTTCATGCGTAACATCAACGCCTGGATGGCCACGGGCATCGCCGAAAAGGCCTTCGCCGACGCCTTCCAGGCCCTGCGGCCCGGCGGCGTCCTGGGCATCGAACAGCACCGGCTGGCCCCGGACGAGGATCAGGATCCCGCCGCCGCCAACGGCTATGTGCAGGAAGCCTTCGTCAAACAGCTGGCCGCCGAAGCCGGATTTGTTTTCGTCGCGTCGTCGGAAATCAACGCGAATGAAACAGATACCAAGGATCATCCGTTCGGTGTCGGAACCCTGCCCCCGCAAAGCCTCACGGCCCCGCAGGGCCAGGCGCCCGATCCCACGTTCGATCGCAGCAAATACGATGCGATCGGCGAGAGCGACCGCATGACCTTGAAGTTCAGGAAACCTGAGTGAACCGCGCCCAAGCCTTCGCCGCCAACGCCCCGCTGATGGGCGTGCCCGGCGCCTCGTCGCCGCCCGGAGGCCAGGGCGACTGGTTCCGTGGAGCCGGCGGCCTGCGTCTGCGCGCCGCCTTCTGGACGCCCTCGACCCTGGTCGCCGCCAAGCCGCGCGGCACCGTCATCCTGTCGCCCGGCCGCACCGAGCCGATCGAGAAATATTTCGAAGTGATCGGGAATTTTTTGGCGCGCGGATTCTGCGTCCTGGCCCATGACTGGCGTGGTCAGGGCCTGTCGGCCCGCCTGCTTCCCGACCGCCTGAAGGGCCACGCCCGGGCGGTCGAGGAGTTCCTCGACGACTATCACCGCCTGCTCGACGCCTTCGAGGCCCGCGCGCCCAAGCCGTGGATCGTGGTCGGCCATTCGATGGGCGCGGCCCTGAACCTGCTGACGCTGGAAAACGGCGAGGAGCGGTTCTCCGGCGCCGTGCTCTCCGGCCCGATGCTCCGCATCAAGACGGGCAAGCGCTCGATGTGGTCGGTCAAGCTGGCCGTGCGCTGGAACCTGCGTCACGGCAAGGCCGGAGACTTCGTTCTGGACGATCCGGACGATCCCTTCGACCACACCTTCGAGAAGGACGCCCTGACCACGGACGAGACCCGCTACGAACTGTGGCGGCAGCAGCTGTACGCCTGCCCGCACCTGGCGGTCGGCGGCCCGACCTGGGGCTGGCTGGCCTTCGGCCTCGACGCCGGCGAGCGGGCGCTCAAGCCCAAGGCGCTGAAGAACGTCAAGATTCCTTGCACCTTCGTCCAGGCCGGCGAGGACGACCGCGTCTGGAAACAGACCAACAAATGGGCGGCCAAACGTCTGGGCCGCGGCCGCTACGTCGAGGTCCCGGGCGCCAAGCACGAGATCATCATGGAGACGGACGACCTGAGGGCGCATTTCCTCAGCGAGTTCGACGCCATGGCCGACTACGTGGCCCCGACCCAGGACCTGCGCCCCCTGCCCCAGCCCGACGACGTCGAAGTCGGCGCGGCTTGATTTAGGGCGCTAACGCGCGCGACGCGGTCGCGCGCTGCTTGAGCGCGGGTATTTGTTTTCAGAGCGCCGCGCGTTTCAGTGTGACCAGCGCCTGTTCGCGGATGCGGACGTCGCCGACGGCCAGGATCTGGCCCGTGCCGTCGACCGGTTCGCCGCGCCAGTTGCTGACCTCGCCGCCGGCGGCCTCGACCACCGGGATCAGAGCCGACCAGTCCCACAGCTTCAGGCTGGTCTCGGCGACCAGATCCATGCGACCGGCCGCCACCATGGCATAGGCATAGGCGTCGCAGCCGTAGCGGGCGAGACGCGCGGCGGCCCGCACCTGGGTCCAGGCCCCCAGTTCCGATCCGGTGAAGATTTCAGGATCGGTTGTGGAAATGACCGCGTCGGTCAGACGCTCGCAGGCGCGGGTCTTGATCGGCCTCGTCTGGCCCCGGCTCATCAGCACGGCGCCGGAAGGGCCACCGAGGAAGAGCTCGCCGAGATAGGGCTGGGAAATCGCGCCGACGGACGGCGTCCCCGCGACCCGCAGGCCGATCAGGGTCGTCCATAGCGGCAGTCCGGAAATGAAGGCGCGAGTGCCGTCGATGGGATCCAGAATCCAGACATGCTCCGCATCCGGACGATCCTCGCCATACTCCTCGCCAATGACCCCGTGATGGGGATAGCGGGCGGCGATCAGGCGGCGAATAGCGGCCTCGGCGTCCTTGTCGGCCTGGGTGACCGGATCGAAGGAACCGGGCCCGGCCTTGTTCTCCTCGGCATAGTCGCCCCGGAAGAACGGCAGGGTCACCCCGGCCGCTTCACGGGCCAGTTCGACGGCGAAGGCTTCGAATTCGGTCATGAGGGGCGAGGGCCGAGCATTGTGGGGTCAGGGTCGCGATGACCTCTACCCCGCCCGGTCGCCGGTGTCCTCCCCCAAGGACCGCCGCCGGGTCTGCAATCTCAGCCCTCGCCTCTCGCCCCCCGAACCCGGAGAACGCCCAACGGCCTCAGGCCGCCGGTTCTTCAGCGTGGAGAGACTTGGCCAGATCCAGCAGGCGGCGGCGCGGACGCTCGCCGAGCTGGTAATAGGCCTGGATCAGATCGAGGGTTTCCTTGCGGGAAAACATCTCACCGCCGTTGGCCCCGGCCGCTTCCTTGCGTTCCATGGCTTCGGTCAGGCCGTCGTAGAAATAGTTCACCGGCGATTCCAGCGCCTCGGCCAGCTGCCACAGGCGGGCGGCCGAGATGCGGTTGGCGCCGCACTCATACTTCTGGATCTGCTGGAAGCGGATGCCGACTTGCAGCGCCAGCTGTTGCTGCGTCAGGCCCAGCAGGCGACGGCGGCGACGCAGGCGGCGGCCCAGGTGAAGATCGATGTCGGTGGCCATGGCCCCATATTCCCCGTTTGGCGGGCTGTCCCGAAATGGAACGGCTCGCCTTGATCGCCGCAAACGATGTGCCGCTTTCCCCAAGGGAGGGAGTAGCCGCGTTCGACGAACGTTTTATAGGCGCAGGTTACGGGCGGACGGCGCCGATGCCTGTCCCAATCCCGAGACGCAACCTCCTCGGGCCACGGGAGTTCTCGTCGCCAGAGCAGTCAAGCTTTGGAGGAGGTTTCAATGAACATTATCTTCTGGATCATCGTCGGCATCATCGCCGGCTTTCTGGCCGAAAAGATCATGGGCCGGAATCACGGTCTGCTGACCAATCTGGTCGTCGGCATCCTGGGCGCCATTCTGGGCGGCTGGATCGCGGGCGCGCTCGGCTTCGCATGGGGCGGCTGGATCGGTTCGACGATCGTGGCGACGCTCGGCGCCTGTCTGCTGCTGTTCCTGCTGGGCCTGGTCAAGCGTCGCGCCTGACCCGGAACGCCGGACAAAAAAAGGGGCGGTCCTCAAGGGCCGCCCCTTTCTTCATGCCTGAAAGACAGTGCGCTTACTGAACCGGCGGCGCCCGGTTGAACTCGCCGGAGCTCCAGGCGGTGACCACGGCGTCGCCCTGAACACTGGCGCCGGAGGCCGGCACCGAACGCAAGGTCCCGTCGGCCGAGCGAACGACGAAGCTCTCGACCCGGCCGGCCGAGTTGCGGGTCAGACGAACGACCGAGCCCAGCATATTGCCGTCCGAGCCATGGACCATGGCGCCCGTCGAGATGTTCAGGCTGGCGTCCGCGCCGTTGCGGTCGGCGGCGACCCGGGTGTCCGACTGGACCGAGGCCGAGGCGGAGGTGTTGGCGGCGCTGCTCGCGGCCGATCGGGCCTCGCGCGTGGTGTCGTGCACGGTGCTGCGGGTCATGTCGGCCGCGCCTCGTACGGTCGAGCCGACCTGGCCGGTGATGGGAGCGGTCTGGGGCAGACCGACGCCGACATTGGCGCCGACCTGGGAGCCGACAGTCCCGCCGAGCACCTGGGCCGAGGCCGGAAGGGCGATCGCGAGGGCGGCCGCCGCAGTGGTCAAAAGAAGGGTACGCATCCTGGTTTCCTCATTGTTGGGCGCCGAGGGGACGCCAATGAACGAAGAAACGCGCCGGCAAGCCGACGCGTTTCATGGGATTAACGATCCGAAGCCGGATCAGAGGACGATCAGGCTTGCGGCTGGACCGGCGGGGCCGCCGGTTCTTCCGGAGCCGGAGTCTCGGTCGGGGTCGGTTCGGTCGCCGGAGTTTCGGTCGGGGTCTCCGTGGTGGTGGGAGCGGCTTCAGGCGAGGCCGAATCCGGGGCGGGCTGCGCCGGGGCTTCGGTCGAGGCCGGAGCGGCCGACGAAGCGGCGTCAGGCGTGCTGCCCGGAATGGCGGGGGCGGCGGTGAACTCGGCCGTGGTCCAGCCGACGGTCACGCCCGTACCTTCGGGCTTCAGGCCGGCGAGCGGCACACCTTTCAGCTGGCCGTCCGTGCCGCGCACGGTCAGCTCCTGGGCGCCGGCGTTGTTGCGCACGCCTTCCAGCTTGCCGAGGACGGCGCCGTCCGAACCCTTGACGTCCGAGCCGGGCTGCAGGGTCAGGGTGCCGGACGATTGGGCCGGCGCGGCGGCCGGAGCGGCCGCGGGGGCCGCGGTCGGGGTCGGGGTCGGGGTCGGGGCGGGCGCGGGCTGCGCGTCCTGGGCGAAGGCGGCCGGGGCTGCGGTCAGCATCAGGCCGGCGATGCCGGTCAGAAGGGCGGTCTTGCGGATCATGTCCGTTCTCCGAATATCTGCGCGGCCGGGGCGCCGCAGGGTTACAAACCCGCAATGTTTCGGATTGTTTCCGCTGCCCAGAAATGACCCCGGAGCGGTCACGATTGGACGATTCACGGGATCGTGGCATCAGGGTCGGATGACGAACGAAGCCGAACCGCGACGCGGCGTCGCCCGCCGCCTTGCGGGCCTGGCCAAGGAGGCGACGCCCCAGATCTTCGCCGTGGCCGTCTTCGCGGTCGGGGCCCTGATGATCATTTCGGCGGTGACCCCGGCCTTCTCCGACCGCCTGCGCGCGCTCAGCGGATCGGTGTCGCCGGTCCTGATCGAACTGTCCCATTTCGCGGCCAGCGTGGTCGGCTTCCTGCTGCTGCTGCTCTCGGCGGGCCTGTGGCGGCGCCGGCGCGGCGCCTACTGGACGGCCCTGGCGGCCATGGGGGCGGGCGTCGTCTTCTCCCTCCTCAAGGGGCTGGACTGGGAAGAGGCCCTGGCCCTGGCGATCATCGCCGCCCTGCTGATCCCCTGCCGGACGGCCTTCAACCGGCGGTCGCGGCTGGTCGAGCCGTTGCGGCCCGGCTGGCTGATCCTGCTGACCACGGCGGTGATCGCGGCGATCTGGCTCGGCTTCTTCGCCTATCGGGACGTCGACTACACCGACCAGCTGTGGTGGAGCTTTCTGACCGACCGCGAGGCCTCGGGCTTCCTGAGGGCCGCGGCCATCCTCGCCATCCTGACCTTGGCCATCGCCGCGGTGTCCCTGCTGTCCTCGCCGGGATCGGGTCGGCGGCGACTGGCCAATCCGCAGGATCGGGCAAAGGCGCTGGCGGCCCTGTCGGAGGCGGATCACGCCACGCCGGAGGCCTGGCTGGCGATGCTGGGCGACAAGACCCTGCTGTTCAGCCCCTCGGGCCGCAGCTTCCTGGCCTATCGCGTGCGCGGCCGGCGCTGGATCGCCATGGGCGAACCGGCCGGGCTGAGGAGCGAGCGGCAGGACCTGCTGTGGGCCTTTGCCGAACTGGCCGACAGCTATGGCGGCTCGGCCGTCTTCTATTCGGTCGGCGAAGGAGTGCTGGCCGATCTGGCGACCATGGGTCTGGCCATGCGCAAGGTCGGCGAGACCGCCGTGGTGCCGGTCGCGGCCTTCTCTCTGGAGGGCAAGTCCAAGCAGAACCTGCGCACCGCGATCAATCGCGCCGAGCGCGAGGGGGCGAGCTTCGAGGTCCTGCCGCCGGGCTCGGCGAGCGGACAGGCCGACGCGCTGAAGGCCGTGTCGGACGCCTGGCTTGAGGATCACAACGGGGCGGAGAAGGCGTTTTCTCTGGGCCGGTTCGACCTCGCCTATCTGGACCTGACGCCACTGGCCGTGGTGCGGCAGACCACCGAAGCGGCGCCGGAGGGACGCATCGTGGCCTTCGCCAACCTCCTGCCCGGCGAGGGGGACGACCGCGAGGTCGCCATCGACCTGATGCGTCACCTGCCCGACGCCCCTCCCGGTGTGATGGACTATCTGTTCATCCGCGCCATCCAGTGGGCGGCGACGGAGAGCTTCGAGGCCTTCGATCTCGGCATGGCGCCGTTGGCGGGGCTGGAAGATCGTCGACTGGCGCCCGTCTTCGCCCGCGTCGGGGCGCTGGTGTTCGAGGAGGGCGGCGCGCTTTACGGCTTCCAGGGTCTGCGCAGTTACAAGTCCAAATTCGCCCCCGACTGGCGCGCCCGCTTCATCGCCGCCCCGGTGTCGACGCCCCTGCCTCTGGCCCTGCTGGATGTGGCCCTGCTGACCAGCGGCGGCTGGCCGGGCATGTTGGGGCTTGAAGCCCCGGCGAAACATCCGGCCCGAGAAAGGACGTAAGCAGCGCTAGGGTCTGGCTTAAGCTTATTTCGTGAGGGGACGGGGACCCTGCCCGGCTATGACCCCCGCCCGAGCATCGAGGACTATGCCTTGCCGACCCTGACCCACCTCCAGCGACTGGAGGCCGAGAGCATCCACATCCTGCGCGAGGTCGTCGCCGAGGCCGAGCGCCCGGTCATGCTCTATTCCGTGGGCAAGGATTCGGCGGTGATGCTGCATCTGGCGGCCAAGGCCTTCTGGCCCTCGCCTCCGCCCTTCCCCCTGCTGCACGTCGACACGACGTGGAAGTTCCGCGCCATGTACGAAATGCGCGAGCGGATGGCCAGGGAGCTCGGGTTCGAGTTGCTGGTGCACCGGAACCCCGAAGCCCTGGCCAAGGGCATCAATCCGTTTGACCACGGCTCGGCCCTGCACACCGACCTCTGGAAGACCGAGGGACTGAAGCAGGCGCTGGACCTCTACGGTTTCGACGTGGCCTTCGGCGGGGCGCGACGCGACGAGGAGAAGTCGCGGGCCAAGGAGCGCATCTTCTCCTTCCGCTCGGCCGGCCACCGCTGGGACCCCAAGGCGCAGCGGCCCGAGCTGTGGCGGCTCTATAATGCCCGCAAGAGCCCGGGCGAGAGCATCCGCGTCTTCCCCATCTCCAACTGGACCGAGCTGGACATCTGGCAATACATCCATCTGGAGAACATCCCGATCGTGCCCCTCTACTACGCCGCCGAGCGGCCCGTGGTGGAGCGAGACGGCCAGATCATCATGGTCGATGACGACCGGATGCCGCTGAAGCCGGGCGAGACGCCGCAGATGAAGTCGGTGCGGTTCCGGACGCTGGGCTGCTACCCCCTGACCGGGGCGGTGGAGAGCACCGCCGACACCCTGCCGGCCATCATCCAGGAAATGCTGCTGACCACGACCTCCGAGCGTCAGGGCCGGGCCATCGACCACGATCAGGCCGGGTCGATGGAGAAGAAGAAGCAGGAGGGCTATTTCTGATGGATCTGCCCTCGAACGCCTACAAGCCGTCGGACCTGATCGAACAGGACATCGACGCCTATCTGACGGCCCACCAGACCAAGTCCCTGCTGCGCTTCATCACCTGCGGCTCGGTGGACGACGGCAAGTCGACCCTGATCGGGCGGCTGCTCTATGATTCACGCCAGATCTTCGAGGACCAGTTGGCCCAGTTGGAGGCGGATTCGAAGCGGGTCGGCACGCAAGGCCAGAACATCGACTTCGCCCTTCTGGTCGACGGACTGACCGCCGAGCGGGAACAGGGCATCACCATCGACGTGGCCTACCGTTTCTTCGCCACCGACCGCCGCAAATTCATCGTCGCGGACACCCCGGGGCATGAGCAGTATACGCGCAACATGGTCACCGGCGCCTCGACCGCCGATCTGGCCGTCATCCTGATCGATGCGAGGAAGGGCGTGCTGACCCAGACGCGGCGGCACAGCTTCCTCGTGTCGCTGATGGGCATCCGCCATGTGGTGCTGGCGGTGAACAAGATGGATCTGGTCGGCTATGATCAGTCCGTCTTCGACGCCATCGTCGCCGACTATGCGGCCTTCGCCGAACAGGTCGGGCTCAAGAACGTGCTGGCCATCCCTCTGTCGGGACTGGCCGGGGACAATATCGCGACGAAGAGCGACAACACCCCCTGGTACTCCGGCCCCGCCCTGATGGAGCATCTGGAGACGGTCGAGCTGGACGCCGACCGGCTGCAGTCCAAACCGTTCCGCATGCCGGTGCAGTGGGTCAATCGGCCCAATCTCGACTTCCGCGGCTTCTCCGGCCTGATCGCCTCGGGTGTGGTGCGGCCCGGCGATGCGGTGCGGGTCGAGCCCTCGGGCCGGATCTCGACCGTCGCCCGGATCGTGACAAAGGATGGCGATCTGGATCAGGCCCTGGCCGGACAGTCGGTGACCCTGACCCTGACCGACGAGGTCGACTGCTCGCGCGGCGACATCCTGGCGACAGCCGCCTCCGCCCCCGAGGTCGCCGACCAGTTTGAAACCACCATCGTCTGGATGGCCGACGAGCCCCTGCTGCCCGGCCGCCCCTATCTGCTCAAGATCGGCGCCCGGACGGTCTCGGCCCAGATCACCGAGATCAGGCACGAGATCAACGTCAACACGCTGGAAGAGCGGGCGGCGAAGTCCCTGCCGCTGAACGGCATCGCCGTCTGCAACCTGTCGCTCGACCGGCCAATCGGCTTTGATCCGTATTCGGAGGTTCCCGACACCGGCGGCTTCATCCTGATCGACCGGATGAGCAATGCGACGGTCGGGGCCGGGATGATCCGCTTCGCCCTCAGGCGGTCCCAGAACATCCACTGGCAGGCGCTGGACGTCACCAAGGCCTCGCGCGCCAGTGATCTCGGCCAGAAGCCGGCGGTGATCTGGTTCACCGGCCTGTCGGGCGCGGGCAAGTCGACCATCGCCAATCTGGTCGAGAAGAAGCTGCGGTTCGAGGGCAAGCACACCTATCTGCTGGACGGCGACAACGTCCGCCACGGGCTGAACCGCGACCTGGGCTTCACCGACGCGGATCGGGTCGAGAACATCCGCCGCGTGGGCGAGGTGGCGAAGCTGATGGTCGACGCCGGCCTGATCGTCCTGACCGCCTTCATCTCGCCGTTCCGGTCAGAGCGGCGGCTGGCGCGCGAACTGCTGGGGCCGGGCGAGTTCTTCGAGGTCCACGTCAACACGCCTCTGGCCGTCGCCGAGGCCCGCGACGTCAAGGGCCTCTACGCCAAGGCCCGCTCGGGCGCGCTCAAGAACTTCACTGGTGTGGACAGCCCCTATGAGGCCCCGGAAAGTCCAGAGATCGTGGTCGATACGGCCTCGATGACGCCGGAACAGGCGGCGGAGATGATCGTCGAACGCCTGCGCACCGGCGGCTATCTGCGCCCCGATCCGGAGTTCTCGGAAGGCGGCGGGGTCTAGGACCGCACACAGAAAAAAGGCCGCGTCAGACGACACGGCCGAAGTTTTCTTGGGAGGAAACACCCTGGAAGGAGGGTGGAACGCCGAAGCGCTCCACCCCTATCTGGGGATGATCCCTGCAGGTACAAGCGTCGCTGTTCCCATTGCGTTCCCATTTGTGCGAATCCCGGTCTATCGTCGCGGCTCGCCGAACGGGAGCGCCGCCTGAATGACCGAGACCCTGTCCGCCGCCCAGGCGCGCCGCATCGCCCTGGCCGCACAAGGGTTCGGTGGGCCGCAGGGCGCCCTGACCGCGGCCGCCTTTCGCCGCACGGCGCGCAAGCTGGGCGTGATCCAGATCGACAGCGTCAATGTCGTCACCCGCACCCATTACCTGCCTGCCTTTTCGCGTCTGGGCGCCTATCCGCGCGACCTGCTGGAGAGCGAGGCCTGGGGGAAGAAGCGCAGCCTGTTCGAATACTGGGGGCATGAGGCCTCGCTGCTGCCGGTCGAGACCCAACCCCTGTTCCGCTGGCGCATGGCGGCGGCCGAGGCCGGGGAAGGCATCTGGGGATCCATCGCCCGCTTCGGTCATGAGAAGAGCGACTATGTCGACGGCATCCTGACCGAAATCGGCAAGCGGCGCGGCGTCACCGGCGGTGACTTCGCCGAGGGGCCACGCGGCGCCCCCGGTTGGTGGGAGTGGTCGGACGGCAAACGGGCGCTGGAATGGCTGTTCTGGACAGGCCAGATCACCACCCTGACCCGGCGCGGGTTCGAACGGGTCTATGACCTGCCCGAACGCGCCCTCCCCCGCGCCGTGGTCGAGGCGCCGACGCCGAGCCGGGAGGACGCCCAGCGCGAACTGGTGCGGATCTCCGCCCGGGCCATGGGGATCGCCACCGCCGCCGACCTGCGCGACTATTTCCGCCTGCCGCTCGCCGACAGCCGGGCGCGGATCCACGAGCTGGTCGAGGCGGGCGAGCTGATCCCGGTGACCGTCAAGGGCTGGAACAGGCCGGCCTTCCTCGACCCCGCCGCGCGAAAGCCCCGTCGCATCGAGGGGGCTGCGCTACTGTCGCCGTTCGACAATCTGATCTGGTTCCGGGAACGAACCGAGCGGCTGTTCGGGGTCCGGGTCCGGCTGGAGATCTACACCCCCGCCCACAAGCGCGAGCACGGCTACTACGTCCTGCCCTTGCTGCAGGACGAGGCCATCACCGCCCGCGTCGATCTGAAGAGCGATCGCAAGGGTTCGGCCCTGCTGGTTCAGGCCGCCTGGCGTGAGCCGGGCGCCAATGCGGAGACGCCGCGCATCCTCGCCGAACAGCTGCGCGCCATGGCCGGCTGGCTGGGGCTGGAGCGGGTCGAGGTCATGGAAAAGGGCGACCTTTCGGCCGCCCTTTCGGAAGCGCTCAGAGAAACGGCTTAGGCTTCGATGATCGTCTGAACCCAGTTGTGCGGGTCGGCAACGCGGCCGCGCTGGATACCGACCAGCTTGCCCAGCATGTCGGTGGTCACCGGGCCCGGCTTGCCGTCGCCGATGGTGAAATCGCCGCCGGGCGAAACCACCTTGGAGATCGCGGTCAGGACCGCGGCGGTGCCGCAGGCGAAGGCCTCGACCACCTCGCCCGAAGCCACGTCGGCGCGCCACTGTTCGAAAGCGTAGGGGGCCTCGCGCACGGTGACGCCGGCGTCCTTCGCCAGCTGGATGATCGAGGCGCGTGTTACGCCTGGCAGGATGGTGCCGCCCAGCGGCGGGGTCTGCAGCGAGCCGTCCTTGAAAACGAAGAAGACGTTCATCCCGCCCAGTTCCTCGATCCACTTGCCCTCGGCGGCGTCGAGGAAAACGACCTGGTCGCAGCCGTTGGCCACGGCCTCGGCCTGGGCGATCAGGCTGGCGGCGTAGTTGCCGCCGCACTTGGCCGCGCCGGTGCCACCACGCGCGGCGCGGGTGTAGTGCTCCGACACGCGGATGGTGACGCTGTTCTTGCCGCCCTTGAAATAGCCGCCGACGGGCGAGGCCAGGACGACGAACAGATATTCATTGGCCGCGCGCACGCCGAGGAAGGCCTCGGTGGCGATCATGAAGGGGCGCAGATAGAGGCTGCCCTCGCCTTCCGGGATCCAGTCGGCGTCGGTCTTGACCAGTTCGGCGACGGCCTCGAGGAACAGCTCTTCCGGCAGGACCGGCATGGCCAGACGCTCGGCCGAGGCGGCGAAACGGCGGGCGTTCTGTTCGGGGCGGAACAGCGCCACGCGACCGTCGTCGGTCTTGTAGGCCTTCATCCCCTCGAAGATTTCCTGGGCGTAGTGCAGGACCGAGGCGGCCGGATCGAGCGGGATCGGGCCGCGCGGCTCGACCTTGTGCGAATGCCAGCCCTGACCCGCCGTGTAGCGGATGGTCACCATATGGTCGGTGAACACGCGGCCGAAGCCCGGATCTTCCATCAGCACGGCGCGGTCGGCGGCGGTGACCAGCGAGGGGTGGGGAACGCGGGTGAAGGCGGCGGTCATGAGGCGGTCTCTCGCAGCAGAGGAGCTTGGGCGCGCATGGAATACCCGCGCGCGGCCGTGACACCTAGCCGGATTTTACCACCAAGGTCGATTCTTTCGACGATCCGGACGCTGACCGCGGAGAAGAAAGACCGTCGTTACCGTCGGTGAGGCGCCTGCGAGACCAGCAGCAGGATGAACAGCCCCAGGACCGCCGCCGGCGAAAGCGCCCGGGGATGGAACGGGCCGCTCATGCCGACGTCCCTGAACAGGATATCCTCCACCAGATCGGGATCGTCGCTCAGCACGCTCCAGCTGTCGAACAGCCGGCCGGTCACGGTCCGGGACTGGATGAGGGTCGTTTCCTCGTTCACGCCTTCGTTGCGCAGGGACAAGCACGACACCCAGATCGCCGTGGTCGCCAGCTTCAGCTTCTGAAGCCCGCCCCCTGACTGTCAGTCCATCCCGAACGACCAGGCATGGCCGAACTGGATATAGAAGGTCGTATCGCCTCCCTGTCCGACCGCGAGATCGACCCCGGCGCCGCCGCCGGGAAGCCCGCCCTAGTTGCTGAGCGGCAGGCTCCGTCCGTCGAACGGACCCTCGGCCTGGGTCACCGACCTCGACCGGATCGCGGCGAAGCGGCCGAAGTCACCGTCTCCGGCGAGATGCGGCGCCAGCAGGGCGCGCTGGATATTGCGCAGGGCGCGCAGGTCCAGGCCGTCATAGCGGACCCCGCCGCCCAGATCCTGGCAGATGATCTCGATCTGAACGATCATCTGGGCGGGGTTTTCGGGCGGATGCGCCAGGATGCTGGCTTCCGCGAGCTCGATGCGGTTGAGGCCGTTCTCATCCTCGCATTCGAGGTTTTCGGGCAGTTGTTCCTCGGCATTTTCAGCCCAAAGCAAGGCGTGGCTCATGAAGGCCGGGTGATCAAACACCGCCATGGTTGTTACTCCGATACAGGTGATGGAATGCGGCGCGCGCCGCGTGATTGAAAGGCTCAGACCGCCGGCTGGCGTCCCTGGGCGATGCGGGTAAGGGCCCGCCCCTCCCAGGCGCCGAACAGGGCGATGCCCATCATGAAGAACCAGGAGAACCAGCGGATCGAGACCATGGTCCATGCGAGGGTGTCCAGCCTGAGCAGCGCCACCAGATGGGTCGACAGCGCCATCAGTTGGCAGCCGGCCGCAAAGACCAGCCACCAGCGATCCCGGGTCAGGGCCATCCAGAGCAGGAGGACGAACAGGACCAGGGAGGACAGCGCCACCGCCCAGCGAAACCCGCCGACCGTGTAGGTCTCGATGACGGGCGTCAGCAGCAGGACGGCGATGAGCAGCATCGCCCCCCGCCTCTCGGGCCATCCTCCCAGCCCCGCCAGGATGAAAAGGGCGGTGAAGGAAAAGACGACAAAAGGCGTAAGGACGAGACCCGGCACGTGATGGTCCTCAGGCGACGACCGAAAGGTGGCCGGTCGTGACCCCGGTCGGGACGGGCTTGCTTTCGGTGGCGCCGTCCATGCGCCAGACGACGCCATGATCCTGGGCGACTTCCAGCAGTCCCCCGTGCGCCGAAACCGTCGCCATCCGCGCCGTATTCAGGGCGGACAGTCCGGTGACGATCTCGGTCAGACTGTCCTGGCCGACGGCGGCGGCGAGGTTCGCGGCCTTGCGCCCGTCAACCATCTGGGCGCCGAGGCGGAACATCTCGGCGAGAGCCGTATCGACGGCATGTTCGGTGGTGCGCAGCTGGCGTGCGATCTTGACGCCGGCTTCGTGCTTGTTGGTCATGTTCTGGTCCCCCACGGGTGCGATCTTCAAATCGCGTCAGATCGCTCCAGGCGGCGCCAGTCGATTGCCCAGATCCGCCAGCGCATTGACCAGGGCGATCCCGAGCAAGGCCAGGCCGGTGAGGCCCAGAAAGGTCAGGATCACCCATCGCAACCGGCCTGCGGTTCCCGGTAGAACCGGGAGGTCACGGCCGAAGAGCTGGGGACGCGGGAGGATCGTTTCCGGCGGCGACGGAGCGGCTGTCGCCACTTGAGGAGGCGTCAGAATCACCACGCCGGGTATGTCGATCGCGCCGTATAGCGGATGAACCGCTAGTCGCCCCATGGCGTCGCGCCGGTCGGAGGCGCCCAGCCGCCGCATGGCCTCGCGGATGTGGTTGCTGACCGTATCGGGCGAGATGTTCAGAGCGCGGGCGATCTCCTTGTCCGTGCTCGCGGCACGGCGAAGGCACTCGAGCTGCATCGGCGACAACGGCCGGTCCATCTGTCTTCTGCCCCAACGCCGCGAACTATCCCGATCCGCAGGAGGATCATGCCGCTTCGTCGGGCGACGTCCAGCCACCAGCGCGAAAAAATTGCACCGCAGGGGTAATAGCGGGTCGGTTTTTCAACCCTAGGTATATTCTCGGGAGAGATGGCGCACCCGACACGATTCGAACGTGTGACCTTTGCCTTCGGAGGGCAACGCTCTATCCAGCTGAGCTACGGGTGCATTCCGGCGACGACGCGACGGACGACGGGCCTTACAGCAGGACGCGGGCCGCCTCAATCCCAAAGCGATGAAGTCCGACAGCAAACGGCTTCACCGCACTTGGCGAACCCGGCCGGCGAGCCTAGCGTCCGCCGCCTGATCGATCCTGGAGCCCCGCCATGCGCGCCGCCGTCCTGATGCTGCTGTTCCTCCTTGGCGCCTGCGCGACCGCTCCGAAGCCGGACGCCACCGGCGACAGTCTGGACCTGATCGCCAGGGACTATGTCGCCCTGACGCTGGAGATCGGCGAACGCGAGCCCGGCTATGTCGACGCCTACTACGGCCCGGCCGAATGGCAGGCCGCCGCCAAGGCGAACCCGCGCACTGTCCCGCAACTGATTCAGGGCGCCGCCGTCCTGACCCAGCGGCTGGACGCCGTCTCGGACCGCGGTCTGAACGCCGCCAGCGTGCAGCGCCGCAAATACCTCAAGGCCCATGTCTCGGCGGCCTCGGCGCGCCTGCGGATGCTGTCGGGCGAGAAGATGAGCTTCGCCGACGAGGCATACGCCCTGTTCGGCATCCGCCCTGAACTGAAACCGCTGGCCGACTACGATCCCATACTCGCGCGCATCGACGCCATCGTGCCCGGAAGCGGTCCCGCTGACGCCGCGCATCGCCGCCTTCAAGGCCGGTTTCGTCATCCCGAAGGACCGGCTTGAGCCCGTCATCTCGGCCGCCATCGCCGAATGCCGTCGGCGCACCGCCGAACACATCGCCCTGCCCGCCAACGAGCGCTTCACCCTGGCCTTCGTCGGCGACAAGCCCTGGTCGGGCTATAATTATTATCTCGGCGACGCGGCCTCGAAGATCGAGATCAACGCCGACTTCCCCATCGACGTCGACCGGGCCATCGATCTGGGCTGCCACGAGGGCTACCCCGGCCACCATGTCTATAACGCCCTGCTGGAGCGGACCTTCGTCAAGGAGAAGGGCTGGGTGGAGATGAGCGTCTATCCGCTGTTCTCGCCGATGTCGTTCGTCGCCGAGGGCAGCGCCAACTACGGCATCGACCTGGCCTTCCCGGGCAACGAGGCCCAGACGTTCGTGCGAGACGTCCTGATGCCCCTGGCCGGCCTGGCGCCCGCCGACATCGCCGCCGACGCCGAGCTGGGCCGGCTGACCCGCCAGCTTGCGCGCGCCGAATACACCATCGCCGACGACTATCTGTCGGGCCGGGTCGGGCGCGAGGAGAGCATCGCCCGCCTGTCGAAATACCTGCTGATGCAGCCGGACAAGGCGGCCCAAAGGCTGCGCTTCATCGACACCTATCGCAGCTACATCATCAACTACGGCCTGGGCCGCGACACCGTCCAGGCCTGGGTCGAAGGTCAGGGTCCGGATCACTGGCGCGGCATGGAGACCCTGCTGGCCAGCCAGATTCTGCCGGTGGATCTGCTGAAATAGGGGCGCGTGCTTTTGCTCGACCCTCGTCCCTCTCCCTGCTAACGAGCGGGCCGCATGAAATTCCCCGACCGCATCCCCCGCATCGCCTGGGCCGCCTACGGCTTCGCCCTGGCCATCATCGTCCTGGACCAGTGGAGCAAGGCCTATATTCTGGGCGGGCTGGAGCTGCGCGACGTCGGCCGGGTCTTCGTCTTCCCGCCGGTTTTCAACATCAGCTATGTCGAGAACACCGGCGTCAGCTTCGGCCTATTCGGAGGCGGTTCGGCCCGTTGGGTGCTGTCGCTCTTCTCGGTCGTCGTCGCCGGCGGCCTGGCCTGGTGGGCCACCCAGGCGGATCGGCGCCTTCTGATCACCGCCATCGGTTTCGTCATCGGCGGGGCGCTCGGCAATGCCATCGACCGCATCCGCTTCGGCTATGTTGTCGATTTTCTGGACTTTTCGGGCACGGGCATCTTCCCCTGGGTGTTCAACATCGCCGACAGCGCCATCACCATCGGCGTGGTTCTGCTGATCCTCGACAGCGTTTTGTCGGATCGAAAAGCCGCTCAGGTTGGCGTTGTCCACGAAAAGTCGTAATCAGCCGCTCTTGAGTGTTTCCCATTCCTGAGTGCAGGGCGCGCCTCACCAAGCGCCGCCGGAGTTGAGCCCACACATGCGCATTCGCAGCCTCGCCGTCGTCAGCCTGCTGGCCGTATCCACCGTGGCGCTCGGCGCCTGTGGCGGCCTGAAGCAGAGCATCGGCCTGACCAAGGTCGTGCCTGACGAGTTCGTCACCGTCTCCACCGCTCCGCTGAGCGTGCCGCCCGAGTACGGCCTGCGCCCGCCGGCGCCCGGCCAGCCGCGTCCGCAGGAACTGGCGCCCGAAAGCGCCGCCCGCCAGATCCTTCTGGGTCAGCGTCAGTCGATCACCCGCACGCCGGGCGAGACGGCCCTGGTCACCGCCGCCGGCGCCGAGCGCGCCGACCCGCTGGCCCGCTATGTCGTCGACGACGAGTTCGGCGACCTGACGCACAAGGAAGAAAGCTTCGCCAACCGCGTCATGTTCTGGCGCAAGGACAGCGCCGAAAGCCAGGCCCCGACCGTCAGCCAGACGGCCCAGGGCGCAGTGACCATCGACGCCGCCAGCGAACATGCCCGCCTGGAAGCCCTGACCGGCAACACCGCCGGCATCAGCATCCAGCCGCGCCGCTCGAACGGCTTCAAGCTGCCGGGCCTTTAAGCCCAGGCTTGGACTACACGAACATGAGATAAGGACGCGCTTGCCACCGGCTTGTGCGTCCTTATTGTAAACGGACCTTGTCGCAACCTCCCCGGAGCGTCGCATGTCCGAATCCATCACCGCATCACTGGCCGACCTGTCCGGTATCGAGCAGCTGCGCCTCGGCATGGAAGGCAAGGCGCCGATCGCGCCGATCGCCAGGACCGTCGGCTTCGACCTGGTCGAGGTCGAGGAAGGTCGCGTCGTCTTCGAGGCCGTTCCGACCCGCGCCGTCTATAATCCGCTGGGCACGGTCCACGGCGGCTGGATGGCCACGGTGCTCGATTCGGCCTGCGGCTGCGTGGTCCATTCCATGCTTAGGCCCGGCCAGACCTATACGACGCTGGAGCTCAAGACCGTCTTCCACAAGGCGCTGAAGGCGGATGTCCCGGTCCGCGCCGTCGGCAAGATCGTCCAGATGGGTCGCCGCGCCGCCTTCTCCGAGGCCGAGCTGCGCGGCCTGGACGGGAAGCTCTACGCCACCGCCACCTCGACCTGTCTGGTGATGGAACGCTAGTGCGTTACTGAGCCAGCATCCCGCCGTCGATGCGGAACTCCGACCCCGTCACGAACTTCGATTCGTCCGAAGCCAGATAGAGCACGCAATAGGCCACGTCGTTCGGCTCGCCGATGCGCTTCAGCGGAATGCCGCGCGCCAGACGTTCGTGGGCCTTGGCCTCGTCGCCGTGGGCCATGGCGACGAAAGGATCCAGGATCGGGGTCTTGATGAAGACCGGGTGGACCGAGTTCGAGCGGACGTTCCACTCCATCTTGGCGGCCTCGAGTGCGATCGTGCGGCTGTAGTTCCAGACCCCGGCCTTGGTGGCGTTATAGGCGCCCATGCCCGGCGCGGCGGCGAGGCCGGCCATGGACGAGATGTTGATGATGGAGGCGGGAGCCGCGGCGCGCAGGTGCGGCATGGCGTGTTTGCAGCCGAACATCACCGAGCGCAGGTTGATTTCGTACTGGCGCTGCCAGTTCTCGGCCGTGTCCTCCTCGACGAAGACGAGGGGGCCGCCGACGCCGGCGTTGTTGATCAGCACCGACAGCCCGCCCAGATCGGCGGCGGCCGCGGCGACGACCGAGGCCCACTGCTCTTCGGACGCCACATCATGGGCATAGGCGAAGGCCACCCCCGGGATTTCCGCATTGATGGCCGCCGCCAGGGCCTCGGCGCGACCGCCGTCGATGTCGCTGAGGGCGACCTTCGCCCCCTCGCGCGCCAACATCCAGGCGAAGGCCTCGCCCAGCCCCCCGGCGGCGCCCGTGATCAGGGCCTTCTTGCCTTCGACGCGTCCGGTCATTCTTTCGCTCCCAGCATTTGCGCGGCCTCGTCGATGAAACGGGCCATCTTGATATCGAGCTCGGTGACGCCGCCGGCGTCATGGGTGGTCAGGACCACGCTGACCCGGTTGTAGACGTTCGACCATTCCGGATGGTGATCCATCTTGTCGGCCATCAGGGCGACGCGGGTCATGAAGCCGAACGCCGCGTTGAAATCCTTGAAGATCAGGGTGCGGGCGATGGCCGGACGCGGATCGTCCGCGCGGCTCCACAGCGGCAGCGCGGCCAGGGTTTCCGCAACGTCAACAGGCATTTGCGCCATTTTGTGTTCCTCGCCTCTCTCCGCCCTAGCCTTCTCGACGGTCCCTCACAAGCGCGCATCGCGTCAAAGGAACGCAGTTCGAAGCTTGGGCGTTACCGAGCGTCGCCGTTGATACGGCTAAGCAAGGGAGTGACCCCATGGACAATCTCTGGATCGCTTCGCTCGAGCCCGCCAATCGCAAGCGGATCGAGCCGCACCTGACGGAACGGGCCTTCGACCAGGGCCAGATGCTGTACGACGCCGGCGAGGCCGTCGACGAGGTCTGGTTCCCGCTCAAGGGCGTGGTCTCGCTGATGACCATGCTGCCCGACGACAAGATGATCGAGACCGCCGCCATCGGCCGCGAGGGGCTGGTTGGCGTCACCTGCGGCCCGATGAACGCCCGCGCCTTCAGCCGCGCCATCTCCCAGTCGGACGGCCTCGCCGCCTGCCTGCCCAACGACATCTTCTCCGACGCCCTCGGTCGCAGCGAGGCCATGCGCAAGTCGCTGTCCCGGTTCACCGAAGGCCTGTTCGCCCAGGTCCAGCAGACGGCCGCCTGCAACGCCCAGCACCGTCTGGACGAGCGTCTGGCCCGCTGGCTGCTGACCATCCACGACCGCTCCGAGGGCGACCGCTTCGAACTGACCCAGTCCGACATCGCCGGCATGCTGGGCGTGCGCCGCGCCACGGTCAGCGAGGTCGGGGCCGTTCTGGAGGGCAAGCATTTGATCAAGCGCGGTCGCGGCTGGGTCGAGGTGACCGACCGCGAGGCGCTCGAACAGGCGTCGTGCGGCTGTTACGGCATCATGCGCGGCGTCATGCGCGATCTCGGCCTGCCCCGCCCCAGAGTCAGCTAGGCGGGTGTAAGCCAGACCTTTGCAACCGGCCGGATCGCGGTAAGGGTGGCGGCATGTCCGAAGCGCCCAGTAACAATCCGGCCCATCCCGCCCAGACCACGGGCAAGACGGCGCCGAAGCCCGTCCCCAACTGGCGGCCCTGGCTCGTCAAGGGCGCCTTTGAAAGCGCCCTGATCATCCTGTCGGTCGTCGTTGCCATGGCCGTCTCCCAATGGGCGGACGACCAGAAGACGGCGGCGCGGGTGAAGGAGATGCGCGGCTTCCTGCGCGCCGAGATCCAGGCCAACCGCGACCTGATCACCCATCCCGACGCCCTGCCCCACCACCAGCGGCTGAAGCAGGTCTTCGGCGAGAGCATGGGGTCGCTGGAAGCGCCGGTGTCACGCGAGGCCGCCGTGGGCGCCGCCCGCCAGCTGTTCGCGACCGGCCTGCACCCCACCCACGTCAGCGATGCCGTCTGGACCAGCGTCTCGGGCGGCGAGCTGATGGAGCATATGAACCCGCGGGAGGTCTTCATGCTGGCCGCCCTCTACCGGGACCAGGGCAATCTGGATGACGTGAACCTGGCCGGCTATGAGGCCGCGACCGGCCTTGTCGAACTGCTGGCGACGGGCAAGGACGCCAAGGTGCGGCTGATGCGCACCCTCCTGATGCTGGAGGACATGGTCGCCCAGGAGGAACGGTTGATCGCCCTCTATGACCAGGCCCTGGCCGAGCTGGACGACGCCCCCCCGATGGCGGTCGGTGCCCAATCGAAGGGCGGGACAAACAGGCCCGGTGACGCCGCGCCTGCGAAGAGCTAGACCCCTGTCATGACCAGCGCCTCCTCCCCCGGCTCTCACGATTTCGGCCCGCATTCTTCGGGCGACACCTCCTCCTTCGGCTTCCGCGACGTCGACGCGAAGGAGAAGGTGAAGATGGTGCGCGGCGTGTTCGACAGCGTCGCCTCCAACTACGACCTGATGAACGACCTGATGAGCGGCGGCGTCCACCGGCTCTGGAAGGATGCGGCGGCGGCCAAGCTGAACCCGCGCCCGGGCGAGACCATCCTCGACGTCGCGGGCGGCACGGGCGACATGGCGCGGCGCTATTCGAAGATGGCGCGCCGGGCCCAGGAGCGGCGCGGCGGCGACGACGCCTCGGTCATCGTGCTGGACTACAATGCCGAGATGATCATGGCAGGCGTCCAGAAGGGCGGCGAGCCCGAGATGCAGTGGACGGTCGGCGACGCCATGTCCCTGCCCCTGCCCGAGGCCTCGGTCGACGCCTATTCGATCAGCTTCGGCATCAGGAACGTCGCCGACATCGCCGTGGCCCTGTCCGAGGCGCGCCGGGTGCTCAAGCCGGGCGGCCGGTTCCTGTGCCTGGAGTTCTCGCGACCCACGACCGAGGTCATCCGTCAGGCCTATGACGCCTGGTCCTTCCACGCCATTCCGGCCATCGGCCAATGGGTCGCCCACGACCGTGACAGCTACCAGTATCTGGTCGAGAGCATCCGCCGCTTCCCGGACCAGTCGACCTTCAAGGCGATGATCGAGACGGCGGGCTTCCGCAACGTCTCGGTGACCAATCTGTCGGGCGGGGTCGCGGCCATCCACTTCGGGTGGGCGATCTGACCACGCCGCCGCCTCCTGATCCCGGGACCTTCAGGGTCGCTCCGGCCGCGCCGAAGGCCGTGCCCGTGCGCGATCCCGTCGGCGCCGCCTGGCGGCTGATGGGCTGGGGCTCGGTCCTCGCCCGCCACGACGCCCTGATCCCGCGCGAGATCACCCCGCTTCTGCCTGCCTGGGTCCGGCCGCTCGCCGCCTTCGTCCATCTGTTCGCCGGCCGCGAGGGCCGCGAGGGCCGCCCCGGCCAGCGTCTGGGCAAGGCCTTCGAACATCTGGGCCCCGTGGCCATCAAACTGGGTCAGGTCCTGGCCACCCGCGCCGACATCTTCGGCGGAGAGTTCGCCACCGACCTCGGCCGCCTCAAGGACAAGCTGGCCCCCTTCCCGACCGACCAGGCGCGGCGCGAGATCGAGCGGTCGCTGGGCCGACCGGTCGACAGCCTGTTCCTCGACTTCGGCGATCCCATCGGCGCGGCCTCCCTGGCCCAGGCCCATCCGGCCTGGCTGGCGGACGGCCGCAAGGTGGCGGTCAAGATCCTGCGCCCCGGCGTCGAGCGCCGCGTGGCGCGCGGGCTGGACTCCATGCGTCTGGCCGCCCGGCTGGTGCATCGCTTCGTCCCTGTCGCCCGCCGGCTTGAGCCCGACGCCTTCGTCGAGACCATCGCCCGCTCGATGGAGCTGGAGCTGGACATGCGTCTGGAGGCGGCCGCCGCCTCCGAGATGAAGGACATCATGGACAAGGCTGCGTCCGAGGACGGGGCCCATATGACCGCGCCGGGCGTGGTCTGGGACGGGGTCGGCAAGCGGGTGCTGACGCTGGAATGGGCCAACGGCATGCCCATGACCGATCCCCTGTGCGTCGAACAGCCCGGCCTCGACAAGGACGCCCTGGCCGACAATGTCGTGCGCGCCTTCCTGAGCCAGGCGCTCGACTACGGCGCCTTCCACGCCGACCTGCACGAGGGTAACCTCTTCGCCTCGGCCCCGGCCGAACTGACCGCCGTCGACTTCGGCATCGTCGGCCGCCTCGGCCCCGGCGAGCGGCGCTACCTCGCGGAAATCCTCTGGGGCTTCCTGCAGCGGGACTATCCGCGCATCGCCCGGGTGCATTTCGAGGCCGGCTATGTCCCGCCCAACCATTCGGTCGAGGCCTTTGCCCAGGCCCTGCGCGCGGTCGGAGAGCCGGTCATCGGCAAACAGGCGTCACAGGTCTCCATGGGCCGGCTTCTGGGCCAGCTGTTCGAGATCACCGCCCTGTTCGACATGCATCTGCGGCCCGAACTGATCCTGCTGCAGAAGACCATGGTCTCGGTCGAGGGAGTAGCGCGCCGCCTGAATCCCGATCACGACCTCTGGGCCGCCGCCCGGCCGGTGGTCGAGCGCTGGATCCTGCGCGAACTCGGCCCCCGGGCCCAGATCCGCGACGGCGTGCGCGAACTGATCTCCGGCGCCCGCGCCCTGTCGCGTCTGGTGCAGGATCCGCCGCGTCCCGAGACGGTCGTGATCCAGAAGTCTGGAACGCCCGCCTGGCTGGTGGTTTGTATCAGCGTTGCAACAAGCGCCTCGATCGGCGCCCTTCTTCTGTCCATTTGGTCGATCATCCATCGGTGACGACCGGTTTCGCGGATCACCCATGACCAAGACCACACTGACGGCTCTCGCCGCCCTCGCCGCCGCCCTGGTCGCTCCAGCCGCCGCCTCCGCCCAGTCGCTGGGCGCGGCTGGCACCCTGCCCAACACCTTCGACCGTCCGACCCAGAGCGCGCCGCCCGTCGCCGCACCCCAGGCCGCACCGGCCGCCCCCTCGGATCCCGCCAAGGTCGCCGCCGCCGAGACGGCGCTCAAGGCGACCATCGCCGCCATGCAGTCGGGCGCGCCCAACTATGACGCCATGACTCCGGACCTCGCCGCCAAGGTCCGCGAACAGGCCACCACGGTCACGCCCCTGATCCAGGGCTTCGGGGCCCTGAACGGCATGAGCCACGTCGGGACCCAGAACGGCGCGGAGCTGTTCCTGGTCATGTTCGCCAACGCCCCGACCCAGTGGATCATCAACCTGACGCCCGAGGGCAAGATCAACGCCCTGCTGTTCCGCCCGGCTCCGGCCGCGCCTGCTACCTGATACGCCTTCCTCTTCTCTCTCCACTCCGGATACCCCCATGCGAAAGTCTCTGGCCGCCTTCGGCCCGATTGCGGTCGGCTGCCTTGCGCTGACCTGCGCCGCCTGCGCCTCCGGCCCCGAGCACGGGCCGGGCGGGCCCGGCGGCCCTGAAGGGGGACCGCCCATGGCGCCGGGCCTGTTTGTCAGCCCCTTCGGCGAGCCCTTCCGCTCCGCTCCCGGCGAGCCCTACCCCGTCGCCGCCTGGTTCGCGGGCGCCGACGCGGATCACGACGGCAAGCTGACCCGCGCCGAGTTCATGGCCGACGGCGTGCGCTGGTTCGACAAGCTGGACGCCAACAGGGACGGCATCATCGGTCAGGCCGAGATCGTCGCCTATGAGGCCATGGCCGGTCAGCTGGGCGGCGGCATGAGGGGCCCGGTCGGCGCCCCCGGCGGTCCCGGTGGTCCGGGCGGCGGCGGCTGGGGCGGGCGTCCCGGCGGCGGAGCCTCCCTCGCCGACAACGATCAAGATGGCGGCATGGGCATGCCCGGCGGCGGCATGGGCGGCCCCGGCGGCGGCGGCGGTCGTCGGGGCGGGGGCGGCATGGGCGAAGGCGCACACAGCGGCCCGCGCGGCGGCATGGTGGCGACCTCCATCCTCGCCATGGCCGGGCTGCTCAACGTACCCGAGCCGGTCAAGGCCGCCGACGTCGACATCAACCAGCGCATCACACCCGAGGAATGGTCCCGCGCCGGCGACCGCTGGTTCGACCTTCTCGATACGGACAAGGACGGCGTCCTGACCCTGCCCGAACTGCCCCAGACCCAGCTCCAGCAGGGAAGAGGCCAAGGGCGGGGCATGGGGCGCGGCGGTCGCGGCGGCCCGCCGCGCTGACAGGCCGCTAGTCGGTGGAGATCGGCCTGCCGCGCCCGCTCTTGATGCCGGAGCGGTGCGACTTGGCGACCAGCCGCCGTTCCTTCGAGGCCCGGGTCGGCTTGGTCGGCACGCGATAGGTCGGGGCCACCGAGGCCTTGTCGACCAGCTCCTGCAGTCGCTCGATGGCGTCGGCGCGGTTGCGTTCCTGGGTGCGGAAACGCACGGCGGTGATCACGATCACCCCGTCCAGCGTCAGCCGGCTGCCCGCCAGCTTCATCAGCCGCTCGCGCACGGGATCGCGCAGGGACGGCGAGTTCTTCGCGTCGAACCGCATCTGGACGGCGGTCGCGACCTTGTTGACGTTCTGCCCGCCCGGTCCGCCGGCGCGATAGAAACGGAACTCCAGTTCGTCTTCGGGAATGACGGTCACGGTCGGGGCGCCCCGGCCGCCTGCAGCGCCAGCGCCCGCTTGGCCTTGACCACGGCCTGATCCAGCGCCTGCAGGAAGTTCGACCGGTCCTTCGGCCCGAACGGCGGCGGACCCGAGGTCGCCACCCCGATCGAGCGCAGATGCTCGCCGACCATCCGCCCGGCCAGGGCCGAACCGATCATGTCGGGCGTGAAGAACTGGCCATTGGATTTGATCGCCTGCGCCCCCGCCTTCAGGCAGCGGTCGGCCAGAGGAATATCGGCGGTGATGACCACGTCGCCGGTCGCGGCGCGCTCGGCGATCCAGTCGTCGGCGACGTCCGGCCCCGCATCGACCACCACCTGTTCGATCCACTTTTCGCGCGGGGTGTTGATCCAGCTGTTGGACACCACAAACACATGCAGGCCGTACCGCGCCCCCACGCGATACACCTCGTCCTTCACCGGACAGGCGTCGGCGTCGATGAAGAGGCGGGGAAGCGCGGTCATGGGAGGCCGTTTATCCCTTCTCCCCTTGCGGGAGAAGGTGGCAGGCGGAGCCTGACGGATGAGGGGTCACGCTGTCGAGGCCGGTGAGGGTGTCGCCCAGACGTTCACCGCCTGCACAACCCCTCATCCGACCTCGCTGCGCTCGGCCACCTTCTCCCGCAAGGGGAGAAGGACAGTGATCACTGCGGATTATACGCCGCCGGCATCCCGCTCGCCTGGGTCCCGCCGTTGCGATAGCGGTCGCGCAGCAGGAGCTGACGGCTCGAGATCGGCTGTTCCTGACCGGCGATGAAGACATTGGTCGCCGTCGTCAGGGGCTCCAGCGGGTCGCCGGTCCAGACCACGACGTCGGCGGCGGCGCCGGGCGTCAGTTCGCCCGCCTGACCGGCTTCACCGAAAATCTTCGCCGGATTGACCGTCATGGCCGCGATGGCCGCCGCATAGGGCAGGCCGTGGGACACGGCGTTGCCGGCATTGTAGCGCATCTCGCGGGCCCGGTGGATCGAGCCCTCATTGCCCTTGATGGCGATGGTCACCCCGGCCGCATTGAGGGCCGCCGCATTCTCCATCCGCGCCGCGCGTGTCTCGAAATCGCCGGGCAGGTTGTCGATCGGGTTGATGAGCGCGGGCACGCCTGCGGCGGCGATGTCGGCGGCGACCAGCCAGCCTTCCTCGGCGCCGTCCAGGATGACCTTGACGCCCTCTTCCTTGGCCAGACGCAGCACCTGCTGGATGTCCGAGGCGCGGTGCACCGTGACGATCAGCGGCATCGAGCCGTTGGCGACCGGGATCAGGGCCTCCAGATCGGCGCGCGACAGGCTGAGGTCGCGCAGGGCCGCCCGGTCATAGGCGGCCTTGTTGCGGGCGTAGAGGCGGACCTCGGCCAGGGTTTCCTTGAACTGGATGAACTCGGCCCCACGCGCGCCGCCGGCGACACGGGCGCCCGCCTCGCCGAACGGGGCGATCATGGCCACGCGCGGCTTGATCAGGATGTCGTTGCCCTGCGCCAGGGTGATGATGGCCGCCTGACCCGCGAACAGGCCCGGCGACTGCAGACCGCCGCCGCCCAGACCGGCGAAGTCGTCCTCGCCGTCGTCCTTGTGGTTTCCGCCGCCGCCGCCCGGATGGTTCGGCACGACGATGGCGCGGGTGATGCCGCCCAGACGCGCCACCGGCAGGGTGAAGGACCAGGGGTCCAGACCGTAGGAGACATCGAAAGAGGCCGATATCGTATTGGCGCCGCTGGCCAGGTCGTTGGAGCCCTGGACCGAGGACACCTCCGACCCGCCGAGGCCGCTATCCACCGCGATGAAGCCCGGGGCGACCGTCTTGCCCGTGGCGTCGATGACGCGGGCGCCGGCCGGGGCGGGACCGGTCCCGACCGAAACGATCCGGCCGTTCTGGAGCACTACCGTGCCGTTCTCGATCACCGAGGTTCCGGTCAGCACCTTGCCGCCGGTGATGGCGACCGGGGTGGACTGGGCGAAGGCCGCGCCACCGAGGGCGGCGGCGGCTACCGCGCCGAGGGCGGCGCTTTTCGTCATGAGGCGGCGCATCAGCGGGCTCCCTCGTTCACGGTGGCGGCCTGCAGGCCATAGCCGGGCTGGCCCAGTTCGAAATCGGAGGTCGGCTGATAGGCCGGGTCGAACCGGTCGAAGGCCTTGCCGCCGTCGACGAAGACCTGATCGGCGCGGGCATAGACCGAGAAGGGATCGGCGGACCAGATCACCACATCGGCGCGCTTGCCGGCTTCCAGCGAACCCGTCTGATCGGCGATGCCGATGGCCCGGGCGGCGTTCAGGGTGAACCAGGCCACGGCCCGCTCCTCCGGAATGTTCAGCCCGGCGGCGCGACCGGCGGCGAGCGTCGCCGCGGCCTCCTGATTGAGGCGCTGGGTCAGTTGCGGGTCGTCGGAGTGGATGACGGCGCAGGAGCCTTCTGGCGCGTCGACCAGGGCGGCGTTGGATTCCACCGCGTCCAGCCCCTCCATCTTGAAGCCCCACCAGCCGGACCACATGGCCGCGCAGACGTGCTCGCGGGCCAGAAGCGGCGCGATCTTGTAGGCCTCGATGGCGTGGTGGAAGGTGGTGATCTTGTAGCCAAATTCCTTGGCGATATCGAGCATGACGATCATCTCGTCGGCCCGGTAGCAGTGGTTCTCGACCAGAATCTTGCCGTCCAGCACGTCGGCCAGGGTCTCGAGCTGCAGGTTGCGGGTCGGCGGATCGCCCTTGCCCGTGTCGCGCCACTTGTCCCACTTGGCCTTGTAGTCGCGCGCGGCGATGAAGGCGGCGCGGTAGCCGGCGACATTGCCCATGCCCGTCGCCGGGCTCTGGTTGCGCGAGCCATAGACGCGGCTGGGGTTCTCGCCGCAGGCCATCTTCAGCGAATAGGGGGCGTCGGGCAGCTTCATGCCCTGGACGCTCATCGCCGGAATGTTGCGCAGGGTCACGCCGCGACCGCCGAACAGATTGGCCGATCCCGGCAGGATGTGGAGCGTGGTCACCCCGCCGGCGCGGGCGGTGTTGAAGCCCGGATCCTGCGGCCAGACCGAATGCTCGGCCCAGACCTGGGCGGTGTTGGGGTTGGTCGCTTCGTTGCCGTCCGACATCCCCTGCACGCCCGGCGAGGGATAGACGCCGAGGTGGCTGTGAACGTCGATCACGCCCGGGGTCACCCAGCGGCCTCGCGCGTCGATGACGGTGTAGCCGGCCGGGACAGCCAGATCGGCGCCGCCGACCGCCTGGACCTTGCCGTCGGCCATCAGGACGACGCCGTTCTCGATCTTCTGGCCCGTGCCGGTGAAGACCGTCGCGCCCACGATCGCCGAGTTCTGGCGCGGCAGGGGCTGGTAGGTCGAGGGATAGGGATCGCGGTTGGCCGCATAGTCGAGGCCGGGGGCCAGAGGCTCGGGCGCCTTGCTCTCCGCGCTCGCGCTGGACGAGGAGGAGGTTCCGGTCGTGGCGCAGGCCGACAGACCGAATGCGCCGACCATGGCGCAGGCAAGCACGCCGAGGCTGGCTCCCCGCAGGCGAGACATCTTCATGGATATTCCCCGTGTCCCCGACCACCGCCGGGCTTTCCGAACGGCGACATAGAAACGGTGCGTTCCCCGGCCTGTAAAGGTCGAAAATCAGGAAGCGGACAATCTTGCCCGCACGCCCTCGTCGTCGAGGTTGTCGATCCTGACCCGCTTCAACCGCGACTGGGCGCCATGGGTCAGGGCGACCGAGGATCGCGGAACGCCGAGGGTCTTGGCCAGCAATTTCACAAGGGCTTCATTCGCCTCGCCTTCCACCGGGCGGGCGCGGACGCGGACCTTGAGCACGGGCCGTTCCTCCGCATCGACCTCCCATCCATCCACCTGATCGGCGGAGGCTCCGGGTGTCAGTCTGACGGCGAGGCGAGCGGTCATGCCCGCCTCGCGATCAGGTCAGTCATCTTAACCGAGCGCGGCCATCAGTTCCGGCACGACGGTCTTGTAGTCACCGACGATGCCGTAGTCCGCGACCTGGAAGATCGGGGCGTCGGGATCCTTGTTGATGGCGACGATGGTCTTGGAGTCCTTCATCCCGGCCAGGTGCTGGATGGCGCCCGAGATGCCGATGGCGATGTACAGGGCCGGCGCGACGACCTTGCCGGTCTGGCCGACCTGATAGTCGTTCGGGGCATAGCCCGCGTCGACGGCGGCGCGCGAGGCGCCGATGGCGGCGCCCAGCTTGTCGGCCAGGGGCTCCATCACGGCATGGAACTCTTCCGACGAGCCCAGGGCGCGGCCGCCCGAGACGATGATCTTGGCGGCGCCCAGTTCCGGACGGTCCGACTTGACCAGTTCCTCGCCGACGAAGGTCGTCTTCGGCGCTTCCGCACCGGCGACGGTCTCGACCGAAGCCGAACCGCCTTCGGCCGCGGCGGTGAAGCCGGTCGGACGCACGGTGATGATCTTCTTGGCGTCCGACGACTGGACGGTCTCCAGCGCGTTGCCGGCATAGATCGGGCGCACGAAGGTGTCGGCCGAGACGACCTCGACGATGTCCGAGATCGGAGCGACGTCCAGCTTGGCGGCGATGCGCGGCATGAAGTTCTTGCCGTCCATGGTGGCGGGCGACAGGATCGCATCATAGCCCGGCGCCAGGGCGATCACGGTCGCCTCGACGGCCTCGGCCAGGGTGTGGCCCAGACCGGCGCTTTCGGCCAGCAGGACCTTGCGGACCCCGGCGATCTTGGCGGCGGCGTCAGCGGCGGCCTTGGCGCCTTGCCCGACGACCAGAATATCAACGTCGCCGCCAATGGCGGTGGCGGCGGTGACGGTCTTGTTGGTGGTGTCGCGAACGGTCGAGCCGTCGTGATCGGCGATGACGAGGACGGCCATTTACAGGGCTCCCGCGGTCTTGAGTTTGGAGACGAGTTCGGCGGCGTCGGCCACCTTGATGCCGGCCGAGCGGGTCGCCGGGGCCGTGACCTTCAGGACCTTCAGCCGGTCGGCGACGTCCACGCCATAGTCGGCGACCGCCTTGACCGCGATCTCCTTCTTCTTGGCCTTCATGATGTTGGGCAGGGAGGCGTAGCGCGGGGTGTTGAGGCGCAGGTCCACCGTGACCACGGCCGGCAGGGTCGCCGCGATGGTCTGCAGGCCGCCGTCGACTTCACGCGTCACGGTCGCCTTGCCGTCGCCGATGACGACCTTGGAGGCGAAGGTGGCTTGCGGCCAGTCCAGCAGAGCCGCCAGCATCTGGCCGACGGCGTTGTTGTCGCCATCGATCGACTGCTTGCCCATCAGGACCAGGTCGGGTTTCTCTTCCTCGACCACAGCCTTGAGCAGCTTGGCGATCGCCAGCGGCTCCAGGTCGGCGTCCGACTGGATCAGGATGCCGCGGTCGGCGCCCATGGCCAGGGCGGTGCGGATGGTTTCCTGGGCCTGGGTGACGCCGATGGAGACGACCACGATCTCGGCGGCGGTGCCGGCGGCGTGGTGTTCCTTGCCTTCCTTCAGGCGCACGGCCTCTTCGACGGCGATTTCGTCGAACGGGTTCATGCTCATCTTGACGTTGGCGAGATCGACACCCGTCTGGTCGGCCTTGACGCGGGCCTTGACGTTATAGTCGATCACCCGTTTGACGGGGACGAGTACCTTCATGGGAAGCCTATCCATATCTTCGTCGAATTGTTGGGGCAGGGAATGGTACGGGCCGGAGCCCCTGTCAACGTAACGTAGCGTGAACTAAATGGGCCAATCCGCTCGGAAAGTTTGCAGAGAGAGCCTTAGAGAGACCCGATGAAACGCTTCCTGAGCTTCAAACGACTGAGCTTCATGTTCGTTGGCCTCTTCGCCGTTCTGGTCGGAGGCGTTCTGACCTATCAGGCCCTGTGGCTCGATCCCGGCAAGCGCTGCGAGCGGGACGGCAACTGGTACGACGTCGAGACGCGCATCTGCGCCACGCCGGTCTACATCCCCAACATCACCCATCGCCCGGCCGGCATGACCCGCGCCCAGGCCTCGGCCGAGAAGAACGCCGAACTGGTGAAGCTGGAAAACCAGGCCGTCATCCAGCAGGCCGCCATCGACGCCGCCGTTCAGAAGGAGCGGGACAAGATGAAGGCCGAGGGGCACTAGGCTTCGAACGTGCTAGGATCATCGACATGAGCGATCCCACTGACGAAACTTCGGGCGACATCCCCGGCGAGACCCCGATCCAGAAGGCCCTGCGCCTGAAGAAGGCGGTTCAGGACGCCAAGCCCAAGCCGCCGCGCGGCGGCCGCTTCCAGCGCGAACAGTCCGCCCGCGTCGCCACCGGCAAGTCCAGGCCCTGGATGTCGAAGTGAAGCTTGCGGCCTGGTTTCTGGCGGCGCCCCTGCTGGTTGGCTGCTCCGGCGCCTGCGAAAATACAGTCCTGACCCGGTCCGATGCGCCCGACGGCCGTCACAGCGTCGTCGTTTTCCGGCGGGACTGCGGCGCCACCACCGGCTTCTCGGCGCAGGTTTCGGTTCTGGCGCGCGGCGGTCAACCGTCCGGCGTCGGCAATGCCTTCGTTGCGGACGATGACCACGGCGCCGCTACGACGGGTCCGGGCGACGCTCCCTGGGTCGAGGCCGTCTGGCAGGACGGGGACCGGCTGCTCATCCGCTACGATGCGAAGGCCCGCGTCTTCCAGCATCACGCCGAAGCGTCCGGCGTGCACATCCGCTACGAAGCCGTCGCGCGCTGACGCCCTACCGCGTCCCGCCCGGAACCCATTTCACATCGTCCGCCCCGTTCGCATTGGCTCGGCGGGCGGCGACGAACAGGTGGTCGGACAGGCGGTTCAGATAGCGCAGGGCCTCGGGCGTCACCGGGGTTCCGGTCTCGGCCAGGCGGATGGCGTCGCGCTCGGCCCGGCGCGCCACGGTGCGGGCCAGATGCAGATAGGTCGCCAGCGGCGAGCCGCCCGGCAGGATGAAGCTGTCCAGCGCCTTGAGGCTCTCGTTCATCCAGTCGATCTCGGCCTCCAGCCGGTCGATCTGGGAGGCCACGATGCGCAGCGCCTCCCATTTGGGCGGCGGGTCCAGCGGGGTGGCGAGGTCGGCGCCCAGGTCGAACAGCTCGTTCTGGATGCGCCCCAGCATGGCGTCGATGCGGTCGTTCTGGCCTGAGTGAAGCCGCGCCACGCCGATGACGGCGTTCAGCTCGTCCACCGTGCCATAGGCCTCGACCCGGACATCGGTCTTGGACACCCGCGCACCCGAGGCCAGACCGGTCGTCCCGGCGTCCCCGGTGCGGGTGTAGATCTTGTTCAGGACGACCAAGGCGTCAGGCCCCGTGCGTCGATTTCCACCACAGGCCGGCGACCAGAATCACCACCGCCGTGGCCTGCAGCGCGACGCGCAGCCGCATCAGCCTGTTGGAGTTGGACCGCGCATAGTCCCCGCCCCGGTAGAGCGAATACAGACCGAAGCCCAGGGTGATCGCGACCGCCAGGATCGACAGCGGGATCAGGATGTTGAACAGGGTTCCCATGCCACGACCCTAACCCATCGCCGACGGCGACGGGAGCGGATTTCGCATCTCAGCCGCCACCTCAGGTTCTCGGGCGTCCCCGATACCGCATCGCCACGTCGCAGCGGGCGTAGCGGGCCCCGAACCGGGCCATGATGTCCGCATCGTGGACGAAGCCCAGCTTCTCATACAGGTGGATGGCCGGGGCGCATTTGGAGTTGGTCAGGAGGTACAGGGTATCCGCCCCCAGCTCGCCCGCCCGGGCGATGACGGCCTCCAGCAGGACCTCCCCGACCTTCAGGCCCCGCGCGGTCTCGCGCACCCCCATCTTGGTCAGTTCGAACTGGTTCTCGCCGGTCGTCTGCAGGGCGCAGGTTCCGACCACGCCCAGCGCCCCCGCCTTTGCGAACAGGATGTCGCCGCCGGGATCGACGATGCGGGCGCGCGGGTTCTCCAGCACCTCCCGGTCGGTGGGCTCAAGCACGAACATGGACGAGATCCATTCGGCGTTGATGTCGTGGAAGTCGCCGGCCAAGGCGTCGTCAAAAGGCAGGATCTCGACCGTCGGTCTGACAGCGGCTCCGCCCCACTGATTGAGCGGTTTTTCGGTCAATTTCGCCTCGATGGCGTCCAGCTGTTCCAACAGATTTCCCTTCAACTCCGCGCACAGGGCGACCACCGCCGCCTCCACCGCCGGCCAGACCGCGATGCGGGACCGAGCCATCAACTCCAGACCCTCGGGGCTCAGCCGCACGGTCCGCCGCCGCCGATCCGACGACGGCGCCGCAGCCTCGATCAGCCCCATCTCCGTCAGCTTCGCCACCGTGCGGGTGACACCGGGCTGGCTGACCCCGGTCGCCTCGACCAGATCGCCGACGCCCAGCGGCCCATGCCGGTCCAGTGCCGCCAGCACCGGATACTGGGCCGGTTGCACCGGCAGACCGGCCTGCTCGACCACCTTGAGTACATCCGCCTGCATGCTCTCGCCGATCCGCTTCAGCCGGCTGCCGAGGAAAAGATAAGGCCGTTCTCGAATGACGTCGGAGACCATCAGACACCCGGTTATATAACTCGATATATAACTGCATATGCAATTGGCGTCGATCAGGCAAGTTAATGCTCCGGTCACCCTGTTCACTGGCGGCTTGGTCAACCTTTCGCGCGTACGGTGGCGCTTCCTCCCCGGGACCCTTGATGACCGACCGCTCGATCCGAAACCTGGCCAACCTGCGCGATTCGGCGTCGACCGCCCGTGTGCTCAACCTCTCGGCCGTGCACCGCGAGCATGGTCACACCGAGGACTGGGCCGACGCGCCCCTGTTCAGGAACCCGCTGCTCAACCGGGCCATGATCATCAAGCATCGGCTGCGCCGCGACGAGCTGGACCGCTTCCGCCTGCGCCGCCACGTGGCCACCAAGATCGTCCTGCCCATCGACGCCGGCGACCTGCGCGTCGGCGGCCGCTACATCTTCGTCGGCGAGATGGGCTATGAGGCCACCATGCAGCAGGTGTTCGGCATCGGCCCGGACCACCCCGACCTCGCCACCCTCAAGGTCATGGACGCCCTGCCCGGCCTCGACCCCTTCCTGCTGCGCGAGGCGCTGCGCCGCAACGGCGTCACCCCCGCCACCTGTTATTTCAATCTGTCCGAAGCCGACCTCGGCGCCATGATCGCCTTCGTCGGCGACGAGATCACGCCCCTGGTGGACCTGTCGATGGGCCCGGACGCCGACCTGTCGGCGGACAACCCGGTCGCCCGCCTGACCGACAAGATCCTGTCCAACTCGGCCGGCGACGACCTCAGCGCGCTCGGTCAGACCCTCAGGCTGCGGCCCGAGGAGTATGAGGAGGGCATCTTCTGCTGGAAGGGCTTCCTCTACTACAAATGGGTCCTGCGCGGCGTCATCGGCGACGTCGGCGCGGTCGTGGAGGCGGTGCGCACCGTCAAGCCGCGCGGCCGGCCCACCGACCAGCAATACGTCGCCCTGGACCGCAGCCGCGAGACGGTTCGCCGCCGCATCCAGGCGACCTGCGACAGCACTGCGGGCATGTTGCGCGTCTATGACGACGCCTTCGCCGGCATGACCCAGCACGGCGATCCCGCTGGCTTCCGCGACTTCCTGCGCGACGCCCCGCACCTGTTCGCCAAGCTCGGCGAACGGCTGGGCGCGGTCCAGCACATCGTCAGCTTCTGGAAATACCGGATGGCCCCGGGCAAGCCGGCCCCGTCGCCCGAGGAACTGCTCGACCTGCTGGCCGATTTCGAGATCAGCCTGACCGGCCGCGACGACGACCCCGGCGGCATTTCACTGGCCGCCTGATCCGTAAAAGAAAAGCCCCGCGACATCGTCGCGGGGCTCTTTCGTTCGGGCTTTCGCCCTCACTCAGTAGCGATAGTGGTCGGGCTTGAACGGGCCTTCGGTCGGCACGCCGATGTAGTCAGCCTGTTCCTTGTCCAGCACCGTCAGCTTGGCGCCCAGCTTGCCGAGGTGCAGCGAGGCGACCTTCTCGTCCAGGTGCTTGGGCAGGGTGTAGACGTCGTTCTTGTACGACGCGATGTTCGTCCACAGTTCGATCTGGGCCAGGGTCTGGTTGGTGAAGGACGCCGACATCACGAACGAGGGGTGACCCGTCGCATTGCCCAGGTTCACCAGACGGCCTTCCGACAGCAGGATGATCTTCTTGCCGTCCGGGAACTCGATGTGGTGCACCTGCGGCTTGATCTCGTCCCACTTGAAGTTCTTCAGCCCGGCGACCTGAATCTCCGAGTCGAAGTGACCGATGTTGCAGACGATGGCGTTGTTCTTCATCGCGCGCATGTGCTCGACGCGGATGACGTCCTTGTTGCCCGTGGCGGTGACGAAGATGTCGGCCTTGTCGGCGACGTCTTCCAGGGTCTGGACGTCATAGCCTTCCATGGCGGCCTGCAGGGCGCAGATCGGGTCGATTTCGGTGACGATCACGCGGGCGCCGCCCTGACGCAGCGAGGCGGCCGAGCCCTTGCCCACGTCGCCGTAGCCGCAGACCACCGCGACCTTGCCCGACAGCATCACGTCGGTGCCGCGACGGATGGCGTCGACCAGCGATTCACGGCAGCCGTACAGGTTGTCGAACTTCGACTTGGTGACGCTGTCGTTGACGTTGATGGCGGGGAACGGCAGGTCGCCCTTCTTGGCCATTTCGTACAGGCGGTGGACGCCGGTGGTGGTCTCTTCCGACACGCCGCCGATGGCCTCGCGGATCGCGGTGTAGAAGCCGGGCTTCTCGGCGATGTAGCGCTTCATGACCTTGAAGAGGGCTTCCTCTTCTTCGTTCTGCGGGTTCGAGATGAGGCTCAGGTCCTTCTCGGCCTTCGGGCCGAGCACGCACAGCAGGGTGGCGTCGCCGCCGTCGTCGAGGATCAGGTTCGGATAGCCGCCGTCAGCCCATTCGAAGATCTTGTGGGCGTAGTCCCAGTATTCTTCCAGGGTCTCGCCCTTGGTCGCGAACACCGGGGTGCCGTTGGCGGCGATGGCGGCCGCGGCGTGGTCCTGGGTCGAGAAGATGTTGCACGAGGCCCAGCGGACGTCGGCGCCCAGGGCTTCCAGCGTCTGGATCAGGACGGCGGTCTGGATGGTCATGTGCAGCGAGCCGGCGATGCGCGCGCCCTTCAGGATCTGCTGCTTGCCGAACTCTTCGCGCAGAGCCATCAGGCCCGGCATTTCGGTTTCGGCGATGGCGATTTCCTTGTTGCCGAACGGGGCGAGCGAGATGTCGCGGACGATGTAGTCGGTCATGCAGGGGGCTCCTGGAGCGCACGGCCGGGGCCGGTCGCGAATTGGCGGTTGAGCGCCGTATAGCCCGCCCGGGTTAAAGGGGCAATAAACATATAAGGATATCCTTATGTGAGCAGCATGCCTTGGCGTGACGCAGCGACAGGTCTACGGAATCCGCATGGCCGACGACGCATCCCCGATCCGCACCGCTTCTTTCGATCTGAGCCTGCCGCGCCACGACTGGACGCTGGACGAGGTCGAGGCCCTGTTCGCCCGACCCTTTATGGAGCTGGTGTTCGAGGCGGCGACCGTGCACCGGCGCTGGTTCGATCCCTCCGAGGTGCAGAAGTCCCAGCTGCTGTCGATCAAGACCGGCGGCTGCGCTGAAAACTGCGGCTATTGCAGCCAGTCGGCCAGCTTCGACACGGGCCTCAAGGCTCAAAAGCTGATGGACGCCACCGCCGTCATCGCCGAGGCCATGGCGGCCAAGGCCGGCGGCGCCTCGCGCTTCTGCATGGGCGCGGCCTGGCGCGAACTGAAGGACCGCGACACCCCTAAACTCGCCACCATGATCGCGGGGGTGAAGGCGCTCGGTCTGGAGACCTGCGCGACGCTCGGCATGCTGACCGCCGACCAGGCGCAGCAGCTCAAGGACGCCGGGCTGGACTACTACAATCACAACCTCGACACCGGCCCCGAGTACTACGCCGAGGTCGTCACGACGCGGACCTATCAGGACCGCCTGGACACGCTCCAGCATGTGCGTGACGCCGGGATGTCGACCTGCTGCGGCGGCATCGTCGGTATGGGCGAGAGCCGCCGCGACCGCGCGGGCCTGCTGCACGCCCTGGCCACCCTGCCGGAGCATCCCGACAGCCTGCCGGTCAATGCGCTGGTGCCAGTCACCGGCACTCCGCTGGGCGAACGCGTTCTCAAGACCGGCGAGATCGATCCGATCGAGTTCGTGCGCACCGTCGCCGTCGCCCGTCTGGTCTGCCCAAAGGCCATGGTCCGGCTGTCGGCCGGGCGCGAGACCATGAGCCCGGAGATGCAGGCCCTCTGCTTCCTCGCCGGCGCCAACTCCATCTTCGTCGGCGGCAAGCTGCTGACCACGCCGAACCCGGAGCAGGACGAGGACGCGAAACTGTTCGCCCTTCTGGACCTGAAGCCGATGCAGCCGGCGCACGCCTGATCCGACGCATGAAGGTCTTCACGCCCATCCTGGCGGGGGCCACCCTGCGCGACCGCGCCATCGCCTGTCTGGGCGCCCTGTTCGGCATCGCCGCGACCGGGCTGATCAGTCGTGCGATCCTCGGCGATCTCGACCTGGCCATGCTGCTGGCCGCACCGCTGGGCGCCTCGGCGGTGCTGGTGTTCGCGGTTCCGGCCAGCCCCATGGGCCAACCTTGGCCGGTGATCGGCGGCAATGTCGTTTCGGCTCTGGCCGGGGTCGTCGCCGCCCATCTGATCCCGGAGCCGATGATCGCGGCCGGCGCCGCCGTCGCCCTGTCGATCGCCGCCATGTCGGCGACGCGCAGCCTGCACCCGGCCGGGGGCGGCTCGGCCCTGGTCGCGGCCCTCGGGGGCCCCGCCTTCGCCAGCCACGGCTGGCTGTTCGCCTTCGTGCCGATCGGCCTCAACGCCGTTCTGGTCGTCGCCTCGGGCTGGCTGTTCCACCGCTTCACCGGCCACGCCTATCCGCACAAGGCCGTGCCAGCCCCGGTCGCGCCGCCGCCCCCCATCACCGAGGCGGACATCGAGGCGGCGCTGGAGACCTTTGGCGAGCCCCTCGACGTCAGCGCCGCGGACCTCCGCACCATCGCCAACCTGGCCGTCGCCCGGGCCCATCAGCGCCCGTAACCCGCCCTTAAACGCTGTTGGTTAAGGTCGGGGCATGAACCGTCGCGCCCTCTTCACCCTCGCCCCGCTCGCCGGCGTCGCCCTCGTCGCGGCCGCCCTGCCCGCCCATGCCTCCGGCGGGGGCGAAGGCGGTGAAGGCGAGGCGCCCAAGGAAAGCTTCATGCGGTTGAGCACCCTCACCGCGACGGTGGTCCGGCCCGACGGTCAGCGCGGCGTGATGACGGTCGAGATCGGCCTCGATGTGCCCGACGCCGAACTTCACGCCAAGGCGACCCAAGCCATTCCGCGCCTGGCCGACGCCCATAATTCGGTGATCCAGACCACCGCCGGAACCCTGCTGCCCGGACAGGTTCCCGACCTGACCCAACTGGCCCACGACCTTCAGGTCGCGACCTTCAAGATCCTGAAGAAGCGCGGCGCCGTCGTCCTGCTGGGCACGGTGATGGTGCTTTAGGAAGCGGAGAGGGACTAGGGACTAGGGACTAGGGACTGGAAGAAGGCGTCCTGCCTCCTCTGCCCGCTTCCCTAATCCCTGGTCACTGGTCCCTAGTCCTTCGTCGGACTGACCGCGTTGGCGTCCCCATAGGTCAGGGCCAGGAAGACGTCTTCCAGATCCGGATCCTCGGTGGTGATGTCGGCGATGGTCACACCGGCGGCGCGGACGGCGGCCAGGACGTGCTCGACCGACGACTGGCCCTTCTTGTAGCTGATGGCGAAGGCGCCGTTGGCCCGGGCGACCACGTCGAACCCGGCGACCGTCGGCAGACCGTCCAGCGCATGCTCGGGTGTCACCACGACATTGCGCGTATCCAGACGGCGCAGCAGCTGCGGCGTCGGCTCGCAGGCCACGACCTCGCCCCGGTTCATGATGGCGATGGTGTCGCAGAGCTCCTGCGCCTCTTCCAGATAGTGGGTGGTCAGGAGGATGGTCACGCCCTCGGCGTTGATGCGCCGGACATATTCCCACAGCTGGCGACGCAGCTCGACGTCGACGCCCGCGGTCGGCTCGTCCAGGATCAGGATCGGCGGATTGTGCACCAGGGCCTTGGCCACCATCAGCCGGCGCTTCATCCCGCCCGACAGGGCGCGGACATAGGCGTTGGCCTTGTCCGAGAGACCCAGCGCGGCCAGCAGCTCGTCCGAGCGCCGCTCATTGGCCGGCACGCCATAGAAGCCCGCCTGCACCTCCAGCGCCTCGCGCGGAGTGAAGAAGACGTCGGCGACGATCTCCTGCGGCACGACGCCGAGCGCGGCGCGAGCGTCGCGCGGCTGTTTGTCGATGTCGCGGCCCCAGATGGCGGCCGTCCCTCCGGTCTTGTTGACGATCCCGGCCAGGATGTTGATCAGGGTCGACTTGCCCGCCCCGTTCGGGCCCAGCAGGCCGAACATCGAACCGCGCGGAATCACCAGATCCACGCCGCGCAGGGCGGTCTTGGGCGGCGCCTTCTTGGTCCCGGCGTAGGTCTTCTCCAGCCCGCGCACCTCGATGGCGTTGACGGGCAGGGCTTCGGTCTCGGTCATGCGTCGGCTTTGGTCGGAGAACGCGCGGAACGGCGCGCCGCATAGGTATGCCCCCCGCCCCGGTTCGCCAAGGCGCCGCCCGAAAGACAATGCAGAAAGCTTCTCAAGACAAGGCTTGCGGACTTTATGTCAATGACGCTTGACTTATTGTGATCAAATGTCCAGTTTCCTTGTCATTGAGACAAACACCCTTGACGGAGACGATGATGAGCAAGACGCGGATGATCGGTTGGACGGCCATGGCGGTCTGCGCCCTGGGCTATTCGGCTTGCGCCCTCGTGGCGGTGCTGACGAAGACGGGCGATCTGGAGACCACCCAGGCGCTCCTGCTGGGCGCCGTCGCGGCCCTGATCGGCGAATGCGGGCTTTGGGTCGCGGCGGGCTGTCTCGGCCTCACGATCTTCAAGAAGCGGCAGGCGCTGTTCAACCGGGTCTTCCGGCGCCGCGAGCTGGTCGCCGGCCGGGGCTGAGCCCCACCTGGAACACCATGCGGCGGGGCGGGGAGGGTTTGACGACGCGGGCCTCCCCGCCTAGGAAACGGACACCTCCCTTTCAGGCTTGTTCCCATGCCCTCGCGCTCTCTCGATACCCCCGTTCCGCCGCCCGAAGAGATCGTGGTCTCGTCCAAGCGGGTCGCCTGCGACGGCGGCAACGGCGTTCACGGCGCGACCCTGGGCCATCCGCTGGTCTATCTGGACATGGGCGAGGACGACTTCATCGAGTGCGGCTATTGCGACCGCCGTTTCGTCCTGTCGGCCCATCCGCACAGCGAAAGCGAATACCTCGATCCGGCGGCTCGTCCGCCCGAGGCGCACTGAGCGCCTCAAGACGGTCCGGATTGGGGCTGACAAGGCCCCGCCTCTTCCCCCGAAGGTTCCGAACATGCGCTATCTCCACACCATGGTCCGGGTCGCCGACCTCGACGCCTCCCTGCGTTTCTGGTGCGACGCGCTCGGTCTGGAAGAGGTGCGCCGCACCGAGAGCGAGAAGGGCCGCTTCACCCTGGTCTTCCTCGCCGCCCCGAAGGACAAGGACCGGTCCGCCGCCGAACGGTCGCCCGAGGTCGAGCTGACCTACAACTGGGACCCGGAGGTCTATACCGGCGGCCGGAATTTCGGCCATCTGGCGTACAAGTTCGACAACGTCTACGCCGCCTGCCAGAGGCTGATGGACGCGGGCGTGACCATCAATCGCCCGCCCCGGGACGGGAACATGGCCTTCGTACGCTCGCCGGACGGCATCTCCATCGAACTGCTGCAGGAGGGCGAACCCCTCGCCCCGGCCGAGCCCTGGGTCTCCATGCCCAACGTCGGCGCATGGTGACGATCCGCGGCCTGCGCCTGGCCCTGCGTCTGGCCGCCGTCGCCGGGGCCTGCGCCCTCGCCGCCGCCTGCGCCTCCACGACCGAGAGCAACACCGGTCGCACCGCGACCGAACAGCTGCTGCTGGCCCGCGCCGCCGACCGGGCGGTCGAGCATCTGACCCTGCCCCTGCCGGTCGGCAGCCGCATCTTCGTCGACGGCGCATTCTTCAATGTCGACAATCCCAGCTACGCGATCAGCTCGATCCGCGCCGCCATCTCCGAGGCCGGCTACGCCCTGGCCGACAGCCGCGACAAGGCCGACGCCGTGTTCGAGCTGCGCGCCGGCGCCCTGTCGCTGGAGCAGATGCGTCGCGTCGTCGGCCTGCCGCCGCTCGCCGTGCCGATCAACGAGACCTTCAACGTCGTCTCCTTGCCTGAGCTGTCGCTCTACAGCCGGCGCGACCGGGTCGGCGTCGCCGAGTTCTCGGGCTTCCTCTACGACGCCCAGACCGGCGCCCCGCTCGGCGCCGTGACCCCGATGATCGGCACCTTCCGCATCCGCAGCCACAAGGTGATGATGGTCATCGCCTGGGGCCAGCAATCCCTCTCCCCCGGCGAGCGGGACCCCGGCGACAGCTGGCGCGAGTTCTAGGTCACTTCGGCCTGTAGGCGATCCGACGCACGATCAGGCCCGCGGCGCCGCCGGGGATGACCATCAGGGCCGGATAGGCGAAAAGGTCCGATGGCCTCGGGAAGCCGAGGAACACCACGAGCACGATCAACAGCGCCACAAAGCCGCCGGTGGCCCCGGCCAGCATGGCGGTGACATAGCCGTCGCGACCGATCCGCCTCAGCGCCATCCCGGTCGGAATGCCGAGCAGCGCCAGACCGAGGGCCCACGCCAGGCTGGCGACGACCATCAACAGGAAGATCAGTTTCCAGGTGACCGCCGATGAGGGGGCCAGGGGCTCGGCATCCGGCAGGATCAGGGTCGCGGCGAACTCAGCCCCCAGAATCACGCCCGCCGCCACCGACGCCAGAACGATCGCCAGCGCGATCCACCACCATTGTCTGAGCATGACTATCCCCGGAACGTCCCTGAGGTGTTGGCCCTAATCCGACCGGATGCAAGCCTGCCGCCACATCGAGGCTGACGCCGCCGCCGACGCCCCCTATGTTGAGCGCCATGTCCGACACCGCCGCCGATCCGACCGATGCCGCCCCCTCCGCAGAGCGCCCGCTCACGCAGGATGGCCCGCCCCTGCGCCTCTATCTGATCGACGCCTCAGCCTACATCTTCCGCGCCTATCACGCCCTGCCGCCCCTGACGCGCAAGTCCGACGGCCTGCCGGTCGGGGCGGTTCAAGGGTACTGCAACATGCTTTGGAAGCTGCTGCAGGACATGAAGGGGTCGGACGGGCCGACGCACCTGGCGGCGATTTTCGATCATTCGGAGAAGACGTTCCGGAACGCGCTGTACGACCAGTACAAGGCGCATCGGCCGCCGCCGCCGGAGGACCTGGTGCCGCAGTTTCCGCTGGTCAGGGAGGCGACGGCGGCGTTTGGCGTGCATTGCGTCGAGCTGGCGGGGTATGAGGCGGACGATCTGATCGCGACCTATGCCTGCAAGGCGAGGGCGGCAGGGGGTGAGGCCGTCATCGTCTCCTCCGACAAGGATCTGATGCAGCTGATCGGCGATGGCGTCGTGATGTTCGATCCGATGAAGGACCGGCGGCTGGCCGAAGACGCGGTCATGGAGAAGTTCGGGGTCACGCCGGACAAAATGGTCGACCTTCAGGCCCTGATCGGCGACAGCGTCGACAACGTCCCCGGCGCCCCCGGCATCGGACCCAAGACGGCGGCCCAGCTGCTGGACGAATACGGCGACCTCGACACCCTGCTGGCGCGCGCGGAGGAGATCAAACAGCCCAAGCGCCGCGAGACCCTGATCAACTTCAAGGACCAGATCCTCCTCTCCCGCGAGCTGGTCCGCCTGACCTGCGACGCCCCGGCGCCCGAGCCCATCGAGGCCTTCGCCGTCCGCGACCCCGACCCCGCGACCCTGTCGGCCTTCCTCGACCAGATGGAGTTCCGCTCGCTGGCCCGCCGCGTCGGCGACGGCAAGACCTCCGACCACGATGGCCAGGCCTTCACCGCCCCCCAGAACCGCGCCGCGCCCAAAATCCCCCAGCTCGGCGCCCCCGTCATCACCCCCCGCTACGCCCCGAAAGCCATCAACGCCGACGTCGAGGCCCACGTCTTCGACCACGACGCCTACCACTGTATTCAGGACCTTGAGGCGCTGGACGCCTTCATCGCCCGGGCGACCGAGGCGGGCGTCGTCGGCTTCGACACCGAGACGGACTCGCTCAGCGCCACCCACGCCGGCCTGTGCGGGGTCTCCCTGGCCATCGGGCCGAACGACGCCTGCTATGTGCCGCTGACGCACGAGCATGAGCCGATGGCCGGCGCCGGCGGGCTCGACTTCGGCGATACGCCCGACACGCGCGAGCCCCTGCAGCAGCTGGACAAGCCCACCGTCCTCGCCCGCCTCAAGGTCCTGCTGGAGAACCCCGCCGTCCTCAAGGTGACCCAGAACGGCAAATACGACATCGCCGTCATGGCCCGGCGCGGCGTCGCCGTCAGCCCCACCGACGACACCATGCTGATCTCCTACGTCCTCGAAGGCGGCCTGCACGGCCACGGCATGGACGAGCTGGCCCGCCTGCATCTCGCCCACGACCCCATCCCGTTCAAACAGGTCGCCGGCACGGGCAAGGCCCAGAAATCCTTCAAACATGTCGAGCTGAAACCGGCCACCGCCTATGCCGCCGAGGACGCCGACGTCACCCTGCGTCTGTGGCGCATCCTCAAGCCGCGTCTGGCGAAGGAAGGCCTGACCACCGTCTATGAGACCCTCGAGCGGGGCATGCCCACCACCCTGTCGAAGATGGAGCTGGAAGGCATCCGCGTCGATCCGGAACGCCTGCGTCGCCTGTCCTCGGAGTTCGGCATCCGCATGGCCGAGCTGGAAAGCGAGGCCCACGAGATCGCCGGCCGCCCCTTCTCGATCGGCAGCCCCAAACAGATCGGCGAGCTTCTGTTCGGCGAGATGAACCTGACCGGCGGCAAGAAGACCGCCTCGGGCCAGTGGGAGACCGGCGCCGCGACGCTGGAGGCCCTGGCCGAGACCCACCCCCTGCCCCGCGCCATCCTCGACTGGCGCCAGCTGTCCAAGCTCAAGGGCACCTATACCGACGCCCTGGTCGCGGCCATGGACGAGGCCACCGACCGCGTCCACACCAGTTATCAACTGGCCGCCGCCACCACCGGCCGCCTCGCCTCCTCCGACCCCAATCTGCAGAACATCCCGGTCCGCAACGAGATCGGCCGCCAGATCCGTCAGGCCTTCATCGCCGCCCCCGGCAATGTCCTGATCTCAGCGGACTACAGCCAGATCGAGCTGCGTCTGCTGGCCCATATCGGCGACATCCCCGAGCTGAAACGCGCCTTCAAGGCCGGCCTCGACATCCACGCGGCCACGGCGTCCGAGATGTTCGGCGTCCCCGTCGAGGGCATGCCCGCCGAGACCCGCCGCCGCGCCAAGGCGATCAATTTCGGCATCGTCTACGGCATCTCGGCCTTCGGCCTGGCCGCCCAGCTGGGCATCGATCAGGGCGAGGCCGGCGCCTATATCAAGACCTATTTCGAGCGCTTCCCCGGCATCCGCGACTACATGGACCGGACGAAGGCCGAGGTCCGCGAACGCGGCTTCGTCTCCACCATCTTCGGCCGCAAGATCCACATCCCGGCCATCCACTCCAAGTCCGGCGCCGAGCGCCAGTTCGGCGAACGCGCCGCCATCAACGCTCCCATCCAGGGCGCCGCCGCCGACATCATCCGCCGCGCCATGATGCGGATGCACGCGGCCCTGGCCGAGGCGGGACTATCCGACGTGAAGATGCTGCTTCAGGTCCACGACGAACTGGTCTTCGAGGCCCCGGAAGGTCTGGCCGAACAGGCCATGGTGGTGATCCGGCGCGTCATGGAGACGGCGGACGAACCGGCCGTGAAACTGAGCGTGCCGCTGGTGGTGGATGCGCGGGCCGCGAAGAACTGGGACGAGGCGCACTAGGCGGCGGGCCCGCCGCTGGGGGATGACCGGAGGTTGGGGCGGGCGCTCGGGGCCCACCTCAAGCAGCTTTCGAGCAGGCAGACAGTGTCGCTGCCTAGACTTCGCTTTTGGAGCTTTCAGCAGACGCACTCGTGGGGGAAGTTCCCCAAAGATTTCCAACTCCGAAAGGCTGTGGTGGGTTTATCTCAGCCTCACGCATAGCAACCTCCAACAGGGCTCTTTGATCGTCGTCGATCGCAACGTCTTCCGCCGTGCCGTCAAGGACATCACGAACAAGCGCCGCTCCATCTATTTCCAAAGGCACCTCAATGCGTGTTTCTTCACCATTGTCCCAAGGGAACAGTCCCATCAGCCACAGAAGTCGCTCAGCATGTCGGTTGAAGGCGAGAAACTCATCAAACGACTCCCACTGCCCGACACGCCCGTAAAACCGATTGAGGTCGATCGCGAATGTTTCAACCCAATGTGTAAGGCCGGCGGAAGCTAGCGCTTTCGCCAGATCCCCTTGAGTCCAAGGCTGTGTGTCGCGCCCCGCCGCGTGTCCGATAAGCTTCGCGGCGAACTGGAGAACATAGGACGCATAGGCGAGCGCATCACTCAACAGACTGTCCAAGTCACCATGGTAACGATAGGCGACACGCTTGGCGGGGAATTTTTCGACCATGCGCACGATCGCTTCGGTTAGAAGAACGCCATAGTCCGCTTCCGTCTGCTCAACGTCACCGATGAAGTTTACTTCTCGACTGGCAAAGTAGGCGTCTAAGGCACCATCCACAGCCGAGAACAACGACCCTCCAAAACCTTCGACAGGCTGAAGAAGTACTCCCGGTAACGTACTATCCAAGATGTCCTGATAGGCGATCTGTGCGAGTTGATATGCAATGGCGTGGACAGCCCAAAGCTGGGTCGCCCCATCCTCACTGATCAAGCCAAAGGCAAGGTTAGAGGCCAGTACGAGGTGCGTTTTGATGACATCATCGCGCACAACCGTCACGCACCTGGCGATGCCCACACCGACCTCGGCAGAGACCGTCGTAACCGGCGGCGCATCAGGCCGTCCACGGTCGAGCTCTGCGAGAGCCTTGGGATAGTCGTGGGCTACGGTCACACCGTCCAGCCGCTCCAGAGGCATGATCCGACTGAATTGCATGGTCAGGTAATTGAGCTGAGCCGCAATCCGTTCGGCCGTTTCCTGATCTGCGCAGTCTTTGAACGAGACAACATAGCGCAAATTTTGTGGCAGGCTGTCAGCCGATGAGACTGGTTCGCTCGGTCGATCCGACGCCGCGTCATCGGCAGCAATCTTGGCCGAAAACGGAGCGATCGCAGTCTCGATTAGATCAGTCACCACGGCACTGACGCGCGTGCCAATTACAGATGTCAGATTGTCGAAACGGGTGCCACACGCTGCTAGGAACAGGCTCCCGCAGGCGGCCAGATCGGCATTAATCCGATCAATAGGAACCACCCAAGAGGCATCCCCTCGTCCTATCAGAAGACGGTCCGACGAAATGGGCATGACAATCGCATGGGAGCGCCCTTTACCAGCCAAAAGCATGGGCTGGGCACATCCATCTGCGTCGTAGGCGATGGCGATAGAGTCAGGCAGGATCGTTCCACCGGGCGGGGCGGCCTCAATCGCCCAATTCCAGCTTTCGATATCGGGGCGCTTAATGCCGGTATCGATAATATCGCCGACTAACTTGTTGTGCCCCTCACGCATAAGACCGTCGACTTGGCCAGCCATGAGAGCCAGTTCATCAAGAAACGGATACAGCTGTGGAAACTGGCCGGCAGCAAAGCCCTCCTTCGCCATCTGAAATACGATCTTTTCAAACAGTGGCGCGGGCAGTCCCAATTCTTTGAAACGGACGTCCTCCAACATGCGTCCCATGAGCTCAGTGCGGAACTGATCGTTGAGAGCCGACTGATCGAGACCGGCGTAGCGCATAATCGTGCCGGGGTCGCTGAACAGCGTAACGGCGCTCTGCATGATCGAAGCGAAGGCGTCTGAAAAAGTGGATCGAGTGTGCTTCGTTCTTGGAACGAGATGAAAAATGACGTCACGCGCGATCTGCGGATCGACCGCGCTGCCGATCCCCAGCACGCGCAGCGCGTTGAATTGGCGCGCTAGCGGGGTTTCGAATGCCGTGATCTTGTCATCGAGCGTGGCGATCTGTTCATCAGTTGGGGTTGAGTAGAAATGTTCCTCCGCGCCCACATGCTTGATCTCCCGCAGCTCAGCGGATGCCCCGGGCCGATATTCCCAAATCTCCTTGGGCTTTCCCCTGCGGCGAACGCCGAAGCCGCGCTGGAGAAAGCGAGGGATATAATGTTGGTTAATTCCGCTCATAGTTCTGGAATTAGGCAACGCAATCTCTACGAGAAGCCCTGCACCTTGGCTATCCACAAGAAACAACGGACTAGTACCGGGAAGGCCCTCACCCGAAAGCCAATACTCCGGAGCCGGATAGCCTTCGAAGTCGCCGATGCCCTCGCCCGCATCCGCCAGCCATCATAACTGAGCCTCCCAATCCCAAGGCTCGCCTGGGTTTGCGCTTTTCTCGCGCCGCTGAGCCCGCCTTGGTCGCCGGCGCCCCCATAATGCGCGCATGACCGAACGACGCCCGGGGAAGCCGCTGCTGGAGGATGCGATCTGGATCGCCTTGCTGGAGCGCTATGTGCGCGGTGAGACGGCCCGGGCGTTGGCGCGGGAGCACGGGGTCAGCGTCGAGGCCCTGTACTGGCAGGCGCGGAACCGGGGCTATCGCAAGATGGACCGGCCGGACGCCGTCTATCGCTGGCAGAACCCGCCGCCGATCGCGGCGCATGAGCGGCGGGTCGAGGACCTGGCGTTCGACTATGACCCGGCGGACCCGGAAGGGTCGGCGGCGCGGGCGCTGGCGCAGTCGGCCCGGGCCGCGCAGGAGGGGCGGATCGAGGATCACCTGAGGCTCAATGAGGCGGCGCGGTCGGCGTTGCGGACGGGGCGGGTGATGGGGGTGGGGGCCTCGGGTGTGCAGAGCCCCTCCACCCCCCACCGGTCGCTGCGCGACCGGCCCCTCCACCCCTTCGGGGTCCCCCTCCCCATCAGAGATGGGGAGGATATGCGGTCCCCCTCCCCACTGCGCGGGGAGGAGACGGAGCCGCTGGTTTTGCGGCCCCAGCAGCGGCCGCCGGAGGGGGCGTGGTCGACGTGGTTGTTTCTAGGCGGGCGCGGGGCGGGCAAGACGCTGGCGGGGGCGTCTTGGATCTCGGACATGGCGGACAGGTGCGGGCGGCTGGCCCTGATCGGGGCGACGCTGCATGACGCGCGCGAGGTGATGATCGGGGGACCGTCGGGGATCCTGAACCTGCCGAGGTGGCGGGCGCTGGGGGACTGGCCGAGGTATCAGGCGTCGCGGCGGCGGCTGGTGTTTCCGAACGGGGCGGAGGCGTTCGTGTTCTCGGCCGAGGACCCGGATTCGCTGAGAGGCCCGCAGTTCGCGGCGGCCTGGGCGGATGAGTTCTGCGCCTGGCGGGACGGGGGCGAGGTGCTGGCGATGGTGCGGATGGGGTTGCGGTTGCCGCTTGATCCTCCCCCTGCGGGGGAGGGGGACCCCAAAGGGGTGGAGGGGGCTCGAAGCAAAGACGGCGTGTGCGGTGAGCCCCCTCCGTCACGGCGCAAGCGCGCCGCGCCACCTCCCCCGAGGGGGGGAGGATCGCGCCCCTCGCTTATGCGTCACCACGACGCCCCGGCCGACGGCGGCGTTGAAGGCGCTGCGGGCGGAGGCGTCGTGCGAGGAGAGCCACGCCCCGACGGCGGACAATGCGGAGAACCTCGCGCCGGCGTTTCTGGAGGGGCTGCAGGCGCTCTATGGCGGGACGCGGCGGGCGGCGCAGGAGTTGGAGGGCTTGGTGGTCGAGCCGGAGGGCGGGCTCTTTACGGCGGAGATGCTGGCGGGGGCGAGGGAGGAGACGACCACCCGGGGCTCAAGTAGCCCGAAGGGCGGTAGCCCCTACGAAAAGATCGTCGTTGCCGTCGATCCGACGGCAACGATGTCGGGGAACGCCTGCGGGATCGTGGTGGTGGCCAGACAAGGCGAGCGGGCCGTGGTGCTGGCGGACCGGTCGGCAAGGGGCCTGTCGCCCGAGGGCTGGGCGCGGCGGGCTCTGGCGGCGGCGGCCGAGTTCGGGGCCTCGGAGATCGTCGCCGAGGTCAATCAGGGCGGCGAGATGGTGCGGGCGGTGCTGGAGGCGGCGGGGCTGAGAGGGTCCGGCCTGCGCTTCCGGCCGGTGCGGGCGACCTCGGGCAAGCGGGCGCGGGCCGAGCCGGTGGCGGCGCTGTACGAACAGGGGCGGGTGCGGCACGCGGGGGCGTTCTCAGCCCTGGAGGAGGAGCTGATGGCCTTCGGCTCGGAGGACGAGGGGCGGTATGACCTCGACCGGGCGGACGCCCTGGTCTGGGGCGTGACGGCCCTGCTGCTCGGCGCGCGCGGTGAGGGGCCGAGGATACGGTCGCTGGATTTCGGGTATAGGCCGGGCGGACTTTCAGCGCCGCAAGCGTGGCCAGCAGGACCGGCGTGGGGTTGACCCCTCCACCACCCGCGAAGCCGCGGGCGGTCCCCCTCCCCACTGCGTGGAGAGGTTAAGCCGCCACCATGCGGTCGACCTCGTTCACCAGATCGCGCAGGTGGACGGGCTTGGACAGGACCTTCGCCTGCGGGCTGGCCTGGGCGGCCGAGAGGGCGACGGCGGCGAAGCCGGTGATGAACATGATGCGCAGGCCGGGCATGCGGGCGGCGGCGACGCGGGCCACTTCGATGCCGTCGGCGCCGGGCATGACGATGTCGGTCAGCAGCAGGTCGTAGGGGCCGTGCTCGAGGGCGTCGATGGCGTCGTCGCCGTTCTCGCAATCGACCACCGTGTGGCCGGCGCGCTCCAGCGCCCGGGTCAGGAAGCCGCGCAGGGAGGCGTCGTCTTCCGCCAGAAGTATGCGCGCCATCGTTGCCTTCCCCACGTTCCAGAGCGGGAACCTTATGCCGCCAAGCGTAAACCGCCCATGAAAATCACCGTTGGGGCGAACGATGCCGGGGGACGGGTCTGTGGACGAGGGGTGGAAATCGGCTATGCCGGACGGATGACGCCGGACGCCCCGCCCTTCACCCTGAGCCTGCCCGAAGGGGAAGCGGGACCGCTGGTGTTCGCCTCGCCCCATTCGGGCGCGGACCTGTCGGGGGACATGGGGGCGGCGGCGGGGCTGTCGGAGGCTTCGCTGCGCAGCGCCGAGGACGTGGGGGTGGACCGGCTGGTCGCCTCGGGGCCCGGCCGGGGCGCGCCCCTGATCGCCGGGCGGTTCAGCCGGTCGTATGTGGACCTCAACCGGCATCCGGAGGAGCTTGATCCGGCCCTGATCGACGGGCTGGCGGCGATGGAGGTGTCGGCCAAGACGGCGGCGGGGTTCGGGGTGATCCCGCGCAAGGCCGGCGACGGGGTCAGCCTGTACGACCGGCGGCTGACGGCGGCGGAGGCGAAGGCGCGGCTGGCGCTGGCGCATGAGCCCTATCACGCGGCGCTCGGCGAACTGATGCGGGCGGCGCATGCCAGACACGGGCTGGCGGTGCTGATCGACTGGCATTCGATGCCGTCGCGAGCAGTGCGAGGCGGGGCAAGGGGCTCGGCGGGGCCCGACGTCATCCTGGGCGACCGGCATGGCGTGGCCTGCGCCAGCGCCCTGACGCGTAAACTGCGGACCCTGTTCGAGGCAGCGGGCTGGCGGGTGGGGCTGAACCAGCCCTATGCCGGCGGCTATACGACCCAGACTTGGGGGCGACCGGACGACGGGTTCCAGGCGATCCAGATCGAGCTGAACCGCGCGCTCTATCTGGACGAGACGACGCTGGAGCCGGGGCCCGGCTATGGGCGCTGCAAGGCCGTGCTGGACGGGGTCATCGCCGCTCTTTGCGCCGCCGACGATGGCGCGTGGCGGGCGAGCGAACCAGGGCGGTGACGTCGAGCGCGAGGTCCTCGTCCGGCCGGCCGCGGCGGTCGGCGGCGCGGATCTCGGCGAAGGTCGCATCGGGATTGGTGCGGGCCAGATGGCGCAGCCGCTCGACCCAGCCGGGGATGAGGGCGACGACGATCCCGACGGCGTCCGAGGCCAGTTCCAGCAGGGACAGGCTGCGGCCGGTCAGGGCCTGAAGCGTCTCGGACATGACGGCGATCAGAAGGGCGACCAGCGCGATGTCGCCCCGCCGCCAACCGGGCGCGATCGCGAACAGGCCGGTGGCGATCCAGAAGAAGGCGATGGCGTGGGCCGGGGCGTCCGTCAGGCCGAACAGCCGCTCCGCCCCGTGGAACGGCCCCAGCATCAGAACCGCGAGAGCGAGTCCGCAGACAGCGGCGGCCGGACGCAGAATTCCGAGGAGCCGGTTGGGGGTGAGGAGAGACGGCGTCAACACGCGAGAGGATCCTGAAAACAGAACCTCAGGTTACGCATCCGATGTCCAATGCGCCATGAAGCGGCGTGGTCAATTAGACGTTAAAACGCGGCCCCCGTCGCCCCTTGGGCGGTGCGCAGACGGGACCCCGAAACGAAAAAAAGGCCGCGCCATACCGGCGCGGCCATGAAAGTCTATAGGGAGGAAACGCCCAGGAAGGGCAAGACGCCCGGAGGCGTCGAAGGTCAATCTAGGTTGCGATGCACAATGCGTCAACCATGCAATTGGCGCATCGGATCACGGGTTGTTACCGCAATTTGCCTCACCTTACGTCAGGTAACCGGTGTCCAAGCACGGATCGGCCCCGAAACGGGCCAGATCACGCAACGCGTGATGCTGCAACGCAAAATAGCTGTGCCGTTCAACGCGGATCGTTTGCATCCGGGCGGCTGGAAAGGGCGCCGGGGAAGCCGCCCGCCCGCGCTTCCTCGGCCTCAAGCATGCGCCGCGCCTCACGAATCGCCCGGGCCGCGGGAGAGGCCGCCTGACGCCAGGCCAAGAGGCTGAAGGCCGAGACCACCGCCGCCGCCAGCCAGATCGGGCCGAACAGCCAGGCCCCGGCGGCGAGGGCGAAGTAATAGCCGCGCACGCCCTGGCTGAAGGAGGCCAAGGCCGGATTGAGCACCCGGGCCGTGGCCTCGCCGAAGGCGACCTTGTCGCCGGGCTGATGGATCTCGGGCGCCGCGCCGATCAGGGCGAGGGCATAGTTCATCTGACGCAGGGACCAGATGAAATCGAGCAGGCCGCGCGCCAGACAGGCGAGGATCAGGGCCAGCTTGGCCTCCAGCAGCCGAACCGGCACGGCCTCGGCGCCGACCGAGGCGAAGGCGCGCAGCGCGTTCTCGCCTCCGAACAGGACCCCGCCCACGGCCGCGATCAGCAGAAGGTTCGAGGACGCGAAGAAGGAGCCGGAGTTGATCGAATGACCGAGGAGCTGGCTGTCCAGCAGCCGCAGGTCCCGGTGGGTCATGGCCGTCATCCAGGCCCGCCGGATGGTCAGCATGTCCTCGTTCAGGGCGCCGCTGCGCCGGGCCAGAAGTTTGAGCAGAGGGTCATAGCCCAGCCAGCACAGGATGAAGAGCGCAAGCGCAGCCCAGTCGGGGGTGGTCATTCAGGTCTCGTCAGCTCTCGTGCAGAGACGAACCGTACCGCATGAGGGACGTTCTGTCAGGGATGCCGACTTGCCCGAAACGGCCTGTGAGACTATGACGCCTGCCACTTCGCAGATGCACAATCCGAGCACATCATGAACATCGACGCCATTCCCGTCGGCCCGAACCCGCCCTGGGACCTGAACGTCATCATCGAAATCCCGCAGGGCGGCCTGCCGGTGAAGTACGAAATGGACAAGGAATCGGGCGCCCTGTTCGTCGACCGCTTCCTGCACACCGCCATGTACTATCCGGGCAACTACGGCTTCGTGCCGCACACCCTGGCCGACGACGGCGACCCCTGCGACGTCATGGTGCTGAACCCCTCGCCGGTGGTGCCGGGCTGCGTGATCCGCTGCCGTCCGATCGGCGTGCTGCGCATGGTCGACGAGGCCGGCGGCGACGACAAGATCCTGGCCGTGCCCGTCGACAAGCTGAACCCCTATTACACCGACATCGCCAGCTATCGTCAGCTGCCGATGATCCTGGTCGAGCAGATCGAGCACTTCTTCACCCGCTACAAGGATCTGGAGAAGAACAAGTCGGTGACCGTGAAGGGCTGGGGCGACGCCGGCGAAGCCGCCGCCCTGATCGCCGAGGGCATGCGCGCCCACGAAGAAAAGCAGAAGGGCAAGGGCGGCGCCGCCAACGCGGCCTGATCTTTCCTGAAAAATCCTCCCCCGATGGGGGAGGTGGCTCCGAGCGCTTGCGAGGAGACGGAGGGGGCTCACCGCGTACGCCGCGTCTGTAGCCGGGGGGGGGGGGGGGGGGGGGGGGGGGGGGGGGGGGGGGGGGGGGGGGGGGGGGGGGGGGGGG
>NZ_JBXAQH010000001.1:0-549923 GCF_058807035.1 Brevundimonas sp. GW821-FHT12E07 | reverse complement strand
GCCCCCCCTCACCGCGTACGCCGCGTCTGTAGCCGGCCCCCTCCACCGCTTCGCGGTCCCCCTCCCCCAACGGGGGAGGATCACGCCTCCGCAGGTCGCCTGCGGGGGCGTTTTCGTGTCCGGACACGATTTCCGGGCTGTCCGGACAGGCATTTGATTGCGTGAGGCGAGGCGGCGGGGTCGGATGCGGCCATGACCGAAATCACCGAACCGACCACCCCTTCCCCGGCCACAACGGCGGCCCCGTCCACGCGCGGCGAGATCATCGAGATCGTCCGGACCGTGATCGCCGCCCTGGCTCTGGCGACGGTGCTCAGGGTCTTGCTGTTCCAGCCCTTCACCATCCCCTCGTCGTCGATGGAGCCGGGGCTGGTGACCGGGGACTATATCGTGGTGTCCAAGTTCTCGTACGGCTGGAGCCGGGCGTCCCTGCCGCTGAACCTGCCGTTGATCCCGGGCGAAGGGCGGCTGCTGGGCCACGGGCCGAAGCGCGGCGATGTCGTCGTCTTCCGCCTGCCGCGCGATCCGAAACAGACCTGGGTCAAGCGGGTTATCGGCCTGCCCGGCGACCGGGTGCAGGTGACGGGCGGCGTGGTGTCGGTGAATGGCGTGGCCATTCCGCAGGCGGCCGAGGGCCTGACCCACGACTTCGACGCGCCGTTGCGGGAGGTGATGCAGGTGCGCGAGACGGGCGTCGGGCTGCTGCCGGCGAAGAACATCATCGGCAAGGCCGAGATCGTGGTCGGGTCGTGGAACGAGGGCAGCGCCCTGATCAAGCCCTGGACCTGGTTGAACCTGCGCGGCAACCGGTTCTTCAAACCGATCCGCTGAACCTCCCTGGTTATCCCGTTGCCAGTGGCCCGAAGTCGTGGGAGCCTTGGCCATGCTCCCGCTCCTCGCCGCCCTGATGCTGTCTCTGGCCCCGTCGCCGGACGCCGACCCCTCCGGGATCGCGCCGCAGGGGACGGCAGTCGTTTTCGGGACAGTCAGTCAATCCGAATGGTGCCCCGCGGGGAATGTCAGGGTGGACCTGAGAACCGGAGACTACGCCTTCACCGCGAGGGCTCCGCGCGCTGTCTGTCAGGATGAAGGTCTGGAGCGACCGATATCCGAAGGCCGGCTGGACGGGCCACGGCTTCGCGCCCTGAGGCAGGCCTTCCAACGCGCTGTCAGAGACGGCCTGACCCGCCGTCGGGACGACCCGGCCGCCAATGAGATTGTGTTCAGCAACGGCGGACTCCACGTCCTGGTGGTGACAGACGGACGGAGAACGGACGCGGCGCCGGCCGAGCTGGGCCGATGGACGGATGCGGCCTCGGCCTTGCATGACCTGTTGGACGAAACCTTCCCGTCACCGAGACGGTAGAGCGCGGCGGCCCGATGGCCGCGTCAAACCGCAAGATCGGTCGAGCGCGCGCAGCGGCCTTGCCTCAGACAGGCCTCGTCACGAGGATGCGAGGACGATGACGGCGACGCTGACCCCCTATATGGCCCGGATGGCCCGGGTGCTGGATCATATCGACCGGCGCCTGGACGGCGATCTGGACCTGGAGAGCGTCAGCGCCGTCGCGGCGTTTTCGAAATTCCATTTCCACCGGCAGTTCAGGGCGACCTTCGGCCTGTCGCTGCACCGCTATGTCCAGCTGGCCCGCCTGAGACAGGCCTCGAAACGGCTGGCGGACGTGGGCGGCGACAGCGTCACCGACATCGCCCTGGACGCCGGCTACGAGACGCCCGACGCCTTCGCCCGCGCCTTTCGCCAGAGGCTGGGACAGTCGCCGTCGGACTTCCGGAAATCTCCCGCCTGGGAGCCGTGGCTCGCGGCCTTTTCGCCGCTCAACTCAGCCCGGAGCCGGATCATGCCCCAGACCTTCACGAACGCCGACGTTGTCATCCGCGAGACCGCCCCGATCCGGGTCGCGATCTTCGAACACCGGGGCGACCCGGAAACCCTCGACCGGACCATCCAGCGCTTCATCGCCTGGCGGAAGTCGCAGGGCCTGTCGCCCGCCAACAGCACCACCTTCAACATCTGGCACACCGATCGCCGCCCGGCGAACCCCGCCGACTACGCCATGGATCTGTGCGTCGGCCTGCCCGAGGGCCATGTGTTTGAGGCGGGCGAGCAGGACGTCCGGGAGGGCGAGATCCCCGGCGGGCGCTGCGCCGTGCTGAGGGTCACTGGCGACACCCACAATCTGGAGCCGCCCGCCCTGTTCCTGTACCGCGACTGGCTGCCCGACAGCGGCGAGGAGATGCGCGACTTCCCCGTCTACGCCCAACGGTTCTTCCTGGAAGCGCCGGAACAGGGGACGGCGGCGGAGGTGCATCTGCCCCTGAAATAGGGAGCGGCGAGGGGGCGGCGAGCCCCCTGCCCTACTCCGCCGTCGCCCGGTCGATGAAGGCCAGGGCGATGTCGGCGACCTCGGCGAGACCCCCGTCGACGGTCAGGGAGTGGCCACGGCCGTCGAGCTGGAACAGCTCGGTGACGGCGGCCTCGTTGCGACGCTGGAGGGTCCAGGCGGCGCGGACGACGGGGGGCGGGACGGTGTGGTCCATCCGGCCGCTCATCAGCAGAAGCGGCCCCCGGTCCGGGGCGCGGGTGTCGACGCGCGCCTCGGTCCAGGGATTGAGGTTGGCGGCGGCGGCCTGGAAGATCGGCTTGCCGGGCGCCGGAGCGTGGAAGGCGACGTAGAGGCGGTCGCTTTCGGCCGGATCGAGGGCGTTGCCGAAGGCGTAGCGGAACTGGCTCCTGCTCAGGGGGATCCGGCGGCCGGCGTTGGCGGGGTTGCCGAGCACCGGCCAGGCCGAACGCAGGGCCGAGAACGGCAGGGGCAGGACCCCGCGGAAGGGGGCGGGCGAGATGGCCACCGTCGCCCGCGCCAGACCCTCACCGGCCAGGATCTGGGCGATCAGGCCGCCGAAGGAATGGCCGACCAGGACCGGTTTGCGGTTCAGGCCCCGGGCGATCCCGGCGAAGTGGTCGCGGACCTTGCCGATCGTTTCGGGGCCTTCGAGAGCGCCCTCCTCCGCCGGCCAGCCGGGGGCCAGGGCGGCGTAGCCCGCGGCCTCGAAGCGTTCGGCCCAGGGAGCCCAGGACTCTGGCGCAAGCCAGAGTCCATGGATGAAGACCACCGGCTGCCGCCCGGAGGCGTTGGCGCGGTCGATGGCGGCCTGAAGGGTTCCGGTGGTCATGATCGTTCCTCCCCTTCCTGCGGTCAGTGAGCGGAACCGGCGACGTAGACGGTGTCGCTGGGGCCATTGCCGGTGATGCGGACGACGGCGGGTTCGTCGCGGGTGAAGGCGAAATGCGGGGCGCCGGCGGGCTCGGTGTAGAAGCCGCCCGTGGTCAGGGGACGGACCGTGGCGTCGGTCGCCTCACGGCCATAGCCGAAGAACCAGGCGCCCGAGATCACCGTGGCGAACCGGTCGTCCCGGTGGCTGTGCGACTCGATCCGGGTATGGGCCGGGACGTGGATCTCGAACGCATAGGGGCCGGGCTTCGACGGATCGCCGTAGAGAAGGACGGTCTGCACGCCCGCCAGACCCGAGGTTCCGGCGCCGGCGCCCGAGGTCGGCAGGGCCTGGGTCTGGCCGAGCGACATGGCGGTCTGGCCCAGATGGCGGCCCGTTGGGGCAGCGGGCGGCGTGCCGTCGAGGAACTCGCGGATGGCGGCGACGGTCAGGGCCGGTCGCTCTTCCATGAGCCAGTGGCCGGCGTCGGGGATGACGCGTTCCTGCACATCGACCGCGCCCGCCTGGGTCACGACGGCCATGGTCGAACCGAAGCTCTTCGCCCCGCCGACGGCGAGGACGGGCATGGTCAGCTTGCCGTGCTCGGCCAGCCAGGCGCGGTTGTCGATCGCGTCCTGATCGAAGGCGGCGAACTGGCCGAAGCCGGCGTGCATCCGGCCCGGGGCGGCGTAGAGGGCCGCGAAGTGGGCGCGCGAGGCCTCGGTGAAGCGCGAGGGGTTGGCCGAGAACTCGTTCCAGAAGCGATCGAGGTAGATGCGCTCACGCCCCTGAACCAGACGCTCCATGTCCGGGCCGCCGAAGCGGAAATGCCAGAGCAGCGGGTTCTTGAGGATGTCTTCCCACGGGCCGATGCCGGGGACCGGGGCGTCCATCAGCACCAGCCGGGTCACCTTGTCCGGATGCCGGGCGCTGAGGGCGTAAGCGACCATATTGCCGATGTCATGGGCGACGACATCGGCGCGGTCGACATTCAGGGCGGCCATGACGCCGAGGATGTCCTCGGCCTCATTGGCCTTTTCGAAGCCGCCGGTCGCGGTCGCCGACAGGCCCATGCCGCGCAGGTCGGGCACGATCACGGTGTGGTCGCGGGCGAGGTCGGCGGCCAGAGGCGCCCACATGTCGCCGGTCTCGCCATAGCCGTGCAGCAGGACGACTGCCGGGCCCGAGCCGCCGATGCGGACATGCAGGGTCGTGCCGTTGGCCGCGATCTCCTGCGTGCGGAAGCCGGCGGGGAATTCAAAGGCCGGGCGGGCGGATGCGGAGGCGGCGGCAGGCTCGGTCTGGGCGAAGACCGGGGCGGCGACCATCGAGGTCGCGATCACGGTCAGGGCGGCGCCGGCGAGGGCCAGGCGGCGGAAGGCGGTTTTGGCGTTGGTCATTGGTCGATCTCCTGAGAGCCCCTATCGGCTGAGACGGAGATTTACAGAGCTCGGCGAACGCGATTAGTCGGGAGCTCGGCGAAGCATTCTTGATCGGGGAGCAAAGATGGCGGTGACCGGGGCGGATCGCGCGCGCGAGCTGGAGGTGTTCGTGGCCGTGGCGACGACCGGCAGCTTCTCGGGCGCCGGGCGGGCGACGGACATGACGCCGTCGGGGGTCAGCCGCACCATCGACCGGCTGGAGGCGCGGCTGGGGGCACGGCTGATGCTGCGCTCGACCCGAGCCCTGACCCTGACGCCGGAGGGCCAGACCTATCTCGGCGCGGCACGGCGCATCCTGTCGGATCTGGACGAGGCGGACCGGGTCATCGTCGATCTGGGCGCACCACAGGGACGGGTCAGGGTCACCGGCGCCATCTCGCACGGGCGGCACTGTATCGTGCCCCTGCTGGCCGGGTTCGCCGAGCGCTATCCGAAGATCGTCGTCGACGTCCATCTGACCGACGCCATGATCGATGTGGCGGCGGGTCAGGCCGATGTGGCGGTGCGCTCGGGCGTGCTGCCGGACAGCACCCTGACCGCGCGCCGACTGAGCGAAAACGGGCGGACCGTCGTCGCCTCGCCCGAATACCTGGCCCGGCGCGGGACGCCGAAGACGCCGCGCGACCTGCTGGACCACGACTGTCTGAACTTCAACTTCCGCCGCACCGAGCCGGTCTGGCCCTTCCGGGAGGACGGGATCGATCATGTCATGAAGATCGACGGCGTCATGGAGGCCAACAGCGGCGAGACCCTGTGCCAGCTGGCCCTGGCCGGGGTAGGCATCGCGCGGCTCGGGAACTTCTGCCTCGACGACCACATCCCCCAAGGGCGGCTCGTGCCCCTGCTGGAGGAATTCAATCCGGGCGACTCAGAGGTCTTCCAGGCCGTCTTCGTCGGTGGGCCCAACATGCCCGCGCGGGTGCGGGTCTTCGTGGACTATCTGGTCGAGCGGATGCGGGGTTAGCCTGCGCGGAACTCCGCATAGCTGACCACGCCGTCGTGGTTGCGGTCGAGGCGATCGAAGGCGGCGCGGGGATCGGCCCCCGCATTGATTTGGGCGTGGGCCGTTTGGGCCAGAGAAGGCGCGGCGACGGCCCCGATGGCAAGGCCGGCCGCGGCGGCGGCGAGGGCCTGCCACAGGCTGACGCGGGGGCGACGCGGCGCGGCCGTCAGCTCGCCGTCGATGAAGCGGCGAACGGCTTCGGAGGCCGTGCGGCCCTCGGTCTGGCAGCGCGCCATGAAGGCGGTCTTGGTCTGATGGGGCAGCCGGATTTCGAGCGTCTCGCTCTTCTTCGGCGACATCTGGCGGGTCATCGGGCGTGTCCTGCGAAAGGCTTTGGCGGAGTGAACCCCCATCAGGCCCGTTCCGCCAGTTTAAAATCCGTCATGTCGGACAGGCTCAGTGCGGCGTCGCATCCGGCCTGAGGTCGGCGACGAGGCCCGCGACCGCCGCGAGCTTGTCCGGATTTCGGGTGATGTAGATCCCGACGATACGGCCGTCGCGGATGTCGAGCGCCGTGGTCTGGAGCACCTGACCGCGTTCGAGGCTGGCGTAGCCGGGCAGGCCGTCGATCCACATCGGCCGCAGAAGGCTGAAGGCGTCGGCCCCGTATTTCCGGTTCAGACCGGCGAAGAGGCGCAGCAGGCGGACGAGGCCCCGGATCGGGTTGTGGAAGGCGATGACCTTGCCGCCGCCGTCGGCATAGAGGACCGCGTCCTCGGCCAGCAGGCTGCCCAGGGCCTGGAGGTCGCCGTCGCGGCTGGCGGTGAAGAAGGCGCGGGCGATGCGGTCGCCCTCCTCGCGCGCCACCGGGAAACGGGGCCGGGCGTCCTGCACATGTTTGCGGGCGCGCGAGGCCAGCTGGCGCACGGCCCCGGCGTCGCGGTCGAGGGTGCGGCCGACCTCGTCGAAGGCCACGCCGAAGACGTCGTGCAGCAGGAACGCGGCCCGCTCCAGCGGCGACAGACGCTCCAGCGCCATCATGAGCGTGAGGGTGAGGTCGTCGGCCTCATCCTCCGCCGGATCGACCGACCCGACGAGAGGATCGGGCAGCCAGGCGCCGACATAGGTCTCGCGCCGCGACCGGGCCGACTTGATCTGATCGAGACACAGGCGGGTGACGGTGCGGGTCAGCCAGGCGGCGGGCTCGCGGATCTCGGCCGGATCGACCGAGCGCCAGCGCAGCCAGGCGTCCTGAACCACATCCTCGGCCTCGGCGACCGAGCCGAGCATGCGGTAGGCGAGACGCACCAGCCGGGGCCGGTGCGTCTCGAACAGATCGGTCGGGGCGTCAGGCCGCGACATGGGCCGCGCCGGTGTGATCCGCCGGATGGGCGAAGCGGAAGCCGATGGCGAGGCGGTTCCAGACATTGATGGCACCGATGGCGAAGGTCAGTTTCGAAATCTCGGTCTCGTCGAAAGCCGCTTTCAGCGCTTCCCAGTCGGCGTCGGGGGCGTGGGTGTCTGCGACCCGGGTCAGGGCCTCGGCCCAGCCGAGGGCGGCCCGCTCGCGGTCCGAATAGAGGCTGGATTCGCGCCAGGCCGGCAGCATGGTCAGCCGCAGCGGCGTCTCGCCGGCCTTCAGGGCGTCGGTGGTGTGCATGTGGATGCAGAAGGCGCAGCCGTTGATCTGGGACACATGGGTCTTGATCAGCTCGATCACGGTCTTGTCCAAACCGCTGTCAACCGTGGCCTGCTCGAGGGCGAGCATGGCCTGATAGTGGGCGGGAGCCAGTTTGAACGGGGCGGTCAGGCGGGGGGTCATCATCGTCTCTCCATGCGGCGCTTGAGTGCGCTTCACCCCGATGACGAGACAGCCCGGGCCGGTGTGACACGGGCGAGGAATTTTATTCCCTATTCAGCCGGGCGGGCGGCGGCGAAGACGTTTTCGATGACGCGGCGATAGACCGAGGTCAGGGCGTCCAGTTCGGCGGTCGGAACCCGCTCGTCGAACTGGTGCATGGTCACCCCGACAAGGCCGAGCTCCAGCACCGGGCAGAGGGCGCGGATGAAGCGGGCGTCGGAGGTGCCGCCGGTGGTGGAGGCTTCCGGGCGGCGTCCCAGTTCGGCCTCGACCGCGTCCTGGACCAGGGTCACGAACGGGCCCTGCGGGGTCAGGAAGGCCTCGCCCGAGCACATATGCTCCAGCGTGATCTGCATCCCGGTCTCGGCCTGGATCTTGCCCGCCTCGCGGTTCAGCCAGTCGATCAGTTCGTCGCCGGTGTGGGCCGGATTGAAGCGGATGTTCAGCCGGGCCTTCGCCTCCGCCGGGATGACGTTGGTCGCGCCATTGCCGATGTCGATGGTGGTGATTTCGAGGTTCGAGGGTTGGAAGGCCTCATAACCGTCGTCGAGGACGTGGGCGTCCAGGCTGCCGAGCAGCCGCACCAGCACCGGGGCGGGATTGGCCGCGCGCTGCGGATAGGCCACGTGGCCCTGTTTGCCGTGGACGGTGATCCAGGTGTTCAGCGAGCCGCGTCGACCGATCTTGATCATGTCGCCCAGCACCCCCTGCGAGGACGGCTCGCCGACGACGCAGGCGTCGATGATCTCGCCCTCGGCCATCAGGGCCTCGACGACGCGCTTGGTGCCGTGAAGGGCGGGGCCTTCCTCGTCGCCGGTGATCAGGAAGGACAGGGAGCCATGGGGCTCCCCCTTGGCCAGGACCTCGGCGACGGCCGAGACCCAGGCGGCGATCCCGCCCTTCATGTCCACCGCGCCGCGGCCGAACAGGATGCCGTCCTTGACCTCGGCCTGGAACGGATCGGAGGACCAGCCGCTTTCGGCGCCCGTGGGCACCACATCGGTATGACCGGCGAAACAGAGGTTGGGCGAGGCCGTGCCGCGACGGGCGTAGAGGTTCTCGATCCGGGCGTGGACCCCGGCGCCGCCCGGCCCCTCGAAGGGCATGCGGCGGCAGGTGAAGCCGAGCTCGGTCAGCACCGTCTCCAGCACCTCCATGGCCCCGGCGTCGACGGGGGTCACCGAGGGCCGGCGGATCAGCAGGCGGGTCAGTTCGACAGGATCGATCACAGGAGTTGATGCGCGGCTCATGGCTCTATGCTTTACGGGTCTTGTGCGACTGCGAGAAGGGATGGCCGTGCCCAAGATAGTTAACGCCGACGCCCCGACCATCAGCGGAACTACCTACCCCGACGAATACGCGGCCGAGTGCCGGCCCCGCCGCCGCTGGCGTCTGGGCGACGCGGTCGGGCTGGACCAGTTTGGCGTCAATCTGCTGCATCTTCCCGCCGGGGCCTGGTCTTCGCAGCGGCATTGGCATTTCACCGAGGACGAATTCGTCTGGGTGGTTTCGGGCGAGGTGGTTCTGGTCGAGGGCCAGCCGAATGCGGACGGCTCGGGTGAAACCCTGGTCGAGACCGTTTTGCGCGCCGGGGAGTGCGCGGGCTTCAAGGCCGGGGTCCCCAACGGCCACAAGATCGAGAACCGTTCGGACAGTCTGGCCATCCTGCTGGAGGTCGGGACGCGCAACCCGACCGGCGACGGCTGCGACTACCCCGACATCGACATGGTCCTGCCGCTCGGCGCGGACCGCTACCACCACCGAGACGGAACACCGTACCCCAAGTATGACCGACGCACCTGACGCTCCCGAGCCGATCACCAAGCCCGTGGCCGAGGCGGCGCTGGCCGCCCACGGGACCAATCCGTGGATCATCCCCGACTTCCGCTATCTGTGGGTGACGCGGGTGGCGGCCGGGCTGGCGATCCAGATCCAGTCGACGACGGTGATCTGGCAGGTGCTGGACCTCGCGCGCGTGGGCGGGGCCTCGGTGCGGGAGGCGGCCCTCTATGCGGGCGCCGTGGGGCTGGTGCAGTTCATCCCCCTGCTGATCCTGACCCTGCCCGCCGGGGAGATGGCTGACCGGCGCGATCGCCGCCGCACCGTGGCGGTCTCGGTGGCGGGGGAGCTGACCTGCGCGGTCCTGTTCCTGGGCCTTGCCCTGCTCGGCGCCGTACCGCTGTGGGCCCTGCTGGCCGTCGCCGCCCTGTTCGGGGTCAGCCGCGCCTTCCTGGCCCCCGCCAGCCAGGCCTATCTGCCCATGGTCGTCGGCCGCGCCGCCCTGCCCCGTGCCATCGTCGCCCAGGCCCTGGCGTTTCAGGTCGGCGCCATCGCCGGCCCGGCCGCAGGCGGCCTGCTGATCGGCCGCTTCGGGATCAATTTCGCCTATGGCGTCTCGGCGGCCCTGTTCGTGATCGCCCTGATCTGCATCCTTCTGGTCAAGACCAGCGGCAAGCCGCTGAACGCCCGCGAAGGCGGCGACCTGCGCGACCGGATCACGGCCGTGGGAGAAGGCCTGAGCTACATCTGGAAGACCGGGGTGGTGATCGGGGCCATTTCGCTGGATCTGGTCGTTGTGCTGCTGGCCGGGATGGCGCTGCTGATCCCCGTCTTCGCGCGCGACATCCTGCATGTAGGCTCGGAGGGCTTCGGCCTGTTCCGCGCCTCCTTCGGGGTCGGAGCCTTCCTGATGGGGCTCTATCTGGCGCGCTTCCCGATCGTGCGACGAGGCGGGATCTGGATGTTCGGCGCAGTGGCCGTGTTCGGGATCTGCACCCTGGTGTTCGGCGTCTCGCGCATCGCCTGGGTCTCGGGCGTGGCCCTGGCCATCGCCGGGGCGGCGGACATGATCAGCGTCAACATCCGCCAGACCCTGATCCAGCTGGCCACCCCCGACGAGATGCGCGGCCGGGTGTCCTCGGTCTCGATGCTGTTCATCGGCGCGTCCAACGAACTGGGCGACGCCTTCACCGGCCTGATGGCGCGGATCATGGGACCGATCGGAGCCGCGATCTTCGGCGGCTTCGGCGCCTTGGCCGCCACCGGCCTGTGGGCGAAGATGTTCCCGAGCCTGAGGAAGGCGGATCGACTGGAGTAATCCTCACCGCGCGAAGCGTGGGGAGGGGGACCGCCTGCCGCTTGGCGGGTGGTGGAGGGGGTTCTTGGCCGGATGCGGACGCGCTATCCGAAGGCGAGAGAAAGAGCCCCCTCCGTCACGGCGCTGAAGGAGCGCCGCGCCACCTCCCCATCGCAAGGCGATGGTGAGGAGAAGGTCCTACCCCCAGACCTTGAAGTGTTTCGAGAGCTTCAGGCCCTGCTTCTGGTAGTGGCTCCCGCCCTCGCCGTAGAGGCGGGTGGGTTTTTCGGTCAGGGGTTCATAGACCAGCCGCGCGACGATCTGGCCGTGTTCCAGCAGGAAGGGCGTGTCGTGGGTGCGGACCTCCAGCACCCCCTTCGATCCCGCGCCATGGGCCTCGTCGGTGCCGAAACCCGGATCGAAGAAGCCGGCGTAGTGGACACGGAACTCGCCGACCGAGGGGTCGATGGGGGTCATCTCTGCGGCCTGGTCGACCGGGATCTCGACCGCGTCGGATGAGGCCAGGATGTAGAACTCGCCCGGATCCAGCAGCAGTTCGCCGCGACGCAGCGTCAGCGGCTCCCAGTAGTCGCGCGGGTCGTGGCCGTCGATGTTCTCCAGATCGACGACGCCGGCGTGGCGGCGACCGCGGAAGCCGACGATGTCGCCGCCGCGCAGATCGACGCCGACCGAACGGGTCTCAAGCTTCGGCGGTTCGCCGGCCTTGAGCCGCAGCTGGTTCAGCCGGGTGCCGGGGCGCACGAGGATGGAGAAGGTCTGGGGCGCGATCTCCATATAGAGCGGCCCCTCATAGCCCTCGGCGACGTCGTCGAAGCTGGCGCCGCGATCGGTCAGCAGGCGCACGAAGACGTCGACGCGGCCGGTCGAGGACTTGGGATTGGCGCGGGCGATCAGGCCCTTGGGCAGGCTGAGCCGCTCCTGCAGCTCGGCGATATAGACGCAGCCCTTCTCCATCACATAGCCGCCCGACAGGTCGATCGGATGCATGGAGACGTCGGCGATGCGGTCGGCGACCAGACGCTGGCCCGGCAGGAAGGAGGCGCGCACCCGCCAGGCGCGGTCGGACAGGCGCAGGTCCAGACTGGCCGGTTGGACCTGGTCGGCGTCGAAGGGGGTCTGCGAGGTGATGGCGCCCGTGGCGATCAGGGTCTCGATGGACTGGCAGGGCAGGATGCCGGCTTTGGAAAGGTCGAATGTCATTCCGACAGCCATACACGTTGCGCCTCGAAAGCGAGAGGGGCCGCCAGAAAAGCGAGCGGGGTTGAAGACCCTTGCGGGGCGCGCGACTGTGGATTCATGCACGACAGCAAGCCGTACATCGCTGAAACCGAAGGGGTCCTGGTCAAGGTCCGGCCCAGCTATCTGGCGGGCCAGTCCGATCCCGACGCCGGGCGCTGGGTCTGGGCCTATCAGGTCGAGATCGTCAATCTGGGGACCTCGTCGATCCAGCTGATCTCGCGCCACTGGGTGATCACCGACGCGCGCGGCCATGTCGAGGAGGTGCGCGGCTCGGGCGTCATCGGCGAACAGCCGGTGATCGCGCCGGGCGACAGCTATTCCTACGCCTCGGGCTGCCCGCTGACGACGCCGTCCGGCTCGATGGTCGGCGCCTATTCCATGACCGACGGCGAAGGCCGGGTGTTCGAGGCGGCCATTCCCGCGTTCAGCCTGGATATTCCGGATGGGCGGCGGACGCTGAACTAGCGTCCCTCTTTCCCGGATTCCGGGTCCCCGCCTTCGCGGGGATGAGCGGAAATCGGGCCGCGCTCAAGCAGCGACGCTCCACGAGCGGAGCGTTAGCGCACCAACGCGCTCAAGCAGCGAGACGCCGCGCGTCGAGCGGTAGCGCGCCAACAATGTGGGAAAGTGGAGACCGACACGACCCGAAGGGGAATTCGTTGTGGCTGCTGCCTTCCGGCCCTGACCAGGTTGGCGAAGCCTTCGCCCGCACCGATCTCCGAGGCCCATATCGCGAATCCCGGCGGCGAGATCAAGGCGCCTCTCCCGCAAAGGCGCGCGGGAGGCTATGTGCAGGTCATGAGCCTTCCCGTCCTGAACACCTTCGCCGGCAATCCGCTCGATCGGGCGGGAGACCTCCGAAACGACCCCAGCTGGATCGAAGCGCAGGCGACGCATCCCGAGGCCCTGGCCATGGTGCTGTGGGAGGGCCAGCCCCTGCTCGAGGAGGGACCGGAAGGTCCAAGACTGGCTTGGCTGTCGATGGCCCATGCGCGCGATCTGGTGAAGGACCGCGAGCTGTTTCTGGGCCTCTGGAAAGAGGCGCCGGTCTTCGCCATCGAATATGAGACGCCCGAGGATCCGACGACCGGACCGGTGCGGGGCCTGGGCCAGTTCAGCGGCATGCGCGACGCGGCGGCCGTCCTGCCGGGGAATGAGGCGGCCATGGCGGGCACGGCCAAGGCCCTGTTCGACTGGCGGCGGCGTCATGGCTTCTGCGCGGCCTGCGGCCAGAAGAACGGCATCGCCAACGGCGGCTGGAAGCTGATCTGCTCGGCCGACGGGACCGAGCATTTCCCGCGCGTCGATCCGGTGACCATCATGTTGCCGGTCTACAGGGGCGGGCCCGAGCCCCTGTGCCTGCTGGGCCGTCAGGCGGCCTGGCCCGCCGGGCGGATGTCGGCGCTGGCCGGTTTCCTCGAACCCGGCGAAAGCATCGAGGAGGCCTGCGCCCGCGAGATCAAGGAGGAATCGGGGCTCACGGTCACCGCCGTCCGCTATCACTCCAGCCAGCCCTGGCCCTTCCCGTCCCAGCTGATGATCGGCCTGATCGCCGAGGTGTCCGACGACCAGGCGGCCCCGGACCAGACCGAGCTGGAAGAAGTCAGATGGCTGACAAGGGTGGAAGCGGCGGATGTCATCGCGGGCGTCCACCCGACGATCAAGGCCCCGCCGCCCTTCGCCATCGCCCACACCCTGATCAAGGCGTGGGTGGAGGGGTTTGAGGTCTAGTTCCTCCCCCATTGGGGGAGGGGGACCGCGAAGCGGTGGAGGGGGCCAGCCCCACACGCCGCATCTGGATCAGCCCCCTCCACCACAGCGCAAGCGCGCTGCGGTCCCCCTCCCCCTGCGCTACGCTTGGGGGAGGAATGCCCGCGCCGCTTCCAGATCCGCCGGATTGTCCACCGACAGCGGGGCCTCGGCGATGGTCGCGGCCCAGATCGACAGGCCCATTTCCAGGGCGCGCAGCTGCTCCAGCTTCTCGCGCTTCTCCAGCGGCGACGGGGGGGCGGCGCAGAAGCGCATCAGGGCCTCGCGGCGGTAGCCGTAGACGCCGATGTGACGCCAGATCGGGGCGTCGCCGTACAGGGTCGAACGGGTGAAGTAGAGGGCCTTTCCCTGACGTTCGCCCTCGGCGAGGGCGAGCACCGCCTTCACCACATCGACGTTGGTGCGGTCCGAGACGTCTGATTCGGCGGCGACCAGGGTGGCGATGTCGCAGGTCGGCTCGCCGTGCAGCAGGGCCGCGCAGGCCGTGGCCAGACCAGGATCGGCGAAGGGCATGTCGCCCTGCAGATTAATCACCGCATCGTAGTCGCCATCGGGATCGATGGCCTCGAGCGCGGCGCGAATCCGGTCCGAACCCGAGGGCAGGTCCGGATCGGTCAGGACGGCCTGACCGCCGATGTCCGTAATGACGTCCACGATCTCCTGATCCCCCGCCGCGACGGCGACCGGCAGGCCCGAGTTCAGGGCGCTTTCATAGGCCCGGACGATCATCGGCTTGCCGCCGATATCGGCCAGCGGCTTGTTCGGCAGACGGGTCGCCGCCATGCGAGCGGGTATCAATATGAGCGGGTTCATCGTGCAGGTGTTGCCTTGTTGCGGCGGGACGTTTCTAACTGCGTTGTGGGTCGGTTGCGATTGCGGCGCTAGCGTGTCAGAGACGCCCACGCAAGAATTCGCCTCGTCCATTCAAGCGGCGGGGCCCAAAACGGGGTGCGACGACACGGATGAGCGGCGATCTGAAGTGGAACAAGATTTTCGGCGCCGGCCTGGCGACGGCTTTCGTGATCATCGTGGTGCAGCAGGTGGGCGTCCACGTCTATGCGACCCACGCTCCCGAGAAGGCCGGCTATGCGGTCAACGTCCCCGATGAGGCGGCCGAGGGCGGCGAGGCCCCGGCGCTGAAGCCCGACTGGGGCACGGTCCTGCCCGCCGCCGACCTGGCCGCCGGCGAAGCCGCCTTCGCCCGCTGCAAGGCCTGCCACAACAACGCCCAGGGCGGCCCCGACGCCATCGGTCCGAACCTGTACGGCGTGGTCGGCGGTCCGGTCATGCACCGCGCCGGCTTCGCCTATGACGACGCCATGGCCAAGCACAGGGCCGAGCACCCGACCTGGGGCTATGACGAGCTGGACGCCTTCATCACCGCGCCGCAGAAATACGTCCCCGGCACCAAGATGTCCTTCGCCGGCCTGCGCGACACCGCGACCCGGATCAATCTGATCGCCTATCTGCGCTCGCAGGGCTCGACCGGCTTCGCCATCCCGGCGCCGGATCCCTCGCGTCAGCCCGGCGCGGCTCCGGCCGCCGCGGGCGCCGCCGCCCCGGCCGCGGAAGGCGCTGCGCCTGCCGCCGCTGAAGGGGCTCCGGCCTCGGGCGCTGCGGTTCCGGCCGCCGGTCCCGCCGGCGCCTCGACCACCCAGACCGCGCCGGCGCCCGCCGCGCACTGAGGCGTCCGTCGAATACAGAGTTGGGAAGGGCGGTCTTCGGGCCGCCCTTTTCGTTTGGGCTTACAGGCGCCGGAAGACGGGCGCCGAGAAGCCGTCGGCGGCATAGCGCGCCTCGGCCCCGGCCAGATCCTCGATGACCACCGCCCCGGCGTGACCGGTGGCGTGGATGAGGCGATCGCCGTCGAAGGCGAAAGCCGAATGACCGGTCCAGCTCTCGCCGCTGTCGGGCTTGAGCCAGAGGACGAGGTCGCCGCGCCGGATGTCCGCACGGTCGACTGCATGACCGAGCTCGGCCTGTTCGTCGGTGCGACGCGGGCCGGCGAGGCCGCAGGCATAGAGGCAGGACTGGATCAGGCCCGAGCAGTCGGTGGCGCGCGAGGTGCGGGCGCCCAGCTGATGCGGCGTGCCCAGCATCCGTTCGGCGACGGCGACGGGGTCGCGCTCGAACGTGCCTGTCTCCATGAGGTCGTCGGCGGCGACGCCGGACCAGGCGTGATGGATCAGGGCGTTCAGCGGCAGGACGGCGGTGGTCGAGGCGACGCGATGGGTGGCGAGCGGCGCGCCCCGGTCGAGGGCCGCGCGGTCGATCCAGCCGACGACGCCATCGCGGCGAGCGCGGCCCCAGAGGCGGTCGCCGTCATGGTCCAGCACATCGAAGACCTCGCCGAAGATCAGCTGGTCGACGCGTTCGGAAGACGGGTCGGCGGAAAGCGAAATATCGGCGACCGGCAGCCGGCCGTGCATCGGGACGACCGCGCGGAAGGCCGGAGCGCGCACGCGCCCCTCCAGCCCCAGTTCGGCCAGATCGGGCCGAAGGAGCCAGCTGCGTTCCTCGATGGCGGCGGCTGCGGTCACGCAAATCCCGACGAGACTGGGTCCCTGACGACCCGGACGCACACTCTGGGCAAGGAAGGCGAAAGCGGCGTTAACAGCGGAGGATTTTTCCCCAGGCGTTTTGCACAGCTTGAAGCGTGACCGTTCGTTTCCCAGATCGCAGGGACGCCGAAGGGAACGATGGTCGATGCTGCTGAGCCTGTTGCTGGGGATTCTCGCGATCCTGATCGTCTTCCCCGAAACCCCGATGGCGCGGGCCCTCAGCCGCCTGCTGGTCGAACCGCTGGCGGCGCGGTTGAATCGGGTCAGGCCCGGGCATCTGATCTTCGCGGGCGTGCTGATCGCGCTGGCGACCGCCCTGATCGTCTTCTTCGAATGGGAGGGTGTGCGGCTGGTCGGGATGGCGGCGCCCGAGGTCATGGGCTGGCTGGCCATGTTCGACGCCGCCGCCGTGCTGGACCTGGCCGCCGTCGCCGTCGCCATGGCCGCGACGACGCGGTTCCGGGCGGTCAGGGATCGGGTGCTGACGTTGGCCGGTCAGGTTGTGACCACTGCCCGCACGGTTCTGACGAGAGGACGGCGGAAGGCCTTCAAGGCCCGGCCGACCGCGCCGAAGCCTCCCCGCTCAGACGATCCCGACCCGGCGGGTTGGCTCCTCGGACGGAAAGCTTACGCCTTCGGGTAGCGGCGCTTCAGCATCTCGTAGCAGGCGCGCATCGCCTGGGCCTCGCCGCCCTCGGGGTGACCCGGACGGCCCCGGCTGTTCCAGGCGAAGATGTCCATATGGGCCCAGGCGCCGGTCGTCGGCGCGAACTTCTGCAGGAACAGGGCGGCGGTGACCGACCCGGCCTGGGCCCAGGCGGCGGAATCGTTTTTGACGTCGGCGATCTCGCTGTCGATCGAGGCCTTGTAGCCAGCCCAGAGCGGCATGCGCCACAGGGGGTCGTCGACGGCGGCAGCGGCGCTGAGCAGGTCGGCGGCTAGGGCTTCGTCATCGGTGTAGAGCGGCGGCAGCTCGGGTCCGAGGGCCACGCGGGCGGCCCCGGTCAGGGTGGCGAAATCCAGCGTCAGATCGGGCGAATGCTCCGAGGCGCGGGTCAGGACGTCGGCGAGGATCAGCCGACCTTCGGCGTCCGTGTTGCCGACCTCGATGGTCAGGCCCTTGCGGCTCGAGAGGATGTCGCCGGGGCGGAAGGCGTCGCCGGAGACGGCGTTCTCAACCGCCGCGACCAGCACCACCAGCCGGACGTTCAGTCCCGCCGCCATGACCAGCCGGCCGAGCGCCAGGGCGTGCGCCGAGCCGCCCATGTCCTTCTTCATGTTTCTCATGCCCGCGGCGGGCTTGAGGTCCAGGCCGCCGGTGTCGAACACCACTCCCTTGCCGACCAGGGCGACGAGCGGGAGGTCCGTCTTGTCGAGGTTCCAGCCGATCTCGATCACGCGCGGCTGGCGGTGCGGGGCGGCGGCGCGGCCGACGGCGTGGACGGCGGGGTAGTTGTCTTCCAGCAGGGCGGCGCCTTCGGTGACCGTAATCGTCGCGCCGGCGCTCTGGGCGATCTCGCGGGCTATGGTCTCGATCTGCAGCGGTCCCATGTCGGCGGCGGGGGTATCGACCATCTCCCGGGCCAGGGCGCAGGCCGAGGCGATGGTCAGGGTCTCGGCGAGGTCGACACCCTCGGGCGCGACCAGATGGACGGCGCCGCGCTCGGGCCGGGCCTTGTAGCGGTCGAACAGATAGGCCCCGAGCGCGAACTGGAGCGCGGCGGCGCCGGTCTCCGACGCAGGGACGCCTTCGAGCCGGTAGGTCCCGGCGGGCAGTTTGGCGGAAAGCGCCCGCAGCGCCCTGGCCTCGAAGGCCGCGCCGATGCCGAACAGGACTTCGGAAAGGGCGCCATCCGCGCCGGCGACCAGCAGCAGCTGGCCCGGCTTGCCGGTGAAGGCGTTGGCGATGGCCCAAGCGGCGACCGGCCCCTCAAGCGCCGCGTCCTTGCCGACCAGTCGCACCGGGATGGCGGTCCCGGCGGAGGCGATGAGGGCGGCGGTCGAAGAAGCAGACATCAGGCGATCCCGGGCAGGCGTCGGTAAGAAGCCTCGTACATTGCGCTTTTCGTCCGGCCGCGCCAGCATCGCGGCGACTTCAATCGGCGGGAAACAAGCCATGACCAGGGTTCGCGTGGACGGCTTCACCATCTCGCTGGACGGCTTCGGGGCCGGGCCGGTCCAGACGCTGGAAGACCCGATGGGCGAGCGCGGCGGACTGCTGCACAGCTGGCTGCGCGGCACCAAGACCTTCCACGACATGGTCGGCGCCGAGGGCGGCTCGACCGGGGCGGACAACGATTTCGCGATCAAGGGGTTCGAGAACGTCGGCGCCTGGATCATGGGCCGCAACATGTTCGGGCCCGTGCGCGGCGACTGGCCCGACGACGACTGGAAGGGCTGGTGGGGCCCCAACCCGCCCTATCATGTGCCGATCTTCGTCCTGACCCACTATCCGCGCGAACCGCTGGTGATGGAGGGCGACAATGTCTTCCACTTCGTCTCCGGCGACGTGCGGGAGGTGCTCGAACAGGCCGTGGCGGAGGCGGACGGCAAGGATGTGCGGATCGGCGGCGGGGTCTCGACCGTGCGCGCCTTCCTCGAGGCCGGGCTGATCGACGAGATGCATCTGGCGGTGTCGCCGGTGCTGCTGGGTTCGGGCGAGGCCCTGCTGGCGGGACTGGACCTGCCGGGGCTCGGCTATGACGTCGCGAGCCACACGGCGACCGACGGGGCGATGCATGTGATCGTGCGAAAGGCCTGATCGGGCTGTCCGTTAACCACTGGTTGACGCCAAAAGGCGATTCTGAAGGCCGCTCATTCCTGTGGGAGCGTCCCATGTCGCGCCTCTTCCTCGCCTCCGCCCTCGTTCTGACCGGCCTGATCGGCGCTCCAGCGCTGGCTGGAGATCGCACGTCCGAAGCCCAACCGGCGCCGGCCGCCACGGCCGCCGTCCCCGCCACGGCCGAACAGCGCGCCGCCGCCGAGCGGATGGACGCCTTGACGCGATCGGTGTTCTGGAGCCGCGAGCGCGACATCAATCCGGCCGACCCGGTCGCCGGGGTCAAGCTGGCCGCCTCCCTGCGCGAACTCGGCCAGTACGATCAGGCCGCCGACACCGCCCAGGCGGTGCTGACGGTCCAGCCCGACAACTATGACGCCATGCTGGAATTCGGCCGCGACCAGATCGCGCGCGGTCAGGGCTTCTACGGCATCGCGGCCCTGGAAAAGGCGAAGGCCATGGCGCCCGGCGACTGGCGTCCGCTGTCACTGCTCGGCGTGGCCTATAATCAGGTGCGCCGCGCCGACGACGCCCGCGCGGCCTGGAACGAAGGCCTGCAGCTGTCGGCCGACAATCCAGAGATCCTGAACAATGCCGCCGTGGCCCTGATGACGGACGGCAATCTGCCGGGCGCCGAGAACCTGCTGCGCCGGGCGGTGGCCCAGCCGAACGCCACGGCCAGGATGCGGCTGAACCTCGCCCTGGTGCTGGGTCTGCAAGGCAAGACGCCGGAAGCCGAGCAGATCATCCGCCGCGACCTGCCGCCCGAACAGGCCGACCGCAATCTGCAATGGCTGCGCGACAAGTCGACGCCCCAGGCGACGCCCGCCTCGCTGCCCGCCGGATCGTCGACCGCCCGAACCTGGACCTCGCTGCAGGGCCAATAGGCGCTCACGACCTCCCGGCGGTAACGGCCTGTCATTTGCGGCGCGGGCGGACCCGTGCTGGATGAAGGCCATGCCCTCCCCTGCACTGCCCACGCGTTCGTACGACGCCTTCCTGTTCGACATGGACGGAACCCTGATCACCTCCGTCGCCGCCGCCGAGCGCGCCTGGGCGGCCTGGGCCGGGCGGCACGGGCTGGATCTGGACGTCTTCATGCCGACCATCCACGGCGTCCGGGCCATCGACACCATCCGCAAACAGAACCTCACGGACATCGATCTGGACGCCGAGGTCGATTGGGTGACACGCCGCGAGATCGAGGACACCGCCGGCGTCGCGGAGATTCCCGGCGCCATCGCCTTCGTCGCCACCCTGCCGCCCGACCGCTGGGCCGTGGTCACCTCGGCCTCGCCCGAGCTGGCCGAGGCGCGTTTGAAGGCGGCCGGGGTGACGCCGCCCGCCCTGGTGGTCACCGCCCATGACGTCGAGCGCGGCAAGCCCGATCCCGCCGGCTTCCGGCTGGCCGCCGAAAGGCTGGGCTTCAAGATCGAGGACTGTCTGGTGTTCGAGGACGCCGAGGCCGGCATCGCCGCCGCCGAGGCCGCGCCCGCCGACGTCGTGGTCATCACCGCCGCCCATCCGCATCCCCTGGAAACGGCCCATCCGAGGCTGGACGGCTATGAAGGGGTGCGGTGTGAGATCGGGACGGATGGGCGGTTGAGCCTGACCCTTTGAATCACGCCGCCGAACCGCCTATCTTCAAACCATGATCGACGAGCTCTACAGCGCGCGCATCCTGTCGCTGGCGGCCAACCTGCCGCACAGCGGGCGTTTGCCCATGCCTGAAGGCACCGGTGAGCGCGTGGCCAAGCTGTGCGGATCGAAGGCGATCGTCGATGTGGTTCTGGACGCCGAAGGCCGGGTCGCCGACTTCGCCCAGGACGTGAAGGCCTGCGCCCTGGGTCAGGCCGCGGCCGGGGTGGTGGGCGAGAGCGTCATCGGCGCGACGTTGCAAGAGGTCGCCGACGCGCGAGACGCCATGCTGGCCATGCTCAAGTCCGGCGGCGAAGGCCCGCAAGGCCGGTTCGAGGGCCTGCGCGCCCTGAAACTGGTCGCCGACTACCCCGCGCGCCACGCCTCGACCATGGTCGCCCTCGAGGCGACGCTGGACGCGGTGCGTCAGGCCTCGGCTCGCGACACCGCCGACACACGAACTAGCCTCGCCGGCGCCGCCTGACAGGGCGTGCCTGAACCCGCAAACCGGGTTAAGGCGTGTCCAACATGGCCCGCACCGGCATCACCCTCTACGAACGCGGCGTCCGCGCGGCCCATCGGGGCTACAAGCTGACGCTGTCTCCCTTCTTCGGGCAGTCGTGCCGGTTCCTGCCGACCTGTTCCGACTATGGCCGCGACGCGCTGATCCAGCACGGACCGGTCAAAGGGGGATGGCTCACCGTGCGACGCCTCTGTAAATGCCATCCCTTCGGCGGGTCGGGATACGACCCGGTTCCGCCCGTAAAGACGACAGACCTATGATCGACCTGAAATTCCCCGACGGCGCCGTGCGCCAGTACCCCGCCGACGCCACGGGCCGTGACGTGGCGACCTCCATCTCGCCGTCGCTGGCCAAGAAGGCGGCGCTGATCGAGCTGGACGGCAAGCTTCTGGACCTCGACGCCCCCATCGGTGGCTCGGGCGCGCTGAAGATCATCATGCGCGACAGCCCCGAAGCGCTCGACACCCTGCGTCACGACGCCAGCCACGTGATGGCCCAAGCGGTGCAGGAGCTGTTCCCCGGCACCCAGGTCACCATCGGCCCGGCCATCGAGGACGGCTTCTATTACGACTTCGCCCGCGACGAGCCCTTCTCGACGGACGACTTCGCGAAGATCGAAAAGCGGATGGCCGAGATCGTCGACCGCGACGCGAAGATCGTCCGCGAGGTCCTGCCGCGCGACGAGGCCATCGCCCGCTTCGAAGGCATGGGTGAAAAGTACAAGGCCGAGATCATCCGCGATCTGCCCGCGTCCGAGGACATCAGCGTCTATCACCAGGGCCCATGGCAGGACCTGTGCCGCGGACCGCACTTCCCCTCGACGAAGTTCGTGGGCAAGGCCTTCAAACTGACCAAGCTGGCGGGCGCCTACTGGCGCGGCGATCACCGCAACCAGCAGCTCCAGCGCATCTATGCGACGGCCTGGGCGACCCAGGCCGATCTCGACGCCTATCTGCTCCGCATCGAGGAGGCCGAGAAGCGCGACCACCGCAAGCTGGGCCGCGCCATGGAGCTCTTCCACATGCAGGAAGAGGGCCGGGGCATGGTCTTCTGGCACCCCAAGGGCTGGGTCCTGTGGCGCGTGCTGGAGGCCTATATGCGCCGCCGCCTGGACAAGGCCGGCTATGTCGAGGTCAAGACGCCCCAGGTGCTGGACCGCACCTTCTGGGAGAAGTCGGGCCACTGGGAGAAGTACCGCCCGAACATGTTCGTCTGCGAGACGGTCGAGGGCGAGGAACTGAGCCTCAAGCCGATGAACTGCCCGGGCCACGTGCAGATCTTCGACCAGGGCCAGCGCTCGTACCGCGAACTGCCCCTGCGCATGGCCGAGTTCGGCGCCTGTCACCGCTATGAGCCGTCCGGCTCGCTGCACGGCCTGATGCGGGTGCGCGGCTTCACCCAGGACGACGCCCACATCTTCTGCCGCGAAGACCAGATCGTCGAGGAGACGGCCGAGTTCATCAAGCTGGCGCGCAGCGTCCACGCCGACCTGGGCATGGAGACCGCCTATATCAGCCTGGGCACCCGCCCCGAGAACCGCGCCGGCACGGACGAGTTCTGGGACAAGGCCGAAAGCCTGATGGCCGAGGCGGCCCGCGCCGCCGGGACCGAGCCGGTGGTGACGGAGGGCGACGGCGCCTTCTACGCGCCCAAGCTGGACTTCATCGTCAAAGACGCCATCGGCCGCGAATGGACCTGCGGCACGATCCAGCTCGACTATGTCCTGCCCGAACGTCTGGGTGCGGAATATACGGGCGAGGACGGCCAGAAGCATCGCCCCGTGATGCTGCACCGGGCGATCCTGGGCTCGTTCGAGCGCTTCATCGGCATCATGATCGAGAACTACGCCGGGGCCTTCCCCCTGTGGCTCGCGCCGGTGCAGGCGGTGGTGGCGACCATCACCTCCGATGCCGACGGCTATGCCGAAGAGGTTGCGGCCAAATTCCGCGCCGCGGGCCTGCGCGTCGAGACCGATCTGCGCAACGAGAAGATCAACTACAAGATCCGCGAACACTCGGTCGGCAAGGTCCCCGCCATCGCCGTCGTCGGCCGCAAGGAGGCCGAGGAAGGCATGGTCGCCATCCGCCGGCTCGGGTCACAGGCCCAGACGATCGTGTCGGTGGAAGAAGCGATCCGTCTGCTGACGGAAGAGGCGACACCGCCGGATCTGCGGGGTTAAAAGGCAAAGCCCTCTCCCGGCGGGAGAGGGCTTGAGCGCCTGAGAGCCGCAGGCGATCAGACTTGCGCGAAAGGGTGAGGGGTACCCGCTCACCGTTCAACGCCAGCCCCTCACCCTTTCGGCTGGCGCATCGCTGCGCTCTGCGAGCCTCAAGCCCTCTCCCGCCGGGAGAGGGATAGCGCTCAAGCAGCGAGCGACCGCGTCGCGAGCGGTAGCGCCCTAGATATGAATCGCGTGCCCGAGCGCGCGCAGCGTCGCCTCGTGGAAGGCCTCGCCGAGTGTCGGGTGGACGTGGATCACGCCCGCGACGTCTTCCAGAACCGCGCCCATTTCCAGCATCTGGGCGAAACTGTTGGAGAGTTCGGCGACGTGCTGGCCGACGGCCTGGACGCCGAGCAGGCGATGGTCATCCTTCGAGGCCAGAACCCGGACGAAGCCGCCGTCCTCGCCCGCCTCGATGGCCAGGGCGCGGCCGATGGCGGCCAGCGGGAAGACGGCGGTGATGACGTCGTCGCGGCCCTCGACATCGAGCGGGCCGATGCCGGCGGAGACGATCTCGGGCTCGGTGAAGCAGACGGCGGCGATGGTGACGGGGTCGAAGACCTTGTCGTGGCCGGCGATGATCTCGGCGACCACCTCGCCCTGGGCCGAGCCCTTGTGGGCCAGCATGGGTTCGCCGGTCAGGTCGCCGACGGCCCAGACGTTCTTCATATTGGTGGCGCAGCGATTGTCGGTCTTCACGAACGGACCGTCCATGGTCACGCCCATATTCTCCAGACCCCAGCCCTTGGTCCGGGGGCGACGGCCGACGGTGACCAGCACCTTGTCGGCGTCCAGTTGCAGGGGCTCGCCGTCCTTGGTCGTGATGGACAGTTTGCCGTCGCCGAACCCGCCCGCGCGGGCGCCGAGGTGGAGTTCGACGCCGTGGCTGGTCAGCCACTTCATGACCGGGTCGGTCAGGGCCTTGTCGTAGAGGGGCAGGATGCGGTCGGCCATCTCGACGATGGCCACCTCGGCGCCCAGCTTGCGATAGGCGATGCCCAGCTCCAGCCCGATATAACCGCCGCCGACGACGACCAGCTTGCCGGGCACCGCGTCCAGCGACAGGGCCTCGGTCGAGGAGATGACGTCGCCGCCGAAGGGCAGGAAGGGCAGCTCGACCGGCTCGGAGCCCGTGGCCAGGATCACGTGTTCGGCGGTGATGCGGATGTCGCCGTCTTCGGTCTTCACGACGCAGGTCTTGGCGTCGGCGAAGGTCGCCCAGCCCTTGATGACCTTGACCTTCGCCTTCTTGAGCAGGGCCGCGACGCCGTTGTTCAGCTTACGGACGATCCCGTCCTTCCAGGCGACCGTCTTGGACAGGTCGATGGCCGGTTCCGACGCGGTGATGCCCAGGGTGCCGTCGCCGGCGGCCTTGAGCACCGTCTCATACTTCGACGCCGCGTGAATGATGGCCTTGGACGGGATGCAGCCGACGTTCAGGCAGGTGCCGCCGAGGCCGTCGCCGCCGTCGACCAGCACGGTGTCGAGGCCCAGTTGGCCACAACGGATGCCCGCGACATAGCCGCCGGTGCCGGCGCCGATGATCAGGACTTTGGTTTTCAGGGTCTGGGTCATTTGACGCTCGTATTGCGAAGGCGGGCGGCGGCGGCGCGCAGTTCGACGGGGATTTGCCGGTCCACGACTTTCCGGAGGGTCAGCACCGAGGTGACCTCGGGCCGTCCCCAATGCAGCATCCGTCGCCACCAAGGCAGCCTGTGCCCGTAGACGATGGCGGTCTCCCCGATCCCGGGATAGGGGGTCTGTCCGCATGTAGAGCCAAAGCCGGGACTGTACCGATCCCGAACGAGACCTGCGCCCACATCCCCCTTGAGGGAAACGACGGGTTTGAGCTCTGTCACCACGTTGTCCTCTCTGACGAGGCGAAGCGAACGCACCTCGGCAAGGAAGACATAGTCGGAGTCCGCCCATAGCTTCTTCTGACTGGCGAGGTCGCCTTCATAGAACTGGCGTTCGACGAAGACGCGCATCTCGGCCAGGCTGAGACCGGGCGGCGGAGGCTCCATGATGAGCGTACAGGCCAATGCCGACGACGCCATCGAGGCGGCCAGCACAGAGCCCGCGATCAGCCGCAGCACGCGCTTCACCCCATCCACAGTGTGGCGGGGTGCTCCAGCAGGCCCTTGATCCGTTGCACGAAGACGGCCGCGTCGTGGCCGTCGACGATGCGGTGATCGAAGCTGGACGACAGGTTCATCATCTTGCGGACCACCATCTGGCCGTCCTTCACCACCACCCGTTCGGCGATCTTGTTGGGGCCGACGATGGCCACCTCGGGGTGGTTGATGATCGGGGTATGGACGACGCCGCCCAGGGTCCCCAGCGAGGTGATGGTGATGGTCGAACCGGAGAGCTCCTCACGCTTGGCTGAACCGTCCTTGGCCGCGCCGGAGACGCGGGCGATTTCGGCGGCGGTGTCGTAGGGATCGCGCGCCTCGGCATGACGCACCACGGGCACCATCAGACCGTTCGGCGTCTGGGCGGCGATACCCAGATGCACGGCGGCGTGCTGGGTCAGGATCCCGGCCTCGTCGTCATAGGTGGCGTTGATCTGCGGCTGGTCGCGCAGGGCCACGATGATGGCGCGGGCGATGAAGGGCAGGACGTTGAGCTTGGCCTTGCCCGTCTGTTTCGCCTGTGCGTTCAGATGGGCGCGCAGCTCCTCCACCGCCGTCATGTCGATTTCCTCGACATAGGTGATGTGCGGTATGCGGCGCACGCTCTCGGCCATCTTCTCCGCGATCTTGCGGCGCAGGCCGATGATGCGGACCTCGGTCGTTCCCTCCGCCTGGGCGTAGAGCGAACCCGTGGCGGCAGGAGCCGCCGGGGCCTGCGACCCGCGCGCCAGGAAGGCGTCGAGGTCGGCGTGCTCGATGCGGCCGGCCGGGCCGGAGCCGGGCACGAACTGCAGCTCGACGCCCAGTTCGCGGGCGCGGTTGCGCACGGCGGGCGAAGCGAGCGGACGCACGCCGGGGGTCTGGGCTGTGCGGGCGACGGGCGCGGCCTCGGCGAAGGCTGCGGGCTTCGGAGCCTGGGCAGCCTTCGCCGGGGCGGGCTTCGGAGCCTCGGCCTTGGCGGGCTTTTCGACAGGCTTTGGCGCGGCGACCGGAGCCGGGGCGGCGGCGGACACATTCCCCGCGCCCTCGACCGTGAAGGTCACCAGCGGACCGCCGACGGGGACCTGACGGCCCGGTTCGCCGGTCAGGGCGACGACCACGCCCATGACGGGCGAGGTCAGTTCGACGGTGGCCTTGTCGGTCATGACCTCGGCCAGAAGCTGGTCTTCCTCGACCGCGTCGCCGACCTTGACGTGCCAGGCGACCAGCTCGGCCTCTGCCGTGCCCTCGCCCACGTCGGGCAGTTTGAAGACGTAGTTGCCAGCAGCGGCCGCAACGGGCTCCGGCGCGGGTTCAGGCGCGGCGGCCTCGGCCGGTTCGTCGGCGGCTTCGGGCTCGGCGGCCGCTTCGGCCGGCGCGAGCTCCGGAGCGTCGGAAGCGTTGCCTGCGCCCTCGACCTCGAACTCCACCAGCGGCGAACCGACGGCGGACATGACGCCGGGCTGGCCGTGGGTCGCGGTGACGACGCCGGACACCGGCGAGGTCAGTTCGACGGTGGCCTTGTCGGTCATGACGTCGGCGAGGATCTGATCCTCCTCGACGCGGTCGCCGACTTTCACATGCCAGGCGACCAGTTCGGCCTCGGCGGTGCCTTCGCCCACGTCGGGCAGTTTGAAGACATAGCGTCCCATCAGCGTGCGCCTCCGGTCATGACAGCTTTCAAGGCCGTGGCGACCCGTTCCGGTCCGGGGAAATATTCCCACTCGAAGGCGTGCGGATAGGGAGTGTCCCAGCCGCAGACGCGGCCGATGGGCGCCTCGAGGTGGTAGAAGCAGCGTTCCTGGACCAGGGCGGACAGCTCCGCTCCGTACCCGGACGTTTTCGGCGCCTCATGCACGATGACGCAGCGGCCGGTCTTCTTCACCGAGGCCTCGATGGTCGCGATGTCGAGCGGCACGAGGGTGCGCAGATCGATGACCTCGGCGTCGACGCCCGCGTGTTCGGCGGCGGCCAGCGAGACCCAGACCATGGTGCCCCAGGCGAGGATGGTCACGTCAGAGCCTTCGCGAACGATCTTCGCCTCGCCGATCGGCACCACGTATTTCTCGATCGGGACCTGGGCCTCGGGCTGGGCTTTCCAGGGCGAGACCGGCTTCTGGTGCCAGCCGTCGAAGGGGCCGTTGTAGAGGCGTTTGGGCTCGAAGAAGATGACCGGATCGTCGTCCTCGATGGCTGCGGTCAGCAGGCCCTTGGCGTCATAGGGGTTGGACGGAACGACGACCTTCAGCCCGGCGATATGGGTGAACAGGCTTTCCGGCGACTGGCTGTGGGTCTGGCCGCCGAAGATGCCGCCGCCGTAGGGGGTGCGGACCACGATCGGGCTGGAGAACTGGCCGCCCGAGCGATAGCGCATCTTGGCCGCTTCCGAGACGATCTGGTCGTAGGCCGGATAGATGTAGTCGGCGAACTGGACCTCGACGACCGGGCGCAGGCCGTAGGCGGCCATGCCGATGGCGGCGCCGACGATGCCGCTCTCATTGATCGGAGCGTCGAAACTGCGGGTCAGGCCATGCTTCTGCTGCAGCTGGTCGGTGACGCGGAAAACGCCGCCGAAATAGCCCGTGTCCTCGCCGAACGACAGGACATTGGGATCCTCGGTCATCTTGACCGCCAGGGCCGCGTTCAGGGCCTGGATCATGTTCATCGGGACCGTACCGGTCCCTTCCGCGACGGAGGCGGGGGTTTCGGTCGCGTCGGCCATGTCAGGATCGATGCCATCGTGCTGATCGGCTGCGGTGTAGGTCTCGGTCATGATCAGATTCCCACTTCGCTACGCTGTTCGACCAGACGCCAGTCCTCGGTCGCATAGACCTCCTCGAACATCTCCTTCACCGAGGGGCGCGACTGGCCCAGGGTGCCGATGGCCTCGGATTCCTTACCCGCCTGACGGACCTGTTCGACGGCCTCCTTGAGCGCCGCCTCGTGCTGGTCGTCGTCCCATTCCCCGATCAGGGTCAGGTGCTGGCGCAGGCGCTGGATCGGATCACCGAGCGGCCATTGGTCGTGCTCGTCCGCCGGGCGGTACTTTGACGGATCGTCCGAGGTCGAGTGCGGCGCGCCGCGATAGGTGAACATCTCGATCAGGGTCGCGCCCTGGTTGGTGCGAGCCCGCTCCTCGGCCCACTGGGTCGCGGCCCAGACGGCGAGGAAGTCGTTGCCGTCGACGCGCAGGCTGGGCAGGCCATAGCCGATGGCCTTGGAGGCGAAGGTCGTCTCATTGCCGCCGGCGATGCCCTGGAAGGACGAGATGGCCCACTGGTTGTTGACGACGTTGATGATCACCGGGGCGCGGTAGACGCTGGCGAAGGTCAGGGCCGAGTGGAAGTCGCTCTCGGCGGTCGAGCCGTCGCCGATCCAGGTGATGGCGATCTTGTCGTCGCCCTTGTAAGCGCTGGCCATGGCCCAGCCCACGGCCTGGGGCAGCTGGGTGCCGAGATTGCCCGAGATGGTGAAGAAGCCGAAGTCCTTGGCCGAATACATGATCGGCAGCTGACGCCCCTTGATGGGATCGGCCGCATTTGAGTAGATCTGGTTCATCATCGTCGCGAGCGGATAGCCGCGCGAGATCAGCAGGCCCTGCTGGCGATAGGTGGGGAAGCCCATGTCCTCGCGGGACAGGATCATCCCCTGGGCGACCGCGATGGCCTCCTCGCCCGTGCACTTCATATAAAAGCTGGTCTTGCCCTGGCGGTGGGCGCGGTGCATCCGGTCGTCGAAGGCGCGGGTCAGGATCATGGCCTTGAGGCCGCGACGGGCGGTCTCCGGATCGAGGCGCGGATTCCACGGACCGACCGCATTCCCCTCATCGTCCAGCACCCGGACCAGGCGGAAGGCCAGATCCATCATCTGCACGGGCCGCGAATCGACGGGCGGCCGGTCGACGGCGCCGGCGACGTCGAGCTTCAGTCCGCTGAAGTCCGGGGCGTCTCCGGGGCGGCCCGAAGGCTCCGGAACGCGCAGGGACAGGGGCTGGGTGTTCCTGGTCATTTGGTCCTGCCTGTTGGCCTGCGCCTGGTTGATCCGGCCGCATTTGCCTTTATAGCGCCTGATAGCAGACGCGGCGCATCAAGACTTACCGAATTTCGCCTTGCATATGGCGGTTCAAGGGTATTTTATTGCGCCATAACGACAAACGGAGAAACGCCTTGGCGGACGAACTCGATCCTATCGACGCGAGAATTCTGGACATCCTGCAGCAGGACGCGGGGCTGTCCGTCGCGGAGGTCGCCGATCGGGTAGGTCTGTCCGCCTCGCCGTGCTGGCGGCGCATCAAGAGACTGGAAGATTCCGGCCTGATCCGCAAGCGCGTCACCCTGCTGGACGCCAAGCTCCTGGGCCTGGACTTCGAGGTCTACGCCATCGTCAAGCTGATGCTGCCCTCGTCCGAGAACCTGCAGACCTTCGAAGCCGCCGTCAGCGACTGGCCCGAGGTCGTCCAGTGCGCGACCATCACCGGCCGCGAGGACTATGTGCTGCGCATCGTCACGTCCGACATGCACGCCTTCGACAAATTCCTGCGCGAGAAGCTGCTGGCTTTGGCCATCGTCTCGGACTGCGAAAGCCATATCGTGACGCGCGGCGTGAAGAATGTGACCGCCCTTCCCCTCGGCATCATCACCCCCCACGTGCGATAAGCTTCGGGCTCAGAGGGGATACGACATGATCGAGATGGTGATCGACGCGCGGCGCAAGGATCTTGGCGGGTTCGAGGTCGGCCGGGTGCTGCCGTTCCATTCGCGACGGATGATCGGCCCCTTCATCTTCCTGGACCAGATGGGCCCGGCCGAGTTCGCGCCGGGATCAGACGCCATCAATGTGCGGCCGCATCCGCACATCGGCCTGTCGACCCTGACCTATCTGTTCGAGGGCGAGATCATGCACCGCGATAGCCTGGGCTTCACCCAGGCCATCCGTCCCGGCGAGGTCAACTGGATGACGGCCGGCAAGGGCATCGTCCACTCCGAACGCACCGACCCGCTGAAGAAGGCGCAGGGCGGCCCCATGCATGGGATGCAGGCCTGGATCGCCCTGCCCAACGAGGCCGAGGAGATGGACCCCGGCTTCTTCCACCACGGCGAGGCCGACCTGCCCGCCTATGAGAACGGCGGCCTGTTCGCGCGTCTGGTCGCGGGCGAGGCTTACGGCGCCTCGGCGGCGGTGAAGACCTCTTCGCCCCTCTTCTACGTCCACTGGGAGATGCAGGAGGGCGTGCGCACCGCCCCGCCTCCGGGCAAGGGCGCCGGCGGCATGTCCGAACGCGCGCTGTATGTCGCCAAGGGCCAGATCGAGGTCGCGGGCCGCACCTTCCATGAGGGTCAACTGATCGTACTGGAGCCCCAGGCCGAGCCGACCGTCAAATCCCTGACCCCGTCCACCGTCATGGCCCTTGGCGGCGAGCCCGTGGGCGAACGGCTGATCTGGTGGAATTTCGTCGCCTCCTCACAGGAGCGGATCGATCAGGCCAAGGCCGACTGGAAGGCCGGCCGCATGGCCCTGCCGACCGAGGACGATCTGGAGTTCATCCCCCTGCCCGACACGCCCGCGACGCCCGAACCGGCGCCCGCCGAGGTCACGCCCAAGCCGACCGATCCGGTCTAGGCTTCATTCCATCGCCGACCCGCGCCGTCGACGCTCGGTGGCCATGCGGTCGGCGATCTCGGCGGCCTGGACCGAGGCGTTGATCGGGGCGCGTGAGGCCGAATAGAGGGCGTACAGATAGTCCCCGTCCGTCGCGGTCAGGCCGGGGAGGCCGGGGCGCTGGAACAGGTTCAGCACCGTATCGAAGCGTTCCGTATCGACGCGCGGATCGGCCGGAGCCAGGGCGACGAAGGCGACATAGTCACTGACCGCGCTGAAGGGGACGCCGACCAGTTGCTTCGTGTCGAGGATGATTGTCACCGCGGCCAGGTCATCCCGGACATTGCCGCGCAGGCGAGAGGCGTTCCGCACCACGACCGACCGGGCCATGGGGCCGGGTTCGGAGGCCTGCAACGCGATGGCGATCTCGCCCGAATCCTCCATCAGCGGCAGGCTGACCTGCCACCAGCGCACGGGGGCGTCCGAAGCCAGGAAGGCCTCCAGCGCCGCATTGCCGAGACTGACCCCGTTACGGGCAGGCCGGAAATTGCGGGGCGCGGCCTCCAGCAGTTCGGCGGCGAGCGCATCGGGATCGTCCGAGGCGAAGATGGAGATGTCCGCGCGGCAGTCCGGCGAACGGTCAGGCGACAGACCGATCGCCTCGGCCACGGTCGCGATCCGGTCCCTCAGATAGGCCGCATGCTCGGCGTCCATATAGGCGACCCGGACACAGATCCGGTCGTTCCAGCGCGGGCTCAGCCGTCCCATCGGACCGGACCCGATGTCCCGCGCATAGGTTTCCATGCCTCGCCGGGTCGCCGCCGTCACCGCCACGTCATCGACCGATGTCGTGTCGGGATCCGGAGCCGTCTGGGCCGAGGCGGGGTCAGTCACGAGCAGGGCAAGCGCAGCCGCGAACAACAGCGATCCGAACTTCATATACCCGCCTCCTGCAACACAACCTCAACGATAACATATCCACGACAGCGCGAAATGGCGGTGTTGGCGCGGATCGGCCTCACAGCTCCCTCAGGAAGCCCAGCAAGGCCGCATTGATCTCCTCTGGCCGTTCCTGCTGAAGCCAGTGACCGGCGCCCGGCAGAACGGTCTGGCCGCGCAGGTCTGTCAGCCATTTCGACAGCCCGGCCTCGTGCTGGCCCGCGTAGCGACGCACCGGATCTCGCTCACCGACCAGGAAGAGAGACGGCTGGTCGATGGTCTTGTCCTGCACGAAGGCGGTCAGGCTCCAGTTCAGGTCGATGCAGCGATACCAGTCGATGGGGCCGCGGAAGCCGCCCGCGGAGAAGGCCTCCACATATTCGGCGAAATGGGCCTCGCTGAGCCAGGGCGGCAGGGTCGCCGCGTCGTCGATGCTTTCCAGCAGGGAGACGCCCTCCGGCAGGAAGCCGGTCGACAGGCCGTCGTCGGGAGTGGCGCCGTCATAGGACCAGAACATCTTGCGCAGCGACGCCCCCGGATCGGCGTCGAAGTCGGCATGGGCGTCGTCGGGCTGGAAGCGGCTGATGTAGAGGTCACCGAGCCCGGCCCGCTTCGCCAGGGCCGCCATCATCGGCGTCGGCGCCCCTTTGGGGATGCGCGGCTGGAAGGGCACCGACAGCCCGGCCACCGCCTTGAAGATGTCGGGCCGCAACAGGGCGCAGTGCCAGGCGACCGGCGCGCCCCAGTCGTGGCCGACGACGACGCAGGAGGTCTCTCCGAGCGCCCGCACCAGATCGACCATGTCCCCGACCAGCTTCAGGATAGAATAGTCCTCGCGGCGCTCCGGCTTGTCGGTCCCGCCATAGCCGCGCATGTCGGGCGCCACGGCGTGATAACCGGCCTCGGCAAGCGCCTGAACCTGCGCTCGCCAGCTAACGCCGAGTTCGGGGAAGCCGTGGATCAGCAGCACCAAAGGCCCCTCCCCGGCCTCGAGGATCTGCTGGTTCAGGCCGTCGGTCCTGATGATCCGGGTCTGCATGCGCTCCCTCAATCGATGATGCCGGTGCGTTCCGAGATGATCGCGCGGGTCGGAACGAAGGCCGACATCGTGTCCCAGGGTCCCGCCGCCGCGATATTGAAGCTCTGCTCCTCGCCGGGACTGGTCGCGATAATCAGGGTGATCACAAAACAGCTGTGGCCGCGCGGGACCCGCAGTCCTTCCATGAACTCCGGGTCCTCGCATTCCGTCACGCTGGCGAGGCGAGCGGCCTTCAATCGGTCGACAAGGTCGGGCGCGCAGGTCTGGCCGGTACCTCCCCGATCACAATCGATGCCGCGAACGCGCCGGTTTAGCAGATCCGGCAGGGCGTGGAGGGTTTGAACCCCCGCCGTCACCACAAGCGCACTCGGCGCCGACACGACCTTTTCGACTTCCCGGAAAGCCCCGCAGGCCTCGCGGCGAGCCTGATCCTTCCGCTGGCCGTCGGCCTGGGCCCCGGCGTCGAAGTAATCCGGCTCCTGAATTATCGAGGGCGCGCCCAGCACCGCATAGACGGTCCGGGTCTCGACGTCGTCGACCCGGTCCAGATTTTCATGGGCGTCGAGCGAAACCGTCACCTCCCGCAGGCTGCACAATCCTTCAAAGCGGACCATGGCGCCGTCCGCCGCAGGCTGCCCCCGAAGCAGGAAGGTCGCGCCGAAGGCGTGGTCAAGCCCACCATTGTAGACGGGACGAGCGCTGATCACCGCCTCGGGGACAGCGCCGAACAGGAGCCGGGCAAGGGCCTCGGTCGGCATCGTTTCGGCGGCGTCCTGGGTCACCGGCAATCCCGCGGAGGCGACGGATTGCGCCACGGCCGTTCCAGCGGCCGCCATTCCGAGCAGGATAGCGAGCAACGCGACAGGCGCGTGCGTCCACCGGATACTCTGGATCAACCGCCTTCTCCCCGATGCCGCTGGCGCCGAACGCCGCTTCATGCATTTTGCGGTCATGACCCGCATGACCTCGCTTCCAGACGGTACCCTGCTCCCCGTGCTCGGCCAAGGCACATGGGAGATCGGCGACGACCCGAAGACCGCCGACGCCGAACAGGCGGCCCTGTCGCGCGGGCTGGATCTGGGCCTGACCCTGATCGACACCGCCGAACTCTATGGCCACGGCAAGTCCGAACGGCTGGTCGGGGAGGTCATCAAGGGGCGGCGCGAGGAGGTCTTTCTGGTCTCCAAGGTCCGGCCCGAAAACGCCGGCGAGATGTCGATGATGCTGGCCTGCGAAAAGAGCCTTGAGCGCCTCGGCGTGGACCGGCTGGATCTCTATCTTCTGCACTGGGAAAGCCGCTTCCCGATGGACGAGATCATCGCCGGCTTCGAGGAGCTGATCGACGAGGGGATGATCGCCCGCTGGGGCGTGTCCAACCTCGACCTCAGGACCATGGACCGGATGGAGGCGCTGGACGGCGGCGTCGGCTGCCAGACCGATCAGGTGCTCTATCACCTGGGTTCGCGCGGCATCGAGTTCGATCTTCTGCCCTGGGCGCAGGAGCGGAACATGCCGCTGATGGCCTATTCGCCGCTGGGGCGTGGCGGAAAGGGGGGCTTGCTGGAGCATCCGGCCCTGATCGAGATCGCCGATCGCCACGACGTCTCCACCGCCCAGATCGCCCTGGCCGCCATCCTGCGGCAGGACGGGATCATCGCCATCCCCAAGGCCTCCACCGTCGCCCATGTCGAGGCCAATGCCGAGGCGCTGGAAATCGAACTGGACGCCGAGGATCTGGCGGTGCTGGACCGCGCCTTCCCGCCGCCGACGACGGCGCAACCGCTGGACATCATCTGAGGCCATCCGCAGGTCGCAGCCATCTGCGGTGGCGCCGCGGATTGGAAACTATCTTTCCGACTGGAATCACACGTGAAATTCGTCCCAATCTTGAGACAATGCGCGGTTGTGAACGCTCACCCGCTTTACGTTTAGACTGTCTTCACGCGATGAAGCGCATGCATGCATCCGACGCACGGATGGGTTGAGCCGGACACGTTCCGGGAGAACCCCTGAATTCGTCGCACAGGCATCGGTCAAGCGACCGGAAACGTCGGGGGACGGGACCGGAAGACCGCTTGATTGACGATCGGCTCACGCCGATCGAACGGGCGGCGGCTTCGTCGGGGGACGGGGCCGCCGTTCATAATTTCAGCGCAAACAGAAACGGCCCCGGGATCGCTCCCGGGGCCGTTCTGCATTCCGTCGTCCGGATCGCTTACGCGGCGGCCTTCTGGGAACCGGCGAAGTTTCCGTAGAAGGTCTCGCCCTTGGCGGCCATGTCGCGCAGCAGCTGCGGGACCTTGAAGCGGTCGCCGTAGGTCGCGGCCAGACGGTCGGCCGTTTCCACGAATTTCTCCAGACCGGTCTGGTCGATCATGGTGATCGGGCCGCCGGTCCAGGGCGCGAAGCCCCATCCCAGGATGGCGCCGAGGTCGGCCTCGCGCGGGTCGTCGATGACGCCCTCTTCCCAGCAACGGGCGACTTCGACGGCCTGACGGTACAGCAGGCGGGTCTTCAGCTCGTCGATCTGACCGAAGGCGCCGGGCTCTTCCGGGCCCTCGATGGACTTGGTGACCGGCGCCAGTTCGGCGAGGCCCGCCCACAGGGTCTTGGGCTTGGTGGCGTAGTCGTAGAAGCCCATGCCGTTCTTGCGGCCGAAGCGACCGCCCTCGACCATCTTCGCCACGATGTCAGCGCCCTCGGCCGGGACGTATTTGTCGCCCAGGTCCAGAGCCGTCTGCTTGGCGATCTTGTAGGAGAGGTCCAGCGCGACGTCGTCGTGCATCTCCAGCGGACCGCGCGGCATGCCGGTCATGCGGCCGACGTTGTCGATCAGGGCCGGCGCCCAGCCCTCTTCCAGCATCGCCATGCCTTCCATCAGGAAGGTGGAGAAGCAGCGCGAGGTGTAGAAGCCGCGGCTGTCGTTGACGACGATCGGGGTCTTCTTGATCTTCAGGACGTAGTCGAGGGTCTTGGCGATGGCCGCCTCACCCGTCTTCTCGCCGAGGATGATCTCGACCAGCATCATCTTGTCGACGGGCGAGAAGAAGTGGATGCCGATGAAGTCCTCGGGGCGAACCGAAGCTTCCGCCAGACCGGTGATCGGCAGGGTCGAGGTGTTGGAGCCGAAGATGGCGCCCTCGGCCAGCTGGGCCTCGGCGCGCTTCGTCACATCGGCCTTGATCTCGCGGTTTTCGAACACGGCCTCAACGACCAGGTCCGAACCCTTGATCAGGTCGTAGTCGGTGGTCGCGGTGACCGAACCGAGCAGGGCGTCAAACTTCTCCTGCGTCAGCTGACCGCGCGACAGGCGCTTCTTCAGCAGCTCCTCAACATGGGCCTTGCCCTTGTCGGCGGCTTCCTGGGTCTGGTCGATCAGGATGGTCTCGATGCCGGCCATGGCCTGAACATAGGCGATGCCCGCGCCCATCATGCCGGCGCCGATGACAGTGACCTTCTTCGGATCGGACTTCGGCACGCCCGCCGGGCGCACGGCGCCCTTGTCCAGCTCCTGCTTGGACAGGAACAGCGAGCGGATCATGGCCTGGGCCTGCGGCGTCATCAGGGTCTTGATGAAGTAGCGGGTCTCGATGCGCAGGGCGGCGTCGATCGGCACCTGAATGCCTTCATAGACGGCCTTCATCAGGTTCAGGGCGGCGGGGTAGTTGCCGTAGGTCTGCTTCTTGATCATGGCGTTGCCGACCAGGAAGTTCTGGATGCCCGCCGGGTGGTAGGGGCCGCCACCGGGCTGTTTGAAGCCCTTGTCGTCCCACGGCGCGACAGCCTTGCCGCCGCCCTTGATCCAGGCCTTGGCGGCCTCGACCTCGGAACCGGCCGCGACGACCTCATGGATGATGCCGGCGCCCTTGGCGTCGTTCGGACGGAAGGACTTGCCCTCGGTCATGGCCATCATCGCCGCCTGGACGCCGATCAGGCGCGGCAGGCGCTGGGTGCCGCCGCCGCCCGGGAACAGGCCGACCTTGATCTCGGGCAGGCCGAGCTGGATCTTCGGATTGTCGCCGGCGACGCGGTAATGGCAGGCCAGGGTCAGTTCCAGACCGCCGCCCAGCGCCAGACCGTTGATGGCCGCCGCGACGGGCTTGCCGCAGGTCTCGATGGCGCGCAGGGCGCCGTTCATCTTCCAGCCCGCATCGAAGGCGTCCTGCAGCGAGGCGCCGCCGATCATGCCGCCGGCCATGTCGCCGAGGTCGGCGCCGGCGCAGAAGCCCGAGGCCTTGCCCGAGGTGATCACCGCGCCCTTGATGGTCTCGTCGGTCTTGATGAGCTCGGCCAGCTGCGGCAGCTCGTTCATGACGCTGGAGGTCAGGGTGTTCATCGACTTGTTCGGCACGTCGAAGGCGATGACGGCGATGCCGTCGGCGTCCACGTCGATCTTGAAGTTCTCGAAGGTTTTCATGGTCATGCTCTCCGGGATCAGACGCGTTCGATGACGGTGGCGGTGCCCATTCCGCCGCCGATGCACAGGGTGACCAGGGCGGTCGACTTGTTCGAGCGCTCCAGCTCGTCCAGGGCGATGCCGGTGATCATGGCGCCGGTGGCGCCGAGCGGGTGGCCCATCGAGATCCCGCCGCCGTTCACGTTCATCTTGGCGTGGTCAATGTTCAGGGCCTGCATGTAGCGCAGGACGACGGCGGCGAAGGCCTCGTTCAGCTCCCACAGGTCGATGTCGTCGGGGGTCATGCCCAGCTTGCCGAGGAGCTTGCGGGTCACATACTCCGGGCCCGTCAGCATGATCGAGGGCTCCGAACCGATCGAGGCGCCGCCGAGGATCTTCGCGCGCGGCTTCAGGCCGAGGGCCTTGCCGGCTTCCAGGGTGCCGATCAGGACGCCGGCCGAACCGTCGACGATGCCCGAGGAGTTGCCGGGGGTGTGGACGTGGTTGACCCGCTCGACCTCGGGGTAGCGCTGGTTGATCACGGCGTCGAACGCCATCTCGCCCATCATCGTGAAGGACGGGTTCAGCGCGCCCATGGTCTGCATGTCCGAGTTCGGACGGATGGTCTCGTCATGGTCCAGACGGACCAGACCCAGCTGGTCCTTGACCGGCACGACCGACTTCGCGAACCGGCCCTCGGCCCAGGCCTTGGCGGCGCGCTTGTGGCTCTCGACCGAATAGGCGTCCACGTCGTCGCGGCTGAAGCCGTACTTGGAGGCGATCATGTCGGCCGAGACGCCCTGGGGCACGAAATAGGTGTTGAAGGCCGAGGTGGGGTCGACCGGCCAGGCGCCGCCGTCCGAGCCCATCGGCACGCGGCTCATGGCCTCGACGCCGCCGCCGACGGCGAAGTCGGCCTCGCCGGACTTCACCTTGGCCGTGGCCATGTTCACGGCTTCCAGACCCGAGGCGCAGAAGCGGTTGATCTGGACGCCGGCGGTGTACTGCGACCAGCCGGCGTTGAGCACGGCGGTGCGGGCGATATCGGCGCCCTGTTCGCCCACCGGGGTCACGCAGCCGAGGATGACGTCGTCGACTTTCGAGGTGTCCAGATCGTTGCGGTCGCGCAGGGCCTGCAGCACCTGGGTCGCCAGGTCCAGACCCGTGATCTCGTGCAGGGATCCGTCCTTCTTGCCCTTGCCGCGCGGGGTGCGCACCGCGTCATAGATATAGGCGTCAGCCATGGGAGTCAGTCTCCAATAAGGACGGTTCGAAGCGTTGGCGCCATGAACCCTACGTTTACGTCAACGTCAAGTAAGAAGGCGCATGGCCGAAGGGTAGTCCTGCATTCGTGATCGCCCCCAGAGCACGGACACGAGCACGGAACACGAGCACGGAACACGGGGCATACGAAGACGGTCGGGCGCAAACACGGTTCGCGTTAGCCGTTTTCTCATCGGTCTCGCGTATCGGTGATTGGCACAGACCCTGCTGAAGCGGCGGGGACGAGCCCGAAACGGGCCATGACGGGATTTGGGGAAACGATGCGTATCGGCCATCACGGCTATGAGATCGAAGTGCACGGCGGCCGGACGGACTGGCTGTGGGTCATCTTCGACGAGGACGGCGACCAGTTGCGCTCAGGCCATGCGCCGACGGAGACGTCAGCCCTGCGCCACGCCCGCCGCGCGGTTGTCTGGCTGCGCAACCCTCTGATCGCCTGGATCGAACCGCTGCTGACGCCGGCGTCGCATCAGGCCTGAACCGCAAGCCGACTAGTCCGGCGCGTGGCAGACCGCCTCGACGTTGAACCCGTCCGGATCCAGAACGAAGGCGGCGTAGTAGGTCGCCCCATACCGGGGACGCAGCCCCGGCCCGCCGTTATCCCTGCCGCCGGCCGCCAGCGCCGCCGCGTGAAAGGCATCAACCTCGGCCCGCGTCCCGGCGCGGAAGGCGACATGATTGCCCTCTCCGGGCCGCTCTCTGTCGGCGATGACGAAGTCGACCTCATCGCCCACGCCGAACATCACGGCTGTGCCGCCGACATCATTGGTCGCGTCATGGATGAAGCGATAGCCGAGCGGTTTCAAAGAGGCCTCATAGAAGGCTCTGGAACGGGCGATATCGGTCACCGCCAAGCCGATGTGGTCGATCATCCGAAGGTCTCCTTGCCTCGCTCCTTCAACGCGGATGAGCGGAAAAGGCGCCCGGTGTGTCAGCCGCCGGACACCCACAAGCCGTTGTTCTCGCTAACGACTCGCACCTAGCTGAGCTTTAGGAACACGCGCCCGGCCCATGCCTTTTCCCGCCAGACACGCCCCGCTGTCAGGAGGAAGAACGCCATGGCCCAGACCTATGAAGAGATGGACGCGATTGCGATGCTGAAGGCCGACCACCGCAAGGTGGAAGAGATCTTCGCCGCCTTCGAGGCCGCGACCAGCCCCGCGAAGAAGCAGAAGCTGGCCCTTGAGGCCTGCCTCGAACTGAAGGTGCACACCACCATCGAGGAGGAAATCTTCTATCCGGCCTGCGAGGGCAAGATCGAGGAAGACCTGCTCAGGGAAGCCTATGTCGAGCACGACGGCGCCAAGCTGCTGATCAACGAGATCGAGGCCGGCAGTCCGGAGGACGATTTCTACGACGCCAAGGTCAAGGTGCTGTCCGAGGAGATCGAGCACCACGTCAAGGAAGAGGAGCAGCGCGTCGAAGGCATGTTCGCCCAGGCCCGCGCGGCCGGCCTCGACATGGACGCCCTGGCCGATGCCATGCGCGCCCGCAAGAAAACGGCCATGGAGGAATATCAGGCCGGGAAACCCGCCGAGACCCGGACCCTGTCCGGCGACAAGGGTGTCGAGCCGCCGCGCGCGGCGGACGGCGCGCGGGCCTGACCGCATCGACAGACACCGGTGACCGGGGAGGGCGGTGTTGACACACCCCCTCCCCCGTCCGACAACGCCGCTCCGGAAAAGTCCCGCCGCAGTCCGCGCGCGGGCTTTCTGCTTTTGGAGGTACAGGTCCGTGTCCACAAACCATCTGATGGGTGTCTACAATCGTGCTCCGCTGGAAGTGGAACGCGGGCGAGGCGCGCGTCTGTGGTCCACAGACGGCACGGAATATCTGGACATGGTCTCCGGCATCTCGACCAATGCCCTGGGCCATGCCCATCCGGTGCTGGTCCAGGCGGTGAAGGACCAGGCCGAGAAGCTCTGGCACGTCTCCAACATCTACCGGATCCCCGGGCAGGAACAGCTGGCCGACATGCTGTGCGAACATTCGTTCGCCGACCGGGTTTTCTTCGCCAACTCGGGCACCGAGGCTGTCGAATGCGCGCTGAAGACCGCGCGCCGCTACCAGTGGGCCAACGGCGCCCCTGAGCGGATCGACATCTACGGCTTCGACGGCTCGTTCCACGGCCGGACCTACGGCGCGATCAACGCCGCCGCCAATCCGGCCTATGTCGAAGGCTTCGGCCCGAAGATGGAAGGTTTCCACCAGCTACTCTGGGGCGACCGCGAGGCGCTGGAAGCGGCGCTCACCAACCCGACCACCTGCGCCATCGTGCTGGAGCCGGTCCAGGGCGAGGGCGGCTGCCGCGTCACCCCCGATGAGGACCTGCGCTGGATGCGTCAGATGGCCGACGACAACGGCGTCCTGATCATCTTCGACGAGGTCCAGTGCGGCATGGGCCGGACCGGCAAGCTGTGGGCCCATGAATGGGCCGGCATCGCCCCGGACATCATGGCCATCGCCAAGGCTCTGGGCGGCGGCTTCCCGATCGGCGCCTGCCTGGCCACCGAAAAGGCGGCCTCGGGCATGGTCGCGGGCGTCCACGGCACCACCTTCGGCGGCAACCCCCTGGCCATGGCCGTGGGTCTGGCGGCCTTCGGCGAGCTGGTGAAGCCCGAGCTGATCCAGAACGTCAACGAGATCGCCGCCTATCTGAAGCAGCAGCTGGCCGGTCTGCAGGACCGCTTCCCGGACGTCATCGTTGACGTGCGCGGCAAGGGTCTGCTGATCGGGGTCAAGCTGGTCCCGAACAACCGCGACTTCATGGCCCTGGCGCGCGACGACCAGCAGCTGCTGGTCGCCGGAGGCGGCGACAACTGCTGCCGCATACTGCCGCCGCTCAACCTGACGCTCGACGAGGCCCGCGAGGCCATCCGTCGCTTCGAAGGCGCCTGCGAAACGGCGCGGGAACAGATGAAGGCGGTGGCGTAAATGGTTCGGCACTTCCTCGACATCCACCGGCTGGACGCCGCCGACCTGCGCGCCATCCTCGATGACGCCCACGCCCGCAAGGCCGCCCGCAAGGGCTGGCCCCAGGGTCGCGCCGACGCCGACGCTCCGGGCAAGGACCGCGTCCTGGCGATGATCTTCGAGAAGAACTCGACGCGCACCCGCTTCAGCTTCGACGCGGCCATCCGCCAGCTGGGCGGCGCCTCGATCATCGCCACCGCCTCCGACATGCAGCTGGGCCGCGGCGAACCGGTCGAGGACACCGCCCGGGTCCTGTCGCGCATGGTCGATGCGGTGATGATCCGCGCCAACAGCCATGAGGACGTCGAGCGCTTCGCCCGCGTCTCGACCGTGCCGGTGATCAACGGCCTGACCGACCGGTCGCACCCCTGCCAGATCCTCGCCGACCTGCAGACCATCGAGGAGCAGAAGGGACCGATCGCAGGCAAGACCATCGCCTGGGTCGGGGACGGCAACAACGTCTGCCACAGCTTCATGCATGCGGCGCCCAAGTTCGGCTTCCACCTGAACGTCGCCTGCCCGGCCGAGTACCATCCGGACCTGCACGACCTGGCCAAGGGCGGCAACGCCGTCACCCTGACCGCCGACCCGCGCGAGGCGGTCAAGGGCGCCGACGTCGTGGTCACCGACACCTGGGTCTCGATGGGCGACAGCGACTATGAAGCCCGTCTGCAGGCCTTCGAGGCCTATACGGTCGATGAGGCCCTGATGGACCTGGCCGATCCGGACGCCGTCTTCCTGCACTGCCTTCCCGCCCACCGCGGGGAAGAAGTGACCGACGCCGTCATCGACGGACCGAAGTCGCTGGTCTGGGACGAGGCCGAGAACCGTATCCACGCCCAGAAGGCCGTTCTGGCCTGGTGCTTCGGGGCCTTCTAGACCCCGTAGGTGACGAAGGAGACCACGTTGCCGTCGGGATCGGCGACGTGGAAGTCCGTCCCGCCCCAGGGCTGTACCGTTAGCGGATGGGTGAAGGCGACGCCACGGGCGGCGAACTCTTCATACAGGGCCTTCACGTCGGTGACGGAGAAGGAGGCGCAGATCAGCTGTTCCTCCTTTGCCGCGGCCGCCGCGAAGGGCGGATCGTCGACATGACGCATGTGGATCACCACGCCGTCACGCGACACCGCGCCGTAGAAGGCAGGCTGGCCGTGCAGGAAGTCGGTCGTGAAGCCGAGCTGGTCGGTGAAGAAGGCCGCACATCGCGGCACGTCCGAGACCAGAAGGATGGGGACCAGCCCCGTCACGGTGCTCATGCGACGCCCTTGTGCAATGACTTCGGCGCCTGGATCGCCCAGGCCGACCGGATCAGCCCCTCGAGCTCGGAAGCCTCGAGCATCTCCAGCCGGGCCAGGACCGCAGGATAGCCGCGATAGTGGTCGTCGTCGAAGAAGCGGTCGGGCGCCGTCTCGATCAGCATCTCCTTGGCGGCGAGATCGCAGCGGATGGCCACCACGCCGGGCACGACCTCGCGTTTCGCCTTCGGCTTCGCCCGCGCCAGATAGCTCCAGCACAGACCCTTCTTGCCGACGCCGAAACCTATGCCTTCGCCCTCGACCCCGGGCAGGGCGAGGGCGATGCGGGCAAGATCGGCGGGCGTGGCCATGACGGCAGACCACGCCCTTTCCGTCTTCAGGGCAAGCCCGGTTCTGGCCTAGTTCAGATTGACGTCCGCCACCCCACCCGCATCGGGAAGCGTCTTCGTCAGATTGGCCTTGGCGATCTCGAACATGAAGCCCACCGGCCCCTTCTTCGAGACCCAGACGCGGCCGTCGTCGCCGTCAAAACGGATCAGGGTCAGGTGCGGATCATCCTTGCCCTCGGGATACCAGGCGGCCAGCACCGGGTTCCAGTATTTGTCGATCCGCTCGCGATTCTGGTCGATCGACAGGTCGCCATGGATGCAGGCGTACACCTGCTGATCCTTCGACTGATAGGTGAACATGCCCGTCTGGCCGCCGACGGCCACGTCGCGGGCGAAGTCGGTGTCGTCACGGGTGAAGAACCAGATCGTCCCGGTCTCCTCCTCGCGGAAGCCCGTCATGGGCTGGTTATGATAGCCGGGCTGGTCGAGGCCCAGCATGCCGGTGTTGGAGCTTTTCAGATGCTTCCAGAATTCCTTTTCCGCCTCGGCGGCGGTCAGATCGTCGGCCATGGTCGTCTCCTGTTCCTCATGTTCGGGGTTGGAGACTGAACCGCCTTAAGGCGTTGAAGTTCCTAAAGGCTCCGCTTGATCAACCGCCCGGGTGGGTAAGCCCGAGAAGGGCCGCCACATGCACCGCCAGCAGGAAGCTGATCGCCCCGAACAGCAGCATCAGGAAGCGCCAGGGCGCCATCCGCACTCCCTTCAACAGGTCCGGCGGACGCTGGCCGCGCCAGCCCGCGAACACGGTGACGGCCAGACAGACGGCGAGCAGGATCAGGGTGAGGGACAGGGACACGGGGCCCAACTGGCGTCCGCCGCCGCCACAGGCAAGTGCGACGGTCCGAATTCCTTGCCCGGGCGTTAATCTTTACGGGCGGTTAACCATGATTAAGCCACACACGGCCTGGGGACCGATGATTTCCACAGGAAGATCGGCCGCCCCCAACATCTTGGGGTTAACGTAAGATTTACACCCCGGATATGGGCGACTAGCGTGGCCTCCTGTAGGTCGGGGAGCGAATCGGTGAGCGCAGCTGCGCCTTGGAGCGTCAAGGGTATCGACCCCAAGGCACGCGAAGTCGCAAAGGACCTCGCGCGTCGCTCCGGCATGACGCTGGGCGAGTGGCTCAACACCATGATCATGGACGATGGCGAGGACGAGGAAATCGTCGTCCCCCTGTCGCGCCGCGCCCACGCCGCCGACTCCTTCGAACGCCGAAGCCGCTCGCGCCGCCTCGACGACGCCTATGAGCGCGAGGGCGGCTATGAGCGCGAGGAGCGCTACGCCGCCTCCTCTCCCTCGTTCTCCGCCCATTCGGACGACACCCTGCAGCGCGTCGCCGCCTCGGTCGACGCCATCGCCGCCCGCCTCGAAGCGGCCGAGCGCCGCTCGACCGTGGCCATCCAGGGCGTGGATCAGGCCGTCGCCGGTCTGGTTCGCCGCCTCGACGGCGCCGATCAGGAAACCCGCACCTACGGCCGTCGCATCGACGACATCTCCGAAGAGCTGAAGGAAGGCCACCGCCGCCTGCGCCGCTTCGAACAGGAGGTCGGCCCGGACACCAAGGCTACCTTCGGCAAGGTCGAGAGCGGCATCGGCGCCATCGCCGCGCGCCTCTACGACATCGAGGAACGCCAGAGGACCAGCCTGAACGAACTGCGCCAGCGCATGGACGCGGCCGAGAAGTCGGTCAGCGCCCTGCCGAACGGTCAGGGCGTGGGCACGGAGATGCTGGCCCAGGTCAGCGCGCGTCTGGACACCGCCCAGGCCCATACGACCGAGGCCCTGCGCGGTCTGGAGCGCTCGTTCGCCGGCCTCGACCAGCGTCTGCGCGCCGCCGAGGGTCGGGTCGAGCCCGAGGGCTCGCGCGAGGCCGCCCGCTTCGAGAAACTGGCCGAGACCCTGGCCCGTCAGGTCGACGCCAACCGCGCCGAGATGATCCAGCGGCTGGACACGGCCGAACGCGAAGGCCGGATGGACCGCATCGAGCGGGCCATGGCCGCCATCGGCGAACAGGCCCGCGCCGCCGAGCAGCGCTCCGCCCAGGGCATCGACGCCATGGGCCGCGAGGTTCTGCGCATCGCCCAGAACCTGAACAACCGGATGCAGGCCGCCGACGCCCGCGCCACGACCCTGGACGCCGCCATCCAGCGCGTCGAGAGCGGCGTCTCGGACAAGATCGCCCGCGCCGGCCAAGCCATCGCCGCCGACCTGAACTCCAGCCTCAGCGACAAGCTGGACCGCGACATGGGCCGCTACGCCCAGGCCGTCGAGCACCGGCTGAACCGCACCGACGACCAGCACGCCCTGGCGCTGGAAAAGCTGGGCGGCGAGATCACCCGCATTTCGGACCGTCTGGCCGACCGTATCGCCCAGTCCGAGCGCAAGTCGGCCCAGGCCCTGGAAGACATCGGCCGGCGTCTGTCGGACAGCTCCAGCCGCATCGAACAGACCTACGACCGCGCCTCGGGCGAGCTGGCCGAGCGGATGCGCCTGTCGGAGGAACGCACCGCCCGCCTGCTGGAAGAGGCCCGCGAACGGATCGAGAGTCGCGTCGACCGCGCCAGCCGTTCGCTCGACTTCCCCGAGCCGGTCGAGGCGCCGCACGCGGCCCCCGCCCCGTCTCCTCTGGCGGCCGCTCCGGACCTGAGCCAGCCCGACTGGCGCGCCAGCGCCTTCCCGGACGAGGATTTCGGCGCGGCGCCCGACGACATCTGGTCGACCGATCCCCTGAGCTCGGACGAGCGTGCGCCCGCTCCCTTCCCGGGTCGCTTCGGCGAGCCGGAAGCGGCGGCGGACACCGCCTTTGACCCCGCCCGCGCGGTCGCCGAGATCCTGGCCTCGCCGCGTCTGGCCCAGCCGGCGGCCCCCGAGCCGGTGATCGAGCCCAGCTTCTCCACCCCGGTCTTCGCCCAGCCTGCCCAGTCCGCCGCGGCGCCCCAGGACGTTCCGGAGCCCTTCGCGGCGCCAGCCTTCTCCGAGGGGGCCTTCCCTGAGGCGAGCTTCGGCGGGTTCGGCGGCGCCGACGTCGAGGACGCGCTGGAGGCCACGGCCGCCGTCGCCCCCGACGTCTACGCGCCCGAGACCTATGCGGCCGAGCCCGAGCCTGCCCTTGCGCCCCAGACGCGCGCGACCGGCTTCGGCGCGCCTCCGGCCTTCGACCCGGCCGACGCCTTCGACGCCGGCCCGGACGAATTCTCCGCCGAAACCGATTTCGTCGACGCCCGCTCGATGCGCGCCGGCCTGTCGGCCGGGGCCGCTGGCGGCCGCGCCGCCTCGACCCGCAGCGCCATCGACGCCGCCCGCGCCGCCATGACGGCCGCGCCGGAAGCCGAGGAGCCCCGCGCCGGCTTCGGCCTGAAGCGCGGCGGCAAGTCGCGCCTGCAGGAGCGTCTCGACAAACAGGCCAAGAGCGGTTCGACGATCCGCAAGGGGCTTCTGGCCTCGGTCACCGGCATGGCCCTGGTCGGCGCCCTCTATACGACCAACCGACTCGCCGGCGGCGAGGGCTTCACTCTTCCGGGCATGGACGGCGTGCGTCAGGCTCTGGGCCTGGCCCCGGCCGCCGCGAGCGACGCCGATCTGACCGCCGAGACCACGCCGCTGGCCGCCGTCGCCCTGACGGGCGACCAGACGCCGACCGACGCCGTGCCCCTGCCCTCCAGCGAGGCCCAGTCCCTCTTCGATCAGGCGACCGAGGAGCTTTCGGGCGGCAAGCCGGAAGGCGTCGCCACCCTGACCCGCGCCGCCAACATGGGCCTGCCCGCCGCCCAACTGAAGCTGGTCGAGATGTACGAGAACGGCCAGAACGGCGTCGCCCGCAACCAGACCGAGGCCCGGCTCTGGGCCCGGCGCGCGGCCGGCGCCGGCGACCCCCTCGGGATGCGCGCCTACAGCATGTACCTCTACGACGGCGTCGGCGGGGCCCAGAACCGCGCCGAGGCCCTGGATTGGCTGGTCAAGGCCGCCGACCGCGGCGAGGTCAACAGCCAGTTCAACGCGGCCAAGATCTACGAGTACGGGACCGAGGGCGTGGCCCCGAACCAGACCGAGGCCTTCAAGTGGTATCTGATCGCGGCGCGTCAGGGCGACCAGGAGGCGAAGCAGGCTGCCGATCGGCTCGGCCCGACCCTGTCCGCCGCGGCGCGCACCTCGGCCCGCGCCGCCGTCGAAGCCTTCCAGACCGCCCCTCTCGGCTGAGCGATCGCCCCGATTTCGCTCAGAAACGCCCCAATGACGCGCACCGGGTGGTGAAGCCGCCGCCCGGGCGCTAGACCCTCCCCCACGCCTTCCGGCGCCTTGTTTTTGTCCGTCAGCCGAAGGCGCGTCCTTTGGATATCTATCTGCCGATCGCCGAGGTTTCGGTGAACTGGCCGATCCTGGTCCTGCTGGGAACGGTGGTCGGATTCGTGTCCGGCCTGTTCGGCGTGGGCGGCGGTTTCCTGATGGCGCCGATCCTGATCTTCCTCGGCATCCCTCCGACCGTGGCCGTCGCCAGCCAGGCCAGCCACGTCGTCGCCTCCTCGACCTCGGGCGTGATCCGCTATTCGGGCCAGAAGGCGGTCGACTTCAAGCTCGGCGGCATCATGGCCTTCGGCGGGGCGATCGGGGCGCTCGCAGGGGTGGAGCTGTTCCGCTACCTGCGCCTGCTGGGCCAGGCCGACCTGGTCGTGGCCCTGTCCTACCTCCTGTTCCTGGGCGCCATCGGCACCCTGATGCTGAACGAGAGCCTGACCGAAATCATCCGTCGGCGGCGCGGCGAGACGGCCCCGCACAAGGACCGCCGTCGCCCGCTGTTCCTGTACGGCCTGCCGTTCCGGATGCGGTTCCCCAAGTCCGGCCTCTACATCAGCGCCATACCGCCCCTGTCCCTGGGGATTTTCGCCGGGATCCTGTCGGCCATCATGGGCGTTGGCGGCGGCTTCATCCTGGTGCCGGCCATGCTCTATGTCCTGCGCATGCGCGCCGGGGCCGTGGTCGGGACCAGCCTGTTCCAGATCATCATCACCACGGCGATCACCACCATCCTGCAGGCCGGCCGTAATCAGACGGTCGACATCGTCCTGTCCACCATCCTGCTGCTGGGCGGGGTGGTCGGGGCCCAGCTGGGCGCCCGGTTCGCCAGTCGGTTCCGCGCCGAGGAACTGCGGGCCCTGCTGGGGCTGATCGTCCTCGGCGTCGGCGTCTATATGGGGCTGGAGCTGTTCGTGAAGCCGCACGACATCTTCCTGCTGGCCCCGGGGGTGGCGGACCGATGATCCACGCGCCCCTCCCACCACCACCGCCCGCGATCTCGGCGCCGCTGGTCCCCGAGAGCCCGGCGCCAGGCCCCGTCGCCCTGCCGTCCGAGCAGTCGGTCGCGACGGAAGGCGAACTGCGCGTCGCCGCTGCCCTGACCGACGCCCGGATCCGGGTCGATTCCAGCTTCCGGGGCGCCTCGATCGTGCTCTACGGCGCGGTGTTCAACCCGTCGAACAGCCCCACCGACGTCGTTGTGGTCATGCGCGGCCCCGACGCTCCGGTGCGTCTGGTCAAGAAGACGCGCAACCTCGGCGTCTGGCTGAACAGCCGGCCGGTGCTGTTCGAGGGCGCGCCCGGCTTCTACATGACCGCCTCGACCCGACCGCTCAGCGACATCGCCGACTTCGGCCAGCTGCGCCGGCTGGGCGTCGGCGTCGACCACCTGCGCATCGGAGCGCCCGACGAGCAGCGCACCGTGACCCGCTACGGCGTGCGGGACGTGGTGGTGTCGCGGCTGGGCGACGACTACCTCGACTGGCGCCGCGCCGTGATCCGGCTGAAGGAGGCGGCGGCCCTTTACGATACCGATCCGGAAGGGGTGAAGTTCGTCGACAAGGGACTGTTCCGCGCCGAGATCGACCTGCCCGCCGTCGCCCCGACCGGCCAGTATTACGCCGAGGTCTGGCTGTTCCGGGACGGGGAGCCGCAATCGGTGTCAAACCTGACCCTGACGGTCGAGAAGGTCGGGTTCGAGCGCGACATCTATGAGTTCGCCCATCGCCGTCCGTGGCTCTACGGCATCCTGTCGGTCCTGCTGGCTGCGGCGACGGGTTACGGCGCCTCGAGACTGTTCCGCCGGAACTGACGCCAAGTCGAAGCCTTGGGCTTCACGCCCGCAACAAACCGATCATGGTTTGGCCGCCATCACCCCGCAGTGACGCCTCGCGGCCGTTCGCCTGGCCGCGCCGATGCCTCTTCGTCGGCCTGGTGGCGGAGTGGCGACGCGGCGGGCCTGCAAGCCCGAGGACCCTCCGTTCGACTCGGAGGCCAGGCCTCCATCGGAAATCAGGGCGCCTTCGACAGCCGGACCAGCTTGCCGTCGGTCTCGTCGGTGATGGCCCAGACGGCGCCATCAGGGCCGACCGCCACATCGCGGATGCGCTCGCCCAGGTCGGTCAGCAGCCGCTCTTCGCCGACGACGCGGTCGTTCTGCAGCACCAGTCGGGCGATGTGCTTCTCCTTCAGGCCCGCGACCAGCAGATTGCCGCGCCAGCCCGGGAACATGGCGCCCTCGTAGAAGGCTGCGCCGCCCGGAGCGATGACGGGGTCCCAGTAGTAGACGGGCTGCTCCAGCCCCTCGCGGGCGGTGATCCCGCCATTGATCGGCCCGCCCGCGTACTCGGTGCCATAGGCGACGATCGGCCAGCCGTAGTTGACCCCGGCGCGGTCGTGATTGACCTCGTCGCCGCCGCGCGTGCCGTGTTCGATGGTCCAGACCTGACCCTCGGGCGTGATGGCTACGCCCTGGACGTTGCGGTGGCCCAGGCTCCAGATCTCGGGCCGGGCGCCGGGTGTGCGGACGAAGGGATTGTCGGCCGGGACCGAGCCGTCGGCGTTGATGCGGATGACCTTGCCCATGTGAGAACCCAGATCCTGGGCCTGGGGCCGCATCGGGGCGTCGGAGCGTTCGCCAAGCGTCAGGAACAGCTTGCCGTCGGGGGCGAAGGCCAGGGCGCCGCCGAAATGCTTGTCGCCGTCATAGGTCGGCATGGCGCGGAAGATGACCTGGACGCTCTCCACCTTCGTCCCGTCGTCTGACAGCCGGCCGCGCGCCACGGAGGTGGCGTTGCCGCCTTCGCGGGGTTCGGCATAGGCCCAGTAGATGAGCCGGTCCGTCGCGAAGGTCGGGCCGACGGCGACGTCCAGCAGCCCGCCCTGCCCTCGCGCCGCGACGGCGGGCAGACCCGCGATCGGTTCGCCCTTCTGACCCTCGGCCGTGATGATGCGCAGCCGCCCCGGCCGTTCGGTCACCAGCCAGCGGCCGTCGGGCAGGAGGGCGAGGCCCCAGGGATGTTCCAGCCCCGCCGCGACGACGGTCGAGGCCAGTTTCACATCGGTGGTGACGCCGGGGGCGCGGGTCTGGCCGGCGAAGGCGGGGGTCTGGCCCTGGCCGTTGGCGGGCCGGGTCTCGACCTGGGCGCCCGAAACGGCAGGCGCGCTCGCATCATTCTCGCCCCGTGCCCCGCAGGCCGCGGCGAGGACCATCAGGGAGGCGCTGGAGGCGAGGACGAGGGTGCGCATCGGGAAATCTTTCGGTGGGGGAATCGGAACGGGCGGCTGGAGAACGGGAGCCGGGCTTGACCGTTCCAGCCGTCACGGCGGCTGTCGCTGCGACCGATCGTCCTCGCCAGACCACAGGCTTTTTGCGAAGCGACTTGAACCGCCGCCTCGCCGTCTATATAGGCACGCCTCTTCCCGCGCGCGGCCGTCAGGCCCCGGCGGGCGGCCGATAGCGTGGCTGGGTAGCTCAGCTGGTTAGAGCGGTGGATTCATAACCCACAGGTCGGCGGTTCGAGCCCGCCTCCAGCCACCATCGGTCCCCCTTTGAAAGTCGTGGGCGAAGACGCCTTCGCAACCCGCATTCGTCGCCCGCGTTTCTCCAGCCAAGGTTCCCCTCAGCCGGAGATTTTCGATGTCCGTTCGCATTCCCGCCGTCCTGATCGCCGTCGCCGCCCTGTCGCTCGGCGCCGCCGCCTGCACCCGCTCCGAAACCACCGAGGCCAAACAGGACGCCGCCGTCGCCGGCGACAAGGCCGAGGTCGCGGCCGCCCAGGCGGGCGACAAGGCTGGTGAGGTCGCCGCCCAGGCGGGCGAGATCGCCGAAAGCGGCGCCATGAAGGCGGCCCAGGCCGTCGAGAAGGGCGCGGGCAAGGTCGCCGACCATCTGGAAGCCAACCAGGCCGAGGCGGCCGCCGAAGGCAAGCCCGGCGCCGTCAACCCGTCGACCGACCAGCGCGTGCCCGCGCCGGAGCACTGATCCGACGCCTCGGGGGCCGCTGGAGTGACCGCCTGTCGCAGGCGCTTCGTGGCCTCCGATATTGCGCCGGCCGTCGGTTGATGGCTCATGTCGATCGGCATGATCCCGGATGCCGCCCCGCCAGACGCGCCCGCGCTTTACGCCCCCGCCGCCACCACGACTGCGGACGAGGCGCGGCCGTCTGTTCGCCCCGGCGTTTCGATGCGGAGACAGATCGGCGTCGCGCCGCATCAACCCGCCTCGGCCCGGGATGTCGCCGCCTTCGACGCCTGGCTGGGACGTCGGGCGGACAATGTCACCGTCTTCGGCTCATGGACCAACTGGCGTCTCTATATTTCCAGCCTTCACGGCATCGTCGACGGCACCGCAGGCGACACACGCCCCAAGGTCTGGACCATCGGCCTCAATGTCGCCGGCACGACCCTCGACCAGGCGGCCGCAGGGGATTTCGACGGCTATTATACCGAGGCGGCCCGGATCATCGCGGCCGCGCCCAGCGACACCGACCAGATTCTCATCCGGGTCGGGCATGAGTTCAACATCGACGGCGCCTATCCTTGGCGGGTCATCCCCGGCGACCGCCATGAAGCCTACAAGGCGGCGTTTCGACGGTTCGTGACCGCCTTCCGCGCCGTGTCTCCCCGGTTCCGGTTCGTCTGGAACCCCAACTGGACCTCGGCGAGCATCCCGCAATACGACGTGACCCAGGCCTGGCCCGGCGACCGCTATGTGGATGTGGTCGGGCTCGATCTCTACTACGACCGCGCTTTCGGGGACCCGAACCCCCGCACGGCCTTCAACTATGCTCGGGACCTGCCTTACGGCCTGCAGTGGCAGGTCGATTTCGCCGCAGCCCATGGCAAGGCGATGTGTCTGTGCGAGTTCGGGACCAACTGGGACCGGCCGGAGTGGATCGACCTCGTCTACGGCTGGGTCACGACGCACGACTACGCCTGGTCGGCCTACTGGGACAACAATCTCGCCTTTTCCGGACGGCTGAGCCAGGGCGACTATCCCGACAGCGGCGCGCGCTTCAGGGCGGATTTCCGCGATCGCGCGCCCGTTCCGCTCTTCAACCATACCTTCCAGTGGAGCGATGAAGGCTTCCGAACGACCGGAAGGGCGATGTTCAGCCGGTCAGGATCGGTGGCGCAGGTCTCGGGCGTGACGAACTATTCCGACCGGGTCCTGCGGACCTGGCGGGGGCTCACGGTCGGGGCGACTTATCGGGTGACGGTCGATATCGACACCGGAGGTCAGCCCGCGCGGGTGACCGTCGCCGAACCCTCGCACGGCTTCGCCACCCTGGGCGCCATGGATCCGACCACCCGGGGGCTGACGCGTCGCGGCTTCACCTTCGTGGCGCGGACCACCAGCGTTTTGGTCAGGGTCACCCCCTATGCCGGCAACCCTCGCCAGGTCGTCCGCTTCGACAATCTTCAGCTGACGCCCGGCTGACCCTCCGCCAGCACCGCGTCGATCAGGGCGCGGGCCTCGGGGCTGTTCCAGTCGGCCTCGCCGGCGAAGGTGGCGCGGATACGGCCCTGACGGTCCAGCAGGATGGTCTGGGGCATCTTGCCCTTGCCCGGGAATTCAAAGGGCAGCTGGAATTTCGGATCGCTGTAGAGCGGCAGGGGTTCGTGGACACCGATGAAGCTCTTGGCGTCGGCGACCTTGTCGGGCTCGACGTCGACATTGATGGGCAGGACGACGAGGTCCTTGCCTTCGTACGTCTTCGCGGCGGCGGCCAGGGTCGGCATCTCTGTGCGGCACGGCACGCACCACATGGCCCAGAGGTTGACCAGCACCACCTTGCCACGGAAGGCGGCGAAGCGGACGTCCGCGCCGTCGGCGGTCTTGAACACATAGTCTGGCGCCACCGGGGTGGCGGCGGGCGTCTCCAGCGTCGCCAGCGAGCCGGTGGCGAACCGGGCGAGCGCGCTTTTCGGCGCTTCGGCGGGTGCGGAAACTTTGGCGGCGGCGTCAGGCTTGGCGTATAGGAACGCGCCGCCGCCGATCGCTCCGATCAGCAGCACCCCCAGAATTACCCCGATCGCCGTCCTCGAGCCGCTCATGACCGACGTTTCCACCCCCGAAGAAAAGACCAAAGCGGATCAAAAGCCCGCAGGTCAAGACATGTGGGGCGGCCGCTTCTCCTCGAAGCCCGCCGACATCATGCAGGCGATCAACGTCTCCATCGGCGTGGACCAGCGTCTGTGGGCCCAGGATCTGGCCGGATCGCGCGCCCATTGCCGTATGCTGATCAAACAGGGGATTATCGGCGCGGCCGACGGCGAGGCCATTCTGGGCGGGCTGGAGACCATCGAGGGCGAGATCAAGGGCGGCTCCTTCCCCTTCCGCGACAGCTTCGAGGACATCCACATGAATGTGGAGGCGCGGCTGTCGGAGCTGATCGGCGAGCCCTCGGGCCGGCTGCACACGGCGCGCAGCCGCAACGACCAGGTCGCAACCGACTTCCGCCTGTGGGTCCGCGATGCCTGCGACCGCACCGGCCATCAGTTGACCGCCCTGCAGAAGGCCCTGCTGGCCCGGGCCGAACAGCATGCGGGCGATCTGATGCCCGGTTTCACCCATCTGCAGACCGCCCAGCCGGTGACCCTGGGCCATCACCTGATGGCCTATGTCGAGATGTTCGGGCGCGACGCCTCTCGCTTCGCCGATGCGCGCAAGCGGATGAACGAGAACCCGCTGGGCGCCGCCGCGCTCGCCGGTTCGCCCTTCCCCATCGACCGCCATGCGACCGCCGCCGACCTCGGCTTCGACCGGCCGATGGCGAACTCGCTGGACGCCGTCTCGGATCGCGACTTCGCGCTGGAGAGCCTGGCCGCCGCCTCGATCACCGCGGGCCATCTGTCGCGCCTGGCCGAGGAGATCGTGGTGTGGATGACGCCGATGTTCGGCTTCGCCGCCCTGCCAGACGACCTGACCACCGGCTCGTCGATCATGCCTCAGAAGCGCAATCCGGACGCCGCCGAACTGGTGCGGGCCAAGACCGGGCGCATCCTCGGGTCATTCGTCGCCCTGTCGACCGTCATGAAGGGCCTGCCTCTGGCCTATTCGAAGGACATGCAGGAGGACAAGCCGCCGGTGTTCGAGGCCTTCGACGCCCTCGATCTGGCCCTGACCGCCATGACGGCCATGGTCGCGGCCCTCATTCCGAACACGGAGCGTATGGCGGCGGCGGCGGGCGCGGGCTTCTCCACCGCCACCGATCTGGCCGACTGGCTGGTGCGCGAGCTGAACCTGCCCTTCCGCAAGGCGCACCATGTGACGGGCGCGGCGGTGAAGATGGCGGAGGGCAAGGGCGTGGGTCTGGCGCAACTGTCGCTGGCGGATTTGCAATCGCTTGAACCCGGCGTCACCGAAGCCATTTACAAGGTGCTCTCTCCCGAGGCCTCCTGCGCCAGCCGCCAGAGCTTCGGAGGCACCGCCCCCGAGCAGGTCCGCGCTCGCATCGCCGATTGGAAGTCGCGTCTATGAAAAAGCTGATTGTACTCGGCGTTCTCGCTGTTCTGGCCGCCTCGGCCGCCGCCTGCGGCCGGATGGCCGATCTGGAGGCTCCGAAGCCCCGCGAGACCGAGCGCGCGCCGCGCGACGCCTGGGCTCCGCATCTGCCCGATCCCGCCACTGTCAACCGGCCGTCCAGCCAGGTGCCGATCGACGGCGGCCCCTCCAATCCCCTCGGCGCTCCCGCCGCGGGACGTGATCCCCAATAGAGACGCCTTGCACCATTTCGATCTGAAGGACGGCGCCCTGCAAGCCGAGGGCGTGTCTCTGGAGGCCCTGGCCGAGACGGTCGGGACGCCCGCCTATGTCTATTCCACCGCCACCCTGACGCGGCACTACGGCGTGCTGCGCGAGGCGGCGGACGCGCATCGTGAAGCCCTGGGCGACGCCCTGATCGCCTATGCGGTCAAGGCCAACTCCAACCTGTCGGTGCTGGCGACCCTGGCGCGACTGGGCTGCGGGGCCGACACCGTCTCCGAGGGCGAGATCCGCAGGGCGCTGGCCGCCGGCGTCCCCGCCTCGAAGATCATCTTCTCCGGCGTGGGCAAGACCGACGGCGAACTGGCCTTCGCCATCGAACAGGGCGTGCGCCAGATCAATGTCGAGAGCCCGGCCGAGCTGGACCGGCTCATTCCCATCGCCGAACGCCTCGGCAAGGTCCCTGAGATCGCTATCCGGGTGAACCCCAAGATCGGCGCCGGCGGCCACGCCAAGATCACCACCGGCGGCGAGGGCGACAAGTTCGGCATTCCGGCGGACGAGGCCGTGGACCTCTATGTCCGCGCCGCCACCAGCCCCCATGTGACGCCTGTGGGTCTCGCCTGCCATATCGGCAGCCAGATCACCGACCTGACCCCGCTGGAGGCCGCCTTCCGCCTGCTGCGCTCGATGACTGAAGAGCTGCGCGCCAAGGGCCAGACCGTGACGCGGCTGGATCTCGGCGGCGGTCTGGGCGTGCCCTACGTCGGCGGCGCCCCGACCGCGTCTCCGGCCGACTATGTGGCCATGGCGGCGCGGGTGCTGGACGGCCTCGGCGTCGAGGCCGCGTTCGAGCCGGGGCGGCTGCTGGCGGCCAACGCCGGGGTCCTGCTGAGCCGGGTGATCCAGATCACCGAGCGGGCCGACGGCCGCCGCTTCCTGGTGCTGGACGCGGCCATGAACGACCTGATCCGCCCGGCCATGTACGACAGCTTCCACGAGATCAAGGCGGTGCGGCCGCGCGAGGCGGGCGGGCACAATGCGCCCACCGCCTATGACGTGGTCGGCCCGATCTGCGAGACCGGCGACACCTTCGCCCGGGGCCGCGACCTGCCGCCGCTGCAGGCCGGCGATCTGGTCGTCTTCACCGGCGCCGGCGCCTATGGCGCGGTGATGTCGAGCGAATACAACACCCGGCCCTTGGTCCCCGAGGTGCTGGTCGACGGTGATCGTTATGCCGTCATCCGCCCGCGCCCGACCTATGAGGAGATGCTGGCCCGCGAACCGATGGCGGACTGGCTTTAGGGCTCGGCGCTTTCGACCGGCGGCCATTCTCGCGCGGCGTGGACCAGTACGAGGATCCAGATGGTCTCGCCGAAGACTTCGTAGACCAGCCGATAGCTGGGGTGCGGGATCAGTTCGCGTGTGCCTTCGACGGCCCCAACACGACCGATCAGCGGAAACTCCGACAGCGGAGCCGTCACCTCGGTGAACAGTTGGTCCATGCGAACCGCAGCGCCGGGATCACGGGCGCGCAGATAGTCCCAGATGTCGGCCCGGTCCTGCCGGGCCTGGCGTGTCCAGCGGACCTTCACCGCGAGGCGGCAGCCCGCCGCGCCGCGAACTCGGCCTCGACCTCCTCATGCGAGAACCCGTCGTCGGCCGCCATGGCGGCGCGCGCGATTTCGACCTTGCGGCGCAGGAAGGCGTCATAGCCCGCCGCCTCGTTCTGGCGGTGGACGAACTCGCGCATCATTTCGCGCACGACCTGGGAGGCTGGGCGGTGGGCCGCGTCAGCAGCCGCCATGAACTCGTCCCGCAGTTCGGGTTCGAGCTTCATCGTGAAGACAGCGTCCTTGGGCATAGCGATCTCCAGTACTGAAAACGTATATACGCCGTCAGTAAGACACGATCAATCCAGCGCGCAGATGTCAGGCAGGCCGCGCAGGGCGCCGGCGTTGTCGAGGCCATAGCCGACGAGGAAGCGGTTCGGGGCCTGCCAGCCGAAGAAGTCGGGCTCTGGCGCGCGCGGCAGGGGGAAGGGTTTGCGGGCGAAGACGCAGGTCAGGACCTCGGTCGCCCCCTTCTCCCTGGCGATCCGCACCGCCTCGGCCAAGGACAGGCCGGTGTCGAAGACGTCGTCGACGATCAGGACCTTGCGGCCCTCCAGCGAGCGCTGGAACGGGGCGTGGACGTCGATCCGGCCACGGCTCGACTTCTCGTCGCCATAGGAGGCCAGCCAAAGGGCGTCGAAGCGGACGTGGCGGCCGACCCGCGACAGGGCCCGGGTCAGGTCTGCGGCGAACCACAGCCCCCCGGTCAGGAGGACAGCGGCGACCGTGTCGTCGTCGATGACGGGCGCGATCCGTTCGGCGAGCTCAGCCACGATCCGGGCGATCTCGGCCTCGGACAGCAGGACTTCGGGCGTCGTGGACGACGTCAGGGGGGAGGAGTCAGCCATGATGCGAAGCGGATACCGCCTCGCCATGCCCGCTGTCGATAGGGTGGGCGTCGACGGGCGGAAGCGCCGGGGCCCGAATCTCGTGGTCGATGGCCGGACGCAGGCCGCTCTCGGCCGCATGACCGGTCAGGGGGCCGGAAGTGTGACCCGCCGGAGCGGGCGCAGCCGCATGGTCAGCGCCGTGTTCGGCCTGAGGCGCGGCGGCAGGAGCGTGGTCGTCGCCGTGGGCAGGCGCGTCATGGGCCGGCGCGCCGTGCGCGTCTTCGGCGCCGTGTTCGGCCTTGCCCTTCGGCGTGGCGACGAAGTCGACGCCGATGCCGGAAATTTTCGCGCCCGGATCGGGGATGACGGCGGCGAAGCCCTGGACCCCGCCCGGCAGGACCGGGGCGGCGTCGATGGTGATGACGTGGAAGCCGATCTCGGCGCCGTGGGCGTCCAGCAGGGCGATGCGGACGGGCGGGCTGACGATCTCATGGTCGCGGATGTTCCGCACCGAGCCCGAAACGATCACCTTGCCGGGGTCATAGGGCGCGACCTTGATGGCCATGGCCTCGAAATTCAGGCCGGTGGCGTTCACCGGCGAGCCGACGGCGGCGTAGGCGGCGGCGGCGCGCGGATAGAGGTCGACGACCTCGACCCGGAACAGCCAGGCGGCGCCGAGAATGGCGACGAAGACGCTGGCCAGACCCGCCCAGACCGCGCCGTGGGTGGCGGCGCGGCGGACACGGCGCTGTTCCTCGGCCCGGGCGCGGAAGGCCTTGGGCAGTTCGGGGGCGGGAGTCTCGGCGAGACTGTCCGGACCGTCCTCGCGCTTGCCGAAACCGCCGGCCGAGGCGCCGACCATGCCGTTGGCGACCATCTCGACCAGGGCGGCCTCGGGCGGGGCGGTCAGTTCGAGCGGTTCGTCGGCCAGGGAGGCGTGCCAGACATGAGCGCAGGTCTTGCAGCGGACCTTGCGGCCATTGGGGCCGATCGCCTCGTCGGGCGTGAAATAGCTGGTGGCGCAGGACGGACAGGTCAGTATCATGCGGTCTGACTGCGGGGCGTGATCCGCCCCCTCCTGTCGAGGCGCGCGCGCCCCGGTCCCAAAGAAAATCGATGCCTGCTCCGTCCCGCCGCGCCGCCGCTGCTGAATCCGCGCCCGAAACCGTCCGCCTGACCGGCGTAGGCTTCGGCTATGCCGATTCGCCCGACGTGCTTCGGGACGTTAACCTCATTCTGCCGCGTGGCTCTTTCCACTTCCTTACCGGCCCTTCGGGCGCGGGAAAGTCGTCGCTGCTGCGCCTGCTGACCTTGGCCGAGCGCCCGACCTCGGGCCGCATCGCCCTGTTCGGACAGGACGTCACCGACCTGCCCCGCTCAGCGGCCCCGCCCCTGCGACGGCGCATGGGGGTGGTGTTTCAGGACTTCCGCCTGCTGGACCATCTGGAGCTGTTCGAGAACGCGGCCCTGCCGCTGCGGCTGGCCGGAAGGAAGCGCGCCGAATACGCCCCCGACGTCGAGGAAATGCTGCGCTGGGTCGGGCTGGGCGGCCGCATGGACGCCAGACCGCCGTCCCTGTCGGGCGGGGAGAAACAGCGTCTGGCCATCGCCCGGGCGGTGATGACCAAACCCGAGTTGATCATCGCCGACGAGCCGACCGGCAGCGTCGACAAGGCCATGGCCGACAAGCTGCTGAACCTGTTCCAGTCGCTGAACAGGCTGGGCGCCACGGTGCTGATCGCCAGCCACGACGAGGCCCTGGCCGAACAGTCGGGCGCGCGACGGCTGCGGCTGGATCGCGGCAAGCTGACGGGAGGCTTCTGATGAAGTCGCCCTTCACAGGAAGATCCCCGGGCCTGTTGCCCCGCGACGCCGCGGGCGAGACCTGGCTGGCGGCGGTGATCGCCGTCCTGTGCTTCATCGCCTGCCTGGCCTGCGTCGGCGCCGTCGCCGCCGATCGCGCCGCCCACGGCTGGGCGCGGCAGCTGCGGGCCGAGGCGACGGTGCAGGTGCGGCCGCGCGTCGGTGAAACGGGTCTGGCGGCCGCCGGGCGCGCCGCCGAGACCCTGTCCAGCGTGCCCGGCGTGTCCGAGGCCGCCGTCATGGACAGAAAGGAAGCCGAGGACCTGCTGCGGCCGTGGCTGGGCGAGGCGGTCCTGCCCGATCTGCCCCTGCCCTTCCTGGTCACCGTACGGCTGGATCCGAAGGCGCCCGCCAGCACTGTGGTGCTGAGCCGCGCCCTGGCCGAGGCGGGTCTGGACGCCAGCGTCGACGACCATGAGCTCTGGCGCGGCGAGGTCGAGCGCTCCGCGGCCCTGATCACCGCCCTCAGTCTCGCCGGCTTCCTGCTGATCGCCTGCGCCGCAGCGGCGGCCATCGTCTATGCGACCCGGGCTGGGCTGGCGGCCCAGCGCGCGGTGATCGAGACCCTGAGCCTTTCGGGGGCGACGGGGGGCTATATCGCCGGCCTGTTCCAGACCCGGTTCGGCCTCCTGGCCGCCGGAGCGGGGGCGACGGGCGCCGTGGCGGCGGCGGCCCTGATCGCCGCCCTGAGAGCCCTTGGGGGCGCCGGAGGCCTGACCGCCGCCCTGCCCCTGGCCTGGAGCGACATCCTGCTGCTCTCGCCATGTCCGCTGCTGGCGGGTACGGTGGCGCTTGTCGCGGCCAGAATCGCGGCCCAGACAACCCTGGCCAAGGGCGAGCTTGGCGGACGCCGTTCACGACGATAGGAGGTTCAGATGAAGTTTCTGACGCTTATCGGCACCATCGCGCTGCTGTGGCTGGTCGGGTTGTTCGTGTTCGCCGACCGGGTGCGCGGACTGACACCGGCGGCCGAGCCCGAGCGCGCCGACGCCATCGTCGCCCTGACCGGCCCCTCGGCCGAGCGCGTCAATGCGGCCATCCGCCTGCTGGAACACGACAAGGGCGATCGGCTGCTGATTTCCGGCGTCAATCCGACGGTCCGCCGCCAGGAACTGCGCGCCCTGACGCCGGGCTCGGACAAGCTGTTCAACTGCTGCGTCGACCTGGGCTTCGAGGCCGAGAACACCGTGGGCAACGCCCAGGAAATCGGCGCCTGGGCCAAGTCGCATGAGTACAGGCGGCTGATCGTCGTGACCTCGGACTATCACATGCCGCGCTCCCTGCTGGAGATCCACAGCGTGGCGCCGGACATCAAGCTGGTCCCCTATGCGGTCGAAACCCCGTCGCTGGACAATTCCCGCTGGTGGAAGGCCGCCGTCACGGCGCGACGCATGACGCTGGAATATATGAAATACCTCGCCGTTCTGGGGCGCGAGGGCCTGCATCGCCTGACGGGCAAACATCCCGAGCGGAACCCGATCATCACCGATCCGTCCGTGACTTCTGAAGCCTCTGCGGAGAAGGCTGGTTGATTACCCTGCGTTCGTTGCTGTTCACCCTGTGGCTCTATCTGTCGATGCCGCTGTTCGCGGTCGGCCTGTCGCCCGCCCTGCTGATGCCAGTGCCGGTGGCGCTGAAGGTCGTGCGCGCCTGGGCGAAATTCGTGCTGTTCGGCCTGCGCCATATCGCGGGCGTGCGGGTCGAGGTGCGCGGTCTGGAGTACCGGCCCAAGGGCGCGGCCCTGGTCGCCTCCAAGCATCAGGGCATGCTGGACGTCGTGGCCCTGCTGGCCATCCTGCCCGAACCCTGTTTCGTGCTGAAGAAGGAGCTGATGCCCCTGCCCTTCTTCGGCTGGTTCGCTTGGAAGACGAAGATGATCGCCGTCAACCGCGAGGGGCATGCCACGGCCCTGCGCGACATGACGCGGCAGGCCAAGGCCCGGCTGGCCGAGGGCCGTCAGATCATCATCTTCCCCGAAGGCACCCGCACGGCGCCCGGCGAGCCCGGCCAGTACAAGCCCGGCGTCGCGGCCATCTATCGCGATCTGGAAGCCAGCTGCGCCTTGGTGGCGACCAACTCCGGCGAGCACTGGCCGGCCCACGGCTTCAAGCGCATCCCGGGCAAGGTGGTGTTCGAATTCCTGCCGCCCGCCCCGGCCGGCCTGAAGCGAGCGGCCTTCATGGCCATGGTCGAAGGCCGCATCGAACCGGCGTCCCAGGCCCTGCTGGAACGGCTGCGCTGAGATCGGCGCAGACGGGCAGCTCTCGTACACCCGCCAGCACTCACACTTCGCGCTCAAGCAGCGCGCGACCGCGTCGCGCGCGTTAGCGCACTAAGATGCCGCGAACTCGCTCAGGGCGTCGATGACGGCGCGGTTCTGGTCTTCCGTGCCCACGGTGATGCGGAGCGCATTGGGCAGGCCGTAGCCACCGACGGGGCGGACGATGATGCCTTTGGCGTTCAGCCAGTCGTTGGCGGCGGCGGCGGTGTGCTTGCCGTCGTTGAACAGCACCAGAACGAAGTTCCCGGCCGAGGGCAGGACGTCGAAGCCGAAGCCGCGGATGGCCTGGGTCAGGCGCGGACGCCAGGTCTGGACCAGATCGCGCGAGGCCTGCTGGTGCGCTTCGTCGCCGAGCGCGGCCTCAGCGGCGGCGAGACCGGCGACCGAGACGTTGAACGGCAGGCGGATGCGGTCGACCGCCTGCTCCACCGCCAGCGGGGCATAGCCGAAGCCGATGCGCAGGCCGCCGAGGCCGTGGATCTTGGAGAAGGTGCGGGTGACCACGACGTTTGGCGCGTCCTTCGCCAGCGGCAGGGCCGTCTCCCAGTCGCTCTCGGTGACGAACTCGGCATAGGCCTCGTCGATGACCAGAAGGACGTTCTCCGGCAGGGCGGCATGCAGGCGGCGGATTTCCTCGCCCGTGTTGTAGCTGCCGGTCGGGTTGGACGGGTTGGAGACGTAGACGATCTTCGTCCGCTCATCGACCTGTTCCAGAAGCGCGTCGACCTCGGCCTTGAAGCCCGGCTCCGGCGCCTGTTTGACGAAGGCCTCGCAGGCTTTCGCGCTGATCTGATAGGCGAGGAAGCCGTACTGGCCGCAGACGATGTTGTCGCCAGCGGTCAGATAGGTCTGGTTCAGCAGGGCGAAGACCTCGTCCGAGCCGTTGCCGAAGATCAGCCGTTCGGGCTCCAGACCGTGGTGCTCGGCGACGGCGGCGCGCAGCTTCGTCGCCCGGCCGTCCGGGTAGATGTGGATGGTCTTCAGGGCGTCGCCATAGGCCGCGCGCGCCTTCTCGCCGGCGCCGAGGGCGTTCTCGTTGGACGACAGCTTCATCGGCTCGGCGACGCCGGCGATGGCCGACTTGCCGCCGACATAGGGGGCGATGTCGAGGATGCCGGGCTTCGGAGCGGGGCCGGTGTCAGTCATGCGAGCAATCTCAGAATACAGGTGCGGCGCCGATCACGCCCTTGAGGGAGCCGGGGGCGTCACCCAGCCGCCCGTCTTCGGGCTGCACATAGCCCGCCAGCATGAACAGCTTCAAGCCGCCCGCCGAAACCAGACCCTGGGCGAGGAAGCCGGCTGCGGCCAGGGCGTCGGCGATCTTCACATCCGGCTCACGGCTGTCGGTGATCCAGAAGGTGCGGTCCTCGCCGGTGGGGCCCGACATCTCGCTGGAGATCAGCACCGCGCGCGGGCGGCCGTGGCGATCGTCGGGCAGGGCCGCGACGATACGCAGGTCCGGGCGAGCCAGAAGCTTGCCCCACCAGGGCCGCGGGCCGTCGAGGTCGATCAGGGCGCGGGCGCCGCGTCCGGCCTCGACCAAAGCCGCCTCGGCGTCGGCCGAGCTGCGGACCGGCAGGCCGAAGCGGTCGGCGGCCAGCAGATGGGCGGTCGGACCTGCGGCAAAGAGGACGGGCCCCGTGTCGGCGGCGATCCGGCCCCAGACGGCCTTGATCAGGGCCGCCTGATCGACGGTGTCGGCATGGTCCAGCAGGCCGCGCAGGGCCAGGGCCTCGGCGTCCGGACCTGAGCGGCCGCCCGCCTCCAGACGGGCCTTAACCGCCTCGGCGAGGGCGGCGTCGAGCGCCGCCGTCTCCCCGTCCATCTCCGGCTCGATCAGCATGAGATCAGAACAGCTTCGGCGCCGGAGCCAGGGCGAAGGGGCCGAGGAAGGTGCGGCCATTCTTGAACACCAGGGTCAGGTCGATGTTGTTCCCCGCCCCGCCCGCGACGGCGGTGGCGGCCGCCGCCCCCATGGCGCCGGCCTGATTGACCGCGCCGGAGTTCGAGCGGGCCAGACCGGCGATGGCCGGCAGCGGCTTCTCGGCCTTGAGCGCCAGCTGTCCCTGCAGACGGCCGTCGGGCTGGGCCGACAGCAGGTCGCTGGACAGGACGGCGCGGCTGTCGCCGGCCTGAAGCTCGCCGCGCACCCGGGTGAAGCGGCCGCCGCCCCGGGTCCAGGCGCCGAAGATGCCCGCCGCGTCGGCGCCCGACAGCTGGTCGGCGTGTTCGACGACGGTCTCGATCTGGGCGCTCAGCTTGCCGTTGCGGGTCATCCCCTCGACCGGGCCGTGCGGACGCCCTTCGGCCTCGACGAGGCGGAACAGCATGTCGACGCTGGTCTCCACGCCGGGCGTCCCCGCCGGGGCCAGATGCGGCCGCAGATAGAGCTGGATCAGCTTGGCCCGTGAGATCGGGAAGGGTTCGGCGCCCGGCAGGATGGTGAACTCCGGCTTCGCCAGTTCGATCGCGACATTGGGCCAGCGCTGGGTCAGGCCATGGACGCTCATGCGGATGCCGTCGCCACGCACGGCGACCTTGCCCTTGCCCGCCCGGGTGACGGTCAGGCCGTCGGGCGCGATCAGCACCCATTTGTCCGGGTTCCAGGCCGTGGCCTGGGCGACCAGACGCGGCCCGGCGATGCCGTGGCCCGAGGGGGCGTCGAAGGAGACATGGTCCGCCTGGACCCGCAGACGGAACGGCCAGCCGCTCATACTCAGCTTCGTATAGGTCACCTGCCAACCGGCCGTGCGCAGGCTCTGGGCCTGGGCCTCGAACCGCGTCTTCACCTGATCGGCGAGGTAGAACCACCAGACGCTCCAGCCCGCGACCACGATCAGCAACAGGACGAAGGGGCCGAACAGTCCGGCGCGGCTGTGTTTCTTCTGGGGGGCGTTTTCGCTCATGGGGTCCTGTTACAGCAGAGGCGGCGCGAAATGAACGCACGACCGACCGTGCGGCTTCCGGAACCCCCTCGCCCTTGCCAGCAAAGCTTGCCCCTGCCACCGGGGATTGCGCCGACAGTGCGGCGGCGATTCGAGCGGGGCGTGATATGGCGGACAAGGACAGCGGGCTTCCTCAAGAGGCCGCCGACCTCTGGAGCCTGTGGCGACGGCTGAAGCGGAACTTCCCCGCCTGGAGCCTGCTGCCGTCCGGCCTCTACACCCCCGGCGCCTGGGGCTATATCGGCGTGGATTTCATCAGCGGCTTCCGGCGCAACAAATCGACGCGGCAGACCTTCGACCTGCTGGACGGCGTCGATGACAAGACCTTCGACGCCCTCTACGCCCTGGTGAATCTGAACGGACGGCGTCAGGACCAGATGCTGAAGGCGGTGGTCATCGGCTATCTGACCCTCCCCCTGTCGATCATCGCCATCATCGCGGACATCGAGGGCGACAGCGTCTCGGCCTTCATCCGCGAGCATTCGACGACGGTCTACCAGATCATCGCCATGGTGACGCTGGGACCGCTGACCTTCCTGATGAGCCAGTGGCGGTCGCGCCAGATGATCGGGGTTCTCGACCTGATCCGGATCGAACGGGGACGGCCGGTTCACGGCCCGTCCGGGACCGGGGACGAATAGCCGCACGGAACGTCCGCTCCCGCGCGCCCGTTTCCCTGCGAACGCATCACGGGAGACCGATATGGAAGCGCAGACGCTGCACCGGGGCCGGCTGATCGATCATCTGCATCTGGTGGTGAAGGACCTCGCCGCCAGCCGAAGGTTCTATGGCGCCGTGCTGGAGGTGCTCGATGTGCCCATCGGCGGCGAAGGCCCGACCTTCTTCTGGGCCGACGAGCTGTTCGTGTCCTCGGCGGACAGTCCGGCGGCGCTGGGCAAGCTTACCGGCCGCCACCATCTGGCCTTTCAGGCGAAGGACCGGGCGGCGGTCGAGGCCTTTTACAAGGCGGGTCTCGCGGCGGGCGGAACCGACAACGGCGCCCCGGGCGAGCGGCCCTACCACCCCGGCTACTACGCCGCCTTCCTGCTGGATCCCGACGGCAACAACATCGAGGCGGTGTTCCACGGGGAGGCCGAGCGGTCGGCGGAGAGTGTGGTGATCGAGTTCGAGGCCTAGGCCTCTGGGCTTTCGCCCAGAAACCCCTTCGTCAGCTCCACCGCCTCAACCAGACCCATGCGCATGACCTCGGCGCCCGGGGGCAGGCTGGCGAACAGGCGGGTCGGGGTGGCGGCGTCCAGCATGACGAAGACGCCCTTGTCGTCGGCGCGGCGGATCAGGCGACCGAAGGCCTGGGCGATGCGGGCGCGGGCGAGGCTGTCGTCATAGCCGCGACCGGCGGCCGACTCTCCCCCGAACTTCAGGCGACGCGCCTTGTGCAGCAGATCGGGACGCGGCCAGGGGACGCGGTCGAAGGCCAGCAGGCGCAGGGACCGGCCCGGCACGTCGACGCCATCCCGCACGGCGTCAGTGCCCAACAGGCAGCTGTCCTGTTCAGCGCGGAAGATATCGACCAAGGCGCCGACCTCCAGCGGATCGACGTGCTGGGCGTAGAGGGGATAGCCGGCCTTGGCGAGATCGGGGCCCAGCCGCTCATAGACCGCCTTCAGACGGCGGATGGCGGTGAACAGGCCGAGCGACCCGCCGCCCGCCGCGAGGAAGAGTTCGCGCATCGCCGCCGCCGTCTGGCGCGGGTCGTCCTTGGACACGTCGGTGACGACGATGACCCGGCTGTTGGCCTCATAGTCGAACGGGCTCTCGACTTTCAGGGTGCGCGGCGGTTCGATCAGCCGGGCCGAGCCGGTGCGCATCCGGGCCATGTCGAAAGCGTCGCCGCCGGCCGCCGCCGCGATGGGGTCGCTGAGCGTCGCCGAGGTCACCAGCACCCCGTGCGAGGGCAGGATGACGGCGGCCTCCAGAGGCACGGTCGGGTCGATCCAGTGGCGGCGCAGGGCCACGTCATGGATGCGGCCGAAGGCGGTCTCGACCGACAGCCAGTCGACGAAATCGGGATCCTGTTCGTCCCCGCCCTCCTGCAGCGCCGCCAGCATGGAGCGCCAGCCCGGCAGGGTCATGCGGGCGCGACGGTCGAGACCGCGCAACGCCCCCTCGATCCGCGCCCGGGCCGAGGGTTCAAGCTCGGACGATTCCTCGTCGAGGATGTCCTCCAGATGCCGGGCCAGGGCCAGCAGCGGCGCCTCCAGCGCGGCGATGGCCTGGGCGGCGCCGCGCGCGGTCTCCAGCAGGGGCTCGGTCGCCGGGCGGACCGCGCACTCCGTGCCGAACTCCGATGAGGCCGAAGACGCGGCCTCCGACGTCCGCGCACGGATCTGCTCCAGCGCGGCCATCAGGAACTGTTCGATCGGCCCGACCGGGTTCACCTCGCCGGACGGAGGCGCGATGCGGCCCGAGATGCCCTCGCCCGGGAAGGCGGCGGCGGCGCGGATGGCGTCCTGAAGCGCCTTGCGGGCGGCTGAGTCGTCGCCGACCAGATCGCCGAGACGCTGTTCCAGACCCCGACCGCGGCGGCCGCGCCCTTCGGGCCCCCGGATCCAGCGGCGCAGCTCGGCGGCCTCCTGCCCCGACAGACAGGCGGAGAAGGCGCTGTCGGCGGCGTCGAACAGGTGGTGCCCCTCGTCGAAGACGATGCGCTTCAGAGCCGCCGTTTCGCCGTCCTGCTTCAGACCGCGCGCCGAGCGGGCGCCGTCGAAGGCGGCCTGTGTCATGACCAGCGCATGGTTGGCCACGACGAGGTCGGCCTTGCGGCTGGCGCGGATGGTCTTTTCGACGAAACAGGTGCGGTAGTGCGGACAGGCGGCATGGACGCATTCGCCGCGCCGGTCGACGAGGTTGGCGGCCGAGGCCTGATTGCTCTGGGGCGTCGCGAACAGGCCGGGCAGCCAGCCGGGGAAGTCGCCGCCGGTCATGTCGCCGTCGCGGGTGTGCAGGGCCCAGCGGCTGGTCAGGGCCAGACCGATCAGGTCGCCGTTTCCCAGCTGGGCCGCCTGAACCATGTCCTGAAGATTGAGAAGGCAGAGGTAGTTTTCGCGCCCCTTGCGGACGACGGTCTTGCGTTTGCGTTCGGCCGGATCGGGCCAGAGGCTGGCGCTCTCGCGATCGATCTGGCGCTGCAGGGCGCGGGTATAGGTCGAGACCCAGGCGGCGCCCTGGTTGCGCTCGGCCCAGACGGAGGCGGGCGCGAGGTAGCCCAGCGTCTTGCCCGTGCCCGTCCCCGCCTCGGCCAGAAGCACGCGCGGACGGCCCTCCTCATTCCTCGGCGAGAAGGCGTAGGCGGCCTCGGCGGCATAGTCGGACTGGGTCGGGCGGGTCTCGTCCAGACCCGAGGCCTGCAGCAGCTTGGCCAGACGGATGCGGGCGCTCTCGCTGTCGACCGGGGCCGAGCCCGCGTCGCCACGCGGGGCCTCGTCCTCCCATTCCGGCAGTCGCGACCAGGCGTCGAGGCCGGAGCCCCGATAGCGGCGGTCGCGCATCGGATTGTGCTGCAGAGCCCCCGCCACCCGCCAGGCCCAGCCCCAGGCGCCGCTGGGGGCCTTTCCGAGCGTCTCCACGAGCGTGAAGGCGTCCTCGCGGCCCGGATAGGCCGGATCGGCCAGTTCACGCAGCAGGGCGCCGGCGGCGTGACGCAGGGCCTCGGCCTGGGCCTCCGCCCCCTTGGGCTCGGACAAGCCCAGAGCGAGCGCGAGGCCGCTCGGCGAGGGGGCGCAGAACCGCGCGGGCCGGACGAAGGCGTAGAGCTCCAGCACATCAAGGATGTCGGGCGAACGCGGCGGCGGGGCCAGACCCAGACGCCGCGCGGTCAGGGAGGCATGGGCGACCATGACCGGGGCGGTGGTGAAGGCGCCCTCGGCCGCGCCGCGTCCGATCTTTCGCGCCCCCTCGTCGTCGCAGATCGCCCCCGCCCCCGGGGGCACGGCGAGCGCCGGCGGCAGGGCCAGCCAGGCCTCGGCGCCGGTCACGGACTGATGGGTGATGACGGATTCGCCTGACACCATCCCTAGATAGCGATTCCGGGTCGGAAACGGAACGGGAACACGCACATGCGAACACACACGCCCTTTCCTCGCCGCGCCCCCCTGCTATGACGGATCGAAATGGCCGCTCCCGAAACTCCCGCCGAAACCTTCAAGCGCGCCCTGGCTCACGCGGCCCGGGCCCTGGCCGAGCAGTCGGAACTGGAGGTCGTGTTCGGCTCGGACGGGCCGAAACTGTCGAACGGCGTCCTGACCCTGCCGCATCCGCCCCGCGATCCCTCGGGTCCCGACAGCGCCACGGTCCGGGGACAGGCCGACCGGCTGGCCCTGAGGCTGGCCAATCACGACGAGGCCCTGAACGCGACGCTGCGGCCCGCCGACAGCCAGGCCGCCGAGGTCTTCGACGCGGTCGAACAGGCCCGGGTCGAGGCGGTGGGTTCGAACGCCCTCGCCGGGGTCCGGGCCAATATGAACGCGGCGCTCCTGACCCGTCTGGAGCGGATGGGCGCCCTGCGCGCCGAGGCCGAACGCGTGCCCATGGCCGAGGCCGTGGCCCTGCTGGTGCGCGAACGGATCACCGGTCAACGCAATCCCGACGGCGCCGGCGCCATGCTGGATCTGGTCCGCCCCAATCTGGAAGCCAGGGCGGGGGCCCAGTTCGACAAACTGGCCGAGGTCGCCGACGATCAGGCCGCCTTCGGCAAGGCGCTGAAGGACGTGCTGCGGGCGCTGGACCTGGATCCCGGCGACGGCCGCGGCGACGACGCCTCCGAGGATCAGGGCGACGAGGAGCCCGATCCCCAGGATCCCGACGCCAACGACGAGCAGGACGAGGAAGAGGACGACGGCGGCGGCGAAGGCGGCCAGTCGATGGACGGCTCCTCCGACGACCAGACCGCCGAGGAAGAGCGCGACAGCCGCCCGGACGGCGCCCCGGCCGAGATGGACGGCGACGCCACCGACGACGGCCCCGAACTGTCCGAGGGCGACCTGCCCAACCGCCAGCAGACGGCCGACGACGGCAGGGCCATCGACGCCTACCGCGTCTTCACCACCGCCTTTGACGAGACGGTGGACGCCGCCGACCTGTGCGACCCCAACGAGCTGGAGCGTCTGCGCTCGCTGCTGGACCAGCAGCTGACGACCCTGTCCTCCATCGTGGCGCGGCTGGCCAACAAGCTGCAGAGGCGGCTGATGGCCCAGCAGAACCGCACCTGGACCTTCGACCTTGAGGAAGGCGTGCTGGACACCGCCCGCCTGACCCGGGTGATCACCGATCCCACCAGCCCGCTCAGTTTCAAGGCCGAGAGCGAGAGCCCGTTCCGGGACACGGTCGTGACCCTGCTGCTCGACAACTCCGGCTCGATGCGCGGGCGGCCGATCATGGTGGCGGCGGTCTGCGCCGACGTCCTGGCGCGGACGCTGGAGCGGTGCGGGGTCAAGGTCGAAATCCTCGGCTTCACAACCCGGGCGTGGAAGGGCGGCCAGTCGCGTGAGGCCTGGATCACCGCCGGCAAGCCGCCCATGCCCGGCCGCCTGAACGACCTGCGCCACATCATCTACAAGGCCGCCGATGCGCCGTGGCGCCGGGCCAAGAAGAACCTCGGCCTGATGATGCGCGAGGGGCTGCTCAAGGAAAACATCGACGGCGAGGCCCTGACCTGGGCCCACGACCGGCTGCGCAACCGCACCGAGGCGCGCCAGATCCTGATGGTCATCTCCGACGGTTCGCCGGTCGACGACTCGACCCAGTCCGCCAACGCCGCCCTCTATCTGGACAAGCACCTGCGGCAGGTGATCGAGCGGATCGAGACGCAGTCGCCGGTCGAGCTGATCGCCATCGGCATCGGCCATGACGTGACCCGCTGGTATCGCCGCGCCGTGACCATCGTCGACGTCGAACAGCTGGGCGGTGTCATGATCGAGAAGCTGGCCGAACTGTTCGAGACCGAGCCGAAGGCCGCGACGCGCAAGGCGGGCGCTGGCCGCGATCCTGCACGACGCGCCGCATGAATCCTCAAATGAAGCGTCTGCTGCTGGTCTGGGGCGTCCTGACCCTGACGGCCTGTTCCGGGTCGATGGGCGTGCCGCGCCCCTATGTCCCGGCGGTCGACGGCTGGATTCCCGAAGAGGTCACGCTCAAGCCCGTGGGCCTCGGCGTGCCCGGAGGCGCGGCCCTGGCGCCTGGCGTGAGCTTCGCCGGCGGGATCGAGATCGTGGCCCCGGTCGGGTCTCCCCTGCACAGTCTGTCGGACCTGAAGCTGACCGGGGACGGCGGCTTCGTCACCGTGTCCGACGTCGGCGACCTGGTCCGCGCCGAGCTGAGACTGGACGCCCAGGGCCGGCTGACCGGCATCGACGGCGCTCGCACGCGCCGCCTGACCCTGGCCGACGGGACGCCGATCCAGGACAAGTTCGAGGGGGACGCCGAAGGCCTGACCCTGCTGGACGACGGCGAGCTTCTGGTCAGTTTCGAGCGCGATCACCGCATCTGGAACTATGGCCCGCTGGCGGCCATCAGAAACCCGATCCCGGCGGCCAGGCCCGATTTTCCCTTCCCCGAGAACGACGGAATGGAGGGTCTGACGGCGGCGCCGCACGGCTGGCGGGTCAATGGCGAGAGCGGCGGGGGCTGGGACTGCACCCCGCGCGGCTGCACGGTGGTGACGGCACCCCCGACGCCCCTGCTGCGCGACAGCGACTACCGGATCACCGGCATGGACCGCGACCCGGCTGCCGGATCAGGGGGCGGCTGGTTCGTGGTTCAGCGGTCCTACGCGCCGCCGATCGACGCCCGGGCCCGGGTGCGACGCATGGCGGCAGACGGGACCCTCGGCCCCGTCCTGGTTGAGCTGAAACTGCCCGGCACGACCGACAATTTCGAAGGTATCGCCGCCGAAACCCGTGATGGTCAACAAGGCGAGCGGACGCGGATCTACATCCTGTCGGACGACAATTTCAGCGCGGCCCAGCGGACCCTTATGCTGGCCTTCGACGTGGCGCCGAGGCCGTAGGGCCGACCTTACTGGGTCGGCATCGTCCGGGCGCCCTGCATGCGGCGCAGCATTTCGGCGCTTTCCGCCCGATCAGAGGCCGCCTGTTCAGCGGTGCGGCAACGACGGATCGGGAAACGCGTACCGGTGACCTGTTGGGTGGTGCAGACCAGACGCGCACGCTGGGCCTCGGGCGCGGCGGCCGGAGCAGCGTCGGCGGCGGGCGCAGCCGCGACTTGAGGCGCGGCATCGACCTGACCGCCGGCCTGGGCCTGGGTGGAAGACGTCTGGGCGAGGGCGGCGGCGAAGGCGAGAACGGCGAACATCATACGGATACTCGGTGCTGAAGCTGGCGGGGGAGAGCCTGAGGTTCCATCATGCCCGAGTTTTCCCGCCGTGCAACACAGACGGGCACGGACAGTCCGGGCGGGATCGACAGTCGGGATAGTCGGGCGGGCGGCTAGTGGCTTTCGTCGGGGTAGATCGTCACCGTGCGGCAGGTACGGACCGGGAACCTCTGGCCGGTCACCTCGACATAGCGACAGACCTGGCGGGTCGGCAACGGGGCCTCGACCTCGGGTTCCGGCTCGGCCTCGGGCTCCGGTGCGGCGGCCTCAGTCGTCGCGGCGGCCGGGGCGGAGGTCGAGGCCGGGGCCACAGGCGGGGTCGGGGCGGCGATCGCAACGGCGACCGTCTGGACCGGTTCAGGTGTCTTGGGCGATTGCGTCTGCACAGCAACCAGCAAAGTCAGCAGGGCGAACAACATGGCGGCATCCCTTCAAGAGACTGGAATACCGATGATGCCTCAGATGTTCGCAAGCGCAACATAAAAATGTTGCATATGCTCAGACGCGTTCGCTGACCTTGATCGCGACCTTGCAGCCGGCCTTGATGACGGCGCTGAGCAGGCGGTAGCCGGGGGCCTCGCGGCTGCCGTGGGCGACGGCGTGGTCGTGGTGCTCCAGCTCCTCGGCGCGGAAGCGCTCCAGCTCGGCGGCCAGGTCCGGATCGCGGTCCTTCAGCTCGGCGATCTGGTCGGCGTAATGCTCCTCGATCACGCTCTCGACGGCCTCGGTGCAGGCGTGGGCGGCCTTCTCGCCCATCAGGGCGGTGCCGGCGCCAAGGGCCTGGGCCGCCAGCCGCCAGGCCGGGACCATCAGGGTCGGACGCACGCGCCGGGCGTTCAGCAGGGCGTCGAAGCGCGCCAGATGCACCGCCTCCTGATCCTGCATATGGGCCAGGTCCGCGGCGATGGCGCCCTTGCCCTTCGCCGCTTCGAAGACGGCGCGCTGGGCGCGGTAGATCTGGACGGCGGCATATTCCCCCGCGTGGTCGACACGCAGGATTTCGGCCATCCGCGCCCGCGACGCGCCCCGGCCCGGTCGCGGCAGGGGCGGACGAGGAATGCGGGCTTCCGTCATGATCTCAGGCCGCCTTCAGCATGGCCTCGGCGCCGTTCTTGGGGGCGCGGGCGTCCTTGGGGCGTTTGGCGGCGAGCAGGCTGAAGACGGCAAGACCGGCCGAGATCAGGGCGTTCCACGACGACATCGACAGACCCAGGAAGCGCCAGGTGACGGCGTCGCACATCACGACCTTCGGAGCCGGGCCCGTACCCAGCGCCAGAGCCGTCAGGCTTTCCAGACTGGCCGCGCCGCCTGCGCCCGAGCAGGTCGCGGGCAGGTGCCACCATTTCATCTCGCCGCCCGTATGGAAGGTCGCAGTGACCGCGCCGGTCAGGAAGATGACGAACAGCAGGAAGGCGGCGATGCGCGGGGTGCCGCGGCTGGCCCGGCTGATCACGGCCCACAGGGTGGCGACGGCGGAGACGGCGACCGCGCCCCAGAAGACCTCGCGCTGCTTGAGGCAGAGGTTGCAGGGCGTCAGGCCCCACAGCCGCTCGGACGCATGGGCCGCGCCCAGCATGGCCAGCGAAATCGCCAGGGCGAAGGCGGTCCACCAACGGGTCAGGAGGCGATAGATCTCGATCATCAGGCGACGGTTCTAACCCGCCCCGCTCAATGCTCCAACAGCTTCAAAAGGAAGAAGCCGCCGACCAGCAGGACCAGGGCGATGACGAAGAACAGGGCCAGCCGCTTCTCGACCACCGCCAGCATGGCCGGGCCCCAGGTCTTGAGGATCCAGGCCTCGAGGAAGAAGCGCCCCGAACGGGTGATGGCCACGGCCAGAACGAAGAGGCCGAGATTGAAGTGAGCGAGGCCCGCGGCGATGGTCACCAGCTTGAACGGGATCGGCGTCAGCCCCTTGCCGAGAATGACCCAGAAGCCGTTGTGACCGAACCAGGCCTGATAGACGGCGATATCCATGCCGTGGCCGAAGATGTGCAACAGCTTGACCGCCAGCGGCTCCAGGAAGACGCCGATGGCATAGCCCAGCAACCCGCCCAGCAAGGACGCGATCGAACAGATGGCCGCATAGCGATAGGCCCGGTCCGGCCGCGACAGGATCATCGGGGCCAGCATGACGTCCGGCGGAATGGGGAAGAACGACGCCTCGGCGAAGGACACCGCCGCCATGGTCTTCTCGGCATAGGGCTTGCGCGCCTGTTCGAAGACCCAGTCGTAGAGTTTGCGCAGCATGGATTTCCCCGGAAAGCCCGCCAGCCCTAGCAACGCCGGGACGCGCGGTCCATCCGCCGCGACGCCGCAGCGCCTTCGTTTTCCTCATCAAAACGACTGAAATATCGCACGCCTTGGCGAAGCCGACTTCCCCCACTAGGTTCCGGCCCAATCGCGGCGACCGCCGCACAACCTGTTCCGTGGAGAGAGCCGCATGACGACCGCAGCCACCACCCTTACGCCCGACGCCACCATCCCCGCCGCCGAGAACCCGCTGGGCGTCGACGGCTTCGAGTTCGTCGAGTTCACCGGCCCTCAGCCCGAGGCCATGATCAAGCAGCTGGAGACCATGGGCTTCGTCCAGACCCATGTGAATCCGAAGACCAATGTCGTGCGCCTCAAGCAAGGCGACATCTCTTTCCTGGTCCACCGCACCCCGACCGGTCAGGCGGGCGAGTTCGCGCGCGAGCACGGCCCCTCGGCCAACGGCATGGCCTTCCGCGTCAGCGACGCCAAGGCCGCCTGGGACGGCGCCGTCGCGCGCGGCGCCCAGCCTGCGGAGGCCCATGCGGGCGGCGCGCTGGGCGAAGGGGCTTACGTCCTGCGCGGCATCGGCGGCAGCCTGCTGTATCTCATCGACGCCTATGGCGAGACCGGCTCCCTCTATGACGCCTGGGACGAGATCGAGGGCTGGGAAGAGGAAGAGCGCAAGAACAACGTCGGCCTGTACCTGCTCGACCACCTGACCCACAATGTGCGCCGCGGCCAGATGCGCACCTGGTCGGGCTTCTACGGCGACGTCTTCGCCTTCGAGGAGCAGAAGTATTTCGACATCAAGGGCAAGGCGACGGGCCTCTTCTCCCAGGCCATGATCGCTCCCGACAAGGCGATCCGCATCCCCCTGAACGAGAGCCAGGACGACAACTCCCAGATCGAGGAGTTCCTGAAGCGCTACAACGGCGAGGGCATCCAGCACATCGCCCTGGCCACCGACGACATCTTCGCCACCGTCGAGGCCATGCGCGAGCGCGGCGTCGAGTTCCAGGACACCATCGAGACCTATTTCGAACTGATCGACAAACGCCTGCCCAACCACGGGCATGACGTGGAGCGGATGCGCAAGAACCGCATCCTGATCGACGGCTCGGACGAGGAAGGCCTGCTGCTGCAGATCTTCACCACCGACGTCTTCGGTCCGATCTTCTTCGAGATCATCCAGCGCAAGGGCAACGAAGGCTTCGGCAACGGAAACTTCCAGGCCCTGTTCGACTCGATCGAGCTGGACCAGATCCGTCGCGGCGTGATCAAGGTCGACGCCCATTAAGCTCCCGGCCAAACCCCCGTCCTGGCTGCCGTTTCTCGGCCCGGTCCTCGCGGCCGGCGCCGGGATGCTGGCCGGCGAGTTCTGGCTCGGCGGGGGGTTCTGGATGGTGTTCAGCGCCGGGATCATCTGCGGCTTCGCTCCGATCGTGATCTATCGGCTGTGGAAGCGGCTGCATCACCGGCGGTGAGCCGCCCCTTCAATTCCGTCGTCCGGGAGTCCGTCATGCCTCGCCCCTTCGCCAAGCTCGCCGGACTGGCTCTCGGCCTCTCCCTGATCGCCGCTCCCGCCCTGGCCCAGACGACGGCTGACGCCCCGCGCTGGTCCTTCGCCATCCACGGCGGGGCCGGGGTGATCGAGCGGGCCAGTCTGTCGCCCGAGCAGGACGCGGCCTATCGCGCGGCGCTGAGAAGGGCGCTGGAGGCGGGCGGCAAGGTGCTGGACGGCGGCGGCTCGGCGCTCGACGCCGTTCAGGCGGCGATCCAGATCATGGAGGACGATCCCCTGTTCAACGCCGGGCGCGGCGCGGTCTTCACCGCCGCGGGCAAGAACGAGCTGGACGCCGCGGTCATGAACGGCGCCGACCTGACCGCCGGCTCCGTCGCGGGCCTGACCACCACCCGCCACCCGATCGCCGCCGCCCGGGCGGTGATGGAGCAGAGCCCGCACGTCATGCTGATCGGCCAGGGCGCCGACGCCTTCGCCGCCTCGGTGGGGCTGGAGCAGGTTCCGCCGTCGTACTTCTTCACCGAGCGCCGCTGGCAGGGGCTGGTCCGGCTGCTCAACGAACAGCACCAGCCGATCCCCGACCGTCCCGAAGGCGCCCCGCCGCCTCCGGCTCAGGGTATGGCCGCCAACGATCCTTCGGCCCCGCCGCTGAACGAGCGCAAATTCGGGACCGTCGGCGCCGTCGCCCTCGACAGCCAGGGCCATCTGGCGGCGGGCACCTCGACCGGCGGGACCAACGGCAAGCGCTGGGGCCGGGTCGGGGACGTGCCGGTGATCGGCGCCGGCACCTACGCCTCAAACCGCGACGGCTGCGCGGTCTCGGCGACGGGCGACGGCGAGTATTTCATCCGGGCGACAGTGGCGCGGGACATCTGCGCGCGGATCGCGGCGTGGACCAGAAATCCTGACCAGCTCATCGCCGACCTGGGACCGCCGGCGCCGTGCGCGAGAACGCCCGACGAAATCTGTACCACGGAGAGACCGCCAATAACGGGCAACGCCGCACGGGCCGAGATCGCGGACGCGGAAAGCCTCGGCGGCAAGGGCGGTGTGGTCGTCATGGGCCTGAACGGCGAACCCGCCTTCGCCATGTCCACCTCGGGCATGTATCGCGGCGAGATCCATCCCGGCGAGGCCGCCCGCGTCGCCATCTACGCCGACGAGACGCCGCAATGAGCTTCGCCGAACACGAACTGACCGCCATGGCCGAGGAGGAACTGGCCGCCGCCTGCGACCTGACCTGGCCCGAGCTCAAGCGGATCACCCCCTGGGGCGACAGCTATGAGGGTTTCGCGCCCTCGGGCCGCACGGTCGAGGTCGAGCGCCGCTACCTCTGGGCGCTGGAGCCCGAGGGCGCCATCGTGGTTGAGGTCGAGGTGCGCGACGCCGCCGCCCGCACCGGGGTGGAGACCCGCGCCATCCTCGCGCCGCCCGCGTAGGAATTCCCCCATCGGGCGATTGAACCGGCTCAGGAAAAACTTCGCACAACGACGTTAACCTTTTCATTGCGAAGCGCGGCCGTTCAGCCATGATGGCGGTCTCGCACACCGGCCGGAGAAGGATCGCCGCATGTCAGCCCCGACCCCGACCGACTTCCCCGCGCCCGACGCCTATTACACCCAGGAACCGGGCGGTCTGTTCTTCGCCCTGTCGCCGGCGATGACCACGACACTGGTGCTTCTGCTGGGTCTGGCCGTGCTGCTGGGCTGGCTCTGGGGTCGCGCCAGACGTCCCGGCGACGATCCGTCCGAGGCCATCTATACGGCCATCAGGAAGGCCCTGGCCGAGGCGACAGGCGCGCCGCGCGACGGCGTCATCGCCGCCGCCCGCAAGGCCCAGGCGACGATCAAGGATCAACTGGGCGACGTTCTGGTCCTGGCCAAGGGGCTGTCCGGTCCCTACGGCGCGCTCGGGCCTGCGCTGGACGGCATCGACAAGAGCCCGCCCAAGGCCGAGCACAAGGAGCACAAGCCCGAGCCCCACGCCGAGAAGTCGGGCGTCGAGAAGGTCATCATCAAGGCGCGCGACGTCTTCATCAGCCACGCCCCCGCCTCCGACGGTCACGAAGACGACCACAAGGACGGTCACGGCGATGGCCACGGCAAGGACGACAAGGGTCACGGCCACGACAAGCCTGCGGCCGGGGGTCACTCCGGCGGGCATGGCGACCATCCGCCGAAGACGCTCAGCGCAGCGGCCCAGATCGAGGCGGTGCGCGCCGCCGTCCACAATCTGTCGGACCATTGGAGCGACAAGCCCGCCCGGCTGGCCGAGCTGCGCGCGGCGCGCAAACAGCTGACGCGGCCCTCCTGACCCGCCCCTCCTGAATCGGGCGCCCTGAACATTTCTGATCATTGATCAGGCGCCATCCCCGGTTTCCCCTCCGGAAAAATCGGCCTAAGCCTCGGGGCATGAAGCTCGCCTCGCTCAAGCACGGCCGTGACGGCCGCCTCGTCGTCGTCTCCAACGACCTGCACTGGTTCACGGACGCCTTTCTGATCGCCCCGACGCTGCAGGCGGCGCTGGATGACTGGGAGCGTTGCGAACCCAAACTGCGCGCCCTTTCGGAAAGCCTCGAGCACGAGGCCGTGCCGACGGGCCGGTTCCGCGAGCACGACGCCGCCGCCCCCCTGCCCCGCGCCTATCAGTGGGCGGACGGTTCGGCCTATGTGAACCACGTCGAACTGGTGCGGAAGGCGCGCGGCGCCGAGATGCCCGCCACCTTCTGGACCGATCCCCTGATGTACCAGGGCGGGTCGGACGGCTTCCTTTCGCCCCGCGATCCCATCCCCCTGGCCGACGACGCCTGGGGCTGCGATCTGGAAGGCGAGATCATCGTGGTCGTCGGCGACGTGCCGCAAGGCGTGACCCCGACCGAGGCGCTGGATCACATCCGTCTGGTGGGACTGATCAACGACGTCTCGTTGCGCAACCTGATCCCGGCCGAGCTGGGCAAGGGCTTCGGCTTCGTCCAGTCCAAGCCCGCCAGCGCCCTGTCGCCCGTGCTGGTGACCCCCGACGCCCTTGGCGAGCGCTGGAAGGCCGGCAAGCTGTCGGGCGCGCTCAGCGTCCAGCTCAATGGCAAGGACTTCGGCATGGCCGACGCCGGCGTCGACATGACCTTCGACTTCGGGACCCTGATCGCTCACCTCGCGAAGACCCGGTCTCTGGCGGCGGGCACGATCATCGGATCCGGCACGGTGTCCAACAAGGGCGCCGACGGCGGTCCGGGCCGTCCGGTCGCCGAGGGCGGGCTGGGCTACAGCTGCATCGCCGAGGTCCGCACGGTCGAAACCATCCTGCGCGGCGCGGCCGAGACGCCCTTCCTGACGTATGGCGACACAGTCCGCATCGAGATGCTGGACGACAGGCATCACTCGATCTTCGGCGCCATCGAACAGACCGTCGAAAAGGTCTGATCTCCTCGTCGGGCCTCTTCCCCGAACCCGGGTTACCGGCCTAATCTCGGCCCTGCGGCGCCCTGCCGCAGGGGGACAACGGGCATGACGCCGCAACAGTATATTCCGCTTATCGCCGTGGGCTTCGCCCTGCTGATGGTCGTGCTCCGCAACCGGACGCCCCGAACGCTGCGGCCGCAATATCTGTGGGTCGCCCCCGCCATCATCGTGCCCCTGATGGCCCTGGCGATCTGGGGAACCAGCAAACAGCCCGGCGCCAGCCACGCCCCCTTCGCCGCGCTGGACTGGCTGGTCCTCGCGATCGGCCTGATCCTCGGCGGCGTCGCCGGCTGGTGGCGCGGCAAGATGACGACCATCGAGAAACATGCCGACGGCACGCTGAAGGCCCAGGCCTCGCCCATCGGCATGATCCTGATCGTCGTCCTGCTGCTGGGTCGCCGCGCCCTCAGCGCCTTCCTCGAACCGCACGCCGCCGCCCTCGGTCTGAACGCCACGGCCGTCGCCGACGCCTTCCTGGTCTTCGTCGTCGGCATGATCATCGTCCAGCGCGTCGAGATGTACATCCGCGCCCGCCGCGTCCAGCACGGCGGCACGGACAGCCACGTCGAGGCGACCGCCTAGCCCGTCAGTTCGGCCGGATCACCTGGGCCGAGAACCGCTCCATCTCCTCGGCCTGGGGCGACATCTGCAGCAGGACGAGGTCGAGGCCGGCGGCTTCGAATTCCTCGATCCGTTCGCGGACGGTTTCGGGCGTGCCGACGAAGCCGGGGCGCAGGCCGCGGTTGGAAACCGAATATTCGCGGATCTTCAGCTCCCGCTCCAGCTGGGTGCCCGACAGCCACTGGTCGAAATTGGCGAAGCCGGCGGGCGGCGCGCCCTCGGCCAGGCCGGGGATGGTGGTGATGCGCGCCAGTTCGGCCGCCGCCTCGGCTTCCGTATCGCGGACGATGGCGTAGCCGGCCATGCCGAATTGCATCGGGGGCAGGCCGAAGCTCTCGCGGCGGGCCTTCATGTCGGCGACCTTGTCCTTGATCACCTCGGGCGTGTCGCCGTGCATGACATAGGCGTCGCAGTGGCGGGCGATCAGGGTCTTGGCGGCTTCGGACTCGCCCCCGGCGTAGATCACCGGACGGCGGCGCTCCGGCGTCGACAGGGGCTTGGGTTCGACGATGGCGTCCTTCAGTTCGTAGTAGGCCCCCGAGAAGTCCGTGCGCGGATCTGACCAGAGCTTGTCCAGCACCTGCAGCCATTCGGTGGTGCGGGCGTAGCGGTCGTCGTGCTGGTCGAATTGCAGCCCATAGCTCTCGGCCTCCTTGGCCCACCAGGACGAGACGACGTTCAGGGCCAGACGGCCGCCCGAGATCCGGTCGATATTGGCCGCCTGTTTGGCGAACAGGGCGGGCTGGTGGAAGTTCGGCCGCACCGCCGTCATCAGCTCGATCCTGGAGGTCACCGCCGCCAGGGCCGCCGTCGACGACCAGGCGTCCAGGGCCGGGGCGTCGATGCCCTGGATGTCATTGAGGTTCAGCTCGGCGACCAGGGTCAGGTCATAGCCGATCTCCTCGGACCGCTTCACGATGGCCGACAGATGCTCCCACGAGGCGCGCGGTTCGTCGGCGACATTCCTCAACCAGCCGCCGAAGACCGGGGCCCAATAGCCGTACCTCATGCCGCCTTCTCCGCCTTGCGAGTCTGTTCGGCGACGATCCCGACCAGCCATTCGACCAGATTGTCGTGAGGGTCGAAGCCCAGCACCTCGACCGGTTTGGCCACGAAGTTCGACAGGCCGTTGATGTCGTAGAACAGGACCGAGCCGTCGCGATCGTCGATCAGATATTCGATGCCGCCGATCTCCAGCTCCCCCGCCACGGCCAGCCGCTCGACCGCCTCGATGATCTCGGCCGAGGGCGTCGTCTTCGTCATGGTCAGGGTCGGGGCGCCGGGCCGCACCAGACAGGCGTCGGCAGGGCAGAGATCGAAAGCGTCGCCCGGGCTCTCGATGTCGATGGCGTAGAGGTATTTTCCGCCCAGGGTCTCGACCCGGGTGATCTTGCCGTCGCGGCGCGGGGCGTATTCCTGAATGAGGGACAGGCCATTGACCCCGACCGGACACCATTTCTCGCCCGCCGCCTCGGCCAGCTTCTCCGGGCTCTCATAGCGGATGATGCCGGCGCCGGCGCCGCCGATGTCGGCCTTGACCAGCACGGGGAAGCGCAGCCCCTCGGTCGCCGCCGGGATGTCGGCCTGACGGTGCGCCACGCGCGTCGCCGGCCCCTTCAGCCCCAGCCGCGCGATCAGCGACATCTGCCGCGCCTTGGAGGTGTCGATATTCAGGGCCGAGGCGTTGACCACCCGCGTCCCCTGCCCCTGCCAGTGCTCGAACAGACTCTGGGCGTAGAAGATCGGATGCTCAGGCTCGCGCAGGAATGACGACATGGCCACCCGGCTGAACACCACCTTCGCCGGCGCCGGCGAGGCCGCCGGGTCGAAGCTGTGCCCCGCCAGCGGGACCTTCACATAGGACACCCCGTGCCGGTCCAGCGCCGCGAACAGCGGCTCGAACCATTCCGGGTGCTCATAGACGATCGCGAGATCGGGCAAGGTCTGATCGGTCATGCGAAGGCAGATGCGTTACAGCGCGTTGAAACGCAAGGGCGGCGGCGGAATTCTCCGACGGGGTCAGACAGGATCGGGCGGGAGCGCCGCCAGCCGGGCGGCGGCGGCCGTCGCCGAAGGGTCGTCGGCAAGGGTGCGGCGATACCAGGCCCGCGCCCTCACCACCTCCGATCGCGCCTCATGCCGTCGCCCGATCTCAACGCCGAGCTCGGCCTGCCAGGGCCGGACCCGGACCGGCTCGGCGGCATAGGCCTTGTCCATCCCCTCATAGGCCCGCTCCAGCATCGACAGGGCGTCGTCGTCACGGCCCGCGATGTCCAGAAGGTCAGCGCGGTTGATCAGCAGGCCCCAATCGTCTGGATGCTCGGCCAAGGCCCGGTCATAGACCGCCGCCGCCTCCGCCAGACGCCCGCTCGCCGAGAGGGCCAGGCCGAACGCCCGCTGGACCTCGGGATCGTGCGGCCGTGCCGTCACCGCCCGTCCGGCCAGTTCGACCGCGCGCTTCAGGTCCGCGACCGCCGCCGGTTCGGCCAGCCGCCCCGAGGCCAGGGCCGCCCTCAGGGCGCTGCCCTTCGGTCGCGGCGCGTCCCGGCCGTCGGGCCAGCGCATATGTTTCTGCACCAGGGCGCCGGCCAGACCTGCCAGGGCTTCCGGCGCGTTCGGATCGGCCTTCAGCGCCCGCTCATAGAGGACGATGGCGGCCTCGTTGTCGGCGCGGGTGAACTGGTAATAGCTGTCGGCGGCCCGGGCCACCGTCCGGTTCACGACGGGCGCCGGAGAGGGGGTGGGCCGGAACGCGATCAGGACCAGAACCACCGCCGCCGCCACGACGCACAGGCTCGCGGCCGCGCCGATCATGGCTTTGCGCGGCAAGGTCGGGCGAGGCGCACTCCCGGTCCCGGACACCGCCACAACCAGCCGGTAGCCGCGCTTGGGAATGGTCTCGATCCGCCCGCCGCACCGGGTGTCTTCCAGCGCCTTGCGCAGCTTGAAGACGCAGCGCGACAGGGCGTCCTCGCCGACCGTGGTGTCGGGCCACAGCGCCGCCGTCAGGGTCTCGCGCGAGAAGACCTGGCCGGGACGGGAGGCGAGCAGGAACAGCAGGTCCATCACCTTGGGCTCCAGCGTCCGGCTCTCATCGCCTCGCCGCAGCCGCCCCTCGTCGCGATGGGCGCTCCAGCTCCCGATCTCCAGAACCCCGACCTCCATGATGTCAGAAGACGCGGATGCGGACACGGTCAGAAGGCCTCTCGGTCAGGAAAAGGTCAGGGAAAAGGGAGGCCGCCGTCATTCCGTCTCCGGGCCGACGCCCCTAGCCTTCCGGCCAGAGTTCAGGGACAGCTTCAGGGGTATGGACGTGCGGATCAAGACGTTTGGCATGGCGATAGGCGTGGCGGTCGCTTTGGCCGCCGGCGGGATCAATGCGGCGGTGGCGCGCGAGGCCCAAAGCGCCGCGGCCCCTGCGGAGGCCCCGATCCCGGCGGAAGCGATACGTCAGGACTTCGCCGATCTCTACGCCGGCCTGAAGCAGGCCCACTACGACCTCTACGCCCGCGCTTCGAAGGCGGACTACGACCGGCTGTTCGACCAGATGAACGGCGAAATCGTCCGCCCCATGAGCCGGGCCGAAGCCGCCGCCTTCTTCCAGCGTTTCGTCGCCTTCGGCCGTATCGCCCACGCCCGCATCGACGCCGCCTCGGAGGCCTATGGCGCCTACAGGCAGGCCGGAGGCCGGGCGTTTCCGCTCGATATCCGCATCCGCGACCAGCGGATATTCGTCGCCCTCAACGGCTCCGGCTCGGCCCTGATCACACCGGGCGACGAGATCGTGTCGATCGACGGGATCACCGCCTCCGACTGGTTCGCCCGCGCCTCCACCCTGATGTCGGCCGACACCCCCTATATGCTGGGCACGATGATGGAGAGCGGCTTCCGTCGCCTTTTGTGGAGCAAGCTTGGCGATGTCGTGGGTTTCGATCTGGTCCTGAAACGCGGCGACGGCGCGCCCTTCGCGGTGACGGTCCCGGCGCTCAGCCCGGCCGACCTGACGGCCGCCCAAGCCGGCCAACCGCCGCGCCTCGACCTCAGCTGGACCGCCCGCGAGGCCCGGATGCTGGGTGACGGCGTCGCGTATCTGCGCCCCGGCCCGACCTACAATGTCGAGGCCCAGACCGAGGCCACGGCCTATGACAACACGGCCTTCAAGGCCTTCGTCGACAAGGCGTTCGAGGACTTCCTGCACGCCGGGGCGACCGACCTGATCCTCGACCTCAGGGACAATCCCGGCGGCGACAACAGCTTCAGCGACCTGGTACTGGCCTGGTTCGCGACCCGGCCGTTCCGCTTTACCTCGTCCTTCACCATCCGGGTCAGTGAGCAGACCACCGCCTCCAACGCCGCGCGCCTGACGGTCGCCGGCAATGACCCGACCGGCATCTCGGCCGCCATGGCCCGGGCCTATGCCGGAGCGACACCGGGGACGGCCATCGACTTCCCCATCCCCATGGTCGAACCGCGCGCGGGGCGGCGCTTCGCCGGCCGGGTCTACGCCCTGATCAACCGCCGCTCCTATTCGAACACGGTCGCCATGGCCGCGACGTTTCAGGACTATGGTTTCGCGGTCGTGATGGGCGAGGAGACCTCGGACCTCGCCACGACCTATGGCGCGATGGAGACGTTCGCCCTGCCCCGCACCGGCCTCGTCGTTGGCTATCCCAAGGCCTTCATCGTTCGCCCCGACGGCGACCGGACCGCGCGCGGCGTGGCGCCCGACGTCGTCATCGAAACCCCGATCCTGGAAGGGCCGAACGACCCCGTGCTGGAACAGGCCCTGGCCCGGGTAGAGGCCTCACGCGGCCCGGCCAGTCCCTGACGCCAGCCTTATGGATGCAGCCACGACACGGTCCCCGACACAGGATGCGTCGCAACACAAAAGTCATCCGGCCGTCATCTAACCGAAGCGGCGCCGTTACAGGCCGGGCCTAGAGCCTCCCCGACTTTTGGGGGGACCGCGTCATGTTGTCACACATTCGATACACTCGCCTGGCCGGATTGCTGGCTGGAACCATGCTGGCCACCACGGCCGGCGCCGCCTTCGCCGGCGAGCCTGTCGCCGCCGACGCCGCCGTGGCCACCGCGCCCGAGGCCGCAGCTCCCGAGGCCGGTCCGGACACCGTCGACGAGATCGTCGTCATCGGCGCGGGCCAGACTCGCTCGGTTTCGACCCTGACGCCGCAGAACCTCGACACCCTGCCGCCGGGGACAAGCATCCAGAAGGCGCTGAACATCCTGCCGGGCGTCATGGCCCAGTCGATCGACGCCCTGGGCGTCAACGAACAGTCGCTGTCGCTTCAGGTGCGCGGCTTCAACACGACCCACCTCGGCTATTCGCTGGACGGCATGCCGCTCGGCGACGGAGCCTATAACAACTACAACGGCCTGACGATCAGCCGGGCCCTGATCTCCGAGAACCTGGGCCGCGCCGATCTGGCCACCGGCATCGCCGGCCTGAGCATCCCGTCGACCAGCAACCTCGGCGGCGCCCTGATCTACACCTCGTCGAACCCGCATCGCGACCTGGGCTTCTCGGGCAGCCAGACGGTCGGCAGCGAGGACACCCTGCGCACCTTCCTGCGCTTCGACACCGGCGAGCATCACGGCTTCTCGGCCTATGTTTCGGGCCAGTACAGCGAACAGGACCTGTTCGTGAACCAGGGCGACTACAACACCTCGACCGGCAAACAGCTGAACGCCAAGGCGGTGTACGAATTCGAGCGCGGGACCATCACGGCCTTCGCCGACATCTCGCGCACCAACCAGGCCGATGACGCCTATCTGTCCAAGGATATGCTGGGCCGCCTCGGCTGGGACTGGGCCGGCTATGCCCCGAACTGGCAGGCCTATGTCGGCGTCGCCGCCTGTTCGGTGGCCTCGCTGGCCGCCCAGTGCGTCGCCGCGCCCGCGCCGCAGCGCAACTCGGACGTGACCTTCACCAACGGCCAGATCCTGCGCAACGACGAGCTCTATTACCTGGCCGGCGACTTCGACCTGACCAGCGCCCTGAAGGCCCACCTGCAGGTCTACAAACACACCGACAAGGGCGCCGGGAACAACTTCATCACCGGCCTGTCCAACCAGGGCACGACCTCGACCGCCGACGACCTGCCGGTCCAGATCCGCGACACTCGCTACACCATCGACCGTGACGGCGTGGTCGGCAGCCTGAAGTGGAACTTCGGCGTCAACGAACTCCAGGCCGGCTTCTGGCTGGAGGAGAACACCTCCAGCGCCGCCCGCTACATCCGCACCGACGTGACCGGCCCGAGCGACCTCGGCAAGTTCCTGGGCGGCACGCCCTCGACGGCCCAGTGGGTCCAGGAGACGGACTGGGAGACGCGCCAGTACTATGTCCAGGACACTGTGCGCCTGCTGGACGACCGGCTGACCATCGATTTCGGCTTCAAGAGCACCTGGTCGAAGTCGGACGCCCACGCCATCCGCGGCATCGCCACCAACGCCCCGCCGGCCTCCAGCCAGTTCGCCAGCGGCAGCCTGACCGCCGAGGACTGGTTCCTGCCGGAAGTCGGCGTCCACTATCAGCTGGCGCCCGGCCATGAGGTCTACGCCAGCTATGCCGAGAACATCGCCATGTACCAGGGCGGCTTCAAGCTGGGGCCGCAATCGGTGACGCAGACGGTCTGGGACGCCCAGGGCCAGTATCTGGAACCGGAAGCCTCCAAGAGCTTCGACGCCGGCTATCGCTATATCAGCGGCCCGCTGCAGCTCTCGATCGCCGCCTACCACGTCGAGTTTGAACACCGTCTGCTGCAGTACAACCCCTGCCCGACGAACCAGCAGCAGAACCCGGGCTGCGGCAACTCCTTCCACAACGCGGGCGGGGTCACCTCGAACGGTGTGGAACTGGGCGCGCTGTGGAAGCCCTTGTCCTGGCTGACCTGGTACAACTCGGCCTCGTATAACGAGACCACCTACGACGACGACCTGAACTGGTGCACCACCACCTGTGTGGTCAAGGCCACCGCCGGCAAGCAGCAGGTGGATACGCCAAAGGAGATGGTCTCCAGCGTCCTGACCCTGCACAGCGGCCCGTTCTCGGCCTCGCTGCAAGGCAAGTACACCGGTGAGCGCTTCTATACCTACACCAACGATCAGGGCTTCGGCGGGGTCACCACCTTCGACCTCGGCGTCAGCTACGAAATCGGCGACACCGGCGCCAAACTGTCGGTGAACGCCACCAACCTGACCGACAAGCGCTATGCCTCGAACTTCGACTCGAGCGTCTTCGCGCCGGACGATGCGGCCGGGTCGATCCTGGTGTTCCACGCCTCGGCGCCGCGTCAGGTGTTCGCGACGCTCAGCTTTGACTTCTAGGCGCATTTCGCGCTGACCTTCGGGGCCCTTCCACGTCGGCGACGGCGCGGGAGGGCCCTTTGGCTTTCGGGAGAGACCTCGGTGAAGACCCTCAAGTTGCTGCCCGCCATCGGCGCCGCCGTCCTACTGTTCGCGGCCGGATCCGCCCTGGCCCAGACCTTCACCGTCGCGGTCGTCCCCGACACCCAGAACTATTCCGACATCGCCCTGCCCCAGCCGCGCGGGGCCGAGACCTTCGCGCGCGAGATGCAGTATCTGGCCGATCAGAAGGGCCCGAAGAACATCGCCTTCGTCACCTTCGTCGGCGACCTCATCCAGCACGGCGACGGACAGTTCCGCCTGCCCGCCACGGACGCGGCGCCCGCCCGCGTGATGGACACCCGCGAGGAGTGGGACATCGCCAACCGCGCCGTCTCGATCCTGAGCCGCTCGGGGGTCCCCTTCGGCATGGTCCCGGGCAACCACGACTATGACAATTACAGCTGGTGGGCCGAGGACGGCGGGCCGGGCGCGTCGCGGCCCCTCGCGGGCGGCCGGGCGTTCAGCTTCTATTTCGGCCCGACCTCGCGTCATTTCGCCAGCAAGGCCTGGTACGGCGGGGCGACGGAGAACGGGCTGAACAGCTTCCAGACCTTCGAAGGCGACGGCAAACCCTTCCTGCATCTGTCGCTGGAGATGGACCCGCCGCCGGCCGTTCTGGACTGGGCGCAAGGGGTGATCGACGCCCACCCGGACATCCCCGTCATCATCTCGACCCACGAATGGCTCGCGCCGTCGAAGACCGGGGCGACCGACCGCGCCAACGGCACCGCCAGCCTGTTCGCTGGCACCGACCATCTGTCGCCCGACCAGATCTGGGACCGGTTCGTGCGCAAGAACCCGATGATCTTCATGGTCCTGAGCGGCCATGCCTACACCCAGCCCGTCGAGGGGGTGTCGCTGGGCGAGAACCTCAGGATCGACCGCAACGACGCGGGCTTGCCGGTCTATCAGGTGCTGCAGGACTTCCAGGGCAATACGGTCGGGCCGGACGGTCAGGCCGGTTCGGCCAACGGCGGCGGCGGCTGGCTGCGCTTCATGGAGTTCGATGTGGAGCGCCGGAAGATCCGCTTCTACACCTACTCCCCCCTGCTGGACCGCTATGCGGGCCGCAACGGCGAGGCGACCTTCGGGGTGGCCGCCAGCTACTCGGAGTTCGAACTCGACTTCCCGGCCCAGCTGTTGAACCGGCATTGAACAGGGCCGGCGGGACGGTTTCTCTGGACACCGGCCCGCCCTCTGGCTAGGTCAGCAACCTCTTGCGGGCCCCGGTGGTGGAACTGGTAGACGCGCCGGACTCAAAATCCGGTTCCGAGAGGAGTGTCGGTTCGAGCCCGACCCGGGGCACCAATCTTCAGAAATGGACGATCACACCGCGAAGGCGCGGATGAAGCGTTGCGCCGTCTCGCGGGCGCGGGCCTCGATGTCGACCTCGGGATGCTCCAGACCCAGCATGGCGCGCAGATGCCCGTGGCCCACGGCCATGGACGAGAACATCTCGGCCGCATGGTCGGGATCGGGCACCCTCAGCAGTCCCTTGCGGTCCTGTTCCACCAGCCAGGCAGAGATGCGGCGCAGGCTGGCGGCCGGGCCGCCGTCGTAGATGGCCTGGGCGATGCCCGGAATCGACGGCGACATCAGGGCGACGCCGCGCAGGCTCTCGGTCTTGTGGGCGTTGCAGACCTTGGTGATCAGGGTCGTGGCCAAGGCCGTCAGCACGGCCTCGGGATCGCCCTCGGTGCGCAGGGGCGCGGTGATGGCTTCCGAACGCCGCTCGGCCAGGGCGTGGGCCAGTTCGGTCTTGGAGGCGAAGCGGTTGTAGAGGGTCTGTTTCGACACCCCGGCCTTCTTCGCGATCGCCTCCATCGACACCGCCCCGCCCAGCTCATGGAACAGGGTGGCGGCGGCCTCGAGAATGGCCTCGCTCTTCCTCGGATCGATCTGGCCTGCAGCCCTGGGCATCAGTGCGCGTCCGAGGGAGCGGCCGACGGGTTGGGCTTCACCGGCCGGGCGAACAGGGTGACGAAGGCTGCCACGGCGCAGCCGATGCCGAGGACGGCAAAGGCGTCGCCGAAGGCCAGGGTCGTCGCCTGCTGCTGCATCATGCCGTAGATGGCCTTCATCGCCGCCCCGTCCGGATTGATGGAGGTCGAGAAGCGATCGGCGATGCCGGTCATCATGTCCTGCATCTCGACACTGGACTGGCTGATGCGGCTGGTCAGCTCGCTCATATGCGCGGCGGTGTTGGTGGTCAGGGAGGTGTTCAGGAAGGCCAGGCCGAAGGCGCCGCCGACATTGCGGAACAGGTTCACCAGACCCGAGGCGTTCTTGACCATGTGCGGCGGCAGGGTCGACATGGTCACCTGCTGGGAAGCGATCATGGCGATCATGACGCCGACGCCGCGCAGGGCCTGGACGCTGGCGAACTGCCAGAAGCCCCAGTCGTCGGTGACCAGACGCGCGTCCCACATGCCCCAGGCGCACAGCATGAAGCCGCCGAACATCAGGATGCGCGGATCCAGCGCCCGGACCAGACGGCCAGCGAACGGGCCGGTGGCGAACATGGCCAGACCCGAGACGACCATGGTCGTGCCGACTTCCGACGGCGAATAGTGCCGCACCCGGCCGAGGAACAGCGGCAGCAGGAAGGTGCCGCCGAACAGGGCGAAGCCGACGGTGAAGGTCATGACGACGCCCACCATGAAGTTGCGGTTGGCGAAGGCCCGCAGCTCCACGATCGGATTGCGATAGGTCAGGGAGCGCCAGACGAAGGCCGGGCCCGCGGTCGCCGCCACGATGGTCAGGACGAGGATCAGGTTGTCGGCCAGCCAGTCGTTCTTGGAGCCTTCCTCGAGCACATACTGCATGCTCATCAGGAAGGTCGCCATGAGGCCGAGGCCCCACCAGTCGAAGCCCTTGGCCAGGGACGGATCGCCCTTGTCGAAATTGGCGTATCGGCTGACCAGGAACAGGACCAGCATGCCGGGCACGACGTTGATGAAGAACAGCCAGCGCCAGCTCAGCCACTCGGTCAGGTGACCGCCGAGGGTCGGGCCGACGGTGGGCGCGAGGGTGACGATCAGACCCATGACCACGCTGGCCGTGACGCGCTTGTCCGGCGGGAAGGCGGTGAAGGCCACGGCGAAGACGGTCGGGATCATGGCCCCGCCGACGAAGCCCTGAAGCGCACGGAACAGGATCATGGTGTCGATCGAGTTCGACAGCCCCGTGGCCACGGACATGATCAGGAAGCCGGTGCAGGAGATCAGGAACAGCCGCTGGGTGCCCCACAGTCGCGACAGATATCCCGACAGGGGGATCATCACGACCTCGGGGATCAGATAGGCGGTCTGGATCCAGCTGATCTCGTCGGCCGAGGCGCCCACGCCCGCCTGGATCTGCGGCAGGGAGGCCGCGACGATCTGGATGTCGAGGATGGCCATGAACTGGCCGATGACCATGCCGGCGAAGCCGAGCAGCAGCATGGTCCAGTTGATCTCGGGGTGACCCGCCACGGGCGCGCCAGGCTTGCCGGCGGCGGGCGCCGCCGGTTTGCCGGCTCCGGCCGGAACAGCCCCCTCGGAGGCGGCGGCGTCGGTCACTCGTGCGCGCCCGACTGAGCCACGCCGGCGTCGGCCAGACGGGTCTGACCGGTCGTGGATTCAGCGAAGCTGACGCCGCCGGGGCTCTTGAGATCGACCTTGACCTCGACCGACAGGCCGGGGCGCAGGGCGGCGCCGCCCTGGGCGCGGCTGACCACGATGCGGACAGGCACGCGCTGGGTGATCTTGGTGAAGTTGCCGGTCGCGTTCTCGACCGGGATAAGGGCGAACTCCGAGCCGGTCGCCGGGGAGAAGCTGTCGATGCGGCCGGTGATGTGCTGGCCGGGGAAGGCGTCGGCCTTGATCTCGACGGTCTGGCCGAGGCGCAGACGGTCCAGCTGGGTCTCCTTGAAGTTGGCCACGACATAGACGTCGCCCAGCGGCACGATGGACAGGATCTGGCCGCCGACGCGGACGTACTGGCCGACGCGGACGCTGCGGGCGCCGACGACGCCGGCGGTGGCGGCGCGGATCACGGTGCGGTCCAGATTGGTGCGGGCGACCTCGACGGCGGCGCGGGCCTGTTCGACGGCGGCGACGCTCTGTTCGCGGGTCGAGCCCAGGACGCCGACGTTGCGCTGCTCGGCGGTGAGGGCGGCCTGGGCCTCGGCGACCGAGGCCTGGGCGGTCTGGGCGCCGGCGCGTTCAGTCTGGATGCCTTGCTGGGAGACCCAGCCCTGCTGGGCCAGCTTGCCGTAGCGCTCGACGCGGGCGTCGGCGAGGGCGGCGTTGGCCTGGGCCGAGCGGACGGCGGCGGCGCGCGAGGCGATGGTGGCCTGCTCCTGCACGGCGCGGGCGTCGACATTGCCGACGGCGGCGGTCAGGGCGGCGAGATTGGCTTCGGCCTGGGCCAGCTGGGCCCTGGCGTCGGAGTCATCCAGCTTGACCAGGATCTGGCCGGGCTCGACGCGCTGGTTGTCGCTGACCAGGACCTCGGTGACGTAACCGTTGATCTGGGGGCTGACGATGGTGGTGTCGGCCTGGACGAAGGCGTTGTCGGTCGCCTCCCAACGCTGCTTGTTCTGCCACCAGAAGAAGCCGCCGATGAGGAGGGCGAGGACCACGACGCCGGCCACGATCAGGGGCAGGCGGTTCTTGAGAGCGGGTGCAGCGGGCATGGACGACCAGATGTTGGGAGACGGGCGTTCGGGGAGGAACGGGCGTTAAATAGACCCAATCGTCCAGAAAACAACCTCACAAGCTGTAAGGAATTCCGACAGCCGGGCGCCTGTGTCCGTTTGGCCGCAGACGCGGCTCATCGCCCGCCCACTGACAGGGATGACGCTGCTCAGGATGTGGGGGTCAGGCGCCCTGTCAGCAAGGCTGGGCCGCCAGGTCTGTCAGTCGGCCTCGGGGGCGTTCTTGTCGCGGTTGCGCGAGGAGACGCCGCGCGACTTGCCGATCGAACCGCGACGGCGGCCGAGATGGCGCAGCTTGGTCGGCTGGCCGAGGAAGTCCCAGAGCAATGCGCCCAGGAAGACCACAATGATGAGAACCCCGAGGACGATCATGCGCCCGTCTCGATCTGCAGGAGTGAAGAACCGTCGTTACCGTAGGCCGGATTGTAAAATGGGCCAGTCAAATAATGCTGCGGCGCAGCATTTTCGGCCCCTCTGTGGTTGCGGCGACGCTGTCCGTGGCGCATGGGTCACGGCATGACGAGGCCCCAGGACCAGACCCAGACGGACGCCGCAGAGCTCGAAGCGGAGGCGAAGGTCGCGGCGAAGGGGCCGGGCTTCCCCGAGTTCGTCTGCATGATCGCCCTGATGATGGCGCTGAACGCCCTGGCGATCGACTCGATGCTGCCCGCCCTGCCCGCGATGGGCGAGGCGCTGGGCGTGGCGTCGGAGAACAGCCGGCAGTGGATCGTCACCGCCTATCTGCTGGGCTTCGGCGCGGCCCAGGTGGTCTACGGGCCGCTGGCCGACCGGTTCGGAAGGAAGCCGATCCTGATGATCGGCGTCGGCATCTATGTGGCCTTCAGCCTGATGGCCATGCTGGCGCCGAGCTTCGAGACCCTGATCATCGCCCGGGTCGGGCAAGGACTGGGCTCGGCGGCGACGCGTGTGCTGGCCGTCTCCATCGTGCGCGACCGGTTCAGCGGGCGGACCATGGCGCGGGTCATGTCCCTGAGCTTCCTCGTCTTCCTCGGCGTGCCGATCCTGGCCCCGTCGCTGGGCCAGTTGATCCTGCTGGTCGCGCCCTGGGAGGGGATCTTCGCGGTCCTCGCCTTCGCCGGCATCGCCCTGATGATCTGGACCGGCCTGCGCCTGCCCGAGACCCTGCACCCCGAGGACCGGCTGCCGATCGAGGCGAAGCGCATCGCCGGGGCCTTCAGGGCGGTCGTCACCAACCGTCAGGCCATGGGCTACACCCTGGCCATGGCGGCCGTGCAGGGCGCCCTGTTCGGCTTCATCAACTCCTCGCAGCAGATCTTCTACGACGTGTTCGAGGCCCCCGGCCTGTTCACCACCGTCTTCGCCGTGATCGCCGGCGGCATCGCCATCGCCTCGATCGTCAACGCCCGGATCGTCGTGAAGCTGGGGTCGCGCAAGATCAGCCACACGGCCCTGCTGGGCTTCACCGGCATCGCCGCCGTCCACGCCACGGTGGTCATCTCGGGCCATGAGTCGATCTGGAGCTTCGCCATCCTTCAGGCCATGACCATGTTCTGCTTCGGCCTGATGGCCGGGAATTTCGGCTCCATGGCCATGGAGCCCATGGGCCATATCGCCGGCACCGCCTCCTCGGCCCAGGGCTTCATCTCCACCATCATCGGCTCCCTGACCGGCTTCGCCATCGGCCAGCAGTTCAACGGCAGCGTGGTTCCGATGATCGTCGGCTTCACCGGCTGCGGCCTGCTCGCCATCGGCGCGGTGCTGTTCGCCGAACGCGGGCGGCTGTTCGTGCCGCACAACGCGGCTCCGGCCCCGGCGACCGAAGGCGCCCGATAGGGTCTTGATCTCGCCGCCCAACGGGTCTCAGGTCCGCGCCGAAGTTCAACGGAGCGTTCCATGTCCCGCAAGACGACTGTCTCTATCCTCGCGCTGAGCGCCGCCCTGGCCGGCGTGCTGGTCCTCGCCGGCTGCCAGCAGCCCGCCGCCGACCCGGCCTCGGACATGCCGCCCCTGCCCGCCTCGGCGACCGCGCCGGTGACCTATCCCAAGGACATCCACTCCTACGCCCAGCCGCAGATCGCCCGGGTCAAGCACGTCGACCTGAACCTGACCGCCGACTTCGCCGCCAAGACCCTGTCGGGCACGGCGGCGCTGGACATCACGGCCGAGCCGGGCGCGACGCAGATCGTGCTTGACAGCCGCAACCTGAACATCAAGGCCGTCCGTGACGCCAAGGGTCCGCTGCAGTTCACGCTCGGCGCCGCCGACCCGATCCTGGGCCAGAGCCTGACCGTGACCTTCCCGGCCTTCACACCCGGCGAGACCCGCAAGATCTTCATCGACTACGCGACGAAGCCCGACGCGGCGGCCCTGCAGTGGCTGACCCCGGCCCAGACGGCGGGCGGCAAACAGCCCTTCCTGTTCAGCCAGGGCGAGGCCATCCTGACCCGGACCTGGGTCCCGACCCAGGACAGTCCGGGCATCCGCCAGACCTACTCCGCCACCATCACCGTCCCCGAGGCGCTGAAGGCGGTGATGAGCGCCGAGATGCTGACGCCGAACGGCGAGCGCGCCCCGGCCCTGAACGGCCAGCCCATGCACAGCTACCGCTTCCGCATGACCAACCCGATCCCGCCCTATCTGATGGCCATCGCGGTGGGCGACCTGGCCTTCGCCTCGGAAGGCGGGCGCGTCGGCGTCTGGACCGAGCCGAGCCGTCTGGAGGCGGTCAAGGCCGAGTTCGCCGAGATGGGCAAGATGGTCGACGCGGCCGAGGCCCTGTACGGCCCCTATCGCTGGGGCCGGTATGATGTGCTGGTCCTGCCGCCGTCCTTCCCGTTCGGCGGGATGGAGAACCCACGCCTGACCTTCGCGACCCCGACGGTCATCGCCGGCGACAAGTCGCTGGTCTCGCTGGTCGCCCACGAGCTGGCGCACAGCTGGTCGGGCAATACGGTGACCCACGCGGTCTGGGCCGACTTCTGGCTCAACGAGGGCTTCACCACCTACTTCCAGAACCGGATCATGGAGGCCGTCTACAGCCCCGCCCGCGCCCAGCAGGAGCGGGTGCTGGGCTGGGACTCGCTGCAGGAGCAGCTCAAGACCCAGCCGGCGGCGGACACCCGTCTGCACCTCGACCTGACCGGGCGCGACCCCGACGACGGCATGACCGACATCGCCTATGAGAAGGGCGCGGCCTTCCTGGAGACCATCGAGCGGATCGTCGGACGCCAGCGCTTCGACGCCTGGCTGAAGGGCTACTTCGACCGCAACGCCTTCCGGCCGATGACCTCGGAGCTGTTCCTGCAGGACATCCGGGCCAATCTCGTGAAGGGCGATCAGGCGCTGGAGCAGCAGCTGAAGCTGGACGAATGGGTCTATCAGCCCGGCCTGCCGTCGAACGCCGTGGCCCCGACCTCGGCCGACTTCGACGCCGTGGACCGCGCCGCGACGGCCTTCTTCGCCAACCGCGGCCCGGCCTCGGCCATCCCGTGGAAGGGCTGGAGCACCCAGCAGCGACAGCGCTTCCTGCAGTGGCGGCCTGCCAACCTGCGCGATGGAGCCGACTGGATGACCAACCAGCAGTTGGCGGACCTGGATGCCACCCTGAACCTCGAGCACGAGGGTAACTCCGAGCTGACCTTCGCCTGGCTGCAGATCGCCGTGGCCCATCGCTATCAGCCGGCCGTGCCGACGCTGGAGCGGTTCCTGACCTCGCAGGGCCGGCGGAAGTTCGTGATGCCGCTGTTCACCAGCCTGTGGAAGGAGGGCGACTGGGGCCGGCCTCTGGCCACCCGCATCTACGCCCGCGCCCGGCCCGGCTATCACCCGGTGACCACCGGCTCGGTCGACGCCCTGATCGGCAAGCCGGCGGGACAGTAGCCGCCGGTCCTGCACGCGGAAAAAACCGGGTGCAAAAAGTGCAATCCTGAAAGCGGGGCGAGAGGTTGGCCCCGCAGACGGCTGGATTCGCCCGGTTTTTCGGAACGACGTTCGTTGCACTCGGGTGCAAGCGACGTGCATGGGCGTGCGCTGTCGAGGGATGGCGATGTCAAAGACCTGCGCGAAGGTTAGCACCTGCGCGGGGCCTGCTGGACCGAATGGGACGGCGGGCCGGTAAGACCTTGATGGCAGGCGGGTTTTGGCGCGCGGATGTGCGAGGTTCCAACGAAGGCCTGTCCTCGCCAGCCCCTCTGTGACAGAGCACCTCCCGATGGCCGATCCCCGCGACATCATCCGCAGCCAGGCCTCGGCCCTGGGTTTCGACGTCTGCCGGTTCGCCTCGGCCAGCGATCCCTGGAGCGCGGGCGAGAAGCTGGCCCATTTCGTCGAAGCCGGGCGGCATGGCGAGATGGGCTGGATGGAGACGACGCTGGAGCGCCGCGCCCATCCGACCGCCATGTGGGACGGGGCGCGGTCGGCCGTGGTGCTGGGCCTGAACTATGGGCCGAAGACCGATCCCCTGCCCGAGATGGCCGACCGTTCGGCGGGCTATATCTCCGTCTACGCCCGGGGCGACGACTATCACGAGGTCATCAAGGGGCGGCTGAAGACCCTGGCGGGTCAGATCGCGGCGAAGACGGGCGAGGATGTAAAGGTCTTCGTCGATACCGCTCCCCTGATGGAAAAGCCCCTGGCCCAGCGCGCCGGGATCGGCTGGCAGGGCAAGCACACCAATCTCTTGAGCCGCGACCACGGCAACTGGCTGTTCCTCGGCGTCATCCTGTCGGCGGCGGAGCTTGAGCCCGATCAGGCGGAGACTGAACACTGCGGCTCCTGCACCGCCTGTCTGGACGCCTGCCCGACGCAGGCCTTCCCCGCTCCCTTCCAGCTCGACGCCCGCCGCTGCCTCTCCTACCTGACCATCGAGTTTCCGGGACCGTGGCCGGTCGAGTTCCGCACGGCGACGGGGTCACGCATCTACGGCTGCGACGACTGTCTGGCGGTCTGTCCGTGGAACAAGTTCGCCGCCGCCTCCAGGGAGGCGCGACTGCAGGCGCGGGGCGCACTGGAGCAGCCGCCCCTGGCCGAGCTGGCGGCGCTGGACGACCCGGCCTTCCGCGCCCTGTTCACCAAGAGCCCGATCAAGCGGATCGGCCGGGACCGCTTCCTCAGGAACGTCCTCTATGCGGTCGGCAACAGCGCCGATGCGGGTCTGGTCGCGACGGCGGAGCGGCTGCTGGACGATCCGGCGCCGGTCGTGCGCGGCGCGGCGGTCTGGGCGCTGGGGCGGCTGGACGCGGAAGCGTTCGGGCGCGCGAAGGCGGTCCGGCTGGCGCGGGAAGAGGACGCAGGCGTGAAGGCGGAGTGGGCCTGTCCTCACCACGCGTAGCGTGGGGAGGGGGACCGCCCGCCGCTTGGCGGGTGGTGGAGGGGGTTCTTGTGGGCGACGGACACGGCCTGCAAAGGAAGCCAGAGCCCCCTCCGTCACGTCGCTGAAGAAGCGACGCGCCACCTCCCCATCGCGAAGCGATGGTGAGGAGACCAGCCTCAACTAGCCGTTCGCCGAGCCGATCGCGCGGCCGGCGCCCGGGACCGGGGCGACATCCAGAAGCTTGACGCGGAAGACCAGGGCAGAATTCGGCGGGATGTCGCCGGCGCGCTGGTCCTTGTAGCCGAGCGCGGGCGGGACGTAGAGCATCCACTCGTCCCCGACCTTCATGCGTTGCAGAGCCTCGGTCCAGCCGGGCACCACCTCGTCGACGTGGATGGCCAGAGGCACGCCGCGTTCGAAGGAGCTGTCGAACACCGTGCCGTCGATCAGGGCGCCTTCATAGTCGACCTTGACCAGATCGTTGCGATCCGGGCTCGCGGCGCCTGACGGGCCGGAGACCAGCACCTTGTACTGCAGGCCCGACGGCAGGGTCTGGATCCCCGGAGCCGACTTGTTCTTGTCCATGAAGGCGGCGGCGTCGGCGGCGTTCTTCGCCAGCTCCTCGGGGCTGACCGGAGGGCGATGGCAGGCGGCGACCAGAAGCGTGGCGGCGATAACAGAGACCGTCGCGGCCCTAGCCCATCCGAAGCGCATAACCCTTGTCCTTCAAAGCGTCGCCGATCTCGTCGGCGTGGGCGCTATCGCGCGTTTCGACCATGATGTCGAACTCCGCGCCCTTGGCCGGGACGTCGAGGGCCAGACGGTTGTGGACGACGTCGATGATGTTGCCGCCGAGGCCGCCGATCACCGCCGCCATGGCCGACAGCATGCCGGGCCGGTCATCGCCGAGGATGCGATAGACGATCAGTCTGCGTTCGCGAACCATCTCGCGGTTCAGCACCACGGCCAGCATCCGGGCGTCGATATTGCCGCCGGTCAGTTCGATACCGACCTTCATCCCCCTGAAGCGCTCGGGATAGCGCAGCAGGGCCGCCAGACCGCCGGCGCCGGCGCCCTCGCACACCGTCTTCTCCAGCGTGACCATGAAGGAGACGCCGCGTTCGAAGTCGGCCTCATCGACCACGAAGACCTCGTCGATCAGGTCGTTGGCGAGGGCGAAGGGGATGTCGCCGACCGCCTTGATGGCGATGCCCTCGGCGATAGTCTGGCCGGTGCAGACGGGCGGTTCGCCCGCCCGTTTGGCGGTGAAGGACGGATAGCGGGCCGCCTCGACGCCGAAAACCTTGATGTCGGGCTTCATGGCCTTGGCCGCGATGGCGCAGCCGGCGATCAGCCCGCCGCCGCCGATCGGCACGATCAGGGCCTCGAGTTCGGGCGCGTCCTCAAGGAATTCGATGCCGCAGACGCCCTGCCCGGCCACGATCCCCTCGTCGTCGAAGGCCGAGACGAAGACATAGCCATGCTCGACCTCCAGCCGCTTGGCCTCCTCGGTGGAGGCGGTGAAGTCGAGGCCGTGGATGACCACGGTGGCGCCGTGGCTGCGGGTGCCGTTGATCTTGGCGAAGGGGGTGCCCTCGGGCATGACGATGGTCACCGGCACGCCCAGACGGCCGCCGTGATAGGCCAGGGCCTGGGCATGGTTGCCCGCCGAGGCGGCGACGACGCCGCGCTTGCGCTCATCCGGCGTCAGCAGCAGCAGCCGGTTCAGGGCGCCGCGCTCCTTGAACGAGCCGGTGAAGTGCAGATTGTCGTACTTGACCCAGACATCGGCCCCGGTCAGCTCGGACAGACGGCGGGAATGGCGCACGGGGGTCCGGTCCACCTGACCCTGAATTCGGATCTGGGCGGCCTGGATGTCGGAAAATGTCACGGTCATCGGCGATGTTGTGACTGAGGTCGTCAATGCTCGCAACCTTGACCATAGGACGGGCGTTAGGCGTATGGTCAGGGGCGTTCCGCGAGCCGGAACCACGCAGGAAAGGGTGTTCCATGTCGAATCAGATCCGTATCGGGCGCGTGCGTCCGGCCGCGCTCGCGACGCTGGCGTCCCTCTCTCTGCTGGGCGTCGCGGCCTGCGCCCCGACCATGGGCGGCGGCATGGCCCCGCCCCCGCCGCCGTCCAGCGCCTTCAACGCCGACGCCTTCGGCTGGTCGGCCCGTCCGGGCCAGGGCTCGATCGAGGGCCGCATCGCCTACAGCCGCGGCAATACGGCCTATGCCTGCACCGGCTCGGTCGCGCTGACGCCCGACACCCCCTACACCCGCGCCCGCTTCAACACCCTGTACGGCTCGACCGATCAGGCGGCGATCCCCGAGGCCGTGGTGCGCGCCCGCACCGTCGCCGATCCGAACGCGGACTATCGCTCCTTCGTTCGCTCGACGACCTGCGCCAACAACCGTTTCACCCTGACCGGCCTGCCGGACGGCGGCTGGTTTATCATCGCTCCGGTCAGCGCCGGCGGCGACCGGATCGTGCTCATGCGCCGCGTCGAGACGCGCGGCGGACGGATGATCTCCATCACCCTGTAAGCGTACCCCATCAACACGGCGGGTCGCCCTTGGAGGGGTAGAGGCCGACTGGAGGCGTTAACCATGTTTTCCGTTTCGTCGCGCCTCACCGCGCTGGCTCTTGCCGCGACCGCCGTGGTCTCGGCCGCCCCCGCCTCGGCCCAGGTCTATGGCTACCAGCCCGGCGGGGCCCAGGATTTCTACGGCTATCAGCAGGGCGCGGTCTGCGGCGACCGCTGCGGGGACCGGCGCTACGACCGGCGCTACAGCCGGGATTACAGCTATCAGGGCCAGCGCGACGTGCCCGGCGACTATCGCTGCGACGCCTACTGGGATCGCGGCCGCAACGACTGCGACGCCCGCTGGCGCGATCAGCGCGCGCCCTGGCGGCGGAGCACGGCCTACAGCTACGGCGGCGGCTACAGCTACGGCAGCAATGTCTATTACGGCGAATACGGGCGGCCGGACGTCGTCTATTCGGGCGGCGGCTACGGCGGCTATGCCCCGGGTCAGGCCTATGCCGACCGCTATGGCCACGACCATGGCCAGTACGCCGTCGGCGGCCGTGATCCGCAGCGGATCAACTGGTGCTGCGCCGAGTACCGCTCCTACGATCCGAGGACGGGCTATTACATCGCCTACAGCGGTCGGCCCGTCTTCTGCGGGTAAAGCCTTCCGCGACTGATCCGGGATTCGGCGACCGACAGTCGTCCGATCACGGATTGGTGGGTGAGCGGCGTTCGCCTTTGTTTGGCCCCACCGCGCCCGCCTGACTGCCCGCGCGTCCCCCGACGGGCGCGTCAGTCGGGGGAGCGCGTTCATGTCCCAGCACAATATCAGCGGTTCGGAAGCCTTCGACCGCACGCCCAAGGTCTATATCCGCAAGGTCCGCACGGGCGGCATGCGCCGCCGCCGCAACCGGACGGTCGTCGCCTTCCTCGCCGGAGCGGGGATGGCGGTTCTCGCCGGCGCGATCGGCGCGGTCGCCGTGTTCGGACCCAGCCTGGCGGCCGGCTAGGCCAGCCAGACCATCCGGCGGGTGTCGACCGGGGCCTGACGCGCCTGGCTGTAGGGCCGGCGGGTCTCGCCCGTGTACAGGAAGCCCGCCTTCTCCAGCACCCGACCCGACGCCGCGTTGTCGGCGAAGTGACCGGCGACCAGCGCACGGCGCTTCCACTTGCGGCTGGCCCAGACCATGGCGCCTTCCAGGGCTTCGGTGGCGAAGCCCCGGCCCCAGAAGTCGCGGCCGATCCAGTAACCCGTCTCGGGCGCCACATCCCCGTCCTCGAACATCCCGATGACCCCGACGGGTCCCAGGTCCTCATGCTCGATCAGGAAGGTGTTGGCCTTGGCCGGATCCTGGCCCGCGACGGCGATGACGAAGTCCTCCGCGTCGCCGGTCCCGAACGGGTGCGGCATGCGGCAGGTCATCCGCGCGATATCCTTGTCGTTCGCCAGGGCGGCGATACGGGGGGCGTCCTGGGGCGCGGGCGCGCGCAGGACCAGTCGCCGGGTCTCGATGACCGGGGAGGTTTCGATGATGCACATGGTCTTGGCCTCAAATCGGTCCGCCTCCTTGGAGGGCTCGGGCGGACTTCGAGGCGGGGAAACGCAAACGGGGAGCCTGGTGATCCAGACTCCCCGCGGAATATTTTCCCTGGTCCGGATCGGCTGCTTTTTCGAGCAACGCGATCCGAAAATTCCGGGTTTCGCGTTACTCGGCGGCCATAGCCTGCTGGTCGTTGGCCGGAATAATCGACACGTAACAACGGCCGTTGGTTTTGGTCGTGAATTTCACCACGCCGTGCTCGAGCGCGAAGAGGGTGTGGTCGCGGCCGAGGCCGACGTTGGCGCCCGGATGGAACTGGGTGCCGCGCTGACGCACGAGGATGTTGCCGGCCAGCACGTTTTCGCTGCCGTACTTCTTGACGCCGAGGCGCTTCGACTGGGAGTCGCGACCGTTACGCGACGAACCACCGGATTTCTTGTGAGCCATGGGTTGCTCCTCTTTCCTTTTGCGCTGTCAGCCAGTCGGCCGGAGCGCAGATCGTTGGGTCGCGCTGGGTAGCGCGGTTGTTCTTTAGGCTTCGTCGGTCGCGGCGGGCTTGGCAGCCTTCTTCGCCGGGGCCTTCTTGGCGGGTGCGGACTTCTCGACGACCACGGCGTCAACCGAGGCGCCGTCGTGCGAGGCGACGACCGTCTCGGTCGAACCCAGGGCCGACGTCGCGTCGCGCTTGGCCAGGCCACGGGCGCGCAGGTTGATCTCGGCGCGGGTCGTCAGTTCGATCTTGCCGTCCCACTTGGCCGTTTCGCCGGCGCCTTCGATGCCGGTGATGCGCAGAACGCTTTCCAGCTGACGGTGGCCGTTCGTGCGGCGGTAGCCCTGACGACGGGTCTTCTTGAAGATCTTGACCTTCTCGCCCTTGCGGGTCTCGATCAGGGTCGCGCCGACGAAGGCGCCGTCGATCAGCGGGGCGCCCAGGGTCACGCCCTTGTCGCCGCCCAGCATCAGGACGCTGTCGAACTTCAGTTCCTGACCGGCGTCGCCGTTCAGCTTCTCGACAACGATCGTGTCGCCCGGTTGAACCCGGTACTGCTTGCCGCCGGTCTTGATCACCGCGTACATGTTGGAGCCTCAGCGTAACGCAAAAAAGGATGCGCCCGCCGGATGACCCCGCGGGCGAAGAGCGGCGACATATACGGACCGGGCCCTCGGAGTCAACGCCAAACCGGCCCGAAACCGCTCTAAAAGGCCCATCGCATGGCCCCGGCGCCCCATGCGGCGACAGCGACGCTTTGAATCGCCACGCCTCTCTAGCCCCGCGCAACGCGACCGTGCAATGAACGCATAAGGGGAAGAGGATTCACGATCTATGACGACCGACGCCGACAGCCGCATCATCGCTGCGCGCCGCATTACCGCCCATGTCGCCGAACTGCTTCAGGCCGACCTGTCCCTGAGACTGTGGAACGGCGAGGTCCTGCCGCTGGGACCGAACGCCCGCGACGACATCCAGATCGTCATCGCCCGCCCCTCGGCCGTACGTCGCCTGCTGCTCAAGCCCGGCCTGATGACCCTGTTCGAGATGTTCGCCACGGGCGACATGCGCATCGAGGGCGGTTCGCCCCTGGAGGCCGCCGACCGCTGGGACCACGGCCGCGCCGTCCATCTGGCCAAACGCGCCGACAAAATTCTTATTGCGAAGGCGGCCATCCCCTTCCTGCTGGGCGGCTCGGACGCCGGGGCGACCCAGCTGCCGGAATGGGACAAGACCGGCAATGACGGCATTGGCGCCGACAAGGCCGGCCGCAGCGACAAGGACTTCATCCAGTTCCACTATGATGTCGGCAACGACTTCTACCGGCTCTTCCTCGATCCGGAGATGGTCTATTCCAGCGCCTATTTCACCGATCACGACACGACGCTGGAAGCGGCCCAGGAAGAGAAGCTGGACCGGATCTGCCGCAAGCTGCGGCTGCAGCCCGGCCAGAAGCTGCTGGACGTCGGCTGCGGCTGGGCCGGTCTGTCCTGCTGGGCGGCCAAACACTATGGCGTCACCGTTCACGGGGTGACCCTGTCGCAGGCGCAACTCGACTATGGCCGCGCCAAGGTCGAGCGCGAGGGCCTGTCGGACAGGATCACGCTGGAGCTCAAGGACTATCGCGACGTCACGGGCCAGTACGACGCCATCTCCCAGGTCGAGATGTTCGAACACGTCGGCTTCGCCAACCACGAGCGCCACTTCCTGGAGATGAAGCGGCTGCTGAAGCCGCGCGGCCTCTATTTCCACCAGGCCTCGGTGCGCCGCGGCGGTCTGGACCCGATCAAGGCCACCAATACGACCAAGGTCATCACCCGCTTCATCTTCCCGGGCGGGGAGCTGGACACCATCGGGATGACGGTGACCAACCTCGGCCGCCTGGGCTTCGAGACGCTGGACGTCGAAGACATGCGCGAGCATTTCGAGCTGACGCTGAAGCACTGGGAAGAGCGCCTCTACGCCAAGCGCGAGGAGGCCTACGCCATGGTCGGCGAGGCCCGCACCCGGCTGTGGCTGATCTATTTCGCCCTGTTCAAGAAGAGCTTCGAGCGGGGTTCGGTGCTGGTCTACCAGACCGTGGCCCAGAAGCGCCGTCCGGGACCCAGCGGCCTGCCGCTGGACCGCAAGTCCCTCTATGCCGACCGCAAGCCCGGCGTTCCGGCCGTGGTCAAGGCCGTGGCCAAACCCGCGCGCGGTGTGAAGGCGGCGGTGTCGAAAGCCATCGCCAAGGTCACCGGCAAGAAGGCCGCCCCGAAGACAGCCTGAGGCTCCTAACGTCCTCCTGCTTGCGCCTCGACGCCTTCCGGGTGTCTGGTGCGGGCGGAGGATCCTTCATGACCAGACTGTTCGCCGGCCTCGCCGCCGCCCTTGCCGCCGCCTCGGGCCTGCTGCTGGGCGGAGCCTCTGCCCACGCGGGCGCCCCCGTCTATACGGTGAAGGCCTGTCCCGCGAACTGGCCCGCCCAGACCGCGCGCGTGGTCGAGTGCGGGACCCTGACGGTCGACGAGACGCGCGGCGATCCGAACACGCGCCGCATCGACATCGCCGTGGCGACGGTGAAGGCCAGCCAGCCGTATCGCGACGCCTCGGGTCAGGCCCTGCCGCCGGTCGTGGTCTTCCATGGCGGACCCGGCGGGGCCCTGGTGCAGGGGGTGGGCCGACGTCTGGCCTTCTACGCCGCCAATCCGGACCGGGCCGGGCCTCTGGCCGCCGTCGATCAGGACTGGATCTATTTCGACCAGCGCGGCGGCGGGATGGACAATCCCTCCATGGACTGCCCCGGCGCCCAGCTGACCGACGCGGGACCGCCGTCGAAGGAAGACGCCGACAAGCTGATCGCCTGCATGAAGGACTGGGCCGATGCGGGCGTGAACCTGTCGCAGTATAATGCGGCCGTGATCGCCGCCGACGTCGCCGACCTGAAGACGGCGATGAAGCTGGACCGGATCGACCTTTTCGGCGGCTCCTACGGTCCGCGCATCGAGGCCGCCGTCATCACCCATGCGCCGCAGGGCGTGCGCGCCGTGGTCATGGACAGCCCCTGGCCGCCCGAGGGCAACTGGGCCGTCGGCACGCCGGAGCAGGTCTCGACGGCGGTCAAGATCATCCTCGCCAAATGCGCGGCCCAGGCCGAATGCGGCGCCCGCCACCCCGACCTGCAGACCCGGTTCGAGGCCAATGCCCGCCTGTGGCTGGCCGGGCCGCAAACGGGCAGGGACGGCAAGAGCTACACCGTCGAGGACCTGGCCTCCTTCCTGATGGACACCACCTATTCGGCCTCGGGCGTGCGCAGCCTGCCGGCCGATCTGGAGAAGATCATCGCCGGCGACCTGACCTCCGTCGCCGAGGCCGCCGAGAGCCGCACCTACTATTTCGAGGGCCAGCACATGGCCCATCTGTGCAAGGAGGAGCTGCCGTTCGAATCGAAGGAACGGCTGGCCGCCGGCGCCGCGGGCGATCCGGTCGCCGAGGTCTCGGTCCCCAGCCTGTCGCGCCTGTTCGACGTCTGCGCAACGGTCGACGTCGGCCCCGCCGATCCGATCGAGAACGCCCCGGTCCACACCGACATCCCGACCCTGTTCATCGCCGCCGAGATCGACCCCGGCTGCCCGCCGCCCCTGACCCGCAAGGCCGCCGAGGGTTACAAGAACAGTCAGGTGATGATCGTCACCAACGCCACCCACGGCGTCACCGGCGGCAGCCCTTGCGCGGCCCGCGCGGCCCGCGACTTCCTGAGGGACCCGACGAAGCCGGTGGACCAGAGCTGCCTGCCCGCGGCCGGGACGCCGTTGGTGTTCACGGAATAATCAGCCGCAAGGATCCTCCCCCTTTGGGGGAGGAGGACCGCGAAGCGGTGGAGGGGGCCCACCGCGCACGCGCTCTTTGAGTCCGGCCAGCACGCCATCCAGATTGCCGAGCACCGAACGCGCAGGGATCCTGAACACTTCGACGCCCTGCGATAAGAGCCACTCCGTCCGATTGCGATCGTGCCTCATGCGGTCGGGATCGTCATGGCTCCCGCCGTCTATCTCGACGGCCAGCCGAGCTTCATCGCAATAGAAGTCCAGAATGTAGGGACCAAGCGGATGTTGGCGGCGAAATCGGACGCCGAGCCTGCGCGCCCGAATAGTCTGCCACAACAGAACCTCGGGAAGCGTCATTCGCCTCCGGAGGTTTCGCGCACGCGCAATGGTGAGCTTTGGGGCGTCCATAAGGGGAACGGTAACTCGAAATCCGTTTCGCTGCAGGCCCCCTCCACCACCCGCCAAGCGGCGGGCGGTCCCCCTCCCCCAATGGGGGAGGATCAAGAAAAGTCTCGACTGTTATAAGATAACACGGTAGAGGGCGATCGATGACGCCGCCCTCCCCGCTCGAACATGATGTGCTGCTGTCGCTGATCGGCGGCGGCTTCGTGGCGGCGTTTCTGCATGCGGCCCTGCCGACCCACTGGCTGCCGTTCGTCCTGGTCGGGCGGGCGCAGAAATGGAGCCTGCCCCGGGTGTTGGCCGCCGTCACCACGGCAGGTCTGGCCCATATCGTGACCACGGCGGTCGTCGGCGGGCTGATCGTCGCGGCGGGGGTGGCGCTGGACCAGTGGATCGCGGGCCTGCTGCCCCATCTGTCGGCCATCCTGCTGTTCGCCTTCGGCGGCTTCTATCTGTTGAGGGCCGTCCTCCGCCGCCCGGCCCCGGTCACCGCCAACGGGATGACGCTGGAGCTGGCCGAGCCGACCGTGTCGCACGCCGCCGCCTTCTGGGGTCTGGTCGCCATGCTGGCCATCTCGCCCGGCGAGGTGCTGCTGCCCATCTATATGTCCTCGGCCCAGGAAGGGGTCATGGCGCTCGGCCTGCTGACCGTCGCCTTCGCCGTCGGCACGGTGCTGGGCATGGGGGTGTTCACGGCTCTGGCCCGGATGGGCGCTTCGGTGCTCAGGCTGGAGCGCTGGGCCCGCTATGAGGGCGCGGTGCTGGGTGTCGCCCTGCTGGGGCTGGGCCTTCTCGTCCTGCTGCATCAGCACTAAGACAGGGCATGGCCTCGCACGACCCCGCCCATGACGACCACTCGCATGACCACGCCGGTCATGATCATGGGCATTCGCACAGCCATTCTCATTCTCACGCCGGCCACGGCCATGCCGGCCACCACCACGGGCCGGTCGACACCGGCGACTGGCGCTATGGCGTCGGGCTGATCGTCAACCTGGCCTTTGTGGCCTGCGAGTTCGGGGCCGGGATCGTCTCGGGCTCGACCGCCCTAATGGCCGACGCGGGCCACAACCTGTCCGACGTTCTGGGCCTGGCCATGGCCGGGGGCGCGGCGGTGCTGGCCCGGCGCGCGGCGGGCAAGCAGCTGACCTACGGCTTCGGCAAGGCGACGGTGCTGGCGGCCCTGGCCAATGCGCTTCTGCTGATCTTCGCCTGCGGGGCCATCGCCTTCGAGGCGGTGCAGCGGCTGACCGATCCGGCGCCCGTCCAGTCGCTGATGATCATGATCGTCGCCGGCATCGGCTTCGTCATCAACCTGGGCACGGCCCTGTTGTTCATGCGCGACCAGCACGCCGACCTGAACGCCCGGGGCGCCTATCTGCACATGATGTCCGACGCCGCCGTCTCCATCGGGGTGGTGCTGTCGGGCGGGATCATCATGGTCACGGGCTGGTCGATCCTGGATCCGCTGGTGTCGATCGCCATCGTGGCGGTGATCCTGTTCGGGACCTGGGGGCTGTTGAAGGACTCGGTCAATCTGGCGCTCGACGCGGCCCCGCCGTCGGTGGACGTCGGGGCGGTAAAGGCGGCCTTCCTCGCCCTGCCCGGGGTGTCGGCGGTGCACGATCTGCACGTCTGGGGCCTGTCGACGACCGAGACGGCCCTGACCGCCCATCTGGTCCACGACCGGGCTGACGGCGGCGCCCTTCTGGTCGAGGCGCAGACCCTGGCCCGCAGCCGCTTCGCCATCGGCCATACGACACTGCAGCTGGAGACCGGCGTCCTGCCCGACTGCCCCAACTGCTAGATCAGCGACCCGTCCGATTGCGCGCCACCGTATTGCCGGTCGCATGGTCGCCGTCGTCGAGGCTGGAGCCGAACGCCCAGCCCCGGTCGTCCGCGCAGTAGCGCCGCCCGCCCTCGCGCGCCCCGACCACCACCGTGCGCGGCCTGAGCCAGGAGGCGCCGGTGAAGACATTGTCGGTGATGATGTTGTCCGACGGAGTCTGATGCCGGATCACCCCGTCCTCGCCGCAGTTGCGATAGAGGAAGATTCCGCCCTGGCCGCCGAGAGCAAAACGGTTGCCGACGATCGTGTTCCGGGCCGAGCCGTCGACGGCGACGATCTCGCGCGGGGTACGGATGGCGAAGGTCACGTCGCGCAGACTGTTCCCCGCGCTCTCGGCGTCCAGATAGACGGCGGTCGAGTCCGAACGCCCGCCGAAGCGGCCGCCCTCGACCGTCACCGCCGTCACGCCGGGCCCGACATAGAGGGGGATGGAGCCGGTCGCGGCGAAGCTCAGGTTGGTCAGGGCGATGTGGGACGGCGCCGCGGCTTGCGCCGCCGCCGTATGGCCCGGCGTGCGTGAGGAGGTTCGAAGGTCGTCGATGCGGCCGCCGGCGCCCATGCCCCAGATGCGGATGGCGCCATGGACGGAGCAGTTGCGGATGAAGACGTCGGTCGGGCGGCTCCAGCGCGGTTCAGGCCCATCGATGCGGCGCGACCAGATGGCGACGGTCGGGGTCTGGGTCGTGGTGCGGGCGCCCGGGCGGCCGATGCCGCCGCCGCCGCAGTCGATCCCCGCGCCCGAGGCCTCGGCGCCCTCGATCAGGACCCGGCGCAGGATCGGGCGGCCGTTCAGGTCGACGCGGCAGGTCAGGCGAAAGGGCGTATCGGCGGCGTCGGGGGCCGCAGTGAGTTCGCGCATCTCGGCGGCGGAACAGTCGCGGGTCGCCGGAAGCGACCAGTTTCCGGTTTGGAGTAGGAGGGCGGCGAACGCCCCGATCATTCCTGCGGCAGGGGCATGGCCAGGGCGGCGCGTTCGGCGACGCAGCCGGGGTTGGTCAGGCCCGTACGCCGGACATCGGCCAGTTCGGCGCGCATCGCGTCCATCTCGGCCTGGAAGGCGGGGGTGGCGGCGGCCGCGGCGAAGACGGCCTTGCCCAGGGCTTCGCCGGCGGCGACGTCGGCGGGATAGTGCATGGCGCAGACGATGCGGCTGACGCCGATCTGATGACCGATCTCGCGCGCCTGAACGGCATGGTCGGGATCGACGGCGGCCATGAGCTCGCCATAGGCGGCCCCGACCGAGGCGCTGCCGGACGGATAGGAAGGACTGCGGCGACCGGCCTCGCTGATGCGGGTGCAGGCGGGACGGGTCATGTCGACGCCGACCGGGCGGGGACGGAACTGACGGGCCTTGGCCGCCTCGGCGGCTTCGTTGGCGTCGTGCAGGATCTTTGCGAGGACGGCGTTCAGGCGCGGGGTCGCGGCCCCGGTGAAGCGCACGCCGAGGGCGCAGTCGAAATGCTGGCGGGCCAGTTCGGGGCTGAGCTCGGCATGGGCGGTGGCCAGCAGCCAGCGGTCGGAGTTCTCAAGGGCGCGATAGCGATCCGACAGGGCGCGATCCGCGATCTGCTCGGCCGATCCGTCGGCGGAGGGGGCGGGCACGGCGTCGGCCAGAGCCTTGATCCGGTCCTCGGTCAGATAGCCGGCGAGAACCGGGTCGGCGATCGGCGTCGCCGTGGTCGGGGCGCCGGCGGGTTCGCCATAGGGGGTCACCGCACAGGCGGCGACAAGCGGAGCGGCCAGAAGGACAGCGGTCAGGACCGACGTCAGGACCGCGCCCTTCACTGCCCGGCGCTCCAGGTGAGCTGGACCGAGGTCGGCGCCTTGTCCATGGCGGTGGCCACGACCTGGACCAGGGCGCCGTTGGCGGGCTCCGCCGCACCATAGGCGACAGTGTCGCCGCGATTGAGCGACATCACCTGGGCCAGGCCCGCCGCCTCGGCGCGCTGCTTGTAGAAGTCGATCACCGCTTCGGGCTTCGCATCGGTGGTGAAGGTGACCAGACCGCCGGGACCGGCGGGGCCGCCCGCGACTGTCGGCGGCGCCTCGACCACGCCCCCCGGATAGACGGCGGCGAAATCGGGCGCGTTGCCGACGCGGACCGCGCCCTCGACCGGAGTCGCCGATGCGGTCTCGGCAGCGCTCATCGGCGCGGCCGTGTCGGCGACAGGCGATTCGACGCCGGTCTTCGCCGCGGCATCGGAGGGGGTGTCAGAGGCCTTTTGGCCCTTGCCGGACGGGTCACAGGCGGCCAGCCCCACAGTCAGTGACGCCACCGTCAGAAGGGCGACCACCGCCGCCAGACTGCGCTTCATTCCGGTCTCGTCCCTGGGCACGTTTCTCTACTGACGACACCGTGGCCCATCGTTGCGGCGGCGGCAAGGCGCTACGGCGCCGCTCGGACGACCGATGATGGATCGAGGGTCAGTCTTTGGAGGCTTCGGTCTTGTCGACCATGCCTTCGCTGGCGAGGGTCTCGTTGATCAGCTCCTGATCCGGATCGTCGTCCGAGCCCGTTGCCGACCCGCCCCGCAGCGAACCCGCCCGGGTGTCGGAGCCGGAGTCCGTGCCGTTCAGGACGTCGATCAGGGTGTCGGCCGTCCGGCCCAGATCGGGCTTCTCGCCGATGTCGTCGGCTTCGCGGGCGTCTTCGGTCACATGGGGGTCGGTCATGGGCGAGCTCCTTCTGAAGACAGAAGCCCGGGACGGGGGCCCGGGTTCCGCGATTACAAAAGATATATCTCAAGACCCTTGCGTAACGTTCTTAAAGATATATCTTGGCGACATGAAAACGAAGGAACACATCATGTTTGGATTTCACGAAGACCGCGAAGGACGCGGTGAGAACGAACGCGGCGGCCGTCATGGCCGTCATCATTGCGGCGAGGGCCGGGGCCGCTTCGGCGGCCATCACGCCGGGCCGTTCGGCGGTCGTCATGCCGGCCCGTGGGGCCGCATGGGTCGCGGCGAAGGTCGCGGCATGGGGGAACGCGGTGAAGGCCGCGGTCCTGGACGCGGACGCCGCATGTTCGGCCCCGGTGATCTGAGGCTGGTGCTGCTGGCCCTGATCGAACAGGAGCCGCGCCACGGCTACGACCTGATCAAGGCCATCGAGACGGCGTTCGGCGGCGGTTACGCCCCCTCGCCCGGCGTGGTCTATCCGACCCTGTCGCTGCTGGCCGACGAAGGCCTGATCGCGGGGATCGAGGACGCCTCGGGCAAGCGGGTCTTCTCGGTCACCGAGGCCGGCCGGACCTGGCTGGACGAGAACCGCGCGGCCGTCGACGGCGTCATGCAACGCATGGCCCTGGCCGCGAAATTCGTCGCCGGAGAACAGACGCCCGAGGTGGTGCGCGAAGCCTTCCACACCCTGCGTCAGGCCGTGCAGATGAAGCCCGGCGGCTGGTCGGACCCCGAGACCGCCAAGGTCGTCGAGGCCCTGATGAAGGCCGTGCGGGAGATCAGCGGGGAGTGATCGGGATATCCCGATGCAGGAGAGAAACGGCGCGGGCGACCGCGCCGTTTTTACGTCCCGGGTTACGGCCTTGTCGGCCTGCTGGATTGGCTCATAGTCGGGTATGCGAACCTTGGTCCCTTGCCTGACTGCCGTCCTCCTCGCGCTTACGGCCGGATGCGCCACGCCTGGCGCGCCGCCGATACCCGTGGATATGGAGCGGATCACTTACAGCCCGGAATCGCCGCCATTCTGTGGCGACTGTCGGAACACCAAGGTCACCGTGGCGTCGGACGGGCGCATCTGGACCGAGACAGGTTATTGGGCCGGACGCTATCGAAATTGGCGCACGCGATACTCCATAACTCAGGGCGCTCCTGCGGATTACGCCCGGTTCAAGGCGTCGCTTCAGCCCCTGAGACCCTCGGTCGAGCGCGCCCCTCGATGGGATGGAGAGTTCTGTTCCGGTGAGTTCTGGAGCGATTCCGGCGGAGTGGTTTTGACTTGGTCGGGGCCGGAAGGCTCCGTTCGCCGCTGGATCACGTTCGGCTGTACCGCTGACAGTTCGATAAACGCCACCGTCCGGGAAGCACGAGCAGCCCTGCCCGTTCCCGAATAAAAGAGGGCCGCGATCGCTCGCGGCCTCTTTTTGTTTGCGCTCGCTCGCGACGCGGTCGCTCGCTGCTTGAGCGCCCTACTTCCCGAACAGCTTGGCCCAGCGGCGCTTGTCGCGGGCCTTCCAGCTTCCGCGGTGATAGGCGTCCGAGCCGATCAGGGGCACGACGGTGGTGGCCTCGGCGAAGACCATCTGTTCGTGGGTGGTCTGGACCTTGCCCCAGGAGGCGGCTTCCTTGAGGGTCGAGGACGAGCAGGCGCCGTCGCGCACATCGGCGACGGTGATCTGGACCGCATAGCGGTGCATCTCGGCATCGACGCCGAGGATCTCGGCGCAGACGACCGTGTCCTGGGCGAAATTCTTCGGCACGCCGCCGCCGACCATGAACAGGCCGGTGACGCCCGCGGCGATCTTGATGTCGGTCAGTTCGCGGAAGTCGGCGACCGCGTCGATCATCAGATAGGGCTTGCCCTCGGCGATGCGCTGCTTCTGGTGCTTGACCAGACCGAAGCCGGCCGAGCTATCGACGAAGGCCGGGCAGAAGATCGGCACGCCTTCTTCATAGGCGGTCTGGATCAGCGAGCCTTCCTTTTTGGCGTTCCCCTCGGACAGCCACTTGCCCATCTCCCAGATGAACTCACGCGAGGAATAGCCGCGGGGCTCCAGACGGTCGCAGATCTCCAGAATGGTGTGGTCGCAGGCCTGGAGCTCTTCCTCGTCGATATAGGTGTCGTAGATCCGGTCGATGTAGTTTTCGCGCAGGACGTTGTCGTCCACCTCGCCGGCCGCCTGGTAATGTTTGAAGCCGAGGGCCTCGAAGAAATCCATGTCGACGATCGAGGCGCCGGTGGCGACCACGGCGTCGATCATGCCGAACTTCACCATGTCGCGGTACACATGCATGCAGCCGCCAGCCGAGGTCGAACCTGCCAGGATCAGCCACGGCGAACAGTCCTTGTCCTCGAGCGCCATGTTGAAGATGTCGGCGGCGCGGGCGGTGTCGCGCGACGAGAACGACATCTTGCGCATGCTGTCGATGATGGGGCGGGCGTCAAAGCTGGTGATGTCGACGTGCTCGACGACGTTCTGCAGAAGCTGCGCCTTGGTGTTCGACGAGACAGGTGCGTTCATTTCAGGGGTTTCCCTTTGATTTGAGCGCCCGTCATAGCGAAGGCAGCGGCCCGGACGGAGCGACGGGCCGCTGCTTTATCGAACGCGTTCGCGACGCTTTGGCGTCAGCGAGACGGGATGTCTAGCGTTTCGCCTTCTTGCGCTGGCCGGCCTTGCCCTTGGGGCGCGACAGGCGGACGACCTTGCGGGCGTTCTCTTCGGCCGTGGTGCGCACGGTCGGGATGGAGCGCGGCGCCAGGCCGTAGAGGGAGGCCATCGGGGCGTCCTCGACCGCGGCGAGATCGTGCTCGCCATAGCCGTTGAAGCCGGTCGACATGGCCACGCCATAGGCGCCCAGCATGCCGATCTCGATATAGTCGCCCTCGCGGATGTCCGACGGCAGCCAGAACGGGCCCGGCATATGGTCGATCGAGTCGCAGGTTGGACCGTAGAACTGGAACGGCTTCAGATCCGAAGCGACCTCACCGTCCCGGACCAGCTTGGTCGGGAAGGGCCAGCGCGAGTGGGTGGCGTCGAACAGCGAGCCGTAGGAGCCGTCGTTCAGATACAGGGCGTCACCCTTGCGCAGCTCGACCTTGCACAGGATCGACGAGCTTTCGGCGACCAGGGCCCGACCGGGCTCGCACCACAGCTCGGTCGTTTCCGACACCGGCATCTCGTTGAAGCCGCGATGGATGGCGTCGGCGTATTCGCTCATGTCCGGCGGAACCATGCCCGGATAGACCGAGGGGAAGCCGCCGCCGACATCGACCACGTCCACAATGACGCCGGCGCGCGAGAGCGCACGGCCGACCTGGGACATGGCCGCCTGATAGGCGGTCGGGCGCATGCACTGCGAACCGACGTGGAACGACACGCCCATCAGGCCGTCGACCACCGCGCGGCGCACGGCCAGCAGCAGCGGCGGCGCCTGATCGACGGAGACGCCGAACTTGCCCGACAGGGTGTAGGCCGCGCCCTCGGCCGAGACGGCCATGCGCACGATCAGGTTCAGATCGGTGGCGCCGGCGGTCGAGTCGAGGATCTTCTGCAGCTCGTCCATGCAGTCGAGCGAGAAGGTGCGGACTCCATGATCGAAGTACGCCTTGGTGATCGCCGAACGGCTCTTGACCGGATGCATGAAGGCCAGACGCGCGTCGGGGGCGACCGAACGCACAAGTTCGATCTCGGCGAGCGAGGCGACGTCGAACGAGGTCACGCCGGATTCGACGAGAGCTTCAATGACCCAGCGCGAAGGGTTGGCCTTCACCGCATAGAAGACGTCAGCGTTCAGATTGTCCTGGAACCAGCGCGCCGCTACGGAAACCGTCGCCGGCCGCACGAGTGCGACAGGACGTTCGGGGGACCGCTCGCGGACCAGGTCCAGGGGGAAATGATACGTGCGCAATTCACGTAAACCCCTGTAATTGTTAAACCCAGACCGGCGTTAGCAGCGCAACGTTAGACCTACGGGGTCCGCCGGAAAGCGCGATGTAGGGTCACGGGACTGTCATGTAAAGCGGTTTTTTCTAGGCGGGGCCTGACGGGAGGCCGCCCGGACCCCGCATTGATCCGCCCCCGGAAGATCCAAGGGATTTCAAGGCCAAGCTTGCACGAGGCGACGCCCTGTCGCCCATTGTCCACAGCACTGGACGCCGTATCGGCCCCCATGGCATTAAGACTTGCCGAAACGCCCCTCTCGCGTCATTCGGCGCCCCCGTTTCAGCCGCACCAGCGAGCCCGATGAGTTCCAACTCCCCAGCCGTCGCATCCGTCCGCGATGTGTCGAAGACCTACGGCGCCCGCAAGGCGCTCGACGGCGTGTCGGTGGAGGTCGCCGCCGGAGAGATGGTGGCCCTGATCGGCCCGTCCGGCTCCGGCAAGTCCACCCTGCTGCGCTCCATCACCGGCATGCACCCCATCGACCCCGGCAAGGGAACGATCCAGGTGTTCGGCGAGACGGTGCAGAAGAACGGCCGCACCACCGGCCAGATCCGGGCCGCCCGCGCCAAGCTCGGCATGATCTTCCAGCAGTTCAATCTGGTCGGCCGGCTGTCGCTGTTCTCCAACGTCATGCTCGGCGCGCTCGGCCGCCTGCCCGGCTGGCGCGGCATCCTCGGCGCCTGGCCCAGGGCGGACAAGCAGAAGGCCATGGCGGCCCTGCACCGCGTCGGCGTCGCCGACTACGCCGGCCAGCGCGCCAACACCCTGTCGGGCGGCCAGCAGCAGCGCGGCGCCATCGCCCGCGCCATCGTCCAGGGCGCCCAGGCCGTGCTCGCCGACGAGCCCGTCGCCTCGCTGGACCCCGTCTCGGCCCGCAAGGTCATGGAGCTGCTGGTCGAGCTGAACAAGCGCGACGGCCTGGGGGTCATCGTCACCCTGCACCAGGTCGACTACGCCATCCGCTATTGCGAGCGCGTCGTCGCGCTGAAGGCCGGCAAGATCGTCTACGACGGTCCCTCGACCAGCCTGGACACAAAGACCCTCATCGACATCTACGGTCCCGAGTTCGAGGACGCGTTCTGGGAAGCCAAGGCATGAGCCGCACCCTCCTTACCCGCCGTATTCTGGGCCTCGCCGGCGCGGCCGCTGTCGCCCTGAGCCTCGCCTCCTGCGGCGGCGGCGACAACAAGCCCGCAGCCGGCGCCATGCCGACCGAGATCACCTTCGCCATCCTGCCCGCCGAGGGCCAGGGCTCGTCCGGCCCTATCTGGCAGCCGTTGCTGGATGACATGTCCAAGGCCATCGGGGTGAAGGTGAAGCCGAACTTCGCCGCCAACTACAATGTCTCGATCACGGCCATGCAGTTCAACCAGGCCCAGATCGCCTGGCTGTCGGCCAAGCCCGAGCTGGAGGCCATTGACCGCGCCAACGCCGAGGTCATCGCCCGCATCGTCGACCCGCAAGGCCGCGACACCTACACCTCCAGCCTGATCGTCAAGAAGGGCTCGGGGATCACGCTCGACAAGGTCCTGGCCTGCGGCAAGGTCTATGACTTCGGTCTGGGCGACGCCCAGTCGACCTCGGGGACCCTGGCCCCGATGACCTATCTGTTCAATCCGCGCGGCATCGTGCCCGCCGAGTGCTTCAAGACCGTGCGGTCGGCCAGCCACCAGAACAACACCTTCGCCATCGGCAGCGGCGTGCTGGACGTCTCGACCTCCAACAGCGTCAACACCGTCTTCATCCAGCGCGAAAACCCGCAGATCGCCGCGACCCTGGAAGAGATCTGGACATCGCCGCCCCTGCCGGAATCCGGCATCGTGATCCGTCAGGACATGAATCCGGCGCTCAAGGAGAAGATCCGCGCCTTCCTGATCGGCTACGGCAAGGGCGAAGGCGCCGAGGCCGAACGTCAGCGCGCCGTCCTGCTGGCCCTGAACTATTCGATGTTCCGCGCCGCCGACGACAGCTACCTCGACCCGGTCCGGCTGATGGTGCTGGAGCAGAAGCTGAACGACGCCAAGGCCAAGAACGACGCCGCCGCGGTCCAGACCCTGACCGCCCAGGCCGCCGCCCTGCGCACCAAGCTCGAGGTCCAGCCTTGACCGCTGCGACCGTGACGCCGACGCCGGTCCCGGCCGCCCCGAGCAAGTCGCTGGGCGCCTGGCTGCTCGACCTGCTGGTCTGGGGCGGCATCGCCGTGGTCCTGATCGGCAGCTTCAACGCCGTCGAGCTCAAGAACCTGGGGCGGGTGTTCACCAACTCCCAGGACATCTCGACCTTCGCCCAGGAACTGCTCAAGCCGGACTTCTCGAACTGGAAGCTGCTGGTCGGCCAGATGTGGCAGACCATCCAGATCGCCCTGTGGGGCACCTTCATCGCCGTCTTCCTGGCCATTCCCCTGGGTCTGGCCGCGGCGCGCAACATCGCCCCGGTCTGGGTGGTGACGCCGATCCGCATCTTCATGAACCTGCTGCGCTCGATCCCGGATCTGGTGATCGGCCTGCTGTTCATCGTCGCCGTGGGCCTGGGGCCGCTGGCAGGGGTTCTGGCCATCGCCCTGAACACCGCGGGCGTCCTGGCCAAGCTGTTCTCCGAGGCCGTCGAGTCGATCGACAAGGGGCCGGTCGAGGGCGTGCGCGCCACCGGCGCCTCGCCGCTGCACGAAATCTTCTGGGGCGTCCTGCCGCAGGTCGGGCCGCTGTGGACCTCGTTCGCCCTGTACCGCTTCGAATCCAACAGCCGCTCGGCGACGGTGCTGGGCCTGATCGGCGCCGGCGGTATCGGCCAGCTGCTGTTCGAGAGCATGGGCGCCTTCGACTACAACCAGGTTTCGGCCATCGTCATCATCGTCATCGTGGCGGTGACCCTGATCGACATGCTGTCCCAGGCGATGCGCAAACGCCTGCTCTGACAGGACAAAACGCCTCGCCGGGATGGTAGCCGTACCGTCACAAAAGCCTGCTCTAAGCACGGGCGGAAACGTCCGTTCGGAGAGCGTCTGATGACCCGCAATCAACTGGCCGCCTCGGCCGCCCTGATGGCTGTGACCGTCGTCGCGGTCGCCGCCTGCGGACAGGGCGGCGGCGGCGCGCCCGCGGCCCAGCGCGCGGGCATCTGGGCCGCGGGCTCCTCGACCGTCTTCCCCTTCGCCACCCGCGTCGCCGAGAATTTCGGCCGCAACAATCCCGGCGGCGCCGCACCCCGGGTCGAGTCGCTGGGCACCGGCGGCGGCATCCAGGCCTTCTGCCAGGGCGTCGGCCCCTCGACCCCGGACATCGCCAACGCCTCGCGTCCGCTCAAGAAGTCGGAGTACGAGCTGTGCCAGAAGAACGGCGTCACCGAGATCATCGAGATCAAGATCGGCTATGACGGCATCGTCATCGCCACGGCGCGCAACGGCAACGGCTTCAACTTCGAACTGAACGACCTCTATGAGGGTCTGGCCAAACAGGTGCCCGGATCCGGCGGAGCCTTCGTGGCCAATCCGGCGACGACCTGGAACCAGGTCAATCCGGGCCTGCCGAACCAGCGCATCATGGTCTATGGCCCGCCGCCCACCTCGGGCACGCGCGACGCCTTCCTGGAGCTGGGCATGGCGCCGGGCGGCGGTCTGATCCCCGCCGTCGCCGCCTTCAAGGACGACAAGACGAAGTTCGAGGGCCTGACCCATACCCTGCGCGAGGACGGCGCCTGGATCGACGCGGGCGAGAACGACAACGCCATCGTCCAGACCCTGACCCGTACCCCCGGCTCGCTCGGCGTGTTCGGCTTCTCCTTCCTTGAGCAGAACCTCGACACGGTGAAGGCCGAGACCATCGACGGCATCGCGCCCACGGCCGAGACCATCGCCGACGGCACCTATCCGCTGGCCCGCAGCCTCTACATCTACGTCAAGAAGGCCCACATCGGGGTGACGCCCGGGCTGCAGCAGTTCCTGTCGGAGTTCATGTCCGACGCCGCGACCGGAAAGGGCGGCTATCTGCAGGATCGGGGTCTGGTGCCGCTGCCGGAAGACCAGCTTCAGGCCCAGCGCGCCATCGCGGCGAACCTGACGCCGATGGCGGCTCCCGCCAAATAGGGTCGGCACAACAGGCCGGGATCAGGCGGCGGCCAGGGTTCCGGAGCGGACTGCGTCGGCGTCGTTGTCTTCCAGCACCCGGGCCATGGCGCGCATCAGCTCGTCGATCTGGATCGGTTTTCCGACCACGGCGTCCATGCCGATGCTGCGGTAATCCTCGATCTGATGGGTCATGACATTGGCCGTCAGGGCGATGATCGGCGTGTGATCCCGACCCTCGGCGAACTCCTCGGCGCGGATACAGGCGGTGGCCGACGGCCCGTCCATAACCGGCATCTGCACATCCATCAGGATCAGGTCCCAGTCGCCCTCGCGCCAGGCCTGGACCGCCAGTGCGCCGTTCTCGACGATGGTCGGCACGATTCCGGCCTGGGCGAGCAGGACGGTCAGCACCTGACGGTTGACCGGATGATCCTCGGCGGCGAGCACCCGCAGGGCCCTGCCCTCTTCCTCGGCCTGGACGGCGGACACAACCGCCACGGCCTCATCCTCCCCGCCCAGCCATTCCAGCGGCAGGCGGGTGACAAAGCGCAAGCCATGCGGGGAGACCGCCTCGGCGACGATGGATCCGCCCATCAGGGTCGACAGTTCACTGCAGATCGACAGGCCCAGACCCGTGCCGCCGAACCGGCGAGTGGTCGAGACGTCGGCCTGTTCGAACTTTCTGAACAGCCGGCTCATCTGTTCGGGCGTGCAGCCCGGACCGGTGTCCTCGACGACCAGCACCAGTTCGCCGGCCTCGCGCCGCGCCGCCACGGTGATGGAGCCTTCGTCAGTGAACTTGACCGCATTGGAGATCAGATTGGCCAGCACCTGCCGCAGCCGCAGCGCATCGCCCATGTAGCGGCCCGCCGCCGAGGGCTCGACGGCGGAGGTGAAGGCCAGGCCCTTGGACACAGCGATGGCCTCGAAACTGGCCTCGGCCTGACGGATCGTCGCCTCCAGATCGAAGGGGCGGTTCTCCAGCTCGACCTTGCCGGCCTCGACCTTGGCCAGGTCCAGGACGTCGTTGACGATGGCCAGCAAAGCCTGGCCCGACTGGGTGACGACCTCCAGCCGCTCGCGCTGGCTGCCCGAAAGCGTGTCGGCCGCCATGGCCTGGGCCATGCCCAGAACCCCGTTCAGGGGGGTGCGGATCTCATGGCTCATGACCGTGAGGAATTCGGACTTGGCCTTGTTGGCCACGATGGCCTCGGCCTGGGCGCGATGGACCTCGGCCATGGTGGAGGCCAGCTGCTTCCAGGTCAGGAGAGTGGCGATCACCACCATCATCATGGCGACGAAGACCTGGAAGGCTTCGAGCGGCGGGGCTCCACGCATCAGAAGCCCGACGGGCAGAACCAGCGAGGCCAGAAGGTGCGGCAGGACCGAGGCCAGAACCAGCGGCCGCGACGAGGTCGAGACCATGATTCCGTTCAGGATCGACCCGCCGAACAGCATGGCCGAACAGGAGATGGCGATGCCTGAACCGCTCTGCAGCTCGGCCAGACCGATGGCGGTGAAGGCGGCGTTGTTGATCAGCACCATGCCGACGCTGGCGCGCGCCCAGTCGAGCCGGTTCAGCCGCATGATCCAGGCGCCGCGGGGGCCGAAATCGTGCTCGATCCACTGAAGGGCGGCATAGACGCCGAACCAGCCGAAGGCGAAGCCCAGGCCGGTGAAGGAATGGAAGACCAGGGCGATCAGACCGGCGATAGCGACGCGCAGGCGCCACTGCCGCGAGCGCGCCTCCATCGCTGCCGAGATGTCGTCGGTCCAGTCGGACGTCATGAGCGTTTTCCCCGCAGGGAGTACACGCCCGTTTTGGTTCACAGAGTGTAAACTCGGCGAACCGCGTTCCTCTATTTTTCGCCTGACTTCTCAGAACCCTGTGGGCATTCCCGATGGCAACCGGTGTCAGGTCCGAAGCGCGGCCGCTCCCCGGATAACGATCCGTATACGGCGCTGGTCCGGCAGGGCGTCGGCTTCAGGCGGCCGCCCGTCTCCGCACGCGGGCGATGCGCCGCAGACGCCGCCAGAAGCGGCCGCGCTCGGGATCGGGATAGGGTTCGAGGTTCTCGACGAACTGCTCGGCCGAGGCGCGCCAGCTGAATTTCTCGGCATAGGCCCGAACAGCCTTCCGGTCGCATTCCAGCGCCTTCAGACAGGCCGCCTTCAGGTCCTCGTCGATGGCGCCGGCGTTGGAGCCCGGAATGATGTCGATGGGGCCGTGGGCCGGATAGGCCGCGACCGGGGTGCCCGCCGCCATGGCCTCCAGGATCACCAGACCGAAGGTGTCGGTCCAGCTGGGGAAGACGAAGACGTCGGCGTCGCGGAAGCACCGCGCCAGTTCCTGGCCGAAGCGGGCGCCGAGGAATTTGGCGTTGGGATAGCGCTCTTCCAGATCGGCGCGGGCCGGGCCGTCGCCGACCACGATCTTGGTGCCCGGCAGGTCGGTCTCGAGGAAGGCCTCGATGTTCTTCTCGACGGCGACACGGCCGACGTTGAGCCAGAAGGGGCGCGGCCAGTCCTTGCCGCCGAGCTCATCGAAGATGCGCTCGAGGTCGGGATTGAACTGTTCGGTGTCGACGCCGCGCGTCCAGGGCGAGACGTTCTTGAAGCCGTGCGCCTGCAGCTCGTCGCGCAGGGTCGGGGTGGCGACCATCAGCCGTCCCGACGGCTTGTGGAACCACTTCATATAGGCATAGCCGACCTGGACCGGGATCGGGAACCGGGCCGAGACATACTCGGGGAATTTGGTGTGATAGCTGGTCGTGAAGGGCAGCTTCCACTCCACGCAGATGCGCCGCATGGCGATGCCGATGGGGCCTTCGGTGGCGATGTGGACGGCCTCGGGCTCGAAGGCGCGCAGGCGTTCGCGAATCTCTTCCTCGGCGCCCAGGGCCAGCCGGATTTCCGGATAGGTCGGGCAGGGAATGGTCTTGAACTGGCTGGGCTCGATGACCTCGACCTCATGGCCCATGGCGCGGCATTCCGCGACCGTGCGGGTCAGGGTGCGGACGACGCCGTTGACCTGGGGCTCCCAGGCGTCGGTGGCCAGAACGATACGCATGTGGGCCGAGTGGCTCCCGCCGTTGTCGAGCAGGAAGCCATAGCGGGTCACGGCGACGATTGCGAGACGCGTTTAGAGGGGAAGCGCCGTCGTGGATTTCACCTCTTCGAGAACGGTCAGCTCGACGCCTGAAAACGCACGACGCCGTGGGCGGATCGCAGTTCCGCAAACGGTCCATCCTGCCACTGCAGGCTTATGGGGCCTTGCAGAATCCCGCTGAGCTCCTGAATGGCGGCGACCTCGACCTCGGTGCAGGGAGACAGGGTTTCGCCACCCGTGAAGCCGCCCCTGCCGTCCGCGATCCCGCTCAGACGGCAGCCGGTCTCGATCCGGTAGGCGGTCGGTTTTCCGGTTGCGATCGCCCCCCTCAGCTGAAGACGCACCCCCAGGTGGGTCATCGGCCTTGCGTCGATCGCGACCAGATCGCCCGTGAACAGGACAGGAGGTTCAGCGGTGGCCCCATCAGTTCGGGGCGCGCACCCGGCCAGGGCGAAGATAGCCGCTGCAGTCAGCACTGATCTCATTTTCCACCCCTCGCAGAGCCAGAGAGCATCGTCGCTCTACAACGGCAAGGCCGTCGTCGATTTCACCTCTTCGAGAACGGCGTAGGTGCGGGTCTCGCGCACGCCCGGCATCCGCGTCAGCACATCGCCGAGGAAGGCGCGATAGGCGTCCATGTCCCCGACCCGGGCCTTGATCAGATAGTCGAAGCCGCCGGCGACCATATGGCACTCCAGCACCTCAGGCTGGCGGCGCACCATTTCGGCGAAGGCCTCGAACTGATCGCCGGTCGTGCGGTCCAGCAGGACCTCGACGAAGATCATCAGGCCGCGCCCGACCTTGGCCGGGTCGATCAGGGCCGCATAGCCGGTGATCACCCCCTTCTCGCGCAGCCGCCTCACCCGCTCGAAACAGGCCGCGGGCGACAGATTGCACCGGCGCGCCAGTTCCGCGTTGGAGATACGACCGTCCTCCTGCAGGGCCTTGAGCAGGCGGCGGTCGACAGGATCCAGATTTTCAACGGCCAAAGGCAGCTTTCTCCGAACGATCATCGCCTTGAGCGTCGATCATACGATGCACATTCGGTCAGGTCGGCCATATATGCAACGCGACACGGGCCGGAAGGCCGAGAGGACGACGCATGACCGCCCCCTTCTCCCCGACCGCCTACGCCCACTGGGACACGCTGGACCACGGCAAGTTCGCCGACGAGCGTGAGGCCGTCGCCGCCAACCTCGCCCGCGTCCCGCTGGACGCCGCCGGACGCCGCGCCGTCGTGGACGAGGCCACCGCCCTGGTCGAACACGCCCGTCAGAGCCAGAAGAAGCAGGGGGTCGTCGAAAGCTTCCTGCAGGAGTTCTCGCTGGGCACCCGCGAGGGTCTGGCCCTGATGTGTCTGGCCGAGGCCCTGCTGCGCACCCCGGATGAAGACACCCGCGATCGGCTGATCGCCGAGAAGATCGGTTCGGCCGACTGGGCCTCGCACCTTGGTCAGTCCGACAGCCTGTTCGTCAACGCCTCGACCTGGGGCCTGATGCTGACCGGCAAGCTGGTCGACGCCGACGAGGAGGCCAAGACCGACCTCCCGGGCTTCCTGAAGCGCGTCGCAGGCCGTCTGGGCGAGCCTGTCATCCGTCAGGCCGTCGCCGCCGCCGTGCGCATCATGGGCGAGCAGTTCGTGGTCGGCCGCACCATCGAGGCGGCGCTGAAGCGGTCCAACAAGGAAGGCTGGCTCTGCTCGTTCGACATGCTGGGCGAGGGCGCCCGCACCGCCGCCGACGCCGAACGCTATGAGCGCATCTACGCCGACGCCATCACCGCCGTGGGCAAGACCGCCAAGGGTCAGGGCCCCGAGGTCGGCCACGGTGTCTCGGTCAAGCTCTCGGCCCTGTCGCCCCGCTATGAGGCGACGCATGAAGATCGGGTCTGGTCCGAGCTCTATCCGCGCATCAAGCGGCTGGCCCTGATCGCGGCGTCGTACGACATCAACTTCACCATGGATGCGGAAGAGGCGGACCGCCTGGCCCTGTCGCTGAAGCTGCTGGACCGGCTGGCCAATGAGCCGGAGCTGGGATCGTGGACCGGCCTCGGCCTCGCCGTTCAGGCCTATCAAAAGCGTGGACCCGAGGCGATCGCCCGCATCGCCGAACTGGCCAAGACCTCCGGCCGACGCCTGATGGTCCGTCTGGTCAAGGGCGCCTACTGGGACACCGAGATCAAGCGCGCCCAGGTCTTCGGCCGCACCGACTATCCGGTCTTCACGACCAAGGCCGCGACCGACCTGAACTACCTCGTCTGCGCCCGCGCCATGATCGACGCGGCGCCGCACCTCTATTCCCAGTTCGCGACCCACAACGCCCATTCGCTGGCGGCCGTGCACCGGATGGCGACGGCGAGCGAGGTCAAGATCGAGTTCCAGCGCCTGCACGGCATGGGCGAGGCCCTCTATGACGCCGCGACCGACCTGTTCGGCGCCGTGACCGTGCGCGCCTATGCCCCCGTCGGCGGGCATGAGGACCTGCTGCCCTATCTGGTGCGCCGCCTGCTGGAGAACGGCGCCAACTCCTCCTTCGTCCACGCCCTGCTGGATGAGCGGGTGCCGGCCTCCGCCGTCGCCGCCGACCCCGTCACCTCGGTCGAACAACACCCCGACCGCCACGCCAAGATCCCCACGCCCCAGGAGATGTACATGGACCGCCAGAACTCCCTCGGGCGCGACTATTCGCAGGCCGACGTCCGTGCGCAGCACGCCGCCGCCTTGGAGAAGGTCGATTCCGAGAAACTGACCTCCGGCCCGCTGATCGGCGGCAAGCTGAAGGCCGGGATCAACCCGACGAACGTGACCAATCCCTTCGACCGCTCGCAGGTTCTGGGCCATGTCTCCGAAGCCTCGGAAGCCGACATCGACACCGCCGCCGACCTCGCCGCCCGCGCCCAGATCGGCTGGGACCGTCAGGGCGGGGCCAAGCGCGCCATAACCTTGCGCGCCATGGCCGACGCGCTGGAGGCCGACATGGACCGGCTCGTGGCCCTGCTGTCGCGTGAAGCCGGCAAGACGCTGAATGACGGCGTCGCCGAGGTGCGCGAGGCCGCCGACTTCCTGCGCTACTATGCGATGCTGGCCGAGCGTGACTTCGGCGGCGCCGAGACCCTGAAGGGTCCGGTCGGCGAGGTGAACCAGCTGATCCTGCACGGTCGCGGCGTCTTCGCCTGCATCAGCCCGTGGAACTTCCCCCTGGCCATCTTCACCGGTCAGGTCGCGGCTGCGCTGGCCGCGGGCAATGCCGTGCTGGCCAAGCCCGCCGAACAGACGCCCCTGATCGCCGCCGAGGCCGTGCGCCTCTATCACAAGGCCGGTCTGAACCCCGACCTGCTGGCCCTCGTTCCCGGTCGCGGCGAGACGGTCGGCGCGAAACTCGTTTCGCATCCGGGCATCGACGGCGTGGCCTTCACCGGCGGCACGGACACGGCCTCGGCCATCAACCGCTCGCTGGCGGCCCGCCCCGGCGCCATCATCCCCTTCATCGCCGAGACCGGCGGCCTGAACGCCATGTTCGTCGACACCACCGCCCTGCGCGAACAGGTCATCGACGATGTGATCCTGTCGGCCTTCGGGTCGGCCGGCCAGCGCTGCTCGGCCCTGCGCATCCTCTATGCGCCGAAGGATTCGGCCGACAGCCTGATCGAGGGGCTGAAGGGCGCTCTGGCCGCCCAGGTCGTCGCCGACCCGACCGACCCGGCCACCGACATCGGCCCGGTCATCGACGCCGAGAGCCACAAGGCGCTGGAGGCCCATGTCGAGTGGCTGTCGAAGGAGGCCAAGATCCTCGCCCGTGCGGCCCTGCCGGAAGGCGCGTCGAAGGGCGACCTGTTCGCCCCGACCATCGCCGAGATCCCGACCGCCGACTTCCTCGAACGCGAGGTCTTCGGACCCGTCCTGCACGTCTATCGCTATGATCCGAAGGACCTGAAGACCGTCGCCGGCAAGCTGGCCGCGCGCGGCTATGGCCTGACGCTGGGCGTCCATTCGCGCATCGAGGCCTTCGCCGAGGAGGTCGTGCGTCTGGTCCCGGCCGGCAACGTCTACATCAACCGCTCGATCACCGGGGCGGTCGTCGGCGTCCAGCCGTTCGGCGGCGAGGGACTCAGCGGCACCGGCCCCAAGGCCGGCGGCCCCAACAGCCTGATCCGTTTCGCCTCGGAAAAAGCGATCTCGAACAACATCTCGGCGCAAGGCGGGGATCCGGCGCTGCTGAACCTCTGATTGGTCGGTCCTCCCCCATCGGGGGAGGTGGCTCCGAGCCCTTGCGAGAAGACGGAGGGGGCCAGCGCCAAACACCGCATTTGAGGTCAGCCCCCTCCACCGCTTCGCGGTCCCCCTCCCCCATCGGGGGAGGATCGCTGGTGAGGATATTGCCCGCCTCCCGTCACGGGCCTAGCGTCGCCGCATGACCCATCCCGTCAGACACACCGGCGGCTGCCTCTGCGGGGCACTGCGTTACGAGGCGGAGGGCGAGCCCCTCTATGCCGGCTACTGCTTCTGCATCGACTGCAGGAAGGCCTCGGGCTCGGGCTTCATTCCGTTTCTGGGGCTGGCGGCGGCGGGAGTGCGGCTGATCGGGCCGGTGCAGTCCCACACCTCGACCGGCGCCCACGGCGGGCCGGCGACGCGCAACATGTGCCCGACCTGCGGCGGTCTGGTCTTCGGCGGGGAGGTCGGGATCAGCGACAGCTACACCGTCTATGCCGGGTCGCTGGACGACCCTTCGAGCTTCAAACCCACGGTCGCCATCTTCAATGCCCGCCGCCCGGCCTGGGTCCCCCTGCCCGAGGGGCTGGAGGTGCATCAGGGCAATCCGTTCCGGGGCGTGGAGCTCTGATCAGCCCTTCGGCCAGCCGCCCGCGCGGCTGAGGGCGCTGGGCGCCGGACGGCCGATCTTCTCGCCGATCCATTTCGCCGTTTCGATCAGGCCGTCGAGGTCATAGCCGGTCGAATAGCCGGCCCGCTCCAGCATATAGACCAGGTCCTCGGTGGCGATGTTTCCCGTGGCGCCGGGCGCGAACGGACAGCCGCCGATGCCGCCGACCGAGGCGTCGAGGACGTTGATCCCAGCTTCCACGCCCGCATAGGCGTTGGCCAGGCCGGTGTTGCGCGTGTCGTGGAAATGCAGGCGCAGGGTGGCGTCGGGGGCCGCGCGGCGGGCCGCCTCGACCTTCTTCGTCACGCTCCAGGGATCGCCGACGCCGATGGTGTCGGCGAGGGCGATCTCGTCGACGCCCAGAGCCGCGATCCGGTCGACCAGATCCTCGACCTGATTTTCGGAGACTTCACCATCGAACGGGCAGCCCCAGACGCAGCTGATGGTGGCCGACAGGGACGGCGTCGCCCCCGGCTCGCCTTCCGCATTGGCCCGACCGGCGATGATCGCAGCCAGCATCTCGACCTGCTGGACGACCGACAGGCCCTGGTTCTTCAGGCCGAAGCCGTCGGTGACGCTCATGGCCACATTGACCTCGTCGACCGCCGTCCCGAGCGCCCGGTCATAGCCCTTGCCGTTGAGCACCAGGCCGATGCGGCTGCGGCCCGCCGCTTTCGGGAGCGCGGCCATCACCTCTTCGGCCCCGGCCATCTGGGGCACATATTTGGGATGGACGAAGCTGACGGCCTCGATCCGTTTCGCCCCCGCCGTTTCCAGCCGGCGCACCAGCTCGGCGCGGACGGCAGGTTCGAGGATGGCCTTTTCGTTCTGCAGCCCGTCGCGCGGACCGACTTCGACGATCTGGATCGCCCGTTTCCCGGACTGGCTCACGGCGCGTCGCCTTCGGCGGGAGCGCTCGGCGCGGCAGGCGCGCCCGTCGGCGCATAGACGGTCAGGGCGACGTCGTCGCCACTGGAGTAGTTGTGGCCCCGCACTGTGCCGACGGCCCGGCCGGAGGCGCCGGTCTGGGCCAGAGCCTGACGGAAGGCCTCGGCGTCATGCGCCTCGACGATAGCCGGACGCCCTTCGGCCAGGGCCCTGGCGGCGCCGGCCGCATCGGTCAGTTCGGTGTCCTTGCCGGTCAGGAAGACGAAGCTGGGCTCGTGGAAGGTGGTGATGGCCACCGGGCCGGGAATAAGCCCCTGGTCGGGGGCGATGCCTGCCTTCTCCATCGTCTCGACCAGCATGGGCGCGACCGACAGGGGGCGCAGCTGGCGCAGGGTCCCGGCCAGGGCCGCATGAGCCGTCACCCCGAAGGCCATGGCGAACAGCAGGGCCGAGACCGCCGCCCGGTTCAGCAGGATGAAGGCCCCGCCGACCCCGGCCACCGCCGCGCAGAGGATGGTGATGGCCGCCCAGGTCTGGGCCGTCGAAGTGCCGAAGGCGGTCAGGCCGTAGACCGTGACGGCGCAGATCAGCACAGCCGCGAAGACCGACAGGCCGGCGCCGACACGACGGCTGATCGTGCCGATCGGCTGGGTCAGGGCGGCGGCCATCAGCAGGGCGATCGCCCCGAATGTCGGCAGGGTGTAGTGCCATAGCTTGGTCGGGGCGGCCTCGAAGATCAGCCAGGCCGGAACAAGCCAGCAGACCATGAAGCGCACCGCAGGCTCGGCCCGACGGCTCCACGCGGTCGACAGGGCCGCGGGCCACAGCAGGGTCGCCGGGAACAGCAGCAGCGGGGACAGCGCCAGATACATGCCGGGGAAGCCGCCATGGCTCTCGGCCGCGCCGGTGATCTTGCCACCCAGATCGTGACCCACGGCCTCGCGCCAGAAGCCGCCGTCGGTGGCGATGGTGATGGCGATGGCCCACGGCCCGACCAGCAGGGCCACCAGAGGCAGGCCCCAGCCCCAGCCCAGTCGCTTCATCCACTTGATGTCGCGATCCCAGACCGACAGGGCGATCATGGCCGGGCCGACCACGATCAGGCCGATCGGCCCCTTGATCAGGATCGACAGACCCAGCCCCAGCCAGAACAGGAATTTGTGCGGTCGCTTCGGATCCTCGCCCGCCCGTGTCGCGAGGTAGATTCGCGCCAGCCCGGCCATGGCCACGGTGACGCAGGCGCAGAGCATGGCGTCGGTCTTGGCGATCCCGGCTTCGGTCGAGAGCAGCAGTGTGGTCCCGAGGATGGCGCCGGCCAGAAAGCCCGCCCGCTGCCCCAGCAGGGCTGCGCCCGCCCAGGCGACGGCGAAGGCGGCGATCATCGAGGCCAGCAGGGACGGCAGGCGATAGGGAGCGATGTCGCGGTTCTCGACGCTGGAGGTCAGCCCCACGGCGGCCGCCTGCATCCAGTAGATGCCGACCGGCTTCTTCCAGCGCGGTTCATCCTGGAAGCGGATGTCGACATAGTCGCCGCTCTCCAGCATCTGGGAGGTGGCCTGGGCGTAGCGGCTCTCGTCGCGGTCCAGCGGCGGCAGGAGCAGCAGACCGGGCAGGCCCGCGATCAGGGCCAGCAGGGCCGCCAGCACGGGTCCGCGCCAGCCGGCGATATGGCGATCCAGGTTCGGGCGCGTCATGCCTGTGTCGTAGCACGGGTTCGGGCGTCCGTGTCAGGCCCCTCTCTTCACCCGACGGCCGAAAGCCTGTTCAGTTCGGCGCGCCGGAGGTCATGCCGAGGTGGTAGCCCGGCACGCCCTCGACCGCAGCGGGCCGTGCTGTCGGGATCAGGGGCTGGGCGTTCTCCAGTCCGCGGCCCGTGACATTGTCCATGGCCAGAAGCGGCCCCGAGAAGACATTCACCCGCACATTCTCGATGGAGACGTTCTTCATATTGGCCAGGGTCATGCCGCGGCCGCTGGTCCCGGTGATGTCCTTGAGCACGAAGCCGTCCAGCGGCTTGTCAGGGTGGATCAGCACCGCCTCGACCAGCACCGGGACCTCGGTCACCTTGATCCGCTCGAAGGCGAAGTTGCGCACCGTCGGGATCCCGTCAGGCCCGCCGACCGGGAACTGGTCCTGCTTGCCGCTGTCGAGGATGTTCAGGCGCAGGAAGCCGTAGCCCGCCCCCGAGACATCGAGGTCGCGCATGACGATGTCCTCGATGAAGGCGCCCCGGCCCGGGCGGGTCTTGATGTAGATGGCGAAGGTTCGGGCGGCCAGGCACTGGCAGCGCTCGACCAGGACCCGACGAACCCCGCCGGACGTCTCCGACCCGATGCCGATGCAGGCCCAGTGTTTGTCGCGGAAGCTGCAGTCGAGAATGGTCACATCCTCGGTCGGGCGAGCGATGACATTGCCCTCCATGCCACGCCCGGACTTCAGCGAGATGCAGTCGTCGGTCGTGTCGAAATCGCAGTGGTCGATCAGGACCCGGCGGCAGGAATCGACGTCGATGCCGTCGGCGCCGCCCTTCACCGTCACCGCCCTGAAGGTCAGGTCGTCGCAATAGACCGGGTGGATCGACCACATATCGTTCTGCTCGGTGTAGACCTCGGTGATCAGGATGTTCTGGCAGTTGACCAGCTCGATCAGGGCCGGATGGCGCAGGCCCGAGGCGCGGTCGACACGGCCCGGGATGGCGGTGTTGCCGAGGATTTTCCCCTTGCCCGCGATGGTGATGTTGCGGGCGTCCTGGGCCCAGACCAGGCCGATATAGCCGGGGATCCAGCGCCCCTCCCAGCGCACCTGGGTGATCGGATAGTCGGCGACGTCCGGCGAGCCCAGCAGGGTCGCCCCTTCTTCGAGCCGCAGCGTGGTGTTGGAGCCGATCCGGATCGCGCCGACGACATAGGTGCCGGCCGGAACCACCACCTCGCCGCCGCCGAGCACGGCGCAACGGTCCAGCACCGTCTGGACGGCGACCGTGTCCCTGGTGGTTCCATCGCCCCGGGCCCCGAAGTCGCGCGGGTTCAACCGCACCCCGTTGTCGGCCCGGTGGGAATGGGCGGGGAGCGCCGGCGGCGGGGTCGAGAGGCCCGTTCCGGCGCGCGCCGCAGACTGCGCCAAGGCTGGAGGAGCGGCCAAGGTAACCGGTATCATTGTGGCGCAAAATGCGCCGAGCCCGGCGGTGGTGATGAAGTGGCGGCGATTCGAGCGCATTGCGGTTTCCTTCCCGGGGAAAATCGTCTGGCCGTTTCTTGTGTGTTGCCTGCACCATGGCACAGGCCCGCGCCGACCAAAACCGTCAGGATGTCGCCCTCTCGCGTGCGACGGCGGGCTCGGCTAAACAGCGGTGATGAGCGCTACCCAGACCCCCGATGTTTCCCCAGAGGTTTCCGTCGTCGTTCCCGTGCACGACGAGGCCGGGGCCGCCGGACAGCTGGCCCGGGACATCGCCGCCGCCTTTCAGGGCCGATCCTATGAGATGATCTTCGTCGACGACGCGAGCCGCGACACGACCCTGTCCGAACTGCGCGCCCTGATGCCCGAGATGCCGACGCTTCGGGTCCTGGCCCATGCGACCAACGCCGGCCAGAGCCGGGCGGTGCGCACGGGTGTGCTCGCGGCGCGGGCGCCGATCGTGGTGACCCTGGACGGCGACGGCCAGAACCCGCCGCACGACGCGCCGCGTCTGGCCGACGCCCTGATGGCCGCGCCCGCCAATGTCGGACTGGTCGGCGGGGTGCGCGCCCGGCGTCAGGATTCGGGAGCCAAGCGTCAGGCCTCGCTGTGGGCCAACCGCATCCGCAAGAAGCTTCTGAACGACGACGCCGACGATACGGGCTGCGGCCTCAAGGCCTTCCGTCGCGACCTCTTCCTGCGCCTTCCCTATTTCGATCACATCCACCGCTATCTGCCGGCCCTGATGATCCGCGAGGGGTTCGAGAACCGCTACCTCGACGTCGACCACCGCCACCGCGAGACCGGGCAGTCGAAATACACCAACTGGGGCCGGCTGGTGGCCTCCTTCTCGGATCTGCTGGGCGTGATGTGGCTGAAGACCCGCAGCCGCCAGCCGGGGCCGGTGAGTGAATTCTAGTGCGCTAACGCTCGCCCCGGATCAGGTCCGGGGCTCGCTGCTTGAGCGCGAAGGGCGAGCCCGGCCTCAAGTAGCGCGAAGCGCGATAGGCCAAAAAGAAGGCCTGCTCGCCCCTCGGGCGAGCAGGCGTGGCGGTATGGAGCGTTCCGGGATATGTATCGTTAAGAAGCGCGGCCGTTAGAGCGGCCTTCGCTCGCGAGGACCGCTGTCATGCTGATCGCCCTGCCCCTGCTGCTGATCCCGGTGGTGCTCTACAACATCGTCATCCTGTTCGGGGCCACGGGCGGGGGCGGCATGGCCGAGGCGGACGCCATCCTGCGCGATCCGCTGTTCTCGGTGCCGATGACCTCGGGCGCCAACTGGAACGTCGGCGTGGGCGACATGATCCTGTTCCTGTCGCTGATCCTGCTGTTCTTCGAGCTGCTCAAGTCGACCTCCAGCCAGAAGGTGGCGATCGTCAATCACGCCCTGTCGCTGATCGTCTTCGTAGTCTGCCTGGTCGAGTTCCTGCTGATCCGCGGCTTTGCGACCTCGACCTTCTTCCTGATCCTGACCATGGTCATGCTGGACGTCCTAGCCGGGTTCATCGTGACCATCATCGCGGCGCGCAAAGACCTCGATTTCGGCGGCGCCTGACGTCAAATCGGATCTCAACAACGACGCGCTCGAGCAGCGAGACGCCGCGCGTCGAGCGTTAGCGCGCTCCTAGGGTAAGGTTTCGACCGTCAGATTGCCGTTGGTGTAGACGCAGATGCTGGCCGCGATGGCCATGGATTTGCGCGCGATGGCCTCGGCGTCGAGGTCGGAGTTCTCCAGCAGGGCGAGGGCCGCCGACAGGGCGTAGTTGCCGCCTGAACCGACCGCCGCGACGCCATGTTCCGGCTCCAGCACGTCGCCGACGCCGGTAACGGTGAAGATGGAGTGGGCGTCCGCCACCAGCAGCATGGCCTCCAGCCGACGCAGATAGCGGTCGGTACGCCAGTCCTTGGCGAGGTCAACACAGGCCCGGGCCAGCTGGTCCGGATACTGCTCCAGCTTGGCCTCCAGCCGCTCGATCAGGGTGAAGGCGTCAGCCGTGGCGCCGGCGAACCCCGCCAGCACCTTGCCGCCCGCCAGAACCCGGACCTTCCTCGCCGCGCCCTTGACGATGGTCGGGCCCATAGAGACCTGGCCGTCGCCGGCGATGACGGTTTTGCCGTCCTTCCGGACCGCGAGAATGGTGGTGCCGTGCCAGCCGGGACCGGTGTTTTCGGACGAGTGCGCGTTGAAATCGTTCATGGACATCAGATGGCGTCGCGGGGTCGATCCATCAAGCTTGGGCATAAGATTCCAACCTGAACGCCGTTCAGTCATATTTTCGACCCATGTCACCGGTATCAGTCAAGCTTGTAGTGCCGTAGCGTCCCCGATAGCGTCCCCAAGCGTCCTTGCCGCGTTCCCCCGCGCGGCTCCCCCCGCACCCCAGACGAAAGGCCTCGCCGTGTTGCAGCGCGCGATCTATGTCAGTGACGCCGTCGGCACCGCCGGCAGCTCGATCCTGTCGATCGCCCAGATTCTGGGGGCCTCGGACATCAACAACCGCCGCGACGAACTGCGCGGCCTGCTGATCTTCCACCGCGGCCAGTTCATGCAGCTGATCGAGGGCTCGCGCACCGATCTGGACCGTCTGCTGACCCGGCTGCGGGCCGATCCGCGCCATGAGAATATTCGCATGCTGGTCGATGAGAACGTTATCGGCGACCCGGTCGGCGTCTATCCGATGGCCCGCGTTCCGGTCGACGGCAAGGTCGCGGCCATGATCGGCGACCGCCCGCTGGACTGCCTGTCCCTGCCCCAGGTCGAGACCCTGTTCACGACGGCCGCCGAAACCCTCGATCTCGCGGCCTGAAGCCTGACAATCCGTGCGGCGACGCCTAGATGTCGGCCGTGGCCCAATTTTCCGATAATGAAGTCGAGCGGTACGCCCGCCACCTGATCCTCTCCGAGGTCGGGGGGCCGGGGCAGCAAAGGCTCGCCCGCGCCCGGGTGCTGATCGTCGGCGCCGGGGGCGTCGGCGGACCGGCCGCCCTCTATCTCGCGGCGGCGGGGGTGGGGACGATCGGCATCGTCGACGCCGACAGCGTCTCCCTGTCCAACCTGCAGCGTCAGATCCAGTTCGCCACCGCCGACGTCGGCCGCCCCAAGGTCGAGGCCGCCGCCGAACGGCTGACCGGGATCAATCCGCACATCACGGTCCGCACCCACGCCGAGATGCTGACCGCCGGGACGGCCGCGCGCCTGATCGCCGACTATGATCTGGTTCTGGACGGGACCGACGACTTCCCGACCCGGTTCGCCGTCAATGCGGCCTGCGTCGCGGCCAGGATTCCGCTGGTCTCGGGCGCGCTTGGGCGCTGGGACGGACAGGTCGCGATTTTCGAGGGTCGACCCTGCTATCAATGCCTTGTCCCCGAGACGCCGCCGGACGCCGAGACCTGCGCCCGCGTCGGCGTGGTCGGGGCTCTGGCCGGGCTCATCGGCGCCATGGCCGCTCTCGAGGCGATCAAGCGGATCACCGGCGCCGGAGAGCCCCTGACCGGCCGACTGATGCTCTATGACGGACTGAACGCCACGGCCCGAACCGTGAGGATCGCCGCTGACCCCCACTGCCCGGTCTGTTCGCCTCACCGCTGAAGCGGCTTTTCCCAGAACTGCGCCTGGCCCATCTCCGGGTCGAGCGCATAGCCGGCGAAACCGAGCGACAGATAGAGCGCCCTGGCGGGATGATTGCCCTCCAGAACCTCCAGCGTCAGCTTGCAGCAGCCACGCTCGACCGCGATCGCTTCGACCAGCGCCAGCATGCGCCGCGCGAGGCCCAGGCCCCGGTATTCCGGCAGAACCGCGACGTCATGGATGTTGAACAGGGGCGCGCATTTGAAGGTGGAGAAGCCCTCGAAGACATTGACCAGCCCCGCCGGGGCGCCGTCGACGAAGGCCAGCACCGAAAGGGCGTCCGGACGCGCCGAAAGCGCCGGGATCAACCCCTCGCGCACGGCCAAGCTCAATGGATGATTCCCGCCCATCGGGTCCCGGGCATAGGCGTCCAGAAGATCCACGACCGCCGCCGCATGGACCGGATCGGCATAGTCGGCGCGAAGGACCTCGATCGCCATCCTCAGAGCATGGCCGGGATGACGCGGTCCGGCGGGCGATGGCCGTTCTGATAGGTCATGACGTTCAGGATCACCCGGTCGCCCATATCCTGACGCGCCTCCAGGGTCGCCGAGCCGAGGTGGGGCAAGAGGACGACATGAGGATTGCCGATCAGGCCGGGATGGATGGCCGGTTCGTTCTCGAACACGTCCAGACCGACGCCATAGAGGCTGCGCCGCGCCACCGCATCGGCCAGGGCCGCCTCGTCGATTAGTTCGCCGCGGGCGGTATTGATCAGGATGGCGTGCGGTTGCAGCCGCGCCAGCCGTTCGGCTGACAGCAGGTGATGGGTGTCCTTCGTCGCCGGGCAGTTGAGGGAGATGACGTCCATACGGGCGATCATCTCGTCCAGATCATCCCACCAGGTCGCCCCCAGCTCTTCCTCGATGCGGGGGCTGACAGCCTTGCGGTTATGATAGTGGACCTGCATGCCGAAGGCCTTGGCCCGGCGCGCCAGGGCCTGGCCGATCCGGCCCATGCCGACGATGCCGAGGCGCTTGCCCCACAGTTTGCGGCCGCACATCCAGGTCGGGGTCCAGCCCTCGAACTTGCCTTCCGCGACGACCTGCGCGCCTTCGACGATGCGGCGGCTGACGGCCAGGATCAGGCTCATGGCCAGGTCGGCGGTGTCCTCGGTCAGCACGCCGGGGGTGTTGGTGACGATGATCCCGCGCGCCACGGCGGCGTCGATATCGATATGGTCCACCCCGGCGCCGAAATTGGCGATCATCTTCAGCTGGTCGCCGGCCCCGTTGATCAGGGCGGCGTCGATCTCGTCGGTGATGGTCGGGACCAGGACGTCGGCCCTCTGCACCGCCGCCTCCAGCGCCGCCCGGTCCATCGGACGGTCCTTGAGATTCAGCTCGGCGTCGAAAAGCTCGCGCATTCGCGTCTCGACCGCGTCCGGCAGGCGTCTGGTTAATACGACCTTAAGCTTGGAGGACGACATGAGAGCCTTAAGGTTTCACCATGCGCCGGTCCCGAGGGGCGGCGCCGGACGCGACGGGTCGACAAGGGTGTCTAGCAAAGCTCAGTCCGGGTTCCAAAGCCCTGTAGCCGGATTCCTCCGCCGGGCGGTCCCGGTCGCGGGGGCGATCGCCCTGTCGCTGGGTCTGGGCGGCTCCCTGAGCGCCGGCGCAGAGCCGACCGCGACCATGCCCGACGGCCGGCCGACCCCGACGCGTCAGCCCGTGCCGCGCTGGCTCACGCTGAAGGCCTCGGAGGTCCGCGCCCGCTCCGGTCCCGGCCTCGACTACCATATCCTGTGGGAATACCACGCCGCCGGTCTGCCGGTTCAGGTGATCGCCGAGACCCTGGAGTGGCGCAAGATCTGCGATCCCGACGGCGCCGTCGTCTGGGTCCACCGCAGCGTGGTCCGTTCGCGCCGCAGCGCCTTCAACGCGACGGCGCAGGAAATTCCGATCCGCTCGAACCGGTCGGAGACGGCCTCGGTCCGCGCCCGGTTGTCGCCGCACGCCATTGTCTCGCTGGACGAATGCGAGGACGGCTGGTGTCACGTCGGCGGCCGCAAGGTCCACGGCTGGGTGCCGCAGGCCGCCGTCTTCGGCGGAGCGACACAACCCCTGTGCGATGCGCGCCGCCCGGCCGGCCCCCGTCCCTGAGAATCGGGCCGTAAACCTCGCGGATAATTGGACGGTTGAGCCTGCTCTCAGGCTCGTGTAACCCCGGCGCCACATATTCGGAGTTCCACCCTTGAGCCAGTATCCGTCGTCTTTCGATCATGCCGCCCTGCTGGCCTCGGGCCGCGGCGAGCTGTTCGGACCCGGCAACGCCCAGCTGCCGGCCCCGCCGATGCTGATGTTCGACCGGATCGTCACGATCAACGATAACGGCGGCGAGCACGGCAAGGGCTATGTCGAGGCCGAACTCGACATCCATCCCGACCTCTGGTTCTTCCAGTGCCACTTCATCGGCGACCCCGTCATGCCGGGCTGCCTGGGCCTCGACGCCATGTGGCAACTGGTCGGCTTCTACCTCGGCTGGATCGGCGGCCCGGGCCGCGGCCGGGCGCTGGGCGTCGGCGAGGTCAAGTTCACGGGTCAGGTGACCCCGGACGTCAAGCGCGTCGTCTACAAGATCACGCTCAAGCGGGTCATCAACCGCAAACTGGTCATGGGCATCGCCGACGGGGTTCTCGAAGCCGACGGCGTCCCCATCTATACGGCCACGGACATGCGGGTCGGCCTGTTCGGCGCTAACGAAGCCGCCAAGGGCTGAGTTAGAAGTCGCCTGACGGACATAACCGCGACGAACGCGGAGCCCGCTCCAGACCGGGGCGGGTGAAAGACAAGAGGAAATACAGCATGCGGCGTGTTGTCGTTACCGGGCTGGGCATCGTCTCCTCCATCGGCGATGGCGCCGCGGAGGTCACCGAATCGCTGCGCAACGCCAAATCCGGCGTCGTGGCGGCTCCCGACCACATCAAATACGGCTTCCGGTCGCAGGTCTGGGCGCCGCCGTCGATGGGCGTCACCGCCGAGGACTGGGCCCCGCGCGTGGATCGCCGCGCCGCCCGCTTCCTGGCCAACGGCACCGCCTGGGCCCAGATCGCCTTCGAAGAGGCCCTGGCCGATTCCGGCATGACGGCCGAGGAAATCCGCGACGACCGCATCGGTGTGATCGTCGGCGAGGGCGGCCCCTCGACCCAGGTCATCCTGCAGGCGGCCCAGACGACCATCGAGAAGATGTCGCCCAAGCGCGTCGGCCCCTTCGCCGTGCCCAAGGCCATGGCGTCCGGCCCCTCGGCCGTGCTCTCGACCTGGTTCCAGATGCGCGGGATCAACTATTCGATCTCCTCGGCCTGCGCGACCTCGGCCCATTGCATCGGCGCGGCGATGGAGCAGATCCAGCTGGGCAAGCAGGACGTGGTCTTCGCCGGCGGCTGCGAGGACATCGACTGGTCGATGTCCAACATGTTCGACGCCATGGGCGCCATGTCGTCCGACTACAACGAGACCCCCGCCGTGGCCTCGCGCGCCTATGACGCCGCTCGCGACGGCTTCGTCATCGCCGGCGGCGCCGGCATCGTGGTGGTCGAGGAATACGAACGCGCTGTGGCGCGCGGCGCGAAAATCTACGCCGAGATCGTCGGCTACGGCGCCAACTCGGACGGCTATGACATGGTAGCCCCCTCGGGCGAGGGCGCCGAGCGCTGCATGAAGATCGCCCTCGACATGGCCGGCAATCCGAAGATCGACTACCTGAACCCGCACGGCACCTCGACGCCGGTCGGCGACGCCAAGGAAATGGCGGCGGTCCGCAACGTCTTCGGCGACAATCTGCCGATGATCTCCTCGACCAAGTCGCTGACGGGCCATTCGCTCGGCGCGGCGGGCGCCCAGGAGGCGATCTACTGCCTGCTGATGATGGCCAACGACTTCGCCGCCGAAAGCGCCCACATCGAAAACCTCGATCCCGAGTTCGAGGGCATGCCGATCCTGCGCCAGCGCCACGATGGCCCGCTGACGCATGTCATGTCCAACAGCTTCGGCTTCGGCGGCACCAACGGCACCCTGATCTTCTCGAAGGTCTGAGACGTTACCCTCTCTCGCGAGAGGGTTCCGTCACGGCGCCCCGCCTGCTAACCCTCGGGCAAATCAGGCCTCAAGCAGCGCTGCGCGCGGTAGGCCGCAAAGAGGAGATCGATCCATGGCCGCTGAATCCGCCTGGAACATGCCGACCGGCGAACTGATGAAGGGCAAGAAGGGCCTGGTCATGGGGGTGGCGAACGCCAACTCCATCGCCTGGGGCATCGCCTCCCAGCTGGCCGCCCAGGGCGCCGAACTGGCCTTCACCTATCTCGGCGAGGGTCTGGAGCGTCGCGTGCGCCCGCTGGCCGAAAGCGTCGGCGCCAAGCTGCTGATCCAGGCCGACGTCACCGACGACGCCTCCATGGACGCCGCCTTCGCCGAGCTGGAAAAGGAGTTCGGCACGATCGACTTCGTCGTCCACTCGGTCGCCTTCGCCAACAAGGACGAGCTCAAGGGCTCCTTCATCGAGAACACCTCGCGCGACAGCTTCCTGCTGGCGATGAACATCTCCTGCTTCAGCTTCGTGGACGTGGCCAAGCGCGCGGCGAAGATCATGCCGAACGGCGGGTCGATGATCACCATGACCTACCTCGGCTCGGAACGCGCCATCCCCAACTACAACACCATGGGCGTGGCCAAGGCGGCGCTGGAAGCGGCCACCCGCTACATCGCCCGCGACCTGGGTCCCAAGGGCATCCGCGTCAACGCCATCTCGGCGGGCGCCATGCGCACCCTGTCGCTGGCCGGCATCTCGGGCGGCCGCGGCATGATCGCCCAGGGCCGCGCCATGTCGGCGATGAAGGAGGACACCTCCATGGAAGGCGTCGCCGGCGCCGCCCTGTGGCTGTGCTCCGACCTCGGCTTCTCGACCACCGGCGAGGTCATCCACGTCGACGCCGGCTTCCACATGATGGGCCTCGCGGGCGACGAGGAGTAGTCTCCGCCTCATGACGGCTCAGCCAGCCGAGCGCTCTTTCCCGCCCGTCTCCGCCTTCACGGCCGCCGCCGTCGGGACCATCATCGGTTTCGGCGGCACAGTCGCCCTTGTCGTTCAGGCCGGGCAGACGATGGGAGCCTCGCCGGTTCAGATCGTTTCCATGGTGATCGCGCTCTGCCTCGGCATCGGCCTGCCGGGCCTGCTGCTGAGCTGGCGGCTGAAGATTCCCGTCATCCTCGCCTGGTCGACGCCGGGCGCGGCCCTGCTGGCGGCCTCGGCCCTGGGTCACAGCTGGCCGACGGCGATCGGCGCCTTCGTCATCGCCGGCCTGATGATGATCGTCGTCGGCCTGATCCCGGCGCTGGGCCGGCTGGCGGCGAAGATCCCGGCTGCGGTGGCCTCGGCCATGCTGGCGGGGGTGCTGCTGCCCTTCGTGATCAAGCTGTTCCTCGTCTTCCCGACCGATCTGGCGCTGGCCGCCGGTCTGGTCGCGGTCTTCCTGATCGCACGCCGGGTGGCCCCGACCTGGGCCCTGCCTCTGGTGCTGGTCGGCGCCTTCGCAGCTCTCGCGGTCCGGGGCCAGATCGCCCTGCCGCCGGGGACCGGCCTGTTCGGAACCCTGTCGCCGGTCGTCCCGCATTTCGACCTCAAGGCGGCCGTCAGCCTGGCCATACCCTTGTTCATGGTCACCCTGGTGTCCCAGAACCTGCCCGGACTGGTGGTGCTGAGAACCGCTGGATACGCCCCGCCTGCCGGGCCGCTGCTGCTCTCGACCGGCGCCGCGACCGTGCTTCTGGCGCCCTTCGGGGCCTACGGGATCAATATGGCGGCCATCGTGGCGGCCATCTGCACCGGTCCCGAGGCCCACCCCGACCCGCAGCGCCGCTGGATCGTCGGCGCAGTCTACGGCGGCCTCTATCTGATCGTCGCCCTCTTCGCCGCGCCTCTGGCCGGGCTGTTTATCGCCATGCCGCACGGGACCCTGGCTTTGATCACCGGTCTGGCGCTGGTCGGACCGCTGCTGGGCGCGCTCGGCGGGATGCTGGGTGAGCCACAGGATCGCGAGGCCGCAATCCTGACCTTCGCGGCGACCGCCTCGGGTCTGGCCCTGTTCGGCATCGGCTCCGCCTTCTGGGGGCTGGTCGTCGGCTTCGCGGCCCTCGCGGTTGGGCGCTGGGTGAAGCCCCCGGAGCCCCGGATGCGGGCCACGCCTTAAATCCAGCGCGATCTGTGGTATAAGGCGCGTTCCCTTCGATCAGGATATCGTCCCTTGAGCATCACGCTCGACCTCTCGCGCGCCTCGATGCCCGCCTCCACGGCCCCCGTCAACCTCGCCGGTCTGACGCGCGACGGCCTGCGCGAGGCCCTGATCGCGGGCGGGGTCTGTGCGCCCGAGAAGGCCAAGATGCGGGCCACCCAGATCTGGCGCTGGATCCATCACCACGGGGTCACCGACTTCGCGGCAATGACCAATATCGACAAGGACACCCGGGCCCGGCTGGAGGCGTCCTGCACCCTGGCCCGCCCCGAGATCGTCGAGCGACAGGTGTCCAAAGACGGCACCCGCAAATATCTGATCCGCACCGCCCCGGGCATCGAGATCGAGGCGGTCTACATTCCCGACGTCGGCCGCGCGGGCGCCCTGTGCGTGTCGTCGCAGGTCGGCTGCACCCTGAACTGCACCTTCTGCCACACCGGCACCCAGAAACTGGTCCGCAACCTGACCGCCGCCGAGATCGTGGCCCAGGTCCAGGTCTGCCGCGACGATCTGGAGGAGTGGCCGTCCCCCTCCGAGGACCGCCGCCTGTCCAACATCGTCTTCATGGGCATGGGCGAGCCGCTCTACAATCTGGACGCGGTGTCGGACGCCATCGACATCATCTCGGACAATGAGGGCATCGCCCTGTCGCGCCGCCGGATGACCGTCTCGACCTCGGGCGTCGTGCCCCAACTTCAGGCGCTGGGCGACCGGACCCAGGCCATGCTGGCGATCAGCCTGCACGCCACCAACGACGATCTGCGCGACGTCCTGGTGCCCCTGAACAAGAAGTACAACCTCGAACAGCTGATGGCCGGCATCCGGGCCTATCCCGGCCTGTCCAACGCGCGCCGGGTGACGTTCGAATACGTCATGCTGAAGGGCGTCAACGACAGCCCCGCTGAAGCCAGGGCGTTGGTCAAGCTGATCGACGGCATCCCGGCCAAGGTGAACCTGATCCCGTTCAATCCCTGGCCCGGCACGGACTACGAATGCTCGGACTGGAAGACCATCGAGGTCTTCGCCGCCATCCTGAACAAGGCGGGCTTCGCCAGCCCCATCCGCACCCCCCGCGGCCGCGACATCCTCGCCGCCTGCGGCCAGCTGAAGTCCGAGAGCGAGAAGCTGCGCGCCTCGGCGCTCAGGAAGGCGGAACAGGCGGCCGAAGAGGCGGCCTGACGCCGGCCCGGACTAGCTCCGGTAGTCCCCGTTGATCTCGATGTAGCCCTTGGTCAGATCGCAGGTCCAGACGGTGGCGGAAGCCCGCCCGGCGCCCACGTCGACGGTGATGTCGATCTCGGGGTTCTTCATATAGGCCGTCATCTTCGCCTCGTCGTAGTGGGGCGAAGGGGCGCCGTCGATGGCCGCCTGATGGGGGCCGAACTTGATGGCCAGGGCGTCGCGGTTGACCGGCTCCTCGGTCTTGCCGACCGCCATGACCACCCGGCCCCAATTGGCGTCCTGACCGGCGATGGCGGTCTTGACCAGGGGGCTGTCGGCGATCGACTTGGCCAGCTTGCGGGCCGAGGCCGGGCTGGCGGCGCCGTCGACGGTGACCTTGACGAACTTGGTCGCGCCCTCGCCGTCGCGGACCAGCTGGTGCGCCAGATCCAGCATCACCTTGTCCAGCGCCGCCGAGAAATCCTTCAGACGCCGGTCACCGACCCGGCCGATGCGCGGCGCGGTCGAGGCGCCGGTCGCGAACATCAGGCAGGTGTCGTTGGTCGAGGTGTCGCCGTCGACCGTCACCGAGTTGAAGGTCGTGCGAACGTGCAGACTCAGGAGGGCGCGCAGCACATTGGGATGGATGTCCGCATCGGTGACGATGAAGGCCAGCATGGTCGCCATGTCCGGGGCGATCATGCCTGAGCCCTTGGCGATGCCGGCGATGCGGACCTTCTCGCCCTCGATCATGGCCTCGGCGTAGGAGCCCTTGGGGAAGGTGTCGGTGGTCATGATGCCGCGCGCGGCCAGCGCCCAGGCGTCGGCGTCCAGACGGCTTTCGACGGTCGGCAGCTGGGCGGCGATCTTGTGATCGTCCAGCACCACCCCGATGACCCCGGTCGAGGCCAGCATGACGTCGCGCTGGCGGCAGCCGAAGCGTTTGGCGACCTCGGAGGCGGTGCGGCGGGCGGCGTCGGCCCCGGCCTTGCCGGTGAAGGCGTTGGCGCAGCCGGCGTTGACCACCAGGGCCCGCACGTCCTTGCCGCCTTCATCGGAATCGAGATGGCGCTTGCACCAGTCCACCGGGGCCGAGCCCACCTTATGCTTGGTGAAGACCCCGGCGCAGGTCGTGCCGCGCGCGAAGCGGAACACCACCAGATCGTCGCGCTCGTGCTTGTAGAAGCCGGCGCGGGCCGTGGCGATCTCGACCCCGGCGATGGGGGGAATGGTCGGGAAGGGTACGGCCAGGGGCGAGACCTTGAGGCCGGGCTTGCCGGGCGCGGGCGAAGAGACGGGCGCGGCCGGCGCTGCGGGAGCCGTGGCGCGCTTCAGGGCCGAGGCGAGCGGATCCAGCGCCTTTTCAATGGCGTGTTCGATCTTCTGGCCGGTGGAGGCCTTGGCGGACGTCTTGCCGGCGGCGGGGGGCGAAACGGGGGGCTTGCTCATGATTTCGGCGCTCCGGGCGTTCGGGGCGCCGTCGGGGGAGAGGGATTGGCGGACGGCGCAGGAGCGGGAGCCGAGGCGGGTTCCTCCGCCCCGTTGGGCGCCGGTTCGTCGGCCAGAAGGATATTCACCTTGGCCTTGCCGCGAAGCTGCTCCAGCAGACGGCGCACGCCTTCATAGGTCAGATAGCGCACGATCTGGGGACGGGCCTGTTCCAGCGTCGGCGGGCTCTCCTTGCGCCGGTCCTCGACCCGCAGCACGGCCCAGCCGCCGTCGGTCTGGAACGGGCCGACGGTCGAACCCGCCGGGGCGTCGCGCAGCGCGTTGGCATAGGCCTGGGGCATGACATCGACGGTCGAATAGCCGAGGTCGCCGCCCGAGAACCGGGTCGCCTCATCGATCGACCGCTCCTGGGCCACCGCCGAGAAGGCCGCGCCCTGATTGAGGATGCCGATCACCGCATCGGCCTCGGGCTTGGTCCGCGACAGGATCAGCCGCACGCGGATCTCTTCCGAGGTCTTCGCCAGCTTCAGCTGCTCCTGGTACAGGGTCTGGACGGCCTGGTCGTTGATGCGGCCATTGACTTCGTTCTCGACCAGCATGTCGCCCATGATCCGCTCCTGCGTCGCCTTGAGGCGGCGCTGGGCCAGGATCGAATTGTCGAGGCCGCGGCGTTCAGCCTCCCTGGCCAGCAGCTTCTGGTCGATAACCTCGTCCAGCACGCGCCGGAACAGGTCGGAGGTCACGTCCAGCGGCTCGCCTTCGCCGACCAGGCCCTGCGCCACCGCCTCGCGCTTGACGTCGGAGGCCCAAATGGTCTGGTCCTGCACCTTGGCCACGGCCCGATCGCCGGGCTCGGGCGCACGATCGGCGTCATTGCCGCCACCGCAGGCGGCGACCATCAGAAATCCCGTGAAAGCGATCAGCGTCAGAGGGTTGCGCGAAAGACGCCTTGTACGAAAAACGGACAAAGGGGGCTACTCCGTCCCGGGCTGAAATGCCCCTCGCGTTGACAGGGGTAAGGCCGGTGCTTAAGTCCCGGCTGCGCCCAAGTCGAGGGGTTTTCGATCGTTCGCGCGGCCCTCGCGCGCGCCTTGTTCAGGCGCACCGGGCCGCCGTCGGGTCTGGCCCCTCTCGCGGCGTTGTCGCCGCCTGTCCGGAACCTTTCCGGACCCTGTTCAGAGCCTTCAGACGCTCGACGCCTTCGGATCGCTTATGCTCGGCTTCGCCAAGAAACTTTTCGGCTCTTCCAACGACCGCAAGGTCAAGGATTTCCTCGCCCGTGTTGAGAAGATCAACGCCCTGGAACCCAGGTACGCGGCGCTGAGCGACGACGAGCTGCGCATGATGACCCAGACCTTCCGGGATCGTCTGGCGGGCGGGGAATCCTCGGACAAGATCCTCAACGAAGCCTTCGCCGTCGCGCGTGAAGCCTCCAAGCGGGTGCTGGGCCAGCGTCAGTACGACGTGCAGCTGGCCGGCGGCATGATCCTGAACGAGGGCGGCATCGCGGAGATGCGCACCGGCGAGGGCAAGACCCTGGTCGCCATCGCCCCCGCCTATCTGAACGCCCTGAGCGGCAAGGGCGTCCACGTCATCACCGTCAACGACTATCTGGCCCGCCGCGACGCGGAATGGATGGGCCGGGTCTATCGCTTCCTCGGCATGGAAGTGGGCGTGATCGTCAACGGCCTGTCCTCGGGCCAGCGGCAGTCCGCCTATGCGGCCGACATCACCTACGGCACCAACAACGAGTTCGGCTTCGACTATCTGCGCGACAACCTGGTCTATGACCGGGCCGAGATGGTCCAGCGGCCGCACAACTTCGCCATCGTCGACGAGGTCGACTCGATCCTGATCGACGAGGCCCGCACGCCCCTGATCATCTCCGGCCCGACCGAGGACCGTTCGGATCTCTACAAGATCCTCGACGGCGTGGTGAAGGAGCTGATCAAGGACAAGACGACCTACGACCTCGACGAGAAGCAGAAGCAGGCCCTGCTGACCGAGGAAGGCTCCGAGAAGATCGAGCAGATCCTCGAGGAAGGCGGCCACTTCGCCGAGGACACCACCGGCCTCTATGACGCCGCCAACGTCAGCCTGGTGCACCACATCAACCAGGCCCTGCGCGCCAACACCCTGTACACGCGCGACAAGGATTACATCATCAAGGCCGGCGAGATCGTCCTGATCGACGAATTCACGGGCCGGATGATGACCGGCCGCCGCCTGTCCGAAGGCCTGCACCAGGCCATCGAGGCCAAGGAGGGCGTGCAGATCATGCCCGAGAACCAGACCCTGGCCTCGGTCACGATCCAGAACTACTTCCGCCTCTACGAAAAGCTGTCCGGCATGACCGGCACGGCCGCCACCGAGGCCCAGGAGTTCGGCGACATCTACAAGATGGACGTCCTGGAAGTCCCGACCCACCGCCCGGTCCAGCGCATCGACTACGACGACGAGGTTTATCGCACCGAGCGCGAGAAGAACGAGGCCATCGCGCGCCAGATCGCCGAATGCCACGTCAAGGGCCAGCCCATCCTGGTCGGCACCGTCTCCATCGAGAAGTCCGAGCAGCTGTCGGCCATGCTCGACACCTATGAGTACAAGACCGAGGTCTCGCGTTCGCTGAAGCCCGAGTTCGCGGGCAAGGCCAAGGAAGCCGAGAAGCTGGGCGACGCGGCTTACGACATCGTCTGGAAGACCGAGTTCAAGGGCATCCCCCACTCGGTTCTGAACGCGCGCCAGCACGAGCAGGAAGCCTTCATCGTCGCCGACGCCGGCCTGCCGGGCGCCGTGACCATCGCGACCAACATGGCCGGCCGCGGCACCGACATCCAGCTGGGCGGCAACCTCGAGATGCGTCTCGAGAAATGGCGCCTCGACCAGCGCAACATGGGCGTCATGGTCACCCCCGAGGACGAGAAGGCCGAGGAAGTCCGCCTGAAGGCCGACATCGCCGTGCACAAGGCCGCGGCCCTGGCCGCCGGCGGCCTGTTCGTCCTAGGCACCGAGCGCCACGAAAGCCGCCGGATCGACAACCAGCTGCGCGGCCGCACCGGCCGTCAGGGCGACCCCGGCACCTCGAAATTCTTCCTCTGCTGCGAGGACGACCTGCTGCGCATCTTCGCCGGCGACCGTCTGGACTCGATCATGCGCTCCTTCGGCGTCGCCGAGGGCGAGGCCATCTCGCACCCTTGGCTGAACCGCGCCGTCGAGACCGCCCAGAAGCGCGTCGAGACCCGCAACTACGACATCCGCAAGAACCTGCTGAAGTACGACGACGTCGTGAACGACCAGCGCAAGGCGGTGTTCGAACAGCGTCAGGAGTTCATGGATTCCGACGATCTGTCGGAACTGGTCGGCGAGTTCCGCCAGGACGTCGTCACCGACCTGGTCGATCGCTACATGCCGCCCAAGGCCTATGCCGAGCAGTGGGATATCGACGGTCTGGACGAGAAGGTCCGCACGACCCTGGGTCTGGAAGTGCCGCTGCACGACTGGGCCGCCGAGGAAGGCGTGTCGAACGAAGAGGTCGAGGAGCGGCTGCAAGCCGCCGCCGCCGCCCGCGCCGCCGAACGTCTGGAGCTGGTCGGCGAAGGCCAGACCCGCGGCATCGAGAAGCAGTTCCTGATGCAGCAGATCGACATGTCGTGGCGCGAGCACCTGGTCCATCTGGACCACCTGCGCGGCGTCATCGGCCTGCGCGGCTATGGCCAGCGCGATCCGCTGAACGAGTACAAGACCGAAGCCTTCTCCCTGTTCGAGAACCTGCTGCACGAGCTGCGCCACAACGTCACCCGCTGGCTGATGACGGTGGAGTTCCGCTTCGAGGCCCCGCCGCAGATGGAGATGCCCGAGTTCCGGGAAATCCACCTGAACCCCGGCACCGGCGAGAACGAGATGGGCAATCCCTATGCCCAGAACCCGGAGCAGCAGTTCACGGGCGACGACCGCTCGCGCCTGCCGGTCGAACTTCTGCCCGTCGGCTGGGAGCGCACCTCGCGCAACGCCGACTGCCCCTGCGGCTCGGGCCGCAAGTTCAAGCACTGCCACGGCAGCCTGATCTGACCTGATGGCCGCCCTGCCGTTCGACACGGGCTACTGGAAGTCCACGGGTTCGAACGCCTGGGTGACGCTGCAACCGCTGCTCGACCGGCTGTATCAGCCGATCAGCGACGCTGTTCTGGCTAAGGTTCCCGTGGCTGCGGACGCGCGGGTGCTGGATATCGGCTGCGGCCCCGGCGCGACCACCCTGCAGATGGCGCGCCGCCTGACGGACGGCCTCTGCCTCGGCGTCGATGTGTCCGAGCCCCTGCTGGCGCTGGCGCGCGAGCGGGCGGAGAGAGAGGGTCTGACCACTGCGGACTTCCGGCTGGGCGACGCCCAGACCGCCGTCTTCGATGCGCCTTTCGACGCCCTGATCTCGCGTTTCGGGGTGATGTTCTTCCCCGATCCCGAGGCGGCCTTCGCCAATCTGCGAGGCTCGCTGAAGTCCGGCGGCCGCCTGAGCTTCGCCTGTTGGCGGGGACCGGAAGACAACCCGCTGGCCGGCCTGCCTGATGCCGTCGCCCACCCCCTGATCCCGGACCTGCGATCCCCGCCGACCAGCGGCCCCGGACGGTTCGCCTTCGCCGATCCGGACACGGTTCGGGACATCCTGACCGGCTCGGGCTGGCGCGATGTCGAGATCGTCCCACTGGACGTTCCCACGCCGCTTTCGGTTTCCGAACTCGTCGAGATGTGTCTGAAACTGGGGCCGGTCGGCGCCGCCATGCCCGGACTCGACCAAAACCTCCAAAAGCAGGTCCATGACGCCATGGTCCGACGTGTTGAACAGGAAGCCCGCGACGGCGTCGTGCCGATGACGGCCGCCTGCTGGCTGGTGACGGCGACCGCATGACCTTCAAATCTCTCTTCTCGCGCGCCCTCGCCCTCGATCCGGAACGACTGCATTTCGCGGCGCACAGCCACCACCTCTGGCCCGACGCCTCGTTCGAGGGGCAGGCCCGGGCCTGGGAGGAGGCCAACCGGTTCGCGGACCGGAAGTGGGACCTGATCTTTGGCGAGGTCGTGCCGGAGGCCCAGAAACACATCGCGGCCGAGCTGAACCTGCCGTCGCCCGACACGGTGGTCTTCGCCCCCAACACCCACGACTTCCTGATCCGCATCCTGTCGGGCTTCGAGAAGAAGCCCGTTCGCATCCTGACCAGCGATGGCGAGTTCCATTCCTTCCGCCGTCAGGCCGAGCGCTGGGAGGAGGCCGGGGAGGCCGTCGTCACCCGCATCCCTCTCCTGCCCTATGAGACCTTCGACGACCGGTTCGTGGAGGCCGCACAGGCGGGCGGGCACGATCTGATCCTGGTCAGCCAGGTCTTCTTCAAGACGGGCCTTACCTTCAACCGCATCGCCGATCTGGCGGCGCTCGCCGACCCGGCGGGGCCTTGGGTCGTCATCGACGGCTACCACGGCTTCATGGCCACCCCGACCGATCTGTCGGCGGTCGCGGACCGGATCTTCTACGTCGCCGGCGGCTATAAATACGCCATGAGCGGCGAGGGTGCGGGCTTCCTGCATGCGCCCGACGGCTATTGCCCCCGCCCGGTGATCACCGGCTGGTTCGCCGAGTTCGGCGACCTGATGGGCCGCCCCGAGGACGTCCAGTACCGCGCCGACGGCGGCCGTTTCTGGGGGGCCACCTTCGACGGCACGCCGCTGTATCGCTTCAACGGGGTGCGGCGGATGCTGGAAGAGGCGGGCCTGACCACGGAGGGCGTCTCGGCCCATGCGGGCGCGCTTCAGGCGCGGTTCGCCGAGGCTCTGGCGTCAGGCGAATGCCGCGCGCTGGGCGAGGCGGAGGTGCTCAATCCGGTTGTCGACAACGCCCCTCACGCCCGTTTCCTCGCTCTGAAGCACCCGGACGCCCAGACCTGGCGCGCAGCCCTGCTGGCGGCCAATGTCGTCACTGACGTGCGCGACGACACCATCCGTTTCGGCTTCGGCCTCTATCAGGACGCCGACGACGTCGAGCGGCTGATCGCGATCTGCAAGCGGCTGTTCTGACCGCCTTCGCAGCCTCGGCTTAATAGAATTGGGTGTCTTCCTGAGGCGTCGGCCGGGTCTGGCGCGGGCTGTTCTGGCGCGGCGCGGGACGCGGGCTGGTCTGGGGCGCAGGACGGCTGGTCGTCGTATTCGACGGGGCGGGACGGGCCGGGGCGGCTGACGGCGTCTGGGACGGAGCCGGGACCGGAGCGGCGGGCGTCTGGACCGGCGCGGGCTGGCCGTTCACCGGCGGGATCGGGGGCAGGTTTGGATAGGGCAGGCCCTGAACCTGCGGCTGGACGGTCGGCTGAGCGGTGGGGGCAGGAACCATCGGAACCTCCGGCGCCGGGGCCGGGACGGCCTCGACGGCCTCGGGCGCATCCAGATCGTCGCGGATGAAGGCCCAGGAGCGGCTGTCGGCGCAGGCGCAGGCCTTGAGGAAGCCTTCGCGGTCACGCCAGATCACCAGGGGGAAGGTCGGTTTGACCCCGGCGTCGCGCATCAGGGCGTCGAGCCGCGACATGAACTGCCGCCCGGCCTCGACCACGGCGCTGCGGGCCAGATTGCCGTCGGCCAGTGGAATGCCCGCCGCCGTCCAGTCCTTCGACGGGGTCGCCGTCCAGCGCTGATAGAGGTCCCAGTCCCGGGTCAGCCAAAGCTCGGCCAAGGTGGCGCGCTCGGCCGGGGTCGACTGGGGCGCGCCCTCCCTGTCCGGGCGGGCGAAGAGGATGACGCGGACATCGACGCCCCCGGCCCTCAGCTTCTCCGCCTCCTGCTGCTCATAGGCCCGGGTCGGGGCGCTGTCGCGATAGCCGATGATATAGAGGGGCTGGTCGCCGCCGCCGCCCGGCGAGACCCACGAACTCTCGTCCAGCAGCCGCTGGATCTCGCCCTGGTTCCGCGTGATCGTCACCGGCTGGAAGCGCGCGTAGAAATGGTCGTAGGCGAGGTAGCCGCCAATGGCCAGAACAAGGCCGATGACGACCGCCAGACCGGACCAGATCAGAAAGCGACGCATGCGGCGGGGGGCTCCAGCTTGAGCATTCGGCTCAGGGTAACGCTTAACACCGATTTGCGTCGCATCCGAACACCGGACGGGCGAAGATAGCGCAACAGTCGCTGTTGCGGGGTCGGTCGGCCTCCCCATATCCCCGCCATGACCAAGCTCTCGATCCTCGACCTCGCCCCGGTGCCGCAGGGCTCCGACGTGTCACAGGCCCTGGCCAACAGCATCGATCTGGCCAAAACCGCCGAGCGGCTGGGCTATCACCGCTACTGGCTGGCCGAGCATCACAATATGGCGGGCATCGCCTCGGCGGCGACCTCGGTGGTGATCGGGGCGGTGGCGGCGGCGACGAAGACCATCCGCGTCGGGGCCGGCGGGGTCATGCTGCCCAACCATGCGCCGCTGGTGATCGCCGAGCAGTTCGGAACCCTGAACGCCCTCTATCCGGGCCGGATCGACCTGGGTCTGGGCCGCGCCCCAGGCTCGGATCAGGCCACGGCCCGGGCCCTGCGTCGCACGCTGCAGGGCGACATCGACGCCTTCCCCCAGGACGTGATGGAGCTGCTGCACTGGTTCAAGCCGGCGGAAGAGAACCAGGCCATCCGCGCCAACCCCGGCGAGGGTCAGGCCGTGCCCGTCTGGATCCTCGGCTCCTCAACCTACGGCGCCCAGCTGGCCGCCCATCTGGGCCTGCCCTACGCCTTCGCCAGCCATTTCGCGCCCGGCGACCTGATGAACGCCATCCGCATCTATCGCGAGACCTTCCGGCCGTCGGAATATCTGTCCGAGCCTTACGTCATGGCCGGCTTCAACGTCTTCGCCGCCCCCACCGATGAAGAAGCGAAACTGCTGTTCAGCTCGATGCAGCAGGCCTTCGTCAATTTGCGCTCGGGCCGTCCCGGCAAGCTGCCGCCGCCGGTCGAGAACTATGAGGCCGGTCTGGATGCGGGCGCGCGAGGCATGATCGCACAGGCCCTGTCCTGTTCCGCCGTCGGCTCGCCCGAAACCGTGCGGCAGGGGCTGGAGGCCTTCATCGCCCGCACCGGCGCCGACGAACTGATGATCACCAGCCAGATCTGGTCCCACGCCGACCGCGTGCGGTCGCTGGAAATCCTGGCCGATGTCGGGACGGGACTGGCGAAAGCCGCCTAGGCCCCGGCGGGCTTGAGCCCCAGGGTCCGGGCGACCTCGGCGAAATGGTCGTCCCAGGTCGGGGCGCGATAGGCCGGAGCCTCGGGCTTCTTCAGCGTCGCCCGTTCCAGCGCGGCCAGCCAGCCCAGACCATCCAGCGGATCGATCAGCTCGGCCTGGGGCACCAGTTCGCGGTGCGCCGGAATGTCCGAGGCGATCAGGGGCACGCCCAGGGCGCAGGCCTCGACCGCCGGCAGGTCGAACCCTTCGACCGAGGACGGCGCCACCACAGCCTGGGCGTTCGACATCAGGGTCGCCAAGGTGGTGTCGGGCAGGTTCGACGCCTGATGCACCAGACCCCGCAGATTGGGCGAACGCTCGAGGTGGTCCAGCACCGCCTCGTTCTCCCAGCCATAGCGGCCAACCAGCACCAGACGCGGCGCCTTGTCGCCCATCCGCTCCTCCAGCCGCCGCCAGATGGTCAACAGGAAGGCCAGGTTCTTGCGCGCCTCGATGGTGCCGACGTGCACGAAATAGGGCCGCAGGGTCGGGGCCGTCGGCCGGGCGACCAGACTGGTCTCCAGTCCCAGATGGATGGCGTCGATGGGCGGCGCCTCAAGCCCCTCCTGCTCCGCGAACCGGCGGAGTTCCAGGGCGGTGTAGCGCGAGTTCACCAGAATCCGCGACGCATGTTTGAGCGCGGTCAGGACCCGGACCCGATGCTTGTCGCCGTCCCCGGGACGACAGAATTCCGGATGGGTGATCGGGATCAGATCGTGCAGCAGGACCACGGTGTCCACGCCGTGCGCCCGAAGCGACGACAGGATATCGGGCGTATTCAGACTGGTGTGGCCGACGTTGAAGTAATGACGGCTGGGCGGCAGCTCGGACATCCGGCGGGAACGGAAGAACTGCTTCCACACACGCACCCGGCGGCCGGTGTTGCGGTCGACCTCGTCGGGCGTCGGCGCGGGGCTGAGCACCGATTGGGCGACAGTGCCGTCATCATGCAGGGCGGCCAGAAGGCGTCTTTCGCCCTCTGTGGTCGGCTGGGAGTGCGCGCCGCTCCAGCGGTCTCTCAGCTGTCTGACGCTGTCTCCAAACCAGACCGGGTCCACTGCGACCAGACGATCGTGCTTGCTGCGGACAGGGATCATGCGCACGTCCGGCCGGTCCAGCAACCATTCGGCATAGGCCAGGCAGACGCGGTCCACGCCCGTCGGCGCGCTGCGTTCCGTCCGGCTGACCAGCCGGCTGGCGTCGAACAGGATGTCTTCCGTCATGACGTGATCACCGCGCTCCGAAGGCGCAGCCCCCCACAGACCCGTCTGTCTTACGAAACATAACCCGCCTGCATCAATTCGGCGATATGGACGATAGCGACCGGGCGATCGTTCTCGACGACGAACAGGGTGGCGATCTTGTTGGCCGACAGGAGGTCGACGGCGTCGCTCATTCTCTGGTCGGGCCCGATGATCTTGGGATTGCGGCTCATGATGTCGGCCGCCTTGATGGCGGAGATGTCCTGGGAGAAGGCGCGACGGACGTCGCCGTCGGTGATAATCCCGGCCAGGGTCCCTTCCGGATTGAGCACGGCGACCGCGCCCTTGCGGCCGGCCGTGATGGCCGAAACGACCTCGGAAAAGTCGGCGTCCAACGGCACGCTGGCGGGAGTGGCGTGATTGTCCCCCATCCATTCGCGTACGCTCTGCAGGCTCATGCCCAGCGAACCGCCCGGATGGTGCAGGCCGAAATCGGTGGCGGTGAACTGACGCCGGTCCATCAGCACCATGGCCAGGGCGTCGCCCAGCGCCAGGGTCATCAGGGTCGAGGTGGTCGGGGCCAGGCCGTTGGGGCAGGCCTCGGCGACGCGCGGCATGATCAGGGGCGCCGCCGACATGCGCGCCAGGAAGCTGGAGCTGCGCTGGGTCATGCCGATGACCGGAATGTTGTTGCGCTGGCAGAAGATCAGCGGATCGCGCAGTTCGCGGCTCTCGCCCGAGGCCGAGATGGCCAGAAGGGTGCAGTCCTGGCGCAGCATGCCCAGGTCGCCGTGGCTCATCTCGGCGGGATGGACGAAGAAGGCGTTGGTGCCGGTCGAGGCCAGGGTGGCGGCGATCTTGCCGCCGATATGTCCGGACTTGCCCATGCCGGTCACGACCACATAGCCGGGACGCGACAGGATCACGTCGCAGGCGCGCGCGACTGCGGCGTCGATAGTCCGCTCCAGCGCCTGCAGGGCCTCGATATTGAGCTGGATCACCTCGCGCGCCCGATCCGTCATGGCGGCGATCTGCTCGGGGGTCGAAGGCACGGGCGAAGAAGGCTTGGGATCGGCGGTCATACTGGGTCCTTGCGCGCGTCGCTGCGCCGTCTGGACGGCCCTTCGCGCCTCGCGATGTTGACCGCGAATTGCCCCAATATGGTCTCGGGCACAATGCTACGGAAAGGCGTACCTCCTTGTCCGGGCCGGAAAATCCTGCCCGCATCCCTGCCTGCGTTCCTGTGCGCTCCGATCTCGCCAACCGCGATTTCTCGACAAAGCGCGGGGCCGTCGCCAACCTTTGCCGTCGTGGCGCGTTAGTGACCGCGGGGCTGCCTGACAGATCGAGATCCAATGACGTTCGACGCCGGAACCGCGCTCAAGACCCTTTCGTCCCCGCCGACCGAAGTGCGCAGACTGGCGCTGTTCCTGGACATGGACGGGGTTCTCGCCCCCTTGGCGCCAACGCCCGACGAGGTGGTTCCCGATCCCCGTCGCACCGCGATCCTGCGCCGCCTCGTTGCCGCACTCGACGGACGGCTGGCGATCATCAGCGGCCGCACCCTGTCGGAAATCGACCGGATCACCGAAGCCGCCTCTCCGTCGGCGTCCGGCGTGCACGGCCTGACCATCCGCCGCCGCGACGGCTCGGTCGCGACGCGCGCCGCCGATCCGGCCGTGCGTTCGGTTGTCGCCGCCTTCGACGCCTTCGCCGCGACCCGTCCCGGCGTGATCGTCGAGGACAAGGCCGTCTCCGCCGGCCTCCACTATCGCGGCGCGCCCGAAGCCGCAGAAGCGGCCGAAGCCCTGGCGCGGCGCCTGGCCGGTGAAACCGGCCTTGCCATCCAGCCCGGCGAACTGGTCTTCGAGGTCAAGACACCCGGCACCGACAAGGGCACGGCCCTGACCGCCTTCATGGCCGAGACGCCTTTCAAGGGCGGCGTGCCCGTCATGTTCGGTGACGATCTGACCGACGAACACGCCTTCCGCGCCGCCGAGGCCCTGGGCGGGTTCGGGGTTCTGGTGGGGCCGATGCGCGAGACCACCGCCCGCTACCGGCTGGATGGCGTGCCGGAGGTGCTGGACTGGCTCGAAGCCGTCGCCGCCGAACTCGGTCAGGAGGTCGAGGCATGACCGAGTTGCCGCCGCTCAAGCCGTCCGTCGATCTCGCCCCCATCGGCAACTGTTCGATCAGCGCCCTGATCGACCGGCGCGGGCGCTACGTCTGGGCCTGCGCCCCGCGCATCGACGGCGACCCGGTCTTCTCGGCCCTGATGAACGGCGAGGCGCCCGATCACGGCTTCTGGTCGATCGAACTGGAGGGGCTGAAGCACGTCTCCCAGGCCTATATCCGCAACACCCCGGTCCTGCGCACCGTCCTGACCGCCGAGGACGGGGCCTCGGTCGAGATCATCGACTTCGCGCCGCGCCATCCCAAGCATTCACGCACCTATCGCCCTCTGGCCTTTGGACGCATCGTCCGGCCGCTGGAGGGCTCACCCCGGATCACCGTAAAGCTCAGGCCCTCGGCCGATTGGGGCGCGCGCAGGGCGGAGACCACCCACGGCTCCAACCACATCCGCTACCTGTGCGCCGACGTGACCCTGCGCCTGACCACCGATTGTCCGGTGTCGCACATCCTCGACGAGCGCACCTTCCGGCTGGAGAACCCCCTCGCCTTCTTCCTCGGCCCCGACGAGGGCTATGATCAGGAAGTCGGTCCCGGCGTGGCGGCGACGCTCGACCGCACCGTCGCCTACTGGAAGAACTGGGTCCGCACCCTCTACATCCCGCTCGACTATCAGGATGCGGTCATCCGTTCGGCCATCACCCTCAAGCTCTGCGCCTTCGAGGAAACCGGAGCCATCGTCGCGGCCATGACCACTTCGGTGCCCGAGTTCCCGGAGAGCGGCCGCAACTGGGACTACCGCTACTGCTGGGTCCGCGACGCCTATTACACCGTCCGGGCGCTCAATCGTCTGGGCGCGGTCGATATCCTGGAGAACTACCTCGTCTATCTGCGCAACCTCGTCGATCAGTCGGCGGGCGGCCACGTCCAGCCGGTCTATGGCGTGGGGCTGGAAGAGGACATCGACGAGCGGATCGTGACCTCCGTCGCCGGCTATCGCGGCATGGAGCCGGTGCGGGTGGGCAACCAGGCGCGCGAACACCTTCAGCATGACGTCTACGGACAGATCGTCCTGCCGCTGGTGCAGAGCTTCTACGACACCCGGCTGCTGCGGCCCGGCACGATCGACGACTTCTATGCGCTGGAGAAGGTGGGCGAACGCGCCTTCGCCATGCACGACCAGGTCGATGCTGGCCTGTGGGAGTTCCGCACTATCGCCCGCGTACACACCTATTCCTCGGTGATGTGCTGGGCCGCCTGCGACCGACTGGCCAAGGCCGCCGACCATCTGCACCTGCCGGACCGGGCCAATACCTGGAAGCAGCGCGCGGCGATCATCCGCGAACGGATCGAGCGCGAGACCTTCCTCCCTGAAGAAGGCCGCTTCGGCGCCAGCTTCGGCGGCGACGAACTGGACGCGTCCTTGCTCCAGCTCGTCGATCTCGGCTTCCTCGACCCGATGGATCCGCGTCAGGTCGCGACCTTCAACGCCATCGAGAAGGACCTGAAGAAGGGCCCCTACCTCTTCCGCTATGTCATCCCGGACGACTTCGGCGAGCCGGAGACCGCGTTCAACTTCTGCACCTTCTGGTTCATCGAGGCCCTGCACCAGAACGGCCGCGACGAAGAGGCGCGCGAGATCTTCGAACAGATGCTGTCGCGGCGCACCCACGCGGGCCTGCTGTCGGAGGACATTTCGCTGGGCGACGATGAGCTGTGGGGCAACTATCCGCAGACCTACTCCCTGGTCGGGATCATCAACTGCGCCATCCTGCTCAGCCGGTCGTGGACGGACGTTCGCTAGGCGAAAGACGCTAACTCGCGAGTGAGCAAGGCGGAATCGCGTCAACCCCTCGGGGGTCACAAACAGCCTCGCTTGCCTTCACGATGTTGCGTTGCATCCAAAGCGTGGCGGCGGCGTTCCCTCGGCCATGTCACGTCTAATCGTTGTGTCCAACCGGGTGTCGGCTCCCTCCGATCCGGCCGCGGGCTCGGCCGGGGGTCTCGCCATGGCCCTTTCCGCCGCGCTCAGAAAATATGATGGCCTGTGGTTCGGCTGGTCCGGGGAGACCGTCGAGCAGTTCACCGGCGAGGCCAAGATGGAGGACCGGGCCGGAGTCACCGTCGCCCTGGTCGATCTGGAAGCCCAGGACGTCGACGAATATTATAACGGCTATGCCAACAAGACCCTGTGGCCCCTGTTCCACCACCGGGTCGATCTGACGGCCTATGAGCGGTCCTATGGCGAGGGCTATGAGCGGGTGAACCGCCGCTTCGCGGAGGTGCTTGCGCCCCTGATCCAGCCCGACGACGTCATCTGGATTCACGACTACCACCTGATCCCCATCGCGCGGGACCTGCGTCGGCTGGGGATCACCAACCGGATCGGCTTCTTCCTGCACACCCCCTGGCCGGTGCGTCAGCTGCTGGTCACCCTGCCCCACCATCGCCGGCTGGTGGAATCGCTGTTCGCCTACGACCTGATCGGTTTCCAGACCGAGGAATGGCTCGACCTGTTCCGCGACTATGTCGTGTCCGAGGCGCGCGGCGAGCTGGTCGGCGACGGCGGGCTGGAGGCCTTCGGACGCACGGTCCAGGCGGGCGTCTTCCCCATCGGCATCGATGTTGACGGCTTCATCGCCGCCCGCAACTCGCCCCAGGGCAATCGCACCTACGACCGGATGGCGGCTTCGGCGGCCTTCCGCTCGATGATCGTCGGCGTCGACCGGCTCGACTATTCCAAGGGGCTGGAAGAGCGGATGCTCGGCTATGAGCAATTCCTACACGACAACCCGGCGATCCGGGGCGACGTCTTCCTGGTCCAGGTCACCCCCATCTCACGCGACGAGGTGGACACCTATCAGGACATCCGCGCGCGGCTGGACTCTCTGGCCGGGCGCATCAACGGCGAATACGCCGACATGGACTGGCAGCCGATCCGCTATCTGAACCGGGGCTATCGCCGCGACCAGCTGGCCGGCATCTATCGCGCCGCCCGGGTCGGACTGGTGACGCCCCTGCGCGACGGCATGAATCTGGTGGCCAAGGAATATGTCGCGGCCCAGAATCCGGAAGATCCGGGCGTCCTGATCCTGTCGCGCTTCGCCGGCGCCGCCGAACAGATGGGCGAGGCTCTGCTGGTCAATCCGTTCAGCCGCGAGGAAGTCGCCGAGGCGATCCACAAGGCCCTGACCATGCCGATCGAGGAGCGGATCCGCAAATGGACCGCCCTGATGAAGGTGGTGCGCGACACCGACGTCTCGACCTGGCGCGACGACTTCGTCGGAACCCTGACCTCCATCCCCATCATCGGTAATGGCGACGCGCCCTTTCATCAGGAACAGCACGCCGCCTGAGGCGATTCAGGCGGCCCTGTTCGAGGTGGCGGCGGCGATGTCGCCGTCCCGCGCCATGGCCCGCAGCCGCGCCGGGCGGCTCTCGATCCGGGCGATCCAGGCATCCAGGGTCGGGCTTTCCGGCAGATGGGCGCGGGCCCAGATCAGGGTCGAGCCGATCATGACGTCGGCGGCGGAGAACCGGTCGCCCACCAGATAGGGCGCGCTCCACAACCGGTCGAGCAGGCGATCGACCACATCCTCATAGCGTCGCACCGAATACGGATCGGTCGGCACATGGCCGCCGAGACGCGGGCCCAGCACCGGCTCCATCTCTCCCGCCCCCCAGGCCAGCCAGGTCAGGAACTCGCCCCTGTCGCGATGGCCAACAGGCGCGCCCATTTCCGCCTCAGGGAAGAGGTCGGTCAGATAGAGCGCCACCGCCGCGCATTCGGTGATCAGGGCGCCGTCGTGGATCAGGGCCGGGACCTTGCCGTCCGGGTGCGGATTGGCCGGATCGCGGCCGCCCGAGCCGTCCATCCGGCGGATGTCGCAGTAGCGGATCTCATGATCGGCCCCCAGCTCCTCCATCAGCCAGACAAGGCGCGAGGACCGGGACATCGGAGCGTGGAACAGCGTCAGCATCGAAGTTTCTCCTCCTCCTGCGCTGCATCAGCGCGGTGGAACTTGACTACTGCCACCCTACTGCCAGCATGCTGTCAGCAGCGAAGGTTCAGAAGCGCTCAAGCAGTGAGCGACCGTGTCGCGAACGTAGCGCCCAAGGATGTCATGAGACGCGCCGACCGCCTGTTCCAGATCGTGCAGATGCTGCGCCGTTCGTCCCAGCCGGTGACCGCGGACGCCATCGCCCTGGAGCTCGAGACCTCCAAGCGCAGCGTCTATCGCGACGTCGCCGCCCTGATGGGCCAGAGGGTGCCGATCCGGGGCGAGGCGGGCATCGGCTATGTGCTGGATTCCGGCTTCGACATGCCGCCCCTGATGCTGACCTCCGACGAGATCGAGGCGGCGGTTCTGGGCGCGCAATGGGTGGCCTCGCGCGGCGATCCGGCCCTGGCCCGCGCCGCCCGCGACCTGGTCGCCAAGATCGCCGCCAGCGTGCCCGAACGACTGCGCCCGGTGGTGCTGGAGCCCTCGGTGACCTCGGGTCCGGCTTGGGCGGGAGCGAAGGAAGACCGGCTGGACATGAGTCAGGTGCGGACATGGATCCGCTCGGGCCGCAAGCTGACGCTCGACTATCGCGACGAGCAGGACCGGGCCTCCCTACGCACCGTCTGGCCCTTCCTGATCGGTTATCGCGAAACGGTGCGGCTGCTCATCGCCTGGTGCGAGACGCGGCAGGACTTCCGCACCTTCCGCACCGACCGGGTGGTCGAGGCGACCTTCCTCGACGATCGCTACCCCGAACGCCCGGCCCGGCTGCGCACCCGCTGGCAGGCCAAGATGGATGAGGAGCACAGGCTGTATCTGGAAAGCAAAAACCCTCTCCCATAGGGAGAGGGTTCATGGATCCTCCCCCACTGGGGGAGGGGGACCGCGAAGCGGTGGAGGGGGCCGCCACACGCGCCGGCGTCTGGATCAGCCCCCTCCGTCTCTTCGCTGCGCTTCGAGCCACCTCCCCCAACGGGGGAGGATTTACTTCAGTAGATCTCGAACAGGCCGGCCGCGCCCTGGCCGCCGCCGATGCACATGGTGACGACGCCGTATTTGGCGCCACGGCGCTTGCCCTCGATCAGGACGTGGCCGGTCATCCGGGCGCCCGACATGCCGTAGGGGTGACCGATGGAGATGGCGCCGCCCGAGACGTTCAGACGATCCATCGGAATGCCCAGGGTGTCGGCGCAATAGAGCACCTGCACGGCGAAGGCCTCGTTCAGCTCCCAGATGCCGATATCGTCCATGGTCAGGCCATGGCGCTTGAGCAGCTTGGGCACGGCGTAGATCGGACCGATGCCCATCTCGTCCGGCTCGCAACCGGCGACGACCATGCCCCGATAGGCGCCGAGCGGCTGGAGGCCGTGACGCACGGCCTCGCCGGCCTCCATGATCACCGAAGCCGAGGCGCCGTCCGACAGCTGCGACGCATTGCCGGCGGTGATGAACTCGCCTTGCTGGATCTCCTCGCCGCCGCCAAAGACCGGCTTCAGCGACTGCAGCCCTTCCAGCGTCGTGTCGGCGCGGTTGCCCTCGTCCTTCGACAGGGTGACTTCCTTCGACGACGTCTGGCCGGTCGCCTTGTCCATAACCAGCATGGTCGAGGTCATCGGCACGATCTCGGCGTCGAACCGGCCGGCTTCCTGGGCGGCGGCGGTGCGCTGCTGGGATTGCAGGGCGTATTCGTCCTGACGGTCGCGGCTGATGCCGTAGCGGCGGGCGACCACCTCGGCGGTCTCCAGCATCGACATATAGATGTGGGGCGAGAGCTTGAGCAGCGCCTCGTCCTTCATCCTGTAGAGGTTCATGTGCTGGTTCTGGACCAGCGAAATGGACTCCAGACCGCCGCCGACGGCGACCTTCTGCTGGTCGACGATCACCTGTTTGGCGGCCGTGGCGATGCCCATCAGGCCCGAAGCGCACTGGCGGTCGATGGTCATGCCGGGAACGCTGGACGGCAGGCCGGCGGCCAGGGCGATCTGGCGCGCGACATTGGTGCCGGTCGAACCCTGCTGCAGGGCCGCACCCATGACCACGTCCTCGACTTCGGCCGGATCAATACCCGCGCGGGCCACGGCGTGCTTCACGGCGTGAGCGCCGAGTTGCTGGCCCTGGGTGTCGTTGAACGCGCCGCGATAGGCGCGCCCGATCGGGGTCCGAGCGGTAGAGACGATGACGGCTTCACGCATGATGCTCTCCTGTGCGCTACCGCAGGCGATACGGTCGCCTGCTGCTTGAGCGCGGTTTCCTCTGGTGTCGCCCCCGGCTTCTGCGGCCGGTTCAGCGATCGATGAAATCTCTCTAGAGGCCTGCCGTCACGTCAACGCAAGGCGCCGACGACACGAATGCAGCGATCAGGAATGATGCTTCTGGGCCTTGGTCAGTTCGATCATGCCCTGGGCGGCGCCCATTTCCGGAACGATCTCGCCGGTGCGGTCCGAGATGGCGTCAAACTTCGCGGCGACCTGTTCCAGGGCATCGGGGCCGACGGCGAAATCGCCCTGGGTCATCGTCACATAGGCGCGTTCGAAGCCGCCGGCGCCGGCGCCGAGGATGACACGGGTCGGCGCCTCTTCGGACACCAGATACAGCAGGCCCGGCGAAACCAGCTCCGGCCCCAGGGCCTCCAGCGGCAGGGCGGCGCCCAGGTCCTCGGTCATGCGGGTATGGGCCGTCGGGGCCAGGCAGTTGACCTTGATGTTGTTCTTGGCGCCCTCGATCGACAGGGTCTGCATCAGGCCGACCAGGGCCATCTTGGCCGCGCCATAGTTGGCCTGACCGAAATTGCCATAGAGACCCGACGACGATGTCGTCATCACGATGCGGCCGTAGTTGCGCTCGCGCATCCCGTCCCAGACCGCCTTGGTGCAGTTGACCGCCCCCATCAGGTGGACGTCGACGACGAAGCGGAAGTCTTCCAGCGTCATCTTGGCGAACGACTTGTCGCGCAGGATGCCGGCGTTGTTGATGAGGATATCGACCGAGCCCCATTTGGCGACGGCCGCGTCAACCATGGCCTGGACGGCGACCGGATCGGTGACGGAGGCGCCGTTGGCCATGGCTTCGCCGCCCGCGGCGATGATTTCGGCCACAACCGCTTCCGCCGCCGCCGAGGAGCCGCCCGATCCGTCGCGCGCCGCGCCCAGATCGTTGACCACAACCTTTGCGCCCCGCGCCGCCAAAGCCAGGGCATGCTCGCGACCCAGACCGCCGCCGGCCCCCGTCACGATCGCCACCTTGCCGTCGAACCGGATCGCCATAGTCATTCTCCCGTGAATTTTCCGATCATCTACGCCGGCGCCGTCGCGTAAGCCAAGAGTGTCACTGTCAGGGCCGCGCGCGGGACTATGTGTTGAAACGGCGCCACAGTGGCCACATTCCCGAACGATTATGAGGAACCATCGAAGGTTGGCTTAGTTTGGACCATCGAGCGCCACGCGGAAGCGTCGGCTATCGGCATTTCATTGAGAACGAGGGTCCTAGAAACATGAAGCTGAAACTTCTCGCCAGCGTCGCGGTGGCAGGGCTGTTCGCAGCCGGCGCCGCCTCCGCCGAGCCCGACGGCTGGTACGGCGCGATCGACGCCGGCTACCACCACATGGAAGACGGCATCAACGCCGAATCCCAATCGACCGGCAACAACTTCAACTTTGAAGTGAACGACGGCTGGGCCGCGTTCGCCCGTCTGGGCTACCGGTTCAACCCGAACTGGCGCGTTGAACTGGAAGGCGGCTATCGCTCGGGCGACGTCGGCACCGTTCGCGCCGCTTCGGGCCCCAACGGCGTCTGCAACATCACGCCCGCGACCGGCGGTTGCTACTCGCCGGACGGCGATATCGAATCCACCACCCTGATGGCCAATGTCATCTATGACTTCGGCTGGTCGGGTTGGGGCATCCGCCCGTTCGTCGGCCTCGGCGCCGGTGTGAACCACGTCAACACCGACGTCGTCGGCCGCCTGCGCAACAACCGTCTGATCGGCTTCGTTGCCGACGACAGCTCGACCAAGTTCGCCGCCCAGGCGATCGCCGGTCTGGCCTGGTCCATCTCGGACCGCGCCAACATCGACCTGACCTACCGCTACCTGACGGGTGACGCCGAGTTCGCCTCGACCACCTCCGTCGCGGCCTACAACCAGGGCACGTTCGAAGGCGACTACGACAACAGCCACACCGTGACCCTGGGTCTGCGCTACGCCTTCGGCGCCGAGCCGGCCCCGCCGCCTCCGCCGCCCCCGCCGTATGTCCCGCCGCCCCCGCCGGTGGTGACGCCGCCCCCGCCGCCGCCCCCGCCGGCTCCGGTTCGTCCCGCGCCTCGCCAGTTCGTCGTCTACTTCGACTGGGATCGCTCGGACCTGACCACGGAAGCCCGTTCGGTCATCACGGCGGCCGCCAACTACGCCAAGTCGGGTCAACCGACCCGTATCCTGGTCGTCGGTCACGCCGACACCTCGGGTTCGGCGGCGTACAACATCGGTCTGTCGAACCGCCGCGCCCGCACCACGGCTGACGCCCTGGTCGCTCAAGGCGTTGCCGGCGGCGTGATCTCGCTGGACGGCAAGGGTGAAACCCAGCTGGCCCGCGCCACCGCCGACGGTGTCCGCGAGCCGCTGAACCGCCGCGCCACCATCGACATCAACTTCTAAGTCCCGAGGGGCCTGCTCCGGCAGGCCCCGACGGTCTTCGGATGTCGAAGAGTTTGAAACGCCGGCCCCGCGCAAGCGAGGCCGGCGTTTCTGCGTCTGGAACTAGCCGAGCGTGGCCCGGATCACGTCGCAGACACGATCGATCCCGGCGTCGGTCAGGCCGCTGCCCGAGGGCAGGCACAGGCCCTGGTCGTAGATCCGTTCGGCCACCGCTCCCCCGATCATCGGCGTCTCCGCGAAGACGGGCTGCAGATGCATGGGCTTCCACGCCGGGCGGCTTTCGATATTCACCGCCTCCAGCGCCGCCATCAGCTCCAGCGGCCGGGCCTTCGCCGTCCCCGGCTCCAGCTGGATCACCGTCAGCCAGCGGCTGTGCCGTCGCCCCGGCGCCTCGGGCGCGAAACCCAGACCCGGCAGGTCGCCGAGCGCCGCGAAATAGCGGTCGAAGATGGCCCGACGCCGCGCCACCCGCGCCGGAAGCGAGCCCAGCTGGGCCACGCCCACCGCCGCGGACAGGCTGGACAGGCGATAGTTGAAGCCGACCTCGGTGTGTTCGTAGTGGACGGCCGGCTGCCGCGCCGCGGTGGCCAGATAGCGGGCCCGGGCGATCAGGGCCGCGTCGTTGGACGCCAGCATTCCGCCGCCGCCCGTGGTGATGATCTTGTTGCCGTTGAAGGAATAGGCGGCGGCCAGCGCCCCCTGACCCGCCGGACGACCGTTCAGGGTCGCGCCCACGGCCTCGGCGGAATCCAGAATGACGGGCACGCCCCGGTCGTCAGCGACGGCCCGGATAGCGTCGATGTCGCAGCACTGGCCATAGAGGTCGGCAGGGACGACGGTGCGCACCGTCAGCCCTTGCGCCTCGGCCCGGATGAAGGCGTCCTCCAGCAGGCGCGGATCCAGGTTCCAGCTGTCGGCCTCGACGTCGACGAAGATCGGCGTGGCGCCGGCGTGCAGAATGGGGGCGACCCCGCCGATGAAGGTCAGGCTGGGCGCGATCACCGCGTCGCCGGGCTTCAGCTCCAGCATGGCCAGGGCCAGGTGCAGGGCCGCTGTGCCCGAGGCGACGGCCGTGGCGTGGGCGAGGCCGACCGAGGCGGCGAACTCGCGCTCGAACCGCTCGACCACCGGCCCGACCGAGGACACCCAGCCCGCGTCGTAGGTTTCCAGCAGAAGCCGGCGCTCGGCCTCGCCCATGTCGGGCGCGGAAAGGGGGATGCGTTCGCTCATGATCTCGCCGTCACCCGGGCCGGGGCGCCCATGACCGTCTCGCCGTCGCCGACCGAACGGGTGACCACCGCCCCCGCCCCGACCACGGCGCCGGCCCCGATCTGAAGGCCGGGAAGGATGACGGCGCCCGCCCCGATCAGGGCCGCCTCCCCGACCACCACGTCGCCGGCCAGGACGGCGCCGGGGGCGACATGGGCGAAGTCGCCTATGCGGTTGTCATGCTCGATCACGGCGCCGGTGTTGATGATGGCGTGCCGCCCGACGCGGGCTCCGGTCTGGACCAGGGCGCCCATGCCGATCAGCGCGCCCTCGCCGATCGCGACCTCAGGGGCGAGGCGGGCGTCCGGATGGACCAGGCTGAGCCAGACCGCGCCCGGCCGCGTCCCGGCGATACGCCGCCGCGCCGCGTTCGATCCGATGGCGATATGCAGGGGCAGGTCCGTGCGGCTTTCGTCAGCCTCGACAGCCACTCCGCCCAGCAAACCCCCGATCCGGGCCGGATCGGCGTCGAAAACGGCCTCCAGCGAGAGGCCCAGCCGGGCCAGGGTCGCCGCGACGACGCGCGCATGGCCGCCCGCGCCGATCAGGGCGCAGCCGGTGACGGAAGGGATGGGTTCGGCGCTCACCGGGGCATCTGGACCCGCGGCCTTGATTCCCGCAAGGCTCAGCCGGCCGTGCGGACCAGAACTGGCTGCTCAGCCGCAGAGCCCGGGGTGGCGTGGGCTGAGCGGGCCAGCCAGAACTGACCGGCGCCGATCACGGCGACGGCGGTGATCACAGCGGAAACGACGGCGACCGCGGCGAGCCGCAGTCCGTGCGCCATTTCTTCCAGATCAGACGGCATCGCGCTCCCCCGAGTCGATCGACACGGTTAATGACCATGGTCGTCTGAATCGCGCAAGTCACGGAACGGTGTGAGGAATCAAAAAGGGCGACGCCGAAGCGCCGCCCTCTCGATCAGATCGCCTGACGCCGGATCAGCCGCGGAACGGGCGGATCAGGATCTCGACGCGGCGGTTCTGGGCGCGGCCCTCCGGGGTGTCGTTGGAGGCCACCGGGGTGCGCGAGCTGTTGCCGGCGACATAAAGGCGTTCGCGCTGCACGCCGTTGCGGATCAGGGCGTCGGCCACAGAAATGGCGCGGCGCTCGCTGAGCGGCTGGTTGATGGCGTCGCCGCCCGAGGAATCGGTATGGCCGACGATGTCGACCAGCGACTGGTCGTAGCGCTGCAGCACCGCCGCGACGTCGGCCAGGGTGGCGTCGAAGCGCGGGTTGATGTTCGACTGGTTGGTGGCGAAGGTCACGTCCGACGGCATGCGCAGGACCAGGTTGTCGCCCTGACGCGCCACCCCGACGCCCGAACCCGACAGCTGGCCTTCCAGATCGCGCTGCTGGCGGTCCATGTAGCTGCCGACGGCCGCGCCGCCCAAGGCGCCGATGCCGGCGCCGATCAGGGCGTTCTTGCGGCCCTGTTCGCCGTTGGAGGTGTTGGTCAGATAGCCGAGCACCGCGCCGCCCAGGGCGCCGGCGAGGATGCCGGTCCCGGTGTTGTTGCGCTGGGGCGTCGAGCTGTACGGATCGGTCGTGGTGCAGGCCGTCGCGCCCAGCATGGCCAGAACGCCGACGCCGGCGACGATGAAATTGGTGCGCATGGGAAAAATCCTCTTCTTGTCCTTGCCCAACTCTTGGGACCCGGAACGTGGCCTTACTGTGAAGGTTCCAACGTGACACGCAGATGAACGAACGGGCCGAGCGGCGCCGATCTGCCAATTTCCGGCATTAGGGCGTAAGGAAACCTCCGTATTCCGATCTGAAGGCCCGCAAGTGAGCTCCACCCTGACCGCAGAAACTGCCGCCACCTCGACCGCCGGAGCGATCCAGCCCGTGTCGATGGCCCGCTACGACACCGATTTTCAGGGCTTCAGCGATGACCTCGGCGCTTCCTTCAAGCGCTACGGCTTCGCCGTCATCGCCGACCACGGGCTCGACGAGGACGTCATCCAGGCCGCCATCGCCGACGCCAAGGCCTTCTTCGCCCTGCCCGAGGACGTCAAACGCGCCTACCATATGCCGGGCACCGGCGGCGCGCGCGGCCTCACTCCGTTCGGGACCGAGGCGGCGAAAGACGCCAAGACCGTCGACCTCAAGGAGTTCTGGCACACCGGCCGCGAACTGCCCGCCGGCCACGCCTACGGCAAATATATGCGCGCCAACCTCTGGCCGACCGAGGTCGAGGGCTTCCGCGACCACCTGTACGGCATGTTCGAGGCGCTCGACACGCTCGGCCGCAAGATCCTCAAGGCCATCGCCCACTATCTGGACCTCGGCGACGACTTCTTCGAGGACAAGGTCGAGATGGGCAACAGCGTCCTGCGCATGCTGCACTATCCGCCCGTGCCGCTGGACGCCCCCGGCGTGCGCGCCGGCGCCCATGAGGACATCAACGTTATTACCCTGCTGCTCGGCGCCGAGGAGGCCGGTCTGCAGCTCAAGGACGCCGAGGGCCAGTGGCTGGACATCGCCCCGCCGCCCGGCGCCCTGGTGGTCAATATCGGCGATATGCTGCAGCGGCTGACCAACCACGTCCTGCCCTCGACGACTCACCGGGTGGTCAATCCGGCGCCCGAGCGTCGCGGTTTCGCCCGCTATTCGACGCCCTTCTTCCTGCACTTCAACCCGGACTTCGTGATCGAGACCCTGCCCTCGACAATCACCCCGGAGAACCCCGACCGCTATGCCGGCAAGTCCATCATGGCCGAGGATTTCCTGATGGAGCGGCTTAAGGAAATCCGGCTCATTTGAGTGGGGGCGGCTTTGCCGCCGCGCTCCGTTCGCGACACGGTCGCTCACGGCTGGAGCGCGGGTGACCCGGAATGAAAAAACGGCGCGTCCCGCAGGACGCGCCGTTTCCGTATCCGGAGCCTCGCTATTTGGAGATTCTCAATCGGGTAATGTCGCGGCCGATGGCGGCGAAGGAGGCGCTGAGGTCGGCGCCCGAGGCCGGCAGGAAGGCGTAGTCCTTGCCGCTCGCGCAGTCGGACAGGATCTGGGCGGCCTGACTGCCGGTGGTCACGCTGAAGCCGACCGTATAGACCACGATGTCCTGGGCCTTGATGGCCGAGCACAGGGCCGCCGCCTGGGTAAAGGGGTCGCCGTTGGTGGCGTTGCAGTTGATGTGGTCAGCGGTGCTGCCCGAGCCCGAACCCGCATCCCCGGCCAGAACACCGGTGCAGTAGGGCGAGTTGAAGTCGCCGTCGGTCATCAGGATGACGGCCTTCAGGGTGTCGCGCGGCACATTGGGGCCCGCCGGGTTCGACGACCACAGCGAGTTGAAGTTCGGCGACACCGTGTACCAGCCCCAGGCCAGACCGATCTGGCCCGCGGTCGAGCCGGTCACGGTCAGGCCGGTGATCAGGCTCTTCAAGGTCGTCTTGTTGTCCGTCAGCGGCTGGATGGTGGCCGAAGGACAGGGGTTGCCGCTGGAGGCGTAGTTGCGGCCGACCCTGGCGCTGGACGGCGAGGCGTCGGTATAGCGCTGGGCGCCGGTCCGCTCGGACACGCAGGTGCTGGTCTGGAAGGCCGTCAGGGCGCCGCCGTTGTCGTTGCGGAACACCCGGTACTGGCAGCCGTCCATGCCGCACCAGGCCTTGCCGCCCGAGGAATAGGCCGAATAGCCCGAGCCGTTCACCCCGATCGAGAAGGTGTTGGTCGTGACGTTGGCGATCTCGAAGGGCTTGTTGTTGACCAGCGAGGTCCCGCCGCTGGTGAGACCGCTCACGTCGGTGAGGTAGACGGTCGTCGGGCGGGTGTCGCCGGTGTCGGTCGTTGTCGCCTGTAGGCCGTGCCCGTTGGCTGTGATCACGATCGAACAGTCGGCGACCAGGCATTTGGTCACGGTCCCGCCCGACGACCAGGTGCGCCAGTTCGAGGAGGTGTTGACCGCCGAGCCGGCGGCGTTCTTCAGCGAGAAGGTGTTGTCGTTGATCTTGGTCACCACATAGGCCTGATCGTTCAGGGTGGTGAACTTGGTCCCGCTGCCCGAACCATTAACCAGACCCGTTACCCAGACAGAGTCGCCTGTGCTGAAGCCGTGGGAGTTGGAAGTAATCACCCCCGGGCTGGCGTTACTGAAGCCCGTGATGGTCTTGGCCGTACCCGTGCTCCAGGCCGCGCCGGTGATCGAGACATTGGTCGCCGGGGTGCCGCGCGCGCCGTTGGCGTAGGTCCCGACATTGACCCCGATCGAATAGGGCACGATGGCCATGCGGGTGTAGTAGGGCGTCTGCTGATCCTGGACGACGATGTCGACCAGCTGGGCCGCGGCGGTCTTCAGGTCGGCGATGCGCTGGCCGGCCATGGAGCCGGTGATGTCGAGCACCAGCCCGACCTCGATGTTCTTGGACGAGCGGTTGACCTCGGAATGGGCCCCGACCGGCAGGGTGTCGTCCAGCAGCTTGCCATAGGGCGGCAGGACGATGTTGGCGACCAAGGTCTTCACATTGACCGTGGCGTTGGCGATGACGATCTGGTCGGCGCTCAGGGTGAAGGTCGCGTTGGCCAGGTTGATGTCGGGATAGTTCTGCAGATTGGCCTTGAGCGCCTTGGTGCCGATGGCGGTCAGATCGGCGTCGGTGGTGGCGCTCGAACGGGCGGCGGCCAGGGTCGCGGCGTCGAGCGCGTCCTGCAGATTGACCCGCACGGTGGCGGCGCGGTTGATGTCGACACCGCCCATGGTGATCATCACCAGGACCGGCAGGCTGATGGCGAAGATCATCGCCACATTGCCGCGCGTGGAGGCGCCGAACCGACGGGCGAACGCCCGCGCAGCCTGCCCCTGCCGCCTGATCCAGTTCCCGACGCCCATGGCCTTTTCGCACATCCCCAAACGGGCGCACGGGCCCGCAATCGGCAAGCCATACCGTGAAGGCGGTTAAGGGAAGCCGTATCGCGCACGGTTAACGCCGCCGAAATCGGGTTTCGGCGGCGTGACTTAGGTTACAAAAAGCCCGGCGTGCTCAGGTTTCCGACCAGCCACAGTCCTTGCCGCGGTTTTGCTCGGTCAGCCAGGCGTTCAGCGGGGCGAAATAGTCGATGATGGCCGTGGCGTCGTTGCCGGTCTCGCCGGTGAAGGCCTGCATGGCCTCGGGCCAGGGCTTGGACTGCCCCATCTCCAGCATGGCGTTGAAGCGGCGTCCGACCTCCTCATTGCCATAGGTCGAACAGCGATGCAGAGGCCCGGTCCAGCCCTCCATCTTGCAGGCCGCGCGCTGGAACTGGAACTGGTAGATCGCCGCCAGGAAATAGCGCGTATAGGGCACCGCGGCGGGCACATGGTATTTGGCGCCCGGATCGAAGGCGTCGGCGGGACGCGGGCCCGGCGCGACAAGCCCCTGATATTTCAGCATGTCCGCGTTCCAGGCGGCGTTGTACTGATCCGGCCTCGTCTCGCCCGAGAACACGCCCCAGCGCCAGCGGTCGACCATCAGGCCGAACGGCAGGAAGGCGATCTTGTCCAGCGCCATCTTGAGCAGGAAGGGAATGTCCTCATCCTCGCCCGGCGTCGTCTTCAGAAGCCCGATCTGGTTCAGATAGGTGGGCGTCAGGGCCGACAGGCCGATGAAATCGCCGATCGCCTCGTGGAAGCCGTCGTTGGCCCCGTTGCGGAACAGCATGGGCTGATCCTTGTAGGCGCGCTGATAGTAGTTGTGCCCCAGCTCGTGGTGCACGGTGTAGAAGTCGTCGGCATTGACCTGGGTGCACATCTTGATGCGCACATCCTCCAGATTGTCGACGTCCCAGGCCGAGGCGTGGCAGACGACCTCGCGGTCGCGCGGGCGCACGATCTGGGACCGCTCCCAGAAGGTCTGGGGCAGGGCCGCGAGGCCCAGGGACTTGTAGAAGCCCTCGCCCGTCTGGACCATCTTCGTGGCGTCATAGTTCGCGTCGGTCAGGAGTTTGGTCAGGTCGTAGCTGCTCTGGCCGCCGGTCGCGGGCGCGACGACGTCATAGATATTGCCCCACTGCTGCGACCACATGTTTCCCAGCAGGTCGGCGCGGATCGGGCCGGTCCTCGGCTGGACCGCATCGCCGTATTTGGCGTTCAGCCGCGCCCGGACGTAGCAGTGCAGGTTCACATAGAAGGGCTTCACCTGTTCCCACAGCCGGTCCGTCTCCTTGGCGAAATCGTCGGGCGCCATGTCATAGCCGGCGCGCCACATGGCCCCGGTGTCGGCGAAACCCAGCTCGCGCGAGCCTTCGTTGGCGATCTCGACCATGCGGGCGTAATCGGGCTTCATCCCCGGCGATATGGTGCGCCAGCCTTCGTACAGGGCCCTGGTCTCGGCCGGATCGCGGCTCTCGGCGATCAGGACATTGGCGTCGTCCAGGGTGATTTCCTTGCCCTTGAACTCGAACTTGCCGGTCGAATAGGTCGAGTCCAGCCGGGTGGTGATCTGGGCCAGTTCGGCGGCCGCGCCCGGGCGGTTCGGCGCCGGCAGGACGATGCCGAGGCGCAGCAGGTTCAGCTTGCGCCGCACATCGGCGGGGACCTGGACATCGTTGAAGCGGGCCGCCTCATTGGCCAGCTGGACCTGCAGTTCGGTCACCTCGGCGTTGACCCTGGCCTCCAGCCACATGGTGTCGAAGGTGATGTTGGTCGCCCGGGTCCAGGCGACGCGCTGTTGGTATTCGCTGATGGTGGCCAGCTTCGCCTCGGCATCAGCGATGAAGGCGGTCGCGCCCTCGGCGGTGACGGGCTGTTCGGCGACGGCAGGCGCGGCGGAGCCCGCGGCCTCCGCGGCGGCGGCATCGGCGACAGCCGTATCGGCGGCAGCACTGACGGTGGGATCGGCGGTAGTCGCGCAGGCGGCGAGACCAAGCGCGCCCGCGGCGACGGCGGCCAAGAGATACGTTTTCATGAGACCCTCTCCAGCAAGGCCGGCATCGGAGGCCTCGTCGCGGGTTCCGTCAAGGGCGCCCCGTCAGCGCGGGTAGACGCAGGTCCCCAGACCCTGGACCCGCACGGTCCGGGCCGCCGCCTGGATCCGTGCGGCGCGGCGGCGGACATAGGGGCCAGGCTTGGCGGCGTCATAGCGGCGCGGGCTCGGCAGGATGGCCGCCAGACGCGCCGCCTGCTGCGGCGTCAGGTCGCGCGCCGACTTGCCGAACCAGTGCTGCGAGGCGGCCTCGGCGCCATAGACGCCCGGTGCCCATTCGGCGACGTTCAGATAGGTCTCCATGATCCGGCGCTTGCCCCAGACACCCTCGATCAGGACGGTGTAGCCCGCCTCCAGGCCCTTCCTGACCCAGTCGCGTGATGGCCAGAGGAAGACATTCTTGGCGGTCTGCTGGCTGATGGTCGAACCGCCGCGGATCTTGCCGCCGTCGTCATTGTGATCCAGCGCCTTCTGGATCGCCTTGAAGTCGAAGCCGCTGTGCGAACAGAAGCGCGCGTCTTCCGCGCCGATGGCCGAATAGACGAGGTTGGGCGAGATATCGTTCAGCCCGCGCCAGCGATAGTCCAGCCCCTTGCCGCCCATCAGCTGCTGCAGCATCAGCACGGTCATCGGCGGCGGCAGGACGGCGTGGACCAGCACCCCGCCGATCGGCAGGAAACACAGCACCAGGAAGATGATCAGAAACGGGCGGCTGCGCCGTCCGAGCTTTGGAACCCCGAACATGGCCCCATGTTCGTCATCCCGGCCCCCAAGGCAAGAGTGCTGGCAAGGCTCAGTGCCGGTTCACGTCCCACAGGAAGATCACCGCCAGCCCCACGATGAGCACGGCCCCGATGATAGCCACGACCAGACAGCCGTAAGCCGCGACCGGGGTCTCGGCCGGCCTGTTCGCCTGTGTCCGGGTCTTGCGCGGACGGTCGCCGGGCCTGGGTGTCATCGCGGGGACGATGGGGCCGAATCCCGTTCGGTGTCGAGCCGTGAGGTCGGGCCGTCAGGCCTCTGCGACCCCGGCGTTGCCGTCCTCGTCAGCCCAGGCGACGCGCTGGCCGTTCGGGCTCATGGCCAGGGCGCAGATGGCCGCGCCGCGTTCGGCCTTGAGGAAGCGCAAGCCCTGCCCGGCCGGATCGGCCCACCAGACGCGGCCGTCGCTGAGCCCGGCTGCCATGACGCCGTGCTTCGGTTGGCCGGCGACCAGGGTCACCAGACTGCCCTCGTCATAGCCGATCTCGGTCGCCTCCTTGCCCATCGGCCCGTTGGCGCCGACGAAGGGCCAGAGCACGGCCCCTTGCGCGCCCGAGGTGGCCATCAGCCGCCCTTCCGACAGGAAGGCGACGCTGCGCACCTTGGACGGATAGCCGCCCATCCGCATGTCCTTGGAATCCTTCAGCCGCCAGCCGTGCAACTGGGCGTCCTGCATGGTCGAGATCAGGAAGTTCCCGTCGGGCGAGAAGGCGATCCCGGTGTGCGATCCGGCCCATTTCAGCAGGGTCGGCTTCTGCTGGGCGATGCGGGCGTACCACAGGGCCGCGCCACCATAGGTCGAGGTCGCGATGCGGCGCCCCTTGGGATCGAAGGCCACGCCCGAGACCGTGCGCTCGTGCTCGAAATCGCGACGGAAGCCCATGTCGGTGGCGTCGATCACCGACAGGGTCTTGCCCGAGGAGAAGGCGATCAGCTTGGTCTCGGCCGAGGCGTCGATGGCGTCGATCCACTGCTTCTTCGCCGAGGTGGCCAGAACCCCGGCCTCCATCTTGCGGCTCCAGATCACCCGGCCGTCGTCGCCGCCGGTGACGATCCCGTCGCCCGAGGGGTGCAGGGCCGCGCACAGGATCGCTCCGTCATGAACCGAATTGTACGACCCGTCCTCGAACCGCACCGACCCGTCGCCCAGGGCGAAGACGGCGCCGTCCTTGTCGAACAGGGCGGCGGTGATCTGGGCGTCGAAGGCGTACTGGGTCATCGGCCGCTTTTGTCCGTTTGCGTCAGGCGGCGCAACTCTCGAAGCCGGCGCGGATGGCGGCCTCGTCGAGGTCACGACCGATGAAGACGGCGCGAGACCAGCGGCGCTCGGTGGCGCCCCATTCGCGCTGGAGGTCGCCCTCCAGGATCATGTGCACGGCCTGGAAGACCAGACGGCGCTCCTCGCCCTCGACATTGATGATGCCCTTGGCGCGCAGGATGTTCTGGCCCTGCTCGCCCAGCAGCCGGTCCAGCCAGGCCGTGAATTTCTGACCGTTCAGCGGGCCGTCGATCGAGACCGAAATCCCCTTGATGTCGTCCTCGTGGGCGTGGCCGCGCGCGCCGTGGCTGTGGTCGTGCCCATGGTCATGGTCGTGGTGGTCGTGGCCGTGGTGATCGTGGTCATGGCCATGGTGGTCGTGACCGCAATGTTCGTCGTGGACATGGCCGGCCTCGCCGTGGGCGGGGTTGGCGAACTCGGGGTTGATGTCGAGGATCCGCTCCAGATCGAAGCCGTGCAGGCCCAGAACCTGATCCAGCGGCACATCGGCGCGCTCGGCCCGGGTGATGGGAGCCAGCGGGTTCAGCTTGCGCAGCCGTTGCTCGACCGCGACCAGTTCGTCTTCCGAGGCCAGGTCGGTCTTGTTCAGGATGATGCGGTCGGCGAAGGCCACCTGTTCGCGCGCCTCTTTCGAGTCGTCCAGACGGGCCATGACGTGCTTGGCGTCGACCAGGGCGGTGACGCTGTCCAGCTGGGTCTTGGCCTTCACGTCCTCATCGACGAAGAAGGTCTGCGCCACCGGGCCCGGGTCGGCCAGACCCGTGGTTTCCACGATGATGGCGTCGAAGGCCGGCTTGCCCGGACGCTGGCGCTTCATCAGGCCGGCGACGACGCGGATCAGGTCGCCGCGCACCGTGCAGCAGACGCAGCCGTTGTTCATCTCGAACACGTCCTCGTCGGCGCCGACGACCAGATCGTTGTCGATGCCGATCTCGCCGAACTCATTGACGATGACGGCGTAACGCTTGCCGTGGTCCTCGGTCAGGATCCGGTTCAGCAGGGTCGTCTTGCCCGCCCCGAGATAGCCGGTCAGGACGGTGACGGGGATCTTGCCGTTGGCAGTAGCGGCGGACGAGGCGGGGGCGTCGAGGGTCGAGGTCATGCGCCGCTAGATGGCGGTTCGGGCCCGCGAAGGGAAGAGGCGCCCCTCCCCTTCGTTATGAGGTCGGACGCGCCGAGGTCAGCGAACCATAGAGGTCCGTCCGCCGGTCGCGGAAGAAGCCCCAGGCCGCGCGATAGCGATCCAGCTCGGCCAGATCGAAGCTATGGACCAGCACGCCCTCGTCCTCGGCCCCGAAGCTCTCGACCAGTTCGCCCTGCTGATCGGCGATGAAGGAATGGCCGTAGAAGGTCTGGCCGACCGGCGTCACCGTCTCATGGCCGATCCGGTTGGCGCCGACCACCGGGATGGCGTTGGACACCGCATGACCCTGCATGGCACGCCGCCACGGCTGGGCCGTGTGCAGGCTGGCGTCATGCGGCTCGGTGCCGATGGCGGTCGGATACATCAGGACATCGGCCCCCATCAGGGCCATGGCCCGCGCGGCCTCGGGGAACCATTGGTCCCAGCAGATGCCGATCCCGACCTTGCCGAAGCGGGTGTCCCAAACCTTGAAGCCCGTATCCCCCGGACGGAAATAGTATTTTTCTTGATAACCGGGCCCGTCCGGAATGTGGCTCTTGCGATAGACGCCCAGCGGCGATCCGTCGGCGTCCAGCATGACAATGGAGTTGTAGTAGTGCGGCCCTTCCTTCTCGAAGATCGAGACGGGGATGGCGACGCCGAGATCCTTCGCGACCTCGGCCATGGCGATCACGGCCGGGTGCTCGCGCCACGGATACGCCGTGCCGAACCAGTGCTCCTCCTGCGAGACGCAGAAATAGGGCCCCTGAAACAGCTCCGACGGCAGGATCACCTGCGCGCCTTGCGAGGCCGCCTGTTTCACCAGATCGGCCGTCTTGGCGATGTTCGCCGTCATGTCCTCGCCATAGGACGTCTGCAAGCCGGCGACTGAAATCGTGCGGGTCATCAGGCGGGCTCCTGCTGGGAGATGCAGTGGAAGGATCCGCCGCCGGTCAGGATGGCCTTGGACGGCAGGGGGATGATCTCGTGGTCCGGGAAGACGGTGGACAGAGCCTCGCAGGCCAGACGCGCGGCCATGGCGTTGCCGTAGGTCGGGACGACCACGGCGCCGTTGGCGATCAGGAAATTCATGTGGCTGGCCGGGATCGGGCGTTCGTCGGCGTCGACGACCATGCCCGGCGACGGGATGCGCAGAACCTTCAGCGGCGTGCCTTCGGCGTCGGTCGAGGCGGCGAGGGTCGCGGCGCAGGCGTCATAGGCCTCGGCGTTCGGATCGTTCAGGCCGAAGGCGATCGGACAGGCGACCACGCCCGGCGCGACGAAGCGGGCCAGGTTGTCGACGTGACCGTCGGTGTGGTCGTTGAGCAGGCCGTCGCCCAGCCAGATGACCTTGCGCGCGCCCAGCGCCTCTTCCAGCGCGATGCCGGCGACGTTCTCATTCCAGCCTTTGTTCCGGTTCGGGTTCAGCAGGCACTGGCGGGTGGTCAGGATGGTGCCCAGACCGTCGTGGTCCAGCGAACCGCCCTCGAGGATGGCGCTGTGACGCGTCAGCGGGACGCCCGAATATTCGCCGATCTGCGCGGCGACCTCGGTGTCGTGCTCATAGACGTATTTCTCGCCCCAGCCGTTGAATTCGAAAGCGGCGGCCGTCTTCGAACCGGGGCCGAAGATCGGGCCGGTGTCGCGCAGCCAGATGTCACCGAACAGGCCGGGGACAACCGTCACGCCCTCGACGCCGGCGAACCGCGCCTGGGCGTCATCGAGCGCTTCTTCATTGCCGATCATCAGCCGAACCTGTTCGCGGCCCGGACCGGCCAACGCGCGCACCAGACCCTCGACCTCGGACTGGGCCTGTTCGAAATCCTCGCCCCACAGCTCCTCATGGCTCGGCCAACCGACCCACATGGCCCGGTGCGGAGCCCATTCGGCGGGAATGACTTGCGACATGGGCGGCGAAATCCAGAGAAGCGGCGGGGGTCGCCGGAAAGCGGGTCCAGATAGACATTCGACCCTGTCCTTTCAATGACAACGGCCGAGCGCGCGCCTCTAGAGGAAGCTGTACGGGTCCACGTCGATGGTCAGCCGCACCGAGGCCGGCACCTTCACCCGGCCCAGCCAGGCGCGCAGGAAGCCCTGCAGATCGACGTCGCGGTCGGCGCGGACCAGCAGCCGTTTCCGCCGCCGCCCCCGGATCAGGGCGAGGGGCGCGTCGGCAGGGCCATAGACCTCCAGCCGTTCGGCATTGGGAATGTTCTGGGCGAGGGCCTCGGCCGTCTTCTCCACCGCGACCGCGTTCTCGCCCGACAGGATCAAGGCCGCCAGCCGTCCGAACGGCGGCAGCGACGCCGCCTCCCGCTCGTCCATCTCGGCCTCGACGAAGCCGTCGCGGTCGCCCGCCGCCAGAGCCCTCAGCACCGGATGCTCGGGCGTCCAGGTCTGCAGCAGGGCCCGACCGGGGATCTCCGCCCGCCCGGCCCGTCCCGTGGCCTGGGTCAGCAGCTGGAAGGTTCGCTCGGCCGCCCGCAGATCACCGCCGCGCAGGCCGAGGTCGGCGTCCACCACCCCGACCAGGGTCAGCCTGGGGAAGTTGTGCCCCTTGGCCGCCGCCTGGGTGGCGACGAGGATGTCGATCTCCCCGTCGATCATCGACTGGATCAGGGCGCGCGCCGCCCTGGCGTCCGGCACGGTGTCGGAGGAGAATACCGCCGTGCGCGCCTCGGGGAAGAGCTGACGCACCTCCTCCTCGACCCGTTCCACGCCCGGTCCCACGGCGACCAGAGAGTCCGACGCACCGCAGGACGGGCAGGTCTTGGGCCGGGCCATGGAGAAGCCGGTCAGGTGGCAGACCAGACGGCCGGTGTAGCGATGCTCGACCAGCCAGCTGTCGGTGTCGGGCGCCGTCAGCCGGTGCCCGCAGGCCCGGCACAGGACGACCGGGGCATAGCCGCGCCGGTTGAGGAACAGCAGGGTCTGTTCGCCCTTCAACAGGGTCTCGCCGATGGCTTCGCGCAGGGGAACGGATAGCCAGGTCTGGGGATCGGGCGGGTTCTGGCGCAGGTCCAGCAGACGGATGTCGGGCAGGACCGCCGTCCCGTGCCGCGCGCCCAGCTTGAGCCAGCGATAGCGGCCCTGACCGGCATTGAAGAGGGTCTCCAGCGACGGCGTCGCCGAGGCCAGAACCACCGCCGCCCCCTCGATCCGCGCCCGGGCCACGGCCAGGTCGCGGCCGTGATAGACGAGGCCCTCCTCCTGTTTGAACGAGCTGTCGTGTTCCTCGTCGACGACGATCAGCTTCAGGTTCACGAAGGGCAGGAACAGGGCCGAGCGCGCCCCGACCACAATGTTGCAGCGACCCGCGACCACCGCCTCCCAGACCTGCCGTCGGCGCGGCGGGGCGATGCCCGAATGCCATTCTGCCGGGTCGGCGCCGAAGCGGTCGGCCAGACGGGCGATCAGGGCCTGGGTCAGGGCGATTTCGGGCAGGAGGATCAGGATCTGGGCCGTCGGATCGGCCCTCAGCGCCCGCGCCACCGCCTCCAGATAGGCCTCAGTCTTGCCCGAACCCGTGACCCCGTCCAGCAGGAAGGGTGCGAAGCCGCCGGCCTCGACAGCTTCCGCGATCGCCGTCGCCGAGGCCGCCTGATCCGCGTTCAGGGTCGAGGGGGCATGGTCGGGGTCGGGCGCGTCGAAGGCGGCGACCGCCTCGATCTCGATGACCTCCAGCACCCCTTCGTCGACCAGCCCCTTGACCACGCCCGACGATACCCCCGCCGCCCGCGCCAGATCCGGGCCCGGCATGGATCGGGCGCCGAGCGCCTCCAGCACCGCCGTGCGTGACGCCGTCGGCCGGGCCGGCGCGCGGCCCTCGACCCGGCGCACGCGACGCTCGGGCTTCGGCCGCGGCGCGCGCAGACCCTTGAGGGCGGTCGAGGCCATTTCGCCGGGCGCGCTCAGGGTCCAGCGCGCGGCCCATTCGACGAAGTCCACCGTTCCGGACGGCAGGCGCGGATCGTCCAGCACCATCTCCACGGCCTTGAGCCGCCGGTTGGAGCCCGTGGTCTCGCGCACCTCGGACACGATGCCGCGCATCAGCCGGGGGCCGAGCGGCACGGCGACCTGATCGCCACGCTCTACCGCCATTTCGGCCGCGACCTCATAGTCGAAGGCCTCGGGCACCGGCAGGGGAATGAGGACGGATGCGACTTTCAAGACCGGCCCGCCTCGGCTAGAACCGCCGCCATGAAACTCTTCCTCGACACCGCCGACGTCGCCGTCATCAAGGACATGCTGCCCACCGGGATGGTGGACGGCGTGACCACCAATCCGTCGCTGATCGCCAAGTCGGGGAGGAACATCGCCGAGGTCATCGCTGAAATCTGCGCCCTGGTCGAGGGGCCGATCTCCGCCGAGGCCGTGGCGACCGATTTCGAGACCATGGTCAAGGAAGGCGACAAGCTCGCCGCCATCGCCCCGAACGTCGTGGTCAAGCTGCCTCTGACCTGGGACGGGCTGCGCGCCGCGCGCAACTTCACCGACAAGGGCATCAAGACCAACGTCACCCTGTGCTTCTCCGCCGCCCAGGCCATGCTGGCCGCCAAGGCCGGCGCGACCTTCATCTCGCCCTTCGTCGGCCGACTGGAAGACCACGGCGCCGACGGCATCGGTCTGCTGGAGGAAATCCGCGTCCTCTATGATCTGCATGGCTTCGAGACCCAGATTCTGGCCGCGTCCCTGCGCAACCCGGGTCACGTATCGGCCGCGGCTGTGGCGGGATCGGACGCAGCGACCCTTCCGGCGGACGTTTTCAAGGCCCTCGTCAAGCACCCCTTAACCGACAAGGGGCTTGATCAATTCCTGGCGGACTGGGGCAAGACCGGTCAGTCGATCCTGTAGCATCCGGCCCGGCGTTTCCGGGAGGAGACGACGTTGAGCGGCACCCGAGACCTTTTCGCCGAGCTGGAAGCCGGTTCCGAGCCCCACTGGCCGGAAGTGCGCGTCTGGCTGCAGGCCAATCCGCAGATCCTGCTGGACGACCGCTCCCTGCTGGAAGAGATCGGGCTGAAGCCGCATGGCCGCAATGTCGTGGAGTTCGGCCAGGCCGCCCTGACCAAGCTGGAAGCCGTCGCCAACCGCGAATCGGACGCCCGCAAACAGATCGAGACGGTCGCCCGCGCCAATTTCGCCGCCCAGACCCAGACCCACGTCGCGGCCCTGGACCTGCTGGAGGCCCGCAATCATTCTGACCTCGCCCGCCGTCTGGACGCGGCCGCCCAGGGGCGCTTCGGTCTGGCCGGCGCCGCCATCGCCCTGGAGAAGCCCGGCGGCGTGCCGTTCGGGTGGCGCGCGCTGGAGGTCGGCGGGGTGGATTCCCTGCTGGGCGACCACGGCCTGACCTGGCTGGGTCCGAATTTCGAAGGCCTCGACCTGTTCGGCGCGGCCGATGATCAGGTGAAGTCCGTCGCCCTGATCCGCATGGCCCCCGTCTTCGGCGGCGATCCTGCCGACGACCTCGGCGGCGCCCGCCACGCCATCTGCGCCTTCGGCTCGCCCGAGGAAGAGGGCTTCACGCCCCAGATGGGCTGCGAACTGGTGGCCTTCATCGCCCGGGTGGTCGAACGCACGGCCGAGCGTTGGCCCATCCTGAATTGAAAACCTCCGGCGAGGTCCTGCTCGCCTGGCTCGAGCATCTGGCGCATGAGCGGCGGCTGTCGCCCCGCACGCTGGAGGCCTATGGCCATATCGGACGGCACTACCTCGGCTTCCTCGAACGCCATCGCGGCGGGGCCCAGTCGCTGGCCGACCTCGGGACCGTCACCGCCGCCGAGGTCCGCGCCCATCTGGCCGAGCGCCGCAGCGGCGACCATCCTCTGAACGCCCGGTCTCTGGGCCAGACGCTCGCGGCCATCCGGGGTTTTCACGACTTCCTCGACCGGCGCTGCGACACCCCCGCGCCCCAGCTGGCCCTCGTGCGGGGGCCGAAGATCAAGCCCTCCCTGCCCCGCCCCGTCACCGCCGATCAGGCACGCGGCCTGATGCAGGAGCCCGAGGCCGATCCCGACGCCGAGCCGTGGGAGGCCGCGCGCGACCGGGCCGTCCTGACCCTGCTCTACGGCTGCGGCCTGCGGATCTCCGAGGCCCTGAGCCTGATCCGCGCCGACGCCCCCCTTCCCGAGACGATCCGCATCGTCGGCAAGGGCTCCAAGACCCGCATCGTCCCCATCCTGCCCGCCGTACGCGAGGCCGTGGACGCCTATCTGGCGCTGCAGCCCTTCCCGCTGGAGCCGCGCGACGCCCTGTTCCGGGCGAAGCGGGGCGGCCCCCTCAGCCCCCGCCACGTCCAGGCGACGGTGCAGAAGCTCAGGGGCCGGCTGGACCTGCCCGCCAGCGCCACGCCCCATGCGCTCCGCCACTCCTTCGCCACCCATCTGCTGGGCGCCGGGGCCGACCTGAGGTCGATCCAGGAACTGCTGGGCCACGCCAGCCTGTCGACGACCCAGAAATACACCGCCGTCGACGCCGCCCGGCTGCTCGGCGCCTATGCCGCGGCCCACCCGCGAGCCTAAGAAGGCGGGATGTCCCCCGCATCCCTTCCCCACATTCTCGTCCTGCCCGGCCTGCCTGAACTGGCCGCCGAGCGACTGAAGAGCGGGCCATGGAGTCTGCATGCACCGCAGGGCGACGGGTCGCCGCCCCCGGGCGTTCCGATCATCGCCGTCGTCGCCTCAGGCGGGACGGCGGTTCCGAACGGCCTGATCGACGCCCTGCCCGATCTGAAGATCGTCGCCGTCCACGGCGTCGGCTACGACAAGGTCGATGTCGCCCATGCGCGGGCGAGGGACGTGATCGTCACCAACACTCCCGACGTCCTCAGCGCCGACGTCGCCGATCTGGCGGTGGCCCTGACCCTTTCAACCCTGCGACGCCTGCCCGCCGCCGAGCGCTGGCTGAGGGCGGGCGGATGGGCGACGGGGGGCAAGTTCCCGCTGGGCCGCAGCGCGACCGGCCTGAGGTATGGCGTCCTCGGACTGGGCCGGATCGGACGGGAGATCGCGCGGCGGCTGGAGCCCTTCGCGGGAGATATCGCCTACCACAGCCGCAAGCCCGTCGAAGGCGTCGCCTGGCGCTGGAGCCCCGATCCCGTCGCCCTCGCGGCCTCGGTTGATGTGCTCATCGTCGCGGTTCCCGGCGGCCCGGCGACGAAGGGGCTGGTCGATGGCCGGGTGCTTGAGGCCCTGGGGCCCGACGGCGTCCTGATCAACATCGCCCGGGGCGAGGTTGTGGACGAACAGGCCCTGATCGCGGCCCTCAGCGAGGGTCGGCTGGGCGGGGCGGGCCTCGACGTCTTCGCCCATGAACCGAACGTCCCCCGGTCCCTGCTGGACTCGGACCGCTGCGTCCTGGCGCCCCACATCGGTTCGGCGACGGTCGAGGCGCGCACCGCCATGGCCGCACTGATGATCGCCAATCTGGAGGCCGTGCTCGCGGGAGCACCTCCGCCGACTCCGGTTCCCTGACCCTTCCTGACGTTCCGTATGCGGACCTAGGCAGACCGGTGGTTTCGGGCATAGACTGAGGCCATAACACCGCTGGGGAGGCGGTCATGAGGTCTTCAGCCGAACACGGCGACGCCTTCACACCGACGCAGCCGCACAGGCGCGCCTTCGCCGCCGGATTGCTGACCACCGGCCTCGGCCTTGTCGCCGGCCCCGCCCTCGCCCAAACAACGCCCCCGCTTCCGGCCGCGCCCTCTCCCGTTCCGCCATCCCCCGGTCCCCCGGCCCTGCCCGATGTGGGGGAAGAGGCGCGGCTGCTGGCCAATCTGTTCACCCGGATGGCGGTCAAGACCGAGCTCAACGGCCGCCCCGGCTTCGCCTTCGTCATGGACACCGGCGCGGGCCGGACGGCGATCGCCCGCGACGTCGCCGAGGCCATGGGCCTGCCGCCCGGACCGCCGATCCTGGTGCATGGCCTGACCTCGGCCGAGCTGACCCAGACGGTGAAGATCGCCCGGCTGAGCTTCGGCGGACGGCGCTTCAATGACATCTACGCCGGAGTCTATCCGCGCGAACTGCTCGGCGCCGACGGCCTGATGGGGCTGGACGTCCTTTCACGGTTCGAGCTGGAGTTCGACCTCGATCGCCGCGCGATGAAACTGACCCCGTCCGGGCCCGACCGGATCGAGGTGGGCACGGCCTTCCATACGCCCACCCACATCCGGCGCGACAGCTGCGGCCGCACCCGCACTGGCCGGTTTGGTCAGCTGATCCTGGTCAATGCCCGGGTCGAAGGTGTCCAGGTCGACTGTTTCGTCGACAGCGGGGCCCAGTATTCGATCGGCAATATGAGCCTGTTCCAGGCCATCGCCTCGGGCGGCGACCGGCCGACCCAGCGCGCCCTGATCCCGGTCTATGGCGTGACCGGCCAGATCATCCTCGCCGAGCATGCCAATGTCAGCCAACTGACCATCGGGACGCGTCGTCTGGGCCCGTCCTCTCTGCTGTTCGCCGACCTGCACGCCTTCGAGACCCTGGAGCTGAACCAGCGCCCGGCCCTGCTGCTGGGCGCCGACGTCCTGTATCGCTTCCGCCGGGTGTCGCTGGACTTCGGCCGATCGCGCATGGAGTTCGGGCCGCTGAGGCGGACGCCTGAGACAATGACGCCGCGCTAGCGGGATGGGCGCTAGATCGCCCGCACAGAGCCGCCGTCCAGCCGGACCAGCGATCCGGTGACATAGGCGGCGAGCGGGCTGGCGAGGAAGGCGGCGACGGCGCCGAACTCTTCCGTCGTGCCGATACGGCCCACGGGAATGGAGGTCACCGAGGCGGCGCGGGCTTCCTCGGGCGTCTTGCCGGTGCGTTCGGCGGCGGCCTTGTCCAGCCGTTCGATGCGCGGGGTGTCGATGCGGCCGGGCAGCAGGGTGTTGACGGTGATACCGTCGGCGGCGACCTCGTTGGACAGGGTCTTGGCCCAGGCGGCGATGGAGGCGCGCAGGGTGTTGGAGACGCCCAGCGTCCCGATCGGCTCGACCAGGGACACCGAGGCGACGTTGACAATCCGGCCCCAGCCCGCCGCCTGCATGGCCGGCAGGACCCGATCGGTCAGGCGGAAGACCGACAGCACCATCATCTCGAACTGGGCGCGCCACAGCTCGGGATCGAGGCCGACCACGCCCGACGGCGGCGGGCCGCCGGTGTTATTGAGCAGGATCTCGATCGGCCCGCCGAGCGCGGCCTCGGCCACATCCACAGCGGCCAGAAGGGCGGCGTGATCGGCCAGATCAGCGGGGGCGATGACCGCTCTGCCCGGCCCCATGGCGTTCAGACCATCGGCCGCCGCCTGCAGCTTCACGGCGTCGCGCGACAGCAGGGCGACATGGACGCCCTCCTTCACCAGAGCCGTCGCCACCGCGAGTCCCAGACCGCTGGACCCGCCACAGATCAGGGCGCGTTTGCCGGAGAGTTTCAGGTCCATGGTCGTCTATCCTTCTTTGAAGGCCGGGCGGCGCTTCCAGTCCAGTTGAACGCCGATCCGCTTTTCGATCCGGCCGTCCCAGTCGGTCTTGAGACCCTTGGCCTCCAGCGCCTTCACGATCTCACGGCCGATAGCGACGCTGGCTTTGGAGCCATCCTCGCAGGCGCCGTAGCCCAGATACAGGCCATAGCCGTCGACGGCGGCTTCCGTGTCCTGTTGATGGAAGAAGGCATAGCCGCGCGTGGGACGGCCCAGCCGCTTCGCCTCGTCGATCTCGCCCCAGATTTCGGCGGCCCCGCACGATCCGCAGCAGGTGAAATTCTGGCGGGAGATCACCCCCGCTTCTTCCAGCGCCGCGAAGGCGGCGTCCAGCTTGTCGCAGTCGGTGATGTCAGGCCAGTTCGCCTGGGCCGCCCGGTGCGCGTCCAAGGCTTCACGGACCATGAGCGGCGCCTCGCGCAGAAGCACCGCCTCCTCGGCTTCACCGGCCATGTAGTCGACCGCGTATCGGGCGATCTGGTCAGCCGGCGTGAAACCGCCCGCGACCTCCCGGACGATCGCGGCCCGCATATCCGCCAGCGCGTTCTCTTCGGTCGCGGCGCCCTGCTGGGGAACCGGTGCGGGCGGCGGATTTCCTCGCCAGAAGAGCCGCCGCATCAGCCTTTGCAGGACGTTCGGCATAAGCTCTCCGCTCCGCGTCGTCGGGTCCGTCGTGGCCCTAAGCCTGCATGATCCAGCCCTCGACGCCCATGGCCGCCTGTTTGACGGCTTCGGAGCGGGTCGGGTGGGCGTGGCAGGTGCGGGCGATGTCTTCCGAGGCGCCGCCGAAGGCCATGGTGATGCAGGCTTCCGCGATCATCTCGCCGGCCGAGGGGCCGTAGATGTGGACGCCGAGGACCTTGTCGGTGGTCGTGTCGGCCAGGACTTTCACGAAGCCCTCGGTCTCATGGTTGATCTTGGCGCGCGAGTTGGCGGTGAAGGGGAATTTGCCCTTCTTGAACTCGACGCCCGCAGCCTTGAGCTGTTCCTCGGTCTTGCCGACCCAGGCCACTTCCGGACCGGTGTAGATGACGCTGGGGACCAGGTCGTAGTCGACGTGGCCGGCCTTGCCCGCGATATATTCGATCACGGCGACGGCTTCTTCTTCCGCCTTGTGCGCCAGCATCGGGCCGTGGGTCACATCGCCGATGACCCAGACGCCGGCCGCGCCGGTCTTCAGGTGGTCGTTGTTGAGGAAGCCGCGCTTGTCGGTCTCGATGCCGACAGTCTCCAGACCGAGGCCGGCCGTATAGGGACGGCGGCCGATAGCCACCAGAACCACGTCGCCGGTCAGGGTCTCGACCTCGCCGCCCGCGGCGGGCTCCAGGGTCAGGACGACGCCGTCCTTGGCGACCTTGGCCGAGGTGACCTTGGTGCCCATCTTGAACGTCATGCCCTGTTTGGTCAGGCCGCGCTGGAAGGCGGTGGCGACCTCGGCGTCCATGCCGGCGCCGACCTTGTCGAGGAACTCAACCACGGTGACCTCGGCCCCCAGACGACGCCAGACCGAGCCCAGCTCAAGACCGATGACGCCCGCGCCGATGACGATCAGCTTCTTGGGGATGGCCGGCAGCGACAGGGCGCCGGTGGAATCGATGACCTTGCCCTCGACGAAGTCCACGCCCGGCAGGGGGGTGGGCTCGGAGCCCGTGGCGATGATGATGTCCTTGCAGGTCAGGGTGGTGACCGAACCGTCGGCGGCGGTGACTTCCACCTTGCCGGCCCCGGCGATCTTGCCCTTGCCCTTGATCCAGTCGGCCTTGTTCTTCTTGAACAGGAATTCGATGCCCTTGGTCAGGGCGCCGACGCTGTCGGCCTTCTGCTTCATCATCTGCGGCAGATTGACCTTGGGGGTCCCGACCTCGATGCCGAGGGTCGAGAACTCCTTGCCGGCGACCTCGAACAGCTCCGAGGCGTGCAGCAGGGCCTTGGACGGCATGCAGCCGACGTTCAGGCAGGTGCCGCCCAGGGTCTCGCGCATCTCGACGCAGGCGACCTTCAGACCCAGCTGGCCCGCGCGGATCGCGGCGTTATAGCCGCCGGGACCGCCGCCGATGATGACGACGTCGTATTGGGCGGTGGCTTCGGCCATGGGATCCTCGGGGTCTATATCGGGCGTGGGAGCGCGCCCGCCGTACCTAACGCCCGGTTCCGCCGGGTCAACCGCCGAACCGCCGTTTCTGCGTCAGATATGGTGTCGTTCGGTTACGCTTCCAAGCTCCGGAGCGTGATCCGCAACGATCAGGCGGCCTCGGCCGGCAGGGTGACCGCCACCTCGGCGCCCTCCCCGGGCGCGCTGTCGATGGTCAGGGTCCCGCCCGACCGGCGGGCGAAGGCGCGCGCCTGGGCCAGGCCCAGACCGGCGGCGCCGGTCTTGGTGGTGAAGAAGGGCTCCTGGGCGCGGGCGATGACGTCGCGATCCATGCCCGGGCCGGTGTCGCGCACCGACAGCCGGGCACCGGCCTCGGTGGTCTCCAGCCGTACGGCGACCGAGCCCGAGCCGCCCACCGCCTCGACCGCATTGGCCACCAGCGCCCGCACCGCGCCCTCGAAGGCCACGGGGTCCAGCCGCACGATCGCCGGCGCCGACGGCCCCTCGATCATCAGATCGACGCCCGGGCCGGCCAGGGCCCGCAGACGGCTTTCCATCGCCCGCAGCAGGACGCCGGCGTCGAGGGTTTTCGGCGCATTCTCGTCATCGACCGACAGGGCCGACAGGCGCGCGGTCATGGCCTCGCCGCGCTGACCGGCGGCCAAAGCGGCCTGCCCGAGACGGCGCACCTTCGCGGGGTCCTCGGCCTGTTTCAGCATCATGTCGAGCGCGCTGGTCATGACGCCGAGCAAAGCGTTGAAGTCCTGGGCCATGCCGCCGGTGACACGGCCGATGCCCTCCAGACGGCGGACATTGTCCTCCTCGGCGCGGGCGCGGGCCTCGATGCGGTCGGCCTCGGCCATGGCCGTCTCGGCTTCGGCGCGGGCGGCCTCGGCCTGACCCAGGGCGGCGTCGCGTTCGCGGCGCAGGGTTTCCAGCTCGGCGGTGTCGGCAGACGGCTCCAGGACGGTCGGCATGTCCTCCTCGACCGCATCCGGGCCGGGAGCTACGCCGCCGAACGCCTCTTCAGCTTGCGGGTCGGCCTCGACCGGGGCGAAGTCGGGGTGCACCTCAAAGGCGGGCGTCTCAGGTTCAGGTTCGGGCGCGACCTCGGGCTCCGGAGCCGCCTCAGGCTCGGGAACATGCTCATCGCCCGCCAGCAGCAGGGTGTCGACCACGCCTTCGGAATTGGTCAGGGGCAGGATGCGCCAGGCCACGGTCGAGCCGCCGGCCTGGGTCGCCAGGATGACGTCGGCGGCGCCGGCCGGGGCCTGAACGGCCGCGCGCAGGGTCTGGCGCGCCTCGACCCTCTGGCCGTCGGCCATGAACTGTTCGGCGAAGTCGGCGCCGATGACGCCTTCGGTGCGTCCCAACCGGTCCAGAGCCACGGGGTTTGCTTCACGCACCACCCCATGAGTCGAGACCACGACCAGGCCGCTGGTGGCGCTGTCGAACACCCGGCGGGTCAGGTCGGCGTCGGGGTGGACGAAGGCGGGTTCGGGCGCGGGCGGGGCCTCGGGCGTGGTCAGACCCTCGGTCTCGACCACGGCGGCGGTGGAGCCGATGATCTGGCCGTATTCGTTCTCGATCGGCATGGCCGTGACCGAGACCAGCATCTTCCGCCGCGACGACGGATTGGCGAGAATGTGCTGGAAGCCGCGCACGGTCTGGCCCCGGAGCGCGCGGGCGCTGGGCAGCATGTCGGGCGGGATCGGACGGCCGTCCGGGAAGGTGATGCCCCAGGTCGCCGAGTGGAAACGCAGGCCCAGCAGCTCGGCGTCGCGCCGCCCCATCAGCTGGTGCGCGGCCTTGTTGGCGAAGGTGAACTTGCCCTGGGTGTCGGTCTGGACGATGGCGACGGGGATGGCGTTCAGGGTCTCGAACAGCCGCTTGTCGGTCTCGGCGGCGACCTTCTGGACCTGGTTCAGCTCGCCCGAGGCGCTGGCGTGACGGATGCGGTTACGCAGGGCGAACCAGATGGCGATGAGCGCGACAACATGGCCCGCGACGGCGAGCACGGCAAAAACCACCGTCCAGTTGACCTCGCCTTCCAGCAGCATGAACCCAAACGTCCCAATCTGGCGCCTTGCGGTCGCGAGGCCATCGCGCCGCGCAAGGAGCACACCACTCCGCCCGAGATTGTAAAATCACGCGCGTCACTCTCCTTCCCGGCGGATCGAACGCCGTCAAGCAGAGCGTTGAGCATTAACCATCCTCATGTGAACCGGGCGTGAAAAAGGGGCCGGACGTCGCCGCCCGGCCCCCTCTTCTTTCGATTTTCGCCAGTCTTTGAGAGCGGCCTCAGAAGGCGACGCGGGCCACCAGCTGATAGACCGGGCCGGCGGACTCGGTTTCCAGCTCGTACTCGTCGTAGTCGCGGGCTTCCTGGTCATCGAGGTTGGCGAACTTGTCGAAGGCCTCGTCCTTCGACGAGTTCAGCAGGTTCGAACCCGTCAGGCGGATCACAACGTTTTCCGCCACGCGCTTCTCGATGAAGGCTTCCAGGTCGGCGCCGTAGGAGGTCTTGACCTCTTCAGAGATGACCCGGCTGTGGGCGTCGCCCTGTTTGCGATAGGTGGCGCCGAAGGCCGCGCCCCAGGACGGGATGTCATGGGTGAAGCCGAAGTTCAGGACGTAGTCGGACTGGCCGTTGAAGCGGCGCTCGCCCATGAAGTCGTCGATCTTCGAGTCCAGCCACGAGTAGTTCAGGAAGACGCCGGTCGTTTCCATGCCGATGAAGTCCAGCGGCGTCGACAGGTCGAACTCCACGCCCCACACCTGACCGCTGCCGACGTTATCGACGGTGTAGATGAAGGTGCCCGGGCCGGCGCTGCCTTCATCGCCGGTGTTGACGTTCTCGATCAGGTCGGTGACGTCGCGGTAGAATGCGTTGATCCCGACCACGCCGCGGCGGCCCAGACGACGCTCGAAGCCCAGGTCCGCGCCCCAAGCCGTTTCCGGCTCCAGGTCCGGATTGCCCAGGAAGTCGCTGTCGCCGACCTCTTCCTCCAGGGTCGCGGGCGACAGCTGGTCGAAGTTCGGACGGCGCACGGTGCGCGCCACCGAGAAAGTCAGGCGGTCGGTTTCCGACAGGCTGTAGCGCAGGCTGGCCGAGGGCAGCAGGACGCCATAGTCGCTGTCGCTCACCCGATCGGCCGCGGGAGCGGTGGCGTCGGTGATGGTGGTGTCGGTCATCTCATAGCGCAGACCGGCTTCCCACTTCAGGTTCGACTGCTCGCCCGAGAACATGACGTAAGGATCGACGCGGGTTTCCTCGATCGTGTTGACCCCGCCCGGGATGGGCAGGTTCGGACCGAAGGCCGGCTGGGTCGGGCGCGGGGCCGGGGCGTTCGGGATGGTGAAGCGCACGCGGGCCGGGGCGGTGATGTTAGTCTCGCGATCCTTGTCGACGAACTGGACGCCGACCTCGACCTTTACCGTCTCCGTCAGGTGGCGCTCATGCTCGATCGCGCCGGAAATCTCTTCATCACTCAGATCCGTATAGGTCTGGTCGGCGGTGTAGCGATCCTCGTCCGGCAGGGCGTCGCGCAGGTATTCCGCTTCGTTTTCGAACTCGAACTGATTGTCGTCGAACGAGGCGTAGCCCAGCTTGAAGCGCGTCTTGCCGCCGAACATGTCGTGCGAATATTTCGCGTTCAGCGACAGGTTGTCGGTGCGGATGTCGACGTCGTTGTCGTTGATCGTCGACAGGTGAGCCGCGTCGCGGATGCCCAGATTGTACTCGATGGAGTCTTCGTCCTGGTAGCGATCGGTGCGGACGAAAACGCCCGACAGTTCCAGATCGCCGCCGCCGACCTCGACGTCATAGGCGGCATTGAACGAATAGTCGGTGCCGTCGCGGACGTCGGTCTGGTCCTCGATGTTGACCAGGCTGCCGCCCGGCTCGTCGTAACGGGCGCTGAACTTGTCCTTCGGGTTGCGGCGATCCTGGACGTTGGCGCCGATCAGCAGACGGCCCGGGCCGACGCGGCCGCCCCAGACGGCGCCGTAGGTGCCGCCCCACTGGCCGTAGTCGCTGTCGTTCCAGTGCAGGGCGCCCAGACGGACATAGCCGCCGTCCAGGGCCAGGGCGTCACGCAGCACGATGTTGATCGCGCCGGCGACGGCGTCGCCCGAACGGTTGGCCGAGGACGAACGCACGACCTCGACCCGCTCGATCAGCTCGGCGGGAATGCGGTCGACGAAGAAGGAACGGTCGACGCCGGCGCCGGGAACCCGTTCGCCGTTGATCAGGACCTGGGTGTAGCCCGGGTCCAGGCCGCGCAGGCGGGCGCCGTCCGATTCCAGAACGTCCGAAAGGAAGGTCACCGATGGGACGCGCTTCAGGGCGTCGCCGACAGTCAGGGGCTCGAAGCGCTGGAAGTATTCCAGGTCGTAGGACAGGGTCGGGACGACGTCGTCGGTGCGGTTCCGCATCTGAGGCTGGCCGGTGACGATGACCTCCTCGACGGCGGTGGCCGGACCCTGGACGGCGTCGGCGGTTTGGGCGACGGACGCCCCGGCGATGGCCAGGGGCGCGACGGCGGCCCCGAGCAGCAATGCGAACTTCATGTGTTGATCCCCAACGGTGGCCGCCCTTCGGCGCCCCGTGCTTCCTGATGCGGGGGGCGAGCTAGACCGGGGCCACAACGCATCCATTACGGTTGGATGACGCTCGTTCTGCGGAACGATGATGGTTCCGATAAAACCCGTCCCGATGCGGACTATCCACAGCCCGTCGGCTTCATCACCGCGGCCCACAGCGCCTTGATGGGCCTCGACTTCTCGCCGGACATGACGGGGAGAAAGCGCCGCTTCGTCGCCGACCAGCCGGGACCTCACGGACAAAATGTCGCACCCGAGGGGCGGAACCTTTGCCGTTCGGGTCGTGTCGCCGGAAGCACGCCATTTGGTCCGTCCGGGTTCGGAGGACTTGTCACGCCGCCTTCCAGACCGCGTCACATCGCCGCCGTTGACCCCGGCTGAGCGACCGTGGTTTGCCCGCCTCGACACGGATCGCCGACGATCCTTCCGACCGCCCGGAGACGCCCCCATGCGCCGCACCCTGACCGCCGTTCTGACCGCCGCCTCGATGTCGGTTCTGGCCGCCTGCGCCACCCATGAGGTCGACTTCCAGGGCGAGGGCGCGGGCGTCATCGGCGAGGGAACGACGGTTCACGCCGTGCTCGAAACCCCCTCGGTCGGCGCCCCCGGTCAGGATGCAGCGGACGACCCGGCCGTCTTCGCCTCCGCTACGCCGATCATGGTGGAAGGCAAGACGGTTCAAGGGTTTGTGGCGGGCACGGACAAGAAGTCGGGCCTCTATATCTATGGCCTCGAAGGCGAGATCCTGCAGTTCCTGCCCGAGGGGCTGCTCAACAATGTCGACCTGATCGACGGCCTGACCGTCGACGGCCGGCGCCAGATCGTTCTGGGCGCCAGCGACCGGACGCCGGGCAAGGTCGGCGTGACCCTCTATCTGTTCGATCCGGCCGGAACGGGGGCCAACGCCGTGCGTCTGTGGGGCCGAATCCCGACCGACGTCGTGGAACCCTACGGCTTCTGCTTCGCCAGGCGCGGCGAAACGATCGACGCCATTCTGGTGGGTCACGAAGGCGAGGTGCGACAATTCGCCCTGACCGCCTCGACCGAGGGTCAGCCGGTGGCGCGGGAGCTGCGCCGGTTTGAGATCGGCTCGATCTCGGAAGGCTGCGCCGCCGACCCGCAGACCGACGCCCTCTATCTGAACGAGGAGAACGTCGGCCTGTGGCGCTATGGCCTGAACCCGGCCTCGGGCGCGACGCGCACCCTGATCCAGCCGATCGCGCCGGGCGTGCTGGTCGCCGACGCCGAGGGGCTGACGACGCTGGCGGACGGTGAGAAGCGCTATCTGATCGCGTCCAGCCAGGGCGATTCGACCTTCCCGATCTGGCGCATCGACGGCCCGGCGCCGGCCTATGTCGGCCGCATCGTGGTGCGGGACGGCGTGGTGGACGGCGTGACGGGCACCGACGGGGTCGCGGCCCTGGGCGGCCGGGTCGGCGACCGCTTCCCCGAAGGCGTTGTGGTGGTCCAGGACGACATCAACGAAGGCGGCACCCAGAACTTCAAATACATCGACTGGCGCGACATCCGCGCCGCGCTGGGCCTATAGGGACCGACCCGGCTATTCGATCTCGTCGGGCCCGACCTGTTTGCCGGATTTGAACAGCCCGTGGCCACTGCGGCGCCGCTGGAACAGGTTCATGAAGAACAGGCCCAGCGGGATCAGCCAGTAGGCGAAGCCAGGCGCCCAGGGCGTGATGCGCAGCGGCAGAACCCAGGCCAGCAGGGCCGAGAACAGCCCGGCCAGGGTGATCAGGCCCCAGACGGCGCGGGATTCGCGCACCTCGTCCCGGTCTCCCTCCTCCAGACCCGCGACCGTCCCCCTCTTCAGGGCGTGGCCGTAGAGCAGGAAGTAGAGCCAGCACAGCAGGGCGAATCCGATTCCGTAGACCGTATAGACGTCGCGCAGCTGGGCCAGGGTCTGGATCAGGCCGCGCCCCGGCAGGAAGCCGCCGGTGAAATAGGCCGCCCCCGCCTCGGTCAGCAGCCGCAAGGGGAAGACATAGATCAGGATCATGAAGACGATGGCCAGGCTGAGCGTCGCCGACCAGCTATCGCGGATCGGGGCCAGCCGGCCGAAATTGCGGTGCGCCAGCCAGAACATGACCACCAGGCCGAAGCCCGCCGCGAAGGCCGGGATTCGGCCCAGGGCCCGCATCAGGTCGCCGAAATCGTTCAGTGGCTCGGCCCCTGCGATGATCAGCAGGGTCACGGCGAAGGCGAAGGAGGCATCGACGAAGGCGTCCAGCCGCGCGGTCTCCACCGGCCTGACCGAAGATCGCCGCGCCACCGTGTCCGCCATCATGCCCTCCGCTTGACCGAACGATGATCCATTGCCGGGCATTGGACAACCGGCGCCTTGCGACGCTGCGACCGCGTTTCAGGTTCGGGACGGGATACGGCCTCAAGCCACTAGCTCTTTACAACCAGGGATGATCTAACGTCGTTCGTCCATCGCGTGACGTCCGCGAGCGACAGACGGCCCGCCCCGAACCTCGCTGGTTGAACCTCACGGTTTCAATTTTGCCGGTTGAACCTCCGCTGGCTCCGGGACGGGCCGTCAATTTGCAGCGCCGGCATAAGCAGACCCAAGATCAAACGGGTTTTCGAAAACCGTCCATTCGCCACGCGTTCAGTCGCCGTTTCACCATTGCATAGACCGCGTTGCGCTACCGGCAGTAGATGTAGCCAGGATGAGCATAAGCGGCGCTTGTGATTGTTGCGTACAATTCACTTGAGGCGGCGACCGATCGGTGGCGTTTCACCCTTGGGCGACCTCTGTTTCCCATTTGCCGTTCGGGGGAACGGCCGATCTTTCGAGATCGGGAGGGTCCGGTGTTCCAGCACCGGGCCCTCCGTACCCACCCGATCATCCGGTTGAATATGGCGCTGACACCGTTGACGGCGGTCACCTTCAGGGCGTTGATATCTCAACGAACGGCGTTGTCAGCGCCGCGCCGGAGGACGGGCTGCCATGATCTACGTCATGTATGGAGTGGTGGGGCTTGCCGTGGCCGGCCTCCTGTACCTCCTCATTCGCGACGCCCTCGATAAGCGTCGGGTCGCAGTCAAACGCCGCAAGGATCGGTAGGAGCCGCCGGGAGCGGAAAATTGAAAAAGGCCCGATCTTGCGACCGGGCCTCTTCAAATCGACTGGAGCGGGCGAGGCGATTCGAACGCCCGACCCCAACCTTGGCAAACTCACGCCGCCCGGGGCGGAAACAGGAATCGAGGCTCAGGGTCTGAAAACAGAACAGCCCGATCCTTGCGGATCGGGCCTTCGGTTCGACTGGAGCGGGCGAGGCGATTCGAACGCCCGACCCCAACCTTGGCAAGGTTGTGCTCTACCACTGAGCTACGCCCGCACTCCGTAACGGCCCCTTCGGAAAGGCGATCCGTCTCGTCGAGAGGCGGGCGTATAGCGGACCCTTGCGGGATACCGCAAGGGTCTTTTTTCATCGATCAGCGGATTATCTCGGCGCGAGGCGAATAGCCCCGTCCAGACGGATGCATTCGCCATTGATGTAGACGTTGCGGGCCAGCTCCAGCACCAGGGACGCATAGTCGGCGGGGCGGCCGAGACGCGAGGGGAAGGGAATGGCGGCGGCCAGGGCGTCCTGGATCTTCTGGTCCATGCCGGCCATCATCGGCGTCCACATGATGCCGGGCAGGATGGTGTTCACCCGAATGCCTTCCTGGGCCAGGTCGCGGGCGACCGGCAGGGTCATGGCGTAGACGCCGCCCTTGGACGCCGAATAGGCCGCCTGGCCGATCTGGCCGTCCTGTGCCGCCACGGAAGCCGTGTTGACGATCAGGCCGCGCTCGCCGTCCTCCATCGGGTCCAGGGTGACCATGCCCAGCGCCGACTGCGACAGGACGCGGAAGGTGCCGAACAGGTTGATGCGGACGGTGCGCTCGAACGAGGCCATGTCGTGGGCGCGGATTTCGCCGGTGTCCTTCTTGCGCGACACGGTCTTCTGGCCGGTGGCGATGCCGGCGCAGTTGACGGTCAGGCGCTCCTGACCGTGGGCGGCGCGGGCCTTGGCGAAGGCGGCGGCGACCTCTTCGTCCGAGGTCACGTCGACCTTGCAGAAGACCCCGCCGATCTCTTTTGCGATGGCCTCGCCCTTTTCCTCGTTCATGTCGAACAGGGCGACCCTGGCGCCCGTGGCGGCGATGGCGCGGGCCGTACCTTCGCCGAGGCCGGAGGCGCCGCCGGTGACCACTGCGGCGATGGAGCTGTCGAGTTTCATGGAAAGGTCCCTATATTGAAGGCCGGTTCTGCGGATGCGGAGGGTTTAGCGGCCATGGCGTCACGATCACAAGCCGTTACAGACGACGAGGTCGTGACCCCGGACGACGCCATCGATCCGCGGCGCGCCCTGACGCCCGCCGTGCTGCGCGTGAACGAGATGCGGGTCCAGCGCGGCTTCTGGCCCAAGATCGTCTCGACCGCCGCCCGCATCCCCTTCGCCGATCAGGCGCTGAGCGTGTGGTATGCCGCCCGCGACCCGGAGACCCCGGCCGCGGCCAAGGGGATGATGCTGGGGGCGCTGGCCTATTTCGTCCTGCCGATCGACGCCATTCCGGACATCTTCGCCGGCATCGGCTTCACCGACGACGCCGCCGTCTTCGCCGCCCTGATCGCCACACTGGGCGCCAATATCAAGCGCCGCCACCGCGACGCCGCCTCCGAAACCGTCGAGCGGCTGAAGGACCGTTAGGCCCTCGAGGGCGCGCCCTCCGGCGGAGGCGCGCTGCGCCACCAGCCAGTGATCGAATAGCGCGGCGCCCCGGCGAAGGGGGCGACGATGGAGACCGCGTGGCTCTGGGGCACCTTGAAGACGTTCAGCGTCCCGAAGCTGGGGGTGAAGGTTTCGCTCACCGCCCCCTCCTCGTCGAGGAACATCAGGAGGCCACCCCACTCCGCCCGCCAATCGGGCGAGACGTTCAGCACATAGGCATAGAGCCGCCCCGCATCCTCGTGCTCGTCCGTATGGCGGTTGAGGAAATGGCCGGGCAGGTAGCGGGTGGGCTGGGCGTCGGCATAGGCGATCCGGTCGTCACCGGTCAGCCGTCGCGCGAACGCCAGAAAGGGCTCCGAGTTGAACAGGGCGTGCAGGTCGTAGAGCGGCTGCGGGATCGGCAGACCCATGGCCCTGGCGCGGCCCAGCCTCAGCCGGTCGAAGATGAACTGGAAGCCGTCGACGGCCTCCTCATGGGCCATGGCGATCAGCCGCGCCTGTTCCTCGATCGGCTCGGCCTCGAACAGGGCGACGGGAACGTCCTCGTTGTAGGGGTTCTCGATGGCCCGCATCCAGACCATGTCGGGATGGACGACGGCGGCATGGACCGCCGCCGCCCCTTCGCCGATCAGGCCGGCCAGCCGGGTGCGGCCGGTCCGCGCCAGCCGCTCGGCGGCCGCATCGATCTCCAGATCTTCGGCGAGGCGTATCGCGGTCACGACTCGACCGTCACCACGATCTTGCCCATGGCCGTGCGGTCGCCCAGCGCCTTGATGGCCTCATGAGCGCGCTCCAGCGGATAGGTGGCGAAGATGCGCGGCTTGATCTTGCCCTCGGCGTAGAACTTCAGGAGGTCGGCCATATTGGCGGCGTGACCGGCCGGATCGCGGGCGACGGCGGCGCCCCAGAACACCCCGATCACCGACACCGACTTGAGCAGCGTCAGGTTCAGCGGCAGCGACGGAATCCCCGCCGGGAAGCCGACCACCAGATAGCGGCCGTTCCAGTCCATGGCCCGCAGGGCCGGCTCGCAATAGTCGCCGCCGACGCCGTCATAGACCACATCCGGACCGTCGCGGCCCGAGGCCAGCTTCAGCTCGCCCGACAGCTCCTTCTGGGCCGCCTTGTCCATCTTGCCCGACGGATAGATCAGACCGTTGTCGGCGCCGAGCTCCAGGGCGAACTGGACCTTGTCGTTGGTCGAGGCGGCGGCGATGACATGGGCGCCCATGGCCTTGCCCAGCTCGACGGCGGCCGCGCCGACACCGCCCGCGGCGCCCAGCACCAGCAGCGATTCCCCGGCCTTCAGCTGTGCCCGGTCCTTGAGGGCGTAGTAGGAGGTGCCATAGGTCATGACGAGGGCGGCGCCCTCCTCGAACGACATCCCCTCGGGCATCTTGATCACGCTGGCGGCCGGCACGGCCAGCCGTTCGACCAGACCGCCCCAGCCGGGAACGGCGATGACCTTGTCGCCCTTGAAGATCCCCTTGACCCCCTCGCCCACGGCCTCGACCACGCCCGCGACCTCGCCGCCCGGAGCGAAGGGGCGCTCGGGCCGGAACTGGTACTTGTCCTCGATGATCAGGGTGTCGGGGAAGTTGATGCCCACCGCCTTGACCTCGATGATCACCTGACCCGGCTTGGGCGTCGGGTCCAGGATATCCTCCACGACCAGCGCCTCGGGACCGCCGACAACTTTCGAGAGGACTGCGCGCATCTGGAAGTTTCCCTTGGGACGGCTTTTCCGCCGCCTGATTGGTGGTTTGGCGCAGACCCCCGTGGCGCGCGCGTCCGGGGAACGCTAATCAGCCCCCCACGATAAGAAAAGGCCCGATCGAACGCGGCCGCAAAGCGGAGACCCCCGATGACCCGTCCTGCCCTCATCCTCCACGGCGGCGCCGGCGCCCGGCGCGAGCGCGACTACGGCCGCGAGGTCGTCCATATGCGCGAGGTGGTCGAGGCCATGAAGGCGCGGCTGGAGGCCGGGGCTTCGGCCGTCGACGTCGCCGTCGAGGCGGTGGTGATGCTCGAGGATTCGGGTCTGTACGTCGCCGGCAAGGGCGCCTCGCCCAATCTCGCCGGCGCCTATGAGCTGGACGCCAGCCTGATGGACGGCGCGACCCGCAAGGCCGGCGCCGTCGCCGCGCTGCAGGGCTTCCGCAGCCCGGTCCGCGCCGCTCGCGCGGTCATGGACCACACCCCCCACGTCATGCTGGTCGGCGAGGGCGCGGCGCTGTTCGCCCATGATCAGGGACTGGAGGCCATCGCCGACGAACCCAGCTGGTTCACCCACGCGGGCAAGGGCGAGGACAACCATCCGCCGGGCACGGCCCCGGACGTCCTCAGCCACGGCACCGTCGGCTGCTGCGTGCTCGACAGCCAGGGCCGCCTCGCCGCCGCCACCTCGACCGCGGGCGTGTTCGGCAAGATGCCCGGCCGCGTCGGCGACACCCCCATTCCCGCCGCCGGAACCTGGGCCGACGGCCGCGTCGCCGTCTCGGGCACGGGTCAGGGCGAGTTCTTCATCCGCGTCGCCGCCGCCGCCCAGGTCGGCTGGCGCGTCGGCGCGGGCCAAACGATCGCCGAGGCCGCCCGCGCGGTGATCGACGACATCGGCGGACTGGGCGGGGACGGCGGTCTGATCGCGCTCGACGCCGACGGCAATATCGCCTGCCCCTTCAACAGTCAGGGCATGAAGCGCGCCTGGCTGACGACGGACGGCGAGATCGGGGTCGAGGTCTTCGGGGTCTGACCCCGACGCCCTAGCCTGCGAGGCAGACCACTTGGGCGACGCGCAGGTCGCGCCTCAGGGTGTCGGAGACGCGGCCGTAGTTATCGACCGTGATCGGCTCGGTCAGCGGGGCCTGTTCGGCGCCCGACTGGCCGCGGATGGTCGGGGCGAAGGTCTCGGGCGAGGTGGTGTAGATCCGGCCCCGGCGCGGCGCCTCGGCGATGGTCACGCCCAGCACCCGGCCCTGACGGTCCAGAGCGGGCGCCCCGGAAAGGCCGGCCAGCGTCCCTTCCAGCCCCTCGGTGCGACCGACTTCCGCCCAGGCCAGGACCGGCTCGTCATGGGCGCCGCGCCCATGGACCTTGAGCGTCTCGCGGCCCAGCAGGCGGCTGGAGACCTCGCCGACGCGGCCCTGCGGGAAGCCCGGATGGAAGGCGCGCTGGCCGTGCTTGAGCGCCGGCCGGGTCAGGACAGGCAGGCCGGGCGGCCCTCCGTCGGTGATCAGAAGTGCGACGTCGGCGCCGCGCGCCAGGCGCAGATCCGCCGCCACGGCCCGGCCGCCGCCGACCACCAGGGCGGGCTTCCGGCAGCCGTCAACCACATGGCGGGCGGTGATCCAGCGGCCGTCCGCGGCGATGGAGAAGGCGGTCCCGGCCGAGGGCTGGAAGGGGCCGTCGGGCGCCTCAACCGTCACGGCGGGATCGAAGGGGGTGATGGGGCCCAGCAGAGCGCCCTCGGCCTCGTCAGGGGGCGTCGGCGCGGGCGGGGCGTCGGCGTTCTCGCGCCGGCTCAGCGACAGGCCGATGATGGCGGCCAGAACCACGGCGTAAACGCTCCAGTCCGGAACCCGGAGACCGAACACCCGTCAGCCTGTGAGAGCGGCGGCGAGAACGAGCGCCGTGGCCAGCTTGGCCGCCACCAGCAGGACGGCGGCCGAGATCTCGCCCTCCTGGATCCGCTGCGGCAGTCCGGTCAGGACCGCGTCGACGATGCGGAAAGCCAGCAGTTGCAGGACCAGGGTCGCGATCCCCCAGAGCAGGATATCCCTCAGCGAGGTCGAAACGGACAGGGACACCGCCAGCGGAATGGCCAGACCCAGCAGCACCCCGCCGAAGGCCACACTGGCCGCCGAATTGCCCTCGCGGATCAGGGAGATCTCCTTCCACGGCGTCAGCAGGCCGTAGATCACCGCCCCCGCGGCGAGCAGGACGAAGGTCGCGATCAGGTGCAGCACCATGACCGGGAAACCGCTGGCGAAAGCCTGGATCTCGGGGCTGGAAAGGATGTCGGAGAAGGTCGAGCCCATGCCCTGGAAAAATCTGGTCGAAGACGCGAATGCGAACGGCCCGGCCGGGGCCCCGGTGTATCAGCCCTTGCCCGAATCTCGCCCCAATCCGCAAGCGCCGCCGCGCCACACTGTGTGACGAAAGATTGCAGTCGCGAGCGCGCACAGGGAAATGTAGAGCCAAGGCATGACCGAATCCGCCCTCCCCACCGTCCTCGTGGTCGCCGTCGCCCTGATCGACGTGGACGGCCGTGTGCTGATCGCCAAACGGCCCGAGGGCAAGCAGCTGGCGGGACTTTGGGAGTTCCCGGGCGGCAAGGTCGAGCCCGGCGAACGGCCCGAGGCCGCCCTGATCCGCGAGCTGCGCGAGGAGCTGGGCATCGAGGTGACCGAGGCCTGCCTCGCCCCCTTCGTTTTCGCCAGCCACGCTTACGAAAGCTTTCACCTTCTGATGCCACTTTATCTGTGCCGACGCTGGTCCGGCGTGGTCGTGGCCCACGAACACGCCGCCCTGGCCTGGGTGAAGCCGGACAAGCTGCCGGACTATCCCATGCCGCCCGCCGACGCTCCGCTGGTCGCCTGGCTGCGCGACCTGATCTGAAGCGACGCCAGAAGGCGTCAGAGGCAGGAGGACACGATGCGCAAATTGAGCGCCCGCTTCCTGTTGCGCTTCTGGCGTGATGACGCCGGCGCCACCGCCCTCGAATACGGCCTGATCATCTCCCTGATCTTCCTCGTCATCGTCAGCGCCGTGACCGCCTTCGGCAACAAGGCCACCGACATCTTCACCACCGCCTTCAACGCCATCTCCGGCAAGATGAGCGGCGGCTGAGTCCTAGCCGTCCTTGTGTTCGGTCACCCCGAGCACATCCGCCAGCCGGACCTTGGCCGAGCCGCGCGGCAGGGGCTTCTGTTGGCTCTCGTGTGGCGCCCAACCGGCGAGGTTTACGATCTCGAAGGTGGCGGGGATCCGGCCGTCGGGCTCGCCGTATTTTTCGGCATAGAGGGCGGCGGCCCGCATCAGGATGCCGCGCGTCAGGGGCCGGATGGTTCCGGCCAGCTGGTTGGTCTCGCCCATGGCCCGAAGGTCGCGGATCAGCGCGAAGAGGTCCGGATAGCGGACCGTGACCCTATCCACGTCCGACACCGGCAGGGTGAAGCCCGCCCGCTGCAGCAGGGCCGCGCCGTCATAGCCGTCGGCGAAGGGCGAGACCCGCGCCTGGGCCCCGCCGCGCTCGGCCAGCTCGGCCTCGGTCAGGACCGTCCTCAGCTCTTTCAGGGTCGCGGCGCCCAGCAAGGTGCCGAGGAAAAGGCCGTCCGGCTTCAGGGCCCGGCGAATCTGGCTCAGGGCGCCGGGCAGGTCGTTGGCCCAGTGCAGGGTCATCAGGGAGACGATCAGATCGGCCGAACCGTCTTCCAGCCCCAGCGCCTCGGCGCCCGGGGCGGCTGCGCCGGCGTTCAAGACCCGGAGCGGACCGACCCGCTTCGCCGCCGGACTGTCGGCCAGCAGGTCGGCGAAGACCTCGGGTCGCGCCGAGAGGTCGACGGCGACGGGAAAGTCGCGCAGGATCGCCTCAAGGCTGTCTACAGCGCCGTCCGCAGCCCTGACGTGCAGGAAGTCGGCCTCGCGGAAACGCGACGCCGATCGCCTCAGCCGGGCGGCCCGGCGGGCGGCGTCAAAGATCCGAGGGGGGCCGGACGGGCCAGAGGGGGAAGTCATGGACGCAGAGGATGGGGGTTCGGACACGGGATGGAAAGCGACAGAGGTCGCGCGACGCCCTCTATTCCGCTTTCCGCGCCCTGTCCTGCCCCGGCTTTCCGAGGTGGGGCGGGGCCTGGCCGATCTGATCCTGCCGCCCGTGGCCCACGACAGTCGCGAAGCCACGGCGGCGGCGGGGCTGAGCCCCGACGCCTGGAGCCGGGTGATTTTCCTTGAGGCGCCGGTCTGCGACGGCTGCGGCGCGGCCTTCGAGTTCGACGGGGGCGAATTCGCGTCCGAGCGCTGCGCCGCCTGTCTGGCCCAGCCCTACGCCTTCGCGCGGGCCCGTGCGGCCTGCGTCTATGACGAGGCCTCGCGCGGTCTGATCCTGAAGTACAAGCACGGCGACCAGCAGCAGTTCTCTGGTCTCTTCGCCCGCTGGATCAGCCGGTCGGCGTCCGATCTGGTCGCCGGGGCCGACGCCGTGGTTCCCGTCCCGCTTCACCGGATGAGGCTGCTGTCGCGGCGGTTCAACCAGGCGGCCGAAATCGCCCGGCCCCTGGCCCGCACGGCCGACCTCGACTACCTGCCCGACGCCCTGGTCCGGACCGAGCGCACGGCGACGCAAGGGGGAAAGAGCGCACGCGGGCGGCGGCTGAACGTCAAATCCGCCTTCACGGTCACCGAGGCCGGCGCCCGACGGATCAAGGGGCGGCGCATCCTCCTGATCGACGACGTCCTGACCACCGGCGCGACCGGCGAGGCCTGCGCGAAGGCGCTTGTCGCCGCCGGGGCGCGGGCCGTGGATCTGGCTGTCATCGCGCGGGTGCGCACGGCCAGAATTCTTCCTACATAGGAGCATCCTTTCGACCGGGCGCGGATTCGCGCTAGGTCAGACCCTCATTGTCGGAGTTCGCCCATGGCCGAGATCGTCATCTACACCAAGCCCGGTTGCCCCTATTGCTCGTCGGCCATCGGCCTTCTCAACAAGAAGGGCGCGGAGTTCACCGAGATCGTCGCCTCCAATGACCCCGAGAAGAAGGCCGAGATGGTCGAGAAGTCGGGCGGCCGCGCCACCTTCCCGCAGATCTTCATCAACGGCCAGCACATCGGCGGCTGCGACGACATCCAGGCGCTTGAGCGCAGGGGCGGGCTCGACCCGCTGCTGGCCGCCTGAATTCGATGAGCGCCGGCCTCGAGATCGCCCTGATCCAGACGCGGACCCCGGCGACGCCCGAGGCCGGGCTGGCCCATGTCGAACCCCTGATCCGCGAGGCCGCCGCAAGCGGAGCGAAATTCGTCCTGACGCCCGAGGTCTCGAACTTCGTCGAGCAGAGGCGCGACAAGAAGGGCCAGTGGGTCACGGACGAGGATCAGGACGGCGTCATCCTGGGTCTGCGCCGTCTGGCGGCCGAACTGGGCGTCTGGATTCTGATCGGCTCGGCCGTCGTCCGGTCGGGCGTGACCGGCGACGACCGCGCCGCCAACCGCTCCCTGCTGATCGACGCCAACGGCGGGGTGGTCGGCCGCTATGACAAGCTGCACGTCTTCGACGTCGACCTGGCCAATGGCGAGACCTATCGGGAGAGCGCGACCATCCGGCCCGGCGACGGGGCGACGGTCGCCGATACCCCCTGGGGCCGGCTGGGCATGAGCGTCTGCTACGACGTCCGCTTCCCGCATCTGTATCGCCAGTTGGCCAAGGCGGGCGCCGCGATGATCTCCGTGCCCGCCGCCTTCACTGTCCCGACCGGCGAAGCCCATTGGGAGACCCTGCTGCGCGCCCGGGCCATCGAGACCGGCGCCTTCGTCCTCGCTCCCGCCCAGGGCGGCCTGCACGAGGACGGCCGCAAGACCTGGGGCCATTCCATTGTGGTGGGGCCGTGGGGCGAGGTAATCGCCAAACTGGATCACGACGAGCCCGCCGTCCTGCGCGCCACACTGGATCTGTCCGCCGTCGAAAAGGCCCGCGCCTCGGTCCCGGCCCTGAAGCACGACCGCGAATTCGCGAGCCCGCTGTGATCCGCTACGCCCTCGTCTGCGATCAGGACCATCCGTTCGAGGCCTGGTTCGGCTCGTCCTCAGACTATGATGATCAGGCGCAACGCGGCCTGGTCGAATGCCCCTTCTGCGGCTCGCACGGCGTGGCCAAACAGGTCATGGCCCCTGCGGTGTCTGGCACGAAGCGCTCGGCACCCGCTCCGGAGATGGCGGCAAAGGTGCAGTCGATGATGCTGGAGGCGGCCCGCGAGGTGCGCGCCCACGTCGAGCAGAATTTCGACTATGTCGGCGACAGCTTCGCCCGCGAGGCCCGCGACATCCACGAGGGCCGGTCCGAGAAGCGCGAAATCTATGGCGAGGCCACCCCCGCCGAGGTGAAGAAGCTGAAAGACGACGGCGTGCCCTGTTCCCCCCTGCCCGCCGCCCCGCCGGACCCCGCCAAGGTCAACTGAGATCATGACCGTGGGGGCGGGGGAGCATCAGGAACGGTACGCGGAGCACGAGCCGCCCGCGTCGCTTCGCCGCTTCGTGCGGACCATCTGGACCTATGCTTCGCCGTCGCCCTCGGGCGCCGTGCAGCGGATCGCGCCGGACGGCTGTCCCGAGCTGATCCTCGACATCGGCAGCCCCTATGAGGAGGAAGGCCCCGACGGCGTCTTCCGCCTGCAGCCGCCCGCCCTGTTCGCCGGCCAGATGACCCGGCCGCTGGCCCTGCGTCCCGTCGGACCGATCGAACTGGTCGCCGTCCGGTTCGAGCCTGACGGCGCGCGGGACTGGCTGGGGATGTCCGCCCATCTGGCGGTTGATCGGCGGGTGGACATGACCGGGCGTCTGGCCGGGATCACGGCGCCCGCCGGCGATCCGGAGGGGCAGGTCGCGGTCATGGTCGCCCTGCTCGAGGCCGAACGGATCCGCGGCGGCTGGTCCATCGCCCCCGAGGTCCGGGCCGAGATCGACGCCGCCCAGGCCGAACAGCCGCCCGCCTCGCGCAGTCCGGCCGAACAGCGCGCCCTGCAGCGCCGCTTCCGCGACCGGGTCGGCATTTCGCCGCGCGAGTTCCGCTCGATCCTGCGGTTCCGCCGGGTCTTCGATCACCTCAACGATCCGGAAGCCGATGCGGTCTCCTGGCTCGAGGCCGGTCTCGCCGCCGGCTATTTCGACCAGCCCCAGATGGCCCGGGACTTCCAGCGCTACCTCGGCTGTACGGCCACGGGGTGGGCGCGGGATCAGGTGGAACTCGCCCGCTCGATCGCGTCGCAAACCTACAAGCCCTCGCCCCATTCGCCGCTCTAGGGTCGCCTCACATACCCGATGGAGACCGACATGATCCTCTCGACCTTCGCCGCCGCCCTTGCCCTGCAAACAGCCCCCGTCCCCAACCCTGTCATGGCCGACCAGCTGTCGTGGATGAGCGGCTACTGGCTGTCCTGCGACGACGGGCGCGAGGTGTCGGAGACCTGGAGCGATCCGCGCGGCGGCCTGATGCTGGGCACGGCCCTGACGATCGAGGGCGGCAAGCTGACGACCTTCGAATCCAGCCGCATCTCGCCGCAGACGCCCGCTGGCGGAAACGTTTCCTATTTCGCCGGCGTCAACGGCGCCCCGCCCATCGCTTTCGCCGCGAAGGAAGCCTCCGGAACCCGCGTCGTGTTCGAGAACGCCGGGCACGATTTCCCGCAGCGGGTCATCTACGAACGAAACGGCGATGTTCTCAACGCCCGCATCGAGGGCCATATGGGCGACCGCGACCAGTCGATGAGCTGGTCCTACCGCAAGGCCGACCTCAACACCCGATGCCCGACATAGACAAACTTCACTGGCGGCCGATGACCGAGGCCGATCTCGACGCCGTCGCCGCCATCGCCCTCGTCAGCTTCCCCGACCATTTCGAGGGGCGGCCGATGTTCGCCAACCGGCTGGCGCTGGCGGCCCAGGGCTGTTTCGTGCTGGCCGATGAGGATGGAGAGGCCTTGGGCTACGCCGTCAGCTATCCGTGGCGGATCGACAGCGCGCCGCCGGTGAACAGCCTGATTGAGGCCATCCCGGACGACGCCGACATCATCTATCTGCACGACCTCGCCCTGCGTCCGGACGTGCGGGGGACCGGAGCGACGCGGGCCATCGTCGAACAGCTGGCGGACCAGGCCCGGTCGAGGGGCTGGCCCGCCATCGCGCTCGTCGCGGTCAATGACGCGGTCGGGTTCTGGACCAAACAGGGCTTTGAGGTGCGCGAGAACGCCGCCGTCAGGACCAAGCTGGCCAGCTACGGCCCGGACGCCCGCTATATGGTCCGGACGCTTTAGCTGCGATGCCAGCCCTTGCGGGCCATGCATTCGCGGAAGGCGCCTTCGACGTGGCGGCCATGGTTCTCGGCGCGGCACTGGTCGCGGGCGGCGTCGAAGGGCTCGGCGTTTTCGCCGTGCCAGGCGAGGTCGTGGTCGTCACTGGCGTCGATGACGGTGACGCAGGCCGAGGTCGACAGGGCGACGGCGGCTGCGGCGGTGAGGATCAGAAGGCGTTTCATGGGACGGCTCCGGGGTTTCGATACCCCAGTCATCCCATCGCCCAGACCGGAAAACCCGTTACATCACCGCAAGGTAGGTGAAATCGCGGTAAGCTTCGCCGCGACCGGATCCATCAGTCCCGGGTGGCGATCATCATATAGTTGATGCCGACGTCGTCGCTTTCGCTCCAGGCCCCGGTCAGGGGATTGAGCGCCAGGCCGTAGGGGCCGGTGACGGCGACCGGCTCCTGCGACAGCATCAACCGGATCTCGTCGGGCTTGAGGAACTGGCGCCAGTCGTGGGTCCCCGCGGGCACCCAGCGCAGAACGTATTCGGCCGCGAACTTGCCGAGCAACAGACCCTTGAGCGTGCGGTTCAGGGTGGCGACGATCATCATCCCGCCGGGTGCGACCAGCCGCGAACAGGCGCGGACGAAGGCCTCCGGATCGGCGACGTGCTCGATCACCTCCATGGTCAGGACCACGTCGAAGGGGCCCGCGCCTTCAGCCTCCATCTGCTCCACCGTCGCGGCCCGATATTTGATCGGCAGGCCCTGAGGCTCCGCATGGGCGCGGGCGGTGCCGATGTTCTCGGACGAGGCGTCGATGGCGGTGACGTCGAAACCCATCCGGCTCATCGGCTCGGCCAGCAGGCCGCCGCCGCAGCCGATGTCGATCAGGCTGAGGCCGGTGAACGGCGCCCGCTCGCGGGTGTTGCGACCGAACCGTTCGGCGACCCGGTCGCGCACGAAGGCCAGACGGCTGGGGTTGAATTTGTGCAGGGGCGCGAACGGGCCGCGGGCGTCCCACCACAGGGCCGCCTGGGCCGAGAAGCGCGCGACGTCGGCCGGATCGATCGACGGACCCGAGGCCTGCTGATCCTCGATCTCAGAAAAAGCCGCGCCGCTTTGGGGTTTCACGAGGGTTCCGGTGTCGTTAGAAGCGGCCATCCCGGTGGCATGAACCGCCGGACGATTTCACGCAAGATGGGGGTGACCGCCAGGATGACGCGGCCCGAGACCACACGATCTGACTCTTCGGCGCCGGCCTCGCGGCTGGTGATGAAATTCGGCGGCACCTCCATGGGCGACCTGGAGCGGATCCGCCGCGCCGCGCGCATCGTCGCCGCCGAGGTCAAATCGGGCAAACAGGTCGCCGTGGTCGTCTCGGCCATGGCCGGCAAGACCAATGAGCTGGTCGCCTGGACCGACGGCGCGGGTCCGGCCGCGCAGGGCCTGCCCGTCTCCGATGACGAATACGATGTCGTGGTCGCCTCGGGCGAACAGGTCACCGCCGGCCTTCTGGCCATCACCCTGCGCAATATGGGCCTGAACGCCCGCAGCTGGATGGGCTGGCAGATCCCGATCATCACCGACGACGCCCACGGCCGCGCCCGCATCGAGGACGTGCCGGGCGAGGTGCTGGGCGCCGCCATGGATCTGGGCGAGATCGCCGTGATCCCCGGCTTCCAGGGCGTCACGACCGGCGGCCGCATCACCACCCTGGGCCGCGGCGGCTCCGACACCTCGGCGGTGGCGGTGGCGGCGGCGCTGGAATGTCCGTGCGACATCTACACCGACGTGGACGGCGTCTATACGACCGACCCGCGCATCGAGAAGAAGGCCACCAAGCTGAACCGGGTCTCCTATGAGGAGATGCTGGAGATGGCGTCCCTGGGCGCCAAGGTGCTGCAAACCCGGTCGGTCGAACTGGCCATGGCCAAACAGGTGCCCGTGCGGGTCCTGTCGAGCTTCGTCGAACCCGACGAAAACGGAAACCTGCCGGTCGGAGCCGGCACCCTGATCTGTGACGAGGAAGACATCGTGGAAAAGCGCATCGTTTCGGGCGTGACCGTCAGCCGCGACGAGGCGCGCATCACCCTGCTGGGCCTCGCGGACCGCACCGACGCCCCGGCGGACGTCTTCACCCGCCTCGCCGAGGCCAATGTGAACGTGGACATGATCGTCCAGTCCCAGGCGCGCACCGCCGGCGGGGTCAATCTGACCTTCACCACGGGCCGCCGCGACGCCGTCCGGGCTGAAGAGCTGATGACCGCCGCCAAGGACGAGATCAAATTCGAGGAAATCCGCGTCGACGCCGACGTGGCCAAGGTCTCGGTCATCGGGGTCGGGATGCGCAGCCATGCGGGCGTCGCCCAGACCATGTTCCGCGCCCTCGCCGACAAGGGCGTCAAGTTCCAGGCCATCTCGACTTCCGAGATCAAGATCAGTGTCCTGATCGAGGACGCCTATGCGGAACTCGCGGTTCGTGCGCTTCATTCGGCATACGGACTGGATGCGCTATAGATAGCGTCACAGTAGCTCCCTATCTGGGGAGTTCGGGACGGGAGGGCGGATGCCTATAGGCGGCGGATTGACGACGAGGGGGCCTCGCAACCTCCTGCGCCAGATCCGTGAGGCCATGGCCGGCGCGGCCCCGGCCCAGGAACGGCTGGACCGCGTCGTGCGCACCATCGCCCAGTCGATGGTCGCCGAGGTCTGTTCGATCTATCTGCGCCGCGCCTCGGGCGAGCTGGAGCTGTTCGCCACCGAGGGTCTGAACCGCGAGGCCGTGCACAACACCCGTCTGAGGCCCGGCGAGGGTCTGGTCGGCGAGGTGGCGCGCATGGCCCAGCCGATCAGCCTGTCGGACGCCCCGTCGCATCCCAGCTTCGCCTATCGTCCGGAAACCGGCGAAGACCCCTATCACGCCTTCCTCGGCGCGCCCCTGCTGCGCGGCGGTCGGGCCATCGGGGTTCTGGTCGTCCAGAACCGCGCCGAGCGCCGCTACGATCCCGATGAGGTCGAGGATATCCAGACCATCGCCATGGTCCTGGCCGAGACCGTGGCCTCGGGCGAACTGCTGGGTCAGGAAGAGCTGCGCGACGTCGAGGTCGCCCCGCACCGTCCCGAACGGCTGAAGGGCCAGAAATTCGCCGAAGGTCTGGCCTTCGGTCACGTCATCCTGCACGAGGCGCCGCTGGCGCCCGAGAAGCTGCTGTCCTCCGACCCGGTGCTGGAGGAAATGACCCTGAACCGGGGTCTGGCCGATCTGAAGAGCGGCATCGACGCCATGCTGGAGGGCGGTCAGGGCAAGCTGGCCGGCCAGTCGTTCGAGGTTCTGGAAACCTACCGGATGTTCGCCGACGATCGCGGCTGGAACCGGTCGCTGGTCGAGGCCGTGCGTTCGGGCCTGACCGCCGAGGCCGCCGTCGACCGGGTCAGGAACGAACACCGCGCCCGCTTCGCCAAGGCCCGCGACCCTTACATCAAGGAGCGGCTGCACGACTTCGAGGATCTGGCCAACCGGCTGCTGCGGGTGCTGGCCGGCGACAATCCCGGTCAGCGCGAACTGCCCGACGACGCCATTCTGGTGGCCCGCAACCTCGGCCCCGCCGATCTGCTGGAATATCCGCGCGAGACCCTGAAGGGCCTCTTGCTGGAAGAAGGCTCGGCCGCCAGCCACGCGGCCATCGTGGCGCGGGCCCTGGGCATCCCCTGCGTTGGCCGCCTGATGGGTCTGCGCGACCGGCTCAGCGAAGGCGACCTCGTCATCGTCGACGGCGAGACCGGCGAGGCCCATCTGCGGCCCCGCCCGGACATGCTGGATTCCGTCCAGTCGCGCATTGCCCTGCGCGACCAGCGCCAGGCCGAGTTCGCCAAGCTGCGCGACGTCCCGGCCGTGACCACCGACGGGACGCGCATCTCCCTGCTGACCAACGCCGGTCTGGCCGTCGATCTGGAAAACCTCGACGAGACGGGCGCCGAGGGCATCGGCCTGTTCCGCACCGAGTTCCAGTTCATGGTCTCCGAGGAGCTGCCGCGTCTGGACAGCCAGACCGCGCTCTACAAGCTGGTGCTGGACGCCGCCGGCGACCGGCCCGTGACCTTCCGCACCCTCGACATCGGCGGCGACAAGGTCCTGCCCTATATGGAGACGACCGAGCGGGAGGAGAATCCGGCTCTGGGCCGTCGCGCCATTCGTCTGGGTCTGGATCGGCCGTCGCTGCTGCGGCTGCAGCTGCGCGCCCTTCTGGCCGCCGGGGCCGGGCGCGAGCTGCGCGTCATGTTCCCGATGATCGCCACGGTCGACGAGTTCCGCGCCGCGCGCGAACTGGTCGATGTCGAATGCGACTGGGCCCGGCGGCGCGGCCGGCCCCTGCCCGCCCTGCTGCGCGTCGGAGCCATGATCGAATGCCCGTCGGTGCTCTGGCACCTCGACGCCCTCCTGCCCCTGACCGACTTCGTCTCGGTCGGGTCCAACGACCTGTTCCAGTATATGTACGCCGCCGACCGGACCAATCCCCTGGTCTCGGATCGGTACGACCCCCTGTCGCCCCCGGCGCTCAGGGCCCTGCAGGCCATCCAGAAGGCCTGCGCCGACACCGGAACGCCTGTGTCCGTGTGCGGAGAATTGGCCGGCCGGCCGCTGGAAGCCTTCGCCTTGTTGACGCTGGGCTTTACCCGGCTGTCGGCGCCGGCGGGGGGCGTCGGCCCGGTCAAGCGGATGATCCTTTCCGCCGATCTGACCGCCGCCAAGCGGGGCATGGCCAGTCTTCTGGGCAGCTCAGCCGGATCGATCCGTAATGAGATCGAAAGTCTGGCGCGAAAGTTGAACGTGGTGGTGTGACGCGTCCCGTCCTGGCGCAATTTCCTCGAATTCACCTTTGAGGAGAGCGCGCCACACCTGCCGGGCGAGTGGCCGTCATGCTTAACAGAGCGTTGAACGACCGGCTGAAATGCGATATCCAGACACCGACGAAAAACGATCTCCGGGGGGAGCTCAGAGCAACGAGACCAATGTGGTATCGTTCGCGTCTTGGTCGAGTACGGCGCATGATCGGCATCCCGCAGTTCCGGGGTACGACGCGCCGAGTATGGGGTCAGCCTTCATGGCGCTGGATACGGGGAATGTCCCCGATGAGTTTCGGTCACATCCGGACTGGAAGGACCCTGTGCCCTCCATCGTCGACGCCGCGACTCTGGGCGCCGGTCTGCGCGCCACCCGTGAGGCCTCGGGCCGTTCGCTGGCCGAGCTGTCGGTCGTCACCCGCGTCCACACCCGCTATCTGATCGCCCTCGAAGAAGGCGACTTCTCCGCCCTGCCGTCGCGCGTCTTCGCCATCGGCTATGTCCGCGCCTATGCCGAGGCCCTGGGCCTGGACGAGCAGCTGGCGGTCGAACGCTTCAAGCGCGAAAGCCCGGACGGCTCGGTGCCGCTGCAGGCGCCGGTCGGGGTCGCTTTCCAGGACGTGCGCCGCTATTCGCCGCGGGTCATCGCCGCCGTCGTGGCCATCGCGGTCGCCGTCGTCGGCTGGAACGTTTTCCAGCGCGTCAACATGCTGCGCGCGCCGCAGCCGTCGGACATCGCCTCCATCCCGGAAAGCTGGACCCTGGGCGACGTGCCCGGCCAGCATGCCGTCAGCATCGGCGCGCCCCACCCGGCCCCGCCGGACCAGACCACGCCCGCCCTCTACGTCACGCCCGGCCTCGAGGCCCAGCTGACCGGTATCGACCCGACCGATCTCGAAGCCGTCGCGGCTGCCGCCGCCGCCCGGGCGACGCCGGTCCAGGCCGCGTTCAATCCGCGCGGCGCCATCTACGGTGCAGCTGCAACGGCCTCCCAGGTCGTGCTGCAGGCCAGGAAGGCCGCCGCCCTGGTCGTCCGCATGAGCGACGGGCGCGTCCTGTTCGCCCGCCAGCTGGCCGCCGGCGAGAGCTGGCGCGCGCCGACCGGCGTCGCCGCCACCGTCGACGTCTCCGATCCGGCCGCCTTCGACGTCTATCTGAACGGCGAGCACGGCGGCGGCCTGTCCGCCGTCCTGACACCGCTGGCCCAGCTGAACCAGCGCGCCGAACAGCTGGCCCGCCAGACCGCCTCCGAGGTCGCCGCCCAGGCCGCCGCCGCCCAGCGCGCCGCCGATCAGGCAGCCGCCAGCACCGGTCAGGTGATCCAGGCCAATGCCGTCTCGGCCCAGCAGGGCTTCAACGCGGCGGTCGCGCCTCAATAGGGGGGCGGCGAAAGTGTGCGCCCGTCATGGCCATGCCACGATGAAGCGCCTATCTTGCGCCTGACATGAGCGACCATTCGCATATCCGCCCCTGGCGTCACATCGAGCGCCGCAAGAGCCGCCAGATCATGGTGGGGTCCGTCGCCGTGGGCGGCGATGCGCCCATCAGCGTCCAGTCGATGACCAACACCCTGACCTCGGACGCCAATGCGACCATCGGTCAGATCCGCGAACTGGAAGAGGCGGGCGCCGACATCGTCCGCGTCTCCTGCCCCGACGAGGACTCCACGGCGGCCTTCAAGACCATCGCGAAGGCCGCGAAAGTGCCCTTGGTCGCGGACATCCATTTCCACTACAAGCGCGGCATCGAGGCAGCCGAGGCCGGCGCCGCCTGTCTGCGCATCAATCCGGGCAACATCGGCAACGCCGCCCGGGTCAAGGAAGTCATCCAGGCCGCCAAGGATCACGGCTGTTCCATGCGCATCGGCGTCAACGCCGGCTCGCTGGAGAAGGAGCTGCTGGAGAAGTACGGCGAGCCCTGCCCTGACGCCATGGTCGAGTCAGCGCTCAACCACGCCCGCATCCTTCAGGACCACGACTTCCACGAGTTCAAGATCTCGGTGAAGGCGTCCGATCCCTTCCTGACGGTCGCCGCCTACCAGCAGCTGGCCGAGGCCATCGACTGCCCCCTGCACCTCGGGGTCACCGAGGCGGGTCCGCTGCGCACGGGCACGATCAAATCGGCCATCGGCATGGGCAATATGCTCTGGGCCGGGATCGGCGACACCATTCGCGTCTCGCTGGCCGCCGATCCGGTCGAGGAGATCAAGGTCGGCTTCGACATCCTCAAGTCGCTGGGTCTGCGCCACCGGGGCGTCAACATCATCGCATGCCCGTCCTGCGCCCGTCAGGGCTTCAACGTCATCGAGACGGTGGGCGTGCTGGAAGAGAAGCTGGCCCACATCTCCACCGCCATGTCGCTGTCGATCATCGGCTGCGTGGTGAACGGCCCGGGCGAGGCCCTCTACACCGACGTCGGCTTCACCGGCGGCGGCAAGGGCTCGGGCATGGTCTATCTGAACGGCAAGATCGCCCACAAACTCGACAATGCGAAGATGGTCGACGAGATCGTCGAACTGGTCGAGGCCAAGGCCGCCGAACTGGACGCCGCTCGTGCGACCCAGACCGCCGCCCGCGTCGCGGCGGAATAGGCTTCAGATCACCTTGAACAGCCGCAGGGCCTGGTAGCCCGCGGACAGCAGCACCACGGCGCCGACGCCGTAGGTCAGGACCTGACGCGGGGCGATGCGGGCGATGACCCCGGCCAGGGGCGCGGCGATCAGACCGCCGACGATCAGGCCGGCGACGGCCGTCGCGTGGCTGGCGATACCCTCGGCCTGATCCCAGTGACCGGTCAGAAGGGCGGCCAGGAAGGTCGCCGAGATGGCGGCGGTGACGAAGAACTCGGCCGTATTGGTCGTACCGATCGAGATGCGCGGATCCTGACCCGAGCCGACCATGGTGGTGGTGACCGTCGGCCCCCAGCCGCCGCCGCCGATGGCGTCGAAGAAGCCGCCGACCAGACCCAGCGGCCCCGTGAACTTCACCGGAAACACCCGCTCGCGCGTCTTCCTGGTGGCCCGCCAGATGATGACCAGACCCATGATCGAGAGATAGGCGGTGATCCAGGGCTTGAGGACGTCGCCGTTGACGGTGGTCAGGACGAAGGCGCCAAGGATGCCGCCAACGACGCCGCCTGCGGCGAGGGGGACGAACTGCTTCCAGTTCACATTCTTGTTGGCCGCATGCGACCCGGCCGAGGCCGCCGTGGTGAAGACCTCGGCGGCGTGGACGCTGGCCGAGGCCGTTGCGGGCGGCACCCCGAAGGCCAGCAGGACCGTCGAGGAGATGACGCCATAGGCCATGCCGAGCGCCCCATCGACGCACTGCGCCAGGAAGCCGACCGCGAGGAAGAGCAGGAAGTCGTGCATGGGGCGGGTCGGCTCTGGCTGAGGCTGAACGGTGGACGGACGAACTTCTCGAACGGGCGTCGAAGTCGGTAAAGCGACAAATCCTAGCTGCGGGGGCGAGTATTTCTCCCTGCCCCCGCCCCGACTCAGCCCTGGTGGGCCGTCACCCGCGTGATCGCCTCCAGCACCTGGGCGGCGGTATAGGGCTTGAGCACCAGGGCCTCGGCCAGGTCGGCATGGCGGGCGGCCGCGCCGATGTCGCCGGTCAGGAACAGGGACGGCAGACCCCAACGGTCCCTGAGCGCGCGCGCCAGGTCGATGCCGGTGACCTCGCCCGACAGATTGATATCCAGCAGGGCCAGGTCGACGAGGTGGAGGGCCGCCGCGGCCTCGGCGGCCTCGGCGTTCTGGAACGGCCCGACCACGCTGTGGCCCGCCTCGACGAGGGCCAGGGTCAGGTCGGCCGCGGTCTCGGGATCGTCCTCGACCAGAAGCAGGGTCAGGGGCTCGACCGCCGTCGTGGCGGCTGTCTTCGGCGCGGGGCGGGGCGTCTGGCGCACCAGAACGGCGCGCAGGTCCGACCAGATTTCGGCGTCCGGCCGCTGAAGGTCGAGGTCGTAGATGCCGGCCATGGCCCGCAGCTCGGCGGACGACGCCTCGGACAGGCCGCCTTCACCGACCTGTTCCAGCAGCCGGTCGTAGAGGGCGCACAGGCGCTCCACGGCTTCGTGGGCGTGATTGGCGGCGTCAGCGGCGGCGGCATGCGAGGGGGGAATACGGTCGAACATGGGAGGTCTCCGGACTGAACAGCTCGACGGGACCTAAGGCGCGAGGCCGGGATTGGTAACCGGCCCTGACGGGATCGTGACGCCGGGTCACAATCGCGCCAGCGCGCGCTTGCGCCGCATCGAATGCGGATTCCTCGACATTACAGCGCCTCCCGGAGTAAGACCGCGCCTCCTTACAGAACAGGCGACCTCCCCTTGCGACTGCCCCAGGCCCGGCTCGATCAGGTGCTCGACCGCTTCCACCAGGTGGAGGCGCGCATGGGCGCGGCCACCGACGGTCAGGAGATCGTGCGCCTGTCCAAGGAGCACGCCGAGATGAAGCCGGTCGCCGACGCGGTTCAGGCGCTGGCGAAAGTCCGGGGCGAGATCGAGGATCTGGCCGTCATGGCCGAGGACCCGGAGATGGCCGCCATGGCCGCCGACGAGCTGGAGGCCCTGACCGCCCGCCTGCCGGATATGGAACGCGACGTCGCCCTGCTGCTGGCTCCGCGCGACGCCGACGAGAACGCCTCGGCCGTGCTGGAAGTCCGCGCCGGCACCGGCGGCGACGAGGCCGCCATCTTCGCTGGCGACCTGTTCCGCATGTATTCGCGCTACGCCTCCAGCCGCGGCTGGCGGGTGGAGCTGGACTCGGCGACCGAGGGCGACGCCGGGGGCTACAAGGAAATCATCGCCACCGTCACCGGCGACGGCGTCTTCGGGCGGCTGAAGTTCGAAAGCGGCGTCCACCGCGTCCAGCGCGTCCCGGCGACGGAGACGCAGGGACGCATCCACACCTCGGCCGCCACGGTCGCCGTCCTGCCCGAGGTCGAGGACGTCGAGATCGAGATCCACGACAAGGACATCCGCATCGACACCTTCCGGGCCTCGGGCTCGGGCGGCCAGCACGTCAACAAGACCGACTCGGCCGTGCGCATCACCCACTTCCCGACCGGGATCGTGGTGACATCGTCGGAGAAGTCGCAGCACGTCAACCGCGACAAGGCGATGAAGAACCTGCGCGTCCGCCTGTACGACATGCAGCGTCAGGCCAAGGACAACGCCCGCTCGGACGCGCGCAAGTCGCAGGTCGGTTCGGGCGACCGGTCCGAACGCATCCGCACCTACAACTATCCGCAGGGGCGGGTCTCGGACCACCGCATCAACCTGACCCTGCACAGCCTGCCGCAGATCATGGAGGGGGACATCGACCCCCTGCTCAACGCCCTGATCGCCGAGGACCAAGCCGCGAGACTGGCCGATCTCGAGGCCGAGTTTAGCTAGATCCTAGACGGCCGCGTCGAACAGGGCGTCGCGGACGATGTCGGATTTCAGCATCGGGAAGAAGTGGGTGCCCCCGGCGACGGTCTCGACCGTGACCTGACGGCGGGGGTCGGAGGGCATGTGGCAGGTCGACTGGATCTCGGCCTTGAGGATGCGCACCGGACGGTCCAGCCGCTCGACCGCCCGCCAGGGATCGTGGGACTGGGACGCATAGTTGGAGGCCTCCCACTCCGGCGAACAGGCCAGGGTGTAGCCCTGATCGGTCTCGATCAGACCGTCGGAGATGTAATCGGCCAGCATCATCTCGGGCCAGCCCTTGAAGGCGCCGCGCCCGCGATAGGCGGCGACCGCCTGTTCGCGGCTATCGAACAGCCGGCGGCGGCGCAGAGCGCCCTTCGCCAGCGGAATCCGGCTGGGCAGGGTGCGCAGGATGGGAAGCTTGAACGCGGTCACCCAAGGCCGGGTCCAGATCACCGGATCGAACAACACCAGGCCCGAGACCTGATCGCGCCGCTCGGCGGCGGCCAGCAGGCTGGAGGTCCCGCCCATCGAATGGCCGGACATGATGACCGGCGGCCCGTCGACAGCGTCGATCAGGGCGGTCAGGTCGTCGCGGTGATCGGCCCAGCTCCAGCGGCCTTCGGTCGGGGTCGGCAGGGTGGTGCGGCCATGCCCGCGCAGATCGGGCGCCCAGATCCGAAGCGAGGCCGACAGGGGCGCCAGCAGGGTGCGATAGGTGGCGGCGTTGAAGCCGTTGGCGTGGACGAAGATCAGATCGACCGGCCGCTTCGGATTGCCGAAATCCATCACCGACATCTCGCCGGCGCCCCAGCGGTTGTTCACCGGCACGGACAGGCGGCGGGGCGGGGTCAGAAGGGCGGCGTCCATGGCCTCAAGGTAGGGAGCCGGGCCGCCCTTGACCAGTAAGGCCGAACCCTGCCCGGGGCCTCAGGGACCTTATGCCGCGACCCGGCAGGCGGGACAGCGGCCGTGGCCCTCGATCGTGGTGCGTTCGATGGCGTAGCCGGCGGCGTCGGCGGCGATGGAGAAGGTCTGGCCCGAGGGGGCGAGGACCTCCTCGGTGGCGCCGCAGCAGTCGCAGATCAGAAAGGCGGCCGCGTGGGGGAGCGCCTCGGCGTCATTGCCGGCGGTGCAGGCGACATAGGCGCTGATCGAGGCGATGCGGTGCGCCATGCCCTTGCGCTCCAGGAACTCGAGCGCGCGATAGACGGTCGGCGGCTTGGCGGCCTGACCGTCCTCGCCGTAGCGGGCGATCAGGTCATAGGCCTTCACCGGCTCCCCGGCGGCCAGCAGCAGCTCCAGAACCCGGCGGCGCGGGGCGGTCATCCGTTCGCCCTCGGCGGCGCAGCGTCCCTCGGCGGCGTCCAGGGCGCGCACGATGGCGTCAACGCCGGGCCGGTCGTGGTGATGGTCGTGACCGCAGGATGAGCTCATGCGGATACAGCTAAGGGGTGAAAGGCCGCACCGCAACCGGATCGACTACGGGGCCCTCGCCCGCTCGCCTCACGGAATACTCACGTTTGCCGCCGACGCCGGGTTCCGCTAGAAGGCGCGACTTTCCGTTATTTCAGAGACCCTGGCGTCCATGACCGACACCCTCCAAACCGAAGGCCAGCTGGCCGGAACCGTGCTGTTCTATAACAAGCCCGAGCCGCTCTCGGCCGAGATGCACGGCACCCTGGGCGCCAACCCGGTCGACAAGCCCTACGCCTTCGTGGCCCAGACCCACGTCGTGCCGCTGACCGTGACCGAGTTCGCTCCGGCGGCCCTGTCCTATCCGGTCGTCTTCCTGGGCGACACCAAACAACCGGTCGCCGTCATGGGCCTGCGCCAGGGTGAAAACCTGTATGTCGACGCCGCCGGCGACTTCAAGGCCGAGGCCTATATCCCGGCCTACGCCCGCCGCTATCCGTTCGTCTTCGCCAATGACGAAGTCCAGAACCGCATGATCCTGTGCATCGACCGCGACGCATCCTTCATCGCCGAAGGCGGCCAGGTGCCCCTGTTCGAGAACGGCCAGCCGAGCCCGTACGTCACCCAGGCGATGGAGTTCTGCAACAATTTCGAACAGGAGCGTCAGCGCACCGACAGCTTCATCGCCCTGCTCAACGAGCTGGACCTGTTCCACACCCGCGAGGCTATCTTCACGCCGCGCGACGAGAACGGCAATCCGGGCGAGCCCCAGAAGCTGGCCGACTACTTCGCCGTCTCGGAGGACAAGCTGAAGGCCCTGCCGGCCGAGAAGCTGGCCGAGCTGCGCGACAACGGCGCCCTGGGCCAGATCTACGCCCACCTCGTGTCGCTGCTGGGCTGGGATCGCCTGATCGCCCTGGCCTTCCAGCGCGCCGCCCAGATGCCGGTCGCCGCCAACGCTTAAGTCGCGACGCGACTTAAGCTGCATTCTTTGGGGCTACCGCGCGGTCGCGCGACTTGAGCCCCGGAAAACGATCAGCCCCGTCGGTTCGCCCGGCGGGGCTTTTCGTTGGCTCAGCGACGCGTGAAAAGCGCCCGTGTCAGGCAGCCGAACACCAGCCGGCCGCCCTCGTCGAGCAGGTCGTGCTGGGCGATCACGATGCCCTTCTCGTCGCCGACCGGGTCCTTGCCCATGACCGTCATGCGGCCGCGCAGCAGTTCGCCGGGCGGCGGATTGCGCATGAAGCGCAGACCGTCGACGGCCAGGACCTTGGTCTGGGCCCAGCCCGAGGCCTTCTCGGCCGCCAGCCGCGACCACAGGGCGTAGACCATGGCGTCGGGCGCGCCATAGGCGACGTCCCAGCCCGGCGCGAACCGCTCGGCGAAAGCCTCCACGCCGGCCTCGTCCACGGCGATGGCCCCCAGCTGGAGCACCTGACCGTTCTCGAGGTCCTCGAAATGGAGGTGAAGGCTTTCGCTCATGGTTAGTATCCCTGGCCGGCCGGCTCTTCCGAAATGCGCACCAGAAGCTTGCCGTCGTGGTCTCCGGTGAACAAGCGATTCAAGGAGGTCAAGGCGCCTTCGAGGCCGTTGTCGACATGGACCTTCCACTTCACCTTGCCTTCGGCCAGCCAGGGCCCGAGCTCGGCGACCATCTCCCTGGCGCGCGGCGAATAGTCCATGACGAGGAAGCCCTGCATGGTCATCCGGTGCGTGATCAGCCGGCTGAGGTCCGGCGACGGCGGGCGCTTGGTCGCATTATAGGCCGAAACCATGCCGCAGACGGCCATGCGGGCGTGCAGGTTCAGCCGGTTCCAGACCGCCACCATGATGTCGCCGCCGACGTTCTCGAAATTCAGGTCGACGCCGTTCGGGGCCAGACGGTCCAGCGCCTCGCCGACGTCCTCGTTCTTGTAGTCGATGGCGGCGTCGAACCCGAGGTCGTCGACCAGCCAGCGGCATTTGTCGGAGCCGCCGGCGATGCCGATGACATGGGCGCCGCGCTGTTTGGCGATCTGGCCGGCGATGGAGCCGACGGCGCCCGCCGCCGCAGAGATGACCATGACCTGACCCGGCTCGGGCCTGAGCACATCGGTGACGCCGAAGTAGGCGGTCATCCCGGTCATGCCCATGACCGACATATTGGCCGTCAGCGGCAGGCCGGGGGCGCGGTGCACGCGCGAGGCCCCAGTGTCGGGCACGACGCCGTAGTCGGCCCAGCCGCCCATGGCCGTGGTGACCAGATCGCCGACCTTGTATTTCTGCGACTTCGTCTCCTCGACCACGCCCAGGGTCAGGCCGCGCATGACCTCGCCCAGACCCACCGGCGGCAGATAGCCGACCGCATCGTTCATCCAGGTGCGGTTGGTCGGGTCCAGCGACAGATAGATGGTGCGGACGAGGATATCCCCGTCCTTCAGGTCCGGCGTCGGGCTCTCGACCAGCTCCAGGTCGCCGTCCTTGATCAGACCCTGAGGCCGCTGACGCAGGACCCACTGACGATTCATCGGCATCGAAGGCTCTCCCGGGATGGTTTCTTTTGCAGACCCATCTTGGCCCCTCGGGCGGCGGTGTCGAGGGGACCCGGCGTCACGCGCAAAGAAAAAGGGCGGACCCTGCGGTCCGCCCTGAATAGTGGCATCATCGAGAATGAGGCGCGGAGGCGGCAGACCGGCTGGCGCCGGTCTCAAGTCGGGGGGGCGTCGCCGCCTCCGCATCTTGATAACGGCGACTCTTCAAACCCGTTCCGCGAGACGCGAATTTTTTCTCCGGCCACGTGTGCAGTCACTCCAGGCGCATGAAAAAGGGCCGCCGGACAATGCCGACGGCCCTTCTCAAAGCGGTTCGAATGGCCCTTACGCGGCTTCCTTGCGACGTGAAGGATGGAAGAACAGGGCCTGACTGATCGCCGCCTTCACCGTTTCCGGCTGGAAGGGCTTGGTGATCAGGAAGGTCGGTTCCGGACGTTCGCCGGTCAGCAGACGCTCGGGGAAGGCGGTGATGAAGATCACCGGCACGTCGAACCTCTTGAGGATGTCCTTGACCGCGTCGATGCCCGACGAGCCGTCGGCCAGCTGGATGTCGGCCAGGACCAGACCCGGACGGTGGCGGGCGACGGCGTCGACGGCCTCATCGTGGGTCGTCGCCGTGGCGGTGACATTATGGCCCAGTTCGCGGACCAGGCTTTCGATGTCGGCCGAGATGATGGCCTCGTCCTCGATGATCAGCACGTCGGTGGCCAGTTCGGCGTCGATCTCCGCCTGGGCCTCGCCGATCAGCCGCTCGACGTCATGGACGTCGGCCGACAGGATCTGGGCGGCTTCCGAAGGAGTGAAGCCTTCGAGCGCGGTCAGGAGGAAGGCCTGACGCGAGCGCGGGGCGATACGCATCAGGCGGCGCGAGGCGTCGTCGCGGCCTTCAATGCCGCTCTGGTCTTCCAGCTGGGCGCCGGTCGAGGACCAGATGGCGTGGAACACCTGATAGAGGGCGACCCGCGGGGTCATTTCGGTGGACAGCTGGCGTTCGCCGGCGGCCAGGGCCTCAAGGGCGACGCGGACATAGTTGTCGCCGGTCGCCTGATCGCCGGTCAGGGCGCGCGCGTAACGGCGGACGTAAGGCAGGTGAGGCGCAAGTCTGGCCAGAAGGCTCATCTCAGAAAATTCCCCGACATAACAAGGTGACACGCCAAAGACCCCAAGGCGGACCCGGGCGCGTGACCAGCTCCAAACGTATCATCACCGCCACGGTTCCATCCGCGGCCGACAACCTTGACCATATTTTTGCATCAACAACCGGAACCGTGTCCGTTGGCCGACGTTGTCCGGTTCCATAATGACGTCGATCGCCAAGATCGGCGCGTCCTTGAATGCGTGCAACGGGTGGCGGCCTAATTGTCCATGATCGATACTCCTGACTCCTCCCGGCGCAAGGCCGCACCCACAGGCGAGGCCGGGCTGGAAGAAGCCCGGCTGCGCCAGCAGGCCATCGGCGTGAAGCTGCGCCATATGTTCGACGAGGTGGTCAATGAGCCCATCCCCGACGAATTCCTCGCCATCCTGCGGCGCGCCGACGACAACGCGGGCGAAAAGGGCGGCGAATGAGCGTGTCCTCCTCGCGGCCGCCCGCGCCGCCCAAGCCCCCTTCGGCCGATGACGCCGGATTCAAACGCGAACTGGTCACCCTGATCCCGCATCTGCGCGCCTTCGCCCGGACCCTGACCGGCGATCCGACCGCGGCTGACGACCTGGCCCAGGACGCCATGATGAAGGCCTGGGACGCCCGGGCCAGCTATCAGATGGGCACGAATATGAAGGCCTGGACCTTCATGATCCTGCGCAACCAGTTCTATTCCGAGAAGCGCCGGTCCTGGCGCCAGTCGCAGCTGGACCAGGAAGCCGCCGAGCGGACCCTGGTCGCCGTCGACGATCCCGAGGCGCCCGTCGCCCTGGACGAGCTGCGCATGGCCCTCAACACCCTGCCCGAGGAACAGCGCGAAGCCCTGATCCTCGTCGGCGCCGGCGGCTTCGCCTACGAAGAAGCAGCCGAGATCTGCCAATGCGCGGTCGGGACGGTGAAGAGCCGCGTCAGCCGCGCCCGCCGGGCCCTGCTGGCCACGCTGGAGCGCGGCGGCTATGCCCGCGACGGCAAGGCGGCCGGGGACGCCATGCGGTCCATCCTGGCCGATGCGGATCGTCTGAGCGGCGCCAGGCAGGTTTGAGCCGGTGGTGCGTATCGGCCGCTCCCTGGGCCGCGATCTGAAACGGCGTTTCACTCTCAAGTCCCATGCGGGCTCGCAGAGGTTCCAGAGCATCCGCTTCCGGCTGGGCGTGGCCATGGCCATCGCCCTGCTGCCGATCCTCGTGCTGGGCGCGATCCAGACTCAGGCCGACTTCCGCGAACAGGCGGCCGACCGTCGCTCGGACCTGCAGCTGGCCGCCGCCCGCACCGCGGCCACGACCAAGGCCCGGCTGGACAGCACCGCCGTCCTGCTCGAAGCCCTCGGCCCCGAGGCGACCGGCCCGAACTGCGGTCCGCGCCTGGGCGCCCTGATCGAACGGCTGGACGACTATGAGGCCCTGTACCGGATGTCCGGAACCGGCGACATCGTCTGTTCCTCCCGTCCGCCGCTGGCCAGCAGCACGCCCGCCGTGGTCCGGGCCCGGCCGTGGTTCCAGCGGATCGCCGCCGGCGAGCCCATGGTGGTGATGCGGTCCAACTCGAGCGTATCGCCCCGCGCCAGCCTGCTGGTCGCCTCGCGCGTCGAGCGTCCGCTCGGCCGGTTCGACGGTGGCATGGTCGCCCTGATTCCGCTGGACCGGCTGCAGCCCGACGTCACCGACCCGGCCTTGCCCAAGGGCGCCCAGGCGGCCCTGACCGACGCCGAAGGCCATGTGCTGACCGCCACCGACGTGCGGGCTTTCCGCCTGAAGGGCGATCAGACTCTGGAAGGCTGGGTCGAGCGCGCCCGCAGCGACGCCACCGCCCTTTTCGAGGCGGACGACAGCCTCGGCCAGCACCGGGTCTATGCCGGCGCCGCCCTGGCCGGACGCGACGTCTATGTGCTGCTCTCGGCCCCGGCCCCGGGCCTGTTGTCCTGGGCCCAGCTGAACCCGATCGGCTCGATCCTCCTGCCCTTCGCCGCCTGGCTGGCCGCCTTCGCCGCCGTCATGCTGGTGACCGAACGGGTGGTCATTCGCTGGCTGGACTATCTGGAGCGGATCGCCGCCATCTATGCGCGCGGCCGGTTCTCGGTGCGTCCGGTCCAGGCCGCCAACGCCCCGTCGGAAATCCGCCTCCTGGCCCAGACCCTGGACGAACTGGCCGAGAACATCACCAGCCGCGACAGCATGCTGACCGAGAGCCTGTCGGAGAAGGACGCGCTGATGCGCGAGATCCATCACCGGGTGAAGAACAATCTGCAGATCATCTCGTCCCTGCTGTCGATGCAGCAGCGGGCCCTGACCGACGCCCCGGCCAAGGCGGCGCTGGGCGACACCCGCCAGCGGATCTCGGCCCTCGCCCTGATCTACCGGACCCTCTACCAGTCCGAGAACATCCGCTATGCCGACGCCCGCGAGTTCCTGAACGAACTGGTCGGCCAGCTGGTCGCGGCAGAGGCCATGCGCGGTCCGATGGTGTCCTCGTCGGTGGAGGCGGACAGTCTGGTGGTCGATCCCGACAAGCTGGCGCCCCTCGCCCTGTGGCTGGTCGAGGCCGTCTCGAACGCCCAGAAGCACGCCTTCGCCGGACGCGGCGGCGAACTGAAGGTCCGCTTCAAGGTCGATGGCGACACGAGCGTGCTGGAGGTTCAGGACGACGGCCCGGGTCCGGATCAGGCCACGGTCACCGCCGGGGTGGGACGCACCCTGATGGGCGCCTTCGCCAAACAGCTGAGGGGCGAGGCCGAGATCCTGCGCGGTCCCGACGGCGGCACCATCGCCCGTATGGTCTTCGCCACGCCCGAGGCCGTCGTGCCCAGCGATCCCGCCGATCTGGTCGGAACCGCCAAGCCGCCGTCGCGTTGATCCGGCAGACCCGGTGCGATGAGCGCGCCGCCCCTCCCGGAGTATTCGCCATGCGCAAGATGTTCGTTCTGTTCGCCGCCGCCGCCGCCCTGACCACCGCCGCCTGCAACACGGTTTCGGGCGTGGGTCGCGACACCGCCGCCGCCGGCCACGCGGTCACCGGCGCCGCCGAGGAAGCCAAGGGGAACTAATCCCCGACAGGCGATTTCAAGTCTCGTCGCCGGTTGGAGAGAGCTGGTGACGTTGTAAAGAACCCCGCCGGTCGCCCCACCGGCGGGGTTTTTGCTGCGCCGCGCCCAAGCGCCGCGCTTCCCCCGGGGAACCCCGCCCGCTAGGGTTCCCGTGAAGACGGCCCGTCAGAGGCCGAACGGGGAGATCGAGATGACCGCAGCCGCTACCGACAAGAGCGCCGAGCCCGGCCTGAAGACCGTGGTCGCGGCGTCGGCCGCCGGCACGGCCTTCGAGTGGTACGACTTCTTCGTCTTCGGCTCCCTGACCACCATCATCGCGCGCCACTTCTTCGCCGACGCCGGCGAGGCGGTGTCCTACATCCTGGCGCTGCTGACCTTCGGCCTCGGCTTCGTGGTGCGGCCCGCCGGCGCCCTGGCCTTCGGCTGGTTCGGCGACAAGACCGGGCGCAAGACCACCTTCCTGGTGACCATCACCATGATGGGTCTGGCCACGGTGGCCATCGGCCTGTTGCCGGACTACGGCGCCATCGGACTGGCCGCCCCGATCCTGCTGCTGGTGATGCGGATGCTGCAGGGCTTCGCGCTCGGCGGCGAATACGGCGGCGCGGCCATCTATGTCGCCGAACACGCCCCGCGAAACACCCGCGGCCTGATGACCTCCTACATCAACACCACCGCCGCGCTTGGCCTGATCCTCGCTCTGGTCGTCATCCTGACCACCCGGACGATCCTCGGGGTCGAGGCCTTCGATGAATGGGGCTGGCGCATCCCCTTCTGCCTGTCGGCCCTGCTGCTGATCGTCTCCCTCTGGATCCGGGTCCGGCTGCACGAGAGCCCGGCCTTCGTGAAGATGGCCGCCGAGAGCCAGGGCCGTCACGCCCCGTTCCGCGAAAGCTTCCTCAGCTGGAAGAACACCCGCTGGGTTCTGGTCGCCCTCGTCGGCATCATGTTCGCGCAAGGGGCCGTCTGGTACGCCAGCTATTTCTACACCCGCTTCTTCATGGAGCGCGTGCTCAAGGTCGAGGCCTCGACCGTCGACGGCATGATCCTGGCCCTGACCGTCGCCTCGGCCCTGCTCTATGTCCTGTTCGGCCGGCTGTCGGACAAGATAGGGCGCAAGCCCGTGATGATCGGCGGGATGATCCTGTTCCTGATCGCGGTCTTCCCCGGCTTCCAGGCCCTGACCCGGGCTGCCAATCCGGCTCTGGCGGAGGCGCAGGCCGCCTCACCCGTCACTGTCGTCGCCGATCCGGCCGCCTGCGCGGTCCAGTTCGACCCGGTCGGCAAGACCGCCTTCACCTCTTCGTGCGACCTCGCCAAGTCGGTGCTGTCCAACGCCGGGGTCAACTACGCCAATGTCGCCGCCCCGGCCGGGTCGGTCGCGGTGGTCCGCGTCGGCGGCGCGGAAGTCGCCTCGGTCGAGGCGGGCGCACTCTCGGGCGCCGATCTGAAGGCCGCGCGCACCGACGTCGAAACCCGGCTGAAGGCGGCGCTGGTCGAGGCCGGCTATCCGGCGAAGGCCGATCCGGCCCGGTTCAACTGGTGGGGCGTGTTCGGGGTGCTGATGATCTTCATGGTCGCCGCCACCGCCGTCTACGGCCCGCAGGCGGCGGCCCTGGTCGAGCTGTTCCCGACGCGGGTCCGCTACACGGCCATGAGCGTGCCCTACAACATCGGCACCGGCTGGATCGGGGGCCTGCTGCCCGCCGCCAGCTTCGCCCTCGTGGCCTGGTCGGGGAACATCTATTTCGGCCTCTGGTATGCGCTGGGCTTTACCGCCGTCGCCGCCGTCACGGCCCTGATCTTCCTGCCGGAAACGAAGGGGCGCGACCTCGACACGATTGGCGACTGATCGGTGATTTTTTTGCGCCCTGACGCGACGTCACGGCGTTAGAGATCGTCCATCATCGACGAGGGTCCCGCCATGAACACCGCCGCCCGCGACGCCGGTCTGAAGCTGCTGCGCCAACACGCCCTGATCGCCGGGGACGCCATTCCCGCCGGCTCGGGTGGCATTCCCGTCGACGACCCGGCGACCGGCGAGGTCATCGGCCATATCCCCGATCTGGGCGCCGCCGAGACCGAGCGCGCCATCCAGGCCGCCCACGACGCCTTCCCCGACTGGTCGCGCAGCGATCCGCACAAGCGGGCAAAATTCCTGCGCGACTGGGCCACCCTGATCGACGCCAACACCGAGGGGCTCGGCGCCCTGATGGCGCTGGAGAACGGCAAGCCGTTCGAAGAGGCCAAGGGCGAGGTCGCCTATGCCAACGGCTTCATCAAATGGTTCGCCGGACAAGCCGAGCGCATCATCGGCGAGACCCAGGACAGCCCTCTGGGTCACGTCATCCTGACCTTCCGTGAGGCGGTCGGCCCCTGCGCCCTGATCACCCCCTGGAACTTTCCGGCGGCCATGCTGACGAGGAAGCTCGGGCCCGCCTTCGCCGCCGGCTGCACCGCCGTGGTCAAGCCGGCCTCTCAGACCCCGTTCACCGCCATCGCCCTGGCCGAACTGGCCTATGAGGCGGGCCTGCCCAAGGGGGCGCTCAGCGTCATTACCGGCGATGCGGCGACCATCGGCGGCGTCCTGACCGCCTCGCCCCTGATCCGCAAGCTCAGCTTCACCGGTTCGACCCCGATCGGGCGGCTGCTGGCCAAACAGTCGGCGGACACCCTGAAGCGGGTGTCGATGGAACTGGGCGGCGCGGCGCCGCTGATCGTCTTCGCCGACGCCGATCTGGATCAGGCCGTCGCCGAGACCATCAAGGGCAAGTTCCGCAACGCCGGCCAGACCTGCGTCTGCCCCAATCGGGTCTATGTCGAGGCTTCGGTCGCCGAGGAGTACGCTGCGAAACTGGCCGCCGAGGTGGCGAAAATCCCCGTGGGCCCGGCCTTCGAGGACGGGGTCAAGGTCGGCCCTCTGATCGAGGACAAGGCCATCGCCAAGGTCGAGGCCCATCTGGAGCATGTGAAGGCCGACGGCGGCCGTGTCCTGACCGGCGGGGCGCGTCACGAACTGGGCGGCCGCTTCTTCCAGCCGACGGTGACACTCGGCGGCAAGGACGAGTTGTTCCGCCGCGAAGAGACCTTCGGCCCCCTGATCCCCGTCTTCCCGTTCGAGACCGAGGAAGAGGTCCTGGCCATGGCCAACGACAGTGAGTTCGGCCTCGCCTCCTATCTGTTCACCAGGGATCTGGATCGGGCCATGCGCATCGGCCGGCACATCGAGGCGGGGATGATCGGCATCAACACCGGCCTGATCTCCACCGCCGTCGCCCCCTTCGGCGGGGTCAAGTCGTCCGGCTACGGCCGCGAGGGCTCGATCCACGGCATCGACGAATATGTCGACATCAAACAGGTGACGTTGGCGCTCAAATAACGCCCTTGTCGCGCAGAGCGGCCAGCCGCCCCGCATCGATGCCGAGCGCCTCCAGCACCGCGTCCGTATCCTGCCCCAGGGCGGGCGGGGCGGCGTCATAGGCGACCGGGGTCTTCGACAGGCGGATGGGCGAGGCCACGGTCTTCACTGGCCCCTCCAGATCGGCGCGCGCTTGTTCGACGACGAGGCCGCGATGGACCGCCTGCGGCTCCTCGAACACCTGATCGATCGTATTGACCGGCCCGCAGGGCACCCCCGCCGCGTCTAGAGCCACGCTCAGTTCGCGCATCGTCAGCCCGGCGGTGAGGGCGCAAATCTCCGCCGTCAGGACGGCGCGATGCTCGATCCGCAGCGCATTGGAGACGAAGCGCGGGTCGGTCCCCATGCCTTCCGCCCCCAAGGCCCTGGCGAAGGCGCGGAACTGGCCGTCATTGCCGACCGCCACCACGATCATGCCGTCGCTGCACGGGAAGGGCTGGTAGGGGGCGAGGTTGGGGTGGGCGTTGCCCATTCGTGTCGGCGCCTTGCCGGACGCAAAGAAGTTGGTCGCCTGATTGGCCAGCATGGCGGCCTGAACGTCGAACAGGGCGAGGTCGATATGCTGGCCCTCCCCCGTCGCCCGGGCGTGCAGCAGGGCCGCGAGGATGGCGTTGGACGCGTACATGCCGGTGAACAGATCGACGACCGCGACCCCGACCTTCATCGGCTCGGCGCCCGGCGTCCCGTCGGCCTGGCCGGTGATCGACATCAGCCCGCCCATGGCCTGTATCATATAGTCGTAGCCGGGCCTGGCGGCGTCCGGCCCGTCCTGACCGAAGCCGGTGATGGAGCAGTAGACCAGCTTTGGGTTGGCCGCCGTCAGGCTGGCGTGGTCGAGGCCGTATTTCTTCAGGCCGCCGGTCTTGAAGTTCTCGATGACCACGTCGCAGGTCGCGGCCAGCTCACGCGCGATGGCGGCGCCCCCCTCGCTCGCGATGTCCAGCGTCACCGACCTCTTGCCCCGGTTGGCCGACAGGAAATAGGCCGCGTCGCCGCGCCCGCCGTCGGTCGTCTTGAGGAAGGGCGGTCCCCAGCTTCGGGTGTCGTCGCCGGCGCCTGGCCGTTCGATCTTGATGACCTCGGCGCCCAGATCGGCCAGCACCTGCGTCGCCCACGGCCCCGCCAGCACCCGCGACAGGTCGAGCACGCGAACGCCAGAAAGGGGGCCTTGGGAACCGGTCATGCCCCCTGCCTAGCCCGTCTCTCCTCCGGGGAGAAGGCGGGGAGCCGAGGCTGCTGTCAGAAGCCGACCTGCAGGAAGACCGCCGGGCCGGAGAACTGGTAGGACATGTCGCCCTTCCATTTGTCCTTGTCGATCTGCAGGCCGTAGTCGACGTAGCGATACATGGCGCCCACCCCGACGTTCCTGAACAGGCGATAGGAGATGGTCGCCTGGGCGTTGGTCAGTTCGCCGTCATAGTCGCCGACGCCCAGCGACATATAGTCGAACCGTCCGCCGATGCTCAGCTTCGGCGTGATCCGGTATCCGGCGTAAACGCCCAGCGTCGGCAGGGGCGCCAGGGCGTCTCTCTCGCGACGCACGGCCTGGATGGCGGCCGAACCGATATGGCCCTCGCCCGAAAGCTGGAGGTCGAAGCTCGTCACATGGGCGCCGAGCGACACCCCGACTTCGGCCCGGTCATTGTGGATGAAGGAGTATGCGACGCTGAGCCGATAGACGCTGGTGTCGAACGAACTGGAGAGGGACACCCCGGTCGGATAGGTAACGTCGTCGAACACGATGTCCCGCGAGAGCCCGACGGTTCCGTCGCGGTCGAGGGCGAAATATTCGCCGGTCACCGTCCACCGGCTGCCCAGCCGGGCGCCGACGAAAATGTCCGGCAAGGTCTCGCGATCGGCGAGGTTGAGGTCGGATTCCAGACTGATGTCCGTGCCGACCGCGCCGTTCGGCGAGGAGACTTTCACATGGGTGTCGATGTTCGGCTTGAAGGCCGAGGCCTCGAACCAGAAACGGTCTTCCAAAGCCTGGGCGTTCGCGGAAGTCGCGCCCGCCAGAGACAGGAAGCCGGCGGCGGCGAGCAGGGCGATGTTTTTCATCGAAAGTCCTCGGCGGTCGAAGCCGGGGATCGCGGCGCCGCTTGCCGGGACAGTGTGCCCGACGCCCTGAGGCGCCTATCAGGTGGATTACCGACTAGAGGCCGGGGCCTAGAGGCCCGGGTCCCAGACCCCCGCGTCGCGCATCCGGCATTCGCGCGCCTCCTCGGCGCGGCCGCCCAGGTCGCGAGCCATGACCCTGATCTCGTCCGAGACGGCGGTCTTGCACACGCCCGGGACCAGTCCATGCAGGAAGGCGGTCGCCGACAGCCGGGCCAGCCGCATCCCCATGCCGAAGGCCGTCGCCGAATGCTCCAGATAGGTTTCGCCCACCTCGCGCGGATGGTCGGCGAACAGGATCTTCAATCTGCGGATCATGAAAGGACCTCCTGGACGTCGGGCCAGCCCCTACCCGACGCAGCCATTCTGCCCTAAACCGCGAACAACAACAGGGGCCGGATCGTCACGACGCGTCACGATCCGCTGAACGCCCTGAAACACATAGAGACCGGGACGATTCACATGGCCGACGGCGCCGCATCCGCAGCTCAGACCTTCAAATGGGACGACCCGTTCGATCTCAACGGCCGGCTGACCGAGGACGAACGCGCCATTCAGGAGGCGGCCCGGTCCTATGCCCGCGAGAAGCTGTTGCCCCGCGTCGTCGCCGCCTTCCGTGACGAGACCTTCGACCGGTCAATCATGACCGAGATGGGCCAGATGGGCTTCCTCGGCGCGACCCTGCCGGAGCAGTACGGCGGTTCGGGCGTCAGCCACGTCGCCTACGGCCTGATCGCGCGCGAGATCGAGGCGGTTGATTCGGGCTATCGCTCGGCCATGAGCGTCCAGTCGTCGCTGGCCATGTATCCGATCTACGCCTTCGGCTCCGAAGAACAGAAGATGCGCTTCCTGCCCCGGATGGCGGCGGGTGAGCTGGTCGGCTGTTTCGGCCTGACCGAGGCCGACGGCGGTTCGGACCCGGCCTCGATGAAGACGAAGGCCGAGGCGGTCGAGGGCGGCTATCGCCTGAATGGCGGCAAATACTGGATCACCAACTCGCCCATCTCGGACCTCGCCGTGGTCTGGGCAAAGCTCGACGGCATGATCCGCGGCTTCATCGTCGAGCGCGGGTTTGAGGGCTTCACCACCACCAAGATCGGCGACAAGCTGAGCCTGCGCGCCTCGATCACCGGCGACATCGGCCTGACCGACGTCTTCGTGCCCGAGGCCAATCTGCTGCCGGGCGTGAAGGGTCTGCGCGGACCGTTCAGCTGCCTGAACAAGGCCCGCTACGGCATCGCCTGGGGGGCGATGGGCGCCGCCGAATTCTGTTTCCACGCCACGCGCGACTATGTCGGCGAGCGGATGCTGTTTGGCCGCCCCCTGTCCTCGCGCCAGCTGGTGCAGAAGAAGCTGGCCGACATGCAGACCGAGATCTTCCTCGGCTTCGAGGGCGCCTATGCCCTCGGCCGTCTGCTCGACACCGGTGCCTGGGTGCCGGAGACCATCTCGATGATGAAGCGCAACAACTGCGGCAAGGCCCTGGCGATCGCCCGCGAGGCCCGCGACATGCACGGCGGCGCCGGGATCACCGGCGAACTCCACGTCATGCGCCACGCCATGAACCTCGAGACCGTCAACACCTATGAAGGCGCCCACGATGTCCATGCCCTGATCTTGGGCCGGGCCATCACGGGCGAGAGCGCTTTCTAAGCGGGGGCGCGATCCTCCCCCATCGGGGGAGGGGGACCGCGAAGCGGTGGAGGGGGCCAGCGGCGCACGCCGCACCCGGATCGAGCCCCCTCCGTCTTCTCGCAAGCGCTCGAAGCCACCTCCCCCATCGGGGGAGGATCGAGGTCAGAAACCGTCACCTCGCAGACCATTGTCATTCCCACCCCACGCCGTATCGTCGGTCGCTGAGGGAGTGCGGGCGTGACCATGGATCTCGAGACGGAATCGGCGGAGCAGGCCTTCGCGGCCATGACCGCCATGTTCGACGGCCGTCGCGCCCTGCTGCTGGAGGACGATCCGGACCTGTCCGAGCACGTCGCCGACCGGCTGCTGCGCTCCGGCTTCGCAGCCGTAGACCGGGTCGATAGCGGGGAGGCGGCGCTGCAGGCCTGTGCATCCGGGGCCTATGACGTCCTGATCCTCGACCGGCTGACGAAGGGCCTCGACGGGCTGGAGACCCTCAAGCGGCTGCGCGCCTCGGGCGGCCCCTGCGCCGACACGCCCGCCCTTATGCTGACGGCGCTGGGCGGCGAGCGGCAGAAGGTCGAGGGGCTGCTGGGCGGCGCCGACGACTATCTGGCCAAGCCCGTCGGTGATGAGGAATTGTTGGCGCGGATCGGCTGCCAGATCCGCCGCACGGCCCGTCACGCCCGGCCCGCCGGGGCCGACATCCTGAACGGCCCCTTCCGCCTGTCGCCCGGGGCGCGGACGCTGAAGCTGGAGACCGACGCCGGCGCCCGCCTCATCGACCTGTCGCCGCTGGAGTTCGCCATCGTCCAGGAGCTGATGACCGCGCGCGGCCAGCCCGTGACCAAGACCATGCTGTGGGACCGCTGCTGGGTGGAGTGGAAATTCCTGCCCGAGAATTTCGTCAACATCATCGACGCCCGCATCAGCGCCCTCAGGCGTCGGCTCAAGGAACAGGCGCCGGAGGTCGGCGAGGACCTGCATCCGCTGATCGTCTCGGCGCGCAGCCAGAGTCTGATCTTCCGCGACCTCGACCGTTGATCCGCGCTCTTCGCGACTGGCTGGCGCGACGTACCTCGACCCAGCTCGCCTCGGCCCTGGCGGTGCTGGCGGCCCTCGCCCTGACGGGGTCTCTGGTCCTGACCGGGCAGGCGGTGCGTATGGACCAGCGTCAGCAGGCGGCCCTGTCGGCGCTCGACGACTATGCCGCCATGGTTTCCAAACTGGGGGTCGAGACCGACTTCAACCCGTCCGAACTGACCGCCGGGGACGCCGCCTATCTGTCGGCCTGGCTGGGCGCCTTCCAGAGTGGCCCGGGCCGCGACGCGGGGTCCCTGGAAGAGACCTGCCGCACCGGCCGGGGCGGGGCCGGGGTCCGCTACATCCGTGCGCCCGTGGGCAAGCCCGCCGGTCTGGCCGCGCTGGAGACCGCGCCGCGCGAACGCCTGCCGCGGCTCGGCGACAATGTCTGGCGGGTGAAGCTGGCGCGCGGCGAACTCTGTCCGGGCCGGACGGTCGAGGCCGTGGTCGTGCGCCGTACGGTCGGGTCGCTGAACATCATCGTCGGCCGGGTCGTCGATCCGACCGGTCGGGCGCTCGGCTGGGCGGTGCTGGCCGTAGCCCTGACCGGGGCGGTCATCCTGATTTCGGGTCTGGCCGCCGCCGCCTTCGCCCGCCGCCGCCTGACGCTGGCCATCACCGGCGTCAGCCAGGCCCTGGACCGCGCCGCCGTCGGCGACTTCTCGGTACGCGCGCCCGAGGTCGGGGTCGCGCCCGAACTGACCGAGTTGACGGTTCAGGCCAACCGAACCCTGGACCGGCTGGAGGAGCTGCTGAGCTGGCTGCGGGATTCCGCCGACCAGCTGGCCCACGACTTCCGCACCCCGCTGGCGCGCGCCACCGCCCGGATGGAGCGGCTGGCCGAGACAAGGGACGCCGACGAACGCAGCCGTCTGGGGCTGGAGGCCGCCCATGACCTCAAGGCCCTGAGCCGGGCGATGAACGAGGCCATGGCCCTGCGCGAAGGCGAGGCCTGGCTGTTCGAGGAAGTGCGGCTGGACGAACTGGCCGAGGCGGTCGCCGAACTCTACGAACCCCTGGCCGAGGCCCGGGGCGTGGTCATTCGGGTCGAACGGCCCGGCGGGCCGGTGACGGTCCTGGGCGTCCGCTCCCTGCTGCAGCGGGCCGCGGCCAATCTGGCGGACAATGCGGTGAAGTTCTCGCCCGACGGCGGGACCGTGACCCTGAGGGCTTTCATCACGGCCGGGAAGCCTGCCCTGTCGGTGCGCGATCAGGGCCCGGGGCTCGATCCCCGACTTCTGTCCGACCCGGCCCTGAGGGTGGCCTCCGCCGAGGCCGGAGGGCGCGAAAGCCATGGTCTGGGCCTGACCTTCGTCGCCGCCGTCCTGCGCCGTCACGGGGCGGAAATGACGATTGATGACGCTGCGCCGGGGACCATCGTCACGGCGCAATTCTCGCGCTAGGTTGAGGTCCGGCCGCCCGCGAGGACGCGTCGCGCCCGGGGGAAAGACTTGATGTCACGTTCGGTTTTGAAGGCGGGTTCGGCCGTCGCTCTGGTCCTGCTGACCCTTCCCGGCGCGGGCCTGGCCCAAACCCCCAAGCCAACGCCCCCCGCCGCGACCGCGCCGGCGCCGACCCAGACGCCGCCGACGCCCTACCGCGCGCCGCGCCCCGCGGCCGCCCCTGCGCCGGCCAGCCGGACCCCGCAATTCCCCCTGCCCTATGACGAGCGTCGCGGGGTCTTCACCTTCGCCACCGGTCTGGAACGGTCCCTGCCCGCCGTGGTCCAGGTGACGACGCTCGGGTCCTCGCGCGGCCCGACCACCGGCGAAAACGAGCCCAAGCCCCTGCAGAGCGGCTCCGGCGTCATCATCGACGCGCGAGAGGGCATCATCGTCACCAACAACCATGTGGTCGACGGCGGCACCAAATTCACCGTCGACATGACCGACGGCCGGCTGTTCGACGCCACCCTGGTCGGGGTCGACAAGGCCACCGACGTCGCGGTGCTCAAGATCGAGGCTCCGCATCTGTCGCAGGTCGAGATCGTCGATTCCGACACCCTGAGGACCGGCGACCTGGCCTTCGCGGTCGGCTATCCGCTGGGCCTCGACCAGACCCTGACCATGGGCGTCATCTCGGGTCTGGGCCGTTCGGGTCTCGGCGATGCGGTCGAGGACTATATCCAGACCGATGCGGCGGTGAACTCGGGCAACTCGGGCGGGCCGCTGCTGGACAGCCGGGGGCGTCTGATCGGCATCAACACCTCCATCCTGTCGGGCGGCTCTGACCCTCTGGGCATGGGGGCGACCGGCGGCAATGACGGCATCGCCTTCGCCGTCCCGACCCGTATCCTGATGTTCGTCGTCGGCCAGATCCGCGAACACGGCGAGGTCACGCGCGGCAAGATCGGGGCGGTCATGGGCTCCCTGACCGCCACCCGGGCGCGGGCCTTCGGTCTGGGCATTGTGCGCGGCGCCGTGGTCGAGGACGTGGCGCCCGGCTCTCCGGCCGAGGCGGCCGGCCTGCAGAAGAACGACATCATCACGCGCATCCAGAACCGCCCGGTGGCCAACGCCGGCTCGGTCCAGGCCACGGTCGGCATCGCCCCCCCGGGCACCCGCCTGCCGATCGTCTATCTACGCGACGGCCATGAGCACACCACGGCCCTGACGGTCGCCACCGCCGAGCCGGTGCGGGTCGCGGTCGGCAAGACCGCCATCGAGGCCTTCGGGGCCCAGTTCCAGACGCTCCCGCCGGTAGAGACACCGAAGGATGACACCGCGCCGCAGACGGGTGTGCTCGTCGTTTCAGTCGAGGGCGGCTCCGACGCGGCCCAGCACAAGCTGGCGGCCGGCGACATCGTGACGAAGGTGGGCGAGGTCGAGATCGCCGATCTGGCCGGCCTGGCCGCGGCCCTCGAAGCCGATCAGGGCATGACGACCCTGACGGTCAAGCGCGGCGAGGAAACGGTGGAGATCAACGTCGGAGAGTGATCCCCGACGACGCTTTCCTCGACCCCGACCCCGGACGCCGGACAGCAAAACGCCCGCTGCGCCGGAGGGGGGAGGGGGGCGGCAGCGGGCGTCTCGCTTGGAGGAAGCGTCGGCCCGACGGAGCCCGTTGCTGGAAACATCCAGGGGGGCTGGGGGGGCTGTTCAGGATCCGGGACGCTTCCGAACTCCGTCTGGCCGACACTGGCTGTTTCGCCGGGCAAGCGGGCCGTGACTGGACCGAAACGGGGCCATTTCGTGTCGCCGCCGATTATTTTCAGGACGAACTGTTCCGCTTCAGCGCTGGCGTTTGGACGATAGCGGCCTAACTTGATCAGGATGAGCTTCGATCCGAACACGACCGGTCCCGACGGCCAGCCCTCACCGGGGCCTGTCTTCTTCCATCGGAAGGAGCTCGACCTGATCCTGAGCGTCTACGGCCGGATGGTCGCGGCCGGGGAATGGCGCGACTACGCCATGGTCGGCCACAAGGACGTCGCCGAGTTCGCCATCTTCCGCCGCTCGGGCGACGCCCCCCTCTACCGGATCGAGAAACGTCCGGCGCTGCAGACGCGGCAGGGCCAGTGGGCCATCATCGGGGAGGGCGGAATGGTGCTCAAACGCGGCCGCGAGCTGGACCAGGTCCTGCGCGTCTTCGACAGCCGCAAATTCCAGATCGTGGAATAGAAAAAGGCCCCGGCGTTTCCGCCGGGGCCTTCATTCTGTTTGGGCTACCGCGCCTTGCGCTGCTTGAGCCCGATGGTCCGGCTTCCGCCTGACCTCAGCGACGACCGCCCGTGAAGGCGAGCAGGAACTGGAACAGGTTGATGAAGTTGATGAACAGGTTCAGGGCGCCGAAGCCCGTCGCCACGCCCATCGCCTGCTGGTCGCCGCCCAGCTGGTAGTACGTCATCTTCAGCCGCTGCGTATCGAAGGCGATCAGACCCGAGAACAGCAGCACGCCGACGCCGCTGATGATCAGATACATCGTCTGCGACTGCAGGAAGATGTTCACGACCGAAGCGATGATCAGGCCGATCACCCCCATGATCAGGAAGGTCCCGATCGGCGACAGGTCGCGCTTGGTCACATAGCCGAACAGGCTCAGGCCGCCGAAGGCCGCCGCCGTGATCAGGAAGGTCGAGGCCAGCGACTGGCCGGTGTAGCGCAGGAACAGGATGCCGAGGCCCGCGCCGATGGTCGAGACAACGGCCCAGTACAGCAGGTTCACCCCGCCCGCGGTCGGATTCTTCATGAAGAACATCGAGCCGAACAGCATGACCAGAGGCGAGAACTGGACGATCATGCCCAGCATGGTCAGGCCGAGCCGGCCGTCGGGACCATAGCCGAACAGCAGACGCTGCACCTCCGGCACATTGCCGGTGACCCAGGCCAGCACGCCGGCGACCACGAGGCCGAGGGCCAGCTTGTTATAGACGCCCAGCATGAAGCTGCGCAGTCCGGCGTCGACCGACATGTCGGCCGAGGCGGGCGCCACATTGGTGAAACCGTTTCTGAAGTCGCTCATCGCGAGATCAATCTCCACTTGGACCGGAGCAAGCCCCCGGCCTTTGACTGAAATATCGGGGTCTGAACCCCGCCATGCAAGGGAATGTGCGCTTTCCCGCGTCGATCCGCCCCGCTACCAAGGGTCGCATGCTTCGCCTGTTCACCGCCCTGCCCGTCCCCTGGGACGTCGTCGAAACCCTGAAACGGCGCCAGACCGGCCTGCCGGGCGCGAAATGGCGGCCGGAAGAGGCCCTGCACATCACCCTGGCCTTCTACGGCGAGGTGCCGGAGCGTCAGGCCGACGATCTGGCGGGCGAGTTGTCGCGCATCCCGGTCGATCCGTTCGAAATCGTGCTGAAAGGCGTGGGGTCCTTCGGCGACGCCCACCGCGCCGACACCCTCTGGGCCGGGGTCGAGCCCAATGAGAAGCTCAATGTCCTGGCGGGTCGATGCAAGGCGGCGGCCGAACGGGCCGGAATCCACATGGAACCCCGCGTCTACAAGCCCCACCTGACCCTGGCGTACCTCAAGACCCAGACCAATCCGGACCGGATCGGCGCCTGGGTCTCCAACCACAATCTGCTGCACTCGCCGCCGATCCGCATCGACCGCTTCGGCCTCTACTCCAGCACCCTGACCGATCACGGCAGCGAATATGAGCTGGAGCAGTCCTACCCGTCTTGAACAGGAGCGCGCCTGAGCGCATCTGCAGGCCATGTTCATCCAGACCGAACCCACGCCCAATCCCAATGTGCTCAAGTTTCTGCCGGGACGCGCCCTTCTTGCTGAGGATGGGGCCCCGCTGGGCGCGCGCGAGTTCCTGACCGTCGATCAGGCCGCCGCCTCGCCCCTGGCCGAGGCCCTGTTCCAGCTCGAGGATGTCGCCGGCGTCTTCTTCGGCGCCGACTATGTCTCGGTGACCAAGGCCGCGCATGGTCTGGACTGGTCGGAGATGAAGCCGCCGATCCTGGCCGCCATCATGGACCACTTCACCTCGGGCGCCCCGCTGATCCGCACCGAGGAAGCCGTCGCCGACACCAGCGAGGACACCGAGATCGTCGCCGAGATCAAGGCCCTGCTCGACAGCCGCATCCGTCCGGCCGTGGCCCAGGACGGCGGCGACATCCTGTTTGATTCCTTCGACGAGGACAGCGGCGTGCTTTCGCTGCGCATGCGCGGCGCCTGCGCCGGCTGCCCCTCCTCCTCCGCCACCCTCAAGGCCGGGGTCGAGCAGATGATGAAACACTACGTCCCGGAAGTGACCCGGGTCGAGCAGGTGATCTAAGCAAGCGCGCTATCGCTCGCCCCGGACCAGGTCCGGGGCTCGCTGCTTGAGCGCGGGTTTCATTGAAACCAATTCGTTCTGGCCGCCTGCCCGCAAGCCTGTCATCGTGCGGCCATGCCCCGCTTCGAACAGGACAGCGACGTGCGCGCCCTCGGCGAGGCCCTGGCCGTCCTGCGTCGCGAGCGGGGCCTGAGCCAGGCCGAGGCCGGCGCACGGCTCGACATGACCAGCCAGGGCTGGGGCCTGTATGAAGCCGGCAAACGGCCCGGCCTGTTCCGTCCCGACGTCCAGCGCCGCCTGACCGCCGCCCTCGACGCCAGCCCCGAAGACCTCGCCCTCGCCGCCGCCCGGATCACCGCCGATGCGCCGGCCGCACCGGTGAGCAGGGGCGTCGAAAGCGGCGGACGCGGCTGGACCGGACCGCCCCACATCCGACTTCCCGCCCCGCCCTCCGCGACCGAGCGCCTGCAACTCTCCAACGACGACCTTGCCCCGTGGGCCGCCTCGGGCGTGGTGCTGGAATTCGATCCGGACCGCTGGCCGCGCCGGGATCAGGGCTGTGTCATCGACCTGACCGACGGCTCACGCCTGATCCGCCTCTACGACCGCGCCGACGCCGACCGTCTCTATCTGCGCGGCGGCCCCGGCGGTCTGGACGCCGAGACCGTGCTGGACCGGTCCCGCGCCGCCCGCGTCGCCGCCGTCATCGCCCGCCTCGATCCCTGATTATCGGAGTGATGAAACGAATAAGTTGCAACCGGTTTCGTTTCATGAAACTCTCCCATTCGGATCGAGCGGGAGGGACAGTCGATGCCGAGAACGCCGGACCGGGTGGACGCCTTCGTCGGGGCCCGCATCGCCCAGCGACGTGCGGCATTGGGCCTGTCGCAGCAGGGGCTCGCCGACCGGCTCGGCATCAGTCCGCAGCAGATCCAGAAATATGAGGCCGGGACCAACCGGGTCTCGGTCTCGCGCCTGCACCGGATCGCGACCGTCCTGGGCGCCACGACCGCCGGCTTTTTCCCACCGCCCGCGCCCGACCCGGGGCGGGAAGAACCGCCGGGCGGAGCCCTCGGGGCGGACGCCGCCGAGGCGGAATGGCTGACGGGCCTGCGCTTCCTGACCGCCAGCCCCGAGGGGCGGGCCGTGGCGACCGGTTTCGGCCTGATCGAGAGCCGCGACGCCCGGCGCGCGGTCGCGACCATCGTGGAGGCGCTGGCGTCGAGGTAAGCGTCGGGGAGCCCCCTCGCCTTCCCGGCCGCGCGCGGATAGAGGTCCGCCCATGAAGGTCCTCGTCATCGATACGGCGCTGAACGCCTGCACCGCCGCCGTCTTCGACGGCGACAAGCCTCTGGGCGTGCGCGTCGAACCCATGGCCAAGGGGCATCAGGAGCGGATCGGCGGCCTGGTCCGCGACGCCGTCGCCGAAGCCGGCGGCTTCGACGGCATCGAACGCATCGGCGTCACCGTCGGACCCGGCTCCTTCACCGGCCTGCGCGTCGGCCTCGCCTTCGCCCAGGGGCTGGGCGCGGCGCTGGGCGTGCCGGTCGTCGGCGTCTCGACGCTGGCGGGACTGGCGCGGTCGAAGCAGAACTGGTGGCGTGCCACGGATATCGAACCCCCGCACATCGCCGCCGCGATCGATGCTCGCCGTGGCCAGGTCTACCTCCAGATCTTCGATGAGAGCGGTCCAACCTCTCCGCCCCAGGCCCTCGCCGTAGAGGCGGCCGCCGCGAACTTCGGCGGCGAGGTCGAGGGCATCTGGTCCTTTGTCGGCAGCGGCGCCCCTTTGGTCCTGATGGCCCCGCCCTCGTCCTGGCCCGCTCCGTCGCCGGAAGCACGGGAGCGGTTTGCGGCGGAGAGCGCCGCCGACCTGATCACCGTCCCTACGCCTGCCGCCCTCGCGGCCCTGACCATCGCCGCCGACCCGGCGACCTCGCCGCCGACGCCGCTCTATCTGCGCGCGCCCGACGCGACCCCGCCGACCCGCCTGCCCGGTCAGGCGCGGCCTGCGAAGCCGTCGTGACTGATTCGTCCTCCACGACTCCCGGCGAAGCCCTGAGCGTCGCCTCCGGCCCGGAGGTCGCGCCCGACCTCGCCGTCCTCCATGCCGAGGCCTTCCACGCCCCTTGGGACGACGCCGCCTTTCAAAGCCTTCTCGGTCAGGCCGGGGTCTTTGCGGTCACCGCACCGGACGGCTTCATCCTGTGCCGGGTCGTGCTGGACGAGGCCGAAATCCTGACCCTGGCCGTCCGCCCGGCCGCCCGCCGCGCGGGTCTCGGCGCCCGCCTGACACAGGCCGCAGCGGACTTCGCCGCCCGCGCCGGCGCCGAACGCCTGTTCCTCGAGGTCGCCGAGGACAATGAAGCCGCCCGCGCCCTCTACGCCCGGCTCGGGTTCGAACAGACCGGCCGGCGCAGGAACTATTACGAAAAATCGGACGGAGGCCGCGTCGACGCGCTTCTTCTTGCGCTTGCATGGCCGGAGCGACTTCCCTCGCGGTGACGCTGCCTCTATCTTGTCGAACCATGGACCGGATCGAAAAGCTTTGCGCCGAACGCGGCATGCGTATGACCGAGCAGCGGCGCGTCATCGCGCGGGTGCTGTCGAACGCCGAGGATCATCCGGACGTCGAGGAGCTGTACCGCCGCGCCTCCGCCATCGACCCCCATATCTCGATCGCCACCGTCTACCGGACCGTGCGGCTGTTCGAGGAAGCGGGCGTGGTCGAGAAGCACGATTTCGGCGACGGCCGCAGCCGCTATGAAGAGGCCGGCGACGACCACCACGATCATTTGATCGACACCCGCACGGGCGAGGTCATCGAATTCTTCGACGCCGAGATCGAGCGGCTGAAGACCGAGATCGCCGAACGCCTCGGCTTCCAGCTGGTCGGGCACAAGCTCGAGCTCTACGGCACGGCCATCGAAGGCGCCGAGCCGTCCAAGCGCGAAGGCCTGATCTTCACTCGTCACGGCGCCCGCCACGACCACTGAGCGGCCCGGTTCTTTCGGGCGAGTGGCGCAAAGCCCCACAGCCCCTTATTAAGAACAAATGACCGAGACCCTCGTCGCGCCCCTCGGCGCCACGCCCTCTGAAGCCGGGCCCCCTGAAGCCGGGATGGGAGAGACGCCGCCCAAGCGTCTCTTCATCAAGACCTACGGCTGTCAGATGAACGTCTATGATTCCGAGCGCATGGCCGACGTCCTGCGCCCGCTCGGCTATGCGACCACGGATACGGCCGAGGGCGCCGACTTCGTCATCCTGAACACCTGCCACATCCGCGAGAAGGCGGCCGAGAAGGTCTATTCCGAACTCGGCAAGATGCGCGAGATGCGGGACAAGAAGCTGGCCCGCGGCGAGGGCCGCATGACCATCGCCGTCGCCGGCTGCGTCGCCCAGGCCGAGGGCGAGGAGATCATGCGCCGCCAGCCGGCCGTCGATCTGGTCGTCGGGCCCCAGGCCTATCACCAGCTGCCCGAGCTTCTGACCCGCAACGCCCGGGCGCGCGGCGAGCGCATCGGCGCCGACTTCGCCCCCAATGAAAAGTTTGACGCCCTGTCGGCCGAGGGCGCCGCCGCGCGCGGGGTCAAGGGCCCGACCGCCTTCCTGACCGTGCAGGAGGGCTGCGACAAGTTCTGCACCTTCTGCGTGGTGCCCTATACGCGCGGCGCCGAATGGTCGCGCCCGGTCGCCGACATCCTCGCCGAGGCGCGCGGTCTGGCCGACAAGGGGGTGCGCGAGGTCACCCTGCTGGGCCAGAACGTCAATGCCTATGACGGCGAGGGCGCGGATGGCGCCTGGACCCTGGCGAAGCTGGCCTGGGCCCTGGCCGAAATCCCCGGCATCGACCGCATTCGCTATACGACCAGCCATCCCAACGACATGTCCGACGACCTGATCGCCGCCCATGCCGACCTGCCCGCCCTGATGCCCTGGCTGCACCTTCCGGTTCAGGCGGGCTCGGACCGGATCCTGCGGCTGATGAACCGCAAGCACGGACGCCAGAAATACATCGACCTGATCGCCCGCATCCGCGGGGCCCAGCCGGACCTGGCCCTGTCCGGCGATTTCATCGTCGGCTTCCCGGGCGAGACGGACAAGGATTTCGAGGACACGATGGATCTGGTCCGTCAGGTGAATTACGCCTCGGCCTTCTCCTTCATGTATTCGCCGCGTCCCGGCACCCCCGCCGCCGGCATGGGGGCCCAGGTGCCGGACGCCGTGGCGCGCGAGCGGCTGCAGGCGCTCCAGACCCTGCTGTTCGAACAGCAGACCGCCTTCAACGCCTCGCGTGCGGGTATGACCTCCGACGTCCTGTTCGAGAAGAAGGGCCGCCACGGACATCAGGCCATCGGCCGCTCGCCTTGGCTCCAATCGGTCCACGTCGACGACGCGGATCATCTGCTCGGCCAGATCGTTCCGGTCGAAATCATCAGCGGGCAACAGAACAGTTTGACGGGTAGACTTTTGACCAACGAAGCAGCGCTCAAGCAGCAAGCGACCGCGTCGCGCGCGGTAGCGCCCTCGGCCGACAGGCCGATCTAGAATGGCGAGAGAGAGTGAGTTCCTGGAGCTGGACGACGACGCCCTGCACGCCGTCATCGGGCCCAACAGCCGTCACGTCGCCCTGATCGAGGACGCGTTCAAGGTGCTGATCGAGGCGCCCGGCGGCGGGGTGTCGATCAACGGCGGCGCCCGCGACCGGGCCAACGCCAAACAGGTCATCGAGACCTTGGCCGGCCGGATCGCCCAGCGCGCCGAGGTCAATGAGGCCGACGTCCGCGCCGCCATCGGCGTGGCCCGCACCGGCGTGTCCGGCGGCGGCCGTCGCGTCGATCCTCTGGCCCTGCCCATCGGCCGACGCGGCGCCATCGTGCCCAAGACCGACGCCCAGGCCCGCTATCTGGACGTGCTGGCCAATCACGAACTGAGCTTCGGCGTCGGCCCGGCGGGCACCGGCAAGACCTTCCTCGCCGCCGCCTACGGCGCCTCCCTGCTGCGGCGGGGACAGGTGGACCGGCTGGTCATCACCCGCCCGGCGGTCGAGGCGGGTGAGAAGCTGGGCTTCCTGCCCGGCGACCTCAACGAAAAGGTCGACCCCTATCTGGCCCCGATCTGGGAGGCGCTGAACGACATCCTCGGGGCCGAGGACGTCCAGCGCCGCCGCGACAAGGGCGAGATCGAGGCCGCCCCCATCGCCTTCATGCGCGGCCGCACCCTCAGCCACGCCTTCATCATCGTCGACGAGGCCCAGAACACCTCGCGGCTGCAGATGAAGATGGTCCTGACCCGTCTCGGCGAAGGCGCGCGGATGGTGGTCACCGGCGACCCGAGCCAGATCGACCTTCTCAATCCCCGCGATTCGGGCCTGGCCCATGCGCTCCGCATCCTGCGCGATGTGAAGGGGGTCGGGGTGCTGGAGTTCGAGGCCCGCGACGTGGTCCGCCACGCCATGGTCGAGCGGATCGTGCGCGCCTATGACGCCGATGCGGCGGGCAGCCGTCCCAAGGCTGACCTCGAAGATCCGGCGGCCTGATCGTGATCGAGGTCGAGATCGAGGTCGACGACTGGACCGACGCCCTGCCGGAGGCCGAAGCCGTCGTCGAACGGGCCGCGACCGCTGCGCTGGGGGATACCGAGGGCGGCCTCGTCGTCCTGCTGACCGACAACGGCGCGGTTCAACTGCTCAACGCCCAGTTCCGCGACAAGGACCGGCCGACCAATGTCCTGTCCTTCCCGGGCGGGGACATGCCGATGCCCGGGGAGCCGCCGCATCTGGGCGACATCGTCCTGGCCTTCGGCGTCTGCCGCGACGAGGCGCAGGCACAGGGGAAAAGCCTCGCCAACCATCTGACCCATCTTGTCATCCACGGGACCCTGCACGTTCTCGGACGCGACCATGAAGACGAGGCCGAGGCCGAGGCGATGGAGGCCGAAGAGCGCACCCTGCTTGCCAGCCTGGGCGTGGCGGACCCATACATCCTGCCTGACGACCTCTGAATCGCCTCCAGTAAAACGGGCCGCATGACCTCCGAACCCCTGGCCGACCTGCCCGTCCACGACCTCGCCGCCGGGAGCGAGAAACGGCGTCGGCTGATCCTGCGTCTGGGCCGCATCGGCCTGGCGCTTCTGGCCGGGGTCGGGGCGGCGCTGGCCCATCCGCCGTTCGGGGTCCTGCCGGGCCTGCTCGGCTATCCGCTGCTGATGCTGCTGGCCGAAAGGTCGGAGACGAAACGCGGCGCCTTCTGGATGGGCTGGCTGGGCGGCTTCGCCTATTTCTTCATCTCCTGCTGGTGGGTCGCGGAGGCCTTCCAGGTCGATCCGTCCCAGGCCTGGATGGCGCCATTTGCAGCGAGCTTGCTGCCCGCCGGCCTCGGCCTGTTCTGGGGCACGGCGCTGGCGCTGTATCGCCGGTTCGCGCCCGCAGGCGTCGTCCGCGTCCTCGTCTTCGCCGCCCTGTTCTGCCTGCTGGAATGGCTGCGCGGCCATGTCCTGACCGGCTTCCCGTGGAACCCGGCGGGCGCCAGCTGGAAGGCCGGGTCGGCCGGGTCGCAATTCGCCTCCGTCGTCGGGGTCTATGGTCTGGGCTTCGTCACCGTCGCCGCCGTCTCGGCCTTCGCCCCACTGCTGGGGCCGGGTACGCGCGAGCGCCGAGCCGCCTCGGCCCTGATCGGCGCCGGCGTGCTTCTGGCTCTCGTGATCGGCGGGATGATCCGGCTGCATGGCGCAAAGGTCGAGCTGTCGCCGACGCTCATCCGCATCGTTCAGGCCGATGTGGCCCAGGAATCGAAATGGACCTCGGAGGCCTATCAGGGGATCGTCGACCGCTATCTGAACCTGACCGCCCGACCGGGTGAAGGCGGCCTGCCCGACGTGGTCGTCTGGCCCGAGGGCGCCCTGCCCGCCAGCGCCAATCAGGTCTTCGCCGACGGCGCGCCCGAGGCCACCGCCATCGCCCGCGCCCTGCAGCCCGGCCAGACCCTGCTGATGGGCCTCGCCCGCGGCGAGCCCTCGCCGAAGCCGGGGGCGCCCGACCGCTATTTCAACAGCCTGTTCGCCCTGCATGACGAGGGCGACGGACCGGGCCTCAGGGTCACCGGCATCTATGACAAATACCGGCTGGTGCCCTTCGGCGAATATCTGCCGCTGGGCGATCTGATGGGGGCGCTGGGCATTCGCAGCCTGGTGCATATGCCGTCGGACTTCAGCGCGGGTCCGAAGCCGGCGCCCATCGACCTGCCCAACGCCCCGCGCGTCCAGCCCCTGATCTGCTACGAGAGCCTCTATCCGGGCTTTACTCCGGGCGGCGCGAAGCGGCCGTCGTGGATCGCCAATGTCTCCAACGACGCCTGGTTCGGGCGCACGTCCGGGCCGCTGCAGCATCTGAATCTCGCCAGCTACCGCGCCATCGAGACGGGCCTTCCCGTGGTGCGCGCCACCCCGACCGGGGTCTCGGCGATGATCGACGGCTGGGGTCGACTGGTTCCCGGCAAACGGCTGGACCCGGGCGAGAGCGGGGTCATCGACGCCTTCCTGCCGCGTCCGGCGCCCGCCACCCTCTATGGCCGCGTCGGCGACCTCTTCTTCTGGCTGACGGTCCTGGCCAGTCTGGCGATCTGCCTGCCCTGGCGCCGGCTGGGCTCGCCCGGCGACGCGAAGGCGGCGCCATGAAGGGAACAGGGGAGCGGCAGGAGACCGAGCGGACGCGTCATGTCGATGCGGCCGTCAGCCGCCGCTTCCGCGAACTGCGCGAGGCCTTGGGCCTGACCCGCCGCCAGGTCGCCGCCGACATGGGCGCCTCCGAGGGCCGCTGGCAGGGCTACGAAAACGGCCAGCGGATTCCCGCCTCGCGCATCTGGCAGTTCTGCCGCCGATACGGGCTGGACGTTTCCGAGGTTTACGCCGGACTGCCCTTCACCATCGGCCCCGTGGCGAAGGCCGGGAGCGATGGCGCTGGCGGAGCCCGTGCGACCGCTGCGACGCAAGAGCCCGCGGCCGGCTTCGCCCCGGGCATGGCGGAAGACGGGACGGCGTTCGAGGCGCCGTCCGGAAACGTGTCCGGAAACCCGCGCGATCCGATGTCCGACGAACAGTCCCTGCGCGCCATCGCCGAAGTCGCCGCCGCGCTGAGCCCTCTGGAACGAAATCTGGCCCTCGCCGCCCTACGGGGGATTCGCTCGCATAAGGCGAAAAGCCTCTGAACTTTCTCGTTTTTGCATATGGTACGTTTCGTACCTGATACCCATTCGCGGCTGGCAGCGCGGAATCCGCGAAAAATGATGCCTAAAGGTTGCAACCGGATGTGAAGCGCCGCCGTATGTATATTATTGGGTGACAGCCGCCGAAACGCGGCGCATCAAAACTGTCGCGTTAGTACGCGGATACGGCGAGAGAAAAATGGCTAGAGGCGCAGGCGAAGACGGACCTCATCCCGTCGACCGTCACGTGGGCAGACGAGTATGCGAAAAGCGTATTAGCCTGGGGTACAATCAGAGCGATCTGGGACGGGCCCTGGGTCTGACCTTCCAGCAGATCCAGAAGTACGAGAAGGGCGCCAACCGCATCTCGGCGTCCAAGCTCTGGGACATCGCCCGCTTCTTCAAGGTCGACATCGGCTATTTCTTCCAGGGCCTGGCCCAGGGACAGCCGGGCATGGCCGAAGACGGCGCCGCCGCCTTCGATCATGATTTCCCCTCGACCCGCTATTCGATCGAGATCTCGCGTCTGGCGCCGCAGCTGTCGAACCGGCAGCAGAAGCTCGCGCTCGACCTGATCCGCGAAATGACCGACCGCCCCGAGGAAGAGGCCTGATCCGCCTCACCGGCCCGGCCCCGTTGCGGGCCGCCGGTCCCTCCGCCTCCGGTCGCCGCCGTCGCTAATTCGACGCCGCGCCGGAGCCTGTGCTTGTCCCTGCGTTCCGGCGCACGCCGAAGTTGGGCGCCCGTTCCTTCTGCTGGGCCCAGTAGGCGGGACCGTCGTCCGGCTTGAACATGGTCCGCGGCGTACCATCCCGAGCGACCACGGCGAAGGTGTTGGTTGAGGCCTGATAGTAGAGGGTGTCGCCGTTCGGGCGCTTCGCGGTGTCCGCCCCCGCCGGCGGATTGTCGGCGAAGGCCTTCATCCGCGCCGCATAGTCCTCGGCCGACCGCGCCCCGAAGGCGGCGCCGTTGCGTTCATAGAGCCGGACGATCTTGGCGTCCGCCGTCTCGCGCCGGTTGGCGGTGACCGCCCCCTTTTCCGCCGCCCCGCCAGCCGGTTCTGCGCCCACCGTCTCGGCCTGGGCCGGGCCGCCGAGCGCCGCCGCGGTAAGAACCGCCCCCGCCTCTCCGGCCCGATCCCGCGTCTGAACCGCTGACGGCCCGTTGTCGCACCCGCCCGCCAGCAGAAGACCCGCGCCGACGACCAGCGCCGCCCCGGTCCTGATGATCATTCTGTCCATCCAACCCTCCCTTGCATCGCTGAACGCAGTTATGCATAGGTTGCATGTTCCCGCAATGTTCTTTTTTGCGGTTGTACCCCCTCCCCGACCCCGCCTCGACGGCGAAGGGCGGTCCGGCTAGAGAAGGCCCATGACCACAGGCGCTCTCCAGTCCCGCAAGATCCTGCTGATCGTCGGCGGCGGAATCGCCGCCTACAAGGCGCTGGAGCTGGTCCGGCTGATCAGAAAGGCCGGGGGCGAGGTCCAGACCATCCTGACCGCCTCGGGCGCCGAGTTCGTCACCCCCCTGTCCCTCGCGGCCCTGACCGGCCATCCCGTGCGCCAGACCCTGTTCGCGCCCGAGGACGAGACGGCCATGGGCCATATCGAGCTGTCGCGCTGGGCCGATCTGGTCGTCGTCGCCCCCGCCACGGCCGGCCTGATCGCCAAGGCCGCCAACGGTCTGGCCGACGACCTGGCCTCGACCACATTGATCGCCACGGACAAGAAGACCCTTCTGGCCCCGGCCATGAATGTGCGCATGTGGCTGCACCCGGCGGTTCAGGCCAATGTCGCCCGGCTGAAGGGCTTCGAAGGCTTCCACGGCATGGCTGTGGTCGGTCCCGACGACGGGGAGATGGCCTGTGGCGAATACGGGCCGGGCCGGATGGCCGAGTCCGCCGCCATCCTAGACAAAATCCTCGATCTGCTGACCGGTCCGGACGGCAGGCCTCTGATGGGCCGCAGGGCCGTCGTGACGGCCGGTCCGACCTTCGAGGCCATCGACCCCGTGCGCGGCCTGACCAACCGCTCCAGCGGCAAACAGGGCTACGCCATCGCCTCGGCCCTGGCTGGCCTCGGCGCCGAGGTGACGCTTGTGTCCGGCCCGACGGGCCTGCCGGTTCCGGTCGGCGTGACCCGCGTCGATGTCGAGAGCGCGCTGGAGATGAAGGCCGCGACGGAAGCGGCGCTCCCCGCCGACATCGCCGTCCTCTCGGCCGCCGTCGCCGACTGGCGCATCGACACCATTGCCGGCGGCAAGATCAAGAAGGGTCCGGGCGGCCCGCCGACCCTGGCCCTGATCGAGAACCCCGACATCCTGGCGGGCGTCGCCGCCCCCGGTCCCAACCGCCCCGCCCTGGTCATCGGCTTCGCCGCCGAGACCGCGGATCTGGAGGCCAACGCCCGCGCCAAGCTGTCGAGGAAGGGCTGCGACTGGATCGTCGGCAACGACGTCTCCGACGACGTCTTCGGCTCGGACGGCAACGCCGTGCTTCTGGTCACCCGCGAGGGGACCGAAGGCTGGCCGCGCCAGCCCAAGACCGCCATCGCCCGAGCCCTCGCCGCCCGGATCGCCGACCACTTCCAAATCGACGGAAATGCCTGAATGACCACCCTGCGGATCCAGCGCCTGCCCCATTCCGAAGGGCTGGCGCTGCCGGCCTATGAGACGACCGGTTCGGCCGGGATGGATTTGCGCGCCGCCGTGCCCGCCGATGCGCCCCTGACGCTGGTCCCCGGCGCCCGGGCGCTGGTGCCCACGGGCCTCAAGATCGCCCTGGAGCCCGGCTGGGAGGCCCAGGTGCGCCCGCGCTCGGGTCTGGCGCTCAAGCACGGGATCACCTGCCTGAACTCCCCCGGAACCATCGACAGCGACTATCGTGGCGAGGTGGGGGTGATCCTGATCAACCACGGCGCCGAGCCCTTCGTGATCCAGCGCGGCGAACGCATCGCGCAAATGGTCATTGCGGCCCATGCCCAGGCCCTGATCGCCGAGGTCGACAGCCTGGACGAAACCGCGCGCGGCGCAGGCGGCTTCGGCTCGACGGGGCGCTAGACGGGGTATTCGATGGACGCCGCCGATCTCTGGCAGAGCCGCCTTTTCGACCTCGTCCATGCTTTGGGCGGCGAGCTGAAGGGCCTCCACAAATCCAATCCCTGGCCGGAGCAGACCGTGCTCGACGAGGCCATAACGGCGCTCGCCACGGAGCTTTGGGATCAGGGGTTCAGCGAAACCGAGATCAGGACCGCGTTCGAGACGGCGGTCCGACTGCTGCCGGCCTATACCGCTGGCGAAGACCTCAGGCCTTAGGGCGGCGCCCCTGAACCGGCGCCCCTAGACCGGCGCGGACGTCGTCTGGATCATCCGGTCCTTGCTGCGCCTGTGCTCGCGCCAGACGGTGTAGAGACCGCTGGCGGCGATCAGGACGCCGCCGACCAGGGTGTTCAGGCTGGGCGGGCTGTTCATCAGCCACCAGCCGAAGATCACCGCCCCCACGATCTGCAGATAGTCGAACGGCGCCACCGTCGCGACCGGCGCGGCCTTGAGCGAGGCGGCCGAGGCCAGCTGGGCCAGGGCCCCGGCGAAGCCGCCCGCGGCCAGCAGCCCATAGGTGGTCAGGTCGTGCCAGCGGCCGAAGAACGGCAGCATCAGCCCGCCCACGACCACCGAGGCCGAGAAGAACCAGAAGACGATCGCCGCCACATGTTCGGTGTCCTTGAGCTGGCGCAGGGTCACGGTCACCCCGGCCGTGCCGAGCGCGGCCAGCAGGCCGAAGACCACCCCGATCGGCGGCGGCGCGTGGCCCGTTCCGGGCCTCAGAACCACGGCGACGCCGATGAAGCCCACCAGCACCGCCACCCAGCGATGCCGCCCGATGACCTCCTTCAGGACCAGGGCAGCCAGAATGGTGGCGAAGATCGGGGCGGTGAAGCCGAGCGTCGCCGCGTCGGGCAGGGTCAGCAGGGTCAGGGCCTGGAAGGTGCACAGGATCGAGGCGATGCCCAGCGCGCTGCGGAAGAGATGCGCCCAGGGCCGCTCCGTCCCCAGCACCTTCACCCCGCCGTGCATGGTCAGGACCCAGACCAGCACCACCGGCAGGCCGAACAGGGCGCGATAGAACAGCATCTCGGGCGCATTGACCCCATGGGTCGTCGCCAGCTTGAGCACCGCCGACATGATCGAGAAGAAGCCCGCCGAGGCGATCCTCAGGGCGATGCCGAACGCAATCCGGTCGGTGTGCGCCGCAGCGGTCCCGCTCATGCTTTCAAGGCCTTGCCGTTCATCCGGGCTCTCTAGCGGAGCCGTGCGCCGCTGTCCGGTTGAAATCGCGCCCTCATGGCGGGAGCGAATCCGCAAGACTGGCGTTAACCCTGCTTCATGCGGCCAAGCTGCGTTTCCGGCAGGCCCCCAAACAGGAGCGGTGCGTGATGGAAAACTTCCTCGATCAGATCGGTTCGCTTCTGAGCGGCCTGTTCGCCCTGGCCCAGGGCGGGTTTGACGGCGTCAATCAGGTGGTGGGGCTGATCATCGCCCTGATCGCGGCCCTGGTGATGCCGGCCTGGCGCAGCCTGTGGGGCACGGCGCTCGGCGCCGTCATCGTCGACCGTCTGGTGGTCATGCTGCGTCCGGCCCTGGACGGTGGCCAGATCGCCCTGCCCGACATCATGACCATGGGCTTCTGGATGACGGCGCTCGCGCTGTTCCTCGGCTATGCGATCGTGATCGCGATCTTCTTCTTCCTGAAGACCATTCTTACGGGATCAGCCTTCCGGTCGCATCGCGCGCACGCTCATTGATATTGGGCCGCTAACGCGGCGCGCTACGCTCGGCTCGCGGAGTCTCGCTACTTGAGCGCAATCGGCAGCCCATTGCCGTCAAAGGTGAGGGAAGCCGCGCTCAAGCAGTGAGCGACCGAGTCGCGAACGTAGCGCGTCGCTCAGCGACCCAAACAAGGATCAGACAGGCTACGCCTGTCTGAAGCCAAGCACGTCCTGCATGTCGTAGAGGCCGGGGCGGCGCGTGCGGACCCAGGCGGCCGCAGCCACCGCGCCCTTGGCGAACAGGCTGCGATCGATGGCCGAGTGGCTCAGCGTCAGGGTCTCGTCCTTGGAGGCGAACAGCACAGTGTGTTCGCCGACGATGCCGCCGCCGCGGATGGAGGCGAAACCGATCTTGCCCGGCTCACGCTCGCCGGTGATGCCGTCATAGGGCTTCTGACGGACCTCCTCGAGGTCGTGGCCGCGCCCGTTGGCCGCCGCCTCGCCCAGCATCAGGGCCGTGCCCGAGGGGGCGTCGACCTTGAGCCGGTGATGGGCCTCGATCACCTCGATGTCCCAGTCGCGCGCGTCCAGCCGCAGGGCGGCGTGCTCGACCAGACCGATCAGGATGTTGACGCCCAGCGAATAGTTGCCGCTGCGCACGATGGCGACCTTTTCTGCCGCCTTGACGATGCGGGCGTCCTGTTCGGGCGAAAAGCCGGTCGAGCCGATGACCAGGGCCGGGCCGCCGCGTTCGGCCGCCAGTTCGGCGAGCGCCGTCGAGGCCTCGGCCGTCGAGAAGTCGATGACTACGTCACACAGGCTCAGGTCGGGGGTCTCGCCCCAGTCGAACCGCACCGCGACCATGACATCGTCGCGCTCGTCCAGGACCTGATCGACCGCACGGCCCATCCGGCCGCGTGCGCCGGAGATACCGGCATGAAAGATTCCGCTCATCGACGCACTCTAAGCACGAACCGGCTTACGCCGCAGTCTCTTTCGAGGGATCCGGCTCGGAACCGAGAATATCGGCCCAGAAGCGCTTGGCCTTGCCGGCGAAGGAGGTGTTGCGCGGGTTCTGGCTCTCGCCGAACGACTGGGCCAGTTCCTGCATCAGCTCCTTCTGGCGCGGGGTCAGGTCGGTCGGGGTCTCGACGAACAGCTCGACCACCAGATCGCCGCGCTGGCGGCCGTTCAGGTGGGGCATGCCCTTGCCCTTGATGCGGACGGTCTTGCCGGTCTGGGCGCCGGCGGGAACGACCACCGGGGCCTTGCACTGGCCGTCGCAGGCTTCGGAGACCAGGCAGGGCGCCTCGATCTCGCCGCCCAGGGCCGCGACCGTCATCGGCACCGGCACGGTGCACAGGAGGTCGAGGTTGTCGCGCTCGAACAGCTCGTGCGGCTGCACCGACAGGAAGACATAGAGGTCGCCGCGCGGACCGCCCCGCTGGCCGGCGTCGCCCTCGCCCGTGAGGCGAATGCGCGAGCCGTCGTCCACCCCCGCCGGAACCTTCAGGTTCAGGGTGCGGGTCTTGCGGACCTGACCGTGGCCGTGACAGGTCGTGCAGACATCGGCCTGCGAAATCTTCTGGCCGGCGCCGCCGCAGCTCGGGCAGGTGCGCTCCACCTGGAAGAAGCCGTTGGCCTGACGCACCCGGCCCTGACCGGCGCAGGTCGAACAGGTGGTCGGCTTGGAGCCCTTTTTGGCGCCCGTGCCCTCGCAGGTTTCGCAGGTCAGGGTCGAGGGGACCGAGATCTCGACCTCGGCGCCCTTGTAGGCCTGCTCCAGGGTGATCTCGAGGTCGTAGCGCAGGTCCGAGCCGCGACGCGGGCCGTTGTTCTGCCGACCGCCGCCGCGTCCGCCGAAGACGTCCCCGAACGCGTCGCCGAAGACCTGGGAGAAGATGTCGTTGACGTCGTGGAAGCCCTGCTGGCCCCCGCCGAAGCCGCCGCCCCCGCCGCCGTTCACGCCCGCATGGCCGTAGCGGTCATAGGCGGCGCGCTTCTGCTCGTCCGACAGGACGGTATAGGCCTCGGAGATTTCCTTGAACTTCGCCATGGATTCTTCGGAGCCGCCGTTGCGGTCCGGATGGTGGATCATGGCCAGTTTGCGATAGCTGGATTTCAGACCGGCGGCGTCGATAGTCCGCTCGACCTCCAGAATCTCGTAATAGTCACGCGCCATCGGGCGAACTCGTCCTCTATCCCTTGTCGGTCCGGCGTCGCCTCTGCGGGCGATCGGCGCGGTCCGTGACCCAGTCAGTGCCTGTCAGACACATGGTAAGCGGGCCGTGTGATGCAACCTTCATAAAAGAAGGCCCCGCTGCCGTCTGACAAGCGGGGCCCTCACATTTACAGAGCGTGTTGTTTACGCGCTCTTCTTCTCGTCGTCGTCGCCGTCGACTTCCTCGAACTCGGCATCGACCACGCCGTCGTCGGCGGTGGCCGTGGCGTCGTCGCCCGAACCGGCCGACTGGGCGTACATGGCCTCACCCAGCTTCATCGAGGCCTGGACCAGAGTGTTGGTCTTCGCGCGGATGTCTTCCGGGTCCGTACCGGCTTCCTTGGCCGCCTTCAGATCGGCCAGGGCGGTTTCGATCGCGCCCTTCTCGTCGGCGCCGACCTTGTCGCCGTGCTCGGCCAGGGCCTTCTCGGTCGAGTGGATCAGGCTTTCGGCGGCGTTGTTCGCCTCGACCAGATCCTTCTTGGCCTTGTCGGCCGTGGCGTTGGCCTCGGCTTCCTTGACCATCTTGTCGATGTCGGCGTCCGACAGGCCGCCGTTCGCCTGGATGCGGATCGACTGTTCCTTGTTGGTCGCCTTGTCCTTGGCGGTGACGTGGACGATGCCGTTGGCGTCGATGTCGAAGGCGACCTCGATCTGCGGCAGGCCGCGCGGCGCCGGCGGAATGCCCATCAGGTCGAACTGACCCAGGACCTTGTTGTCCGCCGCCATCGGGCGTTCGCCCTGGAAGACCCGGATCGTCACGGCCGACTGGTTGTCGTCGGCGGTCGAGAAGACCTGGCTCTTCTTGGTCGGGATCGTCGTGTTGCGTTCGATCAGCGGGGTGAAGACGCCGCCCAGGGTTTCGATGCCCAGGGTCAGCGGGGTCACGTCCAGCAGCAGCACGTCCTTGACGTCGCCTTGCAGAACGCCGGCCTGAACGGCGGCGCCCAGGGCCACGACTTCGTCAGGGTTCACGCCCTTGTGGGGTTCCTTGCCGAAGAATTTCTTCACCGCTTCCTGCACGGCGGGCATGCGGGTCATACCGCCGACCAGGACAACTTCATCGATGTCCGAAGCCTTCAGGCCGGCGTCGGCCAGGGCCTTCTTGCAGGGCTCGATGGTGCGGGCGATCAGGTCTTCGACCAGGGCTTCCAGCTTGGCGCGCGACAGCTTGATGTTCAGGTGCAGCGGGCCCGAGGCGTTCATGGTGATGAACGGCAGATTGACCTCGTAGGAGGTCGTGGACGACAGCTCCTTCTTGGCCTTTTCAGCCTCTTCCTTCAGGCGCTGCAGGGCCAGCTTGTCCGAGCGCAGGTCGACGCCCTGCTCCTTCTTGAACTCGTCGGCCAGATAGTCGACCAGACGCAGGTCGAAGTCCTCGCCGCCCAGGAAGGTGTCGCCGTTGGTCGCCTTCACCTCGAAGACGCCGTCGCCGATTTCCAGAACCGAGACGTCGAAGGTGCCGCCGCCCAGGTCGTAGACGGCGATCTTCTGGCCGTCGTTCTTGTCCAGGCCATAGGCCAGGGCCGCCGCGGTCGGCTCGTTGATGATGCGCAGCACTTCCAGGCCGGCGATCTTGCCGGCGTCCTTGGTCGCCTGACGCTGGCTGTCGTTGAAGTAGGCGGGCACAGTGATGACGGCTTGCGTCACCTTCTCGCCGAGGAAGGCCTCGGCGGCCTCCTTCATCTTGATCAGGGTGAAGGCCGAGATCTGCTGGGGCGAATAGTCCTTGCCGTTGGCGCGCACCCAGGCGTCGCCGTTCGGACCTTTGACGATCTCATAGGGGACCATCCCCTTGTCCTTCGCCACGACGGGGTCATCAAAGTTGCGGCCGATCAGGCGCTTGATGGCGAAGAAGGTGTTGGTCGGGTTGGTGACCGCCTGGCGCTTGGCCGGCTGGCCGACCAGGGTCTCGCCCGCGTCCTGGATGGCGACGACCGACGGGGTCGTGCGGTTGCCCTCGGCGTTCTCGACGACCTTGGGGTTCTTGCCTTCCATGACCGCGACGCACGAGTTGGTCGTGCCGAGGTCGATACCGATAATCTTGCCCATGGGCTCTATTGTCTCTCCGTCTGGCGGGCGGTGCGGCGGCCTTTTCAAGCTAAGCGCCGCGCGTGACCGTCCCCGGTTGGTCGTGATGTCCCTCGCGAAAGGGACGGTGGATGGTTTTCCGTTGGAAAGCCCCCGGTGATTTCGGGGCCTCTCCGGCTGGTGCGGATATGGGAAAGCCCTCATGCCCCGCAAGGCCTTGATGTGCAACGTCGGGATTCAACCCGAGGACTCTTTGCCCTTTCAGACCCGGAAATCAGGCCCCGAGTCAGGCTCCGTCAGCCGTCGTCAGACCCCGTCAGGAGCCCTTCTGGCGGAACAGCGATAGGTTTCCTCATCGACGGACGCCGCCACGGCCTGCCGTCCGGGGAAAGGATCACGCCATGACCAGTTTCGCTTCCATCGCCCGCAACGCCCTGATCGGCCTCGCCCTGATCGGCGCCGGTTCGACGGCGGCCATCGCCGCAGAGCCGGGTCAGGCGACCCTCGTCGCCAAACCGCTGGCGGTGCTCAAGGTCGCCCAGTCGCGCGACGGCTATAACCGCCGCGTCACCATCCACAACCAGACCGGCTGGACCATGCTGCGCTTCTATGCGTCGGACGCCCGCACCGACAGTTGGGAAGAAGACATCCTGGGCCGCGACACCCTGGATTCGGGCCGCAACTGGACCGTCAACATCGACGACGGCTCGGGCGCCTGCATCTACGATTTCCGCGCCGAGTTCACCAACGGCCAGGTCCTCGAACGCCGCGGCATCAACGTCTGCCAGATCGCGGACTACTATTACACGCGGTAACTGAATACCGACGCGGCGCGTAAAGCCCCGCTTAGTCTCTCTGTGTCAGGATCCGGGCTTCCAGCAGAAAGCTCGGATCCGATGACGCTCGCCACACTGACCCTCGCCCGACCGGCCATGGGTTTCAAAACAGACCTGAAGGCGGCGGCCGAAAAGCCCGCCACGACCCTCGCTGCGCTCCTGAAGGCGGACTCCGCTGCATCGTCAAAGGCCGCCGACAAGGCCTCCGAAAAGACCGAGGCCGCCCGCACCGCCGCGACCGCGCTCGAGGATATGCAGAAGGAGCGACGTTCATCGCTCAAGGCCCAGGCGAAGGCCCAGGTCATGGCCCTGATCGAACGCATCCGGACCCTGAAACAGTTCGCCTCCGACAATCCCCAGGTCATGGCCAAACAGCTGGCCGCCATCACCAAAGACCTGAAATCAGCCATCAAGGCCTATGCCGACGCGGGCGGCGCCGCCCGCGACCTCGGCGGCGCTTCCGGGACCGCCCCCACGCCCGCCGCCGCTTCCGATCCCGCCGAAGAGCCGTCGGAAAAGGCCTCCGCCGCTGAGGGAGCTGAAGGGGAAGCCGCTGCCGCCCCTGCCGAAACACAGGACGCCGAAGCGGCCGCGGACGCGGCTGTCCCGTCCGATGCAAGGGCCACTCCCGCCGCCACAGCCGCCATCGTCGACCCCCGCAACATCTACGAGAAGATGCGCGACGAGGTCAGCGGCTCGGAGGCCGCCGGCGATATGGACTTCGTCAAACTGGTGCGCGGTGTCGGCAAGGTCATCCGCGACCTCCTGACCAAGGCCAGGATCCAGACCGCCCTCAAGGGCCCCGATGATGAGACCAAGAAGGCCTTCAAGGAGACCGAGGAGGGCCTCAAGGACATCGACAAGGCGCTGGAAAAGATGGACCGCGACATCCGCAACTCCTCCCCCGCCGCCGGGATGTTCGTGGCCCTCTACGCCTGACCCGATCCTCCCCCATCGGGGGAGGTGGCTCCGAGCTCTTGCGAGGAGACTGAGGGGGCTCGCGCCGGATAGACTGTCACCGTGACCCCGCCCTCCGAAATCCCCACCGGCCTGCCCGGCTTCCGCCTGTGGCCCGCCGCCCTGACCGACGCGGAACAGGCCGCGCTCGTTGATCAGGTCTTCGCCGCCATGGAGGCCGCGCCCCTCTACCGGCCCGTCACGCCCGGCGGTCGGCCTTTCTCGGTGCGGATGACCAACCTCGGCCCGCTGGGCTGGGTCTCGGACCGGAACGGCTATCGCTATCAGCCGACCCACCCCGAGACGGGCGCCGCATGGCCGCCGATCCCGCCCATACTGCTCGACCTCTGGGACCAGTTGACCGGCTGGCCGACGCCGCCGGATGCCTGTCTGGTCAACCTCTACCGCGAGAGGGCGAAGATGGGCCTGCATCAGGATCGCGACGAACAGGACCATGCCGCGCCCGTCCTGTCGGTCTCGCTCGGCGACACGGCGAGCTTCCGCATCGGCCCGGCCGGGGGCGGCCCCACGCGGACCTTCCGCCTGACCTCCGGCGACGTCTGCGCCCTGACCGGGCCTGCAAGGCTGGCGCGGCACGGGATCGACCGGGTGCTGGAGGGGTCGTCACGGCTGATCCCCGGCGGGGGGCGCCTCAATCTGACACTGCGCCGGGCGCTTTAGGGACTCGACGGTCGCCCGAACCGGGATCAAGGTCCGGACCGCATTCAATCGACCTGTTCCGGAGCGCCGCATGACCGTCCTGATCCGTCCCGAAGGCCAGACCGCCGAAGACCTGAAATTCTCGCGCCGGACGCTCGGCGCGGCGACCGTCGGCGGCCTCTTCTTCAGCCAGTATGCGGTCGCGGCCCTGGCCCAGTCGGCCGAGCCCGTCGTCACGGATTCCCACGATCTGACCACCGCCGACGTGACCTATCCGGCCCCCGACGGCTTCGCCCTCCCCGCCTATGTGGCCCGGCCCGAGGGTGACGGTCCCTTCCCCGTGGTGATCGTGGTGTCGGAGATCTTCGGCGTCCACGCCTATATCCAGGACATCTGCCGTCGGCTGGCCAAGCAGGGCTATGCGGCCATCGCCCCGGCCTTCTTCGTCCGCGTCGAGGACCCGGCGCCCCTGTCCGACATGACCCGCATCCGCCAGATCGTCGGCGCGGCCAAATACGAACAGGTCATGGGCGACGTCTCGGCGACGCTGGACTGGGCCAGCGGCCAGCTCTGGGCCAATGGCGACAAGGTCGGGATCACCGGCTACTGCTGGGGCGGCAAGGTCGTCTGGCAGGCCTGCGCCCGCTTCCCCGTTCTCGACCAGGGCGTCGCCTGGTACGGCCAGCTGGCCCCCTCGGCGACCGCCACCCCCGAACAGGCCTCGGCGGGCACGCCCTGGCCCGTCGATCTGGCCGACGATCTGAAATGCCCGGTGCTCGGCCTCTACGGCGAGCTGGATCAGGGCATCCCCCAGACCGCCGTCGAGGCCATGCGCGCGGCCCTGCGCAGCGCCGGGAACACCACCAGCGAGATCGTCGTCTATCCGGGCGCCCAGCACGGCTTCCACGCCGACTACCGCGCCAGCTACAAGGCCGACGCCGCCGCCGACGGCTGGGGCAAGCTGCTCAAGGTCTTCGAGGCGAAGCTGAAGTAGGCTTCAGGCCTCGCTGGCCGGCATAACCCCGGCGGTGATGGCGATCCGGCCGATCAGCCCCTTGACGATCAGGTCCAGCGGCTGGCCCTCGCGATAGTCGGCCGCGGCGACGAAATTGACCCGGTCCTCGGAGATCAGGCTGTAGACCTTCTTCTGGTCGCGGGCGGTGTTCTGCGGGTCATAGACGGCGATCGAGAAGCCGCCCTTGGTATGCATCATCTTCATGGTGGGGACGTCGGTGTCCCCATCGCCGAGGAAGATCATCCGCTCGAACGGCACGGGCCGGTCGTCGTCGGCGACGAATTTGTTGATCCGCTCGTGGTCCCAGTGGTTCAGCACGCCCTTGTTGATGCGGAACAGATACTGGGTCTTGGTCGTGTAGTTGACGCCGACCGCCGGCCAGATCGCCGTGCCCGTGTCGTCATAGGCGAATTTCGACGCGAAGACGTGGTGGAAGGCGTCGCGGATCGGACAGCCGTCGATCATCTCCTCCAGCCCCGCCGAGATGATGTAGTGCTCGATATCGAGGCCGTATCGCGCTCCGATCTCATTGATCCGCTCGAACCAGCCCTTGCCGGTCAGGTCCGACTTCAGCCCGTCGAACAGCTTCACGTCCTCGCCGTGGCCGGCCAGCAGCTTGCGGGTGATCGGGGCGCCGTGCTCGCGCGCCCGCTGCAGCATCAGCTGCATGTACATCAGGATGTTGTCGGCGTCGTTCGACTTGGTCAGCCGGTCCGCCTCGCCCCAGAAGTCGCCGATCCCCATGCCCAGCGACGGGATGAAGGTCACTTCCTGCATATTCCCCCGCGCGAGGGTGCCGTCGAAGTCGTAGATGATGGCGGTCTTGAGAAGCTCGGTCATCCGGCTCCTCTATCCCGTTCCTTCGGGCTTTGAAATCCGGTCAGCCCAGCTGCAGCTCCGGCGCCGCCGCGTCGCTCTGGGCGTCGACGGGCAGGTGCAGGATGAAGGCCGCGCCCTTGCCAGGCTCGCTTTCGACCTCGGCCCAGCCCCCGTGCAGTTCCACCAGCGCCTTGACCAGGGCCAGTCCGACGCCAGGCCCGCCCCGATCGCGACGCACGAAGCGGTCGAAGACATGGGCCTGCAGGTGATAGGGAATACCCCGGCCGGTGTCCTCGACGCGGATGCGGACCTCCGACGGATTGCCCTCGGCGCGCAGGGTCACCACCCCGTCCTCGGCGACCGAGCGGGTGGCGTTCTCCAGCAGATGATCCAGGGCCTGGGCGATGCGGCGGGCGTCGCCGCGAATGGCGCTGGTTGTTTCCACCGGATGGACGATCAGCCGGGCGCCGCGGCCCTCGATGCGCGGACGATAGCGTTCGGCGGCGGCGGCGAACATGTCGTCGATGCGCACGTCGCCCAGCGCCAGCTCCATCTCCCCGGCGTCGATCTGGGCCATGTCCAGAACGTCGTCGATCGAACGGGCCAGCTGGCTGGCGGCGACGCGGATCGCGCCGGCGTGCTGGCGGTTGCGCTCGTTCAGATTGCCGAGCGTCTCCAGAAGCTCGGAATAACCGACGATGGTCGTCAGGGGCGTACGTAGCTCATAGCTGACCGAGCCGACGAACTCCCGCTTCAGGGCCTGGCTTTCCTCGAGCGCCGCGGCCTTGGCGGCCAGGGCCTGTTCCAGCTCGCGCCGGGCGGTGACGTCGGAGAAGGCGACCAGGGTGGCGCCGTCCGGCAGGGGGCGGGTTTGCCAGGCGGCGATGCGGCCGTCGGCAGTGCGGCCCTCGCCCGAGATCGGCACGCGGCTTTCGGGATCAGGATCTGCGACCCGCGCCTTCAATCCCAGCCAAAGGGCCGGATCGGGCAGGGTGTGTTTGGCCAGTTCGGCGACGGCGTCGAAGTCCAGGGCCTCGGCGAGACGTTCGGCCGACAGGTCCCAGAAGGTCTCGAACGCCTCATTGTGCAACCTCAGCCGCCCGTCCGAACCGAACACGGCGACGGCGTCGTTCAGCTTGTCCAGGGTCGCGGTCTGGACCTGGATCTGGGCGTTGTAGCGACTGCGCAGCTGCAGCTCGTCGGTGATGTCCGAGAACAGCAGCAGGATGCCGCCCAGCGGGTGCGGCTGGCGCACGACACGCAGCGTCCGCCCGTCGGGCAGGGACCAGCTGTCGTCCGGCGCCGCCTCGGACGCGCCGTAGAAGTCCAGCTCCCCGGCCTTCCAGCCCGCATAGTCGACGACCTCGGGCAGCTGGCGCTTCTGGCGCAGCCGGTCCAGCAGCTCGGCATGGGTCGGCCGCTCGTCCAGCCAGGCCGGGTCGATGTTGAACAGCTGCTGGAAGGCGACGTTGTGGAAGGCCAGCCGCTTGGACGGGCCGAAGATGGCCACGGCGTCGGCCAGGTGGTTCAGGGTCTCATCATGGGCCTCGACGTGACGGCGCAGGGTGTCGCGCGTCTCCTCGGCCTCGGTCATGTCGATGGCGAAGGCAAGAACGGCGCCCGCCAGGGCTCCGGTCCGGGCCAGAGGCTCGGCGACGATCCGCCAGGCGCGACGACGCCCGCCGCCCGCCGTCCAGCGGAAGCCCTCCTGCCGGACCCCGATGCGTCCGGCCTCGGTCAGCAACCCCTCGGCGCCGCGGTCGAAGACCAGCCCCCGGTCGCGCGCCTCTTCCAGCGAGGCCGCATCCACCTCGCCCAGCCAGGCGCGGTTGGCCCACAACAGCCGGCCCTCGGCGTCGATCACCCAGGTCGGGGCGGGCGAGGCGTCGGTCAGCAGGCCGAGGCTGGCCTCGACGCCCGAGACCATGGCCCGGATCGGATAGAGTCTCAGCCAGGCGATCCCGCCCGACAGCCGCCCCTCGACGGCCCAGCTGCCGGTCGTGGTGTCGATGCGCAGGTCGCAGGCGTCGCCCTGTTCGACCAGGGCGCGGATCTGGCCGGGCCAGGCGGCGTGGACGGCGGTGGCCAGAACCACGGCGTCGTCGGCGCCCTCATCCTCGGGACACAGGGCGGCGCGCGCCGCGACCACGGCTTCGGTCGGCCCCAACAGACTGTTCACCCCGCCGTCGGAGGTCAGGCCGATACGCAGGTCCTCGAACGCGGTCAGGGCGCCGTCGCGTTCGGACAGGGCGGCGGACCGTTCCGCCTCCCAGGCCTCGACCTCGGCTTCGCGCGCGGCCAGCCGACCGCGCAGCCGCCAGGCCCAGGCGCTGACCGCCAACGCCAGACCCGCCGCGCCTGCCGCCGCCACAAAGGCGATTTCGGCTTCCGCCATCAATCCTCACCCGCCGATTCGATGATTCACCATAGCTTAAGACGTGCGATTTGCATGGGCGTTGGTGATACGGAGCCGGACAGACGCAGGTTGCGCCATCCGGACGCGTGGCCATCGACGCCGATCATCGCCACATCCGTCGTCCTCACCGATCACAAACTCCCGGCCGCACTCCATGACCGACGCCCCGATCTCCCTCTGGACCGACCAGCTCGCCCCCTCGCTCGACGACTTCGCGCGGCTGGCCGAACAGGCCTTCGCCGACCTGCCGCAGGAATTCCGCGCGGCGGCGGGCGAGGTGGTGTTCCGCATCGACGACTTCGCCGACGACGAGACCCTGGCGAGCTTCGGCATCGAGGACCCGTTCGAGCTCAGCGGCCTGTATCACGGCGTCGACATCGGCCGGCGCGACTCCATGGGACCGGCGATCGAGCCCTCGCGCATCTTCCTCTATCGCCGCCCCATCCTCGACGAATGGTGCGAGCGCGGCGACGTGGGCCTGGCCGAGATCATCACCCACGTCCTGATCCACGAGATCGGTCACCACTTCGGCCTCGACGACGACCAGATCCACGCCATCGAGGAAGAGGCGGACTGACAGTCTCCTCCCATCGCGCTTGCGATGGGAGGTGGCGCGGCGCCTCTTCGGCGGCGTGACGGAGGGGGCTCTTTCCTGCCTTCAGGACAGCGGATCTGTAGCTGGCGAAGAACCCACTCCACCACCCGCCAAGCGGCGGGCGGTCCCCCTCCCCACGCTGCGCATGGTGAGGACATGTTCATCCGCGCTTCGTGAACGCACGCGCGTGGTCGTTCGCGAACGGAGGACGGTCGCAGCCGTAGAGTCGGTGGCGAGGCGAGAGGGGCGGCGGCACGGTCGGGACATCGGAGCCCGGCCGTCGGGTTCTCCTCTCAGGATCGCCGCCATGAAGATCGCCGCCCTTACCCTCGCCGCCCTCCTCGTCGCCGCTCCCGCCTTCGCGGCGGACGAGCCCACCGTCACCCTGACTTTCGACACCGCCGCCACGACGGGCGAGATCATGGTCGTCCTGTTCGGGAGCGAGGCCGCCTACGGCGGTCAGGGCGCCCCGGTCGCCCAGGCCATGATCGATGTCGCCGCCGGCCAGCACACGGCGACCTTCACCGTCCCCGCCGGCGACTATGCGGTGAAGTCGTTCCACGACGTCAACGGCGACGGCCGGATGAACACCAACCCCTTCGGCATGCCGACCGAGCCCTACGCCTTCTCCAACAATGCCCGCGGCAATATGGGCCCGGCGACCTGGGCCCAGGCCCACTTCACCGTCACGGGCGATACGGCCCAGACGATCAGCTTGCGCTGATCGCATTCCTTCTGGGGGCTAACGCGCTTCGCGCTGCTTGAGCCCCCGGACCCCCGGCTTCTTCCTTGGGGGCTAACGCGCCTTGCGCTGCTTGAGCCCCCAAACCCCCGCCTCTCCAAATCTCCTTCTGCCGAGTGCGATCATGACCCCCACCCGCCGCAACTTCCTGATGGGCGCCGCCGCCCTGTCCGCCGCCGTCGCCACGCCCGAGATGGTGCGCGCCGCCGCCGCGCTCGACGCGACCGCCGACTGGGCTCTGGCCACCCGCGACCTCGAAGGCGACGTCGCGCCCCAGACCCTGCGGCTGACCCACGGCCGGGCGCCGGCGGGGCTGGAGGGGACGCTGTTCAGGAACGGGCCGGCCAAGTTCCGTCGTCCGGGGGGCTCGGCGACCCACTGGTTCGACGGCGACGGCCTGATGCGGTCATTCGACATCCGCGACGGCCGGGCCACGCTGCAGGCCCGCTTCGCCGACACACCCAAGCGCCGCTATGAGACGGAACTCGACGCCATCGTCACCCCCGGCTTCGGAACGGCCGGCGACCGCCGCGCCCGGGTGGATTCCAACGACGCGGCCAATGTCGCCAACACCTCGGTCATGGTCGCGGGCGACAAGGTCTGGGCTCTGTGGGAGGGTGGCTCCCCGCTGGCCATGGACCCGGCCAGCCTCGCCACCGGAAGCTTCGTCACCCTGCGCGACGACCTCAAGGGCATGCCCTTCCAGGCCCACCCCCGCTATGCGCCCGACGGCACGGTCTGGAACGTCGGGACCAGCGGCGACCAGATGATCGTCTGGCATCTGAGGGCCGACGGGGGCCTGATCGACGCCTCGGTCGTGCGCCTGCCGCGCAACAGCTATTTCCACGACTTCACCGCCACCGACCGGCATCTGGTGATCGTGCTCCAGCCCTGGGTGTTCGACCACCGGGCCATGCCCTTCGCCAGCCAGTTCGCCTGGAAGCCGGAGCTGGGAACCCAGGTCCTGGTGCTGGACAAGGCCGACCTGACGCAGAGCCGGATCTTCGAACTGCCGACCTTCTCCTTCTTCCATCTCGGCGACGCCTGGGCGGACCGGGACGGCACGATCCGGTTCGACGTCGCGGCGGGCAAGGATGTCCAGTTCGCGGTCGAGGGCGCCCGGGTTCTGGTCCAGCAGCGCGGTCGCGTCCCCGGCGAGCCCGCCGTGCTCAAACTGGTCACCCTCCACGCCGACGGCCACGCCGACATGGTCTCCAGCGGCGTGATCGGGGAGTTCCCCAAGGCCAATCCGCGCTTCGCCGGCCTCAAACGCACCTTGACCGCCCATACGGCGGGCGAGACCCCGGACCGCCCCCTGCCGACCGGTCTGGCGGTGCAGGACTGGGCCTCGGGCAAGTCCGACAGCTTCGAGTTCGGCATCAGCCATATCGTCGAGGAGACGGTCTTCGTGCCCAAGCCCGGCGCCCGAACCGAGCGCGACGCCTGGCTGGTCGGCCCGGCCATCAACCTGCGTCAGGGCGTGACCGAGCTGCACGTCTTCGAGGCCGCCCATGTGGCGGACGGCCCCGTCGCCAGCTGGACGGCCGACGTCGCCCTGCCGGCAGGCTTCCACGGAGCGTGGAAAGGTTAGACCCTAATACCAGCCCGCATCTCTCAACGCCCCGGCGTAGCGCCGGCTGACGGGGGCGGTCAGGCCGCCCTCAAGCGACAGGGTGGCGCGACCGTCGCCGCGGGCCACGTCGCGGACGGCGTCCTTCGCCACCCACCAGCTGCGGTGGGTCTGGGCGCCTTCCAGCCCTTCCAGCTCCTCCAGCGCATCGGACAGCCGCATCAGGATCAGGTCCGAACCCCGATCGGTGTGGATGCGCAGATAATGGTCTTCGGCCTGAACCGCGCGGATGGCGGCGCCCCTCAGCTTGAGCGGCAGGCGGTCAGGAAAGCGGGCGGCCGGCGCCCCGACCTCGGCGGCATGGGTCTGAACCGGCTGAGCTTTCGACAGGAAGACATTGATGGCCGACAGGGTCGCCGTCACCACCCCGACCGGGACCAGCATGTAGGGCAGGGCTGACAGGGCATAGACATGGCCCTCGAAGATCAGCCCCGTCACGGCCCAGACCAGAACCGAGACCGGTCCGGTGATGGCGGCGGTCAGGGCCGCGACCGTCAGCCAGGGGCGTTCGTCCAGATCGACCCAGCGCTCGATCAGCCGCGAACACAGATGGCCCCAGAAGGCGCCGGCCAGCATGACCGGGACCCAATAGGCCAGACGCAGGCCGAACGGCGCCTCGCCCGTGCCGAACGCGCCCATGAAGGCGAAGACCCCGCCCGCCGCCGCCGCCACGACAATGCCGCGAACCAGACCTAGCGTCAGAGGCTTGGAGGGGGGCCTTCTGTCGACCGATGCGTTTGACGGATTGGGGGAATTCAGGATGGGACTCATTGCATTCGACGGCTGTTCGCCGTCATGGTCGGGGGCGATAACGCTGTGAGACCACGAAACGCACCTGGAATGAAGATCATCCTCGCCATCGCGACCCTGTTTGTCATGGCCCCGGCGCATGCCGTGGTGGCCCAGCAGGCCGGCATGGTGCCCATGGCGCCGCCGCCGCGCACCGCCAATGTCGTTCCCGTCGCGCCCGGGACCACGACCCCGTCGGCCTCATCCGCAAGCCCGGCCGCGGGTTCTTCCGCCGCCACGGCGGAGGTTCCGGAGGCATCAACCACGACGGTCGCGCCGCCGCCGGTCGTGGCCCCTTCGCGTCCTATCGTCCCCCCGACACAAGGCCGCCCGACGCGCAGCACGACCCAGGCCACCCTGCTGGTCGAGATCGAGACCGCCCAGACCAACGGCCGGATCGCCGTGGCCATCTATCGTGACGAGGACTCCTATCGTCGCAGCCAGAACCCGGTGCGGACCCTGACGCTGCAGCGCACGGGCGACGTGACTCGCGCCTTCGTCTCCAACATGCCGCCCGGCCGCTACGTCATCGCCGCCTTCCAGGACACGGATGGCGACGGCAAGCTGAGCAAGAACCGCATCGGCATTCCGCGCGAGCCCTTCGGCTTCTCGAACGCGGCCCGCGCCCGGTTCGGCATGCCGCCGTTCGAAGCCGCCGCCTTCGACCTGACCCCGGCGGGCGCCACCCAGCGCATCGTCCTGCGCGGCGTCTTCTGATCTGAACTCCACCGCCTGTCCGTTCACGAAGCGGCGGCGGTCATCGGCGAAGCGGCGGTTTGGGCGACCCTGAAATCCCGCCATGTTGGGGACCTCAACCGAGGACCTCCCCATGACCGCCACGGCCCCAGCAACCCCTCCGGCCCCCACCTGGACGCCCCGCCGCCTGCTGTTGCTGGCCGCGGTGACCCTCGCCGCCGGAGCGGGCGCGGTCCTGATCTCGCGGCGGTTCGGTCACGCTCCTGACTGGGACCTGCTCCTGCGCCAGGGCTGGGTGCTCAAGCTTCACATCGTCGCTGCCCTGACGGCCCTGGCGCTCGGGACCGCCCAGATGATCGGGGTCAAGGGGACGGCGGCGCACCGGGTCATCGGCTGGAGCTGGGTGATCGCCATGGCCACGGTGGCGATCAGCTCCTTCTTCATCCGGGTCATGAACCCCGGCGCCCTGAGCCTGATCCACCTGCTCTCGGGCTGGACCCTGATCGCCCTGCCGATGGGGATCTGGCACGTCCGCTCGGGCCGCATCCGCGCCCACGGCCGCACCATGGGCGCGCTTTTCATAGGCGGGCTGGTGATCGCCGGCGGCTTCACCTTTCTGCCCGGCCGGCTGATGTGGGCGGTGTTCTTCGGCTAGAGCCTGATCCGGAAAAGTGTCAGCGGTTTTCCGACGAGATCAGGCTCCAGCAATCAACCCTGCTGGGGCACAACCGTCGGCCCGCAGACCGCGCGTATCCCCGCCGCCGCAAACCGGACCATATAGTCGCAGGCGCTCTCCAGATCGCCCGACCGGCACAGGCCGTCCGACAGCCGGTCCAGACGCCCGGTCTCGCCGAGCGTCAGGGTCAGGGCTCCCGACAGATTGTGATAGGCCCAGTAGAGGTCGACGTCCTTCGACCCGGGGATCAGCCCCCGGATCAGCTCGATCAGCCGATGGATGGCCGGGTCGAAATAGCGGGCCATGGTCTCGCCGCCGAAGGTCGGGTTGGCGTTGGTCTGGGCCACCAGGGCGGCATAGTGTTTCCAGCCCGGCCCGCCCTTCAGCGACCATTCGAACGGCGGCCTGAGGAAGGCTTCCAGCAGCCCTTCCAGAGTCGCCGCGGCCCCTGCCGTCTCGACATAGCGGTTGATGGCGTCGACGCGGTCGTTGTTCCAGACCTCGGCCCGGCGGATGAAGACCGCGTCGAACAGTTCGCGCTTGGCCCCGAAATAATAGTGGACCAGGGCCGTATCGACCCCGGCCTCGCGCGCCACCTCGCGGATGGTCACGCCATAGAAGCCGTGTTTCGAGAACAGGTCCTCGGCCGCGTCGAGAATGGTGGCGCGGGTGTCGGTGGCGGGGGCGCCGGCGGCCTTGGGCGGGCGGCCGCGACGGGCCGGCGAAGGGGCAGGCTGGGTCATTTCGCTAGGCTAGACCTGTGACCGGCGCCGGTGCAACGGCGCCACAGCCTGACGCCACGTCACCCTCGCTCAAGCTGGGCCGTTTGACAGAACGCGGAAACGGGGTCAGGTTCAAGAAAATCATTGAACGCTGAATAAAGGCGTCGATGGGCTGGAAACAACAGGAACGGGACGACCCCAATGAACAGACTCGTGAAGAGCGCGCTGCTGGCCGGCGCTGCGTGGAGTGCGATTTCGACCGGAGCTTTCGCCCAGACGGCGGCGCCGCAGGACGACACGGCCTCGGTCGAGGACGTCGTGGTCACGGCCCGTCGCCGCGATGAACAGCTGAAGGACGTGCCGATCGCGGTCACGGCCCTGAGCGCCGCCCGCCTGGAACAGACGGGCGCCACCGACATCACCGTCCTGCAGCAGCAGACACCCAACGCCACGGTCCAGATCGCCCGCGGCTCCAACTCCACCCTGATCAGCTTCATCCGCGGCGTCGGCCAGCAGGATCCGCTCTGGGGCTTCGAGCCCGGCGTCGGCCTCTATATCGACGACGTCTATGTCGCCCGTCCCCAGGGCGCGGTGCTGGACATCTTCGACATTCAGCGCATCGAGGTCCTGCGCGGGCCGCAGGGCACCCTCTACGGCCGCAACACCATCGGCGGCGCGATCAAATACGTCACCAAACGCCTGGGCGACGAGCCCGAGGCCATGCTGCGCGCCGACCTGGGCTCCTATCGCGAGATCAACGCCCTCGGCTCGCTGACGGTGCCGCTCGGCGACAGCTTCGCCATCGGCGGCGCGGTGGCCCGCTATACCCGCGACGGCTACGGCACCAACCTGACCACCGGTCAGGAGCACTATAACAAGGACGTCACCGCCTACCGCCTCAGCGCGGAATGGACCCCGACGGACGACCTGTTCTTCCGTCTGGCCTACAACCGCGTCGACGACGACTCGGCCCCGCGCCACGGCCACCGCGAAGTGCCCTCGACCGTCGGCGGCTATCTGCCGCCGGCCGATGTCTATGACACACAGGCGGGTCTGACCGGCGACCAGTCGGTGATGACCGACGGCGTCTCCCTGACCGGCGAATATACGCTCAACGACAAGATTACCCTGAAGTCGATCACCGCCTATCTGACGGGCGACACCAAGACCGTCATCGACTTCGATGAAACGCCGCTGCCGACCCTGGACATCCCGGCCCTCTATTCGGACCACTCCTTCACCCAGGAGTTCCAGATGCTCTATACGGGCGAGCGGCTCTCGGGCGTCGCCGGCCTGTTCTTCATGGACGCCACCGCCTCGGGCGCCTTCGACACCATCGCCGGAAACCTCGGCCTGTCGATCGCGGCCGCCGGTTCGGTCGACACCAAGTCCTATTCGGCCTTCGCCGACTTCAGCTACGACCTGACCGACCGCCTGCACCTGTCGGCCGGCGGCCGCTACACGCGCGACGACAAGGATGGCCAGGTTCTTCGCCTGTTCTACCTCGGCGCCACCCGCTCGCCGTTCACCGGCGGCGTGGATCGCCCCATCGCCGCGACCCGCACCAACTACACGGCCTCCAAGACGTTCGAAAAATTCACCCCGCGCGTCAGCGTCTCCTACGACTTCTCGGACGACGTGACCGGCTACGCCTCGGTCAGCCAGGGCTTCAAGTCCGGCGGCTGGGACATGCGCGGCGACGCGGCCCTCGTGCCCCAGACGGTCAACGGCTATGAGCCGGAAACGGTCACCAACTATGAGCTGGGCCTGAAGGGGTCGGCCTTCGACCGGTTCCTGAGCTTCTCCTCGGCCATCTTCTACGCCGACTACAAGGACCAGCAGATCACCACCCAGCAGGTCGCCACGGCCCCGGCCGTCGGCATCGCCTCGGTGGTCGACAACGTCGGCGCCTCGCATATCTACGGCGCCGAGCTGGAAGGCGCCGCCTTCTTCAACGACCACTTCACCGCCAACTTCTCGGTCGGCTATCTGAAGAACGAGTTCGAGAAATTCATCTCGCTGGCCACCGGCACGCCGGTCGACGTCTCCAGCACCCGCCAGCCGCAGAACTCGCCGGAATGGTCGGGCTATCTCGGCCTGACCTGGTCGGATCAGGTGGCGGGCGGCGAACTGCGCATCACCCCCTCGGCCTCCTACCGGTCGGACTACCACCTGTTCGACGCCCCGGATCCGGTGCTCGACCAGAAGGCCTATACGCTGATCGATCTGTCGGCGACCTGGATCTCGCCCTCGGGCGCCTGGGAGCTGGGCCTGTTCGGCAAGAACCTGACCGACGAACGCTACAAGGTCGGCGGCTACAACTTCGCCGGCGCCACCTACAACAACTCCATCGACGCCTTCTACGGCCCGCCGCGCACCGTCACGGCCCGCCTGACCTGGCGCCGATAGTCGGTCGCTAACCCCCGAGAGAAGGGCGGCGGTTCTCCTGCGACGCAGGGCCGCCGCCCTTTTTCGTTGCGGTCCACAGCCTGACCGTTACCATACCGAAAACCAGAAAATCCGAGGAAGCGACATGGCGACGACCGACACGACCGCCCCGCAGGCCCCCGCACAACGGGGCGGATACCGCTATTACGTCCTGGCGGTTCTGGTCCTCGTCTACATGCTCAATTTTCTGGACCGCCAGATCATCGGGATTCTCGCGGCCCCTCTGAAGGCCGAGTTCAAGATGTCGGACAGCCAGTTCGGCCTGCTCGGCGGCATCGCCTTCGCCTCGGTCTATTCGACGCTCGCCATTCCCCTCGCCTGGCTGGCCGACCGCTTCTCGCGCGTCTGGATCATGACCGGGGCCCTGGCCGTCTGGTCCGGCTTCACCGCCCTGTGCGGCATGGCGGGCTCGTTCGGCCAGCTGTTCCTGTGCCGGATGGGCGTCGGGGTCGGCGAGGCGGGCGGCGTGGCCCCTGCCTATTCCATGATCGCCGACTATTTCCCGCCCCAGCATCGGGCCCGGGCCCTCGCCGCCTTCGCCTTCGGCATTCCTCTGGGCACCGCGGCCGGGACCCTGGTCGGCGGCCTGCTGGCCGCGACCTATGGCTGGCGCACCGCCTTCATCGCCGTGGGCCTGATCGGCCTGCTTCTGGCGCCCCTGCTTCGCCTGACCATTCGCGACCCGAAACGCGGCGGCAGCGATGTCGCCGCAGCCCCCACCGCCGCGCCGGCTCCGGCCGTCGCCGGCCCGACCGGCCCCGGCCGCGTCGCCGCCCTGATCATGCTGGGTCTCGGCGCCGGCTGCATGATCCTCGCCGCCCTCGGCAAGTTCGCGGGCGTCGCCCTCGGCAACCCCCTGGTCTGGGCCTTCGGCGGCGGCCTCGCCCTCGTCATCGGCATTTCGCTGATGATCGCCAAAGCCACGGCCTCGGTCGTGGTCAGGAAGCCCAGCTTCTGGCTGCTGGCACTCGGCGCCGCCTCCTCCTCGGTCTGCGGCTACGGTGTCGCGGGCTGGCTGCCGCTCTTCTTCATGCGCAGCTTCGACCTGACCCTGAAACAGACCTCCTGGTACTATTCCGGCATCGCCCTGATCGGCGGTCTGGCGGGCATCTGGCTGGGCGGGATGATCGCCGACAAGCTGGCGAAGCGGGGCAAGGGCGCCTATCCCCTGACCCCGGCCGTGGCCTTCCTGATCTCCGGCCCCTGCTTCATCCTCGCCATGAACTCGGCCTGGCTGATCCAGCAGATCATCCCCGGTGGCGGGTCACAGGGCCTGTCCCTGACCATCGCCTTCCTGATCTTCCTGATCCCCACCGGCCTGAACCTGGCCTGGCTGGGCCCGGTCACGGCGGCGGTCCAGCATCTGGTCCCGGCCCCGATGCGTTCGACCGCCTCCGCCCTGTTCCTGCTGATCAACAACCTGCTGGGTCTGGCCGTCGGCTTCTTCTACTTCGGCTGGATGAGCGACCTTCTGGCCCCGACCTTCGGCGAGGAAAGCCTGCGCTGGGCCATCTACACCGGCGTCGGCTTCTACGTCCTGGCCTCGATCCTGCTGTTCGGCGCCTCGCGGACGCTGAAGAAGGACTGGGTCGACTAGGGACAGTCCCTGATAAGGCCCTTCCATACCGGGCCTGAACCGATCGATAGCGTAACGGGTGATCACAGACGGTTGCACCTGCGAACAAGCGACGCCTATAAGCGCGGCCAACTTTCTTCCCCAGGCCACCGCCACAGGACGTCGGATCCATGAACATTCACGAGTATCAGGCCAAGCAGGTCCTGAAGGGCTTCGGCGCTCCGGTCGCCGCGGGCGTTCCCATCACCTCGGCTGACGAGGCCGAAGCCGCCGCCAAGCAGCTGCCCGGTCCGCTCTATGTCGTGAAATCGCAGATCCACGCCGGCGGCCGCGGCAAGGGCAAGTTCAAGGAACTGCCCGCCGACGCCAAGGGCGGCGTCCGCCTCGCCTTCTCGATCGAGGACGTGGTCAAGAACGCCAAGGAAATGCTGGGCAACACCCTGGTGACCGCCCAGACCGGTGAAGCCGGCAAGCAGGTCAACCGTCTCTACATCGAAGACGGCGCCGACATCGCCCGCGAGCTCTATTGCTCGCTGCTGGTCGACCGTCAGTACGGCCGCATCGCCTTCGTCGTCTCGACCGAAGGCGGCATGGACATCGAGGCTGTCGCCCACGACACCCCCGAGAAGATCCAGAACATCGTCATCGACCCCGACACGGGCGTGACCGAAGCCGACGTGGCGAAGATCAACGCCGCCTACGGCCTGACCGGCGACGCCGCCGAAGACGGCAAGTCGCTGTTCCCCGCCCTGTACAAGGCCTTCGTCGAGAAGGACATGGACATGCTGGAGGTGAACCCGCTGATCGTCATGGAGAACGGCCACCTGCGCGTCTTGGACGCCAAGGTCTCGTTCGACGGCAACGCCCTGTTCCGCCACGACGACATGCGCGCCCTGCGCGACGAAACGGAAGAAGACGCCAAGGAGATCGAGGCCTCCAAGTGGGACCTCGCCTATGTCTCGCTCGACGGCAACATCGGCTGCATGGTCAACGGCGCCGGCCTCGCCATGGCGACGATGGACATCATCAAGCTGTACGGCAAGGAGCCGGCCAACTTCTGTGACGTCGGCGGCGGCGCCGGCAAGGAGAAGGTCGCCGCGGCCTTCAAGATCATCACCGCTGACCCGAACGTGCAGGGCATCCTGGTCAACATCTTCGGCGGCATCATGAAGTGCGATGTCATCGCCGAGGGCGTGGTCGCGGCGGTCAAGGAAGTGGGCCTGAAGGTGCCGCTGGTCGTCCGCCTCGAAGGCACCAACGCCGAGCTGGGCAAGAAGATTCTGAACGAATCCGGCCTGACCATCCAGGCCGCCGACGACCTCGACGACGCCGCCCAGAAGATCGTCGCGGCGGTCGGCTGAGCCTCGTGCTCAGCCCCTACCGCCCCTGACAGACACATCCAGAGATCGATAGACCCATGTCCATCCTCGTCGACAAGAACACGAAAATCATCGTCCAGGGCCTGACCGGCAAGACCGGCGGCTTCCACACCGAACAGGCCCTGGCCTATCACGGCACCCAGATGGTCGCCGGCGTCCACCCGTCGAAGGGCGGCACCAACTGGACGGGCTCGCACGGCGAGACCCTGCCGATCTACGCCTCGGTCGCCGAAGCCAAGGAAGCGACCGGCGCCGACGCCTCGGTCATCTATGTCCCGCCGTCGGGCGCCGCGGCCGCCATCATCGAGGCCATCGACGCCGAAGTGCCCTTCATCACCTGCATCACCGAAGGCATCCCGGTGCTGGACATGGTCAAGGTCAAGGCGCGCCTCGAGAAGTCCAAGTCGCGCCTGCTGGGCCCGAACTGCCCCGGCATCCTGACGCCGGACGAGTGCAAGATCGGCATCATGCCGGGCAATATCTTCAAGAAGGGCAACGTCGGCATCGTCTCGCGTTCCGGCACCCTGACCTATGAAGCCGTGTTCCAGACCACCAACGAAGGCCTCGGCCAGACCACGGCCGTCGGCATCGGCGGCGACCCGGTCAAGGGCACCGAGTTCATCGACGTCCTGGAACTGTTCCTGGCCGACCCGGAAACCACCTCGATCATCATGATCGGTGAAATCGGCGGCGGCGCGGAAGAAGACGCCGCCCAGTTCCTGATCGACGAGGCGAAGAAGGGCCGCAAGAAGCCGATGGCCGGCTTCATCGCGGGCCGCACCGCTCCCAAGGGCCGCACCATGGGCCACGCCGGCGCTGTCGTCTCGGGCGGCAAGGGCGATGCGGAATCCAAGATCGCGGCCATGGAAGCGGCCGGCATCAAGATGTCGCCCTCGCCGGCCCGCCTCGGCAAGACTCTGGTCGAAGTGCTGAAGGGCTAAGGCCCTTCAGCCAAAGACATCGCGGTGAATTGTCGCTCCGCTCGAGCCGCATGACACCGGTTTCGGCATCGATCGTGCCGGAAACCCGCATCGAAGACGCCCCCGGTCACGGCCGGGGGCGTTTTTGTTTACACTCGGAACCAATTTCTTATCGTTTCGCCCCTCTTCGGTCATGACCCATAAGGAAACAGCGCCTATATGAACCGCGCTGGCCTCACGCGGTTGTGACCGTGAGGCCCCAAAAGGACGACGTGAGAAAATGGCGGACGATGCCGGTCGGCTGAACCAGGTCTTTGCCGAGACCAGCTTCCTCTATGGCGCGAACGCCGCCTTCATCGAGGACCTCCACGAGAAATGGGCGACCGACCCATCTTCCGTCTCGGCCGAGTGGCGCAGCTTCTTCGACCAGCTCAAGGACTCAGCCGCGGTGGTCAAGGCCTCGGGCGCGGCCGGCGGCTGGGGCCGCAACGGCATCCTGGAGCCCACCGAAGAGACCGGCGTCTTCGACGGCCAGTGGCCCGCCCCCAAGGTTGATCCGAAGAAGGCCGGCGCCGCTCCCACGAAAGCCGCCGCTCCTGCCGCTGCAGCTCCGGCCGCAGCCGGCGTCAGCGCCGACGAAGTCCGCGCCGCCGCCCACGATTCCATCCGCGCCCTGATGCTGATCCGCACCTACCGGGTGCGCGGTCACCTGCACGCCAAGCTCGACCCCCTGGGCATCGAACAGCCCATCGACAACCCCGAGCTGACCCCCGCCTTCCACGGCTTCACCGCCGCCGACCTGGACCGCCCGATCTTCCTCGACGGCGTTCTGGGCCTGCAGTACGCGACCGTGAACGAGCTGATGGCGATCCTGGAGCGCACCTACTGCGGCCATATCGGCATCCAGTACATGCACATCGCCGAGCCGGAAGAAAAAGCCTGGCTGCAGCAGCGCTTCGAGGGCGCCGACAAGTTCGAACAGAACGGCTTCACCAAGGAAGGCAAGCTAGCCATCCTGAACAAGCTGATCGAGGCCGAGGGCTTCGAACGCTTCTCCCACAAGCGCTTCCCGGGCACCAAGCGGTTCGGTCTGGACGGCGGCGAGGCCATGGTCCCGGCGCTGGAGCAGATGATCAAGCGCGGCGGCGCCCTCGGCATCGACGAGATCGTCATCGGCATGGCCCACCGCGGCCGCCTGAACACCCTGGCGACCGTCATGGGCAAGCCCCACAAGGTCATCTTCCACGAGTTCCAGGGCGGCTCGGCCGTGCCTTCGGACATCGAGGGTTCGGGCGACGTGAAGTATCACATGGGCGCCTCGTCGGACCGCGAGTTCGACGGCAAGACCGTCCACCTGTCGCTGACCGCCAACCCCTCGCACCTCGAGATCGTCAACCCGGTCGTCCTGGGCAAGGCGCGCGCCAAACAGGCCTTCGACATCCGTGAGGCCAATGTCGGCGTGCCCGAGAACAAGTGGGCGCTGGATCGGTCCAAGGTCATGCCCCTGCTGATCCACGGCGACGCCGCCTTCGCGGGTCAGGGCGTGGTCGCCGAATGCTTCGCCCTGATGGGTCTGAAGGGCTACCGCACCGGCGGGACGATGCATTTCGTCATCAACAACCAGATCGGCTTCACTACCTCGCCGCGCAACTCGCGCTCGACGCCCTATTGCTCGGACGTCGCCCTGATGGTCCAGGCGCCGATTTTCCACGTGAACGGCGACGATCCGGAAGCGGTCGTCTTCGCCGCCAAGGTGGCCACCGAATACCGCCAGAAATTCCACAAGGACGTGGTGGTGGACATGTTCTGCTACCGCCGCTTCGGCCACAACGAAGGCGACGATCCGACCTTCACCCAGCCGCTGATGTATTCGAAGATCCGCGCCCTGCGGTCGACGCGCGAAATCTACGCCGCCCGTCTGGTCGCCGAAGGCGTCCTGACCGAGGCAGAGGTCGACGCCCTGGTCGCCAAACAGGAAGCCTGGCTGGACGAACAGTTCGAGGCCGGCAAGACCTTCAAGGCCGACAAGGCCGACTGGCTGGACGGTCAGTGGAAGGGCGTGGGCCTGGCCGAGGACGACGAGCGTCGCGGCAAGACCGGCATCCCGGCCGAGAAGCTGATGGACTACGGCCACCGCCTGACGACCATCCCGAACTCCATCGACATGCACAAGACGCTCAAGCGCGTCATCGAGGCGCGTCGCGAGAGCCTGACCGCCGGCACGATCGACTGGGCCACGGCCGAGAGCCTGGCCTTCGCCGGCCTGCTGGACGAAGGCTTCCCGGTCCGCCTGTCGGGTCAGGATTCGGTGCGCGGCACCTTCTCGCAGCGCCACTCGGGCATCATCGACCAGACCACCGAGGAGCGGTACATCCCGCTCAACAACCTGCGCGAAGGCCAGGCCAATTTCGAGGTCATCGACTCGGCCCTGTCGGAAGAGGCCGTGCTCGGCTTCGAATACGGCTATTCGCTCGCCGACCCGAACACCATGGTCATGTGGGAAGGCCAGTTCGGCGACTTCGTGAACGGCGCCCAGGTGGTCATCGACCAGTTCATCACCTCGGGCGAGCGCAAGTGGCTGCGCATGAGCGGCCTGACGATGCTCCTGCCGCACGGCTATGAGGGTCAGGGTCCGGAACACTCCTCGGCCCGCCTCGAACGCTTCCTTCAGGCCTGCGCCGAGGACAATATCCAGGTCGCCAACTGCACGACCCCGGCCAACTACTTCCACATCCTGCGTCGCCAGATGCAGCGGCCGTTCCGCAAGCCGCTAATCATCATGACGCCCAAGTCGCTGCTGCGTCACAAGAAGGCGGTCTCGTCCATCGCCGACATGGCCGAGGGTTCGTCCTTCCACCGCGTCCTGCACGACGACGCCCAGACCCGTCCCGAGATCTCGGGCATCAAGATCAAGGCCGACAAGGACATCCGTCGCGTCGTGGTCTGCTCGGGCAAGGTCTATTACGACCTGCTCGACGCGCGCGAGAAGAAGGGCGTCGATGACGTCTATCTGCTGCGTCTGGAGCAGTTCTACCCTTGGCCGATGAAGTCGATGATGACCGAACTGGCCCGCTTCCCGAACGCCGAACTGGTCTGGTGTCAGGAAGAGCCCAAGAACATGGGCGGCTGGACCTTCGTGGATCCGTGGATCGAACTGACGCTCGAGAAGCTGAACGTGAAGTCCAAGCGCGCCCGCTACGTCGGCCGTCCGGCCTCGGCCTCGACCGCCGCGGGCCTGATGAGCCGCCACCTGAAGGAGCTGCAGACCTTCACGGACGAGGCCTTCGCCTAGACCTTCCTTCGTTCGCCTGACACAACACTGACCTACAACGCCGCCTGAAGCCTGAAATACGAAAGCCTGGACCCGACATGGCCGACATCCTGACCCCGACCCTTGGTGAATCCGTCTCGGAAGCCAGCATCGCAAAATGGACCAAGAAGGTCGGTGACGCGGTGAAGAAGGACGAGGTCCTGGTCGAGCTGGAGACCGACAAGGTCTCGCTGGAAGTCGTGGCCCCGGCCGACGGCGTCCTGTCGGACATCAAGGCCGGCGAGGGCGACACCGTCGTTCCGGGCACGGTCCTGGGCGTGGTCACCGAAGGCGCCTCGGCCGCCCCGGCCGCGTCCAAGCCCGCTGCGAAGGCCGAAAAGGCTGTTGAAGCCCCCGTCGCTGCGGCTCCTGCCGCCGCCGCGCCCGCCGCTGGCGGCGCGACCGTCGCCATCCCGGTTCCGACCATGGGCGAGAGCGTCGCCGAAGGCACGATGGGCAAGTGGCTCAAGAAGAACGGCGAGGCCGTGAAGAAGGATGAGCTGCTGGTCGAGATCGAGACCGACAAGGTCGCGGTCGAGGTCGCGGCTCCGGCTGACGGCGTCCTGACCATCTCCGCCGACGAAGGCGCGACCGTCACCCCCGGCCAGACCATCGGCTCGATCGCCGCCGGCGCCGGCGCGGCCGCCGCCCCGGCTGCTGCGGCCCCGGCTCCCGCCGCTGCGCCTGCCGCCGCCGCCAACACCGGCTCGGCCCAGCTGTCGCCGTCGGTCCAGCGCATCGTCACCGAAGGCGGTCTGGACGCCGGTTCGATCACCCCGACCGGTCCCAAGGGCAACATCACCAAGGGCGACGCCCTCGCGGCCGCCGCAGCTCCGGCTCCGAAGGCCGCCGCCCCTGCCCCGGTCGCTGCTGCAGCTCCCGCCGCCCCGCGCGCCGATCAGCCGCGCGAAGAACGGGTCAAGATGACCCGTCTGCGCCAGACCATCGCGCGCCGCCTGAAGGAATCCCAGAACACCGCCGCCCAGCTGACCACCTTCAACGAGGTGGACATGACCCAGGTCATGGCCCTGCGCGCCCAGTACAAGGACGCCTTCGAGAAGCGCCACGGCGTCAAGCTGGGCTTCATGAGCTTCTTCACCAAGGCGGTGATCAACGCCCTGAAGGAGATTCCGGCCGTCAACGCCGAGATCGACGGCACCGACATCATCTACAAGAACCACTATGACATCGGCGTCGCCGTCGGCACCGACAAGGGTCTGGTGGTTCCGGTCCTGCGCGACGCCGACACCCTGTCGCTGGCGGGCATCGAAAAGGGCATCGCCGACCTCGGCAAGGCGGCCCGCGACGGCGGCCTGACCATGGACCAGCTCCAGGGCGGCACCTTCACCATCACCAACGGCGGCACCTACGGGTCGCTGATGTCGACGCCGATCCTGAACGCGCCGCAGTCGGGCATCCTGGGCATGCACAACATCGTGCAGCGTCCGATGGCCATCAACGGCGAGGTCAAGATCCGCCCGATGATGTACCTGGCCCTCAGCTACGACCACCGCATCGTCGACGGCAAGGAAGCCGTGACCTTCCTGGTCCGCGTCAAGGAACACCTGGAAGACCCGCAGCGCTCGCTGCTGGACCTCTAGGGAACCCGGAGACAGCGCGTGGACGTTTCGGAGGTCGCGCGCTTTTCCACCCTGCCTGAAGGCGAACTCGCCGTGGCTCTGCTGCGCAATCACGGCATCGACGCCCATCTGCCTGATCGGGAGATGGCCAACAGCATGCCCCATCTGCAGATCGCCATCGGCGACATACGCGTCGTCGCGCCGCGCGATCAGGTCTTGCGCGCCCGCGACATCCTGCGTCAGGCCCGCGACGGCGCCTTCGCCGAAGACGACGATAACGACGGCGAATGGGCGCGCGACGCCCGCGCCGACGGCGGCGTCGGGGAGCTTGAAGCGCACGAAATCCACGGCGTCATCGGCGCTTCACGCAAGACCGGCGTCATCTTCATTGTCGCTGTTGCGGTCGCCAGCCTCGCGGGCTGCCTCTACGCCATGGCCTGACAGGTCTCCCCACAACGCCTGTCAGAATCCGTAGGTTTACCTATACGAAGTAATAGATCACCCTTCCTGTCATGGAATGGGCCGTTCGGGGGATGGGTGTCTTCTATGTGCTCGCGGGCGTCCTCGCCCTGCGGCAGGTCCTGATCAATTGGCGGATGGAGCGGATGATCGCCGCCGTCCTGCCCTCCTCCCCGACGGAACGCGCCGCCGACGTCATGCTGGCCATGGGCTCGGTGTTGGTCCTCGCCTCGGGCGCGGCCCTGATGATGCTCCAGCCCTGGGCGGTTCTGGTCTTCCTGGCCTGCTGGGGCGCGCAAGCCGTCTATCTGCTGTGGGCCCAGCGCTGGTATCGCCCGCGCGACCCGATCTCGGCCCGGGGCCGCCGCCAGACCCTGAACGCCTTCGCCGTCTACAGTCTGGCGACCCTGCTGGTGCTGTCGATGCCGCTGGCCGGGCTGCTACGCTGACCTAACGGCCTACCGCGTGCAGGGCCTGTCCGTGGGCCTTGAGCCAGGCGCGGAACGGCCGGTGATCCCCGACCAGCCCATGCACCACCGCCCAATAGGCCGGGCTGTGATCCGCATGAACCAGATGGGCCACCTCATGCGCGGCCAGATAGTCGAGCACCGCCGGGGGAGCCATGACCATGCGCCAGGAATAGCGGATCGAGCGGTTGTGCGGGCTGCACGAGCCCCAGCGTGAGCGGGTGTCGACGACCGAGACCTTCACCGGTCTCTGGTTCAGCGCCTTCAGATGGACCTCTGTGCGGGCGACCAGCTGGGCCCGGGCCTCGCGCTTCAGCAGGTTCTCGACCCGGCGCGCGAAGGCCTCCCCTTCGCCGCCCGAGCGGATCACCGGCCCGACCGCATCTGCCGTCAGCCGCGCCGCGCCATTGGTCCCGGTGGCTTCCAGTCGCGTCTCGACGCCATGCAGCAGGATGATCTGGCCGGGCGCGAGCGGCTGGCCCTCGACCCGCGCCTCCAGCCGTTCGGCGATCCAGCCGGCCTTGGACCGAGCGAAGGCCACGGCCTCGGACAGGCGGCGTTCCGACGGGGCGATGGCCACCGCCTCGCCCGCCCGCGCATCGATGCGGATCGAGATCCGCCGCGCCCTCGGGTTCACCGACAGACGCAGCTGGATCGGATCGGCGCCGGCCGGCGCCTCAAGCGGCAGTCGCTGACCGGTCCGGTACGGCGCAGAGCTTTTCATTTTTCGCGATGAAGTCCCGGGTGCGCGGATAGATTTCCTCGCGGAACCGCCGGCCGTTGAAGACGCCGTAGTGGCCCACGTCCGGCTGGACATAGAGCACCCGACGCTCGACGGGAACATTGGGGCACAGGATATGGGCGGCCTGGGTCTGGCCCACGCCGGAGATGTCGTCGTTCTCGCCCTCGACGGTCATCAGGCCGATGTCGGTGATCTTCGACAGGTCGACGCGCTTGCCGTCGTGATCCAGCTCGCCCTTGGCCAGGGTGTAGTCCTGGAAGACGATGTCGATGGTCTGGAGATAGAACTCCTCCGACAGGTCCAGCACCGACAGATACTCGTCGTAGAACTGTTCGTGCTTCTCGACCCCGTCGCCGTCGCCCTTCACCAGATCGGTGAAATAGGTCCAGTGGGCGTCGGTGTGGCGCTCCTCGTTCATCGACATGAAGCTGTAGAGCTGGACGAAGCCCGGATAGACGCGCCGGCCGAACCCCGGATAGGGCCAGGGCACGGTGTGGATCATGTTCGACTGGAACCAGGTGAACGGCTTCTCTTCCGCCAGCTGGTTGGTCACCGTCGGCGACAGGCGGGCGTCGATGGGCGAACCCATGAAGGTCATCGAGGCCGGACGGTTGGGGTCGTTCTCCTCGGCCATCACCGCGGCCATGGCCAGGACCGGCGGTCCGGGCTGGCAGACGGCGACGACATGGGCGCGCGGGCCGATCTGGGCCAGCATCGACCGGACGTGGTCCATATAGTCGTGGAAGTCGAACCGGCCCTCCAGCATCGGCACCTGCCGCGCATTGGTCCAGTCCGAGACATAGACGTCGTGGTCCTGCAGGAAGGTCTCGACCGTGCCGCGCAGCAGGGTCGCATAGTGGCCCGACAGGGGGGCGACGATCAGGACGCTGGGCGCCGCGACGGGCTTCTTGGCGCGCTTCAGGTCCCCGACGTTGCGGGCGAACCGCACCATCTTCACCCAGGGGCTTTCCCAGACCACCTGTTCGACGGTGCGCACCGGCTTGCCGTCGATGGTGATGACCTCAAGTCCCCAGTCGGGCTTGCCATAGCGGCGGGTGACGCTCTCGAACAGTTCGGCCGAGGCATAGGCCGTGCGGCCGATCGCCGTGTCCGACGCCGGATTGAAGGGCGAGGTCCAGAATTTCCGGGCGAACTGCGCCCCGAGGCGGAAAGGCTGCGCCGACTGGTAGGCGAGCTCGTGAAGTGCGTAGAGCATGAGATTCCGATATCGACCCCCGCCGAATGGCGCGCAAGGCACCATAAATCATTGTGCACTGCAAAAGGATTATCACTTTAGGGGCGTGATGGTTCCCCATGACGATCGTCGGATCCGCTTTCGATCCCGGTCAGGATGAGGTCGATCCCGGCCAGAAACCGCGCCCGGTCGTCCTGTGCGGCCAGCTGCCCGGCCATACGGTGCGCGAACGGATAGAGGGCGGGATCGCGCCGGCTCCATTGGCCCGCCACGGCGCGCAGGAAGGCGGAACGGTCGGCGATCCGTGGATCCATCCGGGCCGCCGCCGCCGTCTGTCCCGCCGCGCCGAGGATGAGGTTCACAAGGGCCGCCGCGGCGTCGAACTGCGCCTCGGCCGGCACGCCCAGGGCGTCGAGCCGGCCTCCGACCTCCTCGAAGATCCGCAGGGCCGCCGACGACCAGGGCTCGCCGGCCAGCCGCACGCCGAGCCAGGGCCGCGCCCGGACGGCGTCGAAGACCCGGAGCGCCTGGGTCCGGATCGCCTGACGTGGTTCGCCGTTGCCGGCTGCCGGCTCGCTCAGTGCCTGATGGATGACCCTGTCGGCGGCCGCCGCAAGAAGCGCCTTCTTGTCCGCCACGTGCCAGTAGATCGCCCCCCGGCCGGTCGCCAGCCGCGCCGACAGGGCGCGAAAGGTCAGGGCCGCGTCGCCCTCGGCGTCGAGGATCGCGATCGCCGTCTCGACGATCCGGTCCTTCGACAGGGCCTCCTCACGCCGTTCCGTCTTGCGGGCTTCGGTTGTCATGGCCGTTCGCCTGACCGATCCGGCTCAGCCGCGCGCCATCACCCGTTCGATCAGCTGGGCCGATTTCTCGGGCCCGAGATCATAGGCGAGCGGCGCGCGGAACTTGCCGTCGGGGCCCATCAGATAGACCGTCAGGGTGTGGTTCATGGTGTAGGTCTCGCCCTCGCCGACCTTTTGATAATAGGCACGGTACTCTTTCGCGACGGCCGCGATCTGCTCCGGCGTCCCGGTCAGACCGACGACGCCCTCGGGGAAGCCGTCCGACTCCAGATAGTCCTTCAGCGCCTTGGGCGTATCGCGCGCCGGATCGACGCTGATGAAGGCGATCTGCAGATCCTTCGCCTTGTCGCCCATCTGCTTTTTCGTCGCCGCCAGCCCGGTCAGGGTCGTGGGGCAATAGTCCGGGCAGTAGGTGAAACCGAAGAAGACCAGGGTCCATTTGCCGTTCAACATCGTCTGGTCGACCGTCTGGCCGTCCTGATTGACCAGCTGGAACGGCCCGCCGACGGCCGGCTGACCCGTGCTGCCGGAGGCCTCGGTGACCCCGCGCTCGCGTCCGGTGACCACCACCACGGTGACGATGGCCAGTGAGGCGGCAATGACGAAACAGGCGGCGGCGAACAGCAGGATGGAACGGCGTGGCATTTGGTCTTTCCCGGCGCTGCCGACAGACGGCCGCGAGCGGTCTATAGAACGGCCGTGGACATCCGTGAAACCGCCTCTTCCTCCGCCATGACGTCGCAACCCCCGCTTCTGGGAGGCGAAGGCCCCGCCGACCACTGGCGCGACCTGCCCCGGCGCGGCCGCGGCCTGACCCTGCGCACCCTGATCATCCTGCGCTGGCTCGCGCTCATGGGACAGGCGGCGACCATCTGGGTGGCGCATGAGCTGCTGCATTTCCCCCTCGCGGTCTGGCCCTGCGTCGCGACCATCGCGGTCGGGGCGGCGGTCAATCTGGCGGCCCTGCTGCATCTCAGGCGCACCGACAACCGCCTGCCCGACGGCCGTCAGACGGCCCTGCATCTGGGCTTCGACATTCTCCAGCTTTCGACCCTGCTGGGCCTGACCGGCGGGCTGGAGAACCCCTTCTGCCTGCTGCTGGTCGCCCCGGTGACGGTGGCGGCGGCGTCGCTGCCGGGCCGTCAGGCCATCGGCTTGGGCTTTCTGGTCCTCATCGCCACCGGCGTCCTGTTCAAATGGTCCCTGCCCCTGCCCTGGCAGTCGGGGACCGAGCTGATCCTGCCGCTTCTCTACCGGATCGGCCTGGCCATGGCCCTGACCACCGGGGTGATCTTCACCTCGGCCTATGCCTGGCGGGTCGCGGCCGATGCGGAGAAGCTGGAGCTGGCGCTGGCCACCACCCAGGACGTGCTGCAGCGCGAGCAGAGACTGGCCGCGCTGGGCGGTCTGGCGGCGGCCGCGGCGCACGAACTGGGCACGCCGCTCGCCACCATCCAGGTCGTGGCCAAGGAGATGCTGCGCGGCGCCCCCGCCGACAGCCCCGAGGCCGAGGACGCCGCCCTTCTGCTGCAGCAGGCCGACCGCTGCCGCGAGATCCTGACCCGCCTGTCCCAGCGGCCCGAGGACGGCGACGCCCTCTATGCCGAGGTCGGCCTCAAGGCCCTGCTCAATGAGGTCGTCGATCCGCATCTGGGCTTCGACCTCGACATCACCGTGGCGACGATCACCGCCGACGGCCGGCCGATCCCGCCGGTGAAGCGCCTGCCCGAGGTGGTTCACGGCCTGTCCGCCCTGGTGGAGAACGCCGCCGATTTCGCCGCCTCGTCGGTGCGGGTCTCGGCCGTGGTCGATGACGACTGGATCGTGGTCGAGGTGCTGGACGACGGCCCCGGCTTCGCCCCCGACATCCTGCCGCGCCTCGGCGAGCCCTACGTGACCAGCCGTCCGCACGGCAAGGCCCGCCGGGCCCTGGCCGCCCAGTTGCGCGCCGCCGCCCGCCCGGCCCGCGTGGGTCTGGGCGTGGCTCTCGGTCGCCGCAAGGACGCCGCCCCACCCCCGCCGCCCTATCCGCCCCTGCCCTCGACCGAGGCGGTGATCCCCAGCCAGGGCGGGATGGGGCTGGGCTTCTTCATCGCCCGCACCCTGCTGGAGCGCACCGGCGGGCGGGTCACGGTCGGGGCGGGCGACGGACCTTTGGGCCAGCGCGGCGCCCGGGTGACCGTGCGCTGGCCCCTCTCCGCTCTGGAAGTACGCGCTTGAAATCACCTGATTACAGGCGCTTCCTCGGTCGCGACCAAACGCCGCGCACGTCTTGACCCGCACGGTCCGGACCGCGACTTGAGGCCCATGGAGACTCTTGAAATGTCAGTCATCGAGGACCGCGTCGCCGCGCTTCACGATAAAACCCTTCTTCTGCTCGACGACGATCAGGCCCTGCGCACCCGGCTGGGGCGGGCGCTGGAATCGCGCGGCTTCGACGTCACCACCGCCGGATCCCTGGCCGAGGCGACCGATGCGCTGAAGACCTCCCTGCCCGCCTACGCCGTGCTCGACATGCGGTTGGAGGACGGCAACGGCCTGAAGATCGTCGAGGCGATCCGCGAGCGCCGCGAGGACGCGCGCATCGTCATGCTGACCGGCTACGGCGCCATCGCCACGGCGGTCGCGGCGGTCAAGGCCGGGGCGGTCGACTATCTGTCCAAGCCCGCCGACGCCGATGACGTGGTCAAGGCCCTGCTCGCCATCGGCGACGCCTCGCCCGAACCGCCCGAAAACCCGATGAGCGCCGACCGGGTCCGCTGGGAGCATATCCAGCGCGTCTATGAGCTCTGCGACCACAATGTCTCGGAAACCGCGCGCCGTCTGGGCATGCACCGCCGCACCCTGCAGCGGATTCTGGCGAAGCGCGCGCCGCGCTGACGCGCTGAGGGACTAGGGATCAGGGACTAGGTTTGTCGGGGCGTCCGACTGCCCGGCTCGCTTTCCTTCCTAGTCCCTAGTCCCTGATCCCTAGTCCCTCAGCGTCCGCATCGCCCCCAGCCGCGCGAAGGCCAAGGTCAGCGCCTTCCTACGCGCGGGCGCCAGGGTCAGCACCGGCGCCTCCCGGACCACCGCCCCGCCGAAGGCGTCGGCGACGATCAGACCGGGCTCATCGGGCAGCACGCCTTCGGGAAACTCCGGGGCCACGGCGAAGAAGAAGGCGTCGCAGAAGGGCGCGTACTCCGGCCATTTCTGATCCACGCGGAAATCGTCGATCCCGGACTTCACCTCGCAGATGACGATGTCGCCCTTCTTGCCGATGGCCATGACGTCGGCGCGCCGCCCGTTCGGCAGACACACCTCCAGCAGCGGCGCATAGCCCATGTCGATCAGCAGCCTTGCCGCCCCGCGCGTCACCGAAAGCGTGGTCTCGGGCCGGCTGAAGACGAGTTCGATGTCGAGGAGAGCAGTCACGGCGCCATTATGTTCCGGGTCCGTTCCGGTTTCAACCGGCGCCCCTCAGACGAACCGCTTGCGGTTCTCACGCCATTCCGCCGCCGTCTGGCCCCAGACGTCGACCACCGCCCCGTCGAACGGCGAGGGCAGCTTGCCCGGTCCGCGGTTGGTCGAGCCCAGACGTGCCGCCAGCGCCGCAGACGCCAGATTCTCGGGCGCGATGGTGTGGATGATGTCGTCCCAGCCCAGCACATCGACGGCGTAATCCATCGAGGCGACCGAGGCCTCCAGCGCATAGCCCTTGCCCATGGCGTCGCGGTGCAGGCTCCAGCCCACCTCGTTTCCCGGCCACTGATGCGGCGCCCACGGCCCGATCCGGCCGATCCACTGCCCCGTCTCCTTCTCGATCACCGAGAAGAAACAGACCCCCGTCAGGCTCCAGGCGCCGGCGCAGGTCATCAGGATGCGCCAGACCTCGGACGGCGTCTTCACCCCGCCGATGAAACGGGTGGTCTCCGCATCGGACTGGAAATCGCACCAGCGCTCGAAATCGCTCATCGCCGTCGGGCGCAGGATCAGCCGCCCCGTCTCTATCACCGGCCCCTCGATCACCGGACCTTCACTCATGCCAGATCCTCGATCTCGGCGTCGGTCAGTTCGCCCGGCACGATGGTCACCGGCAGTTTGCGTCCGGTGAAGGCCGCGCCGTGTTTGAGCACCGCCGAGACCAGCGGCCCCGCCGACTTGCCGCCCCCGGCCGAGGCCAGGACCAGGATCTTGATCTCGGGATCGTCGCCGACGGTCTTGCGGATCGCCGCCTGGGCGTCGCCGGTCTCGATGATGAACAGGGGCTGGGCGCCCGAGCGTTCGGCGGCCTCGGCCCCCAGACGGGCCAGCAGGGCCTCGGCCTCGGCCCTCTGCTGGCGCTGGATCTCCTCGCGCACCCCGGCCCAGTGCTCGTCGGAACTGTCCGGAATGACGGCCAGAAGCGCGACCCGCCCGCCGGTCGAACGGGCCCGGCGCGCGGCATAGCGCAGGGCGGCGTCGAACTCGGGGCTGTCGTCAACGACGACCAGAAACTTCCTGGGCATGGGGCTCACTGCGGCCGCGACCGCTCTCGACGCGGCCTGCCCCACTCAAGCGCGTTTTGGCCCCTGCGCCAATCGGGTCGTTTGACCGACCCTCTAGACTTCCGGCTGCGGCGGCGAGGTGATCACCTCGACATTGTCGTTGAGCAGATAGGACAGCTCCGACAGGGCTGTGGCCCGGGCCTCGGGCGTGGTCGCGGCCTCGACGGCGGCGATCTTCTTGGGGATGTCTTCCGAGATGCCGCGCAGGATGCATTTCAGGTCGCCGTCCGTGCCCCGTTCCTTGAGGATCAGGTGACCCTGCATGTCGGTCTGCGACAGGTGCGCGGCGCGGTCCTTGAAGCCGGTGAAGTCGGCGCCGGTCAGGAAGCCCGGGGCGTCGGCGGCCTTTTCGGCGGCCCAGGCGTCGACCACGGCCTTCAGCGAACCCGACTGGCTGACGATGTCGAGAAACAGGGGCTCGCCCGCCACCGAAACCGGGGCGCCGGCGACCGCGTGCGGCTGGGCCGCGGCGACCGCGACATTGGGGTCGCTCATCATCAGGGCGAGGCTCAGGGCGAGACCGCAGGACATCGAAACTTCTCCGCCGGATCAATTCAGGAATCAGGACCGGAATAACCGTTGAACCGGCTTACGCCTGACCCGTAAACGACACCTTGATTTCTGAAGGGGATGTTTACCATGAGCGCCGACTGGACCGCCTTCGACGCCGCCGCCGCCCGCGACGCCGACGCCCGCATCGTCGATCAGTTCGCCGCCGACCCCGACCGGGTCGCGCGCATGGGCGTCGAGGCCGCCGGCCTGTATCTCGACCTGTCCAAACAGGCCTGGACCCGCGAAGGCTTCGAGACCTGCCTCGATCTGGCCCGCTCCGCCGGGGTCGAGGCCGCCCGCACGCGTCTTTTCGCTGGCGAAGCCATCAACTCGACCGAAGGCCGCGCCGTCCTCCACCCGGCCCTGCGCGCGGCGATGGGTGCGAACTTCATCGCGCTCGGCGAACCGGTCTCGGCCGAGGTTGACGCCGTCCGCGCCGACATGGCCGCCTATGCTGACGCCGTCCGCTCGGGCGCCGAGACGGGCGCGACCGGACAACCCTTCACCGCCATCGTCCACATCGGCATCGGCGGTTCGGACCTCGGTCCGCGCGTCGTCTGGGATGCGCTGCGTCCGCTCGCCCCGGCCATCGACCTGCGCTTCGTCGCCAATATCGACCCGCGCGATATGGCCGAGGCCCTGACCGGGCTGGATCCCGAGACCACCCTGGTGGTCGTCGTCTCCAAGACCTTCACAACCCAGGAAACCCTCGCCAACGCCGAGGCCGCCAAGGCCTGGCTGGCGGCGGGCCTGCCGGAAGCCGGTCGCGACAAGCATTTCATCGGCGTCACCGCCGCCCCGGACAAGGCTGTCGCCTTCGGCTGCGCCCGCACCTTCGCCTTCCGGGACTGGGTCGGCGGCCGATACTCCCTGTGGTCGGCCGTCAGCCTGAGCTGCGTCATCGCCCTGGGCCCCGATGTCTTCGAAGCCATGCTGGCCGGCGCCGCCGCCATGGACGACCATTTCGTCTCGGCGCCGCTGGAGAAGAACGCCCCCGTCCTTCTGGCCCTGGCCCAGATCTGGAACGTCGACGGCCTGAACCGCCCGGCCCGCACCGTCGCCCCCTATGCCCATGCCCTGCGCCGTCTGCCCGCCTTCCTGCAGCAGCTGGAGATGGAATCGAACGGCAAGCGGGTGCATCGCGACGGCTCGCCCGTGACGCGCCAGACCTGCCCCGTCGTCTTCGGCGAGCCCGGCACCAACGGCCAGCACGCCTTCTTCCAGCAGATCCATCAGGGGCCGCAGGTCGTCCCCGCCGAGTTCGTCATCGTGGCGAAAACGCATGAAGACGCCCCGGAATCGCCCCTCTGGTCCAACGCCCTCGCCCAGGGCCAGGCCCTGATGCTGGGCAAGACCACCGAACAGGCCCGCACCGAACTGCTGGCCTCGGGCGCGGATGAAGCGGAGGCCGACCGTCTGGCGACCCACAAGACCTTCCCCGGCAACCGCCCCTCGACGGCCATCGTCATGGAGCGGCTGACGCCGCAGACCCTGGGCGCCCTCCTGGCCCTCTATGAGCACAAGACCTTCGTCGAGGGCGTGGTCTGGGACATCAACTCCTTCGACCAGTGGGGCGTGGAGCTGGGCAAGGTTCTGGCCAAGGCCATCCTCAAGGACGTGGCGGCGGGCGGCCCCTCGGACGATCTCGACCCCTCGACGGCGGGCCTGCTGACCCGTCTGCTCGGCTAGAGGCCAGACGCGAAAACGGGCGCCGAAGCGCCCGTTCCCCGCCCTCGGCTACGACCTACCAGCGGCGGTCGTAGCGATAGTCGCGCCGGTCATAGCGGCCGCGGTCATAGTCGCGGCTGTTTATACCGTGCTCGCGCTCCCAGTGGCCCTGATTGCGATAGCAGCGGCCGTCGCGGAAATAGCCGCAGTCCGGACCCCGGTCGTAGCTGTAGCCGTAGCCGCCACGATAGTTGCGGTCGTCGCGCGAGTTGGAGGTCGCGGCGCCCACGGCGGCCCCGGCGAGTGCGCCACCGGCGACATAGCGGCCGTCGCCGTTGCCCAGGATCGCGCCCGCGATGCCGCCGATGGCGGCGCCGACCAGTGCGTTCTTGGCGGTGTTGTCCTCACGATGATCGCGATCGCGGTAGCTCTGGGCGTCGGCCGAACCGGCCAACAGGCTCAGGGCCAGAACGGGAGCCGCGGCGGCGGCGGCGAGCTTGAACTTCATCATGGTGCGTCTCCTTGCAAGATGTTGGGCCGGCGGATGCCGACGTCATGATCCCTTTCTAGCGCCTCGCTTCTGAACGACCCGGGTTCGGCGCATTCATGGCGGGTTCATCTTCGTAAAGCCGTCTTCGCGCTGGACCGGCCTTGCCGCCCGGCTTCGGCCCGCATAGCGTTGGAATCCGGGGGAGAACCATGGTCTGGAAGGGTGGCGTATTCGGGATGGCGGCCGGCCTGTTGGTCTGTGGCTGCGCCCTTGCCCAGGTGTCCGGCCAGACCGCGCCCCAGCAGCCGCCGCCGCCTCCACCTCCGCCGGTCACGGCGCCCCCGCCGCCTCCACCACCTCCGCCTCCTCCCCCCGCCGACGTCCGCATCTCGGCCCGGTCGGAGATCACTCCGACCGACGTGCCCGGCGTCCTCGCCCTGCATGCCGATCCGGTCGAGGCCTCCGAGGCCCTGATCGTCCTGGCCGCGACGCGCTACGCCGCCGACGATCTGAAGGGGGCGATGGAGGCGCTGGACGCCGCCGTCTCGGTCGTGGAGCGGACCTATGGTTCGGACGACGTCCGCCTCGCCCGCCCCCTGGGTTCGCGCGCCCGGCTGAAGATCGACGCCGGCGACTACCCGTCAGCCCACGCCGACCTCGACCGCGCCCTGGCCTTGCGCCGCGCCGGCCGGACCACCTCCGACGCCGAGGCTCCCGACGCCGCCGAGATCGCCACCCTGATCTATGACCGCGCCAAGGCCTTCGACGCGCAAGGCCGCAACGAGGAGGCCGAAACCGCCGCCCGCCAGTCCTGGGACCTGCGCCGCGCGGTGCTGGGCCCCGTGCAGGAAAAGACCGCCGACAGCCTGAACCTTTACGCCAACACCCTGACCGCCCAGGGCCGCCATGCCGAGGCCGACCCCGCCTATCGGCAGGTGCTAGGCATGTATGAGGTGCTGCACGGACCCAAGGATTTCCACCTGGCCATCGTCCTGTCCAACCTCGGCAATTCGCTCCGCCGCACCGGCCGGGCGCGCGAGGCCGCCCCCCTGTATCGCCGCGCCGTCTCGGTCGCCGAGGTCTCCGGGGACAAGGTCCTGCTGGCCCAGTGCCTGACCAACTATGGCTGGTTCCTGCATACCCAGGGCGATGGAAGGAAGGCCGAAATCCAGTTCCGCCGCGCGCTGGATCTGGCCGTGGCCTTGGTCGGGCCGGACCATCCCTTCGTCGGCGCCGTGCGCGCCAATATCGGCTTCAGCCTGCTGGACCAGAACCGCCCCGCAGAGGCCGAACCCGAGTTCGCCGCCGGCCTGCACGCCCAGGAGGCGGGTCTGGGCGCCGACAGTCCCGATCTGGTCGAGACCCTGGGCGGCTATGGCCGCACCCTCGCCGCCCTGAATCGCCCGGCGGAGGCCGAACCCCTGTTCCTGCGCGCCCGGACCATCGCCTCGACCCGCCTCGCCGCGGCCCATCCGATCGGGCTGGACCAGTCCGGCCTCTACGCCGGCTTCCTGCTGGACCAGAACCGCCCCGCCGAGGCCCTGGCCGAGCTGCGCGGTTCGCTGGGCACGCTGGTCGGGCAAGGGTCCGGCGGCCGCGATTGGCGCACCAGCATCAAGGGCGCCGGTCCCCTGTTCGAACAGAGGGTCCAGGCCGACTGGCGTCTGGCGACCGCCGCACCCTGACGGGAATCGTCAGGCGACGCCGCCGCCGTTCGGGTTCAGGATGAGGCCATGAAGGGGATCGGGGCAGTTCTGGCAGTCATGGTCGCGCTCGCGGCCTCGCCCGCGCTCGCCGGAAACCCCGACCGCGCCGCCGTCCAGGCCCAGGCCGACGCCGCTGTGAAGACCGCCTCCGCTGCCCACTCGGCGAACGACTGGCCCACCGCCATCGCGGCCTACCGTTCGGCCTGGATGGGCCACCGCAAGGCGCGCGGCTGGCGCTCGGTCGCCGCCGCCACCGACGCCTTCAACCTCAGCGTCGTCCTGACCGCCGCCGGCCGGCTGGACGAGGCGGCGGCGGTCAGGCGTCAGGCCATCGCCGAACGCTCGCGCGCCCTCGGCGGCGGCGGCGTCGACCTCGCCGACCTGTGGAAGCTGGAAGCCCGGGCGCTCGACACCACCAAGCCCGACCAGTCCGAGGCCGCCTGGCGCACCGCCCTGACCCTCTATGAAACCAGTCCTCGCCATATCGACGACGCCGCCGAGGCCGCCGCCGGCGTCGCCCTGACCTGGTCGACCCGCGTCCGCCCCGAACAGGGCCTGCCCTGGGCCGAGCGGGCCGTGGCCCTCGCCGACAACGGCGGCTCGAATGCGATGAAGACCTGGACCCTGACCACGCGCGGCCGCCTGAAATCCGAGGCCGGAGATTTCGAGGGCGGGCTGGTCGACCTGCGTCAGGCCGTCGCCGTCCGCGATCCCGACGACGGCAATCCCCTGCAGCAGCTGGCCCTCGCCCTGGACGCCCAGGGCCGCTACGACGAGGCCGCCGCCGCCCTGGACGCCGCCATCGCCGCCTTCGAGCTTCAGGGCGACTACGGCCGCCCCGGTCTGGCCGAGGCCATCAACACCCTGGGTCAGGTCCGCACCAGCCAGCAGCTCTATGCGCAGGGCGAGGCCCTCTATCGCCGGGGGCTTCAGGTTGCCGCCGATGATCCGTTCGAGACCTCGGTGATCAACGCCAACCTCGGCTGGAACCTCGACCGTCAGGGCCGCTATGCCGAGGCCGAGCCCCTGCTACGTCAGGCTGTGATCGACATCCGCGCCCACGAAGGCCGCGAGACCCGCAACACCGGCTTCACGATCGGGAACCTCGCAGGCGATCTGCAGGCGCAAGGCAGACAGGCCGAGGCCCTGCCCCTGCTGCGCAAGTCGTATGAAAGTCTGGCCCGGACCATCGGACCCGAGCACCCGGCCATCGGCTGGACGGTCAACGCCCTGGCCGGCGCCGTCGCCGCCGTTGAAGGCCCCTCGGCGTCGGAGCCCTGGTTCCGTCAGGGCATCGATCTGGCCCGCCGCCGCATGCCGCCCGGCCACCCCCAGGCCACCGAACGGGCCGAGGACTTCTCCCGCGTCCTGCTGAAAGCCGACCGGCCCGGCGACGCGCTGGACGTCCTGCGCCCCGCCGGTCAGGCCGCCCTGTCGCGGGCGGGAAGCGCGAGCGAGACGGTCCAGTCCCAGCGCGCCTTCAACCGCAGCCGCAGCCTGTTCCGCCTGACGGTCGAGGCGGCCTGGGATAAGGCCGCCTCTTCCTCGTAAAGACCCGGCGCAGCCTACGCCGGGCCACACCCGGCTATTGGGCCGGGTAGTCCATCGCCACCGTCAGGTTCACATCGCCCGAGGCCGGGACCGTGAACTTGACCTGATCGAAGGTCGGGGCGGCGCGCAGGGTCTCGCCGTGCAGCATGCCCCAGCCCTCGCCGGGACGGCCGTTGACCATCGACATATCCTTGTTGCCGTCGGCGTCGTGCAGGGCCGTGATCGAATAGTCGCCGGGCGCGACATTGTGCAGCACGATGGTCTTGGTCCCCGCCGTCGGGTTTTCGAGGATCTGGCCGTAGGCGCCGGCGTGCTGCAGGAACTGCCCTTGCGTCTGCAGCCCGACCAGCAGTTCGCCGCCGCGCGCCTGGACGCCGGTCAGGGTCACGGTGACGTCCCCGGCCAGGGCCGAGCCGGCGGCGAGGGTGGCGGCCGCGGCAGCGGCGATAGCGATCAGAGAGGCTTTCATTGTCGTTCGTCCCGAATGTGGGCGGCGCCAATCGCCGTCTGCAATGTTCTTTATGTTGCAAAGTACATTGCGTCAATCCGCCTTCGAAAGCCGCTCATTCTTTAACGCTGTCGCGGAACCGTGCCTTGACCCGCCGCCGGCCCACCCCTACTTGCACGGCGCGTTAGCACTCTCAGGCGCCGGCTGCCAAAACGCCGGTCCGGAGCGCTACCGAGGAAACATTAGAAGTCTCACTCCGGAGAATATGCAGATGGCGTTTCGTCCTCTCGGCGATCGCGTGCTGGTCAAGCGCGTTGAAGAAGAATCCAAGACCAAGGGCGGGATCATCATCCCCGACACCGCCAAGGAAAAGCCGCAGGAAGGCGAAGTCGTCGCCGTCGGTCCGGGCGTCCGTGACGAGTCCGGCAAGGTCAACGCTCTCGAGCTGAAAGCCGGCGACCGCATCCTGTTCGGCAAGTGGTCGGGCACCGAGGTCAAGCTGGAAGGCGAAGACCTGATCATCATGAAGGAATCCGACGTCCTGGGCGTGCTGTCCTAAGCACCCGCGTCGACGACCTTCTTCTTCGAAAACAATAGATAAGGAGCTGCCTCAATGGCTGCCAAGATCGTACAGTTCAACACCGACGCGCGCGACAAGATGCTGCGCGGCGTCAACGTCCTCGCCAACGCCGTCAAGGTGACCCTGGGTCCCAAGGGCCGCAACGTCGTGATCCAGAAGTCCTTCGGCGCCCCGCGCTCGACCAAGGACGGCGTTTCGGTCGCTAAAGAGATCGAGCTGGAAGACGCCTTCGAGAACATGGGCGCCCAGATGATCCGCGAAGTCGCTTCGAAGACGAACGACAAGGCGGGCGACGGCACCACCACCGCCACCGTCCTGGCCCAGGCCATCGTGCAGGAAGGCCTCAAGGCCGTCGCCGCCGGCATGAACCCGATGGATCTGAAGCGCGGCATCGACAAGGCGGTCACTGCCGTCCTCGAAGAGATCAAGTCCAACTCCAAGCCGGTTTCCAACAACTCGGAAATCGCCCAGGTCGGCACCATCTCGGCCAACGGCGACGTTGAAGTCGGCACCCTGATCGCCGAAGCCATGGCCAAGGTCGGCAACGACGGCGTCATCACCGTCGAGGAAGCCAAGACCGCCGAAACCACCGTCGACATCGTCGAGGGCATGCAGTTCGACCGCGGCTACCTGTCGCCCTACTTCATCACCAACGCCGACAAGATGGAGGTTCAACTCGAGGAGCCGCTCATCCTGCTGTTCGAGAAGAAGCTGTCGTCGCTGCAAGCCATGCTCCCGATCCTGGAAGCCGTGGTCCAGTCGGGTCGCCCGCTGCTGATCATCGCCGAGGACATCGAGGGCGAAGCCCTGGCCACCCTGGTCGTCAACAAGCTGCGGGGCGGCCTGCGCGTCGCCGCCGTCAAGGCTCCGGGCTTCGGCGACCGCCGCAAGGCCATGCTGGAAGACATCGCCGTCCTGACCGGCGGCCAGGTCATCTCGGAAGACCTGGGCATCAAGCTCGAGAACGTCACCCTCGACATGCTCGGCCGCGCCAAGAAGGTCACCATCACCAAGGACGACACCACCGTCGTCGAAGGCGTGGGTGAAAAGGCCGACATCGAAGCCCGCGTCGCCCAGATCAAGGCCCAGATCGAAGCCACGACCTCGGACTACGACAAGGAAAAGCTGCAGGAACGTCTGGCCAAGCTGGCCGGCGGCGTCGCGGTTCTCCGCGTCGGCGGCTCGACCGAAGTCGAGGTGAAGGAAAAGAAGGACCGCGTCGACGACGCCCTCAACGCCACGCGCGCCGCGGCTGACGAAGGCATCGTTCCCGGCGGCGGCATCGCCCTGCTGAAGGCCTCGAAGATCCTGACGGGCGTCACCGGCGACAACGCCGACCAGACGGCCGGCATCGCCATCATCCGTCGCGCCCTGCAGGCTCCGATCCGTCAGATCTCGGAAAACGCCGGCGTCGAAGGCTCGATCGTGGTCGGCAAGGTGCTGGAAAACGACAGCCCCACCTTCGGCTTCAACGCCCAGACGGAAGAGTACGGCGACCTGGTCGCCATGGGCGTCATCGACCCCGCCAAGGTGGTCCGCACGGCCCTGCAGGACGCCGCCTCCGTGGCCGGCATCCTGATCACCACCGAAGCCGCCGTCGCTGACGCTCCCAAGAAGGGCGGCGCCGGCGCCCCCGACATGGGCGGCGGCATGGGCGGCATGGGCGGCATGGACTTCTAGTCCACGCCTACCGGCTGAACGAAAAGAACCCCCGGCTGGAACCAGCCGGGGGTTTTTGCACACTTAAGGATAGATGTAGGCCCCAAAGAATCGCGTTACGTGAATTCCTCCTTAAGCTGGAGCGATACGATGCGTATTTCTGCCTGGGCTGGCATCCACAATCGCCAAGCTGAACTCGATTTTGTCGATATAGATACCGACGAAGACACACGTCTGTTTGTCGACCCATATGCGATCGACATCCGCGATGACGCTTGGTCAGCGGAATGTACCCTGCATCTACGCTCCTTCTTCAACTCGTTGATTAGCGCGCTACGAAAAGGTGAGGAGGCGAGAGCAACTCATCTTTGCTCTCATCTTCATGAGGCGGGCGAGACATTTTTGGGGATGTCGAGAGGTCGCCCCCAAGGTCGTGGCATTGGACGAGATCAGGCTGCGCAGCTCGTCGATGCGCTGCGGTCCAGTCAGGCTGTGAAGACCGGATTGCTTTCAGAACTCGCTGAGACTGAACTATTCATCGAAGGGATCGGCTCTGACAAAATTTCGGACCTGACCATCAACATCATTAGAGGTCCGCTTCTCGCATACACCCAAGAACAGGCCCAATTGTGGGGCATGCCACTTACTGACGGCGTGGCACTCGATCCCGTATGGGACCCAAATCGCGAGGATTGGGTCCAAGGTCCACGAAGAACGTTAGTTGTTGGCGGTTCTCCAGTAATTTTGGTTCCAAAATTCTCGGTTCGTCGTTCCTTGACGCTAAATTCTCAGGAATTTTACAACCACTACATGCTTGGATTCCTCCAGCAGGAATACCTGAACGCGGGACAAGGATTGGTTCGCGTACTTAAATCTGGCGAAGAAGTTTTGAGGCCATTTACAAAGAAAGACCTCAAAGGAACCCACCCCAAGTCCAAACCTTACCTCGCCGATTTTGCCCAGCAGCACCCAGAAGTACTGAAACAATACAAAGATATAGCCGGAGCGAAAGGTGTACTTGAATCAGACGAAATAGACAAAGATTTTGATGAGTATGCTTACGCTAGAGAATTGGCCGCTAGACTTCCACTAATACAAACAGGAAACGCCGCCGCAGGTCAGTATCATTCCTTTTGCATGGGCGTGATCACATTTCTTCTGTACCCATCTCTCATAAGACCGGTCAAGGAACATGAGATAGATCAGGGCCGAAAGAGGATAGATATTTCCTACACAAATGGCGCTACGGAAGGGTTTTTCCTAACCGCCCTTCAGTCTAACCAAACTAGATCAATTATGATTCCGGTTGAATGCAAAAATTACTCTAAGGACATAGCGAATCCGGAATTGGACCAGCTCGAGGGTCGATTTTCTCTCGTTAGAGGAAATCTCGGTCTCTTATGCTGCCGTTCATTTGAGAATCGAGCAGCCTTCATTCAACGATGCAGGGATTCTGCGATGCATCGTGGTCACTATATAATTGCTCTTTCAGATGAAGATTTGCTTGAAATGCTGAGGAACGTTGCTGAGGGACGTCGCTCTGAAAACGATCTCGTTCTGCGGCGGCACTACGCAGAACTTATAGCCTAGCCTGCTGCATCGAAGATGCTGGCCCGCCTAATTCCCATCGCCAATCCCAACGATTTCCCGGGTTTCCGCCCTCCGCACCCCAATCGACCAAGCACACCCGAAAACCCGCCTATAATGCTCGTGTCCTGTCGTCAGGGGGCTCGCTCGGCCGGCGATCCGAAGCGGCGGCGGGAACGGAGGGAGTGGGCGCGACCTAGAGGCGGAGACGCCGACGGGGACGCGAAGTCGAGCCGGTGCAAGTCCGGAAGGCTCAGGGGCGGGGAGGAGTACCCGTACCGGTCCGGCAGGAGGTCGTCGCCTCCGCCGCCCACGGCGCGCAGACGGGGCGTTCGTTAAGAGCGAAGCCAGGCCCTCGGCGCAGTCGAAAACCGTCCGTGCGGAGCGATCTGTCTTTGCCGAAACTCACATACCCTATCGGTCCCGGGCGAAGGCCCGTCGCTCCGCCAAGGCCCCCGCACTTCAGCGCAGTGGCGCGTGAGGGCGATGACGGCTGTCTTTCCACCGCTCATCCCGGCGAAGGCCGGGAGAGGGGATCGCGATGGGACGCCAAACGTTGCCGTTCGGACGCGGCGGAGACGATCATGCTGGGCGAGCTGAAGACCTATCAGGCGAAGCGGAATTTCGGGGCGACGCCGGAGCCGAAGGGGAAGCAGGCGAAGTCGGGCACGACCGGCGGCCGCTATCTGATCCAGCGCCACGCCGCGACGCGGCTGCACTATGATTTCCGCATCGAGGCGGACGGGGTGCTCAAGTCCTGGGCGGTGACCAAGGCGCCGTCGCGGGATCCGCATGTGAAGCGCCTCGCCGTCGAGGTCGAGGATCATCCGCTCGACTATGGCTCCTTCGAGGGGACCATTCCCGGCGGCAATTACGGGGCCGGCACGGTGCAGATGTGGGACACGGGGAGCTGGACGCCGCAGGAGCCGGATCTGGAGGCCGCCTTCAAGCGCGGACAGATCAAGATGCTGATCGACGGCGAACGGCTGAAGGGCAAATGGGCCCTGATCCGGCTGAAGTCCGATCGCGGCAAGCCGTCCAAACGGAATAACTGGCTGCTGATCAAGGAGAAGGACGAATACGCCGTCGATGGCGAGGGCGACGCCAATATGGAGATCGACGCCTCGGTCACGACCGGCCGGACCATGGCCGAGATCGCCGACGGCAAGAAACAGTGGACCTCGTCCAAGCCCACCGGCCGCAAGGCGCCGCCCAAGCCGAAGGCGACGAAGGCCCAGACCTCGACCGCGAAGAAGCCGCACGCCTTCGTCCCGATCCAGCTGTGCAAGATCGTGGACTATCCGCCCTCGGCCGCCGGCTGGGCGCATGAAATCAAGTTCGACGGCTATCGGCTGCAGGTCGCGACCGGCGGCGGCCGGGCGACGCTGCGCACCCGCAAGGGTCTCGACTGGACCGACCGCTTCCCCGAACACGCCGCCGACGCCGCGAAATGGCCCGACGCCGTGATCGACGGCGAGCTCTGCGCCCTGACCGAGGACGCCAGCCCGGACTTCTCGGCCCTGCAGGCGGCCATTTCGGACGGCGACACCGGCGGCCTGATCTATTTCGCCTTCGACCTGTTGTTCGAGGGCGGCGAGGATCTGCGCACCCTGCCCCTGTCGCAGCGCAAGGCGCGGCTGCAGGCGTATCTGAACCGGATCCCGAAGGCGGCGGCGAAGCGCATCCGCTACGTCGATCACTTCGCCTCCAGCGGCAAGGCGGTCCTGGAAAGCGCCTGCCGGATGGACCTCGAAGGTGTCATCTCCAAACGGCTGGACGCCCCCTATCACGCCGGGCGCTCGACCAGCTGGGTCAAGTCGAAGTGCCGGGGCCGCGACGAGGTGGTCATCGGCGGCTGGACATCGGACGGCGCGTCCGGAGGCGAGCGGTTCCGTTCCCTGATCGTCGGCGTCCACGACAAGAAGGGCCTGCGTCCGCTCGGCCGTGTCGGCACGGGATACGGCGAGCCCCTGCTGAAGACCCTGCTGCCCGCGCTGAAAAAGGCCGCCGCCGACCACAGCCCCTTCGCCGGTCCCGCGCCGAGGAAGACCGGCGAAGAGACCATCCATTGGCTCAAGCCCGTCCTCGTCGCAGAGATCGAACACGGCGGCTATACCGATAGCGGCTCGCTGAGACAGGCCGCCTTCAAGGGCCTGCGCGACGACAAGACCGCGCCCGAGGTCGATACGAAGCCCCAGGCGCCGGCGAAGGTCGCGACGGCCGCGAAGCCCGGCAAACTCGTCATCGCCGGGATCACCATCTCCCACCCCGACAAGATCCTCTGGCCCGCCCATGACGGCGAGGATGCGATCACAAAGGCCGACCTCGTCGCCTACTACGAGACCGTCGCCGAACGCCTCCTGCCCCATGTCGCCGACCGGCCGACCTCGATCATCCGGGCACCCGAGGGGATCGAGGGCGAGCAGTTCTTCCAGCGCCACGCCATGCCCGGCTCCAACCCCCGGCTGAAGCTGATCGACGTCCATGAGCGCAAACCCTATGTCGCCGTCGTCGACGTCGGCGGTCTGGTCGCCATCGGCCAGTCGGGCGGGCTGGAGCTGCACCCCTGGGGCTGCGCGCCCGGCGATCCGGAGACGCCCGAACAGATCACCTTCGACCTCGACCCCGACGTCGGCCTCGACTTCGGCGACGTGATCTCGGCCTCGAAAGTCGTGAAGGCCAAACTCGAAAGCCTCGGCCTCAACCCCTTCGTCAAGACGACCGGCGGCAAGGGTCTGCACGTCGTCGTGCCCATCCGGACCGACGCCCGCTCCAAGATCAGCTGGGAGCAGAACAAGGCCTTCGCCAAGGCCGTGTCGGAGGCCATCCGCCTCGACGATCCCGACCGCTTCACCACCACCCTCGCCAAGAAGGCGCGGGGCGGGAAGATCTTCCTCGACTATCTGAGGAACGGCCGGATGGCGACGGCCGTGGCCCCTTGGTCGCCGCGCGCCCGCCCGGGCGCCGGCATCGCCTTCCCCCTCAGCTGGGGTCAGGTGAAATCGGGGCTGGATCCCAAGGCCTTCAACATCCGCACGGCCCCGGCCCTGCTCAGAAAGGCCGATCCGTGGGCGGACTTCCGCGACGGCGCGGTCAGCCTGAAACCGGCGCTGAAGAAGATGGGCCTCTAACGATCCCGCTCATCCCCGCGCAGGCGGGGACCCAGCGGCTAAACTCACGCCGCCTTCTTCTTCGCGGCCGTCTTTTTTACAGGCGCCTTTTTCGGCGCCGCCTTCTTCGCCGGCGGCTTGGCCGAGGCCGAGCCCTTGAGGCTGTTCCGCAGCGCCGCCATCAGGTCCACGACATTGGTGTCGTCCGGCTGTTCGACCTCGACCAGACCCTTGCCGCCCTTCTGCTTGGCCTTGATCATGTCGCGCAGGGCGTCGTCGTAGCGGTCCTTGAAGGTCGTCGGATCGAAGTCCGCCTCCTTCTGGGCGATGATCCGGGTGGCGATCTCGACCATGTCCTTGTCGGGCTTCACCGCCGGGATGTCGTCGAAATAGTCGTCGGCGTCACGGACCTCGTCGTGGGCGCGCAGGGACCAGGCGACCAGTCCCTTGCCCCGCACCTCCAGCGCCAGCTGACGCTCGCGGCCGCGCAGAACCAGACTGCCGATCGCCACCTTGCCCGCTTCCTTCATGGCGTCACGGATGACGGCGAAGGCCTCGGCGCCGACGCCCTTCTCGGGCACGACGAAGAAGGGATCATCCCAGTACAGCCGGTCGATGTCGGCCTCGTCGACGAAACTGTCGATCGAGATGGTGTGGGTCGTCTCCAGCTTGACCTTGTCGAAATCGGTATCGTCGAACAGGACGTATTCGTCCTTCGAGACCTCATAGCCCTTGACCAGATCGGCGCGTTCGACCGGGCCCGTGTCGGGATCGGTCGGCACCATGCGGATGCGGTTGTTCGTCTCCGGATTGATCAGGTTGAAGCTGACGTGGGCGTTCGACGCCGTCGCCGTATAGAGCCCCACCGGACAGGTCACCAGCGACAGCTTCAGATGTCCATGCCAGGTCGGTCGCGTCGCCATGGTCGTCTCCCCTTGTGGAACGCGGAGTCGAACGTCACAGGCGCGGAAGCGTTGCCCACGCCGTCCCGGGACAATTCGCCCCTCCCGTCGCCCATTCGTCACTCGACGAACAACCTGCGGTCCGGCAGGGTGGGTTCGTAGCTTCACTGTCTGTCGGAGACCCGTCATGCGCCGCCTCATCGCCATCGGAACCCTCGGCCTCGCCGCCCTGCTGGCCGCCTGCACGACAATCCCGACCCAGCCCCGGGCCTATGGCGACCTGTCCGACCGTCTGAAGGTGGTCGAGCGCGGCTATCCGCAGCCGGGCGGCCCCTGCTGGCTGCTGGGCGAGACTTACAAGACCTCCGAACTGTTCGATGATAGCGCCCAGCTTCTGGCCTGTCCGCGCGAGTCCGTGCGCGACCCGCGTGTCACCTCGGTCGGCCGCCGCGTCGGCGAGTTCGAGGGGGTGATCATCTTCTCCGTGCCCCGTTCGGCGACGGCCGCCCACTAGGGTCTATCGGCGACGGAACCGGGCCCAGACGACGGCGACCGCCGAGGTCGCCAGCAGGGCCGCGCCCAGCCCGTCCCACAGGCCGTTCTCCAGCAGCGCTCCCACCAGCCCGATCAGGGCCAGGACGCCGAGGATCAGCGGAACGCCGAACACGGCCCACGCCGTAAGATCCTTCCCGCGCTTCATGCCCGCTTCCTCTTCTTCGCGAGCCAGAGGTAGAGGCCCGAGCCGAGGATAATGATCGTCGCGAGGTCCAGCAGGCCCCAGACGATCTTCAGCCCCAGTCCGCCGTAGTCGCCGAAATGCAGGGGCTGCGACAGGCTCAGCGCCTTCACATACCAGGGCGTCGGGGCCACGGCCGCCAGCTCGCCGGTCCGCACATCGATCAGGGCGGGCGTGGTCAGATGGGCAGTCAGCGGCGTGTCGCCGTGGAAGAAGACGGCATAGTGGTGATCGGTCGAATAGTCGGTGCCGGGGAAGGCCACGAACTGCAGGGTCTTGCCTGGCAGGGCCTGTTTCGCCCGCGCCACCGCCTGATCCAGCGAGGCCCGCTCGCCGGTCGCGACCGGGGCAGCGTACTCCGCCGTCAGTTCCTTCAGCGCCGTATTCTTCCAGACGGCCAGGATCGGCGTGGCGAGCGTGTTGATCACCCCCGTCAGCCCGACCACCGTCACCCAGGCCACCGTCACGATGCCCAGCAGATTGTGCCAGTCCAGCCAGCGGGTCCGCGCCGCCTTCTCCAGCCTCAGGGTCCCGAACGGCAGTCGGCGCATGAAGGGGGCATAAAGGACCACCCCCGACACCACCGCCGCGATCAGCAACAGGCCCATGGCCCCCAGAAACAGCATCCCGGGCAGACCCAGGAACATGTCCGTATGCAGCTGCAGCAGGAACTCCAGCAGCGGGTGGCCCGCGACCGGCGGGGCGGGATCGCCCGTCGTCTGGTCGATCGGCTGGAAGTGGAAGGCGGTCGCGGGACCGGCGGCGGGGCGGCTGGTGACGTTCACCACTGGCCGGTCCTCGTCGAAGCTCATGAAGGCGGGCACGTCGCCCGGCTCCCGCGCCAGCGCCGTGGCCAGAACCTCGTCGAGGCTCTTCTTCGGCGCATTGGGCTCAGCCGCCTGCCAGCTCTGGTCGAGCAGCAGATGGTTCAGCTCATGGGTGAAGACCAGCGGCAGGCCGGTCAGGCACAGCATCAGCAGAAAGACGGTCGAGACGAGGCTCGACCATTTGTGAACCCAGGACCAGGCGCGGATCGTGCCGGGCGTCATCCGCCTCAGAAGTCCGTCGAGATCGAGACCCGCAGGGTGCGCGGCGCGCCCAGCGTCAGATAGTTGGCGCCCGGATAGCCGCCGACGGCGACCCACTGATCCTTGTCGGCCAGATTCTCGACCCGGGCCCGGAAGGTCACCGGCTGGTCGGCGACGCGCGTCTCATAGCGGACGCCCGCATCGAACCGGGTCCAGCTATCCAGCTGGACGGTGTTGGCCGCATTGACCTCCTGCTCGCCGGTGTAGACCGCGCGGCCTTCCAGCGTCAGGCCGGCCAGCTGCGGCACGTCCCACTCGACATTGACGTTGCCCTGGAAGTCCGGGACCCCGATCGGACGGGCGCCGCCCTCGACCTCGGCGTCCAGCCAGGTCAGGCCGCCCAGCAGGCGCAGGCCCGCGACCGGCTCGCCGAAGACGCTCAGCTCGACGCCCTGGTTCTCCTGCTCGCCGCCGGAGGAATAGACCCCCGTCGTCGCGCTGGTCAGGGTGAAGAGTTCGGTCTGAAGCGTGGTGCGGAACAGGCTGATCGAACCGCCGAAGGTCCCGGCGTCATATTTGGCGCCGACCTCGAACTGCTCGCCGACGAACGGGTCCAGCACCTCGCCCGCGTTGGAGACGGTCACGCCGTTGACCACGGCCGGGGCGGTCTTCCCGGGGATCAGCGCCTCGGCATAGTTGGCGTAGAGCGAGACCCGATCGATCGGCTTCCAGACCACGGCGAAGGCCGGGGTGGTCGCGTCGCCGTCATAGGACGAGAGGCCTGCGCCGGTATTGTAGTCGTAGGTCTTGGTCTCGATCTTCTGGTAGCGGACGCCCGCCGTGACCAGCAGCTTGCCGTCCAGCAAGGACAGCATGTCGGCGATGGCCAGGCTGGAGTTGTCGACCCGCTCGGTCACATTGGGGTTCGACAGGTCGCCGCCGATGAAGAAGTTGGCCGCCGGCTGGGCGACGGCGACCGGGTTCGACAGGGTCCCGGCCGAGAAGCCCGCGAAGCTGGAGAAGGCATAGGCGTTCCTCGACTTGGACTGCACCTGCGAGGCCGAGGCCACGATCCGGTGCCCCACCGAACCCGTGGTCAGATCGGCGCGGATGCCGACGTCGCCCGACCAGACGGTGTCCTCACGCGTATTGTCGAAGCGGTAGGCGGTCAGATTGCCGGCCGCGTCGACGTTCGGATTGGCCAGGACATTGGCCTCCTTGCCCTGACGGCCGCCGAAGGCCGCCCAGGCGGTCACGCTGTCGGTCAGGTCGAACTCGCCACGCGCCACGCCGAAGACCTGCTCCTCATCCGTATAGGTCCAGGGCTGGGCGTAGTTGACGTCGGCCGAGGGCGCGGCCGGAACGGCGCCCGAGGGCGTCACGGTCGGACGCGGGGCGTCGATATGGTGGTCCTGCCAGCCGATGTCGGCCGAGAAGCGGGCACGCTCGCCGCGACGGTCCAGACCCAGGCCGATCGCCGTCAGCTGGCGGTCCTCACCGTCCACCGTGCTCTCGCCGTCGCGACGCACGAGGTTCAGGCGCGCGCCGTATTCATTGTCGGCGCCGAAGCGGCGGGCGACATCGCCGGCCAGATAGAGCTCGCCGCCGCCCTCGACCCCGGCCGTCAGCCGCGTCAGGGGATCGTTCCCGGCCCGCTTGGGCGTCAGGTTGAAGGCGCCGCCGACGCCCGAGCCGCCGGGGGCCGCGCCGTTCAGGAAGGCGGTCGCGCCGTGGAAGACCTCGACCCGCTCCAGGAACTCCGACGCCACGAACTGGCGCGGCAGGATGCCGTAGAGACCGTTATAGGTCATGTCGTCCGAATAGACCGGGAAGCCGCGAATGACGTACAGCTCCTGGAAATTGCCGAAGCCCTTGGACACCCGCACGGCCGGATCGTTCTGCAGCACGTCGCCGACGCTGCGGCTCTGCTGGTTGCGCGACAGCTCCTCGGTGTAGCTGGTCGTGGCGAAGGGGGTGTCCATCGCGCCCAGCGAACCGAACAGGCCGACCCGGCCGCCGCGCGCCACCTGACCCCCGGCATAGGGCGAGGTCAGGGTGACCTGCGAGCCGGTGACGATGACCTCTTCCAGCTCCGTCGTGTCCTGCGCCTGCGTGGTCTGGGCCATGGCCTGACCTGAAACGGCGAAGACACAGCAGGAGGCGAGGAGGACGGAACGGAACATGGGCGCGACTTTCAACGGCGTCGGGGAGGACGCAAATCTGAGAATGGGTCGCAATAGCTGAGCCGTGCCCTTGGTTCAAGGCCGCCGCAAGGTCGCAGGGCGTATTCAACCTGCGGGAGGCTCCGACAGGATTTCGTCCGGACCCGTCTCAGTCCGGATCCTTGTCCCAGACCTGCACCGTTTCCGGCAGACCCACCCACGGATGGCGACGGCTGTCGTAGACACTGTCGGACGGCGGCGGGAAGTTCGGGTCGGCGAAGGCCCCGACGGAGATGCTCACCGACCGGTCCTCGAACCCCTCCTCCGTATGGAAGACGTTGGAGCCGCAGACCGGGCAGAAGCGGAAGCGGAACTTCGCCCCCTGATCCCCGGTCCGCACATATTCGGTGGCCCGTCCGCTCATCGACCAGGCGCCGCGAAAGCCCGCCAGGGTCGCGAAGACGCTGCCCGTCCGCCGCTGGCACGACAGGCAATGGCAGACCCCCACCCCGCGAGGCTCTCCCTCGACGGTGATGCTGAGCTGTCCGCAGTCGCAGGAGGCGGTTCTTTGGGTCATCTCGCCCATATAGGACGGGTTTCCGGAACCGCCTCCCCTCAGGCTGGAATCAACGGTCGATCATCTTCTGCTGGGCCGGCGCATAGCGGTCACCGGTCACCTGCAGCGTCGCCGAGGCCGTATTCAGGGCCTCCACGTCCTCAGCCGTCAGTTCAACGGCGACGGCCCCGAGGTTTTCCTCCAGCCGATGCAGTTTGGTCGTGCCCGGAATCGGCACGATCGACGGCGACTGGGCCAGCAGCCAGGCCAGGGCGACCTGGGCCGGGGTGGCGCCCTTTTGCTTCGCGAAGGCCTCGATGATGCCGAGCAGGGCCTGGTTGGCGTCGCGGCTTTCAGCCTGGAACCGGGGCAGGCTGCTGCGGAAATCGCCCTTGTCGAAGGTCTCGTCAGCCTTGATCGCCCCCGTCAGGAAGCCCTTGCCCAGAGGACTGAACGGCACGAAGCCGATGCCCAGCTCCGCCAGCGTCGGCATGATCTCCGCCTCCGGCTCGCGCCACCACAGGGAATATTCGCTCTGCAACGCGGCGACCGGCTGGACGGCGTGGGCGCGGCGGATGGTCTGGACGCCCGCCTCGGACAGGCCCAACGCCTTGACCTTGCCCTCGGCGATCAGGTCGCGGACGGCGCCCGCCACATCCTCGATCGGAACCTCCGGATCGACGCGGTGCTGATAAAGCAGGTCGATGGTCTCGATCCCCAGCCGCGACAGCGAACCCTCGACGGCCTTTCGGATATGGTCCGGACGGCTGTTGAGCCCGCCCAACGGCCCCCTCTCGGAGTCGAGGGCGAAGCCGAATTTGGTCGCGATGACGACCTGATCGCGGAACGGCTTGAGGGCCTCGCCGACCACGGTCTCATTGACGAACGGCCCATAGACCTCGGCCGTGTCGAAGAAGGTCACCCCCTTCTCCACCGCGGCCCGGATCAGGGCGACGGCCTCCTTGGTCTCCGTCGCGGCCCCATAGCCGAAGCTCAGCCCCATACAGCCGAGACCGAGGGCGGAGACCTCCAGGTTTCCGAGTTTGCGTTTTGCGATGTCAGTCATGTCGATCTCCGATCAACGGTTGGTCATTGCCAGCACGGCCTCGGGCAGGCGCGCGCCCTGGATGTCGATTTGCGCGGCGGCGGCGCCGATGGCGGTCAGGTCCTCGGCGGTCAGTTCGACCTCCGCCGCGCCGAGGTTTTCCTTCAGCCTGTGCAGTTTGGTGGTCCCCGGAATCGGCACGATCCACGGCTTCCTCGCCAGCAGCCAGGCCAGGGCGATCTGCGCCGGGGTCACGCCGTGGCTTTCCGCCGTCGCCTTCAGCAGATCGACCAGGGCCGTATTGGCCGCCCGGGCCTCGGCGGTGAAGCGCGGCGAGATGGAGCGGAAATCGCCGGGCGCGAAGGCCGTCTCGGCGTCAATCTTCCCGGTCAGGAAGCCGGCGCCCAGGGGGCTGAAGGGCACGAAGCCGATGCCGAGCTGTTCGCACAGATCGAGCACCCCGTTGCTCTCCACATCCCGCGTCCACAGCGAATATTCGTTCTGCAGCGCCGTCACCGGCTGCACCGCATGGGCGCGGCGGATGGACTCCAGGCTGGCCTCCGACAGGCCGAAATGCAGCACCTTGCCGGCCTCGATCAGCCCCTTCACGGCGCCCGCGACGTCTTCCATCGGCACGGCCGGATCGACCCGGTGCTGATACAGAAGATCGATCCGGTCGGTCCTCAGCCGCTTCAGCATGGCCTCGACCACCGCCACGATATGCTCGGGCCGGCTGTTCGTCCCACCGCGGCGGGCGCCGGTCGTCTGATCGATGTCGAAGCCGAACTTGGTCGCGATCACGACCTTGTCGCGGATCGGCTCCAGCGCCTCGCCCACCACCGTCTCATTGACGAACGGCCCATAGGCCTCGGCCGTATCGAAGAAGGTCACGCCTAGATCGAAGGCGTCGCGGATCAGCGACACAGCCTCCGTCGTCTCCGTCGCCGGCCCATAGGCGGCGCTCAGGCCCATACAGCCCAGACCGAGGGCGGAGACCTCGAGGTCCGCATTTCCAAGGGTACGCATCTTCATCGGAAGCTCCTGTCTTGATGTCAGTCCGCCGGGCCGAAGGCAGCCGGGATCGCTCTGTCGCGCTGGACGGTCAGACGGGCTCGTGGGGGAAGACGAGACGGGCGGCGAGCATCGCCGCCCCACTACGCTGTCTTGATCAGGCCGCCTCGGCGGCCGGGGCTTCCAGCGACGCCATGTCGATGACGAAGCGGTAGCGGACGTCGGACTTCTCCATCCGCTCGAAGGCGTGGTTGATCTCGTCCATGCGGATCATCTCGACGTCGGGCAGGATTCCCTTCTCGCCGCAGAAGTCGAGCATCTCCTGGGTCTCGCGGATGCCGCCGATGGGCGAGCCCGAGATGCGGCGGCGGCCCAGCAGCAGGGGCAGGCTAGACATGTTCGGGATCGGGCCCAGCTGGCCGACCAGGACGATGGTGCCGTCGACATCCAGCAGCGGCAGATAAGGGTTCAGCTCATGCTCGACCGGCACGGTGTCAATGATCAGGTCGAGGCTGTTGGCCGCGGCCTTCATCGCCGCCTTGTCCGAGGACACCAGCAGCTCATGGGCGCCCAGCTCCTTCGCATCGGCCTCCTTGTCGGCGCTGCGGCTCAGGACCACGACATGGGCGCCCAGACCGGCGGCCAGCTTGACCGCCATGTGGCCCAGACCGCCCAGACCGATGACCCCGACGCGGGTGCCTTCCTTGACGCCCCAGGTCTTGAGCGGCGACCAGGTGGTGATGCCGGCGCAGAGCAGGGGCGCGGCCTTGGCGATGTCGAGGCTGTCCGGCACCGACAGCACGAACTCCTCGCGCACCACCAGATGCTTGGAATAGCCGCCGTAGGTCGGGTCGCCGGTCACCCGGTCACGGCCGTTATAGGTCTGGGTGTTGCCGTGGCGGCAGAGCTGCTCCTCGCCCTTGTCGCACTGGTCGCAGTGCTGGCAGCTGTCCACCATACAGCCGACGGCGACGCGGTCGCCTTCCTTGTACTTCTTCACCTCGGCGCCGACGGCGGTGACCACGCCGACGATCTCGTGACCCGGCACCACCGGATAGGACGACCAGCCCCAGTCATTGCGCGACTGGTGCAGGTCCGAGTGGCAGACGCCGCAGTAGAGGATTTCCATCTGCACGTCGTTGGCGCGCAGGTCGCGGCGGTCGAAGGTCCAGGGCTCCAGGGCCGCGGTGGTCGAATGGGCGGCGTAACCGATGGTCTTCATGGGGGGCGCTCCAGCAGGCGAAGAGGGCGCCGTCCGGACGGTCCCTCTCTGATTTCGGTGAAGGCAATCTAGGACTGGTTCGCCCAAACGATTAGGCGCAGATATCGGCATGCACTCATGTCGAGGATTCATGAATGAAGCGCGATGAGCTGGGCGACCTCTCCACCTTCATGGTCGTGGCGGAGGAACGCAGCTTCACCCGGGCGGCGGCGAAACTGGGCACCTCCCAGTCGGCGGTCAGCCATACGGTGCGGCGCCTCGAGACGCGTCTGGGCCTGCGCCTGCTGGTCCGCACCACCCGCAACGTCGCTCCGACCGAGGCGGGCGAACGGCTGCTGGAGACCCTCAAGCCCGCCTTCGACGATATCGAACAGCGGGTCGCGGCGCTCGGCGATCTGCGCGATCGTCCGGCCGGGACCATCCGCATCACCGCCGGCGAACATGCGGCGCGCAAGGTGCTCTGGCCCGTGCTCGAACGCCTCCTGCCCGCCTATCCGGACATCAAGGTCGAGATCTCGGTCGATGACAGCCTCGCCGATCTGGTCGAGGGCCGTTTCGACGCCGGCATCCGTCTGGGCGAACGGCTGGGCAAGGACATGATCGCCGTCCCCATCGGTCCCGACCTGCGCATGGTCGTCATCGCCTCCCCCGACTATGTCGCCCGCCGCGGCGCGCCGAAAACCCCGCACGACCTCGCCGACCATATCTGCGTCAACTACCGCCTGCCGACCCTCGGCGGCCTCTATGCCTGGGAGTTCGAGAAGGACGGTCAGACGACCAATGTCCGCGTCTCTGGCCAGCTGATCTTCAACAGCATGGCCCTGGTCCAGCGCGCGGCTCTCGCCGGCATGGGGCTGGCGGTCATGATGCACGACGAGGTCGCGCCCCTGATCGCCGAGGGCCGCCTGACCACCGTGCTGGACGACTGGACCCCGCCCTTTTCGGGGTACCACCTCTACTACCCCAGCCGCCGCCAGCCGACCCCCGCCTTCGCCCTCCTCGTCGACGCCCTGCGCTACCGCAGCCGGTAAAAAACACGGCGGCCTCTCTCGCGAAGGACCGCCGCAGTCGCGTCCGGGTCAGGACGTCTCCGGGGGGAGTTGGGGATCAGAAGAAGCCGAGCTTGTCGGGGCTGTAGCTGACCAGCAGGTTCTTGGTCTGCTGATAGTGGTCCAGCATCATCCGGTGGTTCTCACGCCCGATGCCGGACTTCTTGTAACCGCCGAAGGCCGCATGGGCGGGGTACTGGTGGTAGCAGTTGGTCCAGACCCGGCCGGCCTCGATGGCCCGGCCGGCGCGGTAGGCGGTGTTCATGTCGCGCGACCAGACCCCGGCGCCGAGGCCGTAGACGGTGTCGTTGGCGATCGCGATGGCCTCGTCCAGCGTCCTGAATGTCGTCACCGACAGGACCGGGCCGAAGATCTCCTCCTGGAACACCCGCATGTCGTTGGTGCCCTTGAAGATGGTCGGCTCGACGTAATAGCCGCCGTTCAGATCACCCTTCAGCTCGGCCTGATCCCCGCCGGTCAGGACCTCGGCGCCCTCCGCCTTGCCGATGGCGAGGTACGACAGGATCTTGTCGAGCTGGGCCTGCGAAGCCTGCGCCCCGACCATGGTGTTCGGGTCCAGCGGGTCGCCGCGCACGATGGATTCCACCCGTTTGATCGCCTTCTCCATGAAGGCGTCGAAGATGTCCTCGTGGATCAGGGCGCGGCTGGGGCAGGTGCAGACCTCGCCCTGATTGAGGGCGAACATGGCGAAGCCTTCCAGCGCCTTGTCGAGGAAGGCGTCGTCGTGATCCATCACGTCCTTGAAGAAGATGTTCGGCGACTTGCCGCCCAGCTCCAGCGTCACCGGGATCAGGTTCTCGGTCGCGTACTGCATGATCTGCTGGCCGACGGCGGTCGAACCGGTGAAGGCGATCTTGGCGATGCGCGGATTGGTGGCCAGCGGCTTGCCGACCTCAACGCCCGTACCCGAGACGATGTTGAGCACCCCCGCCGGGATCAGGTCCTGGATCAGTTCGGTCAGCAGCAGGATCGAGGCCGGGGTCTGTTCGGCGGGCTTGAGCACGATGCAGTTGCCGGCCGCCAAAGCCGGGGCCAGCTTCCACGCCGCCATCAGGATGGGGAAATTCCACGGAATGATCTGGCCGACCACGCCCAGCGGCTCATGGAAATGATAGGCGACCGTGTCGTGGTCGATCTCGGAGATGCCGCCTTCCTGGGCCCGGATGCAGCCAGCGAAATAGCGGAAATGGTCGATGGCCAGCGGGATGTCGGCGGCCATGGTCTCGCGCACCGGCTTGCCGTTGTCCCAGGTCTCGGCCTCGGCGATGGCCTGCAGATTCTCCTCGATCCGGTCGGCGATCCTGTTGAGCATCACGGCGCGCTCGGTCACCGAGGTCTTGCCCCAGGCCGCCTTCGCCTTGTGGGCCGCATCCAGCGCCAGCTCGACGTCGGCGGCGTCGGACCGCGCCACCTCGCACAGCACCCGGCCGTTCACCGGCGACAGGTTCTCGAAATAGCGGCCGGCGACCGGCGCGACCCATTCGCCGCCGATGAAGTTGTCGTAGCGGGGTTTGAATTTCGGCGTCGCGGCGCGAATGAATTCGGGCTTGGTCATGATCGGTCTCCGTCTGTTTCCTGTCGGCGCGCCCGTTCGGCGTCGTCGTTGGAGCCAGAGAAGCGCCCGCCTTACGTCCGGCGATAGGGCGGGTTTCCATGCTGCGCCGCACACCTGTCGCAGGCGTGCGACAGGTTCAGTGCCCCGCCAGCCCCAGCCGGTTCAGCTTCCGGTGCAGGGTCGCGCGGCTCACCCCCAGAGCCCGGGCCGCGGCCGAGACGTTTCCGTCCGCCCGCGCCAGGGCCCGGCGCACCGCGCCGCGTTCGGCCTCGACCAGCTCCTCGCCGCTTCCGCCGACCGACAGCACATCCGAGGCCGGCAACTGGCCCGCGATACGGGCGTCGGTGATGTCCAGCATCTGCCGCGCCGACCGCGTCGCCCCGACCACCAGATCGTGACGGTCCACGGCCAGAAGCGCAGCCCCATGGCGCTCACCACCGGGCGGCAGGACGATACGGGTCTGGGCGAAGGCCTCGCGGAAATGGGCGGCCTCGATGGCGCGGGCGGCATCGCCCACCGCCGCCGCGATCAGGCCGACGAACCCCTCGGTCAGGTCGGCCCGCGCGGAGGAGACGTCCAGCGCCGCCGCCAGCCGCCCCTGATGGTCGTAGATCGGCGCCGCCGTGCAGCTCAGGCCGATGTTGCGCGTATGGAAATGCTGGTCGCGGTGGATGGTCAGGGGCCGGCTCTCGGCCAGACAGGTGCCGATGCCGTTGGCGCCCTCGGTCGCCTCGGACCAGACCGCGCCCGACCACAGGCCCCAGCGGCGGAACTGGTCGTCGTCCGCGACCGCGCCGCGCCGGTCGACCGGCACCCCGTCGCGATTGGTCAGCAGCACGCAGCAGCCGGTGTCGCCCACGGCCTGGAACAGCCGGTCCAGCGTCGACTGCGCCGCCCGCATCAGGGGTTCGATCTCCTGCCGCGCCGCCGCCAGCTCCTGCGCCGTCAACACCTCGGGCGGCCGCCCGTCCTCGGGATCGAGACCATAGAGGGTGATCGACCGCCGCCAGGACGCCGCCAGCGCCGAGCGCGCCGGCCCGGCCGCATCGTCCAGCACCGACCGGACCCGGTCCGGATGGGTCGCGGCGTCGGTCAGGGTCTCGGACCTCTGGCCCATCGGTCTCACTCCCGCTGAGGTCCCCCCAATAGGTATCGGAGAGGGGCCTTCGCTGTTCGGCGGCATAGGATACCCGTCGATCCCGGCTTGCAACCTCCTCATTCGCGACGGACTTTTCAGGGCAGGACGTTTCAGGTCTGACACAAACGACGCGAGGACGGGCCATGCCTTCGGAATCCGACGTCAACGCCGCCATCGCCCTCACCCGCTTCGGTCTGGGGGCACGGCCCGGTGAGATTCAACGGTTGACCGACCCCCGTGGCTGGCTGGAAGGCCAGATCCGCCCCTCCGGCGCGGCCAATCCGACCGGCCCGTTCGACACCTCCGTCGAGCGGATGCAGGCCTTCCTCGACTATCAGCGCGACGCCCAGCAGGTGCGGCAGGCGCGTCAGGACAGGCCGCCCGCAGCCGCTGGCCAGCCCGGCGTCCAGTCCGCCCCCCAGCCGGCCATGGGGGCGCCCGGCCAGCCCCGGCGACAGCAACGTCGGGCCCAGCGTATGGCCAATCCGGCCCAATCCGCTCCGATGGCCGCGCAGGCCATGCCCGCCCCGGACGCGGCCCAAACCCAGGCCCAGGCCGCCTTCGACGCCCGCCGCGACAGCCGCCGCGATCTGGTTCAGGACACGGCGCAGGAGTTCCTCGCCCGGACCCGGCTGGGCGCCACCACCAACGCCGGTTTCGCCGAGCGCTGGGCCCTGTTCTGGGCCAACGGCTTCACGGTTTCCGCGACCAAGTTCCAGTCGGCCGTCTTCATGGGCCAGTATGAGCGCGAGGCCATCCGCCCCCATGTCTTCGGCAAGTTCGAGGATCTGGCCGTCGCCGCCGAACAGCATCCGGCCATGCTGCTCTATCTCGATCAGGCTCAGTCGATCGGCCCTGACAGCCGCGCCGGCCAGCGCCGCAACGCCGGTCTGAACGAGAACCTCGCGCGCGAGATCATGGAGCTGCACACCGTCGGCGCCGACGGCGGCTATACGCAAGGAGACGTGACCGAGTTCGCCCGCGCCCTGACCGGCTGGTCCGTCCCCGCGCCCCGGGATCAGGGCATGGATCTGGTCCGCGCCAATGTCGCGGCGGGCGCGCAAGGCTTCGGCGGCGGCGGCCGACGCGAACAGGCCCTCTATGAACGCGGCGTCCGGGCGGCCGTGCGCGGCGAGCCCGGCCTGAACGGCTTCGTCTACCGCGCCATCGTCCACGAACCCGGCGCCCGCACGGTGCTGGGCAAGACCTACGCGCCGGGCGAGAAGGATCAGGGCGAGGCCATCCTGCGCGACCTCGCCAACAGTCCCCGGACGGCCCGGCGGCTGGCCCGCAAGATCGCCGCCCACTTCGTCGCCGACGACCCACCGCCGTCTCTGGTGGCGAAGCTGGAACAGGCCTGGACCCGCTCGGGCGGGGACCTCGCCGTCGTGGCCCGGACCCTGGTGACCGCCCCCGAAAGCTGGTCGCCGCAACCGGCCAAGATCAAGACCCCCTATGAGTTCATCGTCTCGGCCCATCGGGCGCTGGGGACCAGTCCACAGAGGATTCAACCGTTGCAGCAGGCCCTCGTCGCCATGGGTCAACCGGCCTTCGCCGCCCCCTCGCCCGAGGGCTGGCCCGACACCGCCGCCGACTGGGCCGGACCCGACGCCCTGGTGAAGCGGCTCGACTGGTCCAAGGCCGTCGCCGACCTCGCCCAGGTCGCCGATCCCAATACGGTGGCGGTAAACGCCCTCGGCGCCCGTCTCAGCGAACGCACCCGCCTCGCCGTCGCCCGCGCCCAAAGCCGCCCCGAAGCCCTGACCCTCTTCCTCATGTCGCCGGAGTTCCAACGCCGATGACCTACCCCATCCTCAACCGCCGCCTGTTCCTCGCGGCTTCTGGCGTCAGCCTCGCCTTCGCCGGTCGCGCCTCGGCCCAGAGCGCCGCCGGGCCGCGCAACAAGATGGTCGTCATCATCGCGCGCGGCGCCATGGACGGCCTGTCGGTCACCGTGCCCTACGGCGATCCGAACTATGTTCCCCTGCGCGGCGGTCTCGCCATCCCGGCGCCGGGCCAGCCCAATGGCGCGCTCGCCCTCTCGGAAGGCTTCGGCCTCCACCCCTCGCTGGCGGGTCTGCACGGCCTGTATCAAGCCGGTCAGATGCGCTTCGCCCCGGCGGTCGCCATCCCGGCCCGCATCCGCTCCCATTTCGACGCCCAGGATGTCCTGGAGAACGGCGGCGAGGGCCTGCGCCAACAGACCGACGGCTGGCTGAACCGGGCGCTCGCGGCGTCCGGCGCCCGCTATCACGGCCTCTCCATCGGGGCCCAGACGCCCCTGATCCTGCGCGGTTCGGCCCCGACCTCCAGCTGGGCGCCGGGCGGCAAGATCGAGGGCGGCGACCGGATCGCCTCCCTGCTTCAGGACCTCTATGTCGACGACCCGATGCTCGGGACCAATCTGGCGCGCGGTCTGGAGACCGAACAGATGGCCATGGTCGCGGGCGACGCCACGGTGCGCCGCAACGACGTCGCCAGCCTCGGCGCCGCCGTCGCCCGTCTGATGGCGGGGGATCAGGGCGCGGACCTCGTGGCCCTGTCCATCGACGGCTGGGACACCCACGCCCGCCAGCTGGGCCAGCTCCAGACGCGTCTGACCGGTCTGGATCAGGTCATCGGCGGTCTGCATCAGGGTCTGGGGGCCGACTGGGACCGCACCGTCGTCGTCGTCGCCACCGAGTTCGGCCGAACCGCCCGCGCCAACGGCACGGGAGGCACCGACCACGGCACCGGCTCCTCCCTGCTGCTGGCGGGCGGCGCGCTCAAACAGGGTGGTCTGGTCGGCGACTGGCCGACGCTGGCCGAGGCGAAACTGTTCGAGGACCGCGACCTGACCCCGACGCTCGACGTCCGCTCGGTCTTCAAGGGGTTGCTGCGCGATCACATGGGCGTCGACCGCGCCGCGCTCGACACGCGCGTCTTCCCCGGCAGCGCCGCCGAGGCCCCGGCTTGTGAGGGTCTGGTCTAGTCCTCGTCAGTGGGCTCGGCGCCCGCGGCCTTTTCGGCCTGCTGCTGGGCGCGTTTCTCGGCCTTGGCGGCGGCCTTTTCAGCGGCCTTCTTGGCGTCGGCGCGCTCGCGTTCCTGACGCTCGAAACTGTAGTTGGGCTTACGGGCCATGGGCAGTCTTTCCTTCTTCTTCTGATCTCAGTTGAGCGCAGGTCGGCGCTCGCGTCGACCGTTGATCAATCCACCGCGACGATCTCGACCGACTGCCCCGCCACCATGGCCTCGTCGCCGACCCGTTTGCCGATCAGGGCGCGGGTCAGGGGCGAGACATGGCTGACCGAGCCCTCCGCCGGATCGGCCTCGTCCTCGCCGACGATGCGCCAGGTCTGGGTGCGACCGTCCTCGCGCTCGATGGTCACCGAGCCGCCGAACCGCACGACGCCCTCGGCCGGAACCTCCAGCAGCTGGGCGCTGGCCCGCCGCGCGGACCAGTAGCGCAGGTCGCGCGTCGCCCGGGCCATGGCGGTGCGGTCCGCCTCGATGGAGCCATGGGCCTGGGCCGCCGTATAGGCCGCGCGCGCGGCTGCCAGCTCGGCCTCGATGGCGGCCAGGCCGGACGCCGTCACCAGATTGGCGTGGGGCGAGATGGGGCGGTCGGGAAGATCGGCGGCCGTGGCCTCCAGGTCTTCCTCACGGGTGAAGGCGACGCTCATTTGGAAACATATAGGGGTTTTTGCTCCGAAATCCCCCCTCTTGCGGTAGAGGGTGCGAGATGACCGACACTTCCTCCCCTCGCACCGTATCCATCATCGGCGCCGGCCCCGCCGGGCTGATGGCGGCCGAGGTTCTGGCCAGGGCCGGCGTTGCGGTCACCGTCCATGAACGCATGCCCTCGCCGGCGCGCAAATTCCTGCTGGCCGGGCGCGGCGGACTGAACCTGACCCATTCGGAGGGGCAGGAAGCGTTTCTGTCGCGCTACGGCTCAGGTGAGGCGACGGTGTCCGATTGGCTCGACGCCTTCACCCCCGACGACCTGATCGCCTGGGCCGAGGGGCTGGGCCAGCAGACCTTCACCGGCTCCAGCGGCCGCGTCTTCCCCCGCGCCATGAAGGCCTCACCCCTGCTGCGCGCCTGGCTGGCCCGGCTGGCCGAGCTCGGCGTCGTCCTGAAGACCCGCTCCCACTGGACCGGCTGGTCCGGCGAGGCTCTGACCTTCGAGAACGGATCCGCCGAGACCCCCGACGCCGTCATCCTCGCCACCGGCGGGGCCAGCTGGCCGCGGCTGGGCTCGGACGGCGGCTGGACGCCCCTGCTGGAGGCCGAGGGCGTCGCGATCGCTCCCCTGCGCCCGTCCAACGCCGGATTCAATGTTGACTGGTCCGACATCCTGAAGGACCGCGCCTCAGGGCAAGCGCTCAAGGCGGTCGAAGTCTCCTTCACCCCCGTCGGGCCTGAGGGAAAACAGAGCGCGCTCAGCCCCTTCCGGGTCAGGGGCGAGGTCATGCTGACCCGCTACGGCATCGAGGCTGGGGCGATCTACGCCCTGTCGTCGGCCCTGCGCGAAACCATCGCCCATGAGGGGTCGGCGACCCTGACCCTCGACCTGCGTCCCGACCTGACGGAGGACGCCCTCGCCGACCGCCTGGCCAAGGGTCGCGGCAAGGACTCCATGACCAACCATCTGAGGAAGTCCGGCGGCCTGTCCCCCGCCGCCATCGCCGTCCTGCGCGACATCCCCGGCGAGATCCCGCTCGGCGCCGACAAGCTGGCCAGACGCATCAAGGGCGTGCGCCTTAAGCTGACCGGGATGCAGGGGCTGGAGCGAGCCATCTCCTCGGCCGGGGGCGTGGGTCTGGAGGCCGTGAATCCATCATTGATGCTAACCGCCCGCCCGGGCGTCTTCGTCGCCGGCGAGATGCTGGACTGGGAGGCCCCGACCGGCGGCTATCTGCTCCAGGCCAGTTTCGCCTCGGGCGTGGTCGCGGCCAAGGGCGTGCTGGACTGGCTGAACGCCAAGTCCCCGGATAAGAGGCCCGCATGACCGACATCTCCGGCGTCTGCCCGCCCCGTTTCTCCGCCGTGAAGGACGCCTTCGCGGCCAATTTCACCGACGCCTCCGACGGGCTCAATGAACAGGCCGCCCGCGTCTCCTTCTGTGTCGAGGGCGAGGTCGTCGTCGATCTCTGGGCCGGTCAGGCGGATCCGCGAGAGGGAACGCCCTTCACCGACAAGACGCTCACCCCGGTCTTCTCAACCGGCAAGGCGGTGATGGCCCTGCTGATCGCCACCGCCGTCGAGCGCGGTCAACTGAACTACGATCAGACCGTCGCCAGCCTCTGGCCCGCCTACGGACAGGCGGGCAAGGACGGCATCACCGTCGCTCAGCTGATGTCGCATCAGGACGGCCTGCCCGGCTTCGACACGCCCGAGGACCCGGCCATCTGGTTCGACCGTCAGGCGGTGCTGGACCGCCTCGCGGCCCAGGCGCCGATGTGGCCCCCCGGCACAGCCTCGGGCTACCACCCGATCACCATCGGCTATCTGGCGGGCGAGGTCTTCCGCCTGACCGACGGCCGCACAATGGGCGCGGCCCTGCGCGAGGACTTCGCGACGAAATACGATCTCGACCTGTGGATCGGTCTTCCCGAAGCCGAGCACGACCGGGTCGCGGCCATCCGCAAACCCGCCGCCCCGCCCAGTCTCGGGACCATCGACCCGATCAAGTCCGCCGCCTTCATCTCGAAGGGCGCGGCCCCCGGCGGGCGCGGCTCGACCGAATGGCGCACGATGGAGATTCCCTCCGCCAATGTGCACGGCACGGCGCGCGACCTGGCCCGCATCTTCAGCATCGTCGCCAATCGCGGCGACCTGCATGGCCGCTCCATCCTGTCGCCCGACGTCGTCGATCAGCTGACCCGCGAACGCATCCACGGCCCCGACAAGGTCCTGCCCTATGTGATCAGCTGGGCCACCGGCGTCATGCGCAACGAAGGCCTGAACATCTTCGGACCCAACCCCGACACGGTCGGCCATTGCGGCTGGGGCGGCTCCTGCGTCTTCGCCGATCCGAAGACCCGGGTCTCGGGCGCCTATGTGATGACGCGTCAGTCGCCGCACCTGATAGGCGATCCGCGCGCGACCCGACTGATCGACGCCTTCTACGCGGGCTTCTGAACCCGACCCGGAGCCGTCAGTCCGCCGATGATTCCGCTCAGGATCGCGCAGGCGGCGCAGACGCCCATCACGACCTGATAGGCCCGGTGGAAGGCCGCGCTCTCGGCCGCCTGACCTGATGCTCCGGCCATGAAGTCGCCGAGCCGCGCTCGCGCCTCGGGCTGGCCCAGCGCCACGACGAACACCGCCGACAGCACCATGCCCAGCAGGGCCACGGCCAACAGGCCCGCGACCCGCGCCACCGCATTGTTGACCCCGGACGCCACCCCGGTGTGCCCGGGCGCCACCGCCCCCATGACCGCCGCGGTCAGGGGGCCGACGGCGAACGTCATGCCAATGGCCAGCACCGTCATCCCGGCCAGTGGCCCGGCCACATAGCCCGCGTCCCTCGGCATCAGGGCCAGCAGGGCCAGCCCCACGCCCGCCAGAACCGGCCCGACGCTCAGCGACAGCTTGGCGCCGAACCGGTCGGCGATCCGCCCGGCCAGACCCGAGAACAGCCCCATGATCACGGCGAACGGCAGCATGGCCGATCCGGCCCCGGTCGCTGTCCAGCCATGCACCCGGATCAGTTCGAACGGCAGGAAGAACATGGCCCCGCCGAGCGCGAAATAGAGCAGTAGCGTCAACAGGTTGATTCCACTGAACACCGGCGACCGGAACAGGGACAGCGGCATCATCGGATGCGCCTCCCTCGCCTCGGCCCAGAGGAAGCCCGCCAGCACCAGCACCCCGCCAGCCAGCGACCCCACGATCCACGGACTGCCCATCCCCAGATCGGGCGCCGCCGTCAGCCCCCAGGTGACCGCCCCCAGCCCGACCACGGCCAGCAGGGCGCCGAGCCCGTCCAGCCCCTTCGCCTCCTCGTCCCGGCTCTCCGGCGTGAACTTCACGGTGATCAGAACGGCCAGAATGGCCAGAGGCACGTTGATCCAGAAGATGGCGCGCCAGTCGGCGTGGTCGGCCAGCCAGCCGCCGACCAGCGGCCCCACCATGCCGAAGATGGCCCCCGCCCCGGCCCAGGCCCCGAAGGCCTTGCCCCGCTCCTCGGGCGGAAAGGTCGCGCCGATCACGGCGAGGGCTCCGGGCGTCAGCAGGGCCGCCCCGATCCCCTGCACCCCCCGCGCTCCGATCAGGAACCGCACATCCGGCGACAGGCCACAGACGATGGAGGCCAGGGTGAAGACCGCCACACCGATCAGGAAGACCTTCCTCCGTCCGAACCGGTCCCCCGCCGCCCCGCCGATCAGGACCAGCGCGCCCAGCGTCAGCAGATAGGCGTTCGACAGCCACTGCACCGCCGCCGGTCCGGCCCCAAGATCTTTCTGGATCGCCGGCAGGGCGACGCCGAGCGCCGAGCCGTCGATGAAGGTCAGCGAAGACCCCAGCACCGTCGCGGCGAGGATCCAGCGCTTGTGGGATTTCGACAGGGCCTCGGTCATGCGCCCGAGGCTAGGCCGGTCGTCAGACCGCGTCGACCACCGTCTTGATCGCCTGCCGCTCGGCCCGTTTGCGCCACAGGGCGGCCAGGGCGAAGACAGCGGCCCCGGCCCAGATGAAGGCGAAGGACGCGAGGCGCAGCAGGGTCAGGGGCTCGCCCGTAAAGACGCCGACGGCGAACTGCAGCGTCGGGGCCAGGAACTGCAGGAAGCCGATCGTCGACAGGGGCAGCCGGCGCGCCGACCAGGCGAACAGGGCCAGCGGAATCGTGGTGATGATCCCGCAGGCGATCGACCAGGCCCAGTGCGACGGGCTGGCGAACCCGACCGCCTGTCCCGCATGGGCGAGCCAGATCAGGTAGGCCGCGCCGAATGGCAGCATCAGCAAACATTCGACGAACAGGCCGGTCTGGGCCTCGGCCGCGACCCGTTTGCGGATCACCCCATAGGCCGCGAAGCTCAGGGCGATGCCGATCGACAGCCAGGGCGGACGGCCCAGGGCAATGGCCTGGATCAGCACGCCGATGGCGGCGAGACCGATAGCGGCCCAGCCCCATTTGTCGATCCGCTCGCGGAACAGCACCATGCCCGCGGCCATGTTGAGCAGAGGGTTGATGTAGTAGCCGAGGCTGGCCTCGATCGTGTGGTGATGGGTCGTGGCCCAGACATAGAGGCCCCAGTTGATGACGATCATCAGGGTGGACAGGGCCAGCCAGCCGACGGTTGCGGGGCTGGTCAGCACCTCCCGGGCCTGACGCGTCTGTCCGGCCAGCAGCACCAGAACCGCCGCGAACGGCGCCGACCACAGGACGCGGTGCGCCAGGATCTCGGGGGCCGAATAGCCCATATGGGCCAAAGCCATGAACAGCAGCGGCAGAACGCCCCAGACGCAATAGCAGAGCAGGGCCGCGATCAGGGCGTTGCGGGTCTGCGAAGGCGCGGCGTCAGTCATGACATATCCTTCCCTCTCCCGTGCGGGAGACGGCTACCGGTCGGATGAGGCGCCTTTCGGCCCCTCATCCTTTTGACGGCGAAATCCTCCCTCGGGAGGGCGATCAGACGGTGATCGAACGGAAGCCGGTCGAGGACTTGAGGGTCCCCGTCTCGTCCAGCAGCTGAGCGATCTGGACGGCGTTCAGGGCGGCGCCCTTGCGCAGGTTGTCCGACACCACCCAGAAGCTCAGACCGTTCTCAACCGTATGGTCCTTGCGGATGCGCGAGACATAGACGGCGTGCTCGCCCGCGGCGTCGACCGGGGTGATGTAACCGTCGTGCTCGTGCTTATCGACCACCAGAACGCCCGGGGCCTCGCGCAGGATGGCGCGGGCCTCGTCGACCGAGATCGGACGGTCGAACTCGACCGTGACCGCCTCGGAGTGGCCCACGAAGACCGGCACGCGGACGCAGGTGACCGTCAGCTTGATCTCCGGGTCCATCATCTTGTGGACCTCGTTCCACATCTTGGCCTCTTCGTCGGTATAGCCGTCCTCGTTGAACGACCCGATGAAGGGGATGACGTTGAAGGCGATCTGCTTGGGGAATTTCTTCGGCTTGGCGTCGCCCAGGCCATAGATGGCCTTGGTCTGGTTCCACAGCTCGTCCATCCCTTCCTTGCCCGCGCCCGAGACCGACTGATAGGTCGAGACCACGACGCGCTTGATCTTGGCGGCGTCATGCAGGGGCTTGAGCGCCACGACCAGCTGGGCGGTCGAGCAGTTCGGGTTGGCGATGATGTTCTTGCGGATGTCCTTGACCGCGTCCGGGTTCACTTCCGGCACGATCAGCGGCACGTCCTTGTCCATGCGGAAGACCGAGGAGTTGTCGATCACGATCGGACCGGCCTTGCCGATCTTCTCGGACCATTCCTTCGACACGGTCCCGCCGGCCGACATCAGCACGACGTCGACGGTCGAGAAGTCGAACTGCTCCAGGTCCTGGCATTTCAGGGTGCGGTCGCCGAACGAGACCTCCACGCCTTTGGATTTTCGGCTGGCGATCGCGTGAATTTCGTCCACGGGGAAGTTCAGTTCCTCGAGGATGGTCATCATTTCCCGGCCGACATTGCCGGTGGCGCCTACGACGGCGACGCGATAGCCCATTGTATCTGGTCCTTCGGACATCTGGTGCGCCCATGCGGGCGCGGTTGAACACCTGCCGCGCGAGGGTTCTTGCGGCAGGGGCACGCATGTAGTCTTTCGCACGCGCGAAGCAATCGCTTTCCGCATCGCGCGCGCAAGGATATGCCCCAGTTCGATGACCTCCCGCATTCGCTCCGCTTATGACATCCGCGTCGACGAGGGGGTGATCGCGCCCGATCCGGCCCAGGCGCCGTTGATCAAGGCGATGGAGCGGCTGGAGAAGGATCTCTCCAGAAAGGGCCTGTTCGGCGGCCATCCCGAGGTGCGCGGCCTCTACATCTGGGGGCCTCCGGGACGGGGCAAGTCCATGCTGATGGACCTGTTCGTCTCCGCCACCCCCGAGCCGAAGAAGCTGCGCGCCCACTTCCACGCCTTCATGGCCCGCATCCACGATCTGGTCCGCCAATGGCGCGAGGGCGACAGGAAGCAGCGTCAGGCCGTCTTCGGGACCCACAGGGGCGACGACCCCATCGAGCCGATCGCCGCCCTGATCGCCTCGGAGGCGCGACTGCTGTGCTTCGACGAGCTTCAGGTCACCGACATCGCCGACGCCATGATCCTGGGCCGGCTGTTCGACGCCCTGTTCGAACGCAAGGTGGTTCTGGCCGTCACCTCCAACAGGGCGCCGGACGAACTCTACAAGAACGGCATCAACCGCCAGCTCTTCACCCCCTTCATCGACGAGATCAAAAAGCGCTGCGTGGTCATCGAGATCGCCGGCGCCCGCGACTGGCGCCTGAACAGGCTGATGGGCTCGCCCGTCTGGTTTGTCGGCGATGCGGACGGCAAGTCGGGCGCCGCCTTCGAGGCCCTCTGGACGGATCTGCGCGGCGGCGAGTCGGAAGAGGCGGCCCATCTTCAGGTGCTGGGCCGCGACGTGGTCATCGAACGCACGGCCGGCAGTCTGGCCCGCGCCACCTTTGACGAGCTCTGCGCCCGGCCTCTGGGCCCGCAGGACTATCTGGCCATCGCGGCCCGCTTCCACACCCTGTTCCTCGATTCCGTGCCGATCCTCAGCCCCGACCGGCGCCATGAGGCCAAGCGGCTCGTGACCCTCATCGACGCCCTGTACGAAGCCGGGACACGGCTGGTGGTCCGCGCCGAGGCCGAGCCCGAGGCTCTCTATCCGGCCGGCGACGGCGCCTTCGAGTTCGAACGCACGGTCTCGCGTCTGCGTGAGATGTCGAGCGCCTCATGGCTGGAGAAGGCGGAACACGCCGAAAATCCGCACACAACTTCGCCGTAATGGCCGTTAGGCTGGCTTTCGAAGCTGGAGGTTCCCTGATGACTGTTCTCGCCGCCGCCCTGTCGGCCCTCGCCCTGTCCGTCACGCCGGTGAGCCAGACGGCGCCCGCCGCGGCTCCCGCGCCCGCCGCCGCCCCGCGCCCGGCGGTGCTCGGCGTCGCTCCCGCAGCGGCGATCGCCTGGCTCAACACGCAAGGGGTGACCGCCGGAGCGATCCAGGAGGATCAGGGCCGCCAGTATGTGCGCGTCGACGCCGACGGCCTGGCCTGGCTGCTGTTCTTCCAGTCGTGCGAGAACGGCCTGTGCTCGGACATCCAGTTCACTACCGGCGTTTCCAACGCCGCCGTCACGCCGGAGCTGATCAACGGCTGGAACCGCGATCGCCGCTTCCTCAAGGCCATCTATGAGGCGCCCGAAGGGACCGGCCTGCCCTCGGCCGTGGTCCAGTACGACGTCCTGCTGAACGCCGGCGGCCCCGACCAGCTGGCCGACCATCTGGCGATCTGGCGCAGCCTCCTGCCCCAGTTCGCCCGCCTGACCACCGGCGCGGGCGCCGCGGCGGCGGCCCCGGCCAACTAGCGTTCACCTCTCCATCGCCGGAGGGCGATGGAGAGGACAGATCGACGCGCAGCGGCGATCAGGAGAGGGCGACACCGCTGCCTGACGTCCAGACACAAAAAAAGGGGGCGAAACGGCCAGCGCCGCGTCGCCCCCTCCTGATCGCTCCGCGATCTGTCCTCCCCATTCGCCTTCGCGAATGGAGAGGTGACCGCGCCCGCTGGCGTTAAGCCAGCGACGGATCCAGATCCTTGCAGGACTGGATCAGACCCTGGACCGAGGCGACCGACTTCTCGAACATCGCCTTCTCTTCGTCGTTGGTCGTGAACTCGACGACCTTCTCCACGCCGCCGGCGCCGATCAGGGCGGGCACGCCGACATAGAGGTCCGACAGGCCGTATTCGCCCGACAGCCAGACGGCGCAGGGCAGGACGCGCTTCTGGTCCAGCAGATAGGACTTGGCCATGGCGATGGCCGATTCCGCCGGGGCGTAGAAGGCCGAACCGGTCTTCAGCAGGGCGACGATCTCGCCGCCGCCCTTGCGGGTGCGGGTGACGATGGCGTCCAGATCGGTTTGCGACAGGAAGCCGGCGGCGACGGCGTCAGGCAGGGGCAGGCCGCCGACGGTCGAGTGACGCACCATCGGGACCATGTCGTCGCCGTGGCCGCCCAGGGTCCAGGCGTGGATGTCCTGCACGGAGACGCCGGTCTTTTCCGACAGGAAGTAGGCGAAGCGGGCCGAGTCGAGCACGCCGGCCATGCCGACGACCTTTTCCTTGGGGAGCCCTGAGAATTTCTGCAGCGCCCAGACCATGGCGTCGAGCGGGTTGGTGATGCAGATGACGAAGGCGTTCGGGGCGTGGGCCTTGATGCCCTCGCCGACGGCCTTCATGACCTTCAGGTTGATGGAGACCAGATCGTCGCGGCTCATGCCGTCCTTGCGCGGCACGCCGGCGGTGACGATGCAGACGTCGGCGCCCGCGATGTCCTCATAGGCGTTGGCGCCCTTCAGCGAGACCGACGAGCCGAAGACGGCGGTGGCTTCGGCGATGTCCAGGGCCTTGCCCTGGGGGGTGCCTTCAGCGATGTCGAACAGGACGACGTCGCCCAGCGCTTCGCGCGCGGCCACATGGGCCAGGGTGCCGCCGATCATGCCGGCGCCGATAAGGGCGATCTTCGCACGAGCCATGGAATTCTCCGTTTTGGGTGGCCCGCCGCACGGATGGGAGCGGCTTCAGGCCGGTTTGCAGTTGCGAGAGGAAATCTTTGGGCGGCGGTCTAGACCTGTGAACGGGCCTCGGCAAGCTTCGGGGTTTACGACCTTGGCCATGACTGCGAGGGTGCCCGGATAACGAGAGTGAAACGGGAGTGAAACCGATGCGTACAGCCGCCGCCCTGACCCTCCTTCTCCTCGCAGGAGCGGCCGCCGCGCCTGCGTCGGCCCAGACCCCTCCCGCCACCATCGGCCAGCAATATGTCCCCGCCCCCTGGTGGATGCGCGATCCCGTCATCGCCTCCATCGGCAGCGTGCGCGTCGAGATTCCGGCCAACCGCGCCGGTTTCAGCGCCAGCTTCCAGTCCATCGAGCGCAGCGCGACCGAATCCTCGCGCAAGGCCGCCGATCAGGTCCGCGCCCTGTCCCAGGCGCTCGCGGCCTATGGCGTCGACAAGGTCCGGGTCGAGACCCGCCTGACCACCCGTCCCCTCTATGAGCAATACCGCGACGAAGCCGGGGTGCTGCGCGACAATGTCCGCCCCGACAAGATCAACCGCTACCAGACCGAGGCCTCGGTCCAGCTGACAATCCGCGACGTCTCCCTGCTGGAACGGGTCTATGCGACCGTGGTGGCCAGTCAGCCGACCACGATCAGCACCGTCTATTTCAACCTCGAGCCCGAAAACGTCTGGAAGAGCAATCTGGCCGCCGAGGCCATGAAGGATGCGCGCGGCCGGGCCCAGGCGGCCGCGACCAACGCCGGCGCCACGCTCGGGTCGGTCCGGGTCATCGACCCGACCGGCCGCGCCTGCGAGACCGACGTCCTGGCCGGCTGGCCCTCCTACAACGCCGGCGGCGATCAGGCGACCACGGTCGACCGGGATGTGGTGGTCACCGGATCGCGGGTTCGGGCCGGAATGGCGCCCCCGCCGCCGCCGCCGGCTCCGCCCGCTCCGGGTCAGGCGCCGAGCGAAGAGTCCATCGAGGCCGCGCGCCTGGCCCTGCAGCCGCCGCTCCAGACCCTCACCAACAGCGCCTGCGTGGTCTACGGGTTGAACTGAGCCGCCGCCTGGGGGGCGGGTGCGGGTTCGTCGGCGCCGCCCCTGAACGGATGCGCCAGCTGGCCGAGGAAATCCTTCGGCACCGGATCCTCGACGCCGTAGCGCTCGGGCAGCGTCCCCTCGGGGAGGCGGAAGCTGCCGAACAGATGGTCGTAGAAGGCGAACAGGGCCGCGAAATTGCGGTCATAGGCCTCACGCTGGTCCGCATGGTGCCAGTGGTGGAAGGCGGGCGACCCGATGACATGCCTGAGCGGGCCGAAATCCAGTCGGACATTGGCGTGCAGCAGCAGGGCGTGGGCGTGATAAAGCAGCCCATAGACGGCCAGCGGCCCCGGCGAAAAGCCCAGCAGGACGGCGGGGCCGAAGGCGGCGGTCGAGAACAGCACCTGTTCCACCGGATGCACCCGGTGCGCCGCGGCCCAGTCCAGATGCTCGCTGGAGTGATGCACGGCGTGGAAGCGCCACAGGACCGGCGCGGCATGCGACGCCCGATGGATCCAGTAGATGCCCAGATCGGACAGCAGCAGGATTTCGACGAACTCGAGCCAGTCGGGCTGGCTGCGGATCGCGGCGGCGACCGAATGCGGGACCGCGTGGACCGCTAGAAGGCTCAGAACGAGGCTCACCAGGATCACCCCGACGCTGATCATCCAGCCGCCGACAAAGGCGTGCAGGATATCGGTCTGCCAGCCGGGGCGCAGGACCGGCTGGGTCCGGTCGCGCGGGATCAACCGCTCCAGCACGATAAAGACCACGCCGAAGCCGATCAGGAGAAGCAGGTCCTTCAGCGTCATCCTCACAGGATGACCGATCGTCCTTGAAGGCCGATTAAAGACCCTGCCGATTTTCCCCGGGCGAACTAGGATGGCGCCATGACCGCCTTCGAAACCGACCCCCGCCTGATCGCCAACTCCACAGCCGTCGCCGCCTGGCCCCTGTGCGACGTGCGGCTGATGGACGACGCCCGCTTTCCCTGGCTGGTGCTGATCCCGCGCGTCGCGAACGCCTCGGAACTGGACGACCTCGCCCCCGCCGACCGTCCCGTCCTGATGGCCGAAATGATCCGCGCCGCCGACATCGTCCGCCGTCTGGGTCAGGCCATGGATCTCGAGGTGCACAAGGTGAACACCGCCGCGCTCGGCAATGTCACCGCCCAGCTGCACGTTCACGTCGTCGGCCGCCGCCGCGACGATCCCCTCTGGCCCGATCCCGTGTGGGGTCGTGACGGCCGCGTCCCGCTGGGCGGGATCCGGCTGGCCGAACTCGCCGGTTTCGCGGCAGGGCTGTGAAAGCCGGGCCGTATAACCAAAGTTAGTAGCCGCTTCCGGCCCGTCCTGACCTAGTTTCTGCGATTGAATATCAAGGGTCAGGCCTTGCCCAGCAGCATCTTCGAACCGGGAACCGGCGCGGACAGCGCCATGGGCCGTCTGGTCAAGACGGCCTGCGCCCTGTTTTCGGCGCCCGTCGGCCTGTGCTCCATCTTCGTCGACGACCGGATCGCCCAGCGCACCCTGATCGGCCTGCCCGGCTTCTCCGCCGAGGGCGGCCTGGTCCCCTTCAGCCCGACCCGGCTGCTGATCGCCGAAGGCCCGGGCGCCCTGCTGCTGATCGAGGACGGCCTGACGGATCCGCGGGTCAAACACCTCGATCTGGTCAAGGGTCCGAAAGGACTGCGCTTCTACGCCGGGGCCACGGTCTCGGACCGCTCCGGCAAGGCCGTCGGTTCCTTCGGGGTCATGGACTTCCAGGCCCGGGCGCCCCTGACCCCCGACGAGATCGACCATCTGCGCCGGTTCGCGGTCATGGCCGGCGACCTCTATGAGCTGGAGCGCGACGAACGCGCCGCCTCCGCCAAGCGCGAGACCCTGGAGCTGGCCGAGTCCATGGCCGGGGTCGGGCACTTCAGCGTCGATGTGGCCACCGGTCAGGTGACCTGGTCCGACGAGGTCTATCGCATCCACGGGCTCCAGCCCGGGTCGGTCGATCCCACCCTCCATTCGGCCATCGGCGCCTATAATCCCGAGGACGCCGCCGTGGTTCGGGCCCTGGTCGACCGGGCCCTCAGAACCGGGACAGGTTATGACGCCACCCTGCGCATCACCCGCGACGACGGCGAGGAACGCACCACCCGGTCCAAGGCCCGCTGCGAGATGGACGCCGAGGGGCGGCCCGTGCGCCTGTTCGGCGTCTTCCAGGACATCACCGACACCATGCGGGACCAGGTGGCCCTGATCGAGGCCCGCGACGCCGCCGAGGCCGCGACCCGCGCCAAGTCCGACTTCCTGGCCAATACCAGCCACGAGATCCGCACCCCCCTGACCTCGATCATCGGCTTTTCCGCCTTCCTGCAGGCCAGCCCGACCCTGACCGACAAGGAGCGGCACTACGCCACCCGCATCTCGGCCGCCTCCAACGCCCTGCTGGGGGTGATCAACGACGTGCTCGACTATTCCCGGCTGGAGGCTGACGCCTTCGAGCTGGACCCGGCCCCGTTCGATCCCCGGCTGATGGCCGAGGGCGCCGTCGCCATGATCGCCGAACAGTGCCGCGAGAAGGGCCTCGACCTCGACCTCGACATCGCCGACGCCCTGCCCCGCGCCATGGTCGCCGACGAGGGGCGTGTGCGTCAGGTGGTGCTCAACTTCCTCTCCAACGCCATAAAGTTCACCGAGACGGGCCGCATCGGCCTCAGCCTTCAGACGGCGGGCGAGGGGCTGCGCGTCGCGGTGACCGACACCGGCATCGGCGTCTCGCCCGAGGCGATCGAGCGGCTGTTCGACCGCTTCACCCAGGCCGACAGCTCGACCACCCGCCTCTACGGCGGCACCGGCCTGGGCCTGGCCATCTCGCGCCGGCTGGTGGTCATGATGGGCGGCCGCATCGGGGTGGACAGCGCCCCCGGCCGGGGCTCGACCTTCTGGTTCGAAATCCCGCTGGAGCCCGCGGCGCCGGGCGTCCCGGTGCAGATGCCGGCCTAGACCTTAAACCCTCGGCGGCGGTCCGAACTTGCCGGCGTTGTAGTCGGTGATCGCCTGTATGATCTCTTCGCGGGTGTTCATCACGAACGGGCCGTGGCTGGCGACCGGTTCGCCGATCGGCTCGGCATGGCCCAGCAGGACCACGGCGTCCGACGAGGCCTCGATCCGCACCGCGTCCCCGTCGCCCAGCGCGATCAGGTTCCACGGCTCAACCGGCGTCCCGCCGACCGACACCGAACCCGCGACGACATAGAGGAAGACCGTGCGTCCTCGCGCCACCGGCGCCTCGAACACCCCGCCCGGCCTGAACTTCAGAACCGCAAGCTGGATGTCGATCAGAGACTGGATCGGGGCCTCGACCTCGCCCCAGCGTCCCGAGACGGGCTCGACCGTCACCCGCCCGTCGTCGGTAGTGAAGCTCGGAATATCGGCGGCCTGCAGCCCGACATAGTCCGGCTTCGTCATCTTCAGCCGCGACGGCAGATTGACCCAGAGCTGCAGGATTTCCATCGGCCCGCCGTCGCGCTTGAAGGCGGCAGGCGACAGCTCGGCGTGGATCAGGCCCGACCCGGCGGTCATCCACTGGATGCCCCCGGCCCGGATGATGCTCTCCCCGCCGGCGGAATCGTTGTGCGCCAGCTCGCCGTCCAGGATGAAGGTGACGGTCTCGAAGCCCCGATGCGGATGGGGCCCGAACGGCAGGCCCCGATTGTTGGGCGGATAGGTCTGGGGCCCGTGGTGGTTCAGGAACAGGAAGGGATCCATCTGGTCCAGCCCCGGTCCCGGCACGGGCCGACGGGTCACCAGATCGCCGATGTCGTCGCGCCAGGCGGGATGCTGGCGAACGACATGACGAACGACGGGGCGGACAACGGGATCGGTCATTCGCCACATCTAGTGTGGCTGTTCACAGATGGCCAGCCCGCGCTCAAGCAGCGAGCGACCGCGTCGCGAGCGTTAGCGCCCTACCAAAGTCCCGGCACCAGTCGGAACTTCACCTTCGTCGCGTGTTCCTGATAAGCCGGGTCCTGCATCAGGATGCGCTCCTCGGCGAAGATGCGCAGCACCTCGAACACCAGCCAGACCGACAGCAGCACGGCGTTCCAGCTGCTCGGATTGGCGGCGAAGGCGCCGATATAGGTCACGAGGTAGCCCAGATACATCGGGTGGCGAACGGCGGCGTAAAGGCCGGTACGCTTGACGCCCCGGTTGGCGGCGACGACGCCGAAGCTGCGGCGCAGCGACAGCTTGGCGCCCAGGCTGATCAGCAGCCCCCCCGCCATCAGCATGCCGCCGCCGACCCAGCCGTCGCCCGTGGGCTGGAACAGCATGGGCAGGGCGGTCCCCAGAACCCCGGTCAGCCAGTCGACCGGCCGCAGGCTGATCGCCTCGGTCGAACGCCGCAGCAGCACCATGACCGCGATCAGACCCTCGGAGAGGATGAACAGCAGATTGACCGGCTTCTCGGCCAGATCGCCGATGAACCGGTGCACCAGCATGATGTAGAGCACCACGATGGCGATGCGCTCGGCGCCGTCGAGCAGCCGCGACATGGTCAGGCGGCTCAGTTTCAGGTCGATGCTGGTCATGACCGCAGAATGGGCCATCGTCCTTGCTGACGGCTTAAGAACCGCTTTTAAATCCGCTGGTTATAACCATAGTTAGGTCGCGCAACCTGAGGGCGTAACGTGGTTACCGCAACGCTTGGCCTGCAAGCGGGATCGGCGTCACCCCGGGCGGGTCAGCGAAACGGCCTGATCGCGGCCCAGACCGCTCAGCGTCCCGGTCCAGCCCTGCTCCGCCGGCTGCAGGCGCAGCCTGACCTGGCGGCCGCCGACCGAGGCCTCGATCGTCGTCTCGTCGCCATTCCGGGTCACGGAACCGACCGGGGCCGTCGAGCGGGTCGCGTCGTTCAGGCTCAGGGCGCCCTCGACGGGCTTCGAAGCGCCCCGGTCCGACAGGACCAGATCCAGCACAGGCTTTCCGTCGGTCCCGACGGCGCTCCACACCCCGTCCAGCGGTCCCATCCGGGCGTCGGCCGAGGCCCGGGCGCGGTTGACCGCCGCCACATAGCCGATCTCGCCGGACGAGCGGTTCTGTTCGTAATTGCCTTGGTAGGCCTCGACGGCGACCGGCCCGGTGATCGGGCGGCTGCGGATCGGACGGTTGACGTCACCCTCCTCGACCTGACGCCCGAAATCGGACGGCGGCTCATACGGACGAACCACGGGGGCGGCGTAGACCTCGCTCGAGGGGGTCTGGGCGTAGGCGGTTTCCTGACCCGACAGGCCAGAGACGCCAGCAATCATGAGGGTAAGCAACAGCATGGCCCTACGATGCGGATCGCGGGCGCACATGGCTAGCGTGGAAGCGGCAACACGCGAAAACGTGATCGGTTCCCCGCCAATGACACGGCGTCGCACTTTTTCTTGCCGCAGTGCGGCGCCGCTCGCGTTGACACCCCCGGACGGGGGGTCCTAAAGCCACTCCCACAAACGGTGAAAGCCTGAACTCACAGGGTTTTGAGAACCATTCGCATGTCGAACACCCCCGACTCGACCGGTCAGGACGACCGGTACGTCATCCAGCCCAACGGCCGTCCCCGGCCCATGTCCCCCCACCTCCAGGTCTGGCGCTGGCATGTCACCATGGCGGCCTCCATCCTGTTCCGGGTGACCATCGGCGCCGCGAGCGTCGCGGCGGTTCTGCTGGTCGGCTGGCTCGCCGCCGTCGCCTTCGGACCCGACGCCTTCGCCTGCATCGGCGCCTGCCTCGCGACGCCGCTGGGCCTCTTCGTCGGCTTCGGCCTGACGGTGGTGCTGTTCTCCTTCCTGCTCAACGGCGCCCGCCACCTGATCAACGACACCGGCGCGGCCCTGACGCTGAAACCCGCCAACCTGCTGTCGAACATCGCCGTCTGGGGTCCGATCCCGCTGGCGATCGTCTTCTTCGCCATCCTGTTCGCCACCGGAAGGATCTCGCTGTGAGTCATCCCGCAAAGTTCAGGAACGGGGTCAAGATTTCCGAGCGCCACGGCGCCGGCGAATGGACCCTGGAAAAACTCTGCCTCGCCGCCCTGATGCCCCTGGGCGTCTGGGTCGCCTCGACCGCCTTCACCCTGACGGGCGCGAGCTACGACACCGTGGTCGCCTGGTTCGCCAGCAGGCTGAACGCGGGCCTGGCCATCGCGACGGTCCTGATCTTCTGCCTCTTCGGCGCCCTGGCCTGGAAGGTCATTGTCGAGGACTACATCCACAAGCCCGGGACCAAGGGGCTGCTGGTCGGCCTGCTGAACCTGGTCTTCTTCGTGCTGGCCGCGGCCGGCGTCTTCTTCATCGTGCGTCTGGCGCTGGGCTCGGCCCCGCTTCCCGCCGGGTTCGGAGCCTGATCGCATGGCTGATCTGAAATTCATCGACCACGAATACGACGTCGTCGTCGTCGGCGCCGGCGGCTCGGGCCTCCGCGCCGCCCTCGGCGCCGCCCAGCAGGGCCTGAAGGTCGCCTGCGTCACCAAGGTCTTCCCGACCCGTTCGCACACCGTGGCGGCGCAAGGCGGCATCTCCGCCTCGCTCGGCAACATGGGCGAGGATTCGTGGAAATGGCACATGTACGACACCGTCAAGGGGTCGGACTGGCTGGGCGACCAGGACGCCATCGAATATCTGGTCCGCGAGGCCCCCAAGGCCGTCTACGAGCTGGAACACTGGGGCGTGCCCTTCTCGCGCACCGACGAGGGCAAGATCTACCAGCGCGCCTTCGGCGGCATGACCCGCAACTATGGCGAGGGCCCGGTTCAGCGCACCTGCGCCGCCGCCGACCGCACCGGCCACGCCATCCTGCACACCCTCTACGGCCAGTCGGTCCGTCGCGAGGTGAAGTTCTTCATCGAATACTTCGCCCTCGACCTGATCATGCAGGACGGCGTCTGCACGGGCGTCACCGCCTGGAAGCTGGACGACGGCACCCTGCACCAGTTCCGCGCCAAGCTGGTCATCCTGGCCACCGGCGGCTACGGCCGCGCCTATTTCTCGGCGACCTCGGCCCACACCTGCACCGGCGACGGCAACGCCATGGTCCTGCGCGCCGGCCTGCCCCTGCAGGACATGGAGTTCGTGCAGTTCCACCCGACCGGCATCTACGGCTCGGGCTGCCTGATCACCGAGGGCGCCCGCGGCGAAGGCGGCTATCTGACCAACTCCGAGGGTGAGCGCTTCATGGAGCGCTACGCCCCCTCGGCCAAGGACCTCGCCTCGCGCGACGTCGTCTCCCGCTCCATGACCATGGAGATCCGCGAAGGCCGCGGCGTGGGTCCCAAGAAGGACCACATCCACCTTCACCTCGACCACCTCGACCCCAAGATCCTGCACGAGCGCCTGCCCGGCATCTCGGAAAGCGCCAAGATCTTCGCCGGCGTCGATGTGACCAAGGAGCCGATCCCGGTCATCCCGACCGTCCACTACAATATGGGCGGCATCCCCACGAACTATCACGGCGAAGTCCTGACCAAGGTCGGCGGCAACGCCGACACCGTGGTCAAGGGCCTGATGGCCGTCGGCGAGGCGGCCTGCGTCTCGGTCCACGGCGCCAACCGCCTGGGTTCGAACAGCCTGACCGACCTGGTCGTCTTCGGCCGCGCCGCGGGCCTGCGCGCCGGCGAGATCGTCGACAAGGCCGCCCCGGTCCCGGCCGCCCCGCCGGAAGCCACGGCCCCGCACCTCGCGCGCCTCGAGCGCTTCCGCAACGCCAACGGCTCCACCTCGACCGCCCATCTGCGCGCCGAGATGCAGGCCGCCATGCAGTCGGACGCCGCCGTCTTCCGCACCGGCAAGACTTTGGACGAGGGCGTCGCCAAGCTCCGCGACATCCACGCCCGCTCGGCCGACATCAAGACCACCGATCGCGGCCTGATCTGGAACACGGATCTGGTCGAGACCCTGGAATACGACAACCTGATCGACCTGGCGCTCGTGACCATCGAGGGCGCGGCCAACCGTCAGGAAAGCCGCGGCGCCCACGCCCGCGAGGACTTCCCCGACCGTCACGACGACGAATGGATGAAGCACACCCTGGCCTGGAAGGTCGCCGGCGAGCCGGTCAAGATCGACTACCGCCCGGTCCACACCTACACGATGTCCGACGAGATCGAGTACATCAAACCCAAGGCGAGGGTTTACTGAGATGGCTGAATTCACACTTCCCATTGGATCGCGCCCCAGGAAGGGCAAGGTCTACAAGGCCGCTGCCGGGGCGAAGAACGTCAAGACCTACAAGGTCTATCGCTACGACCCGAACCTGGATCAGAACCCCAGCTGGGACGAGTACCAGGTGTCGTCGGACGACCACGGCCCGATGCTGCTGGACGCCCTGATCCACATCAAGAACGAGATCGACCCGACCCTGTCGTTCCGCCGTTCCTGCCGCGAGGGCATCTGCGGCTCCTGCTCGATGAACATCGACGGGCGCAACACCCTGGCCTGCACCAAGGGCTGGGACGAATGCTCGTCCTCGACCATCGCCATCTCGCCCCTGCCCCACCAGCCGGTGGTCAAGGATCTGGTGACGGACCTGACGCTGTTCTACGCCCAGTACGACTCGATCAAGCCCTACCTCCAGTCGGACGAACCCGATCCGACCACCGAGCGGCTGCAGTCGCCGGCGGACCGCGCCAAGCTGGACGGCCTGTACGAGTGCATCCTGTGCGCCTGCTGCTCGACGTCCTGCCCCAGCTACTGGTGGAACGCCGGCGAGTATCTGGGCCCGGCCGCCCTGCTGCAGTCCTATCGCTGGATCTCCGACAGCCGTGATGACGCGACCCAGAGCCGCCTCGACGACCTCGAGGATCCGTTCAAGCTCTACCGCTGCCACACCATCATGAACTGCGCCCAAGTCTGCCCCAAGGGCCTGAACCCGGCCAAGGCCATCGCCGAGACCAAGAAGCTGATGGTCGCTCCGGACCGCAAGAAGACCGCCGCATAGTCGGCCTGAGATGACCGGGGTCCTGCTCTTCGCCTATGGCACGCTGCAGGACCCCGCGATCCAGATCGCCCATTTCGGCCGCCGGCTGACCGGCGCGCCCGACCGCCTCGACGGCTTCACCCGCTCGACCCTGACCGACGGCGACACGGTCTATCCCGTCGTGATCCCCGGCGGGTCCGATCCGGCACCGGTCGACGGCCTGGTCTTCGAGATCACCGAAGCCGACCTCGCCGCCGCCGACGCCTATGAGGGCGACCTCTACCGCCGCATCCGCGTCCGCCTCGCCTCGGGAACCGAAGCCTGGGTCTATGTCGCGGCCTGAGCCGCCACTCCGGGCGCTTTGCCTCTCTCCCCACCCTTGCTAAGAGGCCCTCATGGCCAAGATCACCTATATCCAGCACGACGGCGGCGAGCAGACCGTGGAGGTCAAGAACGGCCTCTCCGTCATGGAAGGCGCGATCCGCAACAACGTCCCGGGCATCGACGCCGACTGCGGCGGCGCCTGCGCCTGCGCCACCTGCCACGTCTATGTCGACCCCGACTGGCTGCAGGAAGCCGGCAAGGCCAGCGCCATGGAGGAGTCGATGCTGGACTTCGCCGAGAACGTCGAGCCCAACTCCCGCCTGTCCTGCCAGATCCGCGTCTCGGACGCGCTGGACGGCCTGGTCGTCCGCCTGCCGGAAAGCCAGCACTAGGTGCTCGACCCCCGGCTGACCGAGGTCGCCGGGACCCTGATCGCGAAACATTCACGACCCGGCCATATCCCCCTGATCGGCATCGCCGGCGCGCAGGGCTCCGGCAAGACTACCCTCGCCCGCAGCCTCGCCACGTCGCTGAACGGCGTCCAGCTGTCCCTCGACGACGTCTATCGGACGAAGGCCGAACGACAGGCCCTCGCCCGCGATCTTCACCCGCTGCTGGCGACGCGCGGTCCGCCCCTGACCCACGACCTGGACCTGCTCGCCGAGACCGTCGCCGCGCTGCGGGCCGCCGGACCCGACACACGGACGCCCCTCCCCGCCTTCGACAAGCGCGCCGACGACCGCCTGCCCGTCGATCGGTGGCCTGTCTTCACCGACCGCCCCGCCGTCATCCTGATCGACGGCTGGTGCCTCGGCGCCAGGCCCCAAACCGAGGCCGATCTCGCGGAATCCATCAATGATCTGGAGCGCGACCGCGACCCCGATGGCCGCTGCCGCCGGCTGATCAATCATGCATTGGCCGGGGACTACGCCCGCGCCTTCTCCGCCTTCGACGCCATCCTCTTCCTCGCCGCCCCCTCCTTCGACGTCGTGCTCGACTGGCGCTGCCAGCAGGAGGCCGACCTTCTCGGCCTCGCCCCCGACGCCCTGCCCTCCGCCGACCGCGCCCGCATCGCCGGCTTCATCCAGGTCTTCGAGCGCATCACCCGGTCCATGCTGGCCGGCGGCGTCGACGCCGGGACCACGGTAACCCTCGACGCACATCGGACGGTAACCACTCCCCTGTCACGCTAGGGCTTCAGGCGCCGCCGGGAGGGCTCGGCGACCTGAATCAAGAGTTGAGCGTTCAATACCCATGACCATCCAGCAGGAAGATCGCCGCCTCGAGCCGCGTCGGCCCAGTCACGCCCGCGGTGTCGTTCTGGCGGGCGGGTTTGAAATGGGCTGCGTCATCGTCGACACATCCAATAGCGGCATGAAGCTCCGGCTCGACCGCCAGATGGCCCTGCCCTCGCCCGTCATCGTCGTCGACATCGCCGCCGGCGTCGCCTGCGAGGCGGATGCCGCCTGGTCCAAGGGCGCCGAGACCGGCCTCAAATGCCGCAACCAGGCCTCCCTGCGCGGACTCGTCCCGGCCCGCCTCGCCCCCGCGCGAGACGCCTGGCGCCGCGCAGGCGGTCGTTAAGGCCTCAGGCTCGTCGCCAGAAACGCCGTGATCCGGGGCCAGGCGTCCAGCCGCGCCGCCGCATTCGTCTCGGGCGTCCCGCCGCTGCGCGGATCGGACCGCAGACCCCCGTCGCCCCCGACCAGATCGTGGCCCGCCTCCGGATAGATCAGGGCCTCGGTCTTCAGCCCCGCCCGCTCACGCGCCGCGACGATGGCTTCAGCCTGCCGCGCCGAGTTCCACTGGGCGTCCTGCCCGCCCGCGATCAGCATCAGGGCGCCCGGATAGGCCTCGACCGGAATCCGCGCCGCCGCCTCCCGCTCCGGATGGTCGGCGCGGCCGTTCTCGTGGATGGCGCGCAGGTCCGCCTTGCCCGGCCCGGCCATCAGCCCCTCGACGAAGCCGCGATAGGGCATGAAGGCCAATGGCTGTCCCGCGAACGAGAACGACGACCGCGTCCCCTCGGCCTCGACCATCTCCAGACCCCAGCCCTCCCAGACCAGATCGCTGGGCGTATAGGCGACAACGGCGTCGATCCACGGATAGCGGCTGGCCGCGATCAGGGCGAACTCCGATCCCTTAGACGCGGCGAACAGACCGAAGCGCTCGACGTCGGCGGCCGGAAAGGCCCTCAGGGCCTCACGCAGTTCGCCGATCTGGTCGATGCGGATGTCGATGAAGCTGCCGGGCAGGTCGGGATACTGGGGCGGCGGCGCGTACTCGCCCCAGTTCGGCGAATAATAGGGCAGGCTGACCGTCGCATAGCCCATCCGCGCCAGGATCGGCCCGAACCGCTTGCCGCCTTCATCGCCGCCGTCGGCGCCCGCCAGAATGACCACCACCGGCCGCGCCTCGCCCGGCAGGCTGTAGAGCACCGCATGGGGGAAGCCCGGGATCGGCGTCTCGATCACCGCTTGGGCCGAAGCCTGGGCAGGTGCGGCCAATGCGGGTGCGGCCAGCCCGGCCCCGAAGGCGAGCCCGGCGGAGACGGCGAAAGCGAGGACGGCGCGGCGACGGATCATCGGTGGTCTCCCGGCGGCCCATCCGCCTTTCAATCCCAAGTCGTCGCCGAACCCCGGACTGGATGCGGACCCTCGCGAAACTTCCCCGCCCGCGCCCGATCGTGCGATGATCCGATCAGATCCATGCCAGCCATCCGGATTTTCGAACAATGAAGCCTTCGCTCGATGATCTGGCCCTGCTGGTCTCGGTGGCGCGTCATCGCGGCTTCCGGCGGGCGGCGGCCGAGCATGGGCTGTCGCCGTCCAGCCTGTCGGAGCGCATCCGGGGGCTGGAGGACGGGCTCGGGACCCGGCTTCTGAACCGCACCACCCGCAGCGTCTCCCCGACCGAGGCCGGCGAGGCCCTGATCGCGCGCGTCGGCGCGGCGCTGGAGGATCTGGATCTGGCCCTGGCCGCGACCGGCCTGCCGTCCGATGAGCCCGTCGGCCGTCTGCGCATCAATGCGCCCGGCGCCGCCGAGATCGCCCTCGCCCCCCTGATCGCCCCCTTCCTCGCCGCCCATCCGGGCATCCAGCTGGAGCTGGTCGTCGACGACGGCTTCACCGACGTCATCGGCGCCGGCTTCGACGCCGGGGTCCGCTATGGCGAGCGGCTGGACAAGGACATGATCGCCGTCCCTCTGGGCGGTCCCGAACGTTTCGTCCTCGTCGCCGCCCCGTCCCTGCTGGCCCGCGTCGGAACGCCCGACACCCCGGACCAGCTGACCGCCCTGCCCTGTATCCGCATGAAACTGCCGGGCGGGGTCGTGGTCTGGGAGTTCGAAAAGGACGACCGCCTGATCCGCATCCATCCCGAAGGCGCCCTGACCGTCACCGACCGGATCCTCGCCGCCCGCGCCGCCGTTGACGGCCTCGGCTTTCACGCCACCTTCTCGGCCTGGGCGGAGGCGGACATCGCGGCGGGGCGTCTGATCTCGCTGTTCGAAGACTGGCTGCCGCCGTTTGAAGGCCCCTTCCTCTACTACCCCTCGCGCCGCCACCCGCCGCCCGCCCTGGCCGCCTTCGTCAGCTGGCTGAGGGCGCGTAGTCGCGGGAGCTAAGCTCCGTCATCCCCCCACCCGTCATCCTCGGGCTCGTCCCGAGGACCCATGCGTCCGCGCGCGGAATACTGATCGCGTGTGGTGACGCGTCGGCGTTTCACCGTCGCTGTCCGATTGGGTTGAACCGTGGGTCCTCGGGACAAGCCCGAGGATGACGGAGAGCGGGGTTCAGAACGGCAGGCCGCCGGTGCGCTCGACCTCGACCGGCCCGGTCATGAAGACATGGTCGGTCGCCTCGTCCCAGTCGATGACCACCTCGCCGCCGTCCATGACCACCGTGGCCTTGCGGTCGGTCAGGCCGCGACGGGCCGTGGCCACCAGGGCCGCGCAGGCGCCGGTGCCGCAGGCCTTCGTCAGCCCCGCGCCCCGCTCCCAGACGCGGAAGCGGATGCGGTCTCGCGCCTCCACATGGGCGAAGCCGACGTTCACGGCCTCGGGGAACAGCGGATGGTGTTCGATCAGCGACCCCGAGCCACGCACGAAGGCGTCGTCGGGCGTGTGGTCCATGAAGAAGACCACGTGCGGGTTGCCCATCGAGACTGCGCCCGGCGTGTGCAGCACCGGCGCGTCGATCGGCCCGATCTGCAGCTCGATGCCGCGCGTATCCATCTCCTCCGACAACGGGATCTGCTTCCAGTCCAGCCGGGGCGCGCCCATGTCGACGGTGATGCGGTACTCGCCGAGCCCGTCATTGGGCTTCGAGGCCACCGCCGGCCCGCCCAGGGTGTCGATGGTCACACTGTCGGCTCCGGACGCCTGCATCAGCATCCAGCCGACGCAGCGCAGGGCATTGCCGCAGGTCTCGACCGCCGAGCCGTCGCTGTTCCACACCCGCATGAAGGCGTCGCCGGTCTCCGACGGCTCGATGGCGATCAGCTGGTCGAAACCTTCGCCCGTGTCCCGGTCGCCCAGCGCGCGCACCTGCTCCGTCGTCGGCTGGAAGGGCCGGTCAAGCGCATTGACCACGACGAAGTCGTTGCCGGCGCCGTTCATCTTGACGAAGGGACGGGTCATTTCGCCCTCCATATAGCGAAGGCGGAGCCTATTCCCAACTTTCGTCATCCTCCGGCGACCCTCGCGCAAGCGGGGGGAGACCGGGGGACCCAGCGGCGCCGAAGGCGATCTGTTCAGGCACGATGTCGAAACACGCCGCTCCCGACAGGGTCGCGCTCTCGCGCGCCGCTGGGTCCCCCGGTCTGCGCCGCAAGAACGGCTTGCCGGAGGATGACGAAAGGGGAGGTGCTGTTTTCCCCGACGCGCGTTATCGCTGCTGCATGGCCGAACCGACCGCCCATTCCAACAAACACCACGGCCTCCGGCTCAAGGCCCGGCTGCGCTACCTCTATCACGGCGACAGCCTGACGGCGGTGCGGTTCCGGCTGGCGGTGATCCTGGTCGATCTGGCCATCATCGCCTTCTTCGTCGCCGCCCCCATCCTCAAGGCCCACGGCCGCGCCTTCTATATGATCGACTATGCGATCGCGGCCCTGCTGATCCTCGATCTGGCGGCGCGCATCACCGCCTTTTCGGACTGGAAGGACTGGTTCCGGCGGCCGATCAACTGGGTTGATCTGGTGGTCCTGGCCTCGCTGCTGGCCCCCGCCTGGGCCATCAATCTCGGCTTCCTCAGGATCCTCAGGCTCTGGACCCTGCTCAACTCCGACATCTTCTGGCGGACCATCGGGCGCAAGTTCGACGACACCCGGTTCGAGGAGATCACCCGGGCCCTGTCCGGCCTCGTGACCTTCGTCTTCGTGGTGACCGGCTTCGTCTACACCACCTTCCGGGGCCGCCATGACGGCATCAACGGCTATCTGGACGCCCTGTATTTCACCATCGCCACCCTGACCACGACCGGCTTCGGCGACATCACCCTTCCGGGCGCCTGGGGCCGCATCCTGTCGATCGCCGTCATGCTGATCGGCATCACCCTGTTCGTGCGCCTCGGCCAGACCCTGCTCAAGCCGCACAAGGTCCACTTCCCCTGTGACCAATGCGGCCTGCAGAAGCACGACCCCGACGCGGTCCACTGCAAGGCCTGCGGCCAACTCCTCTGCATCCCGGACGACGGCGACTGATCGCCCCGGCCGATCATCGGGTGCGGCGATCGGCCCTTTCCCATGAAAAATCCGTAATCTTGTCGCCGCGAGCTCCGCCGTTAAGGTGCCGCACCTTTCAAGGAGCCCCCATATGATGCGCTCGCTGGCCTCGGCCGCCGTTCTTCTCGCCGCAACCGGAATGACCACCGCCGCCATGGCCCAAACGACCGCGTCTCCCGCCTCCGCTTCCGCCGCTCCCCTCGCCAATCCGCCGATCCCCGAGGGCGGCTTCGCCACCTCGGACGCGACCGACCCCTATCTGTGGCTGGAAGAGGTCGACGGCGCCCGGGCCATGGACTGGGTCCGCGCCCACAACGAACGCAGCCTCGGCGTCCTGCAGGGCGACCCGCGCTATGAGACCCTGCATCAGCAGGCCCTGGCCATCGTCCAGTCCAGGGACCGTATCCCGGCCCCCGGCTTCAACCACGACGGCACGATCACCAATTTCTGGCAGGACGCCGAACACGTCCGCGGCGTCTGGCGCAAGACCACGCTCGAATCCTACCGCTCCGAGACCCCGCAGTGGGAGACGGTGCTCGACATCGACGTCCTCGCCGCCGCCGAGGGCCAGAACTGGGTCTACAAGGGCGCCTCCTGCCTGCCGCCGGACGAGCGCCTCTGCCTCGTCTCCCTGTCGAACGGCGGCAAGGACGCCGTCGTGGTCCGCGAGTTCGACAGCGTGACGAAGACCTTCGTCGACGGCGGCTTCTCCCTGCCCGAATCCAAGGGCGGCGCCAGCTGGATCGACGCCGACACCCTGCTGATCTCGCGCGACTTCGGTCCGGGCACCCTGACCACCTCGGGCTATCCGATGATCGTCAAACGTCTGAAGCGCGGCCAGACGATTGATCAGGCCGAGACCGTCTTCACCGGCCAGCCTTCGGACGTTTCTGTCTCCGGCTATGCCCTGCGCGACGCCGACGGGGTCATCAAGGCGACCCTGATCAACCGCGGCGTCAGCTTCTATGAGGCCGAGACCTACCGCCTCAACGCCGACGGCACGACGACGAAGCTCGACCTGCCCGCCAAGTCCGACATCAACGCCCTGGTCCAGGGCCAACTGGTGGTCACGGTCAAACAGGACTGGACCGCGCCGTCGGGCCAGACCTTCCTGACCGGCGACGTCATCGCCTGGAACCTCGACGCCTGGCTGGCCGATCCGAAGGCCCAGGCGAAACTGGTCATCCGCCCGACCGAGCGTCAGGCCATCGAAAGCATGACCGCCACCCGCAACAAGCTGGTCGTGGCCCTGTTCGACAACGTCCGGGGCGGGATCGAGGTCTATGACCCCTCCGACTGGAGCCACAGCCGGATGGACCTGCCGCGCAACGTCACCGTCGGCGTCGGCTCGGCCAGCGAGACCGACGATCGCCTGTTCGTCTCGGTCGCCGGCTATCTGACCCCGTCCAGCCTCTACCTCGCCGACGCCGCTGCCGGCTCGGCCGCCGTGGTCAAGTCCCTGCCCGCCAAGTTCGACGCCTCGGGCATGCAGGTCGACCAGTTCGAGGCCCGCTCGGCCGACGGCACGATGATCCCCTATTTCGTGGTCCATAAGTCGGACATTCCGATGGACGGCTCCAACCCGACGCTGCTCTACGGCTACGGCGGCTTCGAAAGCTCCCTCCTGCCCGGCTATTCGGCGACGGTCGGCAAGCTGTGGCTCGAGCGCGGCGGCGTCTATGTCGTGGCCAATACGCGCGGTGGCGGAGAGTTCGGGCCCAAGTGGCACGACGCGGCCCTGCAGGAGAACCGCCACAAGGCGCATGAGGACTTCCAGGCCGTGGCCCTCGACCTCGAGGCTCGCCACATCACCTCCCAGCCCAAGCTCGGCATCATGGGCGGCTCGCAGGGCGGGCTGTTCATGGGCGCCATGCTGACCCAGCGCCCGGACCTGATCAACGCCGCCGTCATCCAGGTGCCCCTGTTCGACATGCTGCGCTTCAACAAGCTGCTGGCCGGCGCCTCCTGGCAGGGCGAGTACGGCAATCCGGACATTCCGGAGGAGCGCGCCTGGATCCAGGCCTATTCGCCCTACCAGAACCTGCGCGCGGGCATGCCCTATCCCGAGGTCTTCATCCACACCTCGACCAAGGACGACCGCGTCCACCCGGGCCACGCCCGCAAGGCCGCGGCGCGTCTGGAAGAGCTCGGCTACCCGGTCCTCTTCTACGAAAACACCGACGGCGGCCACGCGGCCGGAGCGAATCTGCTGGAAACCGCCCGCCGGATCGCGCTGGAATACACCTATCTGACGCGTCGCCTGATGGATCAGCCGGCGCAGCAGTAAGTCACTATCGGGGCAGGATCGGCGCCGCCGGTCCTGCTCACAGATCTGGGTCCCCGCCGTCGCGGGGATGAGCGGAGTTTAGAATGCGTCCTGTCCTGCTGACCCTCGCCATGTCCCTGATGGCCACCACCGCCCTCGCCCAGTCCACGCCGCCTCACATGCCGCGCGACCTCTCCCCCGCCGGCGTCCGCGCCGCCGACGAGCATCTGGCGCTGGAGGAGGTCAACGGGACCGAGGCCATGGCCTTCGTCGCCTCCGAGAACGACAAGAGCCTCATGGCCCTGACTTCGGACCGCCGCTACGAGCCCTTCCGCCAGCAGGCCTTCGACATCCTGTCGGCCACCGACCGGATTGCGGCGCCCTCCTTCCTCGGCGACGGCATCGGCAACTTCTGGCAGGACGCGACCAATCCCAAGGGCCTGTGGCGGCGCACGACCCTGGCCTCCTACCGCTCGGCGACGCCCGAGTGGGAGACGCTTCTCGACATCGACGCCCTGTCGAAGGCCGAGGGCAAGGACTGGGTCTGGAAGGGCGCGGACTGCCTGCCGCCCGACGAGACCCGCTGCCTGATCTCCCTGTCCGACGGCGGCAAGGACGCCGTCGTGGTCCGCGAGTTCGACACCACGACGAAAACCTTCGTGGAGGGCGGCTTCGTCCTGCCCGAGGGCAAGCACCGCATCGAATGGCTGGACAAGGACACGCTGCTTGTCGCCACCGACTTCGGCCCGGGCACCCTGACCGAGAGCGGCTATCCCTTCATCGTCAAGGGTCTGCGCCGGGGTCAGGGTCTGGATCAGGCTGTCGAGATCTTCCGCGGCGCCGCCACCGACGGCGGCTATGGCGTCAGCCCGCGCGCCTTCCGCAACGGGGCGGGCGAGCTTCAGGCCGTCATCGTCACCCGCCCGCTCGACACCTTCCGCCAGGAGACCTGGCTGATCGACGGCGCCAAGACCATCAAGCTGGGTCTGCCGGAAAAGGTCACCATCCACGGGATGATCGACAACCGGCTGGTCTTCACGCCCGATCAGGACTGGACCCGGCGCGGCAACGCCCGCTCGGCCGGCTCGCTTCTGGCCGTCAGCCTGAACGTCCTGCGCCCGCCGACCGACGGCAACATCTTCATGTCGACCGAAAGCGACATCGTCCTGGTCCCGACGCCGCGCCAGTCGATCGAGGAGGTCGCGGTGATGGACGAGAAGATCGTCGCCACCGTCTATGACAACGTCATCGGCCACGTCGTCTCGTTCAACAACAACGCCACCCGCCCCTGGACCCAGACGGTGCTTCCGGCCGCCGACAACGCCGCCGTTCACCTGGGATCGTTCGACCGCAAATCGGGCCGCCTGTTCTATTCGTTCGAAGGCTTCCTGACCCCGCCGACCCTGGCCATCGCCGACCTCAACCAGTCGACCGCCAACGTTATCCGCTCGGCCCCGGCCCGCTTCGACGCCTCGAAGGACGTGGTGGAGCAGTTCGAGGCCACGTCGTCCGACGGGACGAAGATCCCCTATTTCGTGGTCCGTCCCAAGGACGCGCCCATGAACGGATCGACGCCCACGATCATGTTCGGCTACGGCGGCTTCTCCATCGCCTATCCGCCCGCCTACAAGCCCGAGATGGGCAAGCTGTGGCTCGAGAACGGCGGCGCCTTCGTCATCGCCAACATCCGCGGCGGCGGCGAGTTCGGCCCCGCCTGGCATGACGCGGCCCTGCGCGAACACCGCCAGCTGGCCTTCGACGACTTCGCCGCCGTGGCCCGCGATCTGGAAGACCGCCGCATCACCTCGCCGCGCCGCCTCGGCATCTACGGCCGCTCCAACGGCGGGGTTCTGACCTCGGTCTCGATCACCCAGCATCCGGAACTGTTCAACGCGGCGGTCATCGAAAGCCCGCTGATCGACATGCTGCGCTATTGGGAGCTCCCCGCCGGCGCCTCCTGGATCGGCGAATACGGCGACCCGCGCGTCCCCGCTGACGCCGCCTTCATCGCCCGCTATTCCGGCTACCAGAACCTGCGCAGAGGCGCCGACTACCCGCGCGTCTACATCACCACCAACACCCGCGACGACCGCGTCCACCCGGGCCACGCCCGCAAATTCGCCGCCCGCCTCGGCGACATGGGCTACGACCACCTCTATTACGAAGAGACCTCCGGCGGTCACTCCAACGACGCCGACCCCGTCGCCAACGCCCGCCGCTGGGCGCGGCATTACACCTATCTGGCGCAGCAGCTGATGGATTGAACCGAAATCCGCTCATCCCTGCCTTCGCGGGGGATGAGCGGAACGGGGGTTACCGCTTCTTCAAACTCCCCAGCAGCCCGCGCAGCAGTTCGCGGGTGATGGTCGAACCGGCAGTGCGCAGCACCGACTTGGTCATCGCCTCGATCGGCGTCTCGCGCGTCGAGCGGCGCGGCGCGGCCGGAGCCCTCGGCGCCGGGGCCGCCCTCGGAGCCGCCCGCGCGGCCGCCTTGTCGGCCTGGGCCTGAGCCTTGGCTTCGGCCTTGGCGGCTTCCTCGGCGTCGGCGGCCTGATCGGCGGCGGCGTGGCGCGCGGCCAGAACCTCTTCGGCCGACTCACGGTCGATCGCCTTGTCATAGACCCCGGCGACGGGGCTGGCGGCCATGACCGAGGCGCGTTCGGCGTCGGTCGCGGGGCCCAGACGGCTGTCCGGCGGCCGGATCAGGGTGCGGGCCGTGATCGTCGGCGCCCCCTTCTCGTCCAGCACGGAAACAAGCGCCTCGCCGGTCCCCAGCGCCTGGATGGCCTCGGTCGTGTCGAAGGCCGGATTGACGCGGAAGCTCTCCGACGCCGCCTTCAGCCCGCGCTGATCGGACGGCGTATAGGCACGCAGGGCGTGCTGCACCCGGTTGCCCAGCTGGGCCAGGACGCTGTCGGGAATATCGGCCGGGTTCTGGGTGATGAAATAGATGCCCACCCCCTTGGAGCGGATCAGCCGCACCACCTGCTCGACCTTCTCCAGCAGAGGCTTGGGCGCATCCTTGAACAGGAGATGGGCCTCGTCGAAGAAGAAGACGATCTTCGGCTTCTCGGGGTCGCCGACCTCGGGCAGTTGTTCGAACAGCTCCGACATCAGCCACAGCAGGAACGCCCCATAGAGGCGCGGGCTGTTCATCAACCGGGTCGAATCCAGCACATTGACCTGACCCCGGCCGTCCAGGCTGGTGCGGATCATGTCGGTCAGGCGGAGCGCCGGCTCGCCGAAGAAGGCGGCGCCGCCGTCCTGTTCCAGCTGCAGCAGGGCGCGCTGGATCGAGGCGATCGAGGCCGGCGCCACATTGCCGACCTCGCGCCCGATCTTCGCGGCGTTCTCGGCCACATAGGTCAGCATGGAGCGCAGGTCGTCGAGGTCCAGCAGCAGCAGGCCCTCCTTGTCCGCCACGTGGAAGGCGACGGTCAGCACCCCTTCCTGAACGTCATTCAGGTCCATCATCCGCGCCATCAGCAGCGGCCCGATCTCCGAGACCGTGGCCCGCACCGGATGCCCTTTCTGTCCGTACAGGTCCCAGAACACCGTCGGCGCGGCCTTGGGGTTCAGGGTCAGCCCCATCCCCGCCGCCCGGGCGATCAGCTTTTCGCTCGGCGCCCCCGGCTGGCTGATGCCGCTCAGATCGCCCTTCACATCGGCGCAGAAGACCGGCACCCCGGCGTCGGAAAATCCTTGCGCCAGGATCTGCAGGGTCACCGTCTTGCCCGTGCCGGTCGCCCCCGCGATCACCCCGTGCCGGTTGGCCCTCTGCCACAACAGGATCTCGGGAACCCCGGCCCCCGTGTCATTGGACTGGCCCATGAACAGGCCGGTAGAGGGCAGATCGGACATCGAGGCGGCTCCAGTGATCGTTCTGGATTAGCGCAGCCTTTCGCGGCGTAAAAGCGTTGGCGGATCAAGCTTTGCGGAACGTCGCCTGATCGCGCCCAATCCTCATTGACGCGCCGTCCCCGCCCCCCGAAGGTCACCGCATGAAACCGCCCATCACCGTCGCCACCCCTGTCGTCGCCCGCAATGCCCTGGTCCTGATCGCCGTGGTCGTGACGGCCGCCGCCCTCGTCTGGCTGTCGGACATCCTGACGCCCCTGGCCATGGCCATCTTCCTGATGATCGTCATCGACGGGGTGAAGCGGGCCATTGAGGAAAAGACCTCCATTCCGCATCGCTGGGCGGGGCTCGCCGCCCTGATCGTGGTGGTCCTGCTGTTCGCCGGCTCGATCGCCATCATCATCTACGGCGCCTCCGGATTCTTCGGCGAGGCGTCGGGCGTGGCGACCAATATCGGGCCGCGCATCGACCAGATCCTGCGTGACGGCTCGGCCCTGCTGGGCATTCAGCATCCGCCGACCCTGCAGGTCCTGATCACCGGCATCGACATCCGGGGCTATCTGACCACCGTCGCGCTTCAGGCCCAGGGCGTGGTCTCCGGCGCCTTCTTCGTCTTCGTCTATCTCGGCTTCCTGCTGGCGTCGCAAGGCGGCTTCCGGCGCAAGCTCGTCGCCATGTTCCCCGAGAAGCTCCAGCGGTCCGAGGCCATGGAGGTGTTCCAGCGCGTCCGGGGCGGGGTCGAGGGCTATATCTGGGTCCAGTCGGTGACGGGCGCGATCATCTGCGTCTTCGCCTGGATCCTGATGAAGGCCGTCGGGCTCCAGAACGCCGAGTTCTGGACCTTCGTCATCTTCATCGTCGGCTTCATTCCGGTGCTGGGCGGCGCCGTCGGCGGCCTCGCCCCGCCGCTCTTCGCCCTCGTCCAGTTCCCGACCTACTGGCAGGCCATCGTCCTCCTGCTCGGGCTGCAGGCCGTGCTGTTCATCGTCGGCAATATGATCCAGCCGCGGATGCAGGGCGACAACCAGAACATCGACCCCGTCGCCGTCCTCCTGTCCCTGGCCCTGTTCGGCAAGATGTGGGGCGTGGTCGGCATGTTCCTGTCGACGCCTCTGGCGGTCATGGCCATGGCTATCCTCGCCGAGTTCAAGGGCTCGATGTGGATGGCCGTCCTCCTGTCCGGCGACGGCGCCCCCTATGCCGACGAGGCCGAGAAACAGGCCACCGCCGCCAAGGCCCGGGCCAGCAGGAAACGCGTCAAGCCGCCGCAGGAGACGGCCTGACCCCGCCTCTTGAACCCCCGTTAACGCCTTCCTATCTCGGTCTCAGACGACGCGGCCCTCCCCTCCCCCTCCGGGGTTCGCGTCGACCCGGGACGGCGCCCTTCCCCCCTCCAGCGCCGGACCCGCAAAGCAGGCCGTCGGACCCCCCGTCCGGCGGCCTTGTCTTTTGTTCCACCGATTTCCAGAGACAAATCAGCACACTGCGTCACGTGCGGCGCATTGGCGCAGCCGTCGGCCGGGGCGCATCCCGCTTCGTACCTGTCCCGTTAGGACCCGCGACCGCCGCCCGTGAGCTGGGAGGCAAACGCTCAGCACACGGACAGGAACGCCCCTCATGACCCGCACGATCACCCTTCTCGCCACCGCCTCGACACTCGCCCTCCTCGCGGTCCCTGCTTCGGCCCAGACCTTGTTCGGCCAGCCCGGCCCCGACAGCTGGACCGGCCCCTATGTCGGGGTCTTCGGCGGCTTCACCCAGCAGAACGGCCAGGGCGACGAGACCCTGCGCTTCGACCGCAACCTCGACGGAAACTACGGCGACACCGTCACCCTCTCGGGCACGGGCGCCAACGCCTTCTCGCCCGGCTATTGCGGCGCCGCCGCGAACTCGGCCGTGGCCGCCGACGGTTGCGACAAGGACGCGCCGGGAACCCAGGGCGGCGTCCGCGCCGGCTATGACTACCAGATGGGCTCCTTCGTCGTCGGCGTGGTCGGCGACTACAGCGTCGGCAATCAGGAGGACAGCGTCACCGGCTTCTCCACCACCCCGGCGGCCTATGTCTTCACCCGCACCCTGAACAACCTCGCCGCCGTCCGCGCCCGCGTCGGCTACGCCTGGGGCCCGGCCCTGATCTACGGCACGGGCGGCGCGGCCACCGCCGAGGTGGAGAACCGCTTCTTCACCACCAACGGCGCCAACACCTTCACCACCCGCCTCGATGATGACCGCGCCGACGGCTATCAGCTGGGCGGCGGCGTCGAATATGCGCTGGCCCCCAACCTCAGCCTCACCGGCGAATATCTCTACAGCTCGCTCGACGCCGGCGATCACGTCATCCGCGTCGGCCAGGGCACGGCCCCGGCGACCAACCCCTTCGTTCTGGCCCCCAACACCACCGGCACGGACATCATCCGCTCCAACTCGAAATTCGGCCTGCACGCCTTCAACATCGGCATGAGCTACCGCTTCTAGTTCTTCCGTCTCCGGAAGAGACTTATCGGCGATAACCATGGCCGGGCCTGCGAAAGCGGGTCCGGCCATGTCGTTTCCGGCTTCCAGCAGGCGCCGGTCGGGCCTAATCAGCCATTCATTGATCCGAAGCTTCAACGGCCTAGTGTGTCGTTGACCCCCTTGCGGCTCCGGCCGCGCCGAATGAGACCCTGCCCATGTCCGGCGACCTTCGCTCCGTCCCTCAGGCGATTTCCCTGGAGGCGCTCGAAGACGCGTTCGCCAAGGCCGGAGGGGGGACGGGTCCGCTGCAATCCTCCTTCCTGTCGCAGGCCCACGAGGACTATGCCGACGACGAGACGCCCGAGCTGTCGGGCGCCGATCTGGCCGCGCTTCTGGCCCGGGTCTGGACCTCGGCCGACGCGCGCAAGACCGGAGAGGCCGCCCGCGTCTCGGTCCAGCCGCTGGCCGCCGCCGACGGATCGGCGACCGGCTATGACGTCATCGCCATCGTCCAGGACGACCGCCCCTTCCTCGTCGACAGCGTCATGGGCGAGCTGGCCGACGCGGGCGTCTCGGTCCGCGCCCTCTTCCACCCGGTCGTGACCCTCGGCCGCGACGCCTCGGGCGCCCGCACCGCCGGTTCCGACCGCGAATCGATGATCGTGGTCGTCATCGACCCCCTGCCCGCCGAGCGCCGCGAGGCCCTTTCCACGGCCCTGACCGAGACCCTCGCCGACGTCCAGGCCGCCGTCACCGACCACGGCGCCATGCATGAGCTGATGGAGCGTTCGGTCGCCCATCTGGAAGCCTGCCCCGGTACCGTCGATCCGACCGTCGTCGCCGAGACGCTGGAGTTCCTGCGCTGGCTCAACGCCGACCATTTCGTCTTCCTCGGCGCCCGTGACTACGACTATCCGCGCACCGCCGACGGCGGCTACGCCCATGAAGAACCGCTGGGTCAGGTCTCGGCCGGGGTCGGGGTCCTGCGTGATCCGTCACGCACCGTCCTGCGCCGCACCTCCGAGCCCGCCATCCTGACCGCCCAGATGAAGCGCCAGATGGACCTCTCGGACCCGGTCACCGTGGCCAAGGCCAACATCCGGTCGCGCGTCCACCGCCGCGCCTACATGGACTATATCGGGGTCAAGCGTTACGGCGCCGACGGTCGCCCCTCGGGCGAGACCCGCTACGTCGGCCTGTTCACCGCCGAGGCCTATGACAGCGCCGCCTCGCAGGTGCCCCTGATCCGGGCCAAGGTCGCCGGCGCCCTCGCCCGCGCCGGCAAGGCCCCGGGCAGCCACAACGAGAAGCGCCTCAAGAACATCCTCGAGAACTATCCGCGCGACGAGCTCTTCCAGATTTCCGAGGACGAGTTGCTCAACATCTCGCTGGGCATCCTCCACCTCTACGACCGCCCGCGCATCAAGACCTTCACGCGTCAGGACCCGTTCGACCGCTTCATCTCGGTGCTGGCCTTCATCCCGCGCGAACGTTTCGATTCCACGGTGCGCGAACGGATCGCCCGCATCCTCGCCGCCGCCTGGGGCGGCCGCCTCTCGGCCTGGTATCCGCAGCTGTCGGACGCGCCTCTGGTCCGCATCCACTACATCATCGGCGTGACCCCCGGCGATCACCCGACCCCCGATCCGGTCGCGCTCGAAGCCGCTGTCGCCGAGGCCGGCCGCAGCTGGATCGACCGCTTCGAGAGCGCCGCCCGCGAGGCCGACATCGACGAGGCCCAGATCGGCGCCCTGTCGGCCAAATGGGCCGAGGCCTTCGGGGCCGGCTACCGCGACCGCTATGACGCCGCCGAGGCCGTCGCCGACCTGCAGGAGATCGACCGCCTGAACGCCACGGGCGCGGTCGGCTCCGGCGAACCCGTCGCCGTCCGCGCCTTCCGCGCCACGGGCGACACCGAGCTGCAGTTCCGCTTCAAACTCTATCACCGCGGCGCCGCCGTGCCCCTGTCCGACGTCCTGCCGGTGCTGGCCGACATGGGCCTGAAGACGCTGGAAGAGTTCGGCCACGCCATCAAACCGGTCGGCGACACCGAGATCCACGTCCACGAATTCCTCTTGGAAGACCCGCGCGGCGCGGCCCTGTCGTTCGCCGACATCAAGGCCCCATTCGAGACCGCCTTCACCGCCGTCTGGACCGGTCTGACCGAGAGCGACGGCTTCAACCGTCTGGTCATGGAGCTGGGCGTCGACTGGCGTCAGGCGGCCCTGGTCCGCACCCTGGCCCGCTATCGCCAGCAGACCGGCCTCGACCCGTCGCAGGCGGTTCAGGAAGAAGCCCTGACCCTCTATCCCGACGTGGCCCGCGCCATCGTTTCCCTGTTCCACTGCAAGTTCGACCCGAGCCTCGGCGGCAGCGCCGAAGAGCGTGAGGCCAACTGCGCCGAACTCTCGGACAAGATCACCGCCCTGCTGCAGGACGTGAAGAGCCTCGACCACGACCGGGCCCTGCGCCGCCTCGCCCTGCTGGTCGGGGCGATCAAGCGCACCAACTTCTACCAGACGGTCGACGGCGCGCCCAAGCCGCACATCTCGATCAAGATCGCCTCGCGCGAACTCGACGACCTGCCCCTGCCCAAGCCCTATCGCGAGATCTTCGTCTGGGCCCCTCATATCGAGGGCGTCCACCTGCGCTTCGGCCCTGTCGCGCGCGGCGGCCTGCGCTGGTCCGACCGCCGCGACGACTTCCGCACCGAGGTCCTGGGTCTGGTGAAGGCCCAGCAGGTCAAGAACGCCGTCATCGTCCCCGTCGGCTCCAAGGGCGGCTTCTTCCCGAAGAACCTGTCCGGCATCGTCCGCGCCGGCGGCGACCGCGACGCGCAACAGGCCGAGGCCATCCGCGCCTACAAGACCTTCCTCTCGGGTCTGCTCGACATCACCGACAACATCGGCGCCGACGGTTCGGTGATCCGCCCGGCCAATGTCGTCGCCTTCGAAGGGGATGACCCCTATCTGGTCGTCGCCGCCGACAAGGGCACGGCGACCTTCTCCGACATCGCCAACGGCGTCTCGGCCGACTTCGGCTTCTGGCTGGGCGACGCCTTCGCCTCGGGCGGCTCCATCGGCTACGACCACAAGGCCATGGGCATCACCGCCCGCGGCGCCTGGGAGGCGGTCAAGCGCCACTTCCGCGAGATCGGCAAGGACATCCAGTCCGAACCCTTCACCGCCGTCGGCGTCGGCGACATGTCGGGCGACGTCTTCGGCAACGGCATGCTGCTGTCGAAAGCGACAAAGCTGGTCGCCGCCTTCGACCACCGCGACATCTTCATCGACCCGACGCCCGATCCGGCCTCGTCCTGGGAAGAGCGCAACCGCCTGTTCCAGCTGCCGCGCTCGTCCTGGCAGGACTACGACAAGGCGAAGATCTCGGACGGCGGCGGCGTCTTCTCGCGCGGCGCCAAATCGATCCAGCTGACGCCCCAGATCAAGGCCCTGCTGGAAATCACCGAGGACACGGTCGATCCCGTCACCCTGATGCGCGCCATCCTCAAGGCGCCCGCCGAGCTTCTCTACCTCGGCGGCATCGGCACCTATGTGAAGGCCTCGACCGAGACCGACGCGCAGGTCGGCGACAAGGGCACCGACGCCCTGCGCATCGACGCCGGCGAACTGCGGGTCAAGGTCGTGGGCGAGGGCGCCAACCTCGGCTTCACCCAGGCCGGCCGCATCGAATACGGTCGTAACGGCGGGCGCAGCAACACCGACGCCATCGACAACTCGGCCGGCGTCGACACCTCCGACCATGAGGTCAACATCAAGATCCTCGTCGGGTCGGTGGTGACCAACGGCGTCCTGCCGGCGGATCAACGCACCGCGCTTCTGGCCTCCATGACCGACGAGGTCGGCCTCAAGGTCCTGGTCCACAACTACGACCAGACCCTCGCCCTGACCCTGCAGCAGGCTGAAGGCGCCGGCGCCCTCGACGCCCAGCAGCGCTTCATGCAGGCCCTGACGGCGCGCGGCAAACTGGACCGCAAGGTCGAGGGCCTGCCCAACGACCTGCGCGTCAATGAGATGAAGGCCTCGGGCACGCCCCTGACCCGGCCCGAGCTCGCCGTCCTCATGGCCTATTCCAAGCTGGAGCTGGCCGACGAGATCGTGGCCTCCTCGGCCCCGGAAGACCCCTTCTTCGAGGAGACCCTGGTCCGCTACTTCCCGCAGGCCCTGGCGAAGTACGAGGACCAGATGAAGGGCCACCGGCTGCGGCGCGAGATCGTCGCCACGGTGCTCTGCAACGAGATCGTCAATATGACGGGTCCGACCTTCCCGGACCGTCTGAAGGCCTCGGCCGAGGTCGATACGACGGCCCTGGTCATCGCCTTCGAGGCCGCGCGCCGCGTCTTCCGCCTCGACGAGGCCTGGGCCGCGGTCAACAGCCTCGACCTCAAGATCCCGGCCGAGACCCAGACCGCCCTCTATACGGAAATCTCCACCGTCCTGCGCCGCCAGACCTTCTGGCTGGCCAAACGGGCGGGCCGTGAAGGCGTCACCGTCGACAGCCTGATCGCCGCCTACCGCCCCGCCGCCGATGCGCTCCGTCAGGAAGGCGGCGACGTCCTGTCGCGCTTCGAACAGGGTCTGCTCGACAAACGTCTGCAGAAGTTCGCGGCCATGGGTGTCGGCGAGGATCTGGCGAAGACCATCGCCATGCTGCGTCCGCTGGTCGCCACCGCCGACATCGGCGATCTGGCGAAGGAGGCCGGCTGGTCCGAACCGGCCATGGCGCGTCTGTATCACCAGGTCGGGGCCGCCTTCGACTTCGACCGCCTGCGCGCGGCCGCCGGCGGCATCCAGTCGGGCGATCACTTCGACCGCCTGGCCGTGCGTCGTCTGATCGAGGACCTGATGTCCGAACAGGTCGCCCTGACCCGCGCCGTGGCCAAAGCCTCCGATCCTTCGGTCGGCGTCAGTGAACAGGCAGCCGAAGACGCCGTCGACGCCTGGATCGGTCCGCGCAAGGCCGTGGTCGAGGGCGTCCGCGCCTCCGTCGACGAGATCGAGGCCTCCGGCTCCGGCTGGACCTTCGCCAAACTGACCATCGCCAACGGCGCCATCCGCTCGGTCGCCGCCTCGGTCTGACCGGCTAAGTCGGCTACAGAACAAAAAAACCGCTACGGACCGCGAAAGCGCTGCCGGAGCGGTTTTGGTTCACCGCTGGTAAAACCTTTCGGGATTACAAGGGTGTTCATGGAACCCACCATGGCCCCCGAACCCATCGCCCTGCCGGCGCTCTATCTGTGGCGCGCCATGGAGCATTCGGCCATCGGCACCGCCCTGGTCGGCCTCGACGGAAGCTTCCTGCGCGCCAACGGCGCCCTGCGCGCCTTCCTCGGCTATGAGGCCGAGGCGCTGGCCGGCCTGACCTTCCAGGCCCTGACCCACCCCGACGACCTCGGCGCCGACCTCGACCAGCTCCAGGCCCTGCTGGTTGGAACCGCGACCTCCTACCAGATGGACAAGCGCTATATCCGCAAGGACGGCGTCGTGGTCTGGGCCGAACTGACCGTCGCCATCGTCCGCGACGACGCGGGCGCTCCGGTCTATTTCATCTCCCACGTCCAGGACATCAGCGCGCGCAAGGCCGAGGAGGCCGAACGCCTGCGTCTGGCCGAACGCGCCAGCCTCGCGGTCAAGGCCGCCGAGATCGGCATCTTCGAATGGGATCTCGGCACCAACGCCCTCAGCTGGTCGCCGGAGATGTTCGCCCTCTACCGCGTCGCCCCGCCGCCCGGCCCGCTCGATTTCGCCTTCTTCGCCCGCAACCTGCACGAAGACGACGTCGCACCGCTCGAGGCCGCGATCCAGAATGCCCTCGTCACCGACGTCATCGACACCGAGTTCCGCATCCGCCGCCTCGACGGCGAGATCCGCATCATCAAGGTGCTGGGCCGCGTCCACCGCGCCGCCGACGGCGCGCCGGAGCGTCTCATCGGCGCCAACTGGGACGTCACCGAAGCCCGGGTCCTGGCCCAGCAGGCCGAGGCCGCCAGCCAGGCCAAGTCCCAGTTCCTCGCGGTCATGAGCCACGAGATCCGCACCCCGATGAACGGCATCCTCGGCATGGCCCAGGCCATGGCCGCCGACCCCCTGCCCGAGGCCCAGCGCGCCCGGCTGGAGATCATCTCCGAGTCCGGCGAGGCCCTGCTGGCCATCCTCAACGACATCCTCGACCTGTCCAAGGTCGAGGCCGGCAAGCTGGAGATCGAGGTCGTGCCCTTCGACCTCGGCCGCCTCCTGACCAGCCTCTCATCGACCTTCGCCGCCACCGCCGGCGACCGCGGCCTGCGCCTCGACGTCGACCTGGGCACGGCCGCCGGCGTCTATGAGGGCGACCCGACCCGCCTGCGCCAGATCCTGTCCAACCTCGTTTCCAACGCCCTCAAATTCACGGCCCAGGGCGGCGTCAGCCTCAAGGCCCGCCGCGCCGGAGAGGTCCTGACCATCGAGGTCATCGACACCGGCCACGGCATGGACGCCGAGGTTCTGGGCCGCATCTTCACCCCCTTCGCCCAGGCCGACAGCTCGACCACCCGGCGCTTCGGCGGCACGGGTCTGGGCCTGTCGATCGTGCGCGAACTGGCCGTGCGCATGGGCGGCGACGTCTCGGTGACCTCGCGCCCCGGCGTCGGCTCCCGCTTCGCCGTCACCCTGCCCCTGCCCTTCGTCGGCGAGGCCGAGGCGGTGGTCGATGAGGTCGAGAGCGAGGCCGCCCCCCTGCCCGCCCTGCGCGTCCTCGCCGCCGAGGACAACGCCACCAACCAGCTGGTCCTGCGCACCCTTCTGGGCCAGCTCGGCGTCGATGTGGTCGTGGTCGGCGACGGTCAGGCCGCCGTCGACGCCTGGCAGGCTGAAGGCTGGGACCTGATCCTGATGGACGTCCAGATGCCGGTCATGGACGGTTTCGCCGCCACCCGGGCGATCCGCGAGATCGAGCGCCGTGACGGCCGCCCCGCCACCCCGATCATCGCCCTGACCGCCAACGCCATGTCGCACCATATCGAGGCCTGTCTCGAGGCCGGCATGACCCGCCTCCTGCCCAAGCCCATCGACGTCCGCCAGCTGGCCGAGGCCCTGGCCGACGTCGCCGAGGGCCTCCCCGCCGAGGCCGCCGCGGCCTAGAGGGGCGCGATCCCGGGCAGGGTCCAGCTCCCGTCGAACCACGGCTGCTGCGGCCCCTCCAGCCGGAAGACCGCGAACCAGGCCCGCCCCGGCGCGGTCGGGATCCAGTTCGACTTCGGCGCGTCCGCCGGCGGCTGGGGCGAGAAGATCAGCGCGACCGACCCGTCCGCCTGACGCGCCAGAGCCTCGTCCGACCCCCGCCAGGCGATGTCGAACGGCGTATCGATGAAGCCCCGCGTCTCCACGTCATAGAGGGTCATCGACCAGCCCCGCGCCGCCGGGACCTCCGCCGGGACCCGCAGCCCCCAGGCCCGCCCGCCGTCGAACCACTGGCCATGGCCGCCACGCCAGGCGGACAGACGGCCCTCGTCCGGCCCCGGCGTCAGCGGCGGCGCCCCGTCCAGCGAAACGCCTGCATCCGCCTCCCGCCGCCAGCCCGGCGTCGCCGCCGCCTCGGCCAGCGCCATCAGCGCCCCGATCCGCGCGCCCTCTTCCAGCGCCCGCGTCTGATCGGGATCGGGCTCGAACGGCCGCCCCTTCTCCAGTCCCAGCGGCGTGAGCAGGGCCATCAGCGACCGCTCCTCCGGCCCGACCGGCTCGATCTGCAGCACGGTGTTCAGCCGTCGCCAGAAGGCCAGTCCCGTCGGCGGCGTCCCGCTCCACGGCCGCCCCTCGGGCCGGATCACCCGGGTCGGACGCGGCGCCGCCGCCTGCCGCGCGGGATAAATCCGGCACGCGTTCGTCACCCGCTCCCGCTCGGCCGGATCGGGCGTCAGGATGCGGAACGTCAGGGCCACATTGAAGGTCGGCGAGCGCACCAGATAGTCCCAGCCGATCCCCTCGGGCGAGGCCTGCCCCGGCCCCAGCACCAGATAGCGCCCGCCCCGCCCCCGGTCCGGACCCGCCGTCCCCACCGCCCCGATCGGCCGCCCCCTGAAATCGAAAAACCCGCCCGTCGCCCCGCCCCCCGCGGGAAAGTCCACCACCACCGGCCCCGTCCGGGCGGTGTTGACGAACCCGGCTGCACAGGGCGCCGCATCGGCGGTCATCAGGCCCAGCTTGTCGCGCACCGACCGGTATTTGACGATGTCGCCGTCCCGCGCCCCGAACACCGTCTCATGCTGGTTTTGCCACTGGGCCCAGGCCACGGTCGGCAGGGCCTGAAGCCAGGCGTGACACGCCCCCTGAAAGTCCCGCGCCTCGCCCAGGGCCGCGATCGCCGCCGCGTCCGGCAGGCCCTGCGTGTCCAGCCCTAACGGCCCGATCCGGGTCCCGGTCTTTCCGTCGGAACGCACGGCATGGACGACGCGACTGGACATAGGCGGACCCGGACACAACAAGGTTTACGCGCCTACCCTGGCCGTCCGCTCCGCGAATACCGTCAGGCAAAACCCTGATCCGACAGGCTTTTCAACAGGCTTCACTGTGCGGGAGGGCAAGCCTCACTGCGCCGCAGCCGCCGCCGCGTCATTGTTCCGTTTCGCCATCCCCTCTGCCTCGAGCATCCCGGCCCGATAGGCCGCGAGCCTCGCCCGCAGCGCGTCATGGCGCGCCTTCAACAGGGCCTCGGCCTCGGCCCGGAAGGCCACGGGGCGGCCGGCCGTCTCGCGGTCCGTCAGGTCGATGGACATGGCCGTCTCCTCGTCGGTGGCCAGGATCGAGGCGCAGGTCTCGGCGTCGGTGACGGCGATCCCGGTCGCCACCCGGTTGTCGGTCCGGGCGATACTGCTCGCGACCTCATTGTCCGTCTGCCGGATCTCCTCGCGCACCCGGGCCGAGTACCGCTCCAGCTCCGCCTCGCTGGACAGGTTGACGAAGCCGCCGCCGCCCGCCGCCGCGACCGCCGCCAGTTTCGCCGCCTCGCCCGACGGCAGGTCGAAACCGATGACATTGACGATGGCCCGCGTGCGCCCGCCGTTGATCCGACGGGCGACGGCGACGGGATCCCCGCCGCAGGTCTCCTCCCCGTCCGACACCACATAGATGATCTGCTCGCCCGGCGCCGCCGAGGCCGACAGCAGCGCCTCGGCCCGCTCCAGCCCGGCCGCCAGCGGCGTCCAGCCGACCGCCCGCACCTGCCCCAGGGCCATCCGCAGCAGCCCCCGGTCGGTCGACATCGGCGCCAGCACATCGATGGCGGAACAGGACCGCGCCTTGCCGACCTGACTGTTGTCCCCCTGCTGGCCGAAGACCAGCAGCGAGGTCTCAACCGACGCCGGCAGGCCGTCGATGAAGCCCGACGCCGCCTCCCGCGCCAGCTCCAGCTTCGTCCGGTCGCCCATCCGTCCCGCCATCGACCCGGACCCGTCGATCATCACGATCACCCGCGTCGGCGGAACCCGGGGGTCGAGGCTTCCCGCCGGTCCCCGCAACGCCGGCGACTTCAACGCCACATCCGTTTTGAAACAGGTGTCGGGATTCTTCGTCGTGAACCGCGCCACATAGGCCCGCGCCTCCGCCGATCCGCCCGCGGCCCCTTCGCCGTTCGCCGCATCCTTCCGGTCGCCGCAACCGACCAGCGCCAGGGCGAGGCCACAGGCCAGCCCACCGGCCGCCAGAGCTCGAACCGAACCGACCGTCATCTTCCCGTCCCTCGGCCAGAGGCGGACGCCCGCACTCCGGGCCCGCGAGGACCGGAAACGGATCAAACGACCGGGGGTTGCGGGCCCCAGCCCGCCTCAGCCCGCCTCAGCCGCCGTCCACCCCGCCACCGCATCCCGGAACCCCTGAACGTCCCTGTTCAGCTGCACCAGCTGCGGAACCCCCATCCCCGCCGCCTCGAACAGCCTCTGGCCCAGACAGGCGCTGCGCTCCTGCAGCGCCTGCCCCTCGGCGCTCAGACTGACCACCACCTGCCGCTCGTCCTCAGGGTTCCTGCGCCGCGACAGCAGCCCCATCCCCTCCATCCGCTTCACCAGAGGGGTGACATTGCTGGAATCCAGCCCCAGCCGCCCGGCGATCTCCCCCACCGTCCGCCCGTCCGTCTCCCACAGGGCGTTCAGCACCAGATACTGCGGATAGGTGATCCCCAGCCCATCCAGCAGCGGTTTGTAGGCCCGGCTGATCGCCATCGAGGCGCTGTACAGCGCAAAACACAGCTGATCGTCGAGCGTCGGCTTCCACGCGTCTCCTCCCCCCTTGGGGGAGGGGGACCCCGAAGGGGTGGAGGGGGCCTGACCCGATTGCGATGTCATGTCGTCGTACTCCGTAGTCGGTACATTCTATGTCACGACAAATAATGCTGGCCAAGCCAACCGCCACGCGCTACCCATCATATGTCACGACATCTAATGTCGCATCATATTCAGGAATGTCCCCCGATGCCCGCCCCCAATTTCCTTCGCAACTTCTATGTCCTGCGCGCCGGCGTCGCCGCCGTCTGGGTCGCCCTCGCCTTCACCGTCGGCGTCCAGAACCCCGCCATCGGCGCCCTGCTGCTGGTCCTCTATCCGGCCTGGGACGCGCTCGCGAACCTGATCGACGCCCGCGCCAACGGCGGCCTTCGCGCCAACCTGACCCAGACGACCAACCTGGGCATCAGCCTGATCGCAACCGCCGCCATGGTCGCCGGCGCCCTGTCGCTCGGCATCCACTTCATGATCGGAGTCTTCGGCGTCTGGGCCGTCCTCGCCGGACTGTTCCAGCTCCTCACCGGCCTGCGCCGCTGGAAGACCGCCGGCGCCCAATGGGCCATGATCCTCTCCGGCGCCCAGTCCATCCTCGCCGGCGTCTTCTTCACGATCATGTCCCGCGGACCCGCCGACCTCTCCATCGCGACGGTCGCCGGCTACGCCGGCTTCGGCGCCTTTTACTTCCTCGTCTCGGCGGTGTGGCTGACGGTGAAGCGTCGTTGAGTTACCGCGTCTCCTCCCCACACAGTGGGGAGGGGGACCGCGAAGCGGTGGAGGGGCCGCCACACACGCAACCTCCACCCCACTCCGTCATCCTCGGGCTCGTCCCGAGGACCCACGGCAAGGTTTGGCAGGACAGCCCCGCATCGACATCCGCCCGCAACGTCCCTGTCCGATTGCGCGGACCCTTGGGTCCTCGGGACAGGCCCGAGGATGACGGATTCCAAAATCAATGATCCCCAACGGGGACCACGAAATGGAAGAAGTAAGACTAACGGTGCGCCGCCAACTCTTGATCATATCGGCCCGTTGAAGAGGGCGGATCTAAAGGTTTGCGCACCGCTGGACCCGATTCAGATCGGCGCTAATCAGCGATAAAGTCGTCGGTCCCGATAGCCCAAGAGCCCCACACTTTCTCAAAGCCCGGCCCCGCTCGCGTCAGAATTTCGGTGGCTTCTTCATCGCTTGGCGTGACACCAGCCAGCGACCAAGGCGATGTTTGGCGCACACCCCAGACCCGTCGATGACATGGATTAAGCGGATCCAACGTTGGCATCCACGTCGGCATCTGCGGAAGGGCTTCAAACCACGTCGCCCATGCAGTTCCCAGCTTTTCTCCCTTTGGAGGCGCCAAGCCGCGGCTGACCAAGCCGACTACTTCCCCTTCAATATTGAAGACAGGTCCACCGCTCATACCTAGGGGCCAGTCGGCCGCCACTTCGAAGACAGGCGTTGGATTTGCAAGATCTCGGCCTTGCGGGTGAAGCGCCTTCACGACGCCATAGCCGGCAAACATGCCTTCCTGAATCAGAGTTGAAATCCGATCCGCATCTCCGTGTACGGTGTTGATTTGCGGATATCCCACAGCAACCACTACATCTCCGACGCGAGGGCCTGGACGTCCCAGTCGAATGGGAAGATTTCTGACGAAATCTGGGTTTGGTCGATTGGCGCATTCGATGACGGCGAGGTCCAACGCCTTGTGGCTTACGCCCCCGGATGAGAACGCCAAGGGGTCTTCGACCTCGATAGCCGGAGCGAAGGTCTGCCGGATATGGGCCAAAGCTGCTTGAGGGATGCCGATTGTTCCATAGATCAAGCCGATTCCGAGGACTGCAAGGAGCGTTTGATCTCCCGAGAAACGGTACATTTGTTGGTCAGAGGTCGTCTCAGGCCGCCCGGTACGCATGAGATCAACAACATGATCCGCCGTCAGAAAAGTTCCCCACGGGTTGGCCGCGAAGGCGGTTCCAAGGCCCTGCAATAGACCTTGGTCATCCGCCCGGAACATCGGGACGATCGCTTTTCGTAGACCGAACGGGTCTTGAACAAGGAACTGTTCGATACTCTCCTCGAATTCCGGTTTCAGGAGATGCAATGGTTCGTTTGCTGCTCGCGCTTCGCAAGTTTGAATCGGAAAAGGCGAGAAGGCGATGGGTGTGTCAGCCATACGAGAGTTCCCCATTCGATCGCTCGCTATCGGAAAACAAGAATTACGAAAGCATCAACAACCACAGCGCCTGCTCACATAGCCGCAGTGCGGCGTCCGCGTTAGCAGCTGAACGGCAAAGAGCGCAGAAGGCAATCAGTTCACGCCACCCGACCGACTTTCTCCATTTAGAAAGGGCAAAGCCCCCTCACTTCAACGCCTCCACCACCACCCCATCGGTCAGCAGCTGCGGCAGCACCTCCGGCTCCGCCTTCCCCGGCCGGTAGACCAGATACAGCGGCACCCCTGACCGCCCGTGGCGCTCCAGCTCTCGCGTGATGGCGTCGTCGCGGCGGGTCCAGTCGCCTTCGAGGTAGAGGGCGTTCGCCCCCTTCAAAGCCCGGGCCGTGACCGGGCTGGACAGGGCCGTACGTTCGTTGATCTTGCAGCTGACGCACCAGTCGGCGGTGAAGTTGACCAGGACCGGGCGGCCCTGGGCGAGGGCGGCCTGAACCTTCGCCTCGGACCAGGCGTCGGCGGGGAGTTCGGCGCGCGCCTCCGCTCGCCCGGCGGCCCGCTCGCCCGTGTGGCCGGTGAAGGCGGTCAGGCCCACGGCGGAGACCACCAGAACCCAGCCGGCGGCGGCGGCCCAGCGGATCCGGCGCGAGATGATCCCGAGCATCACCAGACCGAAGGCCGCGACCAGACAGGCGTCGACCAGCATCATGGCGGCGCCGAAATTGGTCTGGCGCCAGAAGACCCAGACCAGCCAGGCGGCGGCGGCGTACATCGGCACGGCCAGCCAGCGCTGCAGGATGACCATCCAGCGGCCCGGCGTCGGCAATCTGGCCAGCAGGCCCGGCGACAGGCTGATCGCCAGATAGGGCAGGGCCAGACCCAGACCGAGGGTCAGGAAGACGCCCATGGCCATGGGGGCCGGCATGACCAGAGCCGCGCCGAGGGCGAAGGCCATGAAGGGCGCCGTGCAGGGGGCCGCGACCACCACGGCCAGAACCCCTGTGAAGAAGGCTCCGGTCCCTCCGGGCAGGCGGGACAGGGGGGAGGCGCCGCCGAGGGATTGCAGCCGGGCGCCGACCTCGAACACGCCGGACAGGTTCAGGGCCACGGCCAGCATCAAGACGGCCAAGGCCGCGACCACGGCCGGAGACTGGAGCTGGAAGCCCCAACCGACCGCCTGCCCTCCGGCGCGCAGAACCAGAAGCACCGCGGCGAGGACGGCGAAGGAGACCAGCACCCCGATCGTGAAGGCGATGCCGTCGCGGCGCGCCTCGGCCGGTTCATGGGCCGAGCGGGTCAGGGCCGCCGCCTTCATGGCCAGGACCGGGAAGACGCAGGGCATCAGATTGAGGATCAGCCCGCCCAGAAGGGCGAAGGCGGCGGCCTTGAGCAGGTCGAGGGGGCCGGTCGTCGCGGGCGCTTGCGCCTGACCGAAGGCGTCGGGGGTGGGTTCCAGCGAGCCCGCGCTGGTCGAGCCGGGAAGCGCCGGGCCGGGGGTCGCGGTGATCTCCCAACTGCCCAGATCGGTGGACAGGACGCCGCTGATCGAACCCGTGAGACCCTTCTCCTTCAGGTCGCGGCCGGGGGCGAGGGTCAGGGTCAGGCCCTGTGGGCCGCGTTGGCCGAACTGGGCGGCGGCGTGGTCGATGACGTCGACTTCGAACGGGAAGAAGGAGGCCTGTTTCGGAGTGAGGCCCGCCAGCGGGCCGCCGGTCAGGCTCAGGGTCAGGCTGCCGTTCGTCATTGTCGCATGGGCGGTGATCCCGGCGGGGCGGGGCGCGGTCTCGACCACCGTCTGGATGCGACGGCCGTCGGCTCCTGCCAAGGGCGCGGCGCCCGTTTTGATCGGCAGGTTCAGCGTCAGGGTCAGGGGGTCGGGGACGCACATCTCGGCGCTGCAGACCAGAAAGACGGCGCGGACGGTCAGGGGGATCGTGGTCCTGGGCCTGGCGTCGGCCGGGATCTCGATCGGCACGGGCAGGAAGACCTCGCCCTCGTATCCATAGTTGGTCAGGCCCGAGAGCCGCTGGCGCTGAGGCAGGGGCCAGACGATGTCTCCGGCCGTGACCTGGGCGGGCAGGGTCCAGCTCAGGGTCGTCGCCCCGCCCGAGTCGCCCGGATTGCGCCAGTAGGTGTGCCAGCCGGGCTGGATGGTCTGTTTGACGGCGACCACCGCGGTCGATCCCGGCGCGGCCCAGGCCGACATGGGGACCAGCTCCGCCTCGATCCGCTCGGTCTTCTGCGGGCCGGTGGGGGTTTGCGCGGAACTCTGAGTGGGGGTCTGGGCCAACACGCCCGGGGCTGACGCCGCTCCCGAAAGGAGGGCCAGCGACAGAAGGAGGGATTTCAGAAGACGCAACGGCGAGGGTCCGGACGGTCGATCCCGGACCTATAACCTCTGCCGCGTCAGAGTCCTATTTGGGCGCCGCGTCCACCAGGACCTCGGTGCGCCGCCGCAGGGGTTCGCGCACGCCCGCCGCATTGACCGCGCCGTCGTCGCCCGCCGCGCCGACCTCGAACGCCGGCGAAGGCCAGCCGGCCGCCGCCAGGGCTTCCGCCACCGCCGTCGCCCGCCGTTCCGACAGGCTCTGGTTGGCCTGGGCGCCGCCTCTGGCGTCCGCCAGCCCCAGCACCTTCACGCTTTTGATCTGGCAACCCTGCAGCTGGGTCGCCGTCATCCCGATCGCCTGCCGCGCCGGCTCCGTCAGCCGCGCCTCCCCGTCCGCGAAATAGATCTCGAACCGCTTCGCCGCGCACGCAGACGGCGTCTCCACGATCTGCGACCGGTCCGTGAACATGTTCCGGGTCGTCTCGCACCCCGCCAGCAGCCCCGCGCCCGCCACCGCCGCCACCAGAATCCCGCGCTTGCCCATCATCCCCTCCGGATACCGGCGTTCAAAAATCTCGTCGCGACGCGAAAAAGGGCGGCCCGCGCTGCGAACCGCCCCTGTTCCCGCCCGCCGTCCTGCGGACGGCCGGACCGTCCTAGTTGCGGCGCTGGCCGTTTTCCCAATAGCATTCGCTCTGACGGTTATCGTAGCAGTAGTAATAGGCGCCGCCGTTGTCGCGGTAGCGTTGCTGGTTCGCGCGGTCTTGGTTGGAGCCGCGGATCGCGCCGACGGCGCCGCCGGCGAGGCCGCCGATCAGCGCGCCGGTGGCCGCATTGCCGCTGCCGACATTGTTGCCGATGATCGCGCCGGCGACGGCGCCGAGGCCGGCGCCGACCGCGCCCTGGCGCACGGTTTCATTGGTGCCGCCGTAGGGGTCGCTGGCGCAGGCCGAAGCCATAAGACCGGCGGCGCCGATGGCGATGAGTGCCTTCTTCATGGGTGTAATCCTTCATCCCGAATGGCTCGAGAGCGAGCCTGTTGTTCGCCCCGGGGGGGAGAACGCTGGATTATGGTGCAGGTTCCCGCCCTATGCGCTTCGTTGACGATCGATTAGGCTGATCCCGCATCGTCGCGGAGATCGGCGGTCGCAAGAAGAGTTGGTTGGAGGGGTCTGACATGCGTTTTCCTGAAGTGGTCCGGAATTCGGACGATACGGGTCACAGCCCGGTGTGGGCGCGCAGCAAGCGCAAGCGCGGTCCGGGCGCCGGTCCGTTCATCGGCTTCCTGGTGACCCTGCTGGCCCTGTTCGGCGCCTTGACCGGCGTCATGGCCATCAAGGAACGCTCCGTCGCCGCCGGCGGCGCGGTGATCGACGGCTGGATCTCCACCGGCGTCCAGGCCGCCCTGAAGGCCGTCGGCAAGGCACCTGAAGCCGCGACCGTGGCCGCCGACAAGGCCGGCGACACCGCCGAGAAGACCGGCGATGCCCTGAAGGCCGGCGCCGCCGAGACCGCGCAGGAACTGAAGCCCGCTCCTGCCCACTGAGAGCGGTCCCCGGTGCGACGAAACGCACCGTCGGAATAGTTACGCTTGCCCGGAACGTCGGCCCCGGCCGGACGTTCGGGCGAGATGACCGACAGCATCACTCTTCAAGGCGGCGCCCGCGCGTCCGCAACGGGGCCCGAAACGGAGCCTGACGCGGCGCCCGTGTCGAACCACGACATGGCCGAGGCGGCGGACGCCGTCGTTCGGGAACTGACGCCCCACATCGAGATCCGGCGCGTAGTGGTGCTGGTCAATCCGGCCTCCGGGTCGGTCGGTCCGCGCGCCGTCGGCGAGGTCGAGGCGATTCTGGCTGAATATCCGTGCGAGGCCGAGGTGGTGACGCTGGACGGCTCCCACATCAACCACCAGATCGAGCAGGCTCTGGCCTCCGATCCGGATGTCCTGTTCGTCCTGGCCGGAGACGGCACGGCGCGGGCCGTCGCCTCGCGGGCCGGACCGAAGGGACCGCTGGTCGCCCCCCTGCCCGGCGGGACGATGAACATGCTGCCCAAGGCGCTGTACGGCACCGCCGACTGGAAGCTGGCGCTACGCAAGGCGCTGGAAGAAGGCGCGCCCCAGTGCGTCTCGGGCGGAACCGTCGAGGGCGAGGCCTTCTACTGCGCCGCCATCCTCGGCTCCCCCGCCCTGTGGGCGCCCGCGCGCGAGGCGATGCGGTCCGGCAAGCTGTCCCTGGCCTGGGCCTACGGCCGCCGCGCCCTGCGCCGCGCCTTCACCGGCCGGCTGCGCTTCTCGCTGGACGGCGCCGCCAAGGGCAAGACCGAGGCCCTGGTCCTGATCAGCCCTATGATTTCGCGCGCGCTGGACGAACCCGTCGGGCTGGAGGCCGCCGCCATGGACCCGTCAGACACCGGCCAGGCCTTCCGTCTGGCGGCGACAGCCCTGTTCAGCGACTGGCGGCAGGACGCCTCGGTGACCACCAAACCCGCCCGCAAGATCGAGGTCTGGGCCCGGTCCAAGATTCCCGCCGTGATCGACGGCGAGCCGACCCTGTTGCCGCATGAGACGAAGGTGACCTTCATTCCCAAGGCCTTCCAGGCCCTTGCGCCCATCCCGCCAGCGGCGGAAGACAGCGTATGACGAGAACGCCGCCTTGAGCTCCGGCCGCCTGATCCAGTTTTCCGACGTCCATTTCGGCGTCGAGCACCGCCGCGCCTGCGCCGCCGCGATCGACTACGCCCAGGCCACGCCCAACGACCTGATCCTGATCACCGGCGACGTGACCCAGAAGGGTCTGCCCAACGAGTTCAAGGCGGCCGGCGACTGGATCCGGGCCATGCCGGAGCCCCGCTTCGTCGTCGTCGGCAATCATGACGTCCCCTACTACAGCGCCATGGCGCGGCTGTTCTGGCCATGGCGGGCGTTCGAGGCGGCGACCGGCCATCCGGCCCACGACGGGGAATTCAAGCGCGACAATCTGATGGTGCGGGGCGTGACCACCGCGCGCGGCTGGCAGGCCCGGCTGAACTGGTCAAAAGGCGTCATCGATCTGGACCAGACCCGGCGCGCCGCCGCCGCCCTGCGCCAGGCGCCGGTCGGGGCCCTGCGCATCCTGGCCTGCCATCATCCGTTGATCGAGATGATCGGCACCCCGATGACCGGCGACGTCAAACGGGGCGACGCAGCGGCCGAAATCTTCGCCGAGGCCGGGGTCGATCTGATCATGACCGGCCATACCCACATCCCCTTCGCCCTGCCGATCGATCTGACAGACCGCTGCTCCTATGCGGTCGGCTGCGGAACCCTGTCGCATCGCGAGCGGGGGACGCCGCCCAGCTTCAACCAGCTGGACTGGGACGAACGCGAGATCGTGGTCACGGCCATGGCCTGGGATGGAAACGCCTTCGCGCCGAGCCGGACCTGGCGTCTGCCGCGCCGGCAGGACACCCGCCACCCCGAAACCGCGCCCGATCCGGCCGTCGCCGGAGACAAGGAGAAGGCGGCCGTCTGACCGCCTTTGCGCTTTCCGACACCGACAGGCTTTATCAAAACGCACGAAAAAGCCGCCGCCCTTTCGGACGGCGGCTTCTTTTCAGTCGGCGCCGAAGCGCCGGCCTAAATACGCGTCCCGCGTCCTCGCAGACCGCCCATGATGAGCGAGGCCAGGAACAGGACGACGGCGATGATCGCGACGAACTTGGCGATCTCGAAGGACATGCCAGCGATGCCGCCGAAACCCAGAACAGCGGCGACGAGCGCCACGATGAAGAAGATGATAGCCCAGCGCAGCATAGTGGCCTCCAGCTCAGGAAGAGATTGAAACGATTGATCAACTTGGGCGCCACCTGACCGGCGCCGCTCCCTCAATCAACGCGTCTCAACTCCTACTGTTCCGTAGAGGTCGAAGACTCTGCGAAGTCTATCGACGTCTGCGGCCGTAGCCGCGGCTCTCCATGCGCTTCTCGGTGATCATGCTGGCGGCGATCGCGGCCAGGGCCGGATTGCGCAGCAGGAAGAAGAGGATGCCCAGACCGCCCGCGGCGCTGACGATCGGACGCTCGCGCATTAGATGGACGGCCTTCTGGGCAAAGCTTTCGGGCTCGTCGTCCTCGTCATCGTGATGACGATCGCCGCCCGCGCCGAGGAAGACGACGCAGATCAGGCTCGTCACGGCCGCGAAGGCCGCAAACGTGATCGCGGCCGCCCCGAGAGGCGGCAGCACCAGACACAGCGCATAGAAGAGCGTGGCCCCGAGCGCGATCACGGCCACGAATGCGCTGGCCGCGGCGGCGAAGCCGGCGACCAGCTTCTTTACCAGCCCCTTGCCGATCATCAGCGGCGACGACCGGCCAGCAACAGGCCGAGCACGATGCCGACGCCGAGCGCGATGGCGGTCGACTGGACCGGACGTTCCTGAACCCGTTCGGTGATGTAGCGCTGGGCTTCATCGAAACGCTCGGAGGCGTCGTCATAATATTCGCGGCCGCGCAGACGGGCCTGGTCGTAATAGCCGCGGGCCTGTTCGCGCAGGACCTCGGCCTTTTCGCGCACCCGGGCCTCCGCCTCGGCCGACTTGGCCTTCAGACGCTCCTGGGCCTCGGCGGCCTTTTCCTTCAGACGCTCGGTTTCCTCGCGGGCGCCGGTCTTCAGGTCTTCCTTCAGGGTCTTGAGGTCGTTCTTGATGTCTTCTCGAGCCTTGGTCGTGGCCATGTCGCGCGCTCCGGTGGTCAGCTTTGCTGTAAATAGAGGTACCTGCCGCTGAACGCTATATCCCCGCGAGAGTTCCGACCGTTTCGCCGCAGCGCAGCATGGGATTGCGGATGACGCTGCGGATTCCGCGTCCTAGAAAAGCGCCATGACCGACTGGCTGTTCCAACCCGCCCCGACCCCGTCCCTGCCCATCGTCGGCGACACGCGCCGTTTTCCGGTGCGCCGCATCCTGTGCGTGGGCCAGAACTACGCCGCCCATGTGCGCGAAATGGGCGGCGACGCGACCCGTCCTGCGCCCTTCTTCTTCTCCAAACCGGCGGACGCCCTGGTCACCGACGGTAGGGACCCGGCCTATCCGTCGCAGACCACCAATCTGCACCACGAGGTCGAGCTGGTCGTGGCCATCGGCGAGACGGGGCAAGCGATCGGCTGGGGGGTCGGGGTCGACCTGACCCGCCGCGACCTTCAGGCCCTGGCCAAGGAGAAGGGCCGTCCGTGGGATGCGTCGAAGGGGTTCGACCAGTCGGCGCCGTGCGGGCCGCTGACGCTCGGCGACCTGCCCCGGCCGATGGGCGCCATCGCGCTTTCGGTCAACGGCGTGGCCAAACAGTCTGGATCGCTGGACGACATGATCTGGAACCCGCACGAGATCGTGGCCAAGGCCGGGGAACTGTGGACCCTGCAGCCCGGCGACCTGATCTTCACCGGCACGCCCGAGGGCGTCGGTCCGCTGGTCCCGGGCGATCGGGTCGAGGCGACCATCGAGGGGCTGACGACCCTGAGCTTCACCGTCGCGCCTGCGCTCTGAGGACGACGGCCGTGATCCTGCATTCCTACTGGCGTTCCGGCGCGGCCTACCGGACCCGCATCGCCCTGAATTTGAAAGGGCTGGAGTACGAGCAGGTCGACGTCGATCTGCGCACGCGAGCCCACAAGACGCCCGAATATCTGGCGGTCAATCCGCAGGGGATGGTCCCGGCGCTGGAGATCGAGGGCGCGATCCTGACGCAAAGCGTCGCCATTCTCGAATGGCTGGAAGAGGCTTATCCGGAGCCGGCCCTGCTGCCGTCCGACCTGCTGGACCGCGCCCGGGTTCGGGCCATGGCGGCCCTGATCGGTTCGGACATCCATCCGCTCAACAATCTGAGGGTGCTGGGCGCGGTGCGCGGACTGGGCGCCGATCAGGCCGGGGTCGACGCCTGGGCGGGCGGCTGGATCGCCGCCGGCTTCGATGCTCTGGAGCAGATGGTGGCGAAAGACGGCGCCGGCTGGAGCTTCGGCGCCACCCCGACCCTGGTCGACTGCTATCTGATCCCGCAACTCTATTCGGCGCGGCGGTTCAATGTGAACCTCAACCCGTGGCCGAGGCTTCTGGCGGTTGAACAGGCGGCCGAAACCCATCCGGCCTTTATCGCGGCCCACCCCGACAAACAGCCCGGCGCGGACTGAATTTGTTGAACATTCCCGACCTACCAGCGGTCCGCAGGTAAGGTTCCGGCAACTTCCGGGTCAGCCTCCCTTAAACTTTCTGGTGCAAGGGTCGTCGGGTGAAGCCCCTTCCCGCACAAACCCCCGCCGGCAAACTGGCCATGGCGGTCGTTACCGACCCCGAAAGGGGCGTGGGCGCCGTGGCGACCGCTCCGGTCGGCGCGCGCGAAGAGGCGATGCGTTTCCTGCTGCAGACCGCCGCCGACGGCGGGATCAACACCGTCGCCACCCGTCCGGACCGCGACGGCGAGCGGCTGCTGGGTCAGGCCTGGCCCTTCCCCTCGCCGTTCCGCGTGACCGTGCGCACCGTGCCCCTGTCCGAAGGTCTGGACCGGGTCGAGGCCCGCGCCCGCCGTTCGCTGGAGCGTATGGGTCTGCCGCGCGGCGATACGTTGCTGGTGTCCAACGCCGCCGACGTGGCCGGAGCCGAGGGCCGCGCCCTGTGGGACCGGATGAAGGCGCTCAAGGATCGCGGCCTTTATCGCCGCATCGGCTTCTGCGCGACCATGGAGGACGGCCCGGCCCTGCTGGCGCGCCGCTATCAGCCCGACGTCGTCCAGATGCCCTGTAACCTCCTGGACCAGCGTCCGGTGACCGAGGGCGTCCTGTCGGACCTCGCCGCCATGGACATCGACGTCCACATCTCGTCCGTCTTCGCGCGCGGCCTGCTGTTCGCCAGCCGCGAGAGCCTGCCGCCGCATCTGGCCGAGCATGGCCCCGCCCTGTCGCGGGTGCGCCGCAGCCTGGCCGAAGCCCGCGTCGATCCGATGCAGGCGGCCCTGGCCTTCGCGCTCAACCTGCCGCCGGTCGCCTGCGCGGTGGCCAGCGTCGCCTCGGCGGCTGAACTGCGCGCCATCCTGGCCGCCTCCTGCGCGCCCAAGCCCGATCTGGACTGGGACGCCCTAGCCCTGTCGGAACCCGCCGCCCTGAGCGTCCGCGCACCCGTCAGCGCCGCGGCCTGAGCCAAAACAAGTCGGCCATCCCGCCTCGGAATGGCTTGAGGCGACGCGCCTGATCCGTCACCCTGTGCGTTCGCATGAACGCTCCCCTCGCACATCCGCCCCAGCCCGCCTCCACTGAAGGCGTGACCCCCGTCATGGGCCAGTATCTGGCGGCCAAGGCGGCCCAGCCGGACGCCATCGTCTTCTTCCGCATGGGCGACTTCTACGAGCTGTTCTTCAAGGACGCCGAGATCGCCTCGGCCCTGCTGGGCATCACCCTGACCAAGCGCGGCAAGCATCAGGGCGAGGACATTCCCATGGCGGGCGTGCCCGTCCACGCCATGGACGGCTATCTGGCGCGGCTGATCCGGGCCGGGCAGCGGGTGGCCATCTGCGACCAGATCGAGACCCCCGCCGAGGCGAAAAAGCGCGGCTCCAAGGCTATCGTGGCGCGCGACATCGTCCGCGTCGTCACCCCCGGCACCCTGACCGAGGACAGTCTGCTGGAGGCGCGGGGCGCCAACCGGCTGGCCGCCGTCGCCATCCGCAAGGGCCGCGCCGCCGTCGCCGTGGTCGAGCTGTCGGCCGGGGCGGTGGATTCGGTCGCCTGCGCGCTCGAGGATCTGGCCGCGACCCTGGCCGCCTTCCGGCCGTCCGAGGTGCTGGTCCCGGACAAGCTGTTCTCCGACGATGCGGTGCGACCGGCGCTGGATGGTTCCGGCGGGGTGGTTCAGGCCATGGCCTCCGCGGTCGCCGAGCCCGGAGCCGCGCGCGACCGGGTCGAGCGACTATACGGCGTTTCGTCGCTGGACGGGTTCGGCGCCTTCGAGGAGGCCGAGGTCTCGGCCCTCGGTCTGGTCGCCGCCTATCTGGAAACGACGCAGGCCGGCAAGGTCCCGGCCCTGACCCCGCCGCGCCGCTCGGGCGAGACGGGTTTTCTCGCCATCGATCCCGCAACGCGTCAGTCCCTGGAGATCGACCGCACCCAGCGCGGCGAGCGGGAAGGCTCCCTGCTGGCCTGTCTGGACCGCACCGTCACCTCCGGTGGGGCCCGGGCCCTGGCCGAGCGGATCTCACGACCCCTGCGCGATCAGCTGGCCATCAACGAGGGTCTGGACGCCGTCGAATGGCTGCTGGAGCGCCGTGACCTGCGCCGCGACCTGCGTGACGGGCTGCGGGCCTCCGCCGACGTCGCTCGGGCCGTGTCGCGGCTGGCGCTGGGACGCGGCGGGCCGCGCGACCTGGCCGCCATCCGTTCGGGTCTGGCCATCGCCGAGGGCATCGCCGGACTGTTCGTCGTCCCCGCGAACCCCTTGAACGCACCACCCGCCCGCATCCTCGGCTGCCTCGATCGCCTGACCCTGTCGCCCGATCTGGGCCGGCTGAAGATCGATCTGGCCGAAGGGCTGATGGAGGAGCCGCCGCATCTGGCGCGCGACGGCGGCTTCGTCCGCCCGGGCTTCCGCCCCGAGCTGGACGCCGCCCGCACCCTTCGCGACGACAGCCGCCGCGTGGTCGCCGACCTCGAGGCCCGCGCCGTCGCCGAGAGCGGGGTCCCCTTCAAGATCAAGCACAATGCCGTCCTCGGCTATTTCCTCGAGACCACGGCCAAACACGCCGAGCCCCTGTTCCGGGCCGGCCCCGAGAGCCCCTACATCCACCGCCAGACCCTGGCGGCCCAGGTGCGGTTCACCACCGTCGAACTGTCGGAGCTGGACGCGAAGATCAGCCAGGCCGGCTTCCGGGCCCTGGCCATGGAGGGCGAGACCTTCGAGGGCTGGCGTCAGACCGTGCAGCGCCTCGCCTACCCCCTGCAGGCCGTCGCCGACGCCCTGGCCGAACTGGACGCCACCTCTGCGCTCGCGGAATGGGCCGAAGAGGTCGGGGCGGTGCGGCCGACCGTGGATTCCAGCACCGTTTTCGAGGTTCAGGCCGGGCGTCACCCGGTCGTGGAGGCGGCGGTCAAGAAGGCCGGCGATCCCTTCACCCCCAACGACTGCCGTCTGGACGGCGCCCCGATCAAGGGACCGGGGTCCTGCGCCCGCCTGTCGATCGTCACCGGGCCGAACATGGCCGGTAAGTCGACCTTCCTGCGCCAGAACGCCCTGCTGGTGATCCTGGCCCAGGCCGGGTCCTTCGTGCCCGCGCGGTCGATGCGGCTGGGCGTCGTCGATCGGCTGTTCTCCCGCGTCGGCGCCGGGGACGATCTGGCGCGCGGCCGCTCCACCTTCATGATGGAAATGGTCGAGACCGCCGCCATCCTGACCCAGGCGACGCCGTCGAGCTTCGTGGTTCTGGACGAGATCGGGCGCGGCACGGCCACCTATGACGGTCTGGCCATCGCCTGGGCCTGCGCCGAGGCCCTGCATGAGACCAACCGCTCGCGGACCCTGTTCGCCACCCACTATCACGAGCTGGCGCGGCTGGAAGACCGGCTCGACCACGTCTCCAACCTGTCGATGGTGGCCCGGGAGTGGAACGGCGAGCTGATCTTCCTGCACGAGGCCGCGCCCGGCGCCGCCGACCGCTCCTACGGGGTTCAGGTGGCCAAACTGGCCGGGGTGCCGCCGTCGGTGGTCGCCCGCGCCCGCTCGGTCCTGGACCGTCTGGAGGCCGAGAAGGCCGCCAACGACAAGCTCGACGACCTGCCCCTGTTCGCCGTCGCCGAACCGCCGCCTCCGCCGATGAAGTCGGTCATGGACGAGGCCGTCGCGGCGTTGGATCCCGACGCCATGAGCCCGCGCGAAGCACTGGAGGCTCTTTATCGGCTCAAGGCCCTGAAGGCGTAGTGCAGGCCTAGCGCCGCTTCACCGGCTCATAGCCGTAGTCGATGACGCACATGTGGTTGAACACCGCGTGCGGGCCGCAGCTGACCCCGGCGCGGACATAGCCGTCGCGGAACAGGTTCACCCGGTGGCCCCGGTCGGCGATGTTGTCGTCGACCAGCAGCTGGATGATGACCTCACGCGCGGTGTCATAGCCGTAGGAGATGTTCTCCCCGCCGTACGGATCGCCGCCGCGCCGGGCCACGCGCGTCGCGAAGTCCCAGCCGTCCGAGCCATAGTGACCGATGAAGCCCGAGGGGCCCTGATCGGCGACATGGTCCCCGGCCGTCAGGGCCAGGATCAGGTCGGGCGTCAGGGGCGCCATCGGCTTCTGGCGCCGCAGGAAGGCGATGGCCTCGTCGACCGCCGCCACCCCCTCGCGGGTCTGGATATTGATCCGGCCGGGCCGCACGACGATGTCGCCCCGGAACTGCGTTCGGTAGTCCTGCAGCACCGCGATATAGGCCTGCGGGTCGGACCGCATCAGGTTCATCTCGGCCAGAACCTCGCGCGACAACTGGGCGTCGCCGCCGACCGGGCCGTAGCCCGCGGCCGCCATGGCCAGGCCGTCGGACCAGTGTTCACGCCGCAAATCGCTGCGCATCGCCGGCGGCGCGTCTCCCGAGGGCGGAACCGAGGCGGCATGGGCCGGAGGCGCCGGCGCCGCAGCCGTCCCGGCGCCATTGCCGTCGCCATCCCACGCCAGGACGTGCGCGGGCGCGCCGAGGCTCGACGCCGCGACAGCCAGAACTGCGAGGAGGACGAGACGCGGGGTCAAAAAGGCTCCGGGAAACAGTGTTCCCGAACCCTGCCCCAAGCGCGGAAAAGACTCCAGCGGGCTCCCCGTGTTGGCGAACGGGCGCGGCGCCGGGGCCACACCGGGGGAAAGACCCGATGGTCACGGCGGGCGAGACGCGCCGTCGTCCTGTCCCTATATTGCTCCGGCCGATGACCGCCGCTCCTCCCGCACCTTCCCGAACCGGTCTCGACGACCGTCTGGACGCCCTGGTCGGCGGGCCGGACATGCGGGCCGGCGTCGCCGCCGTGCTGAGGGCCCATTACGACGCCGCGCGCGAGAAGATCGCGACCCGTCTGGCCGGGGGACTCGGCGGCGTCGAGGTGGCCCGACAGTACAGCGCCGCCGCCGACGAGATTCTGATCGCCCTGTGGCGCTTCACCTCCGAGACCCTCTATCCGTCGCACAATCCGACCGAGGCCGAAAAGCTGACCCTGATCGCGGTCGGGGGTTACGGACGCGGGGTGCTGGCGCCCTTCTCCGATCTGGACCTGCTGTTCCTGCGGCCCTGGAAGACCACCGCCCGGACCGAGACGGTCGCCGAGTTCGTCCTCTATGTGTTGTGGGATCTGGGGCTGAAGGTCGGGTCCTCGGCCCGGTCGGTCGACGAATGTCTGGCCCTGTCGCGCACCGACATGACCGTGCGCACCGCCCTGCTGGAAGGGCGCTGGCTGGCCGGCGACCGACATCTGGCCGAGGACTTCCTGTGGCGCTTCCGGGGCACGGTGACCAATGCCGACCCGAGGCCCTTCATCGCCGCCAAGCTGGAGGAGCGTCAGGCGCGTCACACCAAGGCGGGCAATGTCCGCTATCGCGTCGAGCCCAATATCAAGGACGGCAAGGGGGGTCTGCGCGACCTCAACACCCTGTTCTGGATCGCCCGGGCCCTGGCGCCCGAAAGCCCGCTGGGCGCGGCGGTGCTGGACGACCTCCTGACCGCGCGTGAACGGCGCACCTTCGAGGAGGCCTTCGACTTCCTGTGGCGGGTGCGTTGTCACTTGCATCTGATCGCGGGACGGGCCGAGGAGAAGCTGACCTTCGACCTGCAGCCCGAGGTGGCGCGCCGGATGGGCTGGCGCGGCCGCGGCGACGAGCCGGCGGTGGAGCGGTTCATGCGCCGCTACTTCCTGGTGGCCCGCGACGTCGGCGCCCTGACACGGGCCATGAGCGCGACGCTCGAGGCGCGCCAGCAGAAGAACACCCTGAGCCTGTCGCGGCTGATCCCGGGGCGGAAGCGCAACCTCGGCGTTCCCGGCTTCACCGAGGACGGCGGCCGGCTGTCGGTCGAGAGCGCCCAGGTCTTCATCGACGACCCGGTCAAGCTGCTGACCCTGTTCGTCACCGCCGACCAGCACGATCTGGACCTGCACCCCCACGCCTTCTCGGCCGTGACCCGGTCTCTGGGGCTGGTGACGCCGAAGCTGAGGCGCGACCCGCGCGCCACCGCCGCCCTGCTGCACATTCTCGCGCATGGCCAGAGGCCTTACCGCGTCCTGACCATCATGAACGAGACCGGGCTGCTGGGCCGGTTCCTGCCCGAATGGGGGCGGATCGTCGGCCAGACCCAGTTCAACATGTACCACGCCTTCACGGTCGATGAGCACAGCCTCCAGGCCATCGGCATCATCAACGACATCTTCCGCGGCAAGCTGAAGGACGAGCATCCGCTGTCGTCCTCGACCATCCACCTGATCGCCGACCTCGAGGTGCTGATGCTGGCCATGCTGCTGCATGACGTCGGCAAGGGCGGGGAGCGGGGCCAGCTGGAGGACGGGGCCATCGCCGCGCGCCGGGCCTGTGAACGCCTCGGCGTCGATCCGCGCCGGATCGAGCTTGTGGTCTGGCTGGTCCGGAATCACCTGGCGATGTCGGACTATGCCCAGAAGCGCGACACCTCCGACCCCCAGACCATCCGCGACTTCGCCGAACTGGTGGGCGACCCCGAGCGGCTGCGCCTTCTGCTGGTCCTGACCGTCGCCGACATCCGCGCCGTGGGGCCCGGAGTCTGGAACAATTGGAAGGGCCAGCTGATCACCGCCCTCTATACCCGCGTCGAGGCCCTGTTCCGGGGCGAGGACGTCGATGTGATCGACCCCCTGGCCGAACACGCCGATCTGATCGCCCGCGCCTTCGAGGCCGGAGCCGCGGCCGAGTGCCGTCAGGGACCGGGCCGGATCGAATCCACCACCGAGATCGCGCTCGCCGCCCGCGACCGGCCGGGCCTGTTCGCCGACCTGACGGCGGTGCTGGCCGCCGCCGGAGCGGACGTCACCGGGGCCCGGGTCGCCACCGCGGTCGACGGCACGGTGCTGGACGTCTTTCAGGTCCAGGACGGCGCCGACGCCCCCTACGGCCAGGCCGAGCCTCGTCGCCTGAAGACGCTCGTCGCCGCGCTTGAAGCCGCCGCCCGGGGCGAAACGCCGGTCGAGGCGCCCGCCATGCCGGCCTCGACTCCCCGCCGCGCCGTCTTCGACGTCCGGCCGGTGGTCATGATCGATGCGGGGGCCAGCGAGACGGCAACGGTGATCGAGGTTTCGGGAGCCGACCGGCCGGGCCTGCTGGCCGAACTGTCGCGCACCCTGACCGATCTGGACCTGTCGATCCGGTCGGCCCACGTCGCGGGCTTCGGTGAACGGGCCGTCGACAGCTTCTATGTGGTCGACCGCAAGGGCAGGAAGGTCTTCTCGGAAATGCTGCTGAACGAGATCCAGTCAGCGCTCGAGGCGGTGCTGGAACGCGCGCCCGCCGCGCCCCAGGGCCGCAAGATCATCGCCGCCCGGGCCAGCGCCCGCGACGTCTCCGATCTCAATCGCCCGATCCGCCGCGCAAAGGACGTTTCGTCGCAGGCGGAACCGCGCTAAGCGCAAAACACCCGCGCATTCCGGCGGTTCGGACCCTCCCCGCATGAGCCTGGCTCGAAATACGATCGTCCAGTCCACCCTGACGCTGGGGAGCCGCATCCTCGGCTTCGCCCGCGACCTGGCCCTGTCGGCCCGCTTCGGTCAGGGACCGATGATGGACGCCTGGGCCACGGCGATCATGCTGCCCAATCTGTTCCGCCGCCTGTTCGCGGAGGGCGCCTTCGCCCAGGCCTTCGTGCCCATCTACGGCGGAGTCCGCGCTTCGGAAGGCGAAGAGGCCGCGGCCGTCACGGCGTCGGAGGCCCTGAGCTTCATGTTCGCCGTGGTCACCGGCTTCTGCATCGTCATGCAGATCGCCATGCCGTGGATCATCCCGCTTCTGATGTCGGCGTGGAAATCCGACGCGGGCGTGATGTCGGTGGCCGTCACCGCGACCCAACTGGCCATGCCCTATCTGGCCTGTATGACCATCGCCTCGCTGCTGTCAGGCGTGCTCAACACGGGTGGAAAATTCGCTCTGTCGGCGGGCGTGCCGGTCTTCCTGAACATCTGCACCCTGTTCCCGCTGCTGGCCCCCAGCTTCATCCCGTCGATGACGCAACCGGACACGCTGCTGGCCGTCAGCGCGGCGGTGACCGTCTCGGGCCTCATCCAGGCGGGCCTGCTCTGGTGGGGGGTGCGGCGTCTGGGCGTGAAGCTGAAAATCTCCCTGCCGAAACTGACCGCCAGCGTGAAGAAGACCCTGGCCCTGGCTATCCCGGGCGCCATGGCCGGCGGCGCCCTTCAGCTGAACTCCGTGGTCAGCCAGGTCCTGACCGGGTCGGACGCCGGGGCCCGTTCGGTGCTCTACAACGCCGACCGCCTGTATCAGCTGCCGCTTGGCCTCGTCGGCGTCGCCATCGGCCTGGCTCTGGTCCCCCGCCTGACCCGGGCCTTCGTCCAGGGCGACCATGAGGGCGGGCAGAAGACGCTGGACGACGGCATCAACCTGGCCATGGCCTTCACCCTGCCGGCCGCCGTCGCCCTGTTCGTCATCCCCTATTTCATCATCGATTCGACCGTGACGCGCGGCGCCTTCACCCATGAGGACGCGGCCCGCACCGCCGACACCCTGCGCCAGTTCGCCTGGGGCGTGCCGGCCTTCGTCCTGGCCAAGGTCCTGACCCCGCCCTTCTTCGCCCGGATGGACACCCGCCGGCCGATGATCTTCGCGGTGACCTCGGTGGTCATCACCGTGGTGCTGGGCGCCGGGCTCTTCTTCTGGTTCTCGCGCATCGGCGTGGACGGGGTTCTGGGTCTGGCCATCGCCACCAGCGTCTCGGCCTGGATCAACGTCGCCTTGCTGTGGGGCACCCTGATCCGCGAGAAGGCCTGGTCCGCCTCGGCCAGCTTCGTGTCGCGCATCTCGCGCGTGCTGGCGGCCAGCGGCGTGATGGCGGCTTTGCTGCTGGCGGCGGGGATCTTCTATCCCGAACTCAGCAAGCTGTTCCTCGCCAAGGAGATCGCGGTCCTGATCGTCTGCGGGGCCGGAGCAGTGGTCTACGGCGCCTGTCTGTTCCTGTTCCGCGCGGTCACCCCGGCCGAGCTCAAGGCGGTCCTGCGCCGCGAGCCGGGCGCCCCGGTCGCGGGCGGCGGACTGGACTAGGGGTTTTCGCTTAATCAGCCGGGCGCGGGAACTTGCTCTCGCGGCCCGGCTGAGGCATCTGCGAGCCCATGTCCGACGCTACGCCCGCCTCCCCCGCTCCCACTTCCCAGTACGCCGGTCCGCGCCGGGTGCTTTCGGGCATCCAGGCCTCTGGCGCCCTGCATCTGGGCAACTATCTCGGCGCCCTGAAACGCTTCACCCAGCTGCAGGATCAGGGCGCCCCCTGCTTCCTGTTCGTCGCCGACCTGCACGCCATCACCGTCTGGCAGGATCCGGCCCTGCTGACCGCCCAGACGCGCGAGATCGCCGCCGCCTATCTGGCTTCGGGCCTCGATCCGGCGAAGTCAGTCATCTTCCCGCAATCGGCGGTGCGCGCCCACGCCGAACTGGCCTGGATCTTCAACTGCGTCGCCCGCCTCGGCTGGCTGGACCGGATGACCCAGTTCAAGGAGAAGTCGGGCAAGCACAAGGAACGCTCGAGCGTCGGCCTCTACACCTATCCGGTGCTGCAGGCGGCCGACATCCTGCTCTACAAGGCCACCGAGGTGCCGACCGGCGAGGACCAGAAACAGCATCTGGAGCTGACCCGCGACATCGCCGCCAAGTTCAACAACGACTTCGGCGTGCCGGACTTCTTCCCCCTGCCCGAACCCCTGACCCAGGGGCCGGCGCCGCGCGTCATGAGCCTGCGCGACGGCTCGGCCAAGATGTCCAAGTCGGATCCCTCGGACCAGTCGCGCATCAACCTGACCGACGACGCCGACGCCATCGCCGGCAAGATCCGCAAATCCAAGACCGACATGGGTGTCATGCCCGAGGTCGGCGAAAGCCTGGACGAGCGCCCCGAGGTGAAGAACCTGATCTCCATCTACGCGGCCCTGTCGGACCAGACGAAGGATCAGGTGACCGCCGAGTTCGCGGGTCAGGGCTTCGGCGCCTTCAAGCCGCGCCTGGCCGATCTGGCCGTCAGCGCCATGGCCCCGATCACCGCCGAGATGCGCCGCTTGATGGCCGACACGTCCGAGATCGACCGCGTCCTCAAGGACGGCGCCGAACGCGCCGCCGCCATCGCCGATCCGGTGGTCGACGAGGTCAAGAAGATCGTCGGCTTCTGGCGGGCCTGAGGCCCGGCGGTTTCCGGACGCCAGGTTCGTGAAGTCGGCTGACGGCGGCGCTTCCCGGCGCTAGATCGACGTCATCATGACCCACCCGCTCGATCGCGCCGTCTGGAATGGCCTGACCACCCGCCTGTCATCCTTCACGACAAAGGATTCCGACGCGCGCGCCGTGCGGATCGATCCGGAGGTGGGCGTCTTCGTCTCCGCCGCCGACGCCTCTCCCGAGAGCCGGGCGCGACTGACAGAGCTGGCGCGGCGTCATCCGGGCGCGAGTCTGGTGGAACGCAGCGACGGGCCGATGGTCGATGTCCTGCCGGACGGGATCGCCATCCGCGACCGCATCGCCCTGGTCCAGATGACGGCGACCGAACTGACGCCGTCGGCCAGTTCGAACGTCGCCTTCGAGACCCTGACCGAGGCCGACGCCCCGGCCATGCTGGCGCTGGCGACCCTGACCCGGCCGGGCCCGTTCCGGTCGAGGACCCGCGAACTCGGCCCCTTCGTCGGGATCAAACAGGACGGCGCGCTGATCGCCATGGCCGGACGGCGGCTGCGCGTCGACGGCTTCACCGAACTGAGCGGGGTCTGCACCCATCCGGACCATCGCGGCCGGGGCTATGCGGCAGCCCTGTCCCGGGTTGTGGTGAGCGAAATCCACGCCTCGGGCGAGGCGGCCTTCCTGCACGCCTTCGCCGACCATGACGCGACCATCGCCTTCTATGGCGCCCTGGGCTTCGAAATTCGCGCGCCGATGACCTATACGATTCTGGAAAGCTGAGCAGGAAAACGGGCCATGAGCGCGCACCACACCACCGTCGAATGGAAACGCGACGGCCAGGTCTTCATCGACAAGAAATATTCGCGCGCCCACGTCTGGACCTTCGACGGCGGCGCCGTGGTCAAGGGCTCCTCGGCGCCCGAGAGCGTGCCGGTCCCCATGTCGGACATCACCGCCGTGGACCCCGAAGAGGCCATGGTCGCCTCCCTGTCCAGCTGCCACATGCTGTGGTTCCTGGCCTTCGCCGCCGGCGACGGCTTTGTGGTCGACCGCTATGTCGACGAGGCCTCAGGCATGCTGGGCAAGGACGCGGGCGGCCATCGCTACATGAACCGGGTGACCCTGCGCCCCGTCACCACCTTCTTCGGGCCCGCCCCGACGCAGGCCGAGCTGGACGCCTTGCACCACGCCGCCCACGAACACTGCGAAATGGCCCACTCGGTGCGGGCCGAGATCGTGGTCGAGGCGAAGATCGGCTGAAGATCAGGCGGCGACGGGAGGGGCCGTGGCCGTATCCTCAAGCAGGGCCTTGAAGCGCCGGATGGCCTCGTCGGTCAGTTCGGGGTGGTAGCGCATCGGCGGGGCCGAGGTCGGCTCGTCGAAGCTGTGGGTGCCTTCGGCGATCCAGGTCTCGACGTCCGCGCCGCAGTTGCGAACCATGTCGTGGACCTTTTCGGCGTTGCGGACCGAGGTCAGGTGATCACCGCGGGCGATGACGGCGAGCGTCTTCGGGCAATGCCGCCAGGGCCGCATCCGGTTCAGGGCGGCGAAACCGATATAGGGATAGGCCAGATAGGCCGCCTTGATCCCGTCCAGCGAAACCTCGCCGGGATCGGCGAGGCCGAGGGACTTCGGACGCCGGTCCGCGCTCATCGCCTCCATGATGCCCCAGCCGCCGTGGCTCCAGCCGGCCAGGGCGAGGCGCGAGGCGTCGACGTCTGACCGGGCCGAGACGCCGTGGATCGTGGCCAGGACGTCGCCCGCCCGCTCGTCGCCGCGCAGCAACAGGCCCGTGCAGACCGTGGCCAGGGCGAAGGCGCGGCTGTAGCCTCGCGAACCGTAGGAATCGACCGTGAAGGCCCGCCACCCCGCCGCCTTCGCCGCAGCCGCATACTTCGGCAGATGGTCGCGTAAGCCCCCGCAGCCGTGGAACAGCAGCACCGCCGGACGCGGGCGGTCGTCATCCGGCCCGACCACCGTCGTATGGGGCTCCAGTTTCGCCCAGCGCGCGCTCAAGGTGTCCATGAGCGTCACCATAACCGCCCGGCGAAACTTGGGAAGGTTCAGCTGCGCCGCAGCCCCTCGACCGCCTCGACCAGCCGCGTCAGATCGGCGGGCGTCGACAGCCGGTGGTCGCCGCCCTCGATCAGGTCCAGCCGCACGTCGCCGCCGGCCAGCCGCTCGACCAGCTGGATGGAATGACCCCACGGCACCACGTCGTCCGCCCGGCCCTGAAGGATGTGGACCGGCGCCGCGATGCGGATCGGCGCGCCGAGCAAAAGCCAGTCCTTCGCCTCCTCGAACATGGCGCGGGTCAGGACATAGGAGCCCAGCCCCTCTTCCACGACCACGGTCTCCCCATCGCGCAGGATGGCCTGACGCTCGTGGTCGGCGAGGCCGGGCCACATCAGGGCCTCGGTGAAATCCTGGGCAGGGTTGACCAGCACCAATCCCGCGACTGCTTCAGGTCTGGCCAGCGCCGCCAGAAGCGCGACCCAGCCGCCCATGGACGAGCCGACGAGGACGGCCGGGCCGCTCAGGCTGTCGATCAGGGCGACGGCGTCCTCACGCCAGCGGCCGATGGTCGCCTGCCGCCATTCGCCCGAAGACTGCCCATGGGCGAAATGGTCGTAGCGGACATAGGCCCAACCGCGCTCGCGGGCGGCGGCGTCCAGCGCCAGGGCCTTGGTCCCCTCCATGTCCGAGCGGAAACCGCCGATCCAGACGATTGTCGGACCTTTGCCAGCGACCGATTTGAAAGCGATCGTCTCGCCGTCGGGGCGTCCCAGACGCTGGATATCGTCGCCATTGGTCACATCGGTCATCACGGCCTACTCTCGCGCAAACAGTCTGCACCTGATAGCGAACGCCGACGAACGAAGCGAAGGTCAAAGCGTGCCGCCCGTCCAGTCCACCCCCAGGGTTCTTTTCGTCAGCTCCAACCGCATCGGCGACTGCGTCATCTCGTCGGGCGTGATCCGCGAGATCGAACGCCAGCTGCCGGGAGCCGGGATCACCGTCGCCTGCGGTCGTCCGCCCGCCCCCTTCTTCCGCTCCGCCCCCGGCGTCGAGCGGGTCATCATCCTCGACAAGAAGAAGATGGCCGGACACTGGGTCGATCTGTGGAAGCAGGTCTCCGGAACCCGCTGGGACATGGTCGTCGACATCCGTGGCTCGGCGCTCAGCTATCTGATCCCGGCGAAGAAGCGCGTGGTCTACAACCGCTCGTGGGAGACCGGCCTGCGCAAGGTCGAGATGGTGTCGCGGCTGATGGGGTCGCAAACGCCGATCGATCCGGAGATCTTCCTCGACGATCAGGCCCGCGCCGAGGCCGCCGCCGTCATCGATCCCCAACTGGCCGGCGGGGCCGGGCCCGGCCCCATCATCGCGCTCGCCCCCATCGCCCACCAGCCGGGCAAGAGCTGGCCCGCCGAGCGCTGGGGTCAGCTGGTCGAGAAGCTGAAGGCCGACCCCCGGTTCGACGGCTGGCGCTTCATGCCCGTCGGCGGCCCCGGCGACCGGCCGCCCGCCACGCCCGCTCTGGAGGCCGCGGGGCCCAGAGGCATCGACTTCGTCGGCAAGGGGGACATCCTGGCCTCGGCGGCGGCCATCGACCGGGCGGCCCTGTTCGTCGGCAATGATTCCGGCCTGATGCATGTCTCGGCGGCTCTGGGACGGCCGACGCTGGGTCTGTTCGGTCCCACCGAATGGTGGCTCTACGGCCCCTGGGGCCCGCGCACCCGGATCGCCGCCTCCAATGAGACGCGTGGCGAGTTCTCCCCGATCGAGGAGCTGACCGTCGATCACGTCTTCGAGGCGGTTCTGGCGCTGCACGCCGACTATATCGCCAGCTGAGCCGTTAACGGCTGATCAGCCTCGCCTTGATAAAACGGGCTTTCAGGCGCATATAGCGCGCCTCAGGGAACGCGGCGCCGAGCCGTGCGCTGACCCCTGCAAGCCGACAAGACTTTCGTCCACACAAGGAAACGACGCTCATTCGCCGTCCGATGCAAACGCCGCCCGTCAAGGATGGGCCGCCCATGAACCACGATATCCGCGCGCCGCGCGTTCTGCTCATCGATCAGAACGGCGAGAAGCAGGGCGTCATGCCGACGTCCGCCGCGCTGGAAGCCGCTGAAGAAGCGGGCATGGACCTGGTTCAGATCGTGTCCACCTCCGAACCGCCGGTGGCCAAGATCCTCGACTACGGCAAGTTCCGTTTCCAGGAGCAGAAGAAGAAGGCCGAGGCCCGCAAGCGCCAGAAGATCGTCGAGCTGAAAGAGATCAAGCTTCGTCCGAACATCGACACCCACGACTATGAGGTGAAGGCCAAGGCCATGCACCGCTTCTTCGACGAGGGCGACAAGGTCAAGGTGACCCTGCGCTTCCGCGGTCGTGAAATGGCCCACCCGGAACTGGGCATGAAGCTGCTCAACAAGGTCCAGGAAGACTTCGACGAGATCGCCAAGGTCGAATACGCCCCGCGTATGGAAGGCCGCCAGATGATCATGATCCTGGCGCCGAAATAGGCCTTATCCGGCCGCCGTCATCCGGTTTGAAACGCCCCGACCGCCCGGTCGGGGCGTTTTCGTATCTGGAGTTGCACGGATTGCTCCTGACCACCTTGGCCGCGCCGCCGACCGACGTTAGGCTACCCCTGAAACCGGGGGAAACGGGCATGATTTTCAGACAACCCTTGCGCGCCGCTGCGCTCGCCGCATCCGCACTGCTTGTGATCGCGCCGGGCTCTCGGGCCCTCGCCGATACGGAGGCGAGCGCGCCGGCCGGAGCGGGGGCGACAACGGAATCCCAGACCGCGACGCCGTCCTGCCTGCCGCCCGAACCGGTCCGGACCCAGGGGCCGGCCCCGCTCCAGGTCTTCGGCGGCATGCCGTCGACGGATATGGTGGAGCTGTCGCCGAGCGGGAACCGGCTGGCCTATGTGGCGATCGTCGGCGAGCAACGCAGTCTGATCGTCTGCGACATGGGCACGCTGAACCTGATCGGAGGCGTGCGCGCCGGAGACGTGAAGGTGCGTGGGCTGGTCTGGATCGGCGAGGACCACGTCATGCTGATCACCTCGGCGACCCAGTCGTCGGATATGACGGGCCTGCGCCGCGCCGAACTGTCCGAAGGCCAGATCTATTCGGTGGCCAGCCGTCAGGTGGCCAAGGCCCTGACCACCACACCCGGCGTCTTTCCGCGCCTGAACGGCGCCTATGTCCGACAGGGCCGGCTGATCGCGGGCGGCGTGGGCACGCACGGCCTCGGGCTCTATCGCATCAATCTGGCGACGGGGCGCGGCGACAGCACCCTGCTCGAACAGGACCAGGCCGGCGGCTATATGCTGAACGAGGCGGGCGAACCGATCAGCCGCATCGAATACAGCGGGCGCAGCAAGGTCTGGACGGTTCAGCGCCGCACCCGCGAAGGCGGCTGGCGAGACGTCTGGAGCGTCGAAGCTCCCATCGATACGCCCAGCGTCGCCTCCTTCGGCCGCACCGACCGCGAACTGGTGATCCAGGGCGGCAAGGATTCGCGTCCCGACCAGTACAGGCTGCTCAACCTGGATACCGGAGAATGGTCGGACCTGCCGTTCGAGGGCGAGCCCACCGGCATCCTGACCCATCCCCGGACCCAGCTCCTGATCGGCGCCGCCGTCGAGGGCGACGGAGAGGCGGCCCTGCAATTCTCCGATCCGGACGCCCAGCGCGCCTGGAACACGGTCAAGGCGGCGTTCCGGGGCAAGCGCACGCATGTGGTGTCCTGGTCGGACGATCTGAAGGTTCTGGTGGTCAGGACCGAGGGCGACGGGGACCCGGGCACCTACCAGATCGTCGACATGAACCGGCGCTCGGCTGAAATCTTCGGCGAGACCTACCCCCTGACCCCGGAACAGGTCGGCGAGGTGCGCGTGGTCGACTATGACGCGGCCGACGGGATGCGCATTCCCGGCTATCTGACCCTGCCGCCCGGCGTCAGCGATCCCAAGGGGCTGGCCCTGGTCGTCCTGCCCCATGGCGGACCCCAGGCGCGCGACAGCCTCGGCTTCGACTGGTGGGCCCAGGCCATCGCCTCGCGCGGCTACGCCGTCCTGCAACCCAACTATCGCGGCTCCGATGGCCTCGGCATGGCCCATCTGGAAGCCGGCTATGGCGAATGGGGCCGCAAGATGCAGACCGACCTCTCCGACGGGGTCCGCTGGCTGGCGTCCCAGGGAATCGTCGATCCGAAACGCGTCTGCATCGTCGGCGCCAGCTACGGCGGCTATGCGGCCATGGCCGGTCCGACCCTGGACAACGGCGTCTATCGTTGCGCGGTCGCCGTCGCCGGCGTTTCGGACCTCAGGGCCATGGTCCAGTGGGAGGCCGAACAGGGCCGCCGCGATTCCCAGACCGTTCAGTACTGGAACCGCTTCATGGGCGCCGACCGGCTGGGCGACCGTTCGCTCGACGACCGTTCCCCGGCCCAGCAAGCGGGCCGGTCGGACGCGCCGATCCTGCTGCTGCATGGCCGCGACGACACCGTGGTGCCGTTCAGCCAGAGTCAGCGTCTGGCCGACGCCCTGCGGGCCGCGGGCAAACCGTTCGAGTTCGTCCAGTTGAACGGCGAAGATCACTGGCTCTCACGCGCCGAGACCCGCACGCGAATGCTGACCGAAACGGTCCGCTTCCTCGAGGCCAACAACCCTCCGAACTAGGCGCGGGGCGAACAGCGTCAGGCGATTGGCCTTTGCCGCGGAGCCGGGTAAGCCGGGGACATGCAAACCCCTGAGCCGACCCCGTCTCCAAAGCGCCAGGCCCCCGCCCTCGCGGTGCTGTTCGCGGTGGTGTTCATCAACCTGGTCGGCTTCGGCCTGGTCGTGCCCCTGCTGCCCTTCTTCGGCCAGAGCCTGAAGGCCGAGGCCTGGCAGGTGGCCCTGATGTTCTCGGCCTATTCGCTGGGCCAGTTCTTCGGCGAACCCTTCTGGGGGCGGCTGTCGGACCGGATCGGCAGGAAGCCGGTGCTGCTGATCACCGTCCTGGCCAACGCCGTCGGCTATCTGGCCCTGGCCTTCGTCCCGAACATCTGGCTGGCGGTGGCCGTGCGCCTGTTCACCGGTCTGGGCGCCGGCAATATCTCGACTGTCCAGGGCTATGTCGCCGACATCACCCCGCCCGAGCAACGCGCCGGACGCATGGGAATGATCGGGGCCGCCTTCGGCCTGGGCTTCATCGTCGGACCGGGTCTGGGCGGACTGATGGTGCATCCCGACATGGGCCGGCTCGGCTATCAGCTGCCGATCTTCGCGGCGGCGGGCCTTTGCCTGCTCGCGGCGCTCGGCGTCCTCGTCTTCCTGAAGGAGAGCCGGGCCAGGGCCGATCCCGCCGCCCCGCGCCCGCCCTTCCTGGGCGGGGTGCGCGACGCTCTGTCCAATCCGGTCGTCTCGCGCGTCCTGCTGGTGACGATCATCTATATGGCCGGCTTCTCCGGCATGGAATCGACCTTCGGCCTGTGGGTCGAGGCCCGCTACGGCTGGGGCGCCCGCGAGGTGGGGCTCAGCTTCATGGCCGTGGGCGTGGTCTCGGTCATCTGCCAGAGCCTGGTCACCGGCCGGCTGGCGCGGCGCTTCGGCGAGAGCCGGGTCCTGGCCTGCGGCTGTCTGTTGTTCGGGGTCGGTCTGGTCGGCCAGGTCCTGTCGCCGGTCGCCTGGGCCGTGCCGGTGATGATGGCGGTCGGCGCCTTCGGCATGGCGATCACAATGCCCAATATTTCGGCCCTGATCTCGCGCTCCTCGCCGCCGGACCGGCAGGGGGCCATGCTGGGTCTGAACATGGCCGCCAGCTCCAGCGCCCGTATCGTCGGTCCGATCGTTGCGGGCGCCGTCTTCTCGGGCGTCGGCCACGACTGGCCCTTCCTGATCGGCGCCCTGTTGACCGTCCCGGCCGCCGTCGCCGCGGTCAACGCCGGTCGGGCGTTCCGCCAGCGACAGGCCGGGGCGACCGCCTGAATTCGAAACGACCTCAGCGCGAAACGACTTGAGATCGCGCGCGTCCCGGCTGAGTATGGCCACGGTTGATCAGCGGCGGGGGCCGACCTTGTATCGTGGTGTAGTGACGGCGCTCGCGAGCGCGCTTCTTCTCTTCGCGCCGGGCGCAGCGGGCGCCCAGACGCCGGATCCGGTCCCCCTGTCTGTCTACGGCGCCCTGCCGGGGGTGGAGCTGGTCCAGCTCTCGCCCTCGGGACACCGCATCGCCTTCATCACCGTCATCGGCGAGCACCGCGCCCTCGCCGTGATCGATCTGGTCAACAACAGGTCCATGGGCGGGGTCGGCGTCGGGGAGACCAAGGTCCGCGACCTGCAATGGATCGGCGATGATCGGGTCCTGGCCACCACCTCCAGCACCGAAACCCTGCCCGAGCTGGGCATCTTTCAGCGCGAACTCTACCTCGGCCAGATTTATGAGCCGGCGCGCCGACGGGTCACATCCCTCGTCAAGAACGACGGCGGGCTTTTCCCGGCCCTGTTGAGCGGCGTCGACGTCATCCAGGCCAACGGTCACCCCGAGGTTCTGGTCCGCCTCTTCTCCCGCACCACCCCGGAAGGCATCGACCTGTACCGGATCAACGGAGAGACCGGGCGCGTGCGCAGCGCGGAAGCGATGGACCGCGATGTCGAGGGCTATGTTCTGGACGCCTCCGGGCGATCCATGGCGCGCAGCGACTATGATGAGCGGACGCGGGTGTGGAGTCTTCTGCTTCGTCAGGGCGGCGGCTTCCGCGAAACCTGGCGCACGACCGCGCCGCTGGACGCCCCCACCCTGATCGGTCTGGGCCTGGCAGGCGAAAGCGTCATCGTGGCCGCCGACCGCCCAGACCTCAAACGCGACGACCGCGAGGAGGCCGACTTCTATGACGTTAATCTGGAGACGGGGACGTGGCGGGCGGTGCGGTTCGATTTCGATCCCATGGCCCTGCTGTTCCATCCGGTCACGAGACGGCTGATGGGCGCCACCCGCCTGGATGACGAAGGGCGGCGCTACAGTTTCGCCGACAGGGACGCCAGCCTCATGTGGGCCAGCGTGGAACAGACCTTCCCCGACGGCGCGCCGTCCCTGGTCGGCTGGGGCGACGATCTCAAGACCGCGGTGGTCTTCACCAACGGGGCCGGAGATTCCGGCACCTATCACATCGTCGACCTGAACAACGGATCCACCCAGGTCGTGGGGCGGGCCTATGCCGGGGTTCCGGCGGACCGGGTCGCACCGGTCAAGCCGATCGCCTACAGCGCCGCGGACGGGCTGGAAATCCGGGGCTATCTGACCCTGCCTCCCGGCCGCGCCGATGCGAAGGGTCTGCCGCTCGTGGTTCTGGCTCATGGCGGACCGGCGTCGCGCGACCTTATGGAATTCGACTGGTGGGCCCAGGCCCTGGCTTCGCGCGGCTATGCGGTGCTTCAGGCCAATTTCCGGGGCTCGACCGGCCGTGGCGAGGCCTTCATGGAGGCCGGCTACGGCGAATGGGGCCGCAAGATGCAGACCGATCTGTCGGACGGGGTGCGTTATCTGACCGGCGAAGGGATCATCGATCCCGAACGCGTCTGTATCGTCGGCGCCAGCTATGGCGGCTATGCGGCCCTGGCGGGTCCGACCCTGGATCACGGCGTCTATCGCTGCGCCGTCTCGGTCGCGGGGGTCTCGGACCTTCGGCGGATGGTGGCCTGGGAGGCCGGACGCGGCGAGCGGCGCGACAACGAGACCGTGCGCTACTGGAACCGGTTCATGGGCGGCGACGGTCCGGGCGACCGGTCGCTGGATGCGCGGTCGCCCGCGAAACTGGCGGAAACGGCCGATGCGCCCATCCTGCTGCTGCACGGCCGCGACGACACCGTGGTCCCGATCGAACAGAGCCGGACCATGGCTTCGGCCCTTCGCCGGGCCGGCAAGCCGGTGGAGTTCATCGAGCTGAACGGCGAGGACCACTGGCTGTCGCGCGAGGAGACCCGCACCCGGATGCTGACCGAAACGGTTCGCTTCCTGGAGGCCAACAACCCGCCGAACTGACTCGCGAATCCAGACTCCGCTTGCCTTTCGGGCCCGGTTCCCCTACTAGCCGCGCCTTCGCCTACGAACCGCCGGGCTAATGGCATGCCTTGGCGGTTTCGAAACCGGGTTACCCAACGACGGGCTCAAGTAGCTCGAAGAGCGGTAGCCCACTCAAAACGAGAGTGGAAAATGCCGAAACTGAAGACGAAGTCGGGCGCCAAGAAGCGCTTCAAATTCACCGCGACGGGCAAGGTTAAGGCCGGTGTTGCGGGCAAGCGTCACCGCTTGATCAGCCACAACTCCAAATACATCCGCCAGAACCGCGGCACCTCGGTCATGGCCGACGCCGACGCCAAGAAGATCAAGTCCTACATGCCGTACGCCTGATCGGCGCGCGCATCCTGAACTGATCTCATCGCAAAGAATTTGAAGGACTAAACACATGGCTCGCGTCAAACGGGGCGTAACGTCCCACGCCAAGCACAAGAAGGTTCTGGAGCAGGCCAAGGGCTTCTCCGGCCGCCGCAAGAACACCATCCGCACGGCCAAGGCCGCCGTCGACCGCGCCGGGCAATACGCCTACCGCGACCGCCGGGTGAACAAGCGCAACTTCCGCGCCCTGTGGATCCAGCGCATCAACGCCGCCGCCCGTCAGGAAGGCTTCACCTACTCCCAGTTCATCCACGGCCTGGGCAAGGCCGGCATCGAGCTGGACCGCAAGGTCCTGGCCGCGATCGCCATGGAAGGCGTGGGCTTCAAGGAAATCGCCGACAAGGTCCGCGCCGCTCTGGCGTAAACCCGACGGTTTGCACGATCTGAAACGCCCGTCCCGGTCGCCGGGGCGGGCGTTTTCGTTTGCGATCAGTGTTCAGGCCGGCTCGGCCGAAGGCTCCACGGGACTCCCGCGTCCCGGCGTCCAGTCTCCGCCACGACTCGGCCAGATCCCCCAGATGAGGGCGAAGGCCAGCCAGGCCGCCAGGCCGATCCAGTCGTAGACCCCGGCTGGAGCCAACGTCTTCACGGTCGCGAGGACGGCGACCAGACCGAACAGACTGGCCAGCCCGGCCCAGGGCGCGAGGCCGATATCACGGGCGCGGCGGGTCAGAAGCACGGTCCAGCCCCAGAACCATGCGATGATGGCGGCGCAGACGAACAGGGTCAGAATCAGCGCGAGGACCAGGGCGACGGTCGTCGGGAAGGCCGCGAACAGGGCGTTCACCGATCCCCTGATCGCCATGGACAGGGCGTAGGGGGTGATCACCGTCAGGGCGACGCCGACGGCGAACTCCCGCCGGTCCGACCGGCCGCGGTATCCCAACCGGCTTCCCAGGCGGAGCCCTCCCTGGCGTCCCAGCCAGCGCCCCCATCGAACGAGCTCGGCCACATGCTCGGCATTCAGCATCGATAGTCCTCCGGTTGACGCCCCATCCTCGCCGTCCCGCGGTTGAGAAAGCGGCGCCGAACAGCGTTAAGCCCGCTCCTCCCGGGCCGGAGGGTGACGAACGCCTCGCCAGCCGCTAGATGCTCCCGGCAATGACCGATCTTCCCCAACTCGAACTTGATCTGATCAACGCCATCGGCGGCGCGACCACCGTCGCCGAGGTGGAGGCCGTGCGCGTCAACGCCCTGGGCAAGACGGGCGTCATCTCGGGCCTGCTCAAGGGCATGGGGGCGATGAGCCCTGACGAGCGCCGCGAACAGGGGCCGATGATCAATGGCCTGCGCGACCGCGTCGCCTCGGCCATCGCCGACCGCAAGGCCGGGCTGGAGGCCGCCGAGCTGGACGCCCGCCTGCTGTCCGAAAAGGTCGACCTGACCCTGCCGGCCCGTCCGCGCCGCAAGGGCGGGGTCCATCCGACCATGCAGGTCATGGACGAGATGGTCGCCATCTTCGCCGCCATGGGCTTCGCCGTCGCCGAAGGTCCGGACATCGAGGACGACTTCCACAACTTCACGGCCCTGAACTTCCCGCCCAAACATCCGGCGCGGGAGATGCACGACACCTTCTTCCTCAAGCCCGACCCCGAAACGGGCGAGCGCAAGGTGCTGCGCACCCACACCTCGCCGGTGCAGGTGCGCACGATGATGTCGCAGCAACCGCCGATCCGCATCATCGCCCCGGGCCGGACCTTCCGTAAGGATTCGGACGCCACCCACACCCCGATGTTCCATCAGGTCGAGGGTCTGGTGATCGACCGCGACATCCACATGGGCCACCTGAAGACGACGCTCGAGACCTTCATCGCCCGCTTCTTCGAGCTGGACACGGTCGACGCCCGCTTCCGTCCGCACCACTTCCCCTTCACCGAGCCCTCGGCCGAAATGGACATCCGCTGCGACCGCTCGGGCGGCCAGATCAGGTTCAACCAGGGGACCGACTGGCTGGAGATCCTGGGCTGCGGCATGGTCCATCCGAACGTACTGCGGTCCTGCGGCATCGACCCGGACGAATACCAGGGCTTCGCCTTCGGCATGGGCGTCGACCGTCTGGGGATGCTGAAGTACGGCATGCCCGACCTGCGCCCGATGTTCGAGGCCGATGTCCGCTGGCTGGCCCACTACGGCTTCTCCGCCTTTTCCGCCCCCAACGCCGCCTCCGGCCTGAGCTGAACCCATGACCGACATTCTGTCCGAAGCCTATGGCCGCGAGCTGATCGCCCGCACGACCTTCGAAAAGGAGGCCATCTGGCTTCCGCTGCTGTCCATCCACCACCTGAATGCGAACGAACTGGTCATCCGCGGCAAGACCTTCACCGACTGCGTCATCGAAGGTCCGGCCCTGATGGCCATCGTCGACCAGGTCTTCTTCGAAGGTTGCAACATGGGCGTCGCCAGCGACCCCAAATCCCTGTTCTACAAGGGCCAGGGCCCGGTGCTGGTGGGAACCATCGCCTTCGCCGACACCCGTTTCGTGCGCTGCCGCTTCGTCCAGGTCGGCTTCACCGGCCACGTCGAGCAGATCGACGCCATGTCCGACGAACTCGTGTCGGCCCGCGCGCGCTCCGAACAGGGCGGCAACTGATGTCCCGGCTTCCGATCACGCGCGCCGTCAACGTCGCCCGGGACATGAGGGCCGAGGTCTTCGAGGACGTCGACCTGAACCTGTATGAACTTCATATCGGCAACCATGGCGCCGCGCTGGGCGTCATCATGGGCCGGACCTTCCGCGGCTGCCGGATTCAGGGGCCGGCGGTCATGCTGGTGTCGTCGGGTGTTCGCTTCAACGACTGCAATTTCGGCGATCCGGACGGCGATATGCGCAACCTTGTCCTGCGTCCGGTCGGCGCGCGCGCCCTGGGCACGGTCCCGTTCCGCGACACCCTGTTCGACGGCTGCGAATTCTACAATGTCGGCTTCACCGGCCCGGAAGTCGTCCTGAACGACCTGCTCGCCGTAGGCTCGACCGAGGGCCCCGCATGAAGTTCACCCTCGGCTGGCTGAAGGACCATCTGGAGACGACCGCGGACGCCGCGGCCGTCGCCGACGCCATGACCATGGCGGGTCTGGAGGTCGAACACGTCTCGGACCCCACCGTCGCCCTCAAGGCCTTCACCGTCGCCCGCATCGTCGAGGCGGTGCAGCACCCCAACGCCGACCGCCTGCGCGTCTGCCAGGTCGAGACCGTCGACGGGATGAAGGAGATCGTCTGCGGCGCCCCGAACGCGCGTGCGGGCCTGACCACCATCTACGCCCCTATCGGCGCATACGTGCCCGGCCTGGGCGTCACCCTGGTCGAGAAGCCGGTGCGCGGCGTCGTGTCCAACGGCATGCTGTGCTCGGCCGAGGAGCTGGAGCTGCCGGGCGAGAGCGACGGCATTCTCGAACTGCCGCCGTCCATTCCGGTCGGAACCCCGGCCGCGACCGTCTATGCGCTGGAACCCGTCATCGACTTCGAGGTGACCCCCAACCGTCCCGACTGGCTGGGCGTCGCCGGCATCGCCCGCGACCTGGCCGCCACGGGTCTGGGCAAGCTCAAACACTATGACATCGCCGTCGTGCGCGGCGCCTTCGCCTCGCCGATCAAGGTCCGGATCGAGGCGCCCGAGATGTGCCCGGTCTTCGCCGGCCGCCTGATCCGCGGCGTGAAGAATGGCCCGTCTCCCGCCTGGCTGCAGACGCGGCTGCAGGCCATCGGCCTGCGCTCGATCAATCGTCTGGTCGATGTCACCAACCTGATCGCCTACGACCGCGCCCGCCCGCTGCACGTCTACGACGCCGGCAAGCTGGTCGGCGACGAGATCGTGGTGCGCGGCGGCATTTCCAATCAGTCAAAACTGACCAACTATGCAGACGACACCGAATTCGGGAAATTCGGTTCGCCTGAGCCCGAACATTTGATCGCGCTGGACGGGAAGACATACGCTCTCAGCCCTGAGATGTGCGTCATCGCCGACGCCAACGGCGAGCGCCCCATCGGCCTCGGCGGCGTCATGGGCGGTGAATCGACCGGCTGTTCGGACGAGACCACCGACGTCTTCCTCGAAAGCGCCTGGTTCGACCCCATCGTCACGGCCCAGACTGGCCGCAGCCTGACCATCTCCTCGGACGCCCAGTACCGGTTCGCGCGCGGCGTCGACCCGGCTTCGGTGATCCCGGGGCTGGAACTGGCCACCCGCCTGATCCTCGACCTGTGCGGCGGCGAGCCGTCCGAGATCGTGCTGACAGGCGAGCATCCGGCCAATCCCGAAGCCTTCGCCTTCGACCCCGCCTATGTGAAGCGGCTGTCGGGCATGGACCTCGAGGACGACCGCATCGGGACCATCCTCGGTCAGCTCGGCTTCCTCGTGAAGGCGGGTGACGCCGGTCAGGTCGAGCCCTGGACCGTGACGCCGCCGTCCTGGCGGCGTGACGTCGAGGGCAAGGCGGATCTGGTCGAGGAGGTCGCCCGCATCGTCGGCTTCGACCACCTGCCGAACACCCCCCTGCCCGACCAGAACCCGTCCTCGAAGGGCGTGCTGAACCCGCGTCAGGCCCGTATCCGTCTGGCTCGCCGGGCGCTGGCGGCCGCCGGTTACGCCGAGGCCGTGACCTGGTCCTTCACCAACCAGAAGATCGCGGCCCTGTTCGGCGGCGGAGATGAGCGTCTGGTGCTGGAGAACCCCATCGCCTCCGAGCTGGACTGCATGCGGCCCTCGGCCCTGCCGAACCTCATTCAGGCCGCCGCCCGCAACGCCGCGCGCGGCCACGCCGACGCCGCCCTGTTCGAAATCGGTCCGATCTATCCCGGCGATGGTCCCAGGGATCAGCGCACCGTCATCGCCGGCCTGATCGCCCCCCATCCGGCTCGTCACTGGACCGGCAAGGACGGCGCGGACGACGCCCTGTTTGAGCTCAAGGGCGACCTGATGGCCCTGCTGGAGGACATCGGCGCGCCGGTCGGCTCCCTGCAGCTGGCGCAGGGACAGAACCGCGAATGGTGGCACCCCGGCCGTTCGGCCCGGCTGCAGCTGGGCCCCAAGACGGTCATCGCCGAGTTCGGCGCCCTGCACCCGCGCGTTCTGAAAGCGCTGGACGCGGACGGACCGATGCTGGCCTTCGAGATCGTGCTGGAAAGCGTTCCCGAGCCGAAGGCGAAAGCCAAGACGCGCGGCTCGGCCGACCTGTCGGTGCTTCAGCCCCTGACCCGCGACTTCGCCTTCGTGGTCGAGGACGACAGGGCGGCCGGCGATCTGGTCCGCGCCGTCGCGGGCGCCGACAAGGCCCTGATCGAGGAGGTCCGGGTGTTCGACGTCTATCGCGGCGCCGGCGTCCCGGAAGGCTCCAAGTCGGTCGCGCTGGAAGTCGTACTTCAGCCCCGCGAAGCGACCCTGACCGAGGCCGAGATCGAGGCCCTGTCGGCCAAGGTCGTGGCCGCCGCGACCAAACTCGGCGCCCAGCTGCGCGCCTGACGTAAAGGTGATGCTCGCTGCTTGAGCTTTTCGCGCTCAAGCAGCGAGCGACCGCGTCGAGAGCGGTAGCGCTCTGAAGCATGCCCTCAACCTCTCGTTAACTCTCACGCCGCAAGGCTGCCGCAAAGGCCCGCGAGGTTGGACGCAACGCTCGCATGACGGGCGATTCTCACCGCCGGGGACCCTGCCATGCATCGCCGCCAACTCATCCAGACCGGTTTCGCCGCCGCCGCCACCAGCGCTCTCGGCGCCTGCGCCAGCGGAGGCGTCGCCCCGCGTCAGGGGACCGAGCCGGCCTATCCGATCGCCTCGGACGCCAACGCCCCCGCCTATTCGGCCGATGAGCTGATCGCCGCCGGCTCGCGCCAGCTCGGCATCGCCGCCGAGGCCATGGGTGGGGCGATCGAACGCATCTTCCGCGACCAGGGCGACAGCCCGACCGGCTATATTGCCGGTGAAGAGGGCGCGGGCGCTGTGGCGCTCGGCGTTCGCTACGGCCGCGGCGCCCTGCATATGAAGGACCTCGGCACGGCCCAGGACGTCTACTGGCAGGGCATTTCGATCGGCTGGGATCTCGGCGGCAACGCCAGCCGGGTCTTCACCCTCGTCTATGGCCTCTACACCCCCGACGCCATCTACCGCCGCTACCCCGGCGTCGAGGGCTCGGCCTATCTGGTCGGCGGTCTGGGCGTGAACTACCAGCGCGCCGACGGCATCGTCCTGGCCCCGGTCCGCACCGGTGTGGGCCTGCGCCTCGGCGCCAACGTCGGCACCATGGCCTACTCGCGCCAGCGCAACGTGCTTCCTTTCTGATCTGACCCCTCTCCCAGAGGGAGAGGGAGGGGCCCGCTGACGCAGTCAGTGGGAAGGTGAGGGGTTAGGCCCTCAACGGTCAGCGACGAAACCCCTCACCCTTTCGGCTTCGCGCATCGCTGCGCTCTGCGAGCCTCAAGCCCTCTCCCTATGGGAGAGGGTGTTCAGATCACGCTCTCCAGCCCCTCCCGCCAGGTCGGATACTGCGGCCGCCAGCCCAGTTCGGCCTTGGCGCGGGCGTTGGAGATGCGTTTGTTGTCCAGATAGAAGCGGCGCATGGCGTCCGAGACCTCGGGGTCATGCCAGTCCACCTCGGGCGGGCGCGGCAGGCCCAGCCGTTCGGCGGCGCCGGCGATGACCACGTCGGCGGGCGTCGGTTCGTCGTCAGCAAGGTTATAGGCCGCGCCGGGCCGGGGCCGGGCCATCGAGGCGAACAGGCCCGCCACCGCATCCTCGACATGGACCCGGTTGAAGACCTGGCCGGGCTTTCTGACCAGCCGGGCCGAGCCGTCGCGCAGACGATCCACCACCGACCGGCCGGGACCGTAGATGGCCGGCAGGCGGAAGATCTGCACCGTCAGCCCCATGCCGCGCCCGGCGTCCAGCCAGTCGGCCTCGGCCCGGACACGCCGGCCGCCCTCGAGGCTGGAGGCGTTGAGCGCGTCGTCCTCGAAGGCCCAGCCGCCGTTGCGGTCGCCATAGACGGCGGTGGAGGAGACATAGCCGATCCAGTCCGGCCAGGCCGTGGAGACCGATTCCGCGACTGCCAGGGCCCGGAGCGCCGGACAGCCCTGGGCGTCGGGCGGGGCGGTGATCAGGACCTTCGTGGCCCCCGCGAGAGTCGCCGACAGGGCCTCGCGGTCGTCGGGATCGACAGCCATGATCCCCTCGGCCTCCAGAGCGAGACGCCGCGCCGGGTCCCGCGAGGTGGCGACGGCGGTTCCGCCCCGACGGATCGCCTCCAGAGCGGCGGCCCGGCCCAGATAGCCGCCGCCGAACACCAGAAGCTTCAGATCCGCACTCAAATCGATCTCTTTCAGGCCCTGACCCTTTACGCTCGCACCCGGGGCCGCAGCGGTTCGACATCGGCCGAAGGTTTCGTCGCCGGACAGACGGCTGCTTCCAGCGCTTCAGCGCGGTCGGCGTTCCAGGCGGAGACGCAGGGGATGCGGGCGAGATCGGCGCGGTCGGCGTAGCGGCGGGCCACCTCGGTCACGTCGGCCATCAGCCCCTCGGCCAGGGTGATGGGCTTGAGGCCCAGATCCCTGAACTGGTCATTGGCCACGACCAGCTCGTTCTCGTCGGCCTCCTGACGCGGATTGGCGACGTTGTGGACCTCGGCGCCGGTCATCTGGGCGACCATGGCGGCCAGATCGCGCACCCGGCGGCTCTCGGTCATCTGGTTCAGGATCTTGACCCGCTCGCCGCGCGACGGCGGGTTGTTGAGCGCCAGTTCGACGCAACGGACTGTGTCCTGGATATGGATGAAGGCCCGGGTCTGGCCGCCGGCGCCGTGCACGGTGAGGGGGTATCCGACCGCCGCCTGCATCAGGAAGCGGTTCAGCACCGTGCCGTAGTCGCCGTCATAGTCGAAGCGGTTGATCAGCCGCTCGTCCATCCGCGTCTGTTCGGTCTGGGCGCCCCAGACGATTCCCTGGTGCAGGTCGGTGATGCGCAGCCGGTCGTTGCGGGCGTAGAACTGGAACAGCAGGGCGTCCTGGGTCTTGGTCATATGGTAGATCGAGCCCGGGTTCGGCGGGAACAGGATCTCCTGCTCGGTCGGGCCGTTGTCGGTCTCGACCGTGACCTTCAGATAACCCTCGGGGATCTTCAGCCCCGCGGTGCCGTAGCCATAGACACCCATGGTGCCCAGATGGGCCAGATGAACGTCGCGGCCGCTCTCGACGATGGCGGCCAGCAGGTGGTGGGTGGCGTTGATGTTGTTGTCGACGGTGTAGAGCTTGTGCCGCGCCGACTTCATCGAATAGGGGGCGGCGCGCTGTTCAGCGAAATGGACGACGCTGTCGGGCTTCTCGTCGCGGATCAGGGCGACCAGCCGGTCGAACTCCTTGCCGACGGTCATGTTGACGAAGCCGATGGTGCGCCCGGTCAGTTCCTTCCAGGCGGCGATGCGCTCGCCCATGGTCCGGATCGGAGTCAGGGACTGAACCTCGAGCTCATTGTCGATGTTGCGGCGGCTCAGGTTGTCGACGATCACGACGTCCCAGCCGCGCGCCGACAGATGCAGGGCCGTCGGCCAGCCGCAGAAGCCGTCGCCGCCGAGAATCAGTACCTTCATTTTACGCCACCTTTCCTTCCCCGGCCCTGCCTAGACCATGCGGGGGGCAGGGGCAAAGCGGAGCGGTGAGGACCTGACACGGGGTCGGGTGTCTCCGCTCTCCGAAAAACGCCGGAAAGCGGGATTGTGGAGACATTGGACCCATTGGCCCTGTCGCCTTTGACGCGAGACCTGCGACGGTCTGGCGCATGAGGGGACGGCGTCTGGAGCGCGCCGCGATGTCAAGGACCGGTCAGGCGGGAGGCGGGTTTGGGCGCCTCCATGCGCAGTCTACCACCGTGGCAGGGCGTGCTGGGCCGAGGGCCGGGAGGTCGCGACGGCGGCCAGGGTCGGGTGTCTCCGGCGAGGGTCGCAAAGGGTCGAGAGGATTGGGGTCGGGTGTCTCCTCCCCGTTCGCCGCTGGGCGAATGGGGAGGAGACTATCGCCTTTGTCGCCTTCTCCTCGTGCCACGGAAGGCTTATCTGGCCTCTCATGACCGACGAAACCTCCGACGCCGCCCCCGCCAACGATCCCGGCTTCAATCTGGATGTCCCGGGCGCGACGCGGGAACGGCCCCTGACCCCCGCCGCCCGCCGGGCGCTGGAAGAGGCGGCGGAGCGGCGTGCGATCGAGGCCGCCGAGATGGCGCTGGAACACGGCGGCCCGACGGGGCCGGAGCCAACGCGGTACGGCGACTGGGAGAAGAAGGGGCTGGCGGTCGACTTCTAGGTCGGCGTCCGGACCGGCCCCTCCGTCTCTTCGCTGCGCTCCGGGCCACCTCCCCGCTTCGTGGAGAGGAATCGCCGTTCGGCCTCATTTCTCAGCTACTGGTCTTTTTCATCGCGCCCCTGTATGAGGCGCGCGCTCCCCGCAGACGCACATCCCAGAGCGGCCACCGGTTTTTCGGCCGCCTTTTCGCATTGAACGATCCGATATGAACCTTCGCAACGTCGCCATCATCGCCCACGTTGACCACGGCAAGACGACCCTGGTCGACCAACTCCTGGCCCAGTCGGGCGTGTTCCGGGCCAATGAGGCCACGACCGAACGCGCCATGGACTCCAACGACCAGGAAAAGGAACGGGGCATCACCATCCTGGCCAAGTGCACCTCGGTGCTCTGGAACGGTGAAGCCGGCGAAACCCGCATCAACATCATCGACACCCCCGGTCACGCCGACTTCGGCGGCGAGGTCGAGCGCATCCTGGGCATGGTGGACGGCTGCGTCATCCTGGTCGACGCCGAAGAGGGCGTCATGCCCCAGACCAAGTTCGTCCTGACCAAGGCCCTGAAGATGGGCCTGCGTCCGATCCTGTGCATCAACAAGGTCGACCGCGCCCACGCCGATCCGGACCGCGTCCACAACGAGGCCTTCGACCTGTTCGCCGCCATCGGCGCGACCGAAGAGCAGCTGGACTTCCCGCACATCTACGCCTCGGGCCGCGCCGGCTGGGCGACGCTGGACCTGAACAAGCCCAACGACACCCTGGCGCCCCTGTTCGACCTGATCGTGCGCCACGTGCCGCCGCCCAAGGTTCAGGAAAACAAGGACAAGCCGTTCCGCATGCTGGACGTGCTGATCGAGTCCGATCCGTTCCTGGGCCGCATCCTGACCGGCCGGATCGAGAGCGGCAAGGCTGTTCCCGGCATGGCGATCCACGCCCTGGACCGCGACGGCAAGGAAATCGAGCGCGGCCGGATCACCAAGGTCCTGGCTTTCCGCGGCCTGAAGCGCCAGCCGCTGGACGAGGGTTCGGAAGCGGGCGACATCGTCGCCATCGCCGGCATGTCCAAGGCGACCGTGGCCGACACCCTGTGCGCCATGGAAGTCACCGAGCCGCTGGACGCCCAGCCGATCGACCCGCCGACCATCTCCATGACCGTCTCGGTCAACGACAGCCCGCTGGCCGGCCGCGAAGGCGACAAGGTCCAGTCGCGCGTCATTCGCGATCGCCTGCTCAAGGAAGCCGAGGCCAACGTCGCCATCCGCGTCACCACCACCGAAGGCGGCGACGCCTACGAAGTGGCCGGCCGCGGCGAACTGCAGCTGGGTGTTCTGATCGAGAACATGCGCCGCGAAGGCTTCGAAGTGTCCATCTCGCGTCCGCGCGTGGTCTATCAGACCGGCGAGAACGGCGAGCGTCTGGAGCCCATCGAGGACGTCATGATCGACGTCGACGACGAGTTCACCGGCGTGGTCATCGAGAAGCTGTCGGCCCGCAAGGCCGAACTGGCCGACATGGGCCCCTCGGGCGCCGGGAAGACCCGCATCAGCCTGAAGGCCCCGTCGCGTTCGCTGATCGGCTATCAGGGCGAGTTCCTGACCGACACGCGCGGTTCGGGCGTGCTCAACCGCGTGTTCAGCCACTATGAGCCGCACAAGGGCGAGATCGCCGGCCGTCTGAAGGGCGTGCTGATCTCCAACTCGGACGGCGACACGGCGGCCTTCGCCCTGTGGAACCTGGAAGACCGCGGCATCATGTTCGTGGGCGCCGGCGAGAAGACCTATGAAGGCATGATCATCGGCGAGAACGCCCGCTGGGACGACCTCGACGTCAACCCGATCAAGGGCAAGCAGCTGACCAACGTCCGCGCCTCCGGCAAGGATGAAGCGGTTCGCCTGACCCCGCCGCGCGTCATGTCGCTGGAACAGGCCATCGCCTATATCTCGGACGACGAGCTGGTCGAGGTCACGCCCAAGTCGATCCGTCTGCGCAAGCAGATCCTGAACCCCTCGTTCCGCAAGAAGCGCGCCCGTCCTGAATAGGACTGGCGACGGAGCGATCCGGAATTGAAAAGGCCGCCCTCCGGGCGGCCTTTTTGACGTTCGGGGTGCAGCCTAGTGGGTCTCGGTAATCACCAGCTGGGCCTTGGCGCCGTCGCCCGAGCCATAGCGGCCGATCCAGATGTCATAGACGCCGCTCTGGGGACTGGCCCAGCGCAGGCCCGGATTGACGTTGCCGCCGTCGCCGGCGCCGTCGTCATTGCAGGACCATTTGCCGTCGGGCCCGTTGACCACCAGGGTCGTATCGACGTCCGAATAGACCCAGATGTTGAGCGGATAGCTTCCGGCCTTGTACTCAAGGCGGAAGTCCGGCGCGTCCCCGACCATGCCCACGCAGGCGCCGCCCAGATGCGAGGCGTCCTCGGTCCCGCCCGCCACGATGTCGATCCGGCGCGGATCAGGCTCGAAGCCGGCGCCCAGGGTCAGGGAGCCGAACACCGGATCCAGCGAGGCGTCCTGGGCCAGGGCCGGAGCGCCGGCGGCCAGGACAGCGAAGAGCGACGCCGCGCCCAGAACGCCCTTGATGAGTTTTGCGGTCATGATCTTCCCCCGACAGACGGGCCTCGAAACGGACCCGTTACGGCGACGCTATCACGGATATGCGAACCGGAGAAAGCGTCCGCGGTCTGACGGAACCCGTCTGAACCGGAACGAAAAATCGCCTGGTGGAGCCGAGGGGAGTCGAACCCCTGACCTCGTCATTGCGAACGACGCGCTCTACCAACTGAGCTACGGCCCCCTTCTCAGGGTGCAGGCGAGGGCGGGACATACGGGGGGCGGGGGTATGGTGTCAACAGCCTGACCGCCCGGGCCGCCCGGCCTGCCCCACGCCCGTGCGACGTATCGGCGTTTGTGACGTCAGGCGACCTCGGCTAGAAGCGGCGTTCGGGCCGGTTTCCGCCCGATTTCACGCTGCGGAGTGCTTTCATGGGTTACGCCCTCGTCTGGCTGGTCGACACCGTCATCGGCCTGATGATCCTGTTCATCGTCGCCTCGGCGATCCTGAGCTGGCTGTTCGCCTTCGATGTGATCAACCACCGCAACCGGTTCGTGAACCAGCTGGCCGGCTTCCTCGACGCCGTGACCCGCCCCCTGCTGGAGCCGTTCCGTCGGGTCATTCCGTCGCTGGGCGGGATCGACATCTCGCCGATCGTCGTGCTGCTGCTGCTCAATTTCGCCCGCATCCTGTTCGACCGGATGGCCGCGCCGATCCTGATCGGCCTGCTGGGCTAGGGCCGGGTCGGAGCGGGGCCATGGGGCTCGTCCAGGACGCGAAACCGTGTCTCCGGCGCCGCCCCGGCTTCGGCTCTGTTGCTGCATTGCACGATTCCAGCCTTGCACCGTCCGGCGACCCTCTTAAGGTGCCGCCGACTGGCCACGGGCCGCTGAACACCACGACTAAATGACCACGATCGGAACAGTCGCCGTCATCGGCGCCGGACAGATGGGCGTCGGGATTTCCCACGCCGTGGCTCTGGGCGGCTATTCCGTGCGGCTGTACGACATCGCGGCGGCGCGCCTGCCGGTGGCCATGGGCGAGATCGCCGCCAACCTGGCCCGCCAGGTCGGCAAGGGCAAACTCGGCCAGGCGGACGCCGACGCGGCCCTGGCGCGGATCACCACCACCGACTCGCTGGCCCAGGCCGGATCGGCCGATCTGGTCATCGAGGTCGCGGTCGAGGACGAGGGCGTCAAGAAGGCCCTCTACGCCGAACTGGTCCCGCATCTGGCCGCCCATACGCTGCTGGCGTCCAACACCTCCTCCATCTCGATCACCCGGCTGGCCTCGGCGACCGATCGCGCCGACCGCTTCATCGGCCTGCATTTCATGAAGCCGGCCCCGGTCATGGGTCTGGTCGAGATCATTCGCGGCATCGCCACCTCGGCCGACACCTATGACACCGCCGTCGCCTTCGCCGAGAGCCTGGGCAAGACCACCACCAATGCCGAGGACTTCCCCGCCTTCATCGTCAACCGCATCCTGGTGCCGATGATGAACGAGGCGATCTTCACCCTGTACGAGGGCGTCGGCGACGTGGCCTCGATCGACAAGGCGCTCAAACTGGGGGCCAATCACCCGATGGGTCCGCTGGAGCTGGCCGACTTCATGGGTCTGGACGTGGTCCTCGCCATCATGAACGTGCTGTACGACGGGCTGGCGGACTCGAAATACCGCCCCTGCCCCCTGCTGGTGAAATATGTCGAGGCCGGCTGGCTGGGCCGCAAGTCGGGCCGCGGCTTCTACGACTATTCCGGCCCTGTTCCGGCGCCGACGCGATGATCCCCACCTTCGAAAAGCCCGAGGACCTGCCCGGCCAGACCCGGGTCATGTGGCGGCGCACCCCGGGATCGCGGGTGCTGGCCAGCCTCGCCGCCGTCTGCTGGCCGCCGCTGATCATCACCTTCTTCGTCTGGCCGCCCAGCGGGGCGCACTGGATCCCGGGCCGCGAGATGGACTGGCGGCTGCTGGTCCTGTTCATCGGCCTGATCGCCGCCCCGACCGGCCTGTGGCTGCTGGGCCGCGAACGCGACCGCACCGGCCGCCCGGCGTCGCGCCTCGGCGTCATCTGGCGCTTCATGCTGTACGGCGGCCTGCTGGGCGCGGCGCTGGCGGTGCTTTTCGCCCTGATCCAGATCCTGATCGGCGCGATCTCGTCGGGCAGCGTCATGCAGGCGCTCGGCTCGACCGAGACCGTCCTTCTGATCTACGGCGTCGGCGGTCTGCCGGTGTCGATCCTGGTCGGCGTCAGCTATGCCCTCTGGGCCGGAGTCTGCGCCGCCTTCCTGGCCTTCCAGCCCGCGCCCGAAAAGGTTCGCGACCGTCTGGGCCTGATGCGCGACGACAACCCCCTGGGCTGATCTGCGGCCTACGGGCCTCGTGCGGCTTGCTTCACGAACCTGCGTTCGGCACGGTCGGCACGGCCCCTAAAGATGGGCCGGGGGACATCGTCATGACTGCAACCGCCACGGCCGTCGCGCTGGAGGTCCAACCCGCGCTGAAGCCGGGCCCGGTCAGCCGCGCCGACAGGATCGAGACGCTGGACATCCTGCGCGGCTTCGCGGTGCTGGGCATTCTGGCGGTCAACGCCATCGCCTTCGCCTGGCCCGGAATGATGGAGGCCGGCCCGCCCGGCGCCCTCTATCCGCCCACGCCGGACAACCAGTGGGCCGTCTGGACCGTCCAGACCCTACTGCACAACAAATGCAGGACCCTGTTCTCCATGCTGTTCGGCGTGTCGATCTTCCTCGTCGGCGGGGAGCGGAGCGACAAGACGCGCGAGGCCATTCTGCAGCGCCGCCTGACGGTGCTGGCGATCTTCGGCCTGATCCATGGGCTCGCCCTGTGGTTCGGCGACATCCTTCTGCTCTACGCCTGGTCGGGCGTCTTCATGCTCAAGGCCCGGTCGTGGTCGGCGACGCGGCTGATGTGGACGGGCGTCGCTCTGGTCGCCGCCTTCGCCCTGATCGAACCGGTCTTCACGGCCCTGACGGTGTTCCAGCCCGTGGATGCGGCGAAGGAAGCCGCCAAACTGGCCAAGGACCACGCCGAACTTCTGGCCACCGTCGATGCCGTCCGGTCCGGCTGGGCCGGCGCCATGCTGGCCAATCTGAAGATGTGGGTCTTCGTCCAGGGGATGAGCGTCCTGCTGTTCGTCTTCCCGACCGTCGGCCTGATGATGATCGGCCTCAGCCTGTTCAAGTCGGGCTATCTGGCCGGACGGGCCCCGGCCTGGGCCTATGGGCTGATGCTGCTGCCCGGGGCGGCGATCACGGCGGCCTTCGGCTATGTCGACTGGATCACCCTGGCGCCCGGAGACGCCCCGCCCCAGATGGTGGTCGCCCGGACGGTGCTGGACCAGCTCGCTCCCTTCTGCACCCTGGCCTATGTCGGGCTGCTGGTGCTGATGACCCGCCATGGCCTCAGCTGGCTGACGCGGCGACTGGCGCCGGTCGGGAAGATGGCCTTCACCAACTACCTGACCCAGACGCTGATCATGACCTCGCTGTTCTACATGCCGTGGGGGCCGCTGCTGTACGGCAAGGTCGAACCGGCGCCGCTGTGGGGCATCGTGGGGGCGATCTGGCTGCTGCAGCTGCTCTGGTCGCCGCTGTGGCTGTCGGTGTTCGAGATGGGGCCGCTCGAGTGGGTGTGGCGTTGTCTGACCTACGGGCGGAGGGTGCCGCTGGTGAAGCAGCGCTGACCCTTCAAAACATTGCCGCAGCGGGCCGCATGGCTTAATCGCCCGGCCATGACCGATACGCCTGAGACCACCCCCGACGCCGCCCCCGCCCGCCCTGAAGCCCGCAGCCCGCGCGGCTTCGGCGACAAGCGCGGCCGCGACCTGATCGCCGAGCGCCGCATCGTGGCGAAGGTGTCGGAAGTCTATGAACGCTGGGGCTTCGAGCCGCTGGAGACGCCAGCCTTCGAATACGTCGATGCGCTCGGCAAATTCCTGCCCGACACCGACCGGCCGAACGAGGGCGTCCTGGCGCTGCAGGACGACGACGACCAGTGGATGGCCCTGCGTTACGACCTGACCGCGCCCCTGGCCCGGTTCGCGGCCCAGAACTGGGAGACCCTCCCCAAGCCCTTCCGCCGCTACGCCTTCGGGCCGGTGTGGCGCAATGAGAAGCCCGGCCCCGGCCGCTTCCGCGAGTTCTGGCAGTGCGACGCCGACACCGTGGGCTCCGACCGGCCCGAGGCCGACGCCGAGATCATCGCCATGGCCTGTTCGGGCCTGAGGGCGGCGGGTCTGGCCGAGGGTCAGGCCGTGATCCGCGTCTCCAATCGCAAGCTGTTCGACGGCCTGTTCGATGCGGGCGGGGTGACCGATCCGGCCCAGCGCCTGACCGCTCTGCGCGCCGTCGACAAGTTCGACCGTCTGGGTTGGGAAGGGGTCTCGGCCCTGCTCGGAGAGGGCCGGCTGGACGAGAGCGGCGACTATACCAAGGGGGCGAAGCTGCCGCTGGGCGTCGCCGCCACCATCGAGGCCTTCCTCGCCTCCGCCGGAGACGCGGCCCTGTCGCGCGCCGAGACGCTTGAAGCCGTGGCCCGCGCCGGCGGCCTCGGCGCCGCCGGCGAGGCCGCGCTGGAAGAACTGGCCGGGATCGACGCGGCCCTGAACGCCATGGGCGTGGATCAGGCCTCGGTGAAGTTCGACCCGACCATCGTGCGCGGTCTGGAATATTACACCGGCGCGGTCTTCGAAGCCGAACTGTTGCTGGAGACGAAGGACGACAAGGGTCGGCCGATGCGTTTCGGCTCCATCGGCGGCGGCGGCCGGTATGACGACCTTGTCGCCCGCTTCACCGGCCAGTCGACCCCGGCGACGGGCTTTTCCTTCGGGGTGTCGCGTCTGGCCTCGGCCCTGAAGGCGGCGGGTCGTGACGACGGCGCGGTGCGCGGGCCGGTCGTGGTCATCGTCTTCTCGCAGGACGACATGCAGTCCTACCTCGACGCCGTCTCGGAGCTCAGGAACGCGGGCATACCCGCCGAGCTCTACCTCGGTCGGGCCGGGATGAAGGCCCAGATGAAATACGCCGACCGTCGCGGCGCTCCGGCCGCCGTCATGCTGGGCGGCGACGAGATCGCCGCCGGTCAGGTGACGATCAAGGACCTCGACGCCGGGCGCGCCCTGGCCGCCGGCGTGGCCGACAATGAGGCCTGGAAGGCGGCCCGACCGGGTCAGGTCACGGTCGCTCGCACCGCCCTCGTGCAAACCATTCGCGGCATTATCGAATAAGCTTCGATAAAATCCGCCCTCCCGGATGACTTATCGACGATCACTCATAAAAGTTTCGGTTTTTACGTGACGGTTCATTGACGACAGCCGGGCATCCGGGTCATTTGGCCTCACTCGAACGGCGCAACGCGGAAGCACAGCTGCCGGTCGGAGGCGTTTCGGGGAGGAAACGTCCGCTCCACAGAGAGCGTGAAAGCCCGCTGCGATGTATCCCCCGCAGCGGGCTTTTTCACGTCTTGATTCCTGAGTGCGCTAACGCTCGCGACGCGGTCGCTCGCTGCTTGAGCGCGAGCCGTGCGCGACTTTTAAGGCCGCCTTTGTCCTCGCGCCGAGATCGCCCAGACGGCGGAATCATCACGCGCCTGTAATTCGCCGCTCTCTTCGACTATAAGCCCGGCGCTCAAGTAGCGAGCGACCGCGTCGCGAGCGGTAGCGCCCAAAGCAAAATGAAATTTCTCGACCAGGCCAAGATCTATATTCGTTCCGGCAACGGCGGCGGCGGCTCCGTCTCCTTCCGGCGTGAGAAATTCATTCCCAACGGCGGTCCCGACGGCGGCGACGGCGGCAATGGCGGCAATGTCTGGATCGAGGCGGTCGAGGGCCTGAACACCCTGATCGACTATCGCTACAAACAGCATTTCAAGGCCGGCACCGGCCACCACGGCCAGGGCCGCCAGATGCACGGCGGCAAGGGCGAGGATGTGGTGCTCAAGGTTCCCGTCGGCACCCAGGTGCTGGGCGAGGACAAGGAAACGGTCGTGCTCGACATGACCGAGGTCGGCCAGACCGAATGCCTGCTGCGCGGCGGCAACGGCGGCTGGGGCAATGTCCGTTTCAAGGGCCCGCAGAACCAGGCGCCGCGCTTCGCCAATCCCGGCCAGGAAGGCCAGGAGATGTGGATCTGGCTGCGGCTGAAGCTGATCGCCGACATCGGCCTGGCGGGCCTGCCCAATGCGGGCAAGTCGACCTTCCTCGCCGCCGCCTCGGCCGCCCGGCCCAAGATCGCCGACTATCCGTTCACGACCCTGGCCCCCAACCTCGGCATGGTCGATCTGTCGCCGGGCGAGCGTTTCGTCATCGCCGACATCCCCGGCCTGATCGAGGGCGCTTCGGAAGGCGCCGGGCTGGGCGTCCGCTTCCTCGGCCACGTCGAACGCTCGGCCTCCCTGATCCATCTGATCGACGGGACCCAGGACGACGTCGTCGAGGCCTACCGGATCATTCGCGGCGAGCTGGACGCCTATGGAGAGGGTCTGGGCGACAAGGCCGAGATCCTGGCCCTCAACAAGATCGACGCCCTGACCCCGGAAGCCCGCGAGGAAAAGGCCGCCGAGCTGGAGGCCGTCGCCGGGCGTCGTCCCATGCTGGTCTCGGGCGTTTCCGGCGAGGGCGTGCCCGAACTGTTGCGCGCCGCCTGGGCCGAGGTCCGCAAGAACCGCGGCGAGATCGACGAAGAGGGCGACGAACGCGTCCAGCTGACCGAGGCCTGGCGGCCCTGATCGCCGGAAATTAGTCGTCCAGTTCGCTGGCCAGCCGCCTGAGGTGCTCGGCCGGGGCGTCGGTGATCGGATCGACGTGGGAGACGATGATCCGCCTCAGGTCAGGCAGGGCCGCCCAGTCGCGCATCTGGGCCGCCAGCGCCGCCTTGTCCTTGATGAAGCGACGGATGGTCCGGGGAATGCTCGGCTCGTGCACCCCATAGTCGAACAGCCGCGCCATGACATTGGCGCCCAGACCGTGCGGGTGGGTGACATGGCCGATGATGTCGTTGGTGATCAGGGTCGTTCCGCCGGGCCGTTTCACGATCAGGGCGCTCTCGGCCGAGGCCGTGCCCGCGACCGTGATGAAGCTGACGTCCGGATCGTCGAAGACGTCGTCCGTCGCATCGACGGGGATCGCCGCCTCCACCGCCTCGCGCGAGCCCGCCGGCGCCACCACCGTCAGGGCCGGATAGCGGTCCCTGAATAACCGCGCGTCCAGCCGGTGTCCGGCATTGGGCACGACCAGGAAACGCGGCGGTCCGAAGGCCTCCAGTTCCGCCATCCCGGCCGCGTCGAGGGCGATGGCGCTCCAGATCACGACGCCGCCGTCCTTCAGCCGCACCGCCGTCATGCGGCGGGGAAAGCGGCCCAGAGGCATGACGATCTCGCCGGCGACGCTGATCAGGCCCTCGTCGATCGTCTCGATCGCCCCGTGGGGCCCGACCGTCCACTCGGTGTTGAATTGGCTCATCTCTCCCTCCTTGAAGGCGTGGGAGATCAACGGTCGGCGCCGAGGCGGGGTTCAACGGGTCCCGGAGACCTTTCGCATCCCCGATCTGACACGCGAGGCGTCAAACGATACGCGACAGGGGCGTAACGCCGTGATAGCGCAGCCTTGAGCATAAGCCTGTCAGAGCCTCTCCCGCCTTGTCCTTCTTCCACGCCGGTCCTGCGCCCCGGATCTCCGGGCCCCGTCACGGGGCGCTGAGGGATGGGCTGGCCCTGACCCGGGGGATGCGCGTCGGCCTGTTCGGCGGCTCGTTCAATCCGGCTCACGACGGCCATACCCATGTCGCCGAGACGGCCATGAGCCGGCTGGGGCTGGAGCGGGTGATCTGGCTGGTCTCGCCGCAGAATCCGCTGAAGGGCCGCCAGGAGACGGCGCCGCTGGAAGGCCGCATCGCCTCCGCCCGCGCCTTCGCCAAGGGGCCCGGCATGATCGTCTCGGACTTCGAGACCCGCATCGGCACGGCCTGGACGGTCGATACGCTGCGGGCCCTGAAGGCGCGCCATCCCGGGGTGCATTTCGTCTGGCTGATGGGGTCGGACAATCTGGCCAGCTTCCATCGCTGGAGAGGCTGGACCGACATCATGCGGATGATGCCCGTGGCGGTGATCGCCCGGCCGGGCTCCCTGCTGGAGAGCCGGTCGGCGCCCGCCGCGCGGCGGTTCGCCGGCGCCCGGGTGTCTGAGGCCGAGGCGCGTCGCCTGCCCGATATGGCGGCCCCCGCCTGGACCTATCTGACCGCGCCGCTGAACCTCAGCTCCTCGACCGCCCTGCGCGCGAAAGCCCGCGAATCGATCTGATCGGCCTGCTCCGCTTGAGTCGGGTGACCTCGGGGGCCATCTGTGCTAGAGACCCTCTTTAGTCACCGCCCTGGAGCCCTCCGCTGACCCCCTCGCCCGCGTACGATACGCAAGACGACGCCGTTTCCAACACGGCCCATGAGATGGACGATTTCGAGCCCATCCATTCCGAAGACGGCGACGAGTCTACGGGGTTTGACGGTCCGCGCGCGGCCCTGCCCGCCGGTTCGACCGATCTGGAAAACGCCATTCTGGCCAAGCTGGATGACGACAAGGCCCTGGACATCGTCCTGATCGACCTCAAGGGCAAGTCGCCCATGGCCGACACCATGATCGTGGCCTCGGGCCGGTCGCACCGCCACGTCGGCGCGCTGGCTGACCACCTGCTGCGCACGCTGAAGGACCACGGCCTGGGCAAGGCCAAGGTCGAGGGCCTGCCGCACTGCGACTGGGTCCTGATCGATTCCGGCGATGTGATCATCCACCTGTTCCGGCCGGAAGTGCGGATGTTCTACAACATCGAGAAGATCTGGGCCGTCGACAGCGCCCACCGCACCCAAGCCGCCGTCTGATTTGAAACTCGCCATCGCGGCCATCGGCAAGCCGGGGCGCGGGCCTGAAGCCGCGCTCGCGGCGGACTACGCCCAGCGCGCCACCCTCTCGGGCCGGGCGCTGGGTCTCGGGCCGCTGGAGCTGGTCGATCTCGACGCGAAGAAGACCGGCAAGGCGCCCGAGGCCGAGCTGCTGCTGGCGGCGGCGGAAGGGTCGCACCTGATCGCCTGCGACGAGCGCGGCAAGACCTACTCCAGCCGCGCCTTCGCCGATCATATCGCGGCCTTGCGCGATCGGGGCGAGCGCAAGGTCGTCTTCGTCATCGGCGGGGCGGACGGGCTCGATAAATCCGTGCTGGCGGCGGCCGGCTCGACCCTGGCCTTCGGGCCCCAGACCTGGCCCCACGCCCTGGCCCGCGCCATGCTGGCCGAACAGCTCTATCGGGCCGTGACGATCCTGGCCGGATCACCCTATCATCGGGACTGATCCGCCTTCTGAAGGTCCCCTGAAGCCTTGAAACGCCTTCTTCTCCTCGGCTGCGCCTTCGCGCTGGCGGCGACGCCAGCGGCGAGCCTGCGCGCCCTGCAGCAGAACGGCGAACTGGCGGGGCTCCAGTCAGAATACCGCGACGAACAGGTCCGGGCGCGGCGCCTGAAGGCCGACGCGGCCGACGCCGCGGCCGAGATCGTCGATCTGGACCGCCAGCTGGCCTCCCTGCGTCAGGCCGAGAGCCACGACGACATCCAGATGGCCGCCCAGCGCGCCCGGTTGAACGAGCTGAGCCGGCGCGAATCCGTGCTTCTGGTCGCCCTGGCCAAGGACCGCGGCCAGCAGGCGCGCCTGCTCTCGGCCCTGCAGATGATGAGCCGCGACCCGCCGCCGCCCCTGCTGATCCCCGCCGACAAGGCCGTCGACACCGTCCGCGCCGCCATCCTGATGCGGGCCATGACCCCCGAACTCCAACGGCGCACCCGGGCCCTGGTCGACCAGCAGACCGAGATCGCCCGCATCCGCCGCCTCGCCGTCCTGTCCAGCGAACAGCTGATGACCACCGAAAGCGCGCAAGGCGACCGGCGCGGCGAGATCGAGAACCTGTCGGCCCGCAAGGCCGCCCTCGTCGCCGTGCTCAAGGCCGACGCCGAACGCTCCGAGCGCGCCGCCAGGGTGCTCGAGGCCCGGATCCGCAGTCTGGGCGGCGAGATCCAGCCCCTGTCCGCCGCCGAGGCCGACGCCGAGACCGTGGTCACCCGCCTGCCCGGCGGCCGTTCGCGTCTGAGCCCGCCCGCCCCGGGCGAGCCGGACGCCGTCTTCGGCCGCGGCTCCTCGGGCTGGCGCTGGCGCACGGGCGCGCGGACCATCACCGCCCCGGCCAACGCCGTGGTCGACTACGCCGGTCCGCTGAGCGGCTGGGGTCAGGTGGTCATCCTCGACCTAGGCCCCGGCTGGCGGGCCGTCATCGCCGGGCTGGACACGGTCTCGGTCGAGGCCGGCGGCCGGGTCGCGGACGGTCAGGCCCTGGGACGCTCCGCCGACGACGGCGAGGTCTATTTCGAACTGCGCCGCGACGAGCGGCCGGTCGACCCGGCGCCCTGGTTGCGGTGACGGGTTCGGCGAACGCGAAACCGCTTTCCATCCGCCCCCGACGCTGATTTTATCCGCAGCAACCGTCGGCGCCACGATTTCGTCGTGACTTCGGCGCTCCTGACCCTGATACCGGACGCCTGAAGGCTTCGGCTTCGAAGCCTTTTGGACGACCGCGAAAGAGACCGAATGCGTAAACTGCTCCTCGCCGGCGGCGCCGTGCTGGCTCTGGGCCTGAGCGGCATGACCGTCGCCACCCAGACGCCCCGGAACGAGACCTTCCGGATGCTGCAGCTGTTCGGGGACGTCCTGGCCGTGGTCGAACAGGCCTATGTGGTCCCGGTCGACAACAAGAAGCTGATCGAGGCGGCGCTGGCCGGCATGATGTCGGCGCTGGATCCGCACTCCAACTATCTGTCGCCGGATGGCTATGGCGACCTGCAGGAGCGCACCTCGGGCGAATATTCGGGCGTCGGCCTGACCATCACGGCCGAGGGCGGTCTGGTGAAGGTCATCTCGCCGATGGACAACTCCCCGGCCAGCCGCGCCGGAATCCAGGCCGGCGACGTCATCTCGGCCATCGACGGCCAGAACGCCGCGGGCCTGAGCGTCTCGGACGTCTCCAACAAGCTGCGCGGCGCCATGGGCACCTCGGTCAATGTCACCCTGCTGCGTGACGGCGAGGAGGCTCGCGAGGTCACCCTCGTTCGCGAGGTGATCAAGGTTGAATCCGTCACCGGCCGTCTGGAAGGCGACTTCGGCTATATCCGCATCTCGACCTTCAACGAGAACACCGGCCGCGAGCTGACCCAGGTCATCACCCGGCTGAAGACCGAGAAGCCCGGGATCAAGGGCTTCGTCCTGGATCTGCGCAACAACGGCGGCGGCCTGCTGACGGCGGCCATCGACGTCTCGGACGCCTTCCTCGAGCGGGGCGAGATCGTCAGCCAACGGGGTCGCAAGCCCGACCAGATCGACCGCTACGCCGCCAAGCCCGGCGACCTGACCAACGGCCTGCCGCTGGTGGTCCTGATCAACTACGGCTCGGCCTCTGCGTCGGAGATTGTGGCCGGCGCCCTGAAGGATCAGGAACGGGCGACGATGGTCGGCCTGACAAGCTTCGGCAAGGGCTCGGTTCAAACCGTCATCCCGCTGGGCGGCGGCAAGGACGGCGCCCTGTCGATCACCACGGCGCGCTACTACACACCGTCGGGACGTTCGATCCAGAAGATCGGCATCGAGCCGGATCTTGAGGTCGCCCGGTCGGAGGCCGAGGGCCGGATCGTCTCGCGCTCCAGCTTCATCTATTCCGAGGCCGCCTACGCCACGGCGCTGGACGCCTCCATCGGGGCCGAGCGCAAAGGCGCCCACACCCCGCACGAGGCCCCGGGTCCGGACTTCGACAAGTCGAAGGACTATCAGCTGGAGCGGGCGCTGGACGTGCTGCGCGCCGGCGGCGATCTGTCGAAGCTCGCGGCCGCCCCGGCGGGGATCGTGGTCTCGGACGGCGCGACGGAAACCGCGGCCAATGACGACGCGGCCCCCGCGCCGGAAGCGAAGCCCGAGCCTGCTCCGGAGGCCACCCCGACCCCGCAGCAGCGGCGGCGGTAAGCCTAATTCTTGGTGAACAGGCCGTTAGGGTTTCTTAACCGCCGCACGGCAGAGTGACGCCCGAGAAGGACCGCCCGTCGCGGGTCCCGAGCGTTTCGTCGTCGTATGTTCGCCAAGAGAGAATCCGCCCTCGCCGCCGCCGCCGGAGCCGCTCCGCAGAGCAAGCTGCCGCGCCTGAGCCTGGCCCCGATCGTCGACGCCCTGAAACGGCCGCCGGTCGCCGTGGGCGCGGCGGGACTGCTGCTGCTCGGGACCGTGGCCCTGTTCCTGACGGTGTTGGGCGATCCCACGGCCGGAACCCCTTCGGCGCGCGCCGCCCTCCACCGCGAAGCCCACGCCCCCGCCGCCGGACCCGAGGCCCCCACAGGACTGGAAGCCTTCGGCATGGGCGGCGACTGGGCCGCCTGGCAGACCCTGGGCGATCCCAACGCCGATCCCGCCTCGGGCGCCGCCGGCGGCGACGCCCTGATCACCCTGCCCGACGGCGCGACCGTCGCGGGCGGCGGCGGGGCCATCTCGGCGCCCAAACAGGCGCCCCAGCCCTTGGTCTCGGCCCCGATCGCGGGCCTGAACCAGCCGGGCCCCAACGGCCCCCTGCCGACCATCGCCGCCGACGGCCGCGTCCCGGCCCAGGCCTATGCCCGTCCCTTCCGCCCGAACGGGAAGCCGCGCGTCTCCCTGATCGTCGGCGGCCTCGGCCTCAACGCCGTCACCACCCGCGCCGCCATCGAGCGGCTGCCGGCCGAGGTGACCCTGAGCTTCGTCCCCTATGCCGACGGCCTGCAGGGCTGGATCGACCTGGCCCGGGCCCAGGGCCATGAGGTGATGATCGAGATCCCGATGGAGCCCTCGGGCTATCCGGACAACGATCCGGGTCCGCAGACCCTGCTGGCCTCCGCCACGCCCGACGACATCATCGCCCGGATGAACTGGCTGTTGGGCCGCGCCACCGGCTATTTCGCGGTGACCAACTATCTGGGCGACCGGTTCGTGACCTCGGACAACGGCATGGCCGCCTTCCTGAGCGTGCTGCGCCAGCACGGCGTCGCCTTCGTCGACGACGGCTCCGCCCGTCGCAGGCCGGGCGCCTGGGCCCGGGCCAGCGCCGATTCCATCATTGACGAGACCCAGACCCCGGCCTTCATCGTCGGCCGCCTGAACGCCCTGGAAGCCCGCGCCAAGGCCACCGGGGCGGCCCTGGGGACCGGCTTCAGCTATCCGGTCACCGTCGAGGCCGCCGCCCGCTGGACCGCCGGTCTGGACGCGCGTGGTCTGCAGCTGGCGCCGGCTTCGGCGATGACGCAGCGCCCGGGTCGCTGACGCGACCCGGCTCTGCTTTTTTGTTGGCCTGTCGCGCGTAGCGCTGCTTGAGGCCGGATGGCCGCTCACTCTGGCCTATCGGGTTGGCCTTGGGGTAAGGCGGATCATGACCTCATCCCCCGACCTCTCCCTCTACCGCCCCAATGTCGGCGTCGTGCTCTTCAACGCCGAGGGCAAGGTCTGGTACGGCCGCCGCCACGCCACCGAAGGGCCGTACAACTGGCAATTCCCGCAAGGGGGCGTGGACAAGGGCGAGGACGTCGCCGTCGCGGCCCTGCGCGAGCTTCAGGAAGAGACCGGGGTGAACTCGGTGGAGCTTCTGGGCCGCACGGAAGACGAGATCCTCTACGACTTCCCGCCCGAACTGATGGCCCGGCACCTGCGCGAGAAGCGCAAGCCCTGGAACGGCCAGCGCCAGACCTGGTTCGCCTTCCGCTTCACCGGCGACGAGGCCGAGATCGACCTGAACCAGCACGAGGAGGTCGAGTTCGACGCCTGGCGCTGGGGCGACCTTTCGGAAGCCTGCGACCTGATCGTGCCGTTCAAGCGCGCCGCCTATGAGCAGGTGGTGGCGGCGTTCGGAAAGTTCGCGGGCTAACCCGCCTGTCCAGAAACTGGACAGAAGGACGGGCGGAGCCCTTGCGCCCGCAGCACATTGGCCACGAAGGCGTTTCGCCGCCCTGAGGTCCGGCGCAGCAGGGCGACGAAATACGGCCGGTCAGCTTCGGGCGTGCACCAGGCGATGCGTTCCGCCTTTCCGTTGTCCACAGACTCCGGGGTCGCCGGGGCGAAGGCGGCCCGGGCCTGCATCATCTCGATGGCCGCTCCGTTCAACCCGTCCGGATCGCCTCCCTCAACCGAGACCGAACACCCTCCGCCGGGCAAGGCCACGACATAGACGTGGGAATAGGACGCCAGCCGCCAGGCCGCCGTGGCGGTGGGCGACCCGGTCGAACGCGGGGGCACGGCGACCATATAGCGCTGCAGCGCGAGCTCCTCGAGCGACCGACCCTCAAGCACAGCGGGGAGGCAGACCTCGTCGAAGGCGACCTTGAGCGCGGCCGTCGGCGAGGTCAGGGCGCTGAAGGGCGCGGGGCCCTGCCTGGGGGTGGACGACTGTGGCGGCGAGGCACAGGCCGAGCCGGCCATGGCCAGAGGCAGGGCCAGGGCGGCCATCGCCGCCATAGATCGCATTAAGCCGGTCATGAGAGCTTCCCCCTGAAGGAGAGGAAAGCTAGCGCTTCAACCTCTGGATGGCCAGCCTTGCCAACCCGGCCACGGCCACCAGCGCCCAGGCCCCCTCCATCAGGGCCGCCGACAGATTGAAGTCGACCGACAGGGACCAGAGGATCAGCAAGGCGCCGATGAGGTTCAGCGTCAGGGCCGGCCACTGTTTCGGATCCAGCTTCCCGGCCGTCGCGCCCGCATAGGCGATCAGGATCAGAAGTACGCCGCCGACGCCGGCGATATCGATGAGGGTCAAGGCCATTGGGGGCCCTCCTTGGACAAGGAGCCGGGCCGTCCCGGGCTTCACGCCGGCGCAGGACCGGCGGCGGGGACGTGGCCCCATAAGGGCCAGTCTAGCGCCCCGAACCCCCGGTTCAAGCGGCCCGGGTCAGTTTGGCGCCAGGTTTTGACGACCGCTCGGGATCTGAAACGCAAAACAGCCGACGCTTTCGCGTCGGCTGTTCGCAAGGAGATCAGGGCGGCATCGCCGCCCGTCGGCTTCTTAGGCCGCCGTCACTTCCGAGGCCTGTTCGGCCAGGATGGTCAGGCCCGCCGGGGTCACGTCGGCGAAGCCGCCGTGGACCTCGAACACCCGCTTCGAACCGTTGTCGAAGACGGTGACCGTGCCCTCGCGCAGGGCCGTCATGAAGGGGGCGTGGTCGGGCAGGACGCCGAAGTCGCCTTCGACGCCCGGCGCGTCGACCTGATCCACGAGGCCCGAAAAGACCTCGCGTTCAGGCGCGACCAGCGAGAACTGCAGCTTGCCCGCCATGACCTAGGCGGCCTCGGAGGCCAGCTTGGCGGCCTTCTCGACGGCTTCCTCGATGGAGCCGACCATGTAGAAGGCGGCTTCCGGCAGGTGGTCGTATTCGCCGGCGACGATGCCCTTGAACGAGCGGATCGTGTCTTCCAGCGAGACGAACTTGCCCGGCGAGTTGGTGAACTGCTCGGCGACGAAGAAGGGCTGCGACAGGAAGCGCGAGATCTTGCGGGCGCGCGCGACGACCAGCTTGTCCTCTTCCGACAGCTCGTCCATGCCGAGGATGGCGATGATGTCCTTCAGGGCCTTGTAGGACTGCAGGACTTCCTGGACCGAACGGGCGACGTTGTAGTGCTCTTCGCCGATGATCAGCGGGTCCATGATCCGCGAGGTCGAGTCCAGCGGGTCCACGGCCGGGAAGATGGCCTGGGCGGCGATGTCACGCGACAGAACGGTCTTGGCGTCCAGGTGGGCGAACGAGGCGGCCGGGGCCGGGTCGGTCAGGTCGTCGGCGGGAACGTAGATGGCCTGGATCGAGGTGATCGAGCCCTTCTTGGTCGAGGTGATGCGCTCCTGCAGGTTGCCCATCTCGGTCGCCAGGGTCGGCTGATAGCCCACCGCCGACGGGATGCGGCCCAGCAGAGCCGACATTTCCGAACCGGCTTGCGTGAAGCGGAAGATGTTGTCGACGAACAGCAGCACGTCCTTGCCTTCCTCGTCGCGGAAGTACTCGGCCTGGGCCAGACCGGTCAGGGCGACGCGGGCGCGGGCGCCGGGCGGCTCGTTCATCTGGCCGTAGACCAGAGCGCATTTGGAGCCTTCGGTCGAGCCGTTGTTCTTGGTCGGGTCCACGTTCACGTTGGACTCGATCATCTCGTGATACAGGTCGTTGCCTTCGCGGGTGCGCTCACCCACGCCGGCCAGCACCGAGTAGCCGCCGTAGGCCTTCGCGATGTTGTTGATCAGTTCCTGCATGGTCACGGTCTTGCCGACGCCGGCGCCGCCGAACAGGCCGGTCTTGCCGCCCTTGGTGTAGGGGCACATCAGGTCGATGACCTTGATGCCCGTGACCAGGATTTCCGACGAGGTCGACTGCTCTTCGAACGAAGGGGCGTCGCGGTGGATCGGACGGTACATCGTCGTGTTGATCGGGCCCTGTTCGTCGATCGGCTGGCCGACGACGTTCATGATGCGGCCCAGCGTGCCCGGGCCGACCGGCGCCAGGATGGAGGTGCCCGTGTCGGTCACGGCCTGGCCGCGCGTCAGGCCTTCCGAGGTGTCCATGGCGATGGTGCGGACCATGTTCTCGCCGAGGTGCTGGGCGACTTCCAGAACCAGGGTGAAGGGCTCGCCCGTCTTCTGGTCGACGTTCTGGGTGTGCAGGGCGTTCAGGATCGCCGGCAGCTGGCCGGTGAACTCGACGTCGACGACGGCGCCGATGACCTGGGCGATCTTGCCCACGCCCGTGCCGGCGGTGACGACGGCGTTACCCGTGGCGGCGGCCTTGGTGGCCTTCGGAGCCTTGGGAGCCGCAGGCTTGCGGGCGGCGGGTTTCTTGACGGTGTCGGTCATCGGGTGCGTCCGTTTCGTATGTTCTGTCAGGATCGGAGGATCAGAGCGCTTCCGCGCCGGCGATGATCTCGATCAGTTCGGTGGTGATCTGGGCCTGGCGCTTGCGGTTGTACTGCAGCGTCAGCGAGTTGATGAGGTCGCCCGCGTTGCGCGTGGCGTTGTCCATGGCGCCCATCTGGGCCCCGAAGAAGCTGGCCTGGTTCTCGTACAGAGCGGCCAGAACCTGGGTCGTGATGTTGCGCGGCAGGACGACGTCGAGGATTTCCTCTTCCGAGGGCTCGTAGTCGTAGACGGCGCCGTTCAGGTCGATGGGGGCGGCGTCGCCGTCCACCACCGCCGGGATCAGCTGCTTCGGCGTCGGGACCTGCGAGATCACCGACTGGAAGCGGCTGTAGAACAGGGTCACGACGTCGGCGTTGCCGGCCTCGAACTCTTCCGCGATCAGGGCGGCGATCGGCTCGGCCGCGGCCATGCCGATGACCTTGTGCTCCGACAGCTCGAAGGTGCGGATCAGCTTGTCGCCGTACAGGCGCGACAGACCGTCACGAACCTTGCGGCCCACGGCGACGATGCGGACGTCCTTGCCCGAGGCGATCAGCGAGTTGATCCGTTCCTTGGCGGCGCGGATGACGTTGGTGTTGAAACCGCCCGCCAGACCCTTGTCGCCGGTGGCGACGATCACGAGGTGCTTCTTGTCCGAACCCGTGCCGGCCAGCAGCCTGGGCGCGCCGTCGCCGGAGACGCCCGCCGCCAGGTTGGCGATGACGGCGGCCATCTTGCGGGCGTAGGGACGCGCGCTTTCGGCCTGGTCCTGGGCGCGCTTCAGCTTGGCCGCCGCGACCATGTTCAGGGCTTTCGTGATCTTCTGCGTGGACTTCACGCTGTCGATCCGATTGCGCATTTCCTTGAGGCTGGCCATCGGGCGCTACTCTTTCAGCTTCCGGTGATCAGGCTTAGGCGAAGGTCTTGACGAAGGCTTCCAGCACCGACTTCAGCTCGGCTTCGAGCTCGGCGGTCAGGTCCTTCTTGGTGCGGATGCCTTCCAGCAGCGACGCGTTCGACGAGTGGATGCGGGCCAGCAGCTCGCTCTCGAAACGACCGATGTCGCCGACGGCGATGCCGTCCAGATAGCCGCGCGTACCGGCGTAGACCGACACGACCTGCTCTTCCATGGTCAGCGGGGCGTACTGGGGCTGCTTGAGCAGCTCGGTCAGGCGGGCGCCGCGGGCCAGCAGCTTCTGGGTCGAGGCGTCCAGGTCCGAACCGAACTTGGCGAAGGCGGCCATTTCACGATACTGGGCCAGCTCGCCCTTGATCGAGCCCGCGACCTTCTTCATCGCCTTGGTCTGGGCCGAGGAGCCCACGCGCGACACCGAGATGCCGACGTTCACGGCCGGGCGGATGCCTTGGTAGAACAGGTCGGATTCCAGGAAGATCTGGCCGTCGGTGATCGAGATCACATTGGTCGGGATGTAGGCCGAAACGTCGTTGGCCTGGGTTTCGATCAGCGGCAGGGCGGTCATCGAGCCCGAGCCGTAGTCGCCGTTCAGCTTGGCCGAACGCTCCAGCAGGCGCGAGTGCAGGTAGAAGACGTCGCCCGGATAGGCTTCACGGCCGGGCGGGCGGCGCAGCAGCAGCGACATCTGACGGTAGGCCACGGCCTGCTTGGACAGGTCGTCATAGACGATCAGGGCGTGCATGCCGTTGTCGCGGAAGAACTCGCCCATGGCGGTGCCGGCGAACGGAGCCAGGAACTGCAGCGGGGCCGGTTCCGAGGCGGTGCAGGCCACGACGATGGTGTAGTCCAGCGCGCCGCGCTCTTCGAGCGTCTTGACGATCTGGGCGACGGTCGAACGCTTCTGACCGATGGCGACGTAGATGCAGTACAGCTTCTCGCCTTCCGACGCCGCGGCGGCGTTGGTCGACTTCTGGTTCAGGATGGTGTCGATGGCGACGGCGGTCTTGCCGACCTGACGGTCGCCGATGATCAGCTCGCGCTGGCCGCGGCCGACGGGGATCAGGGTGTCGATGGCCTTCAGGCCGGTCTGCATCGGCTCGTGCACCGACTTGCGGGGGATGATGCCCGGCGCCTTGACGTCCACGCGGCGGCGCTCGGTGAAGGTGATCGGGCCTTTGCCGTCGATCGGCTCGCCCAGCGGGTTGACGACGCGGCCCAGCAGGCCCTTGCCGACCGGCACGTCCACGATCTCGCCGAGGCGGCGGACTTCGTCGCCTTCAGCGATGGCGGCGTCGGCGCCGAAGATAACCGCGCCCACGTTGTCGCGCTCGAGGTTCAGGGCCATGCCCTTCACGCCGGCCTTCGGGAACTCGATCATCTCGCCGGCCTGGACGTTGTCCAGACCGTGGATGCGGGCGATGCCGTCGCCGACCGACAGCACGCTGCCGACGTCGGACACGTCCGCTTCAACGCCGAAGGAGGCGATCTGCGACTTGAGGATGGCCGAAATCTCGGCGGCGCGGATGTCCATTTGGATCTCTCTGTCTTCGTCTTCAGGTCGGGCTGTGAGGCCCGCTACATTCTTGTTGGCGCGCGCCTTAGGCGCGCTTGAGGGCGAACTTCATCTGGTCGAGCTTGGTCTTCAGCGAGGCGTCGAACAGCGTCGAGCCGACCTTCACCTTCAGACCGCCGAGGATCGACGGATCGACCCGGGTGGTGATTTCGGGGTTCTTGCCGAGCGCCGTGTTGAGCGCCGCGGTGATGGTCTTCAGCTGGGCGGCGGTCAGGGCCTGGGTCGAGACGACCTCGGCGGCGACGATGCCGGCGTGTTTGGCGTAGAGGGCTTCAAAGCCGGCGATGACGGCGGCCAGATCGCGGGCGCGGCCGTTCTGGGCCAGCAGGCCGAGGAAATTCTTCGTGGTGGTCTCGAACTTCGCCTTGGTCGCGATGGCGATCAGGCCCTTGACCTGGTCCTCGGCGGCGATGATCGGCGAGGTGGCCAGGCGGCGCAGGTCGGCGCTTTCGATCCAGGCGGCCTTCAGCGACTTGAGATCGGCGCGCACGGCGTCGAGTTTCTTCGTCTCGAGAGCGAGGTCGAACAGCGCCTGTGCGTAGCGCTCGCCGACTTCCGTCGTCCTGAAATCGTCTGCCAAGGTGTCGTACCCGTTCGGTCAAGCTTTTGTGGTCGCGACCGGCGGAGGATGCCCACGCCGGCCAAAGGCCTGTAATGCTTAAGGAAAGCACGCAAAGGGCCGCTTCGCCTGAAACGCCCCTATGAAGCCGGGCGCCTGATAGCATGGGGTTTTCCCGCTCGCAACAAGTCGTGATCGGACCAATGAACGGCACGGTTGCGGGCCTGCGGCGTTCCGTCTCACCGCGTTCGCTCTCCCGCCCCGAAAGACCGCATGGCCGCCTCGACCAGCAAGAACGTTATTTTCGCCGCCCTCGCCGGCAATCTGGCCATCGCCGTGACCAAGCTGATCGCCGCCCTGATCACCGGATCTGCGGCGATGATGTCCGAGGCGATCCACTCCGCCGTAGACACCGGCAATCAGGTGCTGCTGCTGGTTGGATTGAGGCGCGCGGCCCGGCCGGCGACCGAGACCCATCCGTTCGGGCACGGGCTGCAGCTCTATTTCTACACCTTCGTGGTGTCGGTGCTGATCTTCGGGGTCGGGGCCGTGGTCTCGATCACCCACGGGATCGACCGCATCCGCGCGCCCGAGCCAATCGAGAACCCGTGGGTCAACTATATCATCCTGGGCCTGTCGGTGCTGTTCGAGGGAACATCCTGGATCATCGCCCTCAAGGCATTCAACGCCGAGCGCGGCGACCGGCCCTTCCTGAAGTCCATCCACGGCTCCAAGGACCCGACCGTCTTCACCGTCCTGTTTGAGGACACCGCCGCCCTGTCCGGTCTGGTGGTGGCCCTGATCGGGGTGGTGTGTAGTCAGGTGTTCGCCCTGCCGGTGCTGGACGGGGTCGCGTCGATCGTCATCGGCGTCATCCTGGCCCTGACCGCCGCCTTCCTCGCCTTCGAAAGCCAGAGCCTGCTGACCGGCGAGGCCGCCGATCCGGCGACCCGCGAGGGCATCCGCGCCATCGCCGCGGCCGAGCCCGGCGTCGACGGGCTGAACGACGCCCGCACCATGCATTTCGGCCCGAACGAAATCCTCGTCTGCCTGAGCCTCGATTTCCGCAACGACCTTTCGGCCGCCGACGTCGAGGACACGGTCGCCCGGCTGGAGCAGAAGATCCGCGCCGCCTATCCGCAGGCGGGCCGCATCTATGTCGAGGCCCAGAGCTTCGCCTCCCACTCGGCGGTGCGCGAAGCGGTCATCGCGGGCGGCGGGGCCGGGGCTCTGGTCTCGGACGTCCCGGCCCCGTCACAGCCGTGAACCGCCCCCAAGCGACAATCAGACGCGGGCCGGGGATGACGAGAATGCCAACTCCTGCATTATCTAGGCGGCCACGCTTTCAAGGACCCTCATGTTCGACGCCATCGTCCCCCTTCTGACCGATCCCGCCGCCTGGCTGGCCCTGACCACCCTCATCGTGATGGAGGTGGTGCTGGGGATCGACAATCTGGTCTTCATCTCCATCCTGTCGAACAAGCTGCCGCCCGAGCAGCGGCAGAAGGTGCGCCGGCTGGGCATCGGCCTGGCCCTGATCATGCGCCTGGGCCTTCTGGCCACGATCGGCTGGATCGTCGGCCTGACCGCGCCGGTGTTCAACCTCGGCTTCCACGGCCCGCTGAACAGCCACGGTGAGCCGTCGTTCGACACCATGTTCAGCTGGCGCGACCTGATCCTGATCGCCGGGGGCCTGTTCCTGCTGTGGAAGGCGACCAAGGAGATCCACCACACGGTCGATCCGACGCCGAGCCACGACGTCCTCGACAAGAAGGCGGTCGTCATCAACAACGCCGGCGCCGCCATCGTCCAGATCATCCTGCTGGACCTGGTCTTCTCGGTCGACTCGATCCTGACCGCCGTCGGCATGACCGATCATGTGCCGATCATGATGGTCGCCGTGGTCGTCGCCGTGACCGTGATGCTGCTGGCCTCGGACCCGCTGGCCAACTTCATCGACAAGAACCCCACCGTGGTCATGCTGGCCCTCGGCTTCCTGCTGATGATCGGCGCGGTCCTGATCGCCGACGGCTTCGGCGTCCATGTGCCCAAGGGCTATATCTACGCCGCGATGGCCTTCTCGGCCCTGGTCGAGGGGCTGAACATGGCCGGGCGCGCATCGGCGAAGAAGAAACAGGCCACGCTCGACGCGCAGCAGGCCGAACTGAACGCGCGCGAAACGGCGGGACCCGGGGTATAGGCGAAGGATGCGCCCCATCCTTCCCAAAGCCCTTTTCGGCCTTCTCCTGCTCCTCGGCGCCTGCGCCGCCCCGATGGGGGCGGCCTCGGCCCCCTTGCCGCAGGCGGCCCCCGCTGCGAGCACGACCGGGACGGTCCCGGTGCTGGGCTATGAGGTCGTGCGCACCTTTCCCCACGCGACCGACGCTTTCACCGAGGGCCTCTTCTATCGCGGCGAGGGCGCCGATGCCGAACTGGTCGAGAGCACCGGCCGCTTTCCCTCCGATATCCGCATCGTCCGGCTGGCCGACGGCGAGGTCCTGAAGAAGCGGGTGCTGGACACCGCCTATTTCGGCGAGGGCATCGTCCAGGTCGGCGACCGGCTGATCAGCCTGACCTGGCGCAACCATCTGGGCTTCATCTGGAACGCCACGGACCTGAGCCCTATGGGGCTGTTCTCCTATACGGGCGAAGGCTGGGCCCTGACGAAGGACGACCACCGCATCATCATGAGCGACGGCACCCCCGTCCTGCGCTTCCTCGACCCCCGGACCCTCACGGTGACCGGCCGGCTGATGGTCACTGCCGACGGCCGCGGGGTGGACCAGCTGAACGAGCTGGAATGGGTCGCCGATCCGGACGCGCCCGGCGGCGGCTATATCTACGCCAACATCTGGCAGACCGACCGCATCGCCCGCATCGATCCGACCACCGGCCATGTCGTGGCCTGGATCGACCTGACCGGCCTGTTTCCCGAGAGCGAGCGCAAGGACGTCAACGACGACGTCCTGAACGGCATCGCCTGGGACGCGGCGGGCAAACGCCTGTTCGTCACCGGCAAGAACTGGCCGCAGCTGTTCGAGATCCGGATCAAATAGGGTCGATCCCCGCCCTCGACCCGGGACCCTGATCGCCGTATCGGAAGCCCCATGACCGACGCTTCGAACATGACCTATGCCCGCTACCTCGGGCTCGACCGGCTGCTGTCGGCGCAGGATCCGATCTCGGACCAGCACGACGAGATGCTGTTCGTCATCATCCACCAGACCAAGGAGCTGTGGCTCAAGCAGATTCTGCACGAGGTGGCCCTGGCCCAGTCGATGGTCCGGAACGGCGATCTGGTCCCGGCCTACAAGTCGCTGGCGCGGGTCAGCCGCATCCAGGCGGTGATGACCCAGAGCTGGGACATCCTGGCGACGATGACGCCCGCCGACTATCTGCGCTTCCGCGATGTGCTGGGCTCCAGCTCGGGCTTCCAGAGCGACCAGTTCCGCCGCTTCGAGGCCATGCTGGGGCTCAAGGACGCCCGCTTCCTCGCCTTCCAGGAAGACCGGCCCGAGGCCCATGCCGCGCTCAAGGCCGCGATCGAGGCCCCCAGCCTCTATGACGACGCCCTGGCCCAGTTGGCGGCGGCCGGCCTGCCGGTGCCCGAAGCCGTCCTGAACCGCGACGTCAGTCAGCCGTATGAGCCATCCGAGGCCGTCGAGGCGGCCTGGCTGGAGGTCTATCGCGACACCGACCGCTGGTGGGCCCAGTACCAGCTGGCTGAAAAGCTGGTCGACCTCGACGACGCCCTGCTGACCTGGCGACACAAACATGTAGTGACCATCGAGCGGATCATCGGCCGGCGTCGCGGCACCGGCGGCACCGAGGGCGCGGCCTATCTGATGACGACGCTGGAGAAGCGCTGCTTCCCCGAGCTCTGGTCGCTCCGGACAAAGCTCTGAACGGGGCTCTGAACGGGGCTCCAGGCGCACGAAGCTGTGATGGTTTGCTGATCCGACGGTGATCGGCCGGTCGCAATCGCGCCGCAACCCGGGGCGAGGCTGGGCCGTTCCAGTGGGTAAGTATTGGAGACCCCCATGCCCAACCGTCACGATATCCACGTCCTCAACGGCCTGATCGCCGCCACGCTCGACAGCGCGGAGCGTCTGGACCTGATCGCGGACGACAGCGAAAGCTCGGGCCACGGCAGCCTGTTCAGCGCCCTGGCCGAGGAGCGCCGGGACATGGCCCGGGTCATGGCCGCGACTGTCACGGCCCTCGGCGGCCATCCCGACACCTCGGGCTCGATCCTCGCCAAGGCCCAGCGCGCCGTCATGGACATGAGCCACGCCCTGATGCGCGACGAGGCCGGTCTGGTCGACGCGGCCGACCGGGGCGAGGCCGCGCTCGACAAGCGGTTCCACGCCGCCGTCGCCGATGAGAAGCTGTCGGCGACCACGCGCGAGACCATCCGCCGGGCCCATGCGGCCATCCACCGCGAAACCACCGAGGTTCATAGCCTCAGACGCAGTGTGGACGGCCAGAAGGACGCGTCCAACAGACTGTTTCCGCAGTAGAAAATGAAAAAGGCCCCGGTGTTTCCACCGGGGCCTCATCATGTCGGGGCTCAAGTCGCCCGAAGGGCGGTAGCCCCGGATCTTATGCTTCGTCGCCGGCCTTGTCGGCCGAACCGGTGACCGGCACCTGGGCGCCCTTGGCCGGACGAACCGTCTGGCGCTCGGCGATACGGGCCGACTTACCGCGACGGTCGCGCAGGTAGTAGAGCTTGGCGCGACGGACGACGCCGCGACGCTTCACTTCGATGGCGTCGATGTTCGGCGACAGGATCGGGAATTTGCGCTCCACGCCTTCACCGAAGGAAATCTTGCGGACCGTGAAGGTCTCGTTCACGCCGCCGCCGTCACGGGCGATGCAGACGCCTTCGAACGCCTGGATGCGTTCGCGTTCGCCTTCCTTGATCTTGACCATGACGCGCAGGGTGTCGCCGGGCTGGAAGTTCGGGATTTCACGAACTGCGATCAGGCGGGCTTTTTCTTCGGCTTCGATGGTCTGAAGGATGTTGGCCATAGTCTATTCTCCTCGGGCTTTTTTGCCCTTTAGCTTTGATTTGGCGGAGGATTCCGCTGGTCGATTGGCAAGATGGGCTTCCCAGAGATCCGGGCGCCGCTCCTGCGTAGTGAGTTCCCGCTGCTCCTGACGCCAGACCGCCATCTTGCGATGGTCGCCCGACAACAGCACCTCGGGGATATCCAGCCCCTCGAACGTCCGCGGTCGCGTGTACTGCGGATGCTCCAGAAGCCCGTCCTCGAAACTCTCGGTCGACAGGCTTTCCGCCGCACCGAGCACTCCGGGGATCAGTCTGACGCACGCCTCGATCACCAGCATCGCCGCCGCCTCGCCGCCGGCGAGAACCGCGTCTCCGACGGAGACCTCCTCGAACCCCCGGGCGTCGAGCACCCGTTGATCCACCCCCTCGAACCGGCCGCAGAGGACGGTGATCCCGTCCGCTTTCGCCCATTCCTTCACTCGCGCCTGGGTCAGGGGCCGACCGCGTGCGCTCATGTACAAAAGCGGCCGGGACGACCCCTGCACACTGTCGAGTGCGCGAGCCACCACGTCCGCTTTGAGTACCTGTCCCGGGCCGCCACCCGCGGGGGTGTCGTCCAGGAAGCCGCGCTTATCTTCGGAAAAGTCCCGAATGTCCAGCGTTTCCAGACTCCACAGCCCCTTCTCGCGCCAGGCCGTGCCGATCAACGACACGCCGAGCGCGCCCGGAAAGGCCTCGGGGAACATGGTCAGGACGGTGGCGGTAAAGGGCATGGAGGGTCGGGTCGGTCCGGAAAGTGGCGGGGCAAGCCGTCGAAAAACACCGCCACACCGCCAAATCGCGCCATTTCGCCGGCGCGGACAAGGCGTTGAGGCCGCGCGCCCAATATAGGCCCGAGGCGAACGGCGCCATGCCGAAGTCGCCGACTTTCAATCTGAGGATTGAAAAGACGCGGAAAAATCCGGGCGGGGATGCGGAGTTGAGGCCTCCGCCCCCCATTCGTCACCCTCGGACTTGTTCCGAGGGCCCATGACGACTTCGGACGCTGTCAGCATTCGCTTGAAGGCCCCGCCTGCTACCCGCACCGCCCGCCTGCCGAACCCTGGGTCCTCGGGACAAGCCCGAGGATGACGGAAGGTGTGGATGCGAACCCGTCAAGCTCACCCCGGCAACAGGGTCTCCGCCTGCAGCCGCGCGGTCCAGCGGGCGGCCCTTTCCTTCAGCTCGTCCTTGAGCCGCAGATCCGAAAGGTCCGTGGGCAGCCGGTCCAGCTGTTCGAAGCGGAAATCCTCGGGCGTATGCGCATTCCACGCCGCCTGCAGCGAGGGGTCGCGGCCCGACCCGGTCTTCAGGGTAAAGCTGAGCCCGTTCCAGCGGGTGTCGATATGGCGGCTCTGGCCGACCCAGACCTGGCCCGTCGCCGAACAGATGACGGCATAGACCCCGGCAACGGTCGGCGTGTCCTTGTAGTCGGCGATCAGGGCCTTACGGGCGGCGGGCGTCATGGCGGGTATCCTTTTTGCCCGGGTGTAATAGATTATATTTTGCCCGGGTAAATACTCGCCAGTGCGCAGGGCCAGACAACTTGACCGTTCACGCGCGCCCCGCTCAACTCGCTCAGGACATTCTGCGAGGCTTCATGCGTATTCCAGTCCTGCTGTTCGCCGCTCTCGCCGTGTGCGGCGGGGCGAACTCGTCCCGGGCCGATGAGCTCAAGGTCCATGAGGGACGGATGCCGCTCACGATCTACCGGCTCGAAGGCGGCCTGCCGACCATGGGCCCGAACATGGTCAGGGTCGGCGACTATTCGGAAACCTCGCCCTTCGTCTTCCACATCTGGTTCGATGGTCAGGGTGAAGACCTGGGCGAACCCGCAACCGTGGGATGGTCGATGCGGCTGGGCGACTATTGTCGAAACCGGCCCAGCTGGGTCCAGTCCGTGTTGAGCGGGCCGGAGGGTCAGGTCTGGCACGGCGACCGGACCGCCGTACCCGCCGGTCCCGATCGGTTGAGCGACCTTGCCCGTGGACCCGCCGGTCCCATCAGCCGGGAACACCCCGTCCGGGCCCGCCTGCTGGAAGCCCTCGCCGCGGGGGGCCGGTTCACGCTCCGGCTCGAAGACGACGAGGGTCAGGTTCTGCACGAGGAGATTATCGACACCCTGACCCCCGCCCGACGGCAAGAGTTGTTCGCGGCCAATCTGGCCGAGTTCCGGAAAGCGGATCCCGATATGCCCGTCAGCGGGTCGGTCCCCATCGTTCCCGGCGAGCCCGTCCCGCCGCCGCCTGTTCGCCCCTGCCCTGTCCGGGGTGATCCGGCGGGGTGATCCGACCTAGGATATCCAGGTGTTCTTGCACTCGGTGACGGTCCAGCCGGCGAAGCCCGAGACCACCGTGCAGCGGACGCCCATTCCGGCCAGGGGGCCGTGGAGGATGCCGCTCTCGATCGTGGCGCCGCGGCCGTCATAGACGGGCCGGTCGAACGAGACCCACTGGGCCGGCTTGCCCGGCTCCGGACGGCTGTTGGGGTCGTAGGTGCGCGGGAAGCTGAGGCCGTAGCGGCCCCAGTCGCAGCGCGGGCTCCAGGCGCGGTCGCCGTCCTTGAGCCACAGCGGCGGCGGCAGGCGGTCGGTGGTGTTGAAGCCGTAGTGTTCCCCGGCCACCGCAGCGATGACGGCGCAGTCGTTGCCGTTGTCGGCAGGCGGCGGGGGACCGCCGGGGCCTGAGGGTTCGGTGGCGCAGGCGGACAGGGTGGTGGTCGCGAGCGCGATCGACAGGACAGCCAGACGCATCACAGGTCTCCCGGAACTACCCGCCTCTGAGGGCGGTGATGGTGCGGCCGGGGGCGATGTCCTCGGCCGAGGTGATCAGGTGAACGATCGCGGGCACCCCTTGGCTCCCGGACGCCGCCTCGCGCGCGGCGGCGAAGGCGGCGGGGAAGTCTTCCGTCGTCTCGCAGCGGATGCCGAAGGCGCCGAAGGCCCGGGCGTACTGGACGAAGTCGGGGTTCTTCAGGTCGGTGGCGATGACCCGGCGCGGATAGTCCCGCTCCTGATGCATGCGGATGGTGCCATAGGTCCCGTTGTCGACGATGACGGTGACGGTGTTGATGCCGTACTGGACCGCCGTGGCCAGCTCCTGGCCGGTCATCAGATATTCGCCGTCGCCGGCGATGCAGACGACGTCGCGGTCGGGATAGAGGCTCTTGGCCGCCACCGCCGCCGGATAGCCATAGCCCATGGCGCCCGAGGTCGGCCCCAGCTGGGTGTGCATGGCCGTGTGCTTGTGGAAGCGGTGCAGCCAGGCGGCGTAGTTGCCGGCCCCGTTGGTCAGTATGGCGTCGGCGGGCAGGACCGAGCGCAGATGGGCCATGCATTCGCTCATATTGGCCGCGCCGGTGACCGCGACCGGAGTGGTGAAGACCTCATAGGCGGCGTGGCCCGCCTCGGCCTGATCGTGCCAGGTCCGGCCCGGCTCGATCTCCGCGAGGGCCATGGCGGCGAGCGACACATCGGCGCAGGCGCTCATCAGGGGCGGCCAGACGCGGCCGAGTTCCTCAGGTCCGGGATGAATATGGATCAGGGTCTCGGGCGTCCGGGCGCGGTCGAGCAGGGTGTAGCCCTGGGTCGGGTTCTCGCCCAGACGCGCGCCGATCGTCAGGATCAGATCGGCTTCGCGCACCCGCTGCAGCAGGACCGGATTGGGGCCGAGGCCGAGATCGCCGACATAGTTGGGTCGGGCGTTGGAGATCAGGTCCTTGCGCCGGAACGACAGGGCGACGGGCAGGCCGATCCGCTCGGCCCAGTCGCTGATGGCGGTGGTCGCTTCCTGCGTCCAGCCGGAGCCGCCCAGCACCAGCAGGGGCCGCTCGGCCTTGGCCAGATGGGAGCCGACCTCGGCGACGAAGGCGGGATCGAGCGCCGACCGGGCGGGCGAGACGGGCCGCACCGGGGCCGGGCCGCCGTCGGCCTCCAGCACATCCTCGGGCAGGGCGATGACCACCGGACCCATCCGGCCCTGAAGCGCGGTGGCGAAGGCGCGCTCGACCACCTCGACGGTGCGGGTCGAGGTCTCCAGCTCGGTCGCCCATTTGGCCAGGCCGCCGAAGACCTCGCGATAGTCGACCTCCTGGAAGGCGCCGCGGCCCCGGTCCGAGACGGCGATCTGTCCGACGAACAGGATCATCGGGGTCGAGTCCTGATGCGCCGTATGCACCCCGATGGAGGCGTGGGTCGCGCCGGGGCCGCGGGTGACCATGCAGATGCCCGGCTTGCCGGTCAGCTTGCCATAGGCCTCGGCCATATTGGCGGCGCCCGCCTCATGCCGGCAGGTGATGACCTGGATCTGATCCGTCACGTCGGCCAGGGCGTCCAGCACGGCCAGATAGCTCTCGCCCGGGACGCAGAAGATCCGCTCCACCCCGTTCATGACGAGGACATCGACGAGACGGCGGGCGGTGTTCGCGGCTTGGGTCATGCCGCTGACCTAGCAGACGCAAGCCTGAATTGGCCATGCAACCCAACGGTTACGCTTCGCGTTACGGCCACGGTTCAACAGTTCCCCCCTCGGAGAAACCCCCATGCGCAAGATCATCGCCCTGTCCATCGTCGCCGCCGCCCTGGCCGTTTCGGCCTGCAACACCGTCTCCGGCGTTGGCCGCGACGTCTCGGCCGCCGGTTCGGCCGTCACCCAAGGCGCCGAGACGGCCAAGCACTGAGGCGAAAGCCCCGGATTGTTCGAAGGCCCGCCCTGACCGGCGGGCCTTTTTGCATTGTTTTACGGTGTCGCCCGTCACGAAGGCGTAGCCTGTCCGGCGCACCCTCGGTGCTGAAACCGGAGAACGATCATGGGACTTCTCGACAACGTCATGCACGGCCTCGGCGACGACGCCGCGGGCGGGCTCGCCGACCTTCTGAAAGGTCAGGGCGGGGTTCAGGGTCTGGCGGACAAGTTCGGCCAGCACGGTCTGGGCGAGATCGCCGCCAGCTGGATCGGCAAGGGCGCCAATCTGAACATCACCCCGGAACAGATCCAGTCGGTCATCGGCCATGGCCCCATCGCCGATCTGGCCGGAAAGCTGGGCGTCTCGCCGGAGCAGGCCAGCCAGACCCTGGCCGGCCTCCTGCCCGAGGCCATCGACCGGCTGACGCCCAACGGCCATACGAACGACGCCGGCGCCCTGCTGGACCAGCTGCCGGGCGGTCTGGGCGGGATGATCGGCGGATTTCTGAAGAAGTAGGCTTTCTGGTTGGGCCTATCGCGCCTTGCGCTACTTGAGGCCCGAGGACGCCGGGCCTCAGTCGTAAGCCACGCCGGTCAGATAAAGCCCGTCCGACGGCGCCACCGGCCCGCAAGCCGTGCGGTCGCGCGCGGCCAGGGCCTCGGCGACGTCTTCAGCCGTCCAGCGGCCGAGACCGACCTCGACCAGGGTGCCGGTCATGGAACGGACCTGACGGTGCAGGAAGGACCGGGCCTCGAACACCAGATGGACCTCCTCGCCGACGCGGGTGACACGGGCGACGTCCAGCGTCTTCTCCGGCGATTTCGACTGGCAGGCCAGATCGCGGAAGGTGGTGAAGTCGTGATGGCCGACCAGAACCTGGGCGGCCTCATGCATGGCCTCGGCGTCCAGCGCCTTCTTCATGTGCCAGACCTTGCCCCGCTCCAGCGCCGGACGGCCGGGGCGGTTGAGGATGCGATAGAGGTAGCGGCGGCCGGTGGCCGAGAAGCGCGCGTGCCAGTCGTCGCCGACGGCTTTGCTGTCCAGCACGGCGACCGCCTCCTTCACCAGATGGGCGTTGAGGGCGTTCATGACGGTGTCGGCGGGCCAGTCCTTTTCGAGGTCGACATGGACGACCTGACCCATGGCGTGGACGCCGGAATCCGTGCGGCCGGCGGCGGCGATGCGGACGTCCTGACCCGAGAAGGCCTTCACCGCGGTCTCGATCGCGCCCTGCACGGTCGGCAGGCCCGCCTGGGCCTGAAACCCGGCATAAGTCGAGCCGTCGTATTCGATGGTCAGGCGATAGCGGGGCATCAGCCCAATACGGTCCCGGCGGGCAGGGGGAAGCCCTTGAGCAGGTCGGAGGCCGGTTGCGCCGCCTTGCCCTCGCGCTGGACGCGGGTCAGGCGGATCGCCCCTTCGCCGCAAGCGACCAGCAGTTCGTCGTCGAGGACTTCGCCGGGGGCGCCGGTCCCCTTCAGGCTGGTGCGCGACATCAGGGCCTTCACGCGGGTTCCGTCCGACGCGGCGAACCAGGCGCCGGGGAAGGGCGACAGGCCGCGGATGTGGCAGTCGACCTCGGCCGCCGGACGGGTCCAGTCGATGCGGGCCTCGGCAGGGGTGATCTTCTTCGCATAGGTCGGCTCGCCCGCCTGGGGCGTCTCGGTCACCCCGCCACGCTCGATGGCGGCGAGCGCCCGGGTCCAGAGGGTGGCGCCGGTGGTCGCCATCCGCTCGGACAGGCTGGCGGCGGTGTCGTCGGGATGGATGGGCAGGACCTCGGACAGCAGGATCGCCCCCTCGTCGAGGCCTTCGGACATCCGCATGATCTGGACGCCCGTCTCGCGGTCGCCGGCCATGATGGCGCGCTGGATCGGGGCGGCGCCGCGCCAGCGGGGCAGAAGCGAGCCGTGCAGGTTGAAGCAACCCAGACGCGGCGCTTCGAGCACGGCGGGCTTGAGGATCTGGCCGTAGGCGACGACGCAGGCGGCGTCGAGGTCGAGGCTCTGGAAGATCTGGATGGCCTCGTCGGCCTTCATCGACTCGGGCGTGAACACCGGCAGGCCCATGGCCTCGGCGAAGGCATGGACCGGCGACGGCGTCAGCTTCTGGCCCCGGCCCTTGGGGCGCGGCGGCTGGGAATAGACGGCGACGATCTCATGGCCCGAGGCGATCAGCTCGCCCAACGAGGGCACGGCGAATTCGGGGGTGCCCATGAAGGCTAAACGCATCGGCTTTCCTTTGGCCGCCTGACGGCGGCGCGCTACCGCTCGCCGCGCCCCCCGGTCCGATCTTCGATCGGCCGGAGGACAGGCTCTGGCTCACTGCTTGAGCGCGATCCGGTCGCACTCTGGCGCTCAAGTAGCAAGCGACCGCGTCGCGAGCGTAGCGCCCTAAAACAAGAAAAGCTGGGACGTCAGTCCCAGCGCGAGGCGACCCCGCCGCCTTCGTCCCATTCGCCGCCAGCGTCCAGCGCGTCGTCGAAGTCGAGCAGGCGGTCCAGCAGGACCCCGGCGACCAGACCGATGGCGGCGACGCCGATGATGGTCGCCAGGCTGCCGATGCCGATCTTCTCGCTACGCGTCAGACGGCGGCGGCCGTGGGTGTCGATCACCGTCGATCTGCGGCCCATCATGCGTCCTCCAGCGCCCGCGAGCGCATGTATTTCCTGACCTTGGTCACCGCCCGGTCGCGCTTGAGCCGCGACAGATGGTCGATGAACAGAACGCCCTCGAGGTGATCCAGTTCGTGCTGGAAGCAGACGGCGTAGAGGCCGTCGATCTCTTCCTCGATGCGCTGGTTGTCGCGGTTGAGGTAGGCGATGCGGATGCGGGCCGGGCGCGAGACGGTGTCGAAATACTCCGGCAGGGACAGGCAGCCCTCCTCGTACTGGAACAACTCGTCCGAGGCCCAGAGGATTTCAGGATTGGCGAAGAAGCGGGGATTGGCGGCGAGATTGGGCTCGGCGTCCTCGCCGGCCTCGTCGACCACCTCGGCGTCCGTCGTCGGCTCGCCGTCGTGCAGATCCATGACCACGACACGGCGCAGATCGCCGATCTGGGCGGCGGCCAGGCCGATGCCCGGCGCCGCGTACATGGTCTCCAGCATGTCGTCCATCAGGGCGCGCACGTCGGCGTCCACAGCCTCGACCGGTTTCGAGATCTGCTTGAGCACCGACAGGTCGGCGGGGTTGTCGATGGTGAGGATACGTCTGACGGCCATGGGGCTCAGGTAGGCGCGAAGGCCCGTTTGGTCAAGATTTCCGACCTTTGCGGTGGGGCTTTAGGCCTGTTCGAAGCCCTGTTCGGGAATGGCTCTCGGCTTGCGATGTTCGTCGATGGCGACATAGGTGAAGACGCCTTCGGTCACGCGAATGACGGTGTGCGAGGCGCGCGGCCGCTTCCAAGCCTCGACATGGACGCGGATCGAGGTGCGGCCGACGCGCAGCACCTTCGCATAGATGGAAATCTCGTCGCCGACCGAGACCGGCTGGTGGAAGACCATGCCGTCGACCGCGATGGTGGCGCAGCGGCCGCGCGCCAGATCGAAGGCCGGCGTCGAGCCGGCGAGGTCCATCTGGGCCAGCAGCCAGCCGCCGAAGATGTCGCCCTCGGGGTTGGTGTCGGCGGGCATGGCGATGACGCGTACGACCGGTTGCTGGTCGGGCGCCTGGAGCGGGGTTTCGGGCTGGACGGTTTCGGTCATGAGATCCGCTTTACGCCTGCCGGGCGGGACGGCAAGCCAACTCCGGTTTCAGATTATCACCGATCACTTACGCCCTAGCCTTGCGCATTGCGGATCGCGGCGGCGCCGGCGAACGGGGCGATGACGGCGGCGAACAGGGCGTAGGCGGCCAGCAGAGCCAGAGCGGGCCCCGGCGGCAGACCCTGAACCGCCCGGGCCAGCGCGCCCGAGCCGAACACCACCGGCGGGATGAACAGCGGCAGGACGACGACGGCGATCAGCAGGCCGCCGCGTTTGGCGCCCAGAGCCAGAGCCGCGCCGAGCGCCCCGGTGAAGGCGAAGCCCAGCCCCCCGAGCCCCGCCGCCAGCGCCGTCAGGGGGGCCAGTCCAATCGGTTGTCCAAGGGCCAGGGCCGCGACGGGCGCGGTCAGGGCGAGCGGCAGGCCGGTGGCGATCCACTGGCTGAGCGCCTTGATGATGAAGACGGATTCCAGCGGCAGATGGCCGGTGGCGAGAAGATCGAGCGCCCCGTCCTCCAGATCGCGCTCGAACAGCCGCTCCAGCGACAGCAGGGAGGACAGGGCCAGAGCCAGCCAGGCCACGCCCGCCGCCACGGGGCCAAGGGTCTTCAGCTCCCCGCCCGCCGCCAGGGGCAAGATGGCGGTGATACAGGCGAAGAAGGCGCAGGCCAGCAAGGGCCCGCCGCCCCCGCCCCACGCCAGCGACAGCTCCCGTTCGAACAGGACCCGCGTCGCCCCGCGCAGGCCGGGGGCGCGCGGCTCCGGCGCGCCGGGCTCGGGCTTGCCGGGTTTCGGGTCGTTCCATTTGGGCAATCTGGGCTCGGTCATCCCAAGCCCCCCAGATCCAGCGTCCGCACCGGCATCGGCAGGGCGTCATGGACGGCGCAGAGGATCAGGCCGTCGGACCGCAGATGTCGCTGCATCACCTCGGCGAAGACGGCGCGCCAGCGGGCATCGAGCGGCCCCATGGGCTCGTCCAGAAGCCACAGGGCGCGCGGCGATCCGACCAGACGCCCCAGAGCGAGCCTACGCCGCTGTCCCGCCGACAGCTTGCGCACCTCCAGATCCAGCAGGGGCTTGAGGCCGAAGGTCTCGATGGCCTCGTCGACCCCGTCCTGGGTGTGGCCCAGCCAGTCGCACTGGAAGGCCAGTTCGTCGCGCGCCGTCCGCGCCCCCTTCAACCCGTCCAGATGGCCCAGCAGATGGACCTCCCGCCCCCGCGCCTCGCGCGGATCGAGCCGGTTGCGGTCGCCGTCGTAGAAGGTGATTTCACCGGCCTCGGGCCGGATCAGTCCGGCGACCGCGCGCAGCAGGGAGGTCTTGCCCGCCCCGTTGGCTCCGGTGAGGGCCGAGACCTCACCGGCCTGAAGTTCGAAGTCCAGTTCGCGGAACAGGACCCGCTCGCCGCGAAGGATGGAAAGTCGGCTCAAGCTCAGGGAATGGATCACTTTTTGCGACCCGTTCTCAATGTCCCCACAGAGGACGTGGATACATGGACTGTATACTTTCGCGGAGCTATAGCCCCCCGTGCCGCAGCAGGCTTTCGCCGCGCGCGTCGGGGACCTGTGTGACCCGGCGTCTGTCGCGCGGAGGCGCAACCGGATTGTCGGGCGGCGTACACCAGAGGAAGACTCTCCATGCCGTCGAATGACAGCCTCAAGACCCGTCAGGATCTCACCGTCGGGCGCAAGAAATACGCCTATTACAGCCTTCCCGCCGCCGAGGAAGCCGGTCTGGCCGGGATTTCCCGTCTGCCGCGCTCGATGAAGGTGCTTCTCGAGAACCTGCTGCGCAACGAAGACGGCGTTTCGGTCACCGAGGACGACCTCAAGGCCGTCGCCGCCTGGATCGAGAACAAGGGCTCGGTCGAGCACGAGATCGCCTTCCGCCCGGCCCGCGTCCTGATGCAGGACTTCACCGGCGTGCCCGCCGTCGTCGATCTGGCCGCCATGCGCGACGCCATGACCGCCCTGGGCGCCGACGCCTCCAAGATCAATCCGCTGAACCCGGTCGACCTGGTCATCGACCACTCGGTCATGGTCGACAATTTCGGCACCGCGAAAGCCTTCGGCCAGAACGTCGAGCGCGAGTATGAGCGCAACATCGAGCGCTACAACTTCCTGCGCTGGGGCTCCTCGGCCTTCGCCAACTTCCGCGTCGTCCCGCCCGGCACCGGCATCTGCCACCAGGTGAACCTCGAAAACCTCGCCCAGACCGTCTGGACGCTGGAAGAGGGCAAGAAGACCGTCGCCTATCCCGACACCGTCGTCGGCACTGACTCCCACACCACCATGATCAACGGCCTGGCCGTTCTGGGCTGGGGCGTCGGCGGCATCGAGGCCGAGGCGGCCATGCTGGGCCAGCCGATCCCGATGCTGATCCCGGAAGTCATCGGCTTCAAGCTGACCGGCCGTCTGCCGGAAGGCGCGACCGCGACCGATCTGGTCCTGACCGTCACCCAGATGCTGCGCAAGAAGGGCGTGGTCGGCAAGTTCGTCGAATTCTTCGGCGACGCCCTGGCCGGGCTGACCCTGGAAGACCAGGCGACCATCGCCAACATGGCCCCCGAATACGGCGCCACCTGCGGCTTCTTCCCCGTGTCGCAAGCCACCATCGACTTCCTGACCGCCACCGGCCGCGACAAGGCCCGCGTTGCGCTGGTTGAAGCCTATGCCAAGGCTCAAGGCCTGTGGATCGACGAAAACTCCGAAGAGCCGGTCTTCACCGACACCCTCGAGCTGGACCTGGCCTCGGTCGTGCCGTCGCTGGCCGGCCCGAAGCGTCCGCAGGACCGCGTTGAACTGACCACTGCCGCCCCCGAGTTCGAAGGCCATCTGACCGGCACCTTCGGCCGTCCGTCGGACGCCCCGCGCTACGACGTCGAAGGTGAGAAATTCACCGTCGGCGACGGCGACGTGGTCATCGCGGCCATCACCTCGTGCACCAACACCTCCAACCCCTCGGTCCTGATCGCCGCCGGTCTGGTGGCGCGCAAGGCCGCCGCTCTCGGTCTGAAGGCCAAGCCCTGGGTCAAGACCTCGCTGGCTCCCGGCTCGCAGGTCGTCACCGACTATCTGACCGACGCCGGCCTGCAGAAGGATCTGGACGCCCTGGGCTTCAACCTGGTCGGCTACGGCTGCACCACCTGCATCGGCAACTCTGGCCCGCTGTCGCCGGCGATCTCGAAGACGATCAACGACAACGCCGTGGTCGCCACCTCGGTCCTGTCGGGCAACCGCAATTTCGAAGGCCGGGTGAACCCCGACGTCCAGGCCAACTACCTGGCCTCGCCGCCGCTGGTCGTGGCCTACGCCATCGCCGGTTCGATGCGCATCGACATCACCAAGGACCCGATCGGTCAGGACAAGAAGGGCAAGGATGTCTTCCTGAAGGACATCTGGCCGACCTCGCAGGAAGTCTCGGACATCCAGCGCAAGTCGGTCACCCCGGCCATGTTCGCCAAGCGCTACAAGGACGTCTTCAAGGGCGACAAGCACTGGCAGGCGATCAAGATCGAAGGCGGCCAGACCTACGACTGGGACGCGGATTCGACCTACGTCCAGAACCCGCCCTACTTCGAGGGCCTGTCGATGGACCCGGCTCCGGTCACCGACATCGTCGAGGGCCGCGTGCTGGCCATCTTCGGCGACTCGATCACCACCGACCACATCTCCCCGGCCGGTTCGATCAAGTCCTCGTCGCCCGCCGGCGCCTTCCTGATCAACCACGGCGTCGACCCGCTGGACTTCAACGGCTACGGCGCCCGCCGCGGCAACCACGAAGTCATGATGCGCGGCACCTTCGCCAACATCCGCATCCGCAACCGCATCACCCCCGACATCGAGGGCGGCGTGACCAAGCACTTCCCGTCGGGCGACACCATGTCGATCTACGACGCGGCCATGCGCTACCAGTCGGAAGGCCGTCCGCTGGTCGTCTTCGCCGGCAAGGAATACGGCACCGGCTCGTCGCGCGACTGGGCGGCCAAGGGCACCAAGCTGCTGGGCGTCCGCGCCGTCATCGCCGAAAGCTACGAGCGTATCCACCGCTCCAACCTGGTCGGGATGGGCGTGGTGCCGCTGCAGTTCAAGGCCGACGGCTGGCAGAAGCTGGGTCTGACGGGCGAGGAAATCGTCACCGTCCGCGGCCTGTCGGACGTCAACATCGGCAAGCTGAAGCCGCGTCAGGACCTGTGGGTCGAGCTGTTCCGCCCGTCGGACGGCAAGATGGCCCGCTTCCCGGTCCGCTGCCGCATCGATAACCAGACCGAGCTGGACTACTTCCGCGCCGGCGGCGTCATGCCCTACGTCCTGCGCAACCTCGCGGGCGGCGGCACCGCTCCGGAAGCCGAAGCCATCGCGGCCGAGTAATCGGCCCCAGCGGTTTGAAATGAGGAAAGGCCGGTGGAGCGATCCACCGGCCTTTTTCTTTGGTACGCGTATTTGAGAGAGCTAGTCGCGGGTTTCCGCGCAAATGTTCAGACCTGTGTCTTTGCTTGGATGGCAATCGCGGCCGCATTCGAATGTTCCGCGATCAGGAACGCCGAAAACCACCAGCGTTTCGAGGGCAGATGCCCTGCACTGCTCGAAGGTCTTAAACTGGCCGATCTGAACGCTGACGACGAGGTTGTTGGCATCTGGGTAGACAAAGCCCGTCCAGTTTGGCGACCCAGAGCAAGACGCCAGAAGTAGAGCCGTGACCGCCAGGAGGCGTTTCGCCCTTTCCCTGTTAGACCCGCCTAGCAACACCCAACTCCCCATAGAACAGGCCTCACCCCATCGGCGGCGGGCCGGCGAGGACGTCGCGCTTGCCGGAGTGGTTGGCGGGGGAGACCACGCCCTCCTGCTCCATCCGCTCGATCAGGGAGGCGGCGCGGTTATAGCCGATCTGCAGACGGCGCTGGACGTAGGAGGTCGAGGCCTTGCGGTCGCGGGTGACCACGGCGACGGCGCGGTCGTAGAGGTCGTCGCCGGAAGAGCCGCCGTCATCGCCGCCCATGGCGTTGTCGCCGTCGCCGTCGGGGTCGTCGGTGATCAGGTCGAGGTAGTCGGGCTCGGCCTGGGCGCGCAGGTGGGCGCAGACGCTCTCGACCTCGCCGTCGGTCACGAACGGACCGTGCAGACGGGTGATGCGGCCGCCGCCGGCCATGTAGAGCATGTCGCCTTGACCCAGCAGCTGCTCACCACCCTGTTCGCCCAGGATGGTGCGGCTGTCGATCTTGGAGGTGACCTGGAAGGAGATCCGGGTCGGGAAGTTCGCCTTGATGGTGCCGGTGATGACGTCGACCGACGGCCGCTGCGTCGCCATGATCAGGTGGATGCCGGCGGCGCGCGCCATCTGGGCCAGACGCTGGACCGCGCCTTCCACGTCCTTGCCCGCGACCAGCATCAGGTCGGCCATCTCGTCCATGACCACGACCAGATAGGGCATGGGCTCGGGACGGATCTTCTCGGACTCGTAGATCGGGCGGCCCTGTTCGTCGAAGCCGGTCTGGACCGTGCGTTCGAAATGCTCGCCCTTCTTCTGGGCCTCGACGGCGCGCTCGTTGTAGCTGGCGACGTTGCGGACGCCGAGCTTGGACATGCGGCGATAGCGGTCCTCCATCTCGCGCACCGTCCATTTCAGGGCGACGACGGCCTTCTTGGGATCGGTGACGACGGGGGCCAGCAGGTGCGGGATGCCGTCATAGACCGACAGTTCCAGCATCTTGGGGTCGATCATGATGAAGCGGCACTCGGCCGGCGTCAGGCGATAGAGGATCGACAGGATCATGGCGTTGACCCCGACCGACTTGCCCGAGCCGGTGGTGCCCGCGATCAGCAGGTGAGGCATGCGCGCCAGATCGGCGACATAGGGCTCGCCGCCGATGCTTTCGCCCAGCGCCAGAGGCAGGATGTGCGAGGGCTTGGCGTATTCGCCCGAGGCCAGCAGATCGCGCAGATAGACGGTCTCGCGCTTGGCGTTGGGCAGTTCGATGCCGATGGCGTTACGGCCCTGAACGACCGAGATGCGGCAGGCGCGGGCGCTCATCGAGCGGGCGATGTCGTCCGAGAGGGCCACGACCCGGCCGTGCTTGACCCCGGCGGCGGGCACCAGTTCATACAGGGTGACGACCGGGCCCGGGCGGATCTGGTCGATGACGCCCTTGACCCCGAACTCGGCCAGAACGCCTTCCAGCATCTTGGCGTTCTGCTTCAGGGAATCCTCGTCGATCATGCCGACGCGGGCCTGGGGCTTGGCCAGCATGCCGAGCGGCGGCAGGTCGAAGTCGCCTTCCGGCCGGTCGAAGACGAAGGCGCCCTGATCCGGATCGCCGGTGTTTTTCGCGGGCTTGGGCGTCTTGGGCGCGGCGACGCGCGGCTCGACGGCGGCGGCCAGAGAGGTCGGAGCCATAGGCGCGGCCTCTTCCCACGGCGGACCGTCGTCGGCATAGGCGCCGTCGCTGTCGGCCTCATCGGGGGTCCAGGCGGCTTCCGGAGCGGCTTCCGGCGCCGTGGGGGCGCGGCTGGAAACCTCGGCCATCCGCTGTTCGGACTGGATGGCGGCGGCTTCCGTCATCGGCTTTGGCTTTGCCGCACGCGGCTTGCGCGGCGCAGGGACCGGCTGGGGATCGGGCTGGCGGCGCAGGGTCGCGCCCCAGTGCAGGGCCTCGGAGAAGTCGGTCAGGCGCACGCCCACGGCATAGGCGCAGGCCCACAGGCCCAGCCCCGCGAACAGCAGGCCGACGATGACGCGGGCGCCGGGGATCTTGAGCGCATGCAGGCCGCCGGCGGTCAGGCCGGTGAAGGCGTCGCCCCACAGGCCGCCCATTCCGGTCGCCAGAGGCCAGGCGGCGGGCGCGGCCAGGGCCGACAGGGCGGCGGACAGCAGAAGCACGCCCGCCGAGGCCGACAGGGCCTTCAGCGGCGTCGGCTTGAGCCGCTGCTGGATGGCCTCTCCGATGGCCGTGGCCAAGCCGAAGGCGATGATCAGCACCGTCATCGGCCAGGCGGCCAGACCCACGGACTGCATGGCCAGATCGGCGAACAGGGCGCCGTTGCCGCCCAGCCAGTTGGTCGCGCTCGTCGAGGAGGCGGCGTTCAGGCTCGGATCGGCCGGATTCCACGAGATCAGGGCGACCAGCAGCAGGGCCGCCAGCAGGGCCTGCAGCACGCCCCGGAACCGCACCACGAAGGGCGCGTCCCACAGGATGCGGGCGCTGGACCAGGCGCGATTGCCGAGGATCAGAACGGCGGACATGGAACGGCTTACTCCGGACGAAACGGTCTTACCGCCGTTGTCGCCCGAGGGTGGTTAAGGGGGCATTTACCAAGCCACGCTTGCAGAGGCGGGCCTGTGGACCTTCTGACCTCTGGACGACGGGCTCAGGGGGCGCGACAAGCGGGGCATGAGCACGCCCTTTACGCATGACGTCATCATCGCCGGCGCCGGCATGGCCGGGGCGACCTTCGCCCTGGCGGCGGCTCAAGGCGGGCTGAAGGTGGTGCTGGTCGATCCTCAGCCGTTTTCGGCCCAGCTGGCCCCGACCTTCGACGGCCGTTCGACCGCCGTCGCCTACGCTACCTTCCGCATGTTCGACGCGCTCGGCGTCGGCGAGGGTCTGCGCCCCCACGCCTGCCGGATGGACCATATTCTGGTGACCGACGGCCATCGGCCCGGTGCGGCCTCGCACAGGCCCCTGCCCGCCTACCTGCGCTTCGACGCCGCCGAGATCGGCGACCAGAACGGCGACGAGCCGCTGGGCTATATGGTCGAGAACCGCCGCATCCGCACGGCCCTGGCCGAGGCGGTGACCGCCGCCGGGATCGAGGTGCGCGCGCCCGTTTCGGTGACCTTGGTGGAGACCGACGGCTTCGGCGCGATCGTGACCCTGAGCGACGGCGATGTCCTGAAGGCGCCGCTGGTCGTGGGCGCGGAAGGCCGGGCCTCGGTGGTGCGTCGCGCGGCGAAGATCGGCACGGTCGGCTGGGGCTATGGCCAGAGCGGGGTCGTGGCCACGGTGCGTCTGGGCCGGCCCCACGGCGGGGTGGCCCACGAATATTTCCTGCCCGGCGGCCCCTTCGCCATCCTGCCCCTGACCGACCAGCGCGCCAGTCTGGTCTGGACCGAGACCACCCGCCGCGCCGAGGCCCTGAAATCCGCCTCGGACGAGGCCTTCAACGCCCATCTGATGCGCCGCTTCGGCGAGTTTCTGGACGGCGCGACGCCCGAGGGCCCGCGCTTCGTCTATCCCCTGTCGCTGGAGCTGGCCGAAAAGCTGACCGCCCCGCGCACCGCCCTGCTCGGCGACGCCGCCCATGGGGTGCATCCCGTCGCGGGTCAGGGGCTGAACATGGGGCTGAAGGACGCCGCAGCCCTCGCCGAGGTGCTGACCGAGGCTGTGCGGCTGGGCGAGGATTTCGGCTCGGAGACGGTGCTGGACCGCTACGCCCGCTGGCGCCGGTTCGACAATGCGGCTCTGGCGGCCGGTTTCGACGGCTTCGTGCGGCTGTTCTCGAACGATCTGCCGCCGGTGCGTCTGGCGCGTGATCTCGGCATGGCCGCCGTCAACCGCATCGGCCCCCTGCGCCGCGCCTTCATGCGCGAGGCCGGCGGCGCGACGGGGGATCTGCCGAGCCTGTTGAGGGGCGAAGTGGTTTAGCCAAGCTGTCTCCTCACCACGCTCAGCGTGGGGAGGTGGCTCCGAGCTCTTCGCGAGGAGACGGAGGGGGTTCTTTCTTCCTTTTCCGAGGGTGGCGTTCGGGCTGCAAAGACCCCCCTCCACCACCCGCCAAGCGGCGGGCGGTCCCCCTCCCCATCGCAAAGCGATGGTGAGGAAACCTAACCCCGCTTCGAGGCCTTCCTGAACGCGGGCTTGGCCATGGCCGCGCTCTTGGCGCCGGCCGCCTTCTCAGGATGCTGGCCGGGCTTGAAGGCCGGGCCGCCCTTTCCGGTAGCGCCAGCCTTCTTGGCGGCGAGGACGCGTTTCAGGGCTTCGGCGGCGGTTTCAGTCTTTTCAGTCATGCCCGGACCCTAGCACAGACCGGCCTCAGCCGCGCATAAGGCGGCGGCAGAGGTCGTCCAGCTGCTCCAGCGAGCCATAGCGGATGGTGATCTCGCCCTTGCCGCCCTTGTCGGCCAGCTGGACCTTCAGCCCCAGGGCGTCGGCCAGATCCTGCTCCAGCGCCTGAACGTCGGCCGAGCCTTCGCCCGAGGCCGCAACCGGCTTGGCCGACGACGGCTTCGGACCCTCGGCCGCGCGCCGGGCCAGGGCCTCGGCCTGACGGACGTTCATGCCTTCCTTGAAGACCTGTTCGGCCAGTTCGCCCGGGTTGGGGGCGGTGATCAGGGCGCGGGCGTGACCTGCGGTCAGCTTGCCGTGGCGGACATACCAGAGGACTTCCTCGGGCAGTTGCAGCAGGCGCAGGGTGTTGGCCACATGGCTGCGGCTCTTGCCGACGACGCCGGCGACCGTGTCCTGGGTCCGGCCGAACCGCTCCATCAGCATCCGGTAGGCGTCGGCCTCTTCCAGAGGATTCAGGTCCGCGCGCTGGACGTTTTCAATGATTGCGACCTCGAACACCTCGACGTCGTCCATCTCGCGCACGACGATCGGCACTTCGGTCAGGCGGGCGGCCTGGGCGGCGCGCCAGCGGCGTTCGCCGGCGATGATCTGCCACATGCCGTCCTGACCCGGCTGGGTGCGCACCAGGATGGGCTGGAGGATGCCCTTGTCGCGGATCGAGGTCGTCAGTTCGTCGAGGTCTTCCTGGGTGAAGATCTTGCGCGGCTGATCGGGGTTGGGCTTGAGGCTTTCGATCGGCGCGGTCTGGATTCCAGCCGCCGGCGCGCCCGAAACCGGCACAGCCTCGGCGGCGTTCTCGCCCAGCAGGGCCGACAGGCCGCGGCCCAATCCTCTTTGACGTTCAGACAAGTCTTTGTTCCGTTTCTTTTATTGTTTTCAGGCGGCGGCCGGTTCGGCGCGGCGGCGGCGTTCGCGGCCGACCACCTCCTTGGCGAGGCGCAGATAGGCCTGGCTGCCCGTGCATTTCAGATCGTAGATCAACACAGGCTTGCCGAAGGACGGCGCCTCCGACACCCGGACGTTCCGCGGGATGACCGCATCATACACCTTGTCGCCGAAATGGCCGCGCACGTCGGCGGCGACCTGGGCCGACAGGGCGTTGCGGCGGTCGTACATGGTCAGGACCAGACCCTGGATTTCCAGCGCCGGATTCAATGATTGACGGACCATGTCGATGGTCTTCATCAACTGTGTCAGCCCCTCCAGAGCGAAGAATTCGCACTGCAACGGGACCAGCACCCCGTCGGCGGCCGCCATGGCGTTCAGCGTCAGCAGGTTGAGCGACGGCGGACAGTCGATCAGGACATAGTCGTAGGGGGCCGGGTCATACCCGGTAGTTCCGTTCTGCTGCGCCTCGAGCGCGTCTCGCAGACGGTAGGAGCGCCGGTCGGCCTGGCTCAGCTCGATCTCGACCCCCGACATGTCGGCGTCGGCCGGAATAATATGCAGACCCGGTACGGCCGTCGGTACGGCCGCATCATGGATCGAGCGGCCGTCGACGACCACGTCATAGATGGTGATCCGACGCGTTTCACGTGGAACACCCAGACCCGTGGAGGCATTGCCCTGCGGGTCCATGTCGACGATCAGCACCTTCTCGCCGATGGCGGCCAGGGCCGTCCCGAGGTTGATCGCGGTCGTGGTCTTGCCCACCCCGCCCTTCTGGTTGGAGACGGCGAGGACGCGGGTCTTCTTCTCGACTTCAGGCATGTTTACGCTTTTGGGAGCCACGGCGAAGGGTCCTGACGGTTACGATACGACCGCGCGGATCGCTGCGGGAGACGGAGAGGTCAGCCTCCAGATGCCAGACCTTGGCCGCTTCCTGCAACTCCGCCTCGGCCTTCTCTCCCTTGAGAAACACAGCTTGTGCACCGCGCGAGAGGTAGGGCTGTGCATAACTCAGAAGCTTGTCCATCGGAGCGACAGCGCGGGCGGTGACGACGTCCACCTTGACGTTCTGCTCCTCGGCCCGGCCCCAGATGACGGTCGCCGGCAGGGCCAGCTCATCGACGATGGTCTGGAGGAATCGGCAGCGTTTCTGCAGGGAATCGATCAGCCAGACGTGCGCTCCCGGCCGATCCTTCAACAGGATGGCGAGGACCAGACCGGGGAAACCCGCCCCTGCCCCCAGATCCGCCCAGGTCTTCGCTTCCGGCGCCAGATCCAGCAGCTGGGCCGAGTCCCAGGCGTGCCGATTCCAGAAGTCGGGAATCGAATCCGGCCCGACGAGGTTCATGACCTCATTGGCCTCGGTCAGCCGCTCGACGAAGACGGCGAGGTCGGCCATACGCTCCGACGATGCGCCGGTCAGGGTCTGAAATTCGGGCGGGGTCATCTTATGCGGCGGCTTCGGCCCGCGCGCCCTTGCGCACGTGAGACAACAGGGCGGTCAGGGCGCCGGGGGTCATGCCCTCGATCCGGCCCGCCTGCCCGAGGGTCTGGGGCTGGATGAGCGACAGCTTCTCGCGCACCTCGTTGGAGAGGCCGCCGATGGCCGTATAGTCGAGATTGGCCGGAAGCTTCAGTTGCTCTTCACGACGCAGGGCCTCGGCGTCGGCGGCCTGACGGTCCAGATAGCCGGCATAGCCCGCATCGATCTGCACCTGTTCGCGCACGGCGGCGGGCCACTCGCCGATGACCGGATGCTCAGCCTCGAAGGCGGTCAGGTCGACGCCCGGATAGGCCAGCAGGTCGCGCATCGAGCGGCGCTGACCGTCCGAGTTGACGGCGATGCCGAGCGCCTGCGCCTCCTTCGGCGTGTAGCGCGTTTCGCGTGCAAGGGTCATGGCCTCGGCCAGAGCGGCGGCTTTGGCTCCGAACCGGAGGGCGCGGTCAGAGCCGACGACGCCGGCTGCGATGCCGATGGGGGTCAGACGCTGGTCGGCGTTGTCGGCGCGCAGGGTCAGACGATACTCGGCCCGGCTGGTGAACATCCGATAGGGCTCGGTGACGCCCCGGGTGACGAGGTCGTCGATCATCACACCGATATAGGCCTGGTCTCGGCCGAGGATGATCGGGTCCGATCCGGCGGCGGCGCGGGCGGCGTTCAGGCCGGCGATCAGGCCTTGGGCCCCTGCCTCTTCATAGCCGGTCGTGCCGTTGATCTGGCCGGCCAGATAGAGGCCCGGGCGGCGCTTGACCTCCAGAGCCGGGGTCAGCTCGCGCGGATCGACATAGTCGTATTCGATGGCATAGCCGAAGCGGAAGACCTCGACCGCCTCCAGCCCCGGCATGGTGCGCAGGAAGGCTAGCTGGGTCTCGGGCGAAACCGAGGTCGAGATTCCGTTCGGATAGACGGTGGGATCGTCCAGACCCTCGGGTTCGAGGAAGACCTGGTGCGAAATCTTGTCGGCGAAGCGGACCACCTTGTCCTCGATCGAGGGGCAGTAACGCGGGCCGCGACCGGTCAGGTGGCCGCCATAGACGGCGCTCTCGCCGAGGTTGGCGGCGATGATCCGGTGGGTCTCTTCATTGGTAGAGGTGATGCCGCAGGCGATCTGGGGCACGTCGATCCGGTCGGTCAGGAAGCTGAACGGCACCGGCTCCTCGTCGGCGGCCTGCATCTCCAGCCGGTCCCAGCCGATGGTGCGACCGTCGAGACGAGCGGGGGTGCCGGTCTTCAGACGGCCCATCTGGAGGCCCGCGCCATAGAGGTCGGCGGCCATGCCGGTCGAGGGATCCTCGCCGTGGCGGCCCGCCGGGATACGCTCGTCGCCGCGATGGATGACGCCGTTCAGGAAGGTGCCCGTGGTCAGGACGACAGCGGCGGCGCGGATCGGCTCGCCTCCAAGTGTGGTGACCCCTACGACGCGGTGCCCGTCCATGATCAGACCTTCGGCGGTGCCGGCCATCAGGGTCAGGTTCGGCGTCTGGGCCAGTTCAGCCTGCATGGCCTCGCGGTACAGACGGCGATCGATCTGGCTGCGAGGGCCCTGGACGGCGGCGCCCTTGGAGCGGTTCAGCAGGCGGAACTGGATGCCCGACACATCGCCCAGCCGACCCATGACACCGTCGAGGGCGTCGATCTCGCGCACCAGATGGCCCTTGCCCAGACCGCCGATGGCCGGGTTGCACGACATCTCCCCCACCGTCTCCAGCTTCTGGGTTAGCAGAAGGGTGCGGGCGCCGGCGCGCGCGGAGGCGGCCGCGGCCTCACAGCCGGCGTGGCCGCCGCCGATGACGATGACGTCGAAGGAATGGGGGGAATGCATGGGGCGGGACATAGGGGAAATGGGCCGAAAAAGCTACTGGAGGCGGTGTTTCACGTGGAACAGACCGCCCTCACTTTCCGATACAGAAGGTCGAAAACACCTCGCCGAGAACATCCTCGACCCCGATGGCCCCGGTGACCCGGGCCAGGGCCTCGGCGGCGCGGCGCAGATCGTCCCCCGCCATCTCGGGCGCGCGGTCCAGGGCAGCGCGCCCGGCCTCGACGGCGGACAGGGCCTCGGTCAGACGGCGGCGGTGTCTTTCACGTGTAACGGCGGGGAAGTCGGCGCCCGAGAGATCGCGAGCGAGGCGGGCGGCGATCCAGTCGTGAAGGGCGCCGAGCCCCTCCCCGCTTGCAGTGCTCACGGTCAGAACCTCTGTGGCCTCGACCGACGCCGCGCCCAGATCCGCCTTGGTCAGGACGACCAGATCGTCAGCTTTCGCGAACCCAGCGGCGACGCCGTCGGGGTCGCCGGGGGCCCGGACCCAGAGACGAAGGTCGGCCTCGGCGGCGCGGGCGCGGGCGCGTCGGACACCCTCGGCCTCGACCGGATCCTCACTGTCGCGCAGGCCGGCGGTGTCGGACAGGGTCACGGCATAGCCGCCGATGACCAGTTCAGCGTCGAGTACATCACGCGTCGTGCCGGCGATGGGGGTGACGATCGCCGCTTCCCGCTCGACCAGGGCGTTGAACAGGGACGACTTGCCGGCATTGGTCTCGCCGATCAGGACGATGCGATAGCCCTCACGCACCCGGCGTCCGCGGTCGGCGTCAGCCAGGGCCGCGCGTAGATCGGCGGCCAGATCGTCGAGCACTGGCCCGGCGGTGCGCGCCAGATTGTCGGGCACGTCCTCATCCGGGAAATCGATCTCGGCCTCGACGAGGGCGAGGGCCTTGAGCAGGTCGCGGCGGAAGCCGGCGTAGGTCTGGGAAAGGGCGCCGTCGAGCTGGCCGAGGGCCTGACCGGCTTGGGCCGTGGTCTCGGCGTCGATCAGGTCGGCGACCGCCTCGGCCTGGGCCAGATCCATCCGGCCGTTCTCGAAGGCTCGACGCGTGAACTCGCCGGGCTCGGCCGGACGCAGGCCCAGAGCGATGAGGGCGTTGGAGGCGGCCTCGACCACGGCGGGCCCGCCGTGCAGATGGAGCTCGGCGCAGTCTTCGCCCGTGTAGGAGTTCGGGCTTGGGAAGCGGAGGACCAGGGCCTGGTCGATGATCTGTTCCACGTGCCGCAGCGTACGCAGCGACGCCAGACGCGGCTTCAGGCCGCCCGCACCGAGGGCGGTCAGGACGGCGTCAGTCCCGGGACCGGACAGGCGAAGGATGGCGATGGCCCCGCGACCCGGCGGGGTGGCAAGGGCGAAGATGGTGTGGGTCATGGGGAAAATATCTCCTCCCCACGCAGTGGGGAGGGGGACCGCGAAGCGGTGGAGGGGTTGAACCGCGCCGAGGCTGTTTGCAAAGAACTCCCTCCGTCTCTTCGCTGCGCTCCGAGCCACCTCCCCATCGCAGCGCGATGGGGAGGAGACGGGACGGTCACTTCGACGTCGTCGCGGCTTCCATCAGGCGGCGGAACTGGTCCTGGGCGGTCAGGCCGAAGCTGGTCCAGGACTTCATCAGCTCTTCCGGCTGCATGGCCGAGACATTGGCGTCCATGCGCTTTTTCATCTCCTCGACCAGATGGTCGTTGAGCGAGGTGACATCCGGAAGACCGAGAAAGGCGCGGGCCTCGGCCGGTTCGCACTCGATATTGATGGTGACCTTCATGGCCTCACTCCACTGCCGGAACCCGATGTTTCACGTGAAACTACGTAGTGCCCGGCCATACCGCCGCTCGCCCAATCGTGATCGACGATCAGGTGTTCATCGACTGGAAGAAGTCGCCGTTGTTCTTGGACTGGCGCAGCTTGTCGAGCAGGAACTCGATGGCGTCCTGCGGACCCATGGGGTTCAGGATGCGACGCAGGACATAGGTCTTGGTCAGCTGTTCCTTCGGCGTGATCAGCTCTTCCTTGCGGGTGCCGGACTTGAGCACGTCGATGGCCGGGAAGATGCGCTTGTCGGCGACCTTGCGGTCCAGGACGATTTCCGAGTTACCGGTGCCCTTGAACTCTTCGAAGATGACCTCGTCCATGCGCGAGCCGGTGTCGATCAGGGCCGTGGCGATGATCGTCAGGGAGCCGCCCTGCTCCACATTTCGCGCCGCGCCGAAGAAGCGCTTGGGACGCTGCAGGGCGTTGGCGTCGACACCGCCGGTCAGGACCTTGCCAGACGAGGGGACGGTGGCGTTGTAGGCGCGGCCCAGACGGGTGACCGAGTCGAGCAGGATGACGACGTCGCGCTTGTGCTCGACCAGGCGCTTGGCCTTTTCGATGACCATCTCGGCGACGGCGACGTGACGGCTGGCCGGCTCGTCGAAGGTCGAGGCCACGACCTCGCCCTTCACGGTGCGCTGCATGTCGGTGACTTCTTCGGGGCGTTCGTCGATCAGCAGAACGATGAGGAAGACCTCGGGGTGGTTCTTCTCGATCGACTTGGCGATGTTCTGAAGCATGACCGTCTTACCCACGCGCGGCGGGGCGACGATCAGGCAGCGCTGGCCCTTGCCGAGCGGGGCGACGATGTCGATGACCCGGCCCGAACGGTCCTTCAGGGTCGGGTCCTGGATTTCCATGTGCAGCCGCTCTTCGGGATAGAGGGGCGTCAGGTTGTCGAACAGGACCTTGGTCGAGACCGTTTCCGGATCCTCGAAATTGATGGTGTCGACCTTGAGCAGGGCGAAGTAGCGTTCGCCCTCGCGCGGGCCGCGGACGGCGCCGTGGACGGTGTCGCCGTTGCGCAGGCCGAAGCGGCGGATCTGCGAGGGCGAGACATAGATATCGTCCGGACCCGGAAGGTAATTGGCGTCCGGACTGCGCAGGAAGCCGAAGCCGTCGGAGAGGATTTCGAGCACGCCCGAGGCGATGATCTCGACCTCTTCATCGGCCAGGGCCTTGAGGATGGCGAACAGCAGGTCCTGTTTGCGCAGGTTGCCCGCGTTCTCGATCTCGAGCTGTTCGGCGAAGGCGACCAGATCGGCCGGCGTCTTGTCGTTCAGTTCCTGCAGGGTGATGCGGCCGGAGGGAACGACGGCTTCGCCCTCCTCCTCGTCTTCCGCCTCGGCGGCCTCGATGGCGCTCTGGGCGGCGGCGATTTCTTCCGCGGTGTTTTCAGGGGTCAGCCCTTCGAGCGCTTCGGCTTCGGGGGCGGTGGGATCGGTGTCGCGTACGTCGGTCATGTCAGGATAGCACCCGGCCTCGCGCCCGGACGCCGTGAGGGCGCGGGACGAAGAGGCGTTGGAAAAGTCTGGCCTTGCGGCCCAAGGGATTTGCGACGGGCTCCGGCGGGTCGATCCGACCGGCGTCGCGAAGAGAGGGGGACCGTGGGCGGGTCGCGCCTCGCGGTTCGCGCCAGCGAAACCACGAAACCCCCCATAAGGTCAAGCGGCGCTCAAGCAGCGAGGCTCCGCGAGCCGAGCGTTAGCGCCCTAGGAAAATGTCCACTCCGTCGTCACCGACAGGACCATGATGATGGCCAGGATGAAGGGGATCTCATTGGTCATGCGCCAGAATTTCGAGGTCCGGACCGAGGTCCCGGCGGCGATCCGCTTGCGCTCGGCCGAGAGATAGCCGTGCCAGCCATAGAGCAGGACGACGCCGACCAGCTTGGTGATCATCCACGGCTGGGCGAGGAATTCCGCGCCGCGCATCTGGATGTCGAGGTGGATCAGCCAGGCGCCGAAGATGAAGACGAGGATGGAGGCCGGGTTGATGATGATCTTCATCAGCCGACCCTGCCAGGTGCGCAGCAGGGCCTGCATCTCGGACTTCAGGGGCTCGGGCTTGGCGTTCTGCTCGGCGTCATAGGCGAACAGGCGCGGCAGGAAGAGCAGACCAGCCATCCAGGCGATGACCGCCAGGATGTGGAGGCCGCGGGCAAGATCGTACGGGTTCATGCGGCTCTCCTTCGAGGGCACAGGGGATGAGCGGCCGAACAGTGGTGGTCGCCGATGATCGGGTCCTGCGACTGCAGGGCGGCGTCCACCTGCCCGGCCAGGGCGCCGATGAATCCCGGGGCGACCCCCAGGGTGGGCGCCCGGGCATAGGTCTTCACACCGGAACGCCCGGCCAGCTCGGCATAATCCATGTCCAGCTCGACCCGGGTCTCAATATGTTCGGAGACGAAGGCGACGGGCACGACCAGAACCGCTTTTCCATCTGCTCCGGCCTCGGCCAGGGCCTCTTCCGTCGAAGGACCGATCCAGACCAGCCGGCCCACACGGCTCTGGTAGCAGACGCGGTGTTCGGGCGCGTCAGGTCCCAGCCCGGCCATGATCCGGGCGACGGTGGCCTCGATCTGCTCCTGATAGGGATCCCCGGCCTGAATGATCCGCTCGGGCAGACCGTGGGCGGAAAACAGGATGCGCACCGCGCCGGGTTCCGTCGGCAGGAGCTTCAGCCATTCGCGCACCACATGGGTATGGGTTTCGATGAAGTCCGCGTCGCCGGCGTAGCAGCAGATCTTCTTCGCCGGCCCTCCGAAGGCCCGGTCGAAAACGTCGAAACCGGACAGGGTCGTGGTGGAGGAGAACTGGGGATAGAGGGGCAGGACCACCGTCTCGTCCGGTCCCCAGGCGGAAATCTCCCGGGCCACATCGTCGATGAACGGCTTCCAGTAGCGCATGCCCACGAAGACGCGGACCTCCCGGTCCTTCTTGCGATTCAGCGCCTTCTCCAGTGCGACCGCCTGTTTGCGGGTCTCGGCCAGCAGGGGCGATCCGCCGCCCATCTTCATATAGTTGGCGCGAGCCGACTTCGCCCGGGTGGTGGAGATCAGCCAGGCCAGGGCGTGCCGCGCCCCCCAGGGCAAACCGATGATCCGTCTGTCCGAAAACAGGTTGTAGAGGAAGGGCCGTACGTCCGCCTGACCGTCGGGGCCGCCGAGATTGAACAGCATGACCGCGATCCGTTTCGGACGCGCGAACGGCTCACTCATTGGGCGCCGATCCGTTTCAGAACCTGTTCGACATGGGCCATCGGCACGTCTGGCAGGATGCCGTGGCCGAGATTGAAGATCCATGGACCATCGTTCCAGGCCTCCATCAGCTGATCGACGCGGGCGTCCAGCGCCTTGCCGCCAGCACGTAGAAGCAGGGGGTCGAGCGCGCCCTGGATGGGCTTGATCTTCTGCACCCTCTGACCGACCGCCAGAGGACAGGCGGTGTCGAGCGCCACGGCCTGAACGTCCACTTCGCTCGCATAGCGTTCGGCGTGGATGGCCGAACCGCGCGGGAAGCCGATCAGGGGGACGGTCACCCCCAGCTCGCGGGTCCGGGCGACAAGCGCCTTGTGGGGTTTGAGGACCAGACGTTCGAACAGATCGTCGGGGAGCCCTTCGGCCCAGCTCTCGAAGATTTTCAGGACCTGGGCGCCAGCATTGGCCTGCATGACGAAATAGCGGGCGGTGGCCTCGACCAGAACCTCGAGCAGGGCGTCGACCGTCTCCGGGTCTTCGTAGGCGTACTTCCGCGCCGTAGCCCGCTCGCCCTTGCCGATCGTGTTGTGCTGGCCGTCCAGCATATAGGTGGCGACGGTCCAGGGGGCGCCGGCGAAACCGATCAGGGCGCGCTCGGGCTCCAGCCCCTCCCGGACCAGGGACAGGGTCTGGCCGATCGAGGCCAGGTGTTCGCCCGCGCCCTCGGCCAGTTCGGCCATGCGGCCCACCGGCGGCATCTCGCCCAGCCGGGGTCCCTCCCCGCTCTCGAACCAGACGTCCTGACCCAGGGCCCGGGGGATCAGCAGGATGTCGGCGAAGACGATGGCCGCGTCGAAGCCGAACCGCTTCATCGGCTGCAGGGTCGCCTCGGCCGCCATCTCCGGGTTCATGCAGAAGGCGATGAAGTCGGAAGCCTCGGCGCGCAGAGCCCGGTATTCCGGCAGATACCGCCCCGCCTGACGCATGAACCAGACGGGAGGACGGGCCGTCTTTTGACCCGAAAGGACCTGAAGGACGAGAGGCTGGACCGAAGGCGTTGTCATGAGCTTGGTCCTACGGGGAGCCCGGCCTTCGCTCAAGTGCCCGGTTTGTCCAAGGGGTCACAGGCCCTCCCCCTTCTCTGATCAAGAATTTAAAAAGATTGGAGGAAGGCGGTAGGGGGCCGGGACGACGGGGATGATTTTCAGGTGGCGCCGTGAACGGAAAGCGAACCTTCACCGGTCGTCCGGGACCGATCCAGACCCCGGGATGAGGCTGTAGAAACCGGGGATAATCCTTAACGAAGCCTTAACGGACGGGGGTTTGAGCGCCACCGCGCCTGGGCACGACTGGTGGGCGCCGTTTACCTCCTGTTAACCTTATCCACTGCAGCCCCCGGGAGCCCCCATCGCCATTGGAAATCTCAGGGTTCGGAGGGATGAATCCTCCCCGCTGTCCCCGCTCGCCCCCGTCGGCGGGCGCGGCTATAGAGATCGGCGCCCAGTCCGGGGATTTCGGCGCCCAGAAAGGCAACCGGGGTTTCCACAGGAATCCGTTGATGAGTCCCACCGCATGACGCCCAACTCTCCCGTCGGCAAACCGGCCGGTCCCGTGCGACTGGCGACCTATTTCCATGTCCATCTGGTGTCGGATTCGACCGGCGAGACCCTGAACGCCATGGCCAAGGCGGTCACGGCCCGGTTCGAGGGCGTAATCCCGATCGAGCACATCTACGCCCTGGTCCGCTCGGAGAAGCAGATGGAGCGGGTGCTGGAGGAGATCACCATGGCCCCGGGCGTGGTGCTGCACACCCTGGTCGATCGCGATCTGCGCGCCCAGCTGGAGGAAGGTTGTCGTGCCGCCGACATGCCCCAGATCGGGGCGCTGGATCCGCTGGTCGGGGCCCTGTCCCGCTATCTGGGCGCGGCCCTGTCGACCCGGGTCGGGGCCCAGCACGCCCTGGACCACGAATATTTCAACCGGATCAGCGCCCTGGACTACGCCATGGCCCATGACGACGGCCAGGGCACGGCCGAGCAGCTGGAGGGCGCCGACGTCGTCCTGTGCGGCGTCAGCCGGACGTCCAAGACCCCGACCTGCATCTATCTGGCCCATCGCGGTATCCGCGCGGCCAATGTGCCCCTTGTGCCGGGGCAGGAGGACGGGGAGCGTCTGGTCGGGCTGAAGAACCCGCTGGTCATCGGCCTGACCGTCTCGCCCGACCGTTTGGTCCAGATCCGCCGCAACCGCCTCGATGGACTGAATGCCGACCATACCTCGGCCTATGTCGACCACGATCTGGTGCGCGAGGAGACGGTCAAGGCGCGCCGGGCCTTCGAACGGCGGGGCTGGCCGACCATCGACGTGACCCGGCGTTCGGTCGAGGAGACGGCGGCGGCCATCGTCAACCTGTTGAGCGAGAAACGCACCCGCCGGATCGGAGCCGCCTGGTGAGTGAGCGCCTTATACTGGCGTCCCGCAGCGCCGCGCGCCGGGCCATGCTGACGGATGCTGGCGTGACCTTCGGGCTGGAGGACGCCGGGGTCGACGAGGATGCGATCAAGGTCGCTATGAAGGGCGCCGGCGCCGATGAACTGGCCGTGGAACTGGCCTGCGCCAAGGCCTTGGCGGTGTCGCGGCGCGATCCCGACGTCTGGGTTCTGGGCGCCGACCAGACCCTGGCCTTCGACGGGGGTCTGATCTCCAAGGCGAAATCGCTGGATGAGGCGAAGGCGCGGCTGAAATCCATGCGCGGGAAATCGCACCAGCTGCACTCGGGCGCGGCCCTCGCGACCAAGGGACAGGTGGTCTGGTCGGGCGTGGATACGGTCCAGATGAAGATGCGCGACTTTTCCGACGCCTTCCTCGACGCCTATCTGGCCACGGAGGGCAATGAACTGCTGGCCTGCGTCGGCTCCTACCGGCTGGAGGGGCTGGGGTCGCAGTTGTTCGAGGCGGTGGAGGGCGACTATTTCACCGTCCTGGGCCTGCCGCTGTGGCCGGTTCTGGCCGAATTGCGCCGCGCCGGAGTGATCGCCTCGTGAAGCAGACTATCTCCGGCGCCGCGAAGGTCGGCGGCATCGCCGGCAATCCCATCGGCCATTCGCTGAGCCCGGTCATCCACAACGCCTGGATCGCCGCCGCCGACATGGACGCCGCCTATGTCCCCTTCGCCCCCGCCGACGAGGCCGGGTTCGAGGCCCTGGTCGCGGCCGGCCGGGCCGGGCTGTTGATGGGGATCAATGTCACCGCCCCGTTCAAGGAACAGGCCTTCGCCCTGGCGGATAGCGCCAGTGAGGCGGCGAAGGGTTCAGGCTCGGCCAATGTTCTGGTCTTCCGCGACGGCCATGTCGCCTGCGACAGCACCGACGGCTTCGGCATGATGTGGGCGATCTCCGATCAGGCGCCGGGTCTGACGGTTAAGGACCAGCCGGTGGTCATCCTCGGCGCCGGGGGCGCGGCCCGGGCGGCGGCGGGGACCCTGATCGCCGAAGGGGCGAGGGTCCGCATCCTGAACCGGTCGCGCGACCGGGCCGAGGCCTTGGCCGCCGATCTGGGGCCGTCGGTCACGGTTGTGGACGAGGCCGATGCCTTCGTCGGCGCGGTTCTGGTGATCAATGCGCTCAGCATCAAGCCGACGCTGGACTTGGGGGTGCTCGAACCCGAGACGGCGGTGATGGACATGACCTATCGCCCTGTGGACACCGAATTCCTGCTGGCGGCGCGCGCCCGGGGCCTTCGGACCGTCGATGGGCTGGGCATGCTGATCGGTCAGGCGGGGCCGTCGTTCAAGGCCATCTTCGGCGTCGAACCCCCTGCCCTGCCCCTTCGGCCTTTGCTGCTGGCGGCCATCGAGAGCCAGGCGAAATGATCCTGCTGGGCCTCACCGGCTCCATCGGCATGGGCAAGTCGACGACGGCGCAGATGTTCGCCGACGAAGGCGCCGTGGTCTGGAACGCCGACGAGGCCGTGCACAAACTCTATTCGCCCGGCGGGGCCGCGGTCGAACCGGTCGGCGAGGCCTTCCCCGGCGTGGTCGTCGACGGCGCCGTGGACCGGACCCGGCTGGCCGGGGCGCTCGGCCGCGACGACGCCGCGTTCAAACGTCTGGAGGCCATCGTCCACCCCCTGGTCGCCGCGGGCCGGGCCGGCGAACTGGCCGAGGCGGCGGAGCGTGGCGTGAAGCTGGCGGTGCTGGACATCCCCCTGCTGTTCGAGGGTGCCGGCCAGAAGGCGTTCCATGCGGTGGTGGTGGTCACGGCGAGCCCCGAGGTTCAGGCCGAACGGGTCCTGTCCCGCCCCGGCATGACCCGCGAGCGGTTCGAGGCCATTCTGGAACGGCAGGTCCCCGACGCCGAGAAACGCCGCCTGGCCGACTTCCTCGTCGAGACCGACCGGGGGCTGGACGCGGCGCGCGATCAGGTCCGGGCCATTGTGGCGACTGTGCTTGACCCGGACTGGGTTTCTCCCCGATCGTGACCTTTGTCCGTCTTTCGCACGGACCCAAAGCACACCATTAAAGGCCCATGGCTCGCGAAATCGTCCTCGATACTGAAACCACCGGCTTCGACCCGCGCACGGGCGACCGGCTGATCGAGGTCGGCTGTATCGAGATCATGGACCTCTTGCCGACCGGCCGGACCTTCCACCGCTACTGCAATCCCGAGCGGCTGATCCCCGAAGACGCCATCCGGGTGCACGGCATCACCGACGCGAAGGTCAAGGACGCGCCGAAATTCGCGGAGATCGTCGCCGACCTGATGGAATTCATCGGCGACGCTCCGGTGGTCGCCCACAACGCCCAGTTCGACCGCAACTTCATCGACCATGAATACGGCCGCTGCGGCTCGCCCCTGCTGCCGGCCGACCGCTGGATCGACACCCTGCAGCTGGCCCAGAAGCGCTGGCCGGGCATGCCCAACTCGCTGGACGCCCTGTGCAAACGCTACAAGGTCTCGCTGGCCGACCGTTCGTTTCACGGCGCCCTGATCGACGCCCGTCTGCTGGCCGAGGTCTATCTCGAGCTGCGCGGCGGCAAGGAGCGGGTGCTGGACCTGACCAGCCGCAAGGGCGCCGAACAGGCCGCCGCCTTCGCCGCCGCCGGCGGTCACGGCGCCCGGCCGCGTCCCCTCGCCCCGCGCTCGACTCCGGCCGAGCATGAGGCTCATCTGGCCTTCCTGACCGCGACCCTGAAGGACCGGTCCCTGTGGCAGGGCTACGGGATCACCGTCGAGGCAGACATGGAAAAGGCGTCCGCCGGCTGACGGACGCCTTCCACAGTCGTTGATTTCAGAGACTCAGGCCTGGCCGGCGCCCGCGTCGGCGTTGGCGGCCATCTGCTGCTGGCGGGCCATATAGATGGCCACGAAGTCGATCGGGTCCATCATGAAGGGCGGATAGAAGCCGCCGTCCGCCGTGGCTCGGGCGATGATCTCGCGCGCGAACGGGAACAGGTAGCGCGGGCATTCGATCAGCAGCAGGGGCTCGATGTCGGCCGGGGCGACATTGTTCAGCTGGAACAGGCCGCCGTACAGCAGTTCGACGTTGAACACGGTCATGGCGTCGGTCGAGGCCTTGACCGACAGCTTCATGTCGACCTCGAACAGGCCGTCGGGACGGCCCTGGGCGTTCAGCTCGACGCCCATGTCGATGCCGGGCTTGCCCTCGATGCGCAGGCTGTCGGGCGCCTTGGGGTTCTCGAACGACAGGTCGCGGACGTACTGGGCCAGGATGCGGAAGCCGCCGTTGGGCGGGGCGCCGTCCTGGGTTTGCGGGGTGTCGGCGGCGGTGGTCGTGACGTCTGTCATGGGCGAAGGGGCCGTGAATGGAGTGGACCGGTGCGTCTCGCGCGACCGGGTGAAGGCGCGGCGACTACCACGGCGGACGGGCGTGCGGCAACGGCGCGCGCCTGTCGGGGCATGTCGGCGGGTGCGTCTCGCCTTGCGCCGCCCTATATGAGACCCTAATCGTCCGTCGCGCGTTCCGGTTCAGCCCTGATTTGGGGCCGTCGGGCCCGACGTCATTCAGGATAGAGTCTTGCCGGTCCAGTTCCAGATCTTGCTCTTCGCGGGCATCGCCGTCTTCGTCCTGTTCCAGCTGTACAATGTGCTGGGCAAGAAGGTCGGCCGCCAGCCGCAGGAAGACGCCCGCGCCCCGGTCCTGCCGGCGGCCGAAACCGCCCCGGTCCGTCCGGCGCTGGACGCCCAGACCCTGGCCGCCATCTCGGGCCTTCGCGCCCGCGACCCGCAGTTCGATCCGCAGAAATTCCTCGACGGCTCGCGTCAGGCCTATGAGACCATCGTGCGTGGCTACGCCTCGGGCGACCGGGCCGCGCTGAAGCCGCTGCTGGCCCCCGCGGTGATGGAATCCTTCGAGCACGGCATCGCCGCGCGCGAGACCCGGGGCGAGACCGAACAGGTCGAGTTCCTGCACGCGCCCCGCGCCGATCTGGAAAGCGCCACCGCCGAGGGCGACAAGGCCATCGCCAAGGTCCGCTTCCTGTCCGAGCTGCGCAGCAAGATCATCCCGCCCGAAGGCGAGGCCACCCCGGGCGCTCCGGGCGAGCCCCGTATCGAGGAACGCCGCACGGCCGAGCACTGGACGTTCGAGCGCACCCTGGGCGCCGCAGATCCCAACTGGGTCCTGGCCCGGGTCGAGCCGGCCACCGCCTGATGCGGCCCATCAGCGCGAAGGGCTGGCGGTCGGCCGCGACCGGCCTCGCCCTTTCCGCCCTTCTCGCCGCCTGCGCCTCGACGCCCCCCGCCGTGCCCAACCGGCCGCCGGTGGTGTCGCCGGTTCCCAATCCCGTTCCGCCGCCCGTCTCCGGTCCGGCGGGCGCCGACAGCCCCGCGCGGCTGGCCGGCTGGGACAATGAGGATTTCGTCGCGGCCTTCGACGCCTACTTAAGGACCTGCGGCGTGGCCCGCGATCCGGCCGGGGCCCGTCAGTGCGCCCGGGCCATGGATCTGCAGCGCACCTCGCGCCCGGTGACCCCGGCCCTCGCCCGCGCCTTCTTCGAAGGCGGCTTCCGGGTGGTTCAGGCCCGCACCGCCGACGGCCGCGACGGCCTGCTGACCAGCTATTTCGCCCCCGAATATTCGGCCAGCCACCGCCAGACGGCCGAGTTCGACATGCCGGTGCTGGCCCGGCCTCTGGATCTGGAACGCGGTTCCGGCGGGGTGGTGCAGCGCCGCCCGGACGGCTCGACCGGCCCCTATGCCGACCGCGCCGCCATCGAGGCCGCGGCGGCCGCGGGTTCGCCCTCGGCGCCGGTCCTGGCCTGGATGCGGGCCGAGGACCTGTTCTTCCTGCAGATCCAGGGCTCGGGCTATCTGACCTTCGAGGACGGAGCCACCGGCCGCGCCGCCTATGCCGCCGACAACGGCCGTCCCTTCGTCGGCATCGCCCGGCCGATGGAGCAGCAGGGCCTCCTGCCCCGCAACGGAACCTCGGGCGAGGCCATCCGCGCCTGGCTGGCCGCCCATCGAGGCCGCGAAGCCCGGGCCATCACGGCGCTGAATCCGCGCTACATCTTCTTCGACCTCCAGCCCGACGACGGCGGCAATCCGGCGGGGGCGGCGGGCGTCCCCCTGCCCGCGCGCCGGTCGATCGCGGTCGATCCGGCCAGCTGGACCTATGGCGATCTCGTCTGGATCGAGGCCGACGGCGGCAATCTGAACGGCGCCCACAGCTCCTATCGCGGCCTGGTCATGGCCCTGGACACCGGATCGGCCATCCGGGGCCCGGTCCGCGCCGACTTCTACATGGGCCGGGGCCAGGCGGCGGGCGCCGAGGCCGGAACGGTGCGCCATCCCCTGCGAATGTGGCGTCTGGTTCCGAAACCTTGAGCCCATCACCGGCGCCTCACGCAGATATGAGGGGCGGTCCGGGCCGCCGCCCGCTACGGTTCGCGGCATGAAGCTCAGGGGATGGATCATCGGGGCGGCGGTTCTGACCGCCGGGACTGCGACCATGGGAGCGGCCCTGGGGTCGTGGGCCCAACCCGCGCCAGCGCGTGAAAATCCCGCCCTGCATCGCCGGACCCCCGCCGAGCCCGTGGTGGTCGAACTGTTCACCGCCCAGGGCTGTCCCGGCTGCCCCGACGCCAATCAGGTGGTCGAGACCATCGCCGACGAGCCCGGGGTGATCGCCCTGACCTATGCTGTGGGCTACTGGGACTACATGGGCTGGCCCGACACCTTCGCCAAGCCGGAGTTCGCCCAGCGCCAGCGCGCCTATCAGACGGCGATGCGGCTGCGCGGCGTCTATACGCCCCAGGTCATCATCGACGGCCGCCGTCAGGTCTCGGGCGCCGAGGCTCCGGCCGTTCAGGCGGCGGTGGACGAGGAGGCGACGCGCCGCGTCTTCCCGCCCCAGGTCGAGTTCCGCGAGCGCGGCGACCGCGTCGGCGTCGGCTCGGGCCGGGCCCCCGTCGGCGGAGCCGAGGTCTGGGCCGTGATCTACAAGCCCGGGGCCCAGACCGTGACCGTCAGCGGCGGCGACAATCGCGGTCGGGTGGTGCGCCACGTCAATGTGGTGCGCGATCTGCGTAAACTGGGAGACTGGAACGGCCGTCCGGTTCTCTATGCTCTTCCAGCGCAGCGCGATCCGGGCGAATCCGTCGCGGTCATGGTCCAGGCCAAGGGCGACCGCCGCATCCTGACGGCCGCCACCCAATAGGCGGCTCGTCCCGTTGAAGGGACGCGGTTCGCCTAGTCAGGTTCTGGCAGTTTCCCGAAAACCGTTTACCGTCCAGCCTGTTGCCCGATCGGCCCCTGCGAGGCCGACGGAACGGGGGATGGAATGCGCGCGCATCGGGGCTTGGGGCGAACTGGACTGATTTTCGGGGTCCTGCTGGCCGGGGTTTCGGCCGCCTGCGCCGCCGTGTCCCAAACCGCCGAAGTCCCGACGTCGGAAGCGGCCCGCGTCACGCCCGAGGCTGACGGGGTGCGCCAGATGGTCACTGCGGCCGAGGTCGCGGCCTGGGGGCGACGCAATTCGGATGCCGGCGCCCTGATCATGGCCGCCCGCCTGCTGGCCGAGGTGCCGGTGCGCACCGGAGCCGACAGCGACAGCGCCCTGACCCCCTCCCTGACTCCCGACGCCTTGCTGGATGAGGCGGCGGCGCTGGCGGCGGGGCGACAGGGGGTTCTGGACGCCATCGAACGGCTGCGCGGCGGCACGCGCGGGGTCCAGTCCTCGCCCTTCGGCCGGGGCCCGATCTATCTGGTCCGCCAGATCCGGGCGCGCGAGACCTATGGTTTCGACCTGGAGGCGCGGGGCGGGGAGGTGCTGCGCGTCGCGGCCATCGGCGACGGCGACACCAATATCGACATGTCCGTTCGCGACGCCGACGGCGCCCTCCTGTGTCAGGACGGCTTCGGCGACCACTATCCGGTCTGCACCGTGGCCCGGGCCCGGTCGGGCAAGATGCGCGTCGACATCGTCAACCGCGGCGCGGTCTGGACCAAGGTCCAGATCCTGAGCAACTGACGGGGCGAAGATGGGGGGCAGGGCAGGGGGTCTTCTGGCGGCGCTGGGGCTGATGTTCGCCGCGCCCGCCCTCGCCCAGACGCCGTCAACGGACACACCCGACGCCCTGCGCGCCGAGGCCTTCGAGGCGGCGCAGTGGGCCATCGCGTCCGACGCCGCCGACGCCCTGGCCAAGGTCTCGGCCCGGTTCGCGCAAGGGGACGACGCCCTGGGCCGTCTGGCCGAGGAGCGCGAGACCCTGATCACCCGTCGCGACGGGCTGGAGCGGACGCTGGAGCAGCTCTATGCCGCCGATGCGCCGGAGGCCCAGGCCCGCCGCGCCGCGACCCGCACCGACTATGAGGCCGTGCTGGCCCGGTTAAAGACGGTCGACGCCGACATCGAGACGCGCTTTCCCGCCTATTCCGAACTGACCAGCCCGCGGGCGCTCAGCGTGTCCGAGGCGCAGGGCCTGCTCAAGGACAATGAGGCCCTGCTGCTGGTTCTCGTGAATCCGGAGGCGACCTATGTCTGGGGCGTGTCGCGCGACCGGATCGCCTGGGCCCGGGCCGCCGATCTCGGCGACGCCGAGATGACCAAGGCCGTCAATGATCTGCGCGGCGCCCTGACCACCGGCGCCTCGCGCGGCGATCCGACGCTGGATCCCTCGATCTTCGCCGGCCGCCCGGTCGCGGCCTTCGACCGGACGCAGGCGTATCGGCTCTATTCCGAACTGGTGAAGCCGGTGGAGGCGGTGTTCGAGGGCAAGACGACCCTGATCACCGTGGTCACCGGCGCCCTGACCACCCTGCCTCTGGCCGTGCTGGCGACCGAGCCGCCGACCGGATCGGACACGGCGCCCGAAGCGCTTTCGACCACCAGCTGGCTGATCGACCGCTACGCGCTCGCGACCCTGCCGTCGGTGTCCAGCCTCAAGGCGCTGCGCTGCTATCTGGTCGCCGATCCGGTCGAGCGGAGTCCGGGGTGTCCGACGATGACGGCGGCTCCGGTCCAGACGGCTGCGGTCCCGGCTGCGGCGCCGGGCTTCTCTCTGGCCGCCTTCGGCGCGCCGATCCTGCAGGGCGCGCCGCAGGACGGATCACGCGGCGCCCCGCCCGCCGACGGCATTCTGGGCGAGGGTCGGCTGGCCGATGTCGCCAAGCTGAGAGCGCTGCCCTATCTGCCCGGCTCCAAGGCCGAGCTGGATGCGCTCAAGACCCGCTATCCCCGGGCTCTGGTCCGGACCGGGGTCGCGGCGACCGAGACGGCGGTGCGTCAGGGCGATGCGGCGCCCCTGTCTCAGGCGCGGTTCGTCGTCTTCTCCACCCATGGACTGATGGCGGGATCGACGGCGGGGGAGCCGGGCCTCGTCCTGACCCCGCCGGCCGAGGCGACCGAGGCCGATGACGGCTATCTGAGCGCCTCCGAGGCCGCCCAGCTGAGGCTGCATGCCGAGTTCGTGGTCCTGTCGGCCTGCAACACGGCGGCGTCGGACGGGCGGCCGGGCGGGGAGGGGCTGTCGGGTCTGGCCCGGGCCTTCTTCTACGCCGGGGCCCGGTCCGTGCTGGTGTCGCACTGGGAGGTTTCGGACACGGCGACCACCGAACTGATTTCCGACACCTTCGCCGCGCTCGACCGGCCCGGCGCCGACGTCGGCGACCGCGCCCGGGCCCTGCAGAGCGCCATGCGCAGCGTCCGCGCCGATCGGCGTTGGACCCATCCCGCTTATTGGGCGGCCTTTACGCTTGTTGGGGAGCCGGGCTGACGCCCGGCGGCCCTAACGTTCGCCGCGCGGCGGCTCACTACTTGAGGGCCATGGCGCTTGGTGATCAGGCCCCCGCCTTCTTGGCGAAGCTCCAGGCTGCGTCGGAGAGGGGGCCGACCTGGGCGGCCATGGTGCGGGCGTGGGCGCTGGAGGCGGTGCCGTCGCGGACCCGCCCGGCGATGCCCTGACAGATGGCGCCCAGACGGAACAGATTATAGGCCATCAGCCAGTCGAGATTGGCCGGGATCCCCGCCCCCGTCTTCTCGGCGTAGCGGGCGACGGTTTCCTCGATGGTGGGAATGCCGAGCGCCTTGAGGTCGACGCCGTTGATGCCGTTCCTCTGGCTGGCCGGCAGGACCCAGCCGATCAGCATGTAGGAAAAGTCCGCCATCGGATCGCCGAGCGTCGACAGCTCCCAGTCCAGCACGGCACGGACTTCGGAGGCCTCGGCAGCCATGATCAGATTGTCGAGGCGGAAGTCGCCGTGGACGATCCGCGCCGGCCCCTCGGGCGGCAGGGTCGAGGGCAGATAGTCGATCAGCCTGTCCATGGCCGGGATGGGGTCGATCTCCGAGGCCCGGTACTGTTTGGTCCAGCGCCCGACCTGACGCTCGAAATAGTTGCCCGGCTTGCCGTAGTCGCCCAGACCGATGGCGGCGGGATCGAAGGCGTGGAGCGCGGCCAGCGTATCCGTCTGGGCCTCATAGATGGCGCGTCGCTCGGCGGGCTCCATCCCGGGCAATTTCAGGTCCCACAGAACCCGGCCCTCGACCTTGTCCATGACGTAGAACATCGAGCCGATGACGGCATCGTCCGTACACAGAGCATAGGGTCGGGCGACCGGATAGTTCTGCTTCCACAGAGCCGAGATGACCGTGAACTCCCGGTCCACGGCGTGGGCCGAGGGCAGCAGGGTCCCGGGCGGCTTGCGGCGCAGGACATAGGATTTGCCCGGGGTGACCAGCTCATAGGTCGGGTTGGACTGGCCGCCCTTGAACTGGCGGACGGTCAACGGGCCTTCATAGCCTTCGACATTCGCCGCCAGCCATTCGCCGAGCCGGCCCTCGTCAAGGGCGTAGCGGGGGTCGACTTCGCGCGTGCCGGAGAAGGCGGCCTGGGCGTCGAGGTTCGTGGCGGCGTCGGTCATGGGTTGTCCTCGGTCGGCGTCTTGCAGACGCTCTGTCGTTCAGTTCGCGGCGATGATGGCGGCCTTGACGGCCTTGCGCCAGCCCTTGAGCAGCCGGTCGCGCTCGGCGGCCTGCATGCGCGGGGTCCAGACGGCGGGCGCCTCGGTGGTGTGGACCTCCAGATCGGTGATCAGGCCGACGCCCAGGGCCGCCAGCTTGGCCGCGCCCAGCGCCGTCATCTCCTGGAAGGCAGGACGTTCGACGGTCACCTCGCAGATGTCGGCGACGAACTGCATGGCGAAGGCATTGGCCGTGACACCGCCGTCGACCTTCAGCGTCGCCAGCCGGGGCGCCCCGTCGTCGGCCAGGGCGTCGAGCAGGTCGCGCGTCTGATAGGCCAGGGCCTCCAGCCCCGCCCGGACGAAATGGGCCGGCTTCGAATCCCGGGTCAGGCCGATGACGGCGCCGCGCGCATCCGGCTCCCACCAGGGCGCGCCCAGACCGGTGAAGCCGGGGACCAGATAGACCCCGCCATTGTCCTTCAGCCCCTGGGCCATCGCTTCGGAATGACGCGACTCGGAAATCATCCCCACCCCGTCCCTGAGCCACTGGATCGCCGATCCGGCGGAGAAGATGGAGCCCTCGAGAGCGTAGGCGGCGGCGTCGCCCACCTGATAGCCAAGCGTGCCCAGAAGTCGGCGCGTCGAGGCGACCGGCTGGTCCCCGACATTGGCGACGAGGAAGGCGCCGGTGCCGTAGGTGATCTTGGCGTCGCCGGGCTGGAGGGCGCCGTGGCCGACCAGCGCCGCCTGCTGATCCCCCGCCGATCCGGCGATGGGCAGGGCGCGGCCGAACAGGCTGGGGTCGCTCTCTCCGCTGATCTCGGAACAGCCGACGATGCGGGGCAGGGCGGCTTTCGGGACGTTGAACAGGGCGCACAGGTCGTCGCGCCACTCGCGGGTCCGGAGATCCATCAGGGAGGTGCGGCTGGCGTTGGTGGCGTCGGTGGCGTGGCTCCGGCCGTTCGTGAGCTTCCACACCAGCCAGGCGTCGATGGTCCCCAGCTTGACCTCGCCCTTCTCCGCCCGCTCGCGTGCGCCCGGGACCTTGTCCAGCAGCCAGGCGAACTTGGTCGCCGAGAAATAGGGGTCGAGGATCAGGCCGGTCGCCGCCTGGACCATCGCCTCATGGCCCTCGGCGGCGAGGCGGGCGGAGACGTCGGCGGTGCGCCGATCCTGCCAGACGATGGCCTTGTGCAGGGGCTCGCCCGTGGCGGCGTCCCAGATCACCGAGGTCTCGCGCTGGTTGGTGATGCCGATGGCGGCGAAGCGGGACACCCCCCCGGCCTTGCGGATAACCTCGCGGCAGGTCTGCAGAGTCGCGGTCCAGATCTCGGCGGCGTCATGCTCGACCCAGCCGGAGTGGGGGAAATGCTGGGCCAGTTCGATCTGGCTGATGGCCACGGCCCTGAGCGACTGATCCTCTCCGACCTCGAAGGCGATGGCGCGGCTGGAGGTCGTGCCCTGGTCGATGGCGAGGATCAGATTGGACACCGGCGTCTCCTGTAGATCAGGGCAGGAACTCTTGAACTGGCCCTTACCCAGGACTTCGGCTTTGGTTTAAGCAGCGGGACATGACCTTGCACACCCCCTCGTTTGATGGCGTCCGTGACGCCGCCCGCCAGATCGCCGGCGTCGCCGTGCGCACCCCCCTGATCGAGAGCCCGGCCCTGAACGAACGTCTGGGCGGACGGGTGCTGATGAAGGCCGAGACCCTGCAGCACGCGGGGGCCTTCAAATTCCGCGGCGCCTACAACCGCATCAGCCGGCTGACGGATGAGGAGAAGGCGAGGGGGGTGGTGGCCTATTCGTCGGGCAACCACGCCCAGGCCGTCGCGGCGGCGGCGAAGATGGTCGGGACCTCGGCCATCATCGTCATGCCCGCCGACAGCCCGACGGTGAAGGTCGAGGGCGTCATCGGCTTCGGCGGCGAGGTGCGGATGTACGACCGCTACACCGAGAGCCGCGAGGACATCGGCGAGGAGATCGCCGCCTCGAAGGGCTCGATCCTCGTGCGCCCCTTCGACGACCCCTTCATCATCGAGGGCCAGGGCACGGCCGGGCTGGAGATCGTCGAACAGGCGGCGGAGGCCGGCGTCGGCGCTCTGGATCAACTGTTGTGTGGGACATCCGGCGGCGGGCTGATGGCCGGAATCAACCTGTCGATGGCGGCCCTGTCGCCCACGACGACGGTCTATGGCGTCGAGCCGGCCGACTACAACGACACCCAGATTTCCCTGGCCGCCGGCGAGCGGCTGACCCACGCCCCGGCGAAGGGCACCATCTGCGACGCCCTGATGACCGACCGGCCGGGCGAGCTGACCTTCCCCATCAACCGTCGACTGGCCGGGATCCTGACCGTCACCGACGCCGAGGTCGCCGAGGCCGTGCGCTACGCCTTCCGGACCCTGAAGCTGGTGGTCGAGCCGGGCGGCGCGGTGTCGCTGGCGGCCCTGCTGACCGGCAAGATTTCGGCGGCGGACAAGACCACGGCCATCGTCCTGTCGGGCGGGAATGTCGATCCTGCCCTGTTCTCGGCCATCATCGAGGATCGCTTCGACGATCGCTTTGGGGTCTGAAATCGGGCTGGCCTCCCCTAGGGGAAGGCGGATAGCCTCGCCCAAAATCAAGGGAGCGATGCAATGACCAAGGCCAGCGAACTCGAAGGACTGATCGGCACGGAAGTCGGGGTCTCGAAATGGATCGAGATCGACCAGAAGCGCATCGACGCCTTCGCCGACTGCACCGAGGACTGGCAGTTTATCCACATCGATCCCGAGGCGGCGGCGAAGACCCCGTTCGGCGGCACGATTGCGCACGGATTCCTGACCCTCAGCCTGATGTCGGCCATGAGCTATGACGGCGTGCCGCGCCTCGACAATGTGGTCATGGGCGTCAACTACGGCTTCGACAAACTGCGCTTCATCAGCCCGGTCGCCTCGGGCTCGAAGGTGCGCGGCCGCTTCAAACTGCTCTCGGCCGAGAACAAGGGCTCGGACGGCGGCGTCACCCGCTGGCTGATCAAGCATGAGGTCACCGTCGAGATCGAAGGCGGCTCCAAGCCCGCCCTGATCGCCGAATGGCTGGGCATGCAGATGGTGACCGATTGACGCAAAACGGGCGGCGCCCAATTCCCGGACGCGCATAGGTAGTGGTGGGTAGCCTCTTAACCTGTTTCTGCTACGGACCGTACTCAAGGGTCTTTGTAAGGGATCAACCTTGCACCACCACGGCGGCGTCTTCCTCCTTCTGGCCTATGCCGTCGCGGTACTGGCGGGCTGGACGGCGCTCGACCTGTTCCAACGCATCCGGGGCCGCGAGGGCCGGGACCAGACGCCCTGGCTGGCGGCGGCCGCCGTGGCCATGGGCGGCGGCGTCTGGGCGATGCATTTCATCGCCATGCTGGGTTTCGATCCCGGCGCCCCGGTGCGCTACGACCCCGCCCTGACGGTCCTGTCCTTCCTGCTGGCTGTCCTGGGGACCGCCGGCGCCTTCTTCACCGCCTCGCGCGACGGCCTGGGCGCCAAGCGCATCCCCTTCGCCGGCGCGGCCATGGGGACGGCCATCGCCCTGATGCACTATGTCGGGATGGCGGCCATGCGCACCGCCGCCACCGTCGGCTGGCGCGCGGACCTGATCGTCTTTTCCATCGTCATCGCCATCGGCGCCTCGATCACCGCCCTGTGGGCCGCGCGGCGCGAGACCTCGATCGCCTGGCGCGCCGCCGCCGCGGCCATTCTCGGACTGGCGGTGGTCGGGATGCACTACACCGGCATGGCGGCGCTGGACCTGAGGCCCGTCGCCGACGTCATGGACGACGCCGGCGCCCCGCCCCTGGCCATCGCCGTCAGCGTGGCGGCCGTCACCGCCGTCATCCTGTTCATCGCCCTGGCCGCCTCCATGGCCGACGACCGGGCCCGGCTGGTCTCGGTCCTGGCCGCTGCCGACGTCGGCTATTGGGAGCTGAACCTCAAGGACCGGACCTTCACCCTCTCGGCGCGGGCGCGCGAACTGGTCAATCTGGCCGAGGACGATCCGACCGGCGCTATCGAACACCCCGTCTGGATGAACGACGACCATCTGGCCGCCCGTATGGAGGCGCTGGAGAAGGCCATCGCGGGCGAGGCCGACTATGACGTCGAATACCCCATCGGCAGCACCGGCCGCTGGGTCCAGTCCAAGGGCAGTCTGATCCGCACCCGTTCGGGCCGGCCGCTGAAACTGGCCGGAGTGGTGTCGGACATCACCGACCGTCGACGGGCCTTCGAGGATCTGGAGACCAGCGAGCGCCGCCAGAAGCTCCTGATCAACGAACTCAATCACCGGGTGAAGAACACCCTGGCCACCATCCAGTCGATCGCCATGCTCACGGCGCGGCGGACGGAATCGGTGCCCGAATTCTCGGCCCAGTTCGAGTCGCGGCTGATGGCCCTGTCGGACACCCACAACCTCCTGACTGCTACCGGCTGGGAACAGGCCATGCTGCGCGACATGCTGGGCCGGGAGATGCGGCCCTATTCGCCGGACCAGTTCGCGCTGGAGGGCCCTGACGTCCTGTTCGCCCCGCCCCAGGCCTTGGCCATGGGGATGATCATCCACGAACTGGCCACCAACGCCGCCAAACACGGCGCCCTCAGCCGTCCCGGCGGCCGGGTCTCGGTGCGCTGGACCGCGCCGGACGCGGCGGGCCGCGTCGCCCTGGACTGGATCGAAACCGGTGGGCCGAAGGTGCCCAAGCCCAAACCCGAACGCACCGGTTTCGGCTCGCGCCTGATCGCCACCAGCCTGAAGGGCGATCTTGGGGGCGCGGCCGAGCTGGACTACGCGCCGGACGGTTTCAGCGCCCGCCTGACCTTCAGACCGGCGCCGCAGCGGGTCACCGCGGGCGCGGCCTGACCCGGGCCGTCAAAGCGATAGCCGTCGTCCTCTGGCCTGCCATCCGCAGACGCCGGCCGCGACCGCGCCGGGCAGGATCGCGACCACGAACAGCATGATCCCGAAGTGCTGGGAGAACAGAAGTCCGACAATGCTGGACATCGTCGCCCCCACCACCGCACAGGCCATGACCCAGGACCAGACCGGCATGGGGATCCTGGACACCGGGAAGCAGACGAACCCCGTGAAGAGGGCGGGTATGATGGCCAGGCCGTAGGCGAAGATCAGCGAGAAGAGCGATAGGCCGATCATCTGGCCGAGCCCCGCCAGAAGGGCTTGCCCGTCCGTGATCGCGGGAACGCCCGATCGGTAGGCGAGGACGGCGAGCAGCTCGACCCAAATGATCGACCAGCCGATCAACGGTCCCTTCGCCGCGAACCCGCCGGCAAAGAACATCCAACGATCACTGGTGAGCGGCTGGGTCACAGGGAACCGCTACGCTTGCTCAGCGGAGGCCGCAACCGGTCACTCCCCCAGGCACCTCAAGGCGACTTCAAGGTTGCGCAGGCCGTCCTCGCCGGTGACGGCGGGGGTCTCGCCGGTGCGGATGGCGTGGGCGAAGGCCTCAAGCTCCTTCTTGAGCGGTTCGTTGGGCCAGCTCATCACGCCGCGCGTGGAATAGGAGCCGTCCGGCTGCTGGCCGAAATATTCGGTCACCTGACGCGTCATCAGGTCGGCGACGACGAATTTGTTGTGGGTCGCGACCTGCAGGGTGCGGGTCTTGTAGGGCGTCACCCAGTTGGTGGTGATGTGGGCGATCACCCCGTTGTCGAGGCGGAATTGCAGCAGGGCCGTATCCTCGCGGTCGGCGCGGGTGCGGGCCAGCTGGGGCTGGACCTCGGCGATTTCCGAGCCCGTCAGGTGGCGGATGATGTCGATGTCGTGCACCGCCAGGTCGATGACCACGCCCACCTCGCCCATACGCGGCGGGAAGGGGCCGACGCGGGTGATCTGGATGGAAATGACTTCCTCACCGGCGATGGCGCGTTTGACCGCCTCGACCGCCGGGTTGAAGCGCTCGACCTGGCCGACCATCAGGACGCGGTCGTTGGCCTTGGCGGCGTCGATCATCCGCTGGGCGTCGGCGACGGTGGCGGCGATCGGCTTTTCGACCAGCACATGGACGCCCGCTTCCAGCAGGGCGACGCCCAGCTCGGCGTGGTGGCGGTTCGGCGTGGCGACGACCGCGGCTTCCAGACCGGCTGCGACGAAGTCGGCGGCGGTGGTCAGGGGCTGGGCGTTGAAGGCGGTGGCGACATTGCCGGCCGTGGCGCTGTCGGGGTCGAAGACGACGGCGAGGTCGAACTCGCGCATCTCGGACATGACGCGGGCGTGGTTGCGGCCCATGACGCCGACACCGGCGACGCCGGCGCGCAGGGGATTGTGAAGCTGGCTCGGGTTCATGTCGGTCCTCAGGCCTTGAAGCTGGCGACGGCGGCGATGACCTTGTCCTGGGTCGCCTCGTCCAGATCGGCGTGCATCGGCAGGCTGATGACGACCTCCTTCAGACGCTCGGTGACCGGCAGGCCCTGCGGACCGCGAGGATAGTGTTCATAGGCCGGCTGGAGATGCAGCGGGATCGGATAATAGACCGCCGTCGGCACGCCCTGTTCCTTGAGATGGGCGGCGAGCGCGTCGCGGTTCGGGTGTTCGATCGTGTACTGGGCCCAGTTGGAGATATTGCCCTCGGGCACTTCCGGCACGGCCGCGACGTGGGGCTTGAGGCCCTCGTTGTAGCGTTTGGCGATCCGGTTGCGCCATTCGATCTCCTCGCCGAAGACCTTGAGCTTTTCGATCAGGACTGCGGCCTGGATGGTGTCCAGACGGCTGTTCAGCCCGATGCGCATATTCAGATATTTGGGGTCGTGGTCGAAGGTGCGGTCCTTCAGGTCCACGGCGACGGCCTTGCCGTGCACCCGGATGGAATCCATCAGCTGGGTCAGTTCGTCGTCGTCGGTCAGCACCGCGCCGCCGTCGCCGTAGCAGCCCAGCGGCTTGGCCGGGAAGAAGCTGGTCGTGGTGACGTCGGCCCATTTCAGCGGGTGATCGCCGTCGATGGTGCAGCCGAAGCCCTGCGCCGAATCCGAGATCAGTTTCAGGCCGTGCTTGTCGCAGACGGCCTTGATGGCGGCGTAGTCGGCGGGCTGGCCGAACAGGTCGACGGCGATGACGACCCTGGGCGTCAGCCGGCCTTCGGCGATCGTCGCCTCGACGGCGGCGGCCAGATGGCCCGGGTCCATGTTGTAGGTCTTCTCATCGACGTCGATGAAGACCGGCTCGGCGTCGAACCACGGCACCACCTCGGCGGTGGCGGCGAAGGTGAAGGAGGGCACGAAGACGGCGTCGCCGCGACCCACGCCCCAGGCCATCAGCGGCAGGGCCAGGGCGTCGGTGCCGTTGGCGCAGCCCAGGGCGTGCTTCGCCTTGCCGAAGGCGGCGAGGTCGGCCTCGAACTGTCGGACCTGCGGACCCATGACCCAGGCGCCGCCGACCACGGCGTCCTGGACGGCGGCCTCGATCTTGCCGCCGAGGCGCAGGCGCTGGGCCTGAAGGTCGATGAAGGGGATCATGGGGTTATCGTTTCATCTCTTGTCCGGCGCGCCCCGCTTCGCAGAACACGGCCGGAGCGACGCAAAGGCGTCCGCCCGGGAAAAGCCTCCGCAAATCAGGTCGGAGGCGACGATGGTGGGGCGGTCTAGCAAATGACGGTTCCTGACGCCAAACACGACAGGGTCACTTCGCGTTGCGACTTGCAACGTTGGGCGATAGACCCGGCGGCGCATGACGACTGAATCCGCCTCTTCCCCGACATCCGCTCCCGCCGGCAAGCCAGCCGGTATCCCGGCGGTCTTCCTCGACCGTGACGGCGTGGTCAACGTCGATGTCGGCTTCCCCCATCTGGAGGAGCATCTGGAGTTCATGCCCGGCGCGGCCAAGGCCATCCAGCTGCTCAACCGGCAGGGCTATCTGGTCGTGATCGTCACCAACCAGTCGGGCGTGGCCCGGGGCCTGTTTTCCGAAGCCCAGATGAAGGCTTTCAACGCTTTGATCGTGCGGCGGTTGGGCGCGAAGGGCGCCCTGATCGGCGCCGTCTATGCCTGCCCCTGGCACCATGAGGCCCAGGACCCGGCCTGGTTCCACGAGGACCACCCGGACCGCAAACCCAATCCCGGCATGCTTCTGCGCGCGATCGCGGACCACAATATCGACCCGGCCCGATCCTTCATGATCGGCGACCGCGAGAGTGACATGGAGGCCGCGCGCCGCGCCGGGGTGAAGGGGTTTCTGTTCCACGGCCCCGATCTGGCCGACTTCGTGCACGACGTTCTGGGTCTCTGATCGCGCTCGCCCGTTAAGCGTCCCGGGGGCCACAGAGTTCGCCTGTTCGGAGAGTTGTCCCCGGCGGCGGAATCGCAATTCGTCCAGCGTTGAAATACGCTGTCCAGGCGGGGGCGCATCGTCGGATACGGGGACACAGAAGATCATGGCCGCGCCAAACACCGGATTCACCGAGCGTCGCTGGACCTCTCCCGACGGCCTCAGCCTGTTCGCCCGGGACTACGCGCCCGGAGCAGGATCGGCGAAACTGCCGGTCATCGCCATTCACGGCCTGACCCGCAACAGCGCCGATTTCGAAGGCATCGCGCCGCTGGTGGCCCAGAGTGGACGCCGCGTTCTGGCGCTGGATGTGCGCGGCCGGGGCCGGTCCGACCGGGCGCCGGATCCGATGACCTATACGCCCGACGCCTATGCCCGCGACGTCGTCGCCCTGATGGAGCAGGCCGGGATCGAGCGCGCCGTCTTCATGGGCACCTCCATGGGCGGACTGATCACCATGGCCCTGACCGCGATCAAGCCGAAGGCCGTCACCGCCGCCGTCCTCAACGACATCGGCCCCGAGGTCGCGCCCGAGGGCCTGGCCCGGATCGCCGCCTATTCCGGCCAGCCGGTGGAGACGCCGACCTGGGCCGCTGCCGCCGACTATGCGAAGCGCATCAACGAGGTCGCCTTCCCCCACCATACGGACGCCGACTGGGAGGCCTTCGCCCGCCGCATCTTCCGCGACGGCACCGAGGGGACCCCGGTTCTGGACTATGACCCCGACATCGCCGTGCCGATCCGGGCGGCGGGAGCCAAGGCCCTGGTTCCGAATCTCTGGCCGTGGTTCCGCAAATTGGCGAAAAACCGCCCAACCCTGCTCGTTCGTGGCGGAAACTCGGACCTTCTGAGCGCCGGAATCGCCGCGAAGATGAAGAAGGCCGCGCCCGATATGGACTATGTCGAGGTCCCCGGCATCGGCCACGCTCCAATGCTGGACGAGCCTGAAGCCAAGGCGGCGATCTTCGAGTTCCTCGCCGGGGTCGACTGAGGCAGGGATTACCCGGCGTCAAGTTCGGCCCGGGTTGTCCCCTCGCCAGCCTCGCTCTAGGACAGTCAGGGGTTCGACCCTGATCCTGACGACGCGCGCGAAAAGACCCTCATGCCCGACCTGACCGACAAACAGACCTTCTCCGATCAGGACGCGCTGGATTTCCACAAGGTTCCGACGCCGGGCAAGATCTCCATGGCGCCCACCAAGCCGATGGCGACCCAACGCGATCTGTCGCTGGCCTATTCGCCCGGCGTGGCCATTCCGGTGCTGGCGATCGCCAAGGATGCGGACCTCGCCTACGACTACACCTCCAAGGGCAATCTGGTCGCGGTGATCTCCAACGGCACGGCGATCCTGGGCTTGGGCAACCTGGGTCACATGGCCTCCAAGCCGGTGATGGAGGGCAAGTCGGTCCTGTTCAAACGCTTCGCCGACGTCGACAGCTTCGACGTCGAGGTGAAGACCACCGACCCGGAAGAGTTCATCACCGTCGTCAAGAACATCGGCGACACCTGGGGCGGCATCAATCTGGAGGACATCAAGTCCCCCGAATGCTTCGTGATCGAGTCGGAGCTGCAGGACCTGCTCGACATCCCGGTCTTCCATGACGACCAGCACGGCACGGCCATCATCTCGACCGCCGGCCTGATCAACGCCGCCCATATCGTCGGCAAGAAGCTGGAGGACCTGAAGGTGGTCCTGGCCGGCGCGGGCGCCGCGGGCCTGTCGTCCATCGCCCTGATGAAGGCCGCCGGCGTGAAGGCCGAGAACACCGTCATCGTCGACCGCGACGGCGTCGTCTACAAGGGTCGCCCGACGGGCATGGACCAGTGGAAGGCCGCCCACGCCACCGACACCCCGCACCGCACCCTGGCCGAAGCCATGGTCGGCGCCGACGTCGTCCTGGGCCTGGCCGCCAAGGGCGCGATCACCAAGGAGATGGTGGCCTCCATGGCCCCCAATCCGATCATCTTCGCCATGGCCAATCCCGATCCGGAGATCACGCCCGAGGATGTGCTGTCGGTCCGGACCGACGCCATCATCGCCACCGGTCGGTCGGACTATGTGAACCAGGTCAACAACGTCCTGGCCTTCCCCTATCTGTTCCGGGGCGCGCTGGACGTGCGCGCCCGCCGGGTCAATCACGAGATGAAGGTCGCCTGCGCCCAGGCCATCGCCGCCCTGGCGCGCGAGGACGTGCCGGACGAGGTCGCCGCCGCCTATTCGGGCCGCAAGCTGAAGTTCGGCCCCGACTACATCATTCCGACGCCCTTCGATCCGCGCCTGATCTGGTACATCCCGCCCTTCGTCGCCCAGGCGGCGATGGACACCGGCGTGGCCCGCCAGCCGATCGCCGACATGGAGGCCTATCGCAACTCGCTGCGCGAACGCGTCGATCCGTCCGCCGCTCTGATGCAGAAGATCTCCTCGGCCGTGCGCGCCGCCCCCAACAAGCGGGTGGTCTTCGCCGAAGGCGAGGAGACGCCGGTCATTCGCGCCGCCTGGGCCTTCAAACAGTCCGAACTGGGCACCCCGGTCCTGCTCGGCCGCGAGGACCTGATCCGCAAGAACGCCATCGAGGCCGGCCTCGACTTCGACGCCCTGGGCATCGAGATCGTCAACGCCCGCGTCAGCCACAAGAACGTCGAATACACCGACTGGCTCTACGCCAAGCTGCAGCGCCGCGGCTATCTGCGTCGTGACGTCCAGCGGATGATCAATCAGGACCGCAATTACTTCGCCGCCGCCATGGTCGCCCTGGGCGACGCCGATGCGGTGGTTTCGGGCACGACCCGGAACTTCAACATGGTCCTGCGTGAAGTGCGCCGGGTCATCGACGTCAAGGACCGGCTGATCGGCCTGTCGATCGTCCTGGCCAAGGGCCGGACCCTGTTCGTCGCCGACACCTCCATCCACGAACTGCCCGACGCCCAGGAACTGGCCGAGATCGCCGTCCAGGCGGCCTCCGCCGTGCGCAAGCTGGGCCGCACCCCGCGCGTCGCCTTCCTCAGCCACTCGACCTTCGGCGACCCGCCCGGAGAGCGCGGCGAGAAGGTGCGCGAGGCGATCCGCATCCTCGACGGCATGGACGTCGACTTCGAATATGAGGGCGAAATGCCGCCCGAACTCGCCCTCGATCCGGGCGCGCGCTCCAACTACCCCTTCATGCGCCTGTCGGCTGACGCCAATGTTCTGGTCATGCCGGCGATTCAGTCGGCCTCGATCTCGACGCGTCTGGTCCAGTCTCTGGGCGGCGCCACCGTGATCGGCCCGCTGCTGGTCGGGCTCGAGAAGTCGGTCCAGATCGTCAGCCTGGGCGCCTCGGTGTCCGAGATCATCACCGCCGCCACCTTCGCCGCCTATGAAGGCGGAGCGCCGGAGCTCTAGGCTCCGGCGTCGGCGCTTCCCATCAGGAAGGCTGGGCCTCGGTCGCGGCCTCGGCCTGCGCCGCCTCCTCGCGCGCCTTGGCCTCGGCCATGACGGCCGGCTGGCGTTTGGCGACATAGAAGGCGAGCACGATGGCGAAGATCCCGATCGCCGCCGAATAGAGGAAGAAGGTGAAGTAGCCGGCGCCCAAGCCCTGAACGGTCACGCCGCTCTTTGCCGCGCCCGCGACCAGCGACCCCTCCGGCAGGGTGTTGAACATCGGCTTGAACAGGCTGAGCGGCCCGCCCGCATCGGCCGCCCGGGCCGAGGTCTCGATGATCTTGCCCGACTGTGAGGCGATGATCTTGCCGGGCAGGGCGTAGAGCGAGCTGAACAGGGCGTACTGGGTCGCGGTGAAGCCGATCGAGGTCAGGCTGGACATATAGGCGATCAGGGCCGTGCCCGCGTAGCCGGTGGCGACATTGTCCACCCCGATGGCCACGAACAGGGCGCTCAGGTCATGCCCCTGGGTCGCCAGCCAGCCGAAGACCAGATTGGACACCGGGCTCATGAAGGCGCCGATGACCATGGTGCGGATCAGCCCCAGCTTGGCCACCGACCAGCCGCCGACGAAGACGCCGAGCGACAGCATGACCACTCCGAAGACCTTTCGCACCTCGGCGATCTCGATCTTGGTGAAGCCGAGGTCCTGATAGAAGGGGTTCATCATGTTCAGCACGAAGTCGGCCAGTCGGTAGAGGCAGATCAGGGCCAGGATCGGCAGGGCCAGTTTGGCGAAGCGCACGAAGAAGTCGGCCAGAGGCTGGCCGAAGGAGCCGGCCAGATAGGCGCCGGGGCGGGTCTTCACGCCGGGAATGGGCCAGCAGGCCACGGCCATCATCACGAAGCCGCCGATGACATAGGCGAACTGGATCAGGACGCCCGTGGCGGTGTTGTCCTCGAGCCCGGCCTTGATCGTCTCGGCGCCCGCGCCCAGCACGCCCCCGAAGGCCCAGAGCAGGGCGTCGGGCTTGTCGGTCAGGCCGGTGCCGATGATCAGGGCGGCGATGAAGATCAGGGCCAGTCGCACGATCCATTCGACGACCTGCAGCACGGGCCGGGCCGGGATGTCGCCGACCGGAATCTCGCGGATGGTGTGAGCTTTCTCGCGCGGGGCCAGCAGGACCCCGACCACGCCGATGGCCATCAGGGCTGCCATGACGGCGTAGGAGAAGTTCCAGTTATAGAGCTCGGCCAGCACCAGGGGCGCGGCGCCCGCGACGATGACGGCGACGCGGTAGCCCAGCTGATAGGCGGCGGCCATGGCGCCCTGACGGGCGTCGTCCGACACTTCGATCCGCCAGGCGTCGATGGCGATGTCCTGGGTGGCGCCGAAGAAGCCGACCATCAGGGCGAACAGGGCCACGCCGACCAGATTGGTCTGGGGGTTCTGCCCCGCCAGCATCCACAGGCCGAGCACGATCATGGCCTGGGTCGCCAGCATCCACGACCGGCGATGGCCCAGCCATTTGGTCAGGAAGGGAATATTGGTCCGGTCCAGCAGCGGGGCCCAGACGAACTTCAGCGCATAGGTCAGGGTGGCCAGGCCGAAGAAGGTGATCAGCTCCAGCGTCACGCCGGAATCGCGCAGCCAGGCGGTCAGGGTGTCGTAGATCAGCAGGTTCGGCAGACCCGCCGAAAAGCCCAGCAGCAGCTGGGCCATGACGCGTCGCTCACAATAGACGGCCAGACCGCCGAGGCGGCCGGCGGGCTTGGTGGTCACGGCGTCGGTCATGGGTCACTCCGGGGGCGACGCCCCCCGGCGTCAGACCGCGACCTTGAAGCGGTTGTCGCGGTTCGTCCAGCGGGTCAGGGCGGCGCGCAGGGCGTCGGGCTCCAGCGGCTTGACCAGATGGTCGTCCATCCCGGCCTCCAGACAGGTCTTGCGGTCCTCGGCGAAGGCGTTGGCGGTCAGGGCGACAATGGGGGTCCTGTCCCCGGCCGCGCGGATGGCCCGCGTCGCCGCCGGTCCGTCCATCCCGGGCATGCGCATGTCCATGAAGACCAGGTCGTAGCGGGCGCGTTTCATCGCGGCGACGGCTTCGTGCCCGGTGGCGGCGGTCTCGACGACACAGCCCTCGCGGCGCAGCAGGGTCTTGGCCAGAAGGGCGCCGACCGGATTGTCCTCGGCCAGAAGCACGCGAATGCCGGCGAAGCGGACAGGCACGACGCGGTCGTCCTCGGCGAGGGCCTTGCGCGGGGCGGCGTCATTGACGGGTTCGGCGGCCTGAACCGCGGCCAGAACCCGCTCGGCCAGGGAGGCGCGGCGCAGGGGTTTGATCAGATAGCCGTTGAAGCCGATGGCGCGGTAGCGGGCGATCAGCTCGCGCTCCGAAGGCTTGAGCAGGATCACGCCGCGGCCCGAGGCGGGCAGGGGGGCGACGGCGCCCGGACCGAATTCCTTCACCGCCCCGGCATGGTCGACCAGCACGATGGCGGCGTCATCGCTGGCCTCGCCGCCGCTGGCGACGATCTGGTCGGTGGCGGCCCGGGCCACGAAGGGGTCGGGCGAGCGGACGGCGACGGCGATGCCGGTCAGGGGTTTGCTACGGGCGGCCGCGCCGGCGACCGCGTCGAACACAGCCTCGAAACGGAAGCGCGATCCGGTGGAAATGTCGGAGTTGTCCTGACGTGGCCGGTCGGTGACGGCGACGGTGCCGCCCATGGCCCCGGCAAGCCGGCGGACCACGGCCAGGCCCAGGCCGGCGCCGCCGAAGCGCGTGGCGTCCGAGGCGTCGACATGGCCGAACTCCTCGAAGATGCGTTCGCGGGCCTCGGGCGGGACGCCGGGGCCGGTGTCATCGACGATGAAGGCCAGACGCGGCCGGGCGCGGCTGCCGCCGATGCGCTCGACGGCGATGCGGACGCCGCCCGCGTCAGTGAACTTGACCGCATTGCCGGCCAGATTGAATAGCACCTGCCGCAGCCGACCCTCGTCGGCCATGATGTCGGATACGTCGCCCGAAACGGACCAGACGATCTCCAGCCCCTTGTCGTGAGCGCGCGGGCTGAGCAGTTCGGCGACGCCGCGCACCAGGGCCTCGATCTCGACCGGGGCGGGATCGAACTCCAGCCGCCCGGCCTCGAGCCGCGCATAGTCCAGAAGATCGTTGACCAGACCCAGCAGATGTTCGGCCGACGATTGGGCGGCCTCGGCATAGGCGCGCTGGGCGCCGTCCAGACGGGTGCGGGTCAGAAGGCCCAGCATGCCGATCACCCCGTTCAGGGGCGTGCGCATCTCATGGCTCATCAATCGCAGGAACTGATCGCTGCCGTCCGTGCCGGAAACGGTCGGGGCCTCGGGAAGAGTGTCGGTCGTCTTCGCCCTTCGGGCCATGGTCGCGTCCGTGGATCGCCTTCGTCACGATCACCCTGCACCACCAAGGGTTAAGGCCGGTTCAAGCGTCCGGAGAATTGTCGCGGCCCGGAATGGGTCGGCGCCGGCCGCCAGTTACCCTGCGGGGTCACCAGGCGGGGAGGCCGGAAGGGGCGTCGGACAGGCCCGGGTCGTGGCGGGCGCGCTGGCGGTCGAAATCTTCCTGAGCCCCCGCCGAAGTACGGCGATAGATCAGGGCCTCGGCGATATGGCGGCGCAGGACCCCGGTAGAGCCCTCCAGATCGGCGATGGTGCGCGCCAGCCGCAGGGTCCGCGTCCAGCCGCGTGCGGTCAGACCTCCGGCCTCTCCAGCCCGCATCAGGAGCGCCCGGCCCGCCTCGTCGGGGGTGGCGAAGCGGTCGAGCACCTCGCCGGAGCAGCGGGCGTTGATCGCCTGATCCCGGGCCTGAACCGGATCGAGGCCGAGTTCGGCGACCCGTTCGGCCTGCATTGCCCGGGCGACGGCCACGCGGGCCGCGGCCTCCGCCGTGCCTTCGGACGGCGGCGGAAGGGCCATGTCGGCGGCGGTGACCGGCGGGGTCTCCACCGTCAGGTCGATGCGGTCAAACATCGGGCCGGAGATGCGGTTCTGGTAGTCGCGCTGGCAGCGCGGGGCCTTTCCGCAGGCGCCCTTGCCGAAGCCCCCGACGCCGCAGCGGCAGGGGTTCATGGCCGCCACCAGCTGGAACCGGGCCGGATATTTCACATGGTGGTTGGCGCGGGCGACCACGATCTCCCCGGTCTCCAGCGGCTGGCGCAGGCTGTCGAGCGCCTGGGCCGAATATTCCGGCATTAGGTAGCAAACACACCATGAACGATGACGACCGTCATTGCAAGCGGTGATAATCTGGCCGGATGGAACGTCCGAATACGATTGCTGGCCTAGAGGCCAAACGCCGCGAACTGGTGAAGCTCAAGGCGGTCCTGGAATCCGACGTGCGCAAGGTCACATGCGACCTCGACCACCTAGACGCCTGTATCCGGCTATTCGATCCTCAGGCCGACACGCGGGCCGTGAAGCGCTACGCCACCAAGCACAGGGCCAAGAAGGGCCAGATGCGCCGGTTCGTTCTGGACCGGCTCAAGGAGGCGACAGGGCCAATCACGTCGCGGGACATCGCGGAGGCGTGGGTTCAGGATCGGGGCCTGAACGCTGACGACGGGACCAGAATCATGATCAGGAAGCGCGTCGGCGCGTGCCTGACATCCCTGCGTCAGGCCGACTTTGTCCACAACTGTGGCACAGACGGTGAACACATCATGTGGGCACTTGAGCCCACTGCGGACGCAAGATGATGTAATTCCTAGAGAATTGAAAACACACAAGTTTTCGCCCCGGGGTTGGACTCCGGGGCGTAACTTCGGCTATATAATGGTTGCGCGATCAGTCGGGGGTCCATCCCGATTGTGGCGCGGCGGGTCTGACTACGGTCGAACTCGCTGGCAGTCGCTGAACGGTTGCGGCACACGGAGGCGGGGTTGGCTTTGGCTGATCCCGCCTTTTCACGTTGGATGTGTATACATCTGCCTTGACGCGCCGGTCAACGAGATTGTGCCGCCACCGAAGTCCCTTGCACACCCACAGTCACACCGTCGATCCAACGAGTGCCGCACTTACGCTGCTTTGCGTTGCCAATAGCCTTTCCATTGGCGGGACACAGGAGCGGCCATAGAGGCGGCGACAATCGCGCCGAACTGGACGCCGTTGGAGTTGCGGCGGAAGTCCTCGCGCCACGCCATTTCGGTCGCATAGGCGTTCAGGTACTTGCCCGCGATATGGTGGTGGATGCCGGTCTCGGCCCGACGCAGACGCGAGAAGAAGCTCTCCGCCATGTTCGTGCAGGCGCCAGCCGCCGAGTACGCTTCCGAGTGATTGATGCGATGCGTCGCGTAACGGGCGTGCAGGGCATCCCAGTGCGAGGCTTCGTCCGCGTGGATGGTCGTACCGGCTTCCACATTGGCGGTTACCAGAGCGACGCCTTGGGCTTCCGTCTGGGTGACGAAGGTGCGGGTCTCGCCGTCGCGCTCGCGCATGGCGACAACCACCTGACGCTTGCCGGATTGGTTCTCTGACAGGCGACGGTCGCGGCGGTTGGTCTTCTGGTTGGCCGGCTTCACATATCCGCCGAAGTACGCGCCATCGACTTCCACCGTACCGGCCAGCTTGTCGGCCTCGCGCGACAGAGCGATGGCCTCACGCAGCTTATGAGCCATGACGAAGGCGGTCTTGTACTGGACGTCGAGATCGCGGCTCAGCTGGAGGGCGCTGTAACCCTTCGCGCCGTTCGTGAAGATCGCGATGGCGGCGAGGATGTCGCGCATAGCCAGCTTGCGACTGGCGAAGATCGTACCGGAGGTCACGCTGAACTGCTTGAGGCAACCGGCGCATTTGAAGATCTGGCGCGTCGTCAGGTCGTAGATGTCCACGCAGCCGCACGACGGGCAAACCGGCTCGCCCTTGTTGTTCGCCCAACGGATGCCCTGGAACGTCGAACGGGCTTCGGCGTCGGACATGCGCATGACCTTCACCAGCGAGAGGGTCCGGGCGGCGGCTGAGAGGAGGAAGTGCTGAGACATCATCATATCCGGTGTGTATGCACTCAGATATGGTGTTATGAGACATCGTTGTCAATGGGGAAAACATCGCATATGATGATGTTTCACTAGGAGGCGATGATGTCCGAACGCGATTGGACCCTTGAGACCAAAAACCTGCTCAAGGCCGAGCTAAAGCGGAAGGGTGTCGGCTATCGCGAACTCGCGGAGAAGTTGACCGCTATGGGAATTCCCGAATCCGAGCGTAACCTTGCGAACAAGATCGCGCGGGGCGGTTTCACAGCGGCGTTTCTCGTTCAATGTCTGACAGCGATAGGCGTAACCAAGCTCAGCTTAGAACCGTAGCTGACACCCTAGCTTGGCTGGCGGTTGGCATCATCGCTCTCTACCTGTTCTCAAACCTTCTTCTTGGGATTCAAGCGGATCGGGCGACGGTACAGAGCGAAGCCCAAGCGGCCTGCGCAAAGGGCGAGGAGAAGGCCTGTAACGGCAGTTATGCGGATGTCAGGGCGGCCAACGCCGCCGAGCAAATGGTTGATCTTACGGTCATCCAGTTTCTCGCCGGGATCGTTGGCGTGGTGCTGGTCGGGCTGACGCTGAAAGCCACCAGGGACGCGGTTAAAGAAGCCAACGACGCCACCGAGGCCGCCAGAGAAGCGGTCCGCGTCACAGAGGAAGCGGCGAACCAGCAGCTTCGCGCCTATCTTCACCCTGAACACGTCCGCTTGGTCTGGACGGGCGAACATCCATTCTTTGTCATCCGGTGCAAAAACACTGGGCAGACTCCAGCGCTTCGATTTGACATTGGCGTCCATGCTGTCGTTACCACGCCTCCGGGAGGGAGCCGGGAATGGCCTGTACCCCCTGACAACGAGCTGACGTTTAACGGTTGGGCCGGACTGGGCGGCGGGTCCGACCGAAACTGTGCCGTCTATTTGAAAGACCCGACCCAGATCAGCAGGTCGGCGTTTGACAGCCAATCGGAGATTCTGATCCTGAGCGGGCGAATCTATTACGAGAACATTTTCGGACACGCGTACTTCACCGAGTTCGTTGCGTTCCGTAAGCCCGGCAGGTCCGAACCTCCCGAGGGCCAGACCGGCCTGAAGATGAGCTTCAGTGGTGCCGATATTCGCGCATATCAACGCGCAGAGTGTTACCCAGACGTTTGAAACGGTCATCTCACCCCCTCATATGGGGATGAAACATCATCACATCTGGTGTGTTTGATACATAATGCCGGAATATTCGGGCAGTTCGTCGAGGAAGAGGACGCCGTTGTGGGCCAGCGACGCCTCCCCCGGCTTGGCGCGCAGCCCCCCGCCGGTCAGGGCCGCCATGGAGGCCGAGTGGTGGGGCGCGCGAAACGGCCGTTCATGAGTCAGGGCGCCGCGCTCGATCATTCCGGCGACGGACCAGATGCGCGAGGTCTCCAGCAGCTCCTGCGAGGTCAGGGGCGGGAGCAGGCCCGGCATCCGCGCCGCCATCATCGACTTGCCCGAGCCGGGCGGGCCGATGAACAGCAGATTGTGGCCCCCGGCGGCGGCGACCTCCAGCGCCCGCTTGGCGCTCTCCTGTCCCTTGACCTCGCGCAGGTCCGGAACGCGCGTTCCGCCGACCACCGGCCCGCGTTCGGGCGCGCGCAGCACCTGGGTTCCCTTGAAGTGGTTGACCAGCCCGATAAGAGAGCGGGGCGCCAGCAGGGCCACGTCCCCTGCCCAGGCGGCCTCGGGCCCGTTGGCCTCGGGGCAGATCAGGCCCAGCCCCATGGCGTTGGCGGCCATGGCCGCCGACAGGCTGCCGCCCACCGCCGCGATCCGCCCGTCCAGCCCGAGCTCCCCGATCGCCGCCCAGCCTTCAAGCGCATCGGGCCCGATCACCCCCATGGAGGCCAGCAGGGCCAGGGCGATGGGCAGGTCGAAATGGCTGCCCTCCTTGGGCAGGTCGGCGGGTGCCAGGTTGGCGATGATCCGCCGCGACGGCAAAGCCAGGCCGATGCCGGCGAAGGCGCCGCGCACCCGCTCACGGCTCTCGGCCACCGCCTTGTCCGGCAGGCCGACGATGGCGAAGGAGCCCTCGGCCGCCCCGATCTGCTGCACCTGGACGTCGACGCGCCGCGCCTCAACCCCCTCGAACGCCACCGTCGCGATACTGGCCAGCATGGTCGCTCTCCCGCCCCGGAAGAGAACGAACCATGAACCTGAAAGTAATGCAACCCCGCGTGGTTTAACCCGCGCGTTTCGCCTCGATCGCGTCCCACATCAGGGCGGTGGCGTCGATGCCGGTGAACCGCTTCAGCTGCTGGGCGCCGGTCGGGGAGGTGACGTTGATCTCGGTCAGATAGTCGCCGATCACATCGATGCCGACGAAGATCAGCCCCTTCGCCTTCAGGGTCGGGCCGATGGCGGCGCAGATTTCCAGATCGCGGGGCGTCAGCTCGACCGGCATGGCCGTGCCGCCGACGTGCAGGTTCGACCGCACCGCGCCCTCTGCCGGCACCCGGTTGATGGCGCCGACGGGCTCGCCGTCGATCAGCAGGATGCGCTTGTCGCCCTTCGAGACGGCGGGGATGAATTTCTGGATCACCAGAGGGTCGCGCGACGCGCCCTGATGGATTTCGATCAGGGCGTCGAGATTGGGATCGTCGGCGCGCAGCTTGACCACGCCCGAACCGCCGTTGCCGTGCAGCGGCTTCAGCACCACGTCGCCGTGCTTCTTGTGGAATTCGGTCAGGGCGACCGGGTCGGAGGAGATCAGGGTCGGGGGCTGCAGGCCCGGGAAGGCCGTGACCATCAGCTTCTCGGGCGCCGAACGCACCTCGGCCGGGTCATTGACCACGAGGGTCTTCGGATGGACCGTCTCCAGCAGATAGGTGGCGGTCACATAGGCCATGTCGAACGGCGGGTCCTGACGCATCAGGATGACATCGACGTCCTCGGCCAGATCCAGCTTCACCCAGTCGCCGAAGCTCACATGGCTTCCCGCGACATGCTGCAAGGTTACCGGACGGGCGCGGCAGTAGAGACGGCCCTCTTCGAGCGCCAGGGTGCGGAAGTCATAGACCCAGATCGCATGCCCCCGGTCCTGCGCCGTCATCATCATCAGCCAGGTCGTGTCGACCTCGATATCAACCCCTTCGACGGGGTCCATCTGGACGGCGACCTTGAGCATGCTGGAGACCTTGCGCGGTGGAAGCTTGGGTAATGGGCGGCGAGGCCCGCAGGCGCAAGGGCGCCCCCCTAGTTCAGCCGCATCCTCAGACGGTCGAAGCTGGCCGTCTGGACCACCATATCCTGGCCGCCGACGATGCGGGCGCGGTGCAGGGCCTCGAGGGCGCCGTTGAGGGCGCCCTGTTTCTCGCGCGCGGCCGCGACGTCCAGCCAGGGCCGGTGGTCCTCGGGGTCGAGCAGGGCCCGGCGCATGGCCGAGCGTTCGGCGCCCTGAAAGTCCTCAGCCTTGATGGCGCGGCTGAACAGGACGTTCTGGAGGCGGATCAGGGCCTGACGGTCGGTGACCGGGGCCATCAGCAGGTCCAGCCGGTCGGCGATATGGGGCGTCAGTCCGGCCCGGAGCGCCCGGCGGCTGAGCTCCGACGGCAGGACGATGCGGCCCTGACTGAACGGGTCCAGCGCCACTGGCCCGGCCGGGGTCTCGACGCGCAGCAGGAAGTGGTTGGGGAAATCGACGCCTTGCGCCTCCAGCCCGGCCCGCTTGGCGGCGTCGAGATAGAAGACGGCGAGCGCCGCCGACAGGCCGCGCCGGCGCTCGGCGACGTCGATGACATCCGTATTGGCCGGGTCGTCATAGTGCAGCAGGTCGCCGTTCAGCCTCAGGTCGGCGGCCATGGTCTCGGCCAGGGCGTCGTCGGGGCTCTCGCGGTCGATCCGCTCCCTCAGACGGTCGGCGGCGTTGCGGGCCAGGGTTCGGACCGGATCGGTGTCGCGGAACGGATAGTCGTGGATGGCGCAGGCGATCGCGGCTTCCAGCAAGGGGAAGTCGTCGTCGTCGGCCCGACCGGCCTCGACCAGGATCGCTTCCGCTTCCTCGCGCGTCACGCTCTTCCCCAACCTGGGTTCAACCGGGATTTCTGCCTGAATTTCAGGGCCCGGGAAAACTTATGGCTGAAACATGGCGCGGAAATCGCCCGGGAGCCAGCGCCACCATATCGATTCTCAATTGATGCCCGGCCAAGCTGGGTCGTCCGTGCAACACTGCCCGGCCCGCCGCGAGCAGCCTTTGGTGCTGTTCCGGGGTCAGGGCGGTCAGCGCCGCCTCCAGGGTCGCGCGCCGTTTGACCTCGACCACGGCCAGGACCCGGCCGCGGCGCGCCAGGATGTCGATCTCCCCGCCGCGTCCCTTCAGGCGGAAGCCGAGGATCTGATAGCCCTTGAGCATCAGCCAGGCGGCGGCGGTCCATTCCGAGGCGTGACCCTGTCGAAACGCCTTGCCGCCCAGCGCCTGTCGCCATGCCGCCTTGGGGCGGGCGACGGCTTTCGGGGCTTTCAGGCGCTCCCGCCGGGTCATCCCTTGCCCTGAAGCTCCAGCGCCCGGCGGTACAGCGCCTTGCGTGGCAGGTCGAGCGCCTGGGCCACCTCGGACGCGGCCTCTCCGGTCGGCAACCGGGTCAGGGCCTCGATCAGGGCCGCATCGGCGTCTGCGGCCGAGGCCACCTCGACCGCGCCGGGCCCGATGACGATGACGATCTCCCCCTTGGGCGCATCGCAGCGCGGGTCGGCGGCCAGTTCGGACAGCGTGCCCCGGACCGCCTCCTCATAGAGTTTGGTCAGTTCGCGGGTGACGGCGGCGGGGCGGTCGCCCAGCACCTCGGCCATGTCGGCGAGGCTGGCGGCCAGACGCGGCCCGCTCTCGAAGAAGACCAGGGTCTGACGGCCCTGTTTGAGTTCGGCCAGCATGGTTTTCCGCGCCCCCGACTTGGGCGGCAGGAAGCCGGCGAACAGGAACCGGTCCGAGGGCTGGCCGGCGATGCACAGGGCCGCCAGCAGGCTCGAGGCGCCGGGGATCGGATGCACGGGCAGGTCGGCGGCGATGAAGGCGCGGGCCACCACGAAACCGGGGTCCGAGATCACGGGCGTGCCGGCGTCGGAGACCAGGGCCACGACCTGGCCTTCCCGCACCCGTTCGATGGCGATCTCGGCGGCCCGGGCCGAGGCGTGGTCGTCGCAGCGCTCCAGCTTCGCCTTCAGTCCATAGGCGGAGAGGAGTTTGGCGGTGACCCGGGTGTCCTCGGCCAGCACCAGATCCGCGGCGGCCAGGACGTCGAGCGCCCTCAGGGTGATGTCGCGCAGGTTCCCGATCGGCGTCGCCACGAGGTAGAGGCCGGGCGAAACGAGACGCGACGGCGGGGCGGTCGGCGGGAACAGGGCGGCTTCAGTCATGGCGCGGGACCGTGCCAGCCCGACGGCCTCAGGCCAAGCACTCTATGTCAGAAGCGCCTTCAACACCGCGTCGAGCACCGGCCGGCCGGCCTCGGTCGCGACGACCCTCCCGTTCGAAACCGTCAGGAAGCCGTCCTCGGCCAGCGCGGCGACGCGGTCGGCGATCCCGAGCGTCCCGAAGGTCGAGGCTTCGACGCCTTCGACGGTGCGCAGGCCCAGCAGAATCCGCTCCTCGGCGGCGCCTTCGGCGTCCAGCGCCTCGCGTTCGGCCCAGGGCGAGCCTTCCCCGACCCCCGCCATATAGTCCCCGATCCTGCGGTGGGCGACGGTGGCGGTGCGAAGGCCGTCCAACGTCAGCCGTCCATGGGCGCCGGGGCCGAGGCCCAGATAGTCGCCGCCGCGCCAGACATGCAGATTGTGCGCCGACCGGGCCGCCACGCCGCGCGCATGGTTGGACACCTCATAGGCCTCGAACCCGGCGATCCCGAGCACCGCCTGCGTGGTCTCATAGAGGGCGGCGGACAGGTCCTCGTCGGGTGGAGTCCAGTCGCCGCGTGCAAAGGCCCGGCCGAAGGCGGTCGTGGGCTCTATGGTCAGCTGATAGGGAGAGACGTGCTCGAACCCGAGATCGACGGCGGTGGTCAGCTCGGCGGTCCAGTCGGCGACCGACTGGTCCGGCCGGGCGTAGATCAGGTCGATCGACAGCCGGGCGAAGGCCTTGCCCGCGATCTCGATGGCCCGTCGGGCCTCGCCCGCGGAATGGTTTCGGCCGAGGAACCTCAGGGCGGCGTCGTCGAGCGACTGGACCCCCAGCGACAGCCGGTTGATCCCGGCGTCCGCCAGGGCGCGGAAGTGGGCCGCCTCGGCGTCCGTCGGATTGGCCTCGAGGGTAATCTCGACCGGATGCGCGGCCGGGAAGCGGGCGTGGATCGCCTCAATGACCGCCGCCACCGCCTCGGGCGGCATCAGCGAAGGTGTGCCGCCGCCGAAGAAGATCGAGGCCAGTCGTCGCTCGCCCACAAGCGCCGCCTGCGCCTCCAGATCGGTCAGGATCGCCGCGACCAGTCCGGCCTGCTCGTCCGTCTTCCCACGGTCGCGCACAACGTTGAAGTCGCAATAGGGGCAGATGCGGGCGCAGTAGGGCCAGTGGACATAGACGGCGACGTCCGAGCCCGGATCCAGATCAGTCAATCAGGGCGGCCTTGAGCTTGGCGAAGGCGCGGGCGCGGTGGCTCATGGCGTCCTTGGCCGCCGGCTCCATCTCGCCGAAGGTCTGGTCGAAGCCTTCGGGGACGAAGATGGGGTCATAGCCGAAGCCGCGCGTGCCCCGGGGTGGGAAGGTCAGTTCGCCGTGGACCTCGCCCTCGACGACGACGCAAGGGCCATCCGGCCAGGCGACGGCCAGGGCCGAGGTGAACCAGGCGCGGCGGTCGGTCGATCCGATCTCCTCAAGCCGTTCCTCCACCTTCTTCATGGCCAGGGCGAAATCCTTCCCCGGTCCGGCCCAGCGCGCGGAAAAAATACCCGGCGCCCCGTCCAGCGCCAGAACGGACATTCCGGAGTCATCCGCCAGCGAAACCTCGCCCGACAGCCGGGCCGCGTGGCGCGCCTTCAGCATGGCGTTGCCGCCAAAAGTGGTCTCGGTCTCGTCCGGCTCGGGCAGATTCAGCTCTCCCGCCGTGACAATCTCGTAATTTCCATCCAGCAAGGCCGCGATTTCGGGGACCTTTCCGGGGTTATGCGTGGCCGCGACGAGGCGCATCCCTTTGATAAGCTTGAGTTTCATCGCTCTTCACGAACCCCGTTACAATCCATTGCCAAAGTTTAATATCGTTAAACGATATGTAACGTGACCTTCCCCGTTGCAAGGCCTATCTATGTTCTCACGAACAGGGGCTGCACTGTTCCAGAGATTGACGGAAACGCACAATCTTTACCCCGCAGTCATAACCGAGGTGGCAATAAACGACCCCCTCAATCAGGAGAACCACGATGAACACGATGAACGCTTCGCTTTTCATGGACAAGGTCGGCAACGTGCTGGTCAACGCCGCTCTGCTCGCCGCCCTGCCGACCGCTCTGGTCGCCATCCTCGTCCAGGCCTTCTGAGACCGTCTACCGCGCCTTGCACCTCGATCGGTGCATGGATTTGACCATGGGGGTCAGCAATGACCCCCGGTTCACGGTAAAGACGTCCTGTGAGGCTTTGACGAGACCCATGAAGATCGCGATGAATAAGACCGCGACGGGGTTCGCCGGACCCCGCGCGGCATTCGCCTCCTTCCTTCCGGCCTGAGCGACACGGCCGATGCGTCTTCCGACCCTGGAAAATCTGAAAGGTCGGCTTCCCGCCAGGGGCTTCAGGCCCCGCTTCGGTCTTTCCTCTCTGTTTGCCCCCCTTCTTCGCGGCCCCTTGCGGACTCTCGGTCCCGGCTCGGTCGCCAGTCTTCTGAAGATCGCCCTCGACGTGGCCTATGTGCTGCTCATGCTGGTGACCGCAGGCCTGCTGATCGCCTTCGTCGCCGCCATCTTCATCCCCATCTCCAACTACAACGTCACCGTCACCGCCCATGACGGCGGGCTGCAACAGCCCCTCACCCAGCCGCTGCTGCTGTTCGGCCTCGGGGCCCTGACGGCCTGGGTCGGCGGCTTCCTGCTGATCCTGCGCAATCTGCGCCTCATCTTCCGCACCCTGACCGCGGGCGATCCCTTCCGGCCCGAGAATGTGCGCCGCCTGCGCGCCATCGGCTTGACCCTGGCCACGGTGACCGCCGGCGTCTGGGTCGCGCAAGGGATGGTCGCCGCCGGCCTCGTGCCCGGACAGATGGACCCCCAGGGGTTCGGTGAGCTATTGACCCCCATCTTCTCCGTCCTGGTCGTCTTCGTCCTCGCCGAGGTGTTCCGCGAGGGCGCCCGTCTGCGACGCGAGAGCGAACTGACGATCTGATCGAGCGCACATTCCCATGGCTATTCGCATTCAGCTCGACCGCATCCTGCTCGAACGGCGCATGTCGCTGACCGAGCTCGCCGACCGTGTAGGCGTGACCCTGGCCAATCTGTCGATCCTCAAGACCGGCAAGGCGCGGGCGATCCGCTTCACGACCCTGGACGCCCTGTGCCGCGAGCTGAACTGCCAGCCGGGCGACCTGCTCAGCCACGAGCCGGGCCCGCAGGAGATGAGCGCGGACGGCCCGGACGGCTTTGGCGGCGACGACTGACCCGTGGCCAAGGGGCCTCCCAAAAAGCCCGCGAAGGCCTCAGGGGATCTGACGGCCGAGGATCATCGCATCTGGGCCCGGGTCTCGGGCTCGGTCACGCCACCCCGGAGCCGAAAGGCCGCTTTGGTCATTCCCGGCGGCCCGCTGCCCGCCGATCCGCCCGCCAGCCTCGCCACCGCGACCACGCCGACGAAGCGGCCCGTCGCCGGAAAATCCGCCGGAAGGTCGTCCGCGAAGCCCGCGCCGACCCCCACCGCCGCGCCTCACGCCCCCCGGGGCGCGCCGGAAGAGCTGGAGCCGCGCCGTCAGCGCCGCCTGTCGCGCGAACGCGATCCGATCGAGGACCGCATCGACCTGCACGGCTTCAGCCGCTTCGAGGCCGAGGACCAGCTCAGGGCCTTTCTCATGGGCTGTCAGGCGCGCCGGCTGAAGTCGGTGCTGGTCATCACCGGGCAGGGCCGCAGAGGGGGCGGGATCATCCGCGCCTCGGTCCACGAATGGCTGCAGTCGCCGGGCCTTCGCCCCGTCGTCTCCGGCTTCGCCTCGGCCCACCGCCGTCACGGCGGCGACGGCGCGATCTACGTCACCCTGCGCAAGAGCTGAGGTCAAACGACCCCGCCCCAAACGAAAGGGCCGGAGCATCGCTGCTCCGGCCCTTCGCTTTCTGGACTGTCGCCCGTCTTACCAGATGTGAACCCGGTCGGCCGGGGTCAGATAGTATTTGGCGCCGGGCTGGACGTTGAAGGCTTCGTACCAGGCGTCCGAGTTGCGCAGCGGGCCGATGACGCGGAACATCGCCGGGCTGTGCGGGTCGGTGGCGACCTGCTGCTTGGCGGCTTCGTCGCGCATCTTCGACTGCCACACCTGGGCCCAGCCGTAGAAGAAGCGCTGGTCGCCGGTGGTGCCGTCCAGAACCGGGGCGGCCTGGCCGTTCAGCGAGATGTGATAGGCCTCCAGACCCACAGCCACGCCCGAGGCGTCGCCGATGTTCTCGCCCATCGTGAGCCCGCCCTGGACATGGTAGCCGGGCAGGGGTTCGAAGGCGTCGTACTGGGCGCCCAGACGCGTGGTCAGGGCCTGGAAGTTCGCCTTGTCGGCCGGGGTCCACCAGTCGCGCAGCACGCCGTCGCCGTCGGACTTGGAGCCCTGGTCGTCGAAGCCGTGGCCGATCTCGTGACCGATCACGCCACCGATGCCGCCGTAGTTGACGGCCGGGTCCGCGTCCGGATCGAAGAAGGGCGGCTGCAGGATGGCGGCCGGGAAGACGATCTCGTTGTTCGACGAGTTGTAGTAGGCGTTCACCGTCTGGGGCGTCATGCCCCACTCGGTCTTGTCGACCGGCTTGTTCAGGCGCTCCAGCTGGTAGTTCCACTGGAAGATGCCGGTGCGCTCGGCGTTGCCGAACAGGTCGTCGGAACGGATTTCCAGGGCCGAATAGTCACGCCACTTGTTCGGATAGCCGATCTTGACGGTGATCTTGGACAGCTTGTCCTGGGCCTGGGCCTTGGTGTCGGCGCCCATCCACGTCAGGTTGGCGATCCGGTCGGACAGGGCCGAACGGATGTTCGAGACCAGCTGCTCCATCTTGGCCTTGGACTCGGCCGGGAAGTATTCGGCGACGTAGAGACGGCCCGTGGCCTCGCCCAGGGTGCCCTCGGCGAAGGAGATGCCGCGCTTCTCACGGCTGCGCTGCTCGGGCTGGCCCGACAGGTCGCGCGAACGGAACTCCCACTGGGCGTCGGCGAAGCGGCGCGACAGACGCGGCGCGGCGTCGTCGGCGGTGTGGAAGGCTTCCCACGCCTGCAGCAGCTCGACCGGGGTCTGGGCGAAGATGGCCGCGATCTTGGGCATGGCCGTGTTCTGCGACACGATCAGGCGCGGCGCCGAACCCAGCTGGGCGGCGTCGAAATAGGCCTGCCAGGGGAAGCCCGGGGCTTCCTCGGCCAGTTTGGCGATGGTGTATTCGTTATAGGTCTTGTCGCGATTGCGGTTCTCGATCGGGGTCCAGTGGGTCTCGGCGATCGAGGTCTCCAGGGCGACGATGGCGGCCGCGTTCTCGGCGGGCTTGTCCCAGCCGATCATGGTCAGCATGCGCTCGACATAGGCCTGATACTTGACCTTCTTGTCGGCGTAGCGCGGGTCCAGATAGTAGTCGCGGTTCGGCAGGCCGATGCCGCCCTGGCCGGCGGCGACGACGTAGCGGTCGGGCGCCTTGGCGTCGATGGTGATGCCGGTGCGGAAGAAGGAGCTGCCGAGGCGGCCCTGGGTGCCGCCCATCAGCACGGCCATCTTGTCACGGCTGTCGGCGGCGCGGATGGCGGCCAGATAGGGCTGCAGCGGCTGGGCGTCGAGCGCCTCGATGCGGGCCTCGTCCATATAGGCGCGGTAGGCGTCGGCGATCTTGGCCTCGTCCGTGCCGGGCGTCAGGTCAGTGCGGGCCGCCAGACCCAGGACCAGTTCCTTCATCCGGTTGTCAGACAGTTCGCGCAGCAGGGCGAACGAGCCGTAGGAGGTGCGGTCCGACGGGATGACCAGCGACTTCAGCGCGGTCCCGTTGGCGTATTCCATGAAGTCGTCGCCCGGGTTCACCGTGGTGTCGCGGCCGGCGAGGTCGAAGCCCCAGGTTCCGTACTTGGGCGCCACCGTGCCCTGATAGCCCGAGCCGGTCGGACCCGCCTGGAACAGGGCGACCATGGTGCAGCCGTCGTCGAGGCACTCATGCTCGTCGGACTGGGCGCTGAACAGGCCGGCGTCGACCGTCTGGGCGAAGGAGACGGCGGGCACGAGCAGGGCGCCGAGGGCGGCGCCGAGGAGAAGCTTCTTCATGTAGGAAATCAGTCCTGAAAGGTCGGCGATTTTCGTCGAATTGAGCGGCGGATGAGGCCATGCGCGGCCGAAGCCAATATGGCGGTTCGGCGGCGAACCTACGCCGGACCGGGGGGGTGTCGCCTTAAAAAAGATTCATGAATCTCCGCGACGGGATGGCGCCGGAGCCGCGTTGAGACAAGATTGTCCCCATAGCGAATTGGGGGACGAATGGCGGGTCACGGCGGCGGCGGCGAATACAAGGATCTGGTCGTCTTCCTGGCGGCGGCGGGCGTGGTGGTGCCCCTGTTCAGCCGACTGAAGATCAGTCCGGTGCTCGGCTTTCTGGCCGCCGGCGTCATTCTGGGTCCGCACGGCCTAGGTCAGCTGACCGCCGTCCTGCCCTGGCTGTCCTGGTTCACCATCAGCGACCCGGCCCAGATCGCCCAGCTCAGCGAACTGGGCGTCGCCTTCCTTCTGTTCATGATCGGTCTGGAGCTGTCGTGGGAGCGGCTCAAGGCGATGCGTCGCCTCGTCTTCGGGTTCGGCCTGCTTCAGGTTCTGGTCTGCGCCGTGGTGCTGGCGGGCGGCTTCCTGTTGCTGGGCCAGTCGCTGGCCGCCGCCGCCGTGCTCGGCATGGGGCTGGCCCTGTCCTCGACCGCGGTGGTCATGCCGGTGATGGCCGAGAACGGGCGGCTGAAGGGAGCGACCGGCCGGTCGACCTTCGCGGTTCTGCTGGCCCAGGATCTGGCCGTGGCGCCGATCCTGATCACCGCCTCCTTCCTGGCCGCCGCCGCCCATCCGGGCGGCCTGCTGCAGCCCGACCAGATCGGCCGCACCCTTTTCACCCTGGCGCCCGCCGCGCTCGGCCTGGGTCTGATCGTGGTCCTGGGCCGGGTCGTGCTCAGACCCCTGTTCCGCTCGGTGGCCCGCACCCGCAAGCGGTCGCATGGCGGGCAGGAGCTGTTCGTCGCCCTGTGTCTGCTGGTCGTGGTCGGGACCGGGGTCGCGGCCCAGGCGGCCGGTCTGTCGATGAGCATCGGCGCCCTGATCGCCGGCCTGCTGATCGCCGAGACGGAGTACCGGCGCGAGGTCGAGGTGAATATCGAGCCGTTCAAGGGCCTGCTGCTCGGCGTCTTCTTCGTCGGGGTCGGCATCGGGCTGGACCTGAACGTCCTCGCCGCCGATCCGGTCTTCGTCTTCAGCCTGGCCATCGCCATGACCGCCCTGAAGGCGGGGGTCATCTATGGTCTCGCCCGTCTGTGGAAGCTGGGCGCCCGCACTGCGATCGAAACCGCCCTGGTCCTGGGGCCGGCGGGGGAGTTCGCCTTCGTCGTCCTGAACACCGCCATGAGCGAGGGTCTGGCCCCGCCCGCCTTCACCCAGGCCGTGCTGGTCTCCGCCACCCTGTCGATGTTCACCGTGCCCCTGATGGCCTGGCTGGGCGTGAAGCTGGCCCGCAGGCTGGAGCCGCGTGACGTCGAGACGCCGGCCGTGCCGAGCGAGGCCCTCAACCCGGTCGTGCGCGAGGGCGCCGTCCTGATCGTCGGCTTCGGCCGGGTCGGGCGGCTGGTCGGCGAGATGCTGGCCGAACACAAGGTGCCATTCATCGCCGTGGACGCCGATCCGACCGCCGTATCCGAGGGCCGGCGCGAGGGGTTCGACATCTATTACGGCGACGCCGGTCGCGCCGAGATGCTGACCGCCTGCGGCATCGACAGCGCCCGCGCCCTGGTCGTGACCATGGATGCGCCGTCCAAGGTGGACGAGGTGGTGATCGCCGCCCGGGCCCTTCGCGACGATATGACCCTGATCGCCCGGGCGCGCGACGACCGCCACGCCGCGCGTCTCTACGGCCTCGGCGTGACCGACGCGGTGCCGGAGACGACGGAGGCCAGTCTGCAGCTGGCCGAGAACACCCTGGTCGACGTCGGGGTGCCGATGGGGCTGGTGCTCGCGTCTATCCACGAAAAGCGCGACGTTTTCCGCGCCGTCTTCCAGGCGGCGATTCCGGCCGAACGACGTGGCCGGGCGACCCGCGCCCTTCGTGGTTCTAGCGTTCGGAAACCGCTGGAAAATAAAGCGTGACCGTTCGCGACGGAATGTCGGGATAACGGCGTTTACCCCGGGTGGCGCTTCCCCGGCGTCACGCCGCGTGGAACGGCCCCGTTAATATTTGGACCCCATTTTCGTCATCGTTCCGTGATGAAGACCCCCGTTCTCGGGGCAGCGTCTTTCGAAGACCGGTGATTTTCGCCATCTGGCGGCGCTGGAATTTGCAGTCGTCCCCTTCTCCCCATCGTCCCGGCGGTCCCCCCGCCGTCGGGTTTGAGTAAAGCATCTCCATGTCCCAAACCGCCGCGATCGCCGACGCCCCTTCCCCCGATGACGTCGCCGGATCCGAAGCTCCCCGCATGAACCGCCGTCAGGCCGCCAAGGTCCGCACCCGTCAGAAGGTGCTGGACGCCGCCCGCGGCCTCTTCGCCGAGCGGGGCTATGAGCCCGCCACCATCCGCGACATCGCCAAGGGCGCGGGCATGTCCACCGGCGCCGTCTTCGCCAACTTCCAGGACAAGGCCGAGCTGTTCGAAGCCGTCCTGACCGAAGACATGACCAAACTGGCCGACACGGTGAAGGCCGGCGCCGGCGAGGGTTCGGTCAAGGCCCGTCTGGCCGCCGCCCTGACCGCCGGCTACCACGGCTCGCTGGACCAGCTGCCGCTGTTCCAGGCCATCGTCGCCCGTTCGTGGTTCCAGCCGCTGGCCGCTGAGACGCGCGCCCGCGCCGTGACCAAGCAACTGCTGGCCGTCATCACCCAGATCCTGCGTGACGGCGTCGGCAAGGGCGAGCTGTCGCAGGACGCCGACGTGCCGCTGCTGACCGAGCTGCTGTGGGACGCCTATCTGTCGAACTACCGCCGCGCGGCCTACGACAGCTGGACCGAAGAACAACTGTCGGCCCACGTCGCCAAGCAGATCGACGTGATCCTCGCGGGCGCCCTGACGCGCTAATATCCTCCCCGGGCGTAGCCCGGGGAGGGGGACCGCCCGCCGCCTGGCGGGTGGTGGAGGGGGTTCTTCCTTGTTTTCTTTGGCAGGGCCGGAGTCCGGTTCCGCCGAGAACCCCCTCCACCCCGGCGCAAGCGCGCCGCGGTCCCCCTCCCCACTTCGTGGTGAGGATATCTAGCTCTTCCACCTCAGCACCCCGGCCTTGACCGGGTTGACGAAGCCGCGTCCCTCGACGCGGCTTTTCGTCCATTCCCGCTTGAGCTGCTGGTACCATTTCGCCTGTTTGTCGGCGTCGTCGATCCAGATCAGGGCCGGGTCGTAGCGCAGCCCCTCGTTCTGCAGGTTCACCATCCCGCCGTCCTGTTTCAGGAAGGCGACGACGCCCATCCGCAAGAAGGGTTTGGCGATGTTGAACACCCAGTGGTCGGACCAGAAGATCTGGGTGATCCGGGTCTTCGTGTCCGTCACCGGCGTCAGACAGGTCAGGGCCAGGACCTGTTTCTCACCGACCTGGATATGCTCCCAGCGATAGCCGGGCAGGCGGAAACTGATCTCCGTGGCGGGGGCCCCGCCGAGGATCTTGTAGGCCCGGGAGTTCGAGGACGGGGCGTGGCGCACCATGGCGAAGCCGAACTCGCGCGGTTCGAAGGCCTTGGCCTTTTCGTGCATCGAATGCTCGGACCGCCACCACCACTGCTGATGCACGAAGGGCCCGTGGGCTGGGTCCATCAGGCCGACGACGGCGTGGTCGATATGGCTGTCGAAATCCATCCATTCGACCAGTTTCGCCTCGCCGCCGACGACGCCGGGGAAGACCGGCGGCGCATGGTCGGGCGCCTCTTCCGAGCGCGGATCCGAGCGCATGAAGACGAAGACCAGTCCCTGGCTCTCGACCACCGGATAGGAGCGGACGCGGATGCGGCTGGCCTCGAAGGCCTGATCCTCGACCAGCGACGGAATGGCGGCGCAGACCCCGTTGGGACGGAAGCGCCAGCCGTGATAGGGGCATTCGATGGTCTCGCCCTCGCCGGGCTTGTCGACCATACGCCCGGCCGAAAGCGGCGCGGCCCGGTGCGGACAGATGTCGCGCATGCCGTAGACAGCGCCGGCATTGGTGCGGCCGATCAGCACCGGCTCGCCCATGATCTCGTACCGCTTGAGCGATCCTTTCGCCACATCGCGCGCCAGGGCCACGAAATACCAGGCGTCCAGCACGAACCCCTTGCCGAAGGCGGTCGGCGGAGCTTTCGCTTCAGGGGCGTTGGAAGAGACGGGGGCGGAGTCGGCGGAGGGCATTCGGTCATTCTAGGCGTCCACGCCCGCGACGTCATCACGCAGGATTTTTTCCAACGCCCCGCTTCCGCCCGCATCCAATCGTCCCCACTGTGACGACAAGGGATCAGAAGCGCGGGCGAACGGCCCGCTCCGGAGGGACGCCACAATGAACACCCAGCTGTTGACCGGACTGGTCGCCGCCGTCGGTCTGATGATCAATTTCGGCGCGGTGGGCCTCGCCTCCGCCCAGGACGGCCACACCGGCCACGCCGAACACCATCGCCACGCCGACTTCGCCTCGGACCGGCTGCATGTCCGTATCGACGGTGAAGCGGGCGGCCGCGACATCATCCTGATCCCGGGTCTCAGCTCCTCGCCCGAGGTCTGGGACGGGACGGTCGAACATCTCGGCGCCGGCTGGCGCGTCCACCGCATTCATATCCAGGGCTTCGCCGGGGCGCCGGTCGAGGGCAACGCGACGGGCCCGGTCGCCGCTCCGGTCGCCGAGGAAATCGCCCGCTACATCACCGAGAACCATCTGGATCACCCGGTGGTGGTCGGTCACTCCATGGGCGGGACCATCGGCATGATGCTGGCTGCGCGTTACCCCGATCTGGTCGGCAAGCTGATGGTCGTGGACATGGTGCCCTTCATGGGGGCGATGTTCGGCCCTCCGGGAGCCACGGCCGAAAGCATCGCGGCGACCGCCGACATGATCGGCAACGGCATGGCCACGGCCAGCCCCGCCGACTATCAGGCCCGCGCCGCCGCCTCGGTCACCGGCATGATCAATACGGAATCCAAGCGCGCCGGCCCGCTGCACGACACCGCGACCAGCGACCAGCAGGTCTCGGCCCATTCGTTCCGCGAGCTGATCGCCACCGACCTGCGCCCGGAGATCGGCAAGATCACCGCTCCGACCGAGGTCCTCTATGCGAAGTTCAACGACGCCCGCATGACGCCCGAGATGACCGACGGCATCTATCGCGCCTCCTTCGCCAACCTGCCGGGCGCGAAACTGGTGCGCATCGACGACAGCGCCCACTTCATCATGCTGGACCAGCCCGAGGCCTTCTATTCGGCGCTGGACGCGTTCGTCGCCCAATAGGAAAGCGATGACCCATCCCTCGGCCAGTCGGATCATCGGCCTCTATTCCGACAAGGCCGGGGACTGGATCGCCGACCGGGGGCGGACGCTGGGCCGCTACGCCCCCGACCATCTGTCGGAGGCCGGCTGGTTCGAACGGTTCATGGCCGCGCTGCCGCCCGGCGGGACGGTGCTGGACGTCGGCTGCGGCGCCGGCTGGCCGGTGGCGGCGGCCCTGATCGAGCGGGGGTTCAGGGTCACCGGCGTCGATCCGTCGCCGGGCCTTCTGGCCCATGCGGCCGAGACCCTGCCCCAGGGCGAATGGCTGGCGGGCGACATGCGAACGCTCGACCTCGGAGACCGCCGCTTCGACGGCCTTCTGGCCTGGCACAGCCTGTTCCACCTCAGCCCCGCCGACCAGAGGATCGCTCTGCCGCGCATCCTCTCCCACGCCGCCGACGTCTGCGTCTTCATGACCTCCAGCGGTCCGCACGAGGGCGAAATCGTCGGCGACTGGCGCGGCGAACCCCTCTACCACGGCAGCCTCTCGCCCGAGGAATACCGCACCCTCTTCGCGGCCCACGGCTTCACACCCGACCCGATCGATCCGGCCGAGCAGGACGAGTACGGATTCGTCTGGGTGGCGCGGCGGTAGGGGCCCTGCACCCCTCCTGCACCCCCGCCTCACCGATCGTTAACCGCTCCGCCCTGATTTCACCGGAAACAAGCCTCACGTTCCCGTGACATCTTCACCGCCTGTTCACCACGCGGGCTGTTTTGATGAGCGACGTGTGGGATAGCGCCGGATCGGGTAGAACCCTTCCGCAGCGGGACTTTGAGGAACTTCATGGCCGGTCCAGGTTTCGGCAGACAGGGTGGCCATTCGGGTGGCCGTCCGACGGGTAACGGCGGCGGCGCGAAGCCGCAGCGGACCCGTCTGCAGCAGTTCCTCTACTGGGGCGGCGTCCTGGCCATCTGGGGGGTCATCTTCCTGGTGGTCTTCTTCGCCGTCTTCGCGCGCGGCCTGCCGGACACCTCCAGCCTCTACAATGTCTCGCGCCAGCCCTCGATCACCTATCTGGACCGCAACGGCGCCCTGATCGCCACGCGCGGGACGCAACAGGCGCCGCCGGCCGATCTCGACAGCCTGCCCGACTATGTGCCCGCCGCCTTCATCGCCATCGAGGACCGCCGCTTCTGGTGGCACCCGGGCTTCGACCCCATCGGCATGATGCGGGCCGCCGCGCGCAACATGCGCGCTGGCCGCGTCGTCCAGGGCGGCTCGACCCTGACCCAGCAGCTGGCCAAGAACCTGTTCCTGACCCCCGACCAGAACATGCGCCGCAAGGTGCAGGAGCTGATGCTGGCCGTCTGGCTGGAGATGAAATTCTCCAAGAAGGAGATCCTCGCCCTCTATCTGAACCGGGTCTATTTCGGCGCCGGCGCCTATGGGATCGAGGCGGCCTCGCAGCGCTATTTCGACAAGCCTGCCAAGGATTTGACGGTCGGCGAGGCCGCGCTTCTGGCTGGCCTTCTGAAGGCCCCCTCGCGCTATTCGCCGGTGTCCGAACATGAACGCGCCGCCACCCGCGCCACGGTCGTCCTGAACCAGATGGTCGACACCGGGGTGATCACCCCGGCCCAGCGCGAACAGGCGGTGCTCGAGCCCGTGCGCGTCTCGCGGACCCTGGCCAGCCAGCACGCCCAGTATTTCATCGACTGGCTCGACAAGCAGATCCGCGGCCTGGTCGGCGAACCGACCGAGGACATGGTCGTGGAGACCACGCTCGATCTGACGCTCCAGACTTCCGCCGAGCGCGCCGTCAACCGCATCCTGACCCGCGACGCCTCCAAGGGCGTGCAGCAGGCGGCGCTGGTGGCGCTCGACGGCGACGGCCGGGTCCGCGCCATGATCGGCGGCTCGTCCTACGCCGACAGCCAGTTCAACCGCGCCGTCGACGCCCAGCGTCAGGCCGGCTCCTCGTGGAAGCCCTTCGTCTATCTGGCGGCCATGGAGGCCGGCTATACGCCCCAGACCCCGGTGGTCGACGAGCCGATCACCATCGGCACCTGGTCGCCCAAGAACTATTCCGGGACCTTCGGCGGACCGACCACCATCGCCGACGCCGTGGCCCATTCGACCAATACGATCGCGGCCTCGGTCGCCGACAAGATCGGCCGTGACAGCGTCTCGCGCGCCGCCCGCCGTCTGGGCATCACCAGCCGGATCAGCCTCGACCCGGCCATGGCGCTGGGCACCTCCGAGGTCTCGCCCATCGAGATGGCCCAGGCCTATGACGCCTTTGCCAACGGCGGCCGCCGGGTTCAGGCCTATGGCATCAGCCGCATCCGCACCCCTTCGGGCCGGGTCATCTATCAGCACTCGAATTCCGGCGCGATCGGCGGTCAGGCGATCAACAATCCGCCGCTCTACTATATGAACCAGCTGCTGCGCGGCGTGATGACCGGTGGGACGGGGGCCTCTGCCTCCATCCCCGGCCGCGATCTGGCGGGCAAGACCGGCACCACCTCGGACTACAAGGACGCCTGGTTCGTCGGTTACACCGGCGGCTTCGTCGCCGCCGTCTGGGTCGGCAAGGACGATGCGACGCCGATGCGCGGCGTGACCGGCGGCGGCTCCCCGGCCGCCATCTGGAAGGACTTCATGTCCGCCGCCCTGCCGCGCCTGAATGCGCCCTCGATCCCCAACGGCCCGCCCATGCCCGAGGGCTGGGTCCCGCCCGATCCGGTCGGCGACCTGATCGGCCAGGTCGAGGACCCCTATGGCGGCACGGTCGTGGCTCCGGTCGATCCGAACGCGGGCGAGCCCTACGACGGCCAGCAGCCGACAGCGCCGCGCGTCGAGGTTCGGCCCGCCCCGGCTCCGGCCCAGGCCCCCAGGCCGCGCCGTGAGGACACGCCCCAGAAGCTCGAGACCCTGCCGCCCGAGAAGCGTTCGGACCCGCTGTTCTTCTAGCGCTTCGTCTTCGCCTTCTTCTTCATCAGCCGGTCGGCGACGGCCTCGGCGTGTTTCAGGGTGAAGTCGAGCGCCGCGGGCGATCCCCGCCTCGGTCCGATGGTGTCGGCGACCAAAGCCCCGCGTTCACCCAGCGGACGCGGGGCTCCGGTGGTGGTGTCGATGGCCGTCTGGTGCTCGATCTCGGCGTTGACCTCGGCGCCCATCAGGATGATCTGCACCGAGAACCAGATCCACAGCAGAAAGCCCATGAAGGCCGCCAGCGGGCCGTAGCTGTCCAGTCGCACGAAGTTGGACAGGTACCAGCTGAAGACGAAGGACACGATCACGCTGAGCACCGCCGCGAAGATCGCCCCCGGCGTCAGCCAGCGCCAGCGGGCCTTCTGCCGGCAGGGCCCGAAGCGGTAGATCGCCGTCAGGGCGGCGACATAGCCGACGAACAACACCGGCCAGCGCAGCAGGGCCAGAAGGCCGAAATCCTCCTCCAGCCCGAATACGGAGAGCACGATCGGCGCCCCGACCACCAGACCCGCCGAAAGCAGAACCGCCGTCAGCCCCGACAGGGTGAAGGCCATGCAGATCAGGTTGTAGTGGACCAGATTGCGCTTCTCGACCTCATGATAGGCGACGTTCAGCCCATAGAAGAGGGTCTTGATCCCGCCGTTGGCCGTCCACAGAGACAGCAGAAGGGTCCAGACCAGGGTGAAGGTCAGCTGGCCGGATGAGTTCTCGGCCAGCCGCTGCATTTCGCCGCCCAGGAACTGGGCCACGTTCGAGGGCAGGACCGAATAGAGGAACTGCAGCCGGCTCCAGGCGTCGGCCGGATCGGCGAACAGGCCGTACAGGGTCACGAAGGCCGCCAGCGTCGGGAACAGGGACAGGACCAGGAAGAAGGTCACCCCGCCGGCGAAGAAGCCGACCCGGTCGCCGAAATAGGCCGCACCAACACGCCAGGCGATGTCCATCCAGCCCTTGTGCGGAATGTGTTCGGGCCTCTGGGCCAGACGACCCCGGCCGGGATCGCGGGCGTCGTAATCCTCGGGCGTCGGCGGTTTGGGCGGCAGGATCTCGGGACGCTTCGGCCTCAGTTCCACGCCGTATTTGTGCCCCTGGGTGTAGAGCAGGTGCGCCGCCCCGGCGCCGGCCGCCAAACCGCCCGCGACCGCCGCCACGAACCGCCAGACCGAAGCCTGGCTCCCGACCCGGGTCAGTTTGAACGGGAGCTTGGGAGAGGGCGCCATCGACGGCTAACGGCGAAGCTGTCGCCCCGTTCCCGCCTTTACCCTGCTCTTGCCGCAACCGTGTTCGTCCGGCACTCATTGGCCATGTCTTCCGTCGCCGCCCTCTACCGCCATCCGGTCAAGGGGTTCACGCCCGAGCCCCTGATCGAGGCCGTGCTGCCGACCGGCGGCTGGTTTCCCGGCGACCGGATGTGGGCGGTGGAGAATGGCCCCTCGGACTATGACCCCTCGGCCCCCAAACAGATCCCCAAACAGAGGTTCACCGTCCTGATGCGTCAGGCGATCCTGGCCAAGGTCCGCACCCGCTGGGACGAGGCGGCCAATGTCCTGACCGCCGAGATCGATGGCGACCACCTCTCTGTCCGCCTCGACGAGCCCGGCGACCGCGCCGCCTTCGAGAGCCGGCTGGCCGATTTTCTCGGCGAGGAGGCGATAGGGCCGCTCAAGCTGATCGACGCCGGCCCCGATCACCGCTTCATGGATTCGTCGAAGGGCCGGGTCTCGATCCTGAACCTCAACAGCGTCCGCGATCTTGAAAAGCGCTGGGGCCAGACCCTGGATCCCCTGCGCTTTCGCGCCAATGTCTGGGTCGAGGGCTGGGCGCCATGGGTCGAGAACGACTGGGCCGGCGAGGTGCTGACCATCGGCGAAACCACCCTGCGCGGGGCCAAGCCCATCGTCCGCTGCGCCGCCACCGAGGTCGATCCCGAGACCGGCGAACGCGACCTCGCGGTCGTCCGCGCGTTGTTCGAGACCTACGGCCATATGCTGTGCGGACTCTATGTCTCGATCGAGCAGGGGGGTCGCATCGCGCTCGGCGATCCGGTAGCGAGACCCGCATGACCGACACGACCTCTTCCCCCACGCTCGTCTCCGCCTGGAAGGCCGCCCAGGCCCGGCTCAAGGCCGCGCGTATCGACAGCCCCTCCATCGACGCCCGCCTGCTGCTGGAGGCCGCCGCCGGGGCCAGCCGGATGGATATCCTGACCGACCCCTATCGCGCCGTCAGCGCCGACCAGCTGGCTGCGCTGGACGGCTTCGTCGAGCGTCGGCTGAAGCGCGAGCCGGTGTCGCGCATCCTCGGCCGCAAGGGCTTCTGGAAGATCATGCTGAACGTCACCCCCGACGTGCTCAGCCCGCGCCCGGACACCGAGACCATCCTCGACATCGCCATGCTGGCCCACGCCCCGCATGAGGCCTTCACCGTCGCCGACCTCGGCACCGGTTCCGGCGCCATCCTGCTGGCCATCCTGTCGGAGCGTCCGGCGGCCAAGGGCGTCGGCACCGACATCTCCTTCGAGGCCCTGGCCGTGGCGCGCGAGAATGCGACCAACCTCGACCTCGACGGCCGCGCCACCTTCCTGAGGACCGAGTGGGCGGCGGGCTTCGCCGACCACAGCTTCGATCTCGTGGTCTCCAACCCGCCCTATATCCCGTCGGACGACATTCCCGGCCTCGACCCCGAGGTGCGCGAGCACGATCCGATCCTGGCGCTGGACGGCGGACTGGACGGCCTCGTCGCCTATCGCGAACTGGCCCCCGAGATCCGGCGTATCCTGAAAGACGGCGGCGTCTTCGCCGTCGAGATCGGCTGGGACCAGGGCGAGGCGGTCAAGGCCCTGTTCGTCGAGGCGGGCTTCGAGAACGTCATCGTGGTCAAGGACCTTGGCGACCGCCACCGCGTCGTCACCAACGGTCCGGACCCGCGCACCAACCCGATTCCGCAGGGCTGAGCGCCATGGCGGGCCGGCTGCTCACGCGGGAAGAGTTTCAGGCCTGTTCCGAGTCGCCGATGCGTGACGTCATCGATGATTCCGGCCCGGTCATCGACATCTGGCCCTATGTCGAGGCGCTGGACCTCGATGCGCTCGGTCTGCCGGGACTGAACGAGGTCCACTATGTCTATCGCGACGCCCGTGGCCAGTTCGACCAGGTCCTGATCGGAACGGGCCGGTACAACACTCTTCTGGTCATCGTGGTGGACCTGCAGGCGTCAGCGGTCCACGGCCATCATCTGCTGGACCTGAACGCGGAGTTCGGGGTGAGCGGCGGCCATTTGAGCCCTGTCGAGACCTGAGGTCCGGCTATGCGATAAAGCCTCCTCTTCGTCCGGCGACGGGGAGGCGAACAAACCCCTTGGAAAACAGCCGGACGCGCGCTAAGTCAGGGGCTGTCTCCCACCCAAACCGCACGCCTTGGCCGCCTATCCGGTTCAGTCACGCGCGCTCGGGGCATGTGACGGTCGGGCCGGAAAGCCCGGCGGACCACGGGGCGACGACGGATTTCCGACCATATCGTTTTTTGGGGATTGGCCCCGAACGAAGCGGAACGACGAAACGGACAGGTCCAGGACGCGCATCGCGATCCGGCTGTCCTCTCGAAAGCACGGTAGCGTCTCATGAGAGATTTCAAGGGCATGAAGCGTCAACGCGGACGCAACAGAAAGCCCGGCGGCGGTCAGTCGAACGCCAACAACGCCAATCCGAACCGGTCCTGGGACTCCCAGGGCCCGGAGAACATCAAGGTCCGCGGCAACGCCCAGACGGTCTATGAGCGCTATCTGCAGCTCGGCCGCGACGCGACGGCCTCGGGCGACCGGGTGCTGGCGGAGAACTATCTCCAGCACGCCGAACACTATTTCCGCGTCCTGCGCGCCCTGCAGCCGGCCCGTCCGGTGTCGGAGATCGCCGCGCGCGAACTGTCCAACCAGGGCTTCGACATCGATTTCGAGGACGAGACCGGGGCCCAGGCCGCCGCCTTCCTCGCCGCGCAACAGGCCGCCGATCGCGCCGCCCAGCAGGCCAATGAGCCTCGTGAAAACGATCAGCCTCGGGAGCAGAATCAGAACCGCGACCGCGACCAGAACCGCGGCGAAGGCGGCCAGCAGCGCGAATGGCGTGACCGCGACAACAACAAGGATCGCGATCAGAACCGCGACCGTGACAACAATCGCGACCGCGACCAGCAGCAACCCCGCGCCGAAGGCGAAGAGGGCGGTCCGCGCCGCGAGACCCGCCGTGAACGCTGGGAGCGCCGTCGTGAGGAGCGCAACCGCCGCTTTGAGGCCGAGGGCGGCGTGGGCGAGGCGCCCGACAACGCCCCCTATGACGCCGGCGCCGATTCCGCCGCCGACGCCCAGACGGAATCGCCCGCCGAAGCCCTGACGGGAACGCCCTACGAGCCCGCCGCCGATGACGCCCCCAAGGCCCAGCGTCCGCGTCGCGCCCGCATGCCGCGCGAAGGCGACGGCGACGACGCCCCGGCGGCCCTGCCGGGCTTCCTGACCCGGTCGTCGGCCCCCGCCGCCGAGAAAGCCGCCGAGCCCGCCGCTGCGGATGACGGAGAGGCCGCACCGAAGAAGCGCGCGCCTCGCCGCAAGGCCGAAACCGCGACCGAAGAGTAATCCCGACCCCGGACCGTTCGCGGCTCCGGGGTTTCTTCGGCCTCGGAATACAACCTGTGGTTTTACCATAATGCAATCTATGGCCGTCATCCTTGCGCCAAGGAGGACGTGCGATGGAACTCATTCTGATGCTGCTGGCCCTGGCCGCCTCGGGCGCCTGGGCGGGGGTGAGGCTGGCCTTGAAGGCGCGGGCGGAGGCGCGACGGCTTTCGGCGCTCAACGCGACGATCAGGGAACAGGCGGCGGCCGACGCCCACGCTCTGGCCGAGGCCAGACAGGCCGTCGCGGACGGCGCCCGCCGTCTGGCTGACGCCGAGGCGGCGCGGGCGGATTTTCTCACCGGCCTGTCTCACGAACTGCGCACCCCGCTGAACGCGGTCATCGGCTTTGCGGAGCTGATGCGGATGAACGTTCAGGCCGAACCCATGACCCGGCGTCAGTCCCAGGCCGTCGACCATATCCTCGCCTCGGGCCAGCACCTGCTCGGCCTGATCGAGGAGGTGCTCGAACTGGCCCGCATCGAATCCGGCAAGGTGTCGATGTCGATCGAGGCGGTGGATCCGCATCTGGTCGCGCGCCAGGTCTGCGACAGCCTGAGGCCCCAGGCCGAAGCCGCCGGCATCGCCCTGACCCCGCCGCCGCCGACCGCCGGCTTCGGCGTGGTCGCCGACCGGACCCGGTTGCGTCAGGTGCTGCTCAACCTCGTGTCCAACGCCATCAAATACAATCGCCCGGGCGGCGCGGTCTTCCTGCAACTGCACCAGACGTCCGAGGGGGTGGCCCTGGCCGTCCACGACACCGGCCTTGGCATTCCCGAGGCGCGGATGACCGACCTGTTCCAGCCCTTCAACCGTCACGGCCGCGAGATCCCGGATGCCTCCGGGACCGGCATCGGCCTGGCCGTCTCGCGCCGTCTGGCCGAGGCCATGAGGGGCAGGCTCGAGGCGGTCAGCCGCGAGGGCGAGGGGTCGATCTTCACCCTCAGCCTGCCGCTGGCCCGGTCGCTGGCGCCGGCTGTCGTCGCCTCTCCCATTCCAGCGCTGGAGACGCCCGTGATGCCGGGCGGCGGCGCGGCGACCCTGCTCTATGTCGAGGACAATCCGTCCAACATCGCCCTGATGCGGCATGTCATCGCGGCTCTGGGCGGCATTCGTCTGCATGTCGCCGAGACGGGGCACGAGGGGCTGGCCCTGGCCCGCGATCTGAGGCCCGACGTCATCATCCTCGACATCAACCTGCCGGGTCTGGACGGGTTCGAACTGAAGGCGAGGCTCGACGCCGATCCCCTGACGCGGGGCCTGCCCGTGCTGGCCCTGTCGGCCAGCGCCATGCCCGGCGACATCAGGCGCGGTCGGGCGGCGGGCTTCCGCGACTATCTGACCAAGCCGCTCGACATTCCGGTTCTGGCCCGGGCGTTGAATCGCGCCCTGATGGAAACTTTGTCGGAGGCGGGGGGCCGGAACGCGGCGGAAGCTGCGTAACAGCTTGACGGGGCGGGCTGCGAGCGCTCTGAAGGCCTCGCGTCTGTCGTAGCTCCAGGGTCGTCCATGCGTCTCGTCGTTCTCGCCGGTTTCGCCGCCTCACTGGTCCTGTCGGCCTGCGCCGCGGGCGCGCCCCCGCCGCCGCCACCCCCGCCGAACCAGCCCGCCTACCCGGCTCCGCCGGCCGGCCCGACGGGCGCCGCCCTGATGGACTGGCGCGGCGTCATCACCGCCACCGACCGCGACCGCTATCAGCGCCGCGACGCCGCCTGGTCCCTGGCCCTCCAGCAGGCGCGCCGCCAGACCGGCTCCGGCGACCTGACCGGTCTCGGCGATCTGATCGATCCTCGCGCCGCCTTCGCCCCCGTTGTTCCGCCCGTCGGCGACTATCGCTGCCGCACCGTCAAACTGGGCTCACAGGGCGGCGAGGACGGCCTCGGCTATGTCGTCTACGGCTGGTTCGCCTGCCGCATCGAACAGACGCCGCGCGGCCTGAAATTCTCCAAGCTGACCGGCTCCCAGCGGCCCTCGGGCCTGCTCTTCCCCGAGACCGACCGGCATATGGTCTTCCTCGGCTCCGTGGCCCTGGCCGCAGAGCCCCCGGCCAACACCTATGGCCGCCGCCCCGACCGCGACGTCGTCGCCACGCTTGAGCGGATCGGCGACCGCCGCTGGCGGCTGGTCATCCCCTGGCCACAGAACGAATCCAACCTCGACCTGATCGAGCTGGTTCCCGCCTGAACTTGACCCGATCCGTCGCCGTCGCCGGGGCCGGACCCACCGGCCTCGCCGCCGCCCTGATGCTGGCGCGTCAGGGCCGCCACGTCGTCGTGTACGAGCGGTTCGAGCAAGCCCGCCCGGTCGGCGCCGGCTTCATGCTTCAGACCACGGGGCTGCACGTCCTCGACCGCCTCGGCCTGACGGCCGATGTCGAACGCCATGCCCAGCCCCTGACCCACATCTTCGGGCGCGAGGCCCGGCGGGGACGCGTCGTCCTCGACATCCGCTACGACGACCTCAAGGCGCCGCGCGCGTCTCTGGGGGTGCATCGCGCGACCCTTTTCCACGTCCTGCACACCGCCTGTCTGGCCGAGGGGGTGATCTTCGAAACCGGGCGGGAGATCGTCGCCGCCTCCGACGGCCGGCTGATCGGCGCCGGCGGCTGGACCAGCGCGGCCTTCGACCTGATCGTCGACGCCACCGGCGCCCGTTCGCCTATCGCCAAAGCTCTGGGCGCCCGGCGTCAGGAACTGGGCTGGTCGGGCCTGTGGGGCACGGTCCCCTGGCCGGGCGGCGGCTTCGACGAAGGGGCGCTGGAACAGGTCTATCGCGGCGCCTCCAGGATGATCGGCGTCCTGCCCTGCGGCGGCCTGCCTGATGATCCCGACCAACGCCTCGCCACCTTCTTCTGGAGCCTCAAGGGCGACGACCATCCGGCCTGGCGCGCGGCGGGCCTCGAGGCGTGGAAGGCCGAAATCCTGACCCTCTGGCCTGAGGTCGCGCCGGTGCTGGACGCCATTGTCGATCCCGACGCCATGACCCTGGCCCGCTATGGCCATCACACCCTGATGCGGCCCGTCGCCGACCGGCTGGCGGTGCTCGGCGACGCGGCCCATTCGACCAGTCCGCAGCTGGGGCAGGGGGTCAATATGGGCCTGCTCGACGCCCTGGCCCTCGCCGACGCGCTGGAGACCCAACCGGACCTGTCCGACGCGCTGGACGCCTATGCCGCCGCCCGGCGCTGGCATGTGCGCCTCTATCAGGCCCTGTCGATGGTCTTTACCCCCTTCTATCAGGCCGACGGCGCCGTCCTGCCGTGGATCCGCGACCACATCCTCGGCAAGGTCGCCCGCCTGCCCTTTGCCCCGCGTCTGCTGGCCGCGACCGTCTCCGGATTGCTTCTGGATCCCAGAGGACGGTGAACCCCACGCGCGCGAGGTCGTTCGTCTCCCTCTGATCGAAGGAGCGTCCATGACCGCCCGTCCTCTCGCCGCCGCCCTCCTGCTCGTCGCCGCGGCCTGCAGCCAGAACCCGGCGCCCTCGACCGAAGACCCCCAGACCACGCCCCAGGACGGGGTCACCCCGCCCGCCTCTGCGCCCCATGATCCCGCCGCCGGCGAGCCCCTGAGCGGACCGACGCCCCCGGCCGTGGATCCTGCGCCCGCCGTCGCGTCATCGGCGCCCGGCGCCCAGGGTGGCAGTTCGGACTGGCGTCAGGTCGCCAGAACTGCCGACGCCTCGGCTCTCGGCCGTCTGGATCAGGCCTGGCGGCTCGGCCGCGCCGAGGCCGAGGACAAGGGCTTCGCCGATCAGGTCGAGGCGCTCGGCCCCCTCGTCGATCCCAACGCCGCCCTTAACGGCCGCCTGCAGCCCCCGCCCGGAAACTACCGCTGCCGCACGATCAAACTGGGGTCGCGCGACGAGAAGGGCCCGGCCTTCGTGTCCTACCCCAACTTCCGCTGCACGGTGGAGCTGACCCCCGGCGGCGACCTGATCCTGACCAAGACCACAGGCTCGCAGCGCTCGCGCGGCCTCCTCTATCCCCATTCGGACAATCAGCTGGTCTTCCTCGGCGCCCAGGCCTGGGGCGACGAGACGACGTATCCGACCTATGGCCAGACCCGCGAGCGCGACCAGATCGGCGTCCTCGAACGCCTCGGCCCGCAGCGCTGGCGTCTGGTCATTCCCTGGCCGAAACAGGAGGCCAAGCTGGAGATCCTCGAACTGACGCAGTGAGGGATCAGACCCCCACGATCAGACCTTTGTCAGCCTAAGGTCTTGATAGTCGTACGAGAAATCGGCGTCCGGGCTCAGGGCCTTCATCGTCGCCGTGGTCGGGCGGCCGTTCTCCAGGGCGAAGGTGACCAGCAGGTCCTCCTCGCGCTTGTCGAGGAAACGGGTGCGCATCGTCTCCCCGTCATAGGGCTCGACCGGCCCCTTCAGGGTCGGGGTGTGGGTGAAGGCCATCCAGAGCGCGTCGTCCTTCACCTCAAGCGTGATGTCGCCGTACCAGGGATCGCGCCAGGTCCCGGCATAGGCCTCCAGCGGCAGGGAAGGCTTGGTCCCCGCGGCCTGACGGGCGTCGATGTCGGCGGCAGCCTTGATCGCCTTGGGCTCGGCTTCGGCGGCGAGACGCACCGAGTCGGCGATCCAGTCGAACGAACCGCCCTTTTCCATACAGATGTCGGCGATGCCCGAGCGCAGGGCGCGCAGAAGCTGGCCCTCTTCGGCATTGGAGAAGACCGAGAAGCCGACGTTGCGCCCCGGGATCATCACCGTCGCCGAGATGCCGCCCGGCGAACCACCGCCGTGGCTGATATAGCGTTCGCCGCGATAGTCCTGCACCTGATGGCCCATGGCGTAGGTCGAGGCGATGGCCCGGCCCGGCATGGCCGCCGTCGGGCCTTCCGAACTGCCGACGATGATGTTGGGCTTCCACATCTCCTTCGCCGCCGCTTCCGAGAACAGGCGCGTCCCGTCCGGCAGTTTGCCCATCGACAGGCGGACATTGATCCATTTGGCCCAGTCGACCGGATTGGTGCAGATGCCGCCCGCCGCCGCTGCCGAATCCCAGTTCCACACTTCGGCGATCGACTCCGCGATCAGGGTCATCGGACCGTGGGTCCGCAGCGGCGGCCCCACCCGGGCGTGGGGCAGGGCCGACTTCGACGGGTCCGCCAGGGTCGCCATCGGCACGGTCTCGCTCATGCCGACACGGTCGAAAATCCGGGTCTGGATGAACTGCTCCCAGCGCATCCCGGAAACCTTCTCCAGCACCGCGCCCGCGACCACGAACATGAGGTTGCAGTAGTGATAATTCGCGCGGAACCCGTCCTCGATCGGCACGAAGGCGGCCTGACGCACGACCTCGTCGCGGGTCCGGTCGCTGTTGGGCCAGAACAGCAGATCCCCGGCGCCCAGGCCGAAGCCGGCGCGGTGGCTGAGCGTGTCGCGCACCGTGATGTGCTCGCCGATATAGGGGTCCGACAGGGCGAAGTCGGGCAGATAGGTCTTGACCGGCTCGTCCCATTTCACCTTGCCCTCGTCGACCATGATGGCCAGGGCGGCGGCGGTGACGTTCTTGGTGTTGGAGGCGATGGCGAACAGGGTGTGTTCGTCGACAGTCCGGGCCTCGCCCATCTTGCGGACGCCGTATCCGCGCGCCAGCACCGTCTGGCCGTCCTTGACCACGGCGATGGAGATCGCCGGCTGATCCGGGAAGGCCGCCATGGCCCGCTTCACCCAGGCGTCGACGGCGTCGGCCAGCGCAGCGGCGGCGCCGGGCGCTGCGGTCGCCGTCTGGCTCCAGGCCAGGTTCGGGGCCGCCGCCAGGCCGGCCATGCCCAGACCTGCGGACGAAAGCGCCTGACGACGCGACAGACGGATGGACATGGGGAAAGCTCCGGCGAAACCTGAACGGCGACGCTACCCGCCGATTCAGACGGACGCCAGCACAGCGCCGCTCAAAGCTTCCTGACACCGGTGTCTTTTCAGCGCCGCAACGCTGGTGTAGCGTCCGCGCAGACCTCGCCGTCCGGGACGGAACGGGGCGGGCCTCAAGGTCCATTCGGGAGGAGCCCCATGCCGTATTCATCGACCGTCCGCGGCCGCGCTCTCGTCGTGGCCATGGTGCCCGTGCTCGCGGTTCTGGCCGCCTGCGCCCCCGCTGTTGCGAGCGCACCGCAGCCTGTCGCCGCCCAGAACGCCGCACCCGTCCGCTGGGGCAGCGCGGTCCTGCGTCAGGACGCGGCCTGGTACGCCTCGTCCGAGGCCCGGCGTCTGGCCGACACCGTCCTGCTCTATCAGTTCGCCAACGGCTCCTGGCCCAAGAACACGGACATGAGCGCGCCCCCGGCGGCGCCCGTGGACGAAGAGCTCGGCGACACAATCGACAACCAGGCCACCACACTGGAGATGGAGTTCCTGGCCAGGGTGGTTCACGCGGGCGGCGCCCCCAACTCTGCCGCTTACGTCGCCGCTTTCGACAAGGGTTTCGACTGGATCCTGGCGGCCCAGTATCCGAACGGCGGCTGGCCCCAGTTCTTCCCGCTGCGAACGGGCTACTACACCCACATCACCTATAACGACGACGCCATGGTGCGGGTGCTCAACGTCCTGCGCGACGTCTCCAACGGCGCCGGCCCCTATGGCTTCGTCGATGCGGGCCGCAAGGCGAAGGCGGCCGAGGCCGTCGCGCGCGGCGTCGACATCATCCTCAAGACCCAGATCAGACAGGACGGCAAGTTGACCGTCTGGTGCGCCCAGCATGACGAGGTCACCCTGGCCCCGGCCTGGGCGCGCAAATTCGAGCCGCCGTCGCTCTCGGGCTATGAGAGCGTGGGCATCACCCGCTTCCTGATGGGCGTGCCCAACCCTTCGCCCGAGATCATCGCCGCCGTCGAGGGCTCGGTGGCCTGGTTCAGATCGACCGTCATTCCCGACATCGCCGTCGAGCGCTTCACCAATGCCGAGGGGCAGCCCGACCGTCGCGTGATCCCGGCGCCGGGCGCCCGCCTCTGGGCCCGCTTCTATGAGTTGGGGACCAACCGCCCGATCTTCATCGACCGCACCTCGGTGTTCCAGGCGAACTTCGCCGACATCGATCGCGAACGTCGCGCCGGCTACAACTATTTCGACGGCGCCGGCGCCGGCCTGATCGACCGCGACTACCCGGCCTGGCGTCGCCGCGTCGGCCTTCCGGCGACCTGACAACCGGACGCGAAAACGCCCGCCGTATCGCTACGGCGGGCGTCTTCATCTACCACGCGTTCAGCCTAGAGGCGGCAGCGGGCGTAGACGTTGCGGCGGACGACATAGGTGTCGGTGCGCGGGTTGTAGCTGCGGTAACGCTGCGAGCAGGCGCGGACGTGGCGATACCAGTCGTTGTGGCGGGTCCAGCCGCGCGGCGGCGCCGGCGGACGGGCGCCCCAATGGTCGTCCCAGGTGCCGTACATGCCGTCCGGTCCCGGGCGGACGACGGGGCCGGGGCCGTGCTGCGGGCCGGGACCATGCATCGGTCCGGCGTTGTAGGGCCGTTCTTGGGACGCAGTCCCGGCGGTCGCGGGCAGGGCGCTGAGGGTCATGAGACCGGCGGCGGCGGCGATCAGCAGTTTTCTCATAAGCGTTTCTCCGATGGCCGGGACCTGCCCGGCGTTCACCAAGAACACCCCGCCCCCTGCGACGTTGCACCGCAGGTGAGATTTCACCGCTCGCCTGCCCCCATCCCGCCGAAGCCTGCAACTCCGGCGGGTTTACTCAAGGATTACAAGCGACAGACTGCCGTCTGGCCCCGTCGCACCGTGTAACGGTCGGTCGCCGGATTGTAGCTGCGATAGCGCTGCGAACAGGCGCGGACGTGGCGATACCAGTCGTTGTGGCGGGTGAAGCTGCGCGGCGGCGCCGGCGGACGCGCGCCCCAGCCGGTGTTCCAGGTCCCGTATTCATTGCCGCCGCCATTGCCGCCGCGGTTGTCGTGATCATTGCCGCGCTGCTGTTGCTGCGGGGCGTTGTTGTGCGACTGCGGCGCGGCGGTGGCCGGAATGGCGCTCAGGGTCATCAGGCCGGCGGCCATGGCGGCCAGGATCGTGCGGGTGTTGCGCATGAGAGGTCTCCTTCTTGATCGGCAATGTCCGATGAAGATGAAACGTCCGGTCGTTGGAAATCGACCTCTGTCCGGGATATTTCTCTTTGCGTTCAGTATGTAACAGCGCTGAAACATGAAGCACGGGGTCGGGGTTCAACCCCCTTGTGCGATCCCCCCGACACACCCAAATCTCGACCACCGGACGGCGCGTTGCTTGCTTCAGAGGACGCCCTGGACGGAATCCGCCTCTCAAGGGGACACCCACACGCATGAACCTCGACCTCTATTCCGACCGCGCCAAACAGGCCGTCCAGTCGGCCCAGTCTCTCGCCCTCGCGCGCCGTCACCAGCAGTTCGCCCCCGAGCACCTGCTGAAGGTGCTGCTGGAGGAGCGCGACGGCCTCGCCCGCAATCTCATCACCGCCGCCGGCGGCGACCCGGCCAAGGCCGAGACCGCCACCGAAACCGCCCTGCAGAAGCGCGCCCAGGTCTCCGGCGGCTCGGGCCAGCTCTATCTGGACGGCGACACCGCCCGCGTCTTCGCCACCGCCGAGGAATCCTCGAAGAAGGCCGGCGACGCCTTCGTCACCACCGAACGCCTGCTTTCCGCCATCGCCCGCGAAGGCGGTGTGGCGAAGGAAATCCTCAAGTCCGTCGGCGCCACGCCCGAGAAGCTCGACGGCGCCATCGCCGACGTCCGCAAGGGCAAGACGGCCGACTCAGCCGCCGCCGAGGACGGCTATGACGCCCTCAAACGCTATGCCCGCGACCTGACCCAGGCCGCACGCGACCAGAAGATCGACCCGGTCATCGGCCGCGACGAGGAGATCCGTCGCACCATCCAGGTCCTGGCCCGGCGCACCAAGAACAACCCCGTCCTGATCGGCGAGCCCGGCGTCGGCAAGACCGCCATCGTCGAGGGTCTGGCCCTGCGCATCGTCAACGGCGACGTGCCCGAATCCTTACGCGACAAGAAGGTCATGTCGCTGGACATGGGCGCCCTGATCGCCGGGGCGAAATACCGCGGCGAGTTCGAGGAGCGGCTCAAGGCCGTGCTCAACGAGACCTCGGCCGCCGAGGGCCAGATCATCCTCTTCATCGACGAGATGCACACCCTGGTCGGCGCCGGCAAGGGCGACGGGGCCATGGACGCCTCCAACCTGCTCAAGCCCGCCCTGGCGCGCGGCGAACTGCACTGCGTCGGCGCCACGACGCTGGATGAATACCGCAAGCACGTCGAGAAGGACGCGGCCCTCGCCCGCCGCTTCCAGCCGGTCTTCGTCGCCGAGCCCTCGGTGGAGGACACCGTCTCCATCCTGCGCGGCCTCAAGGAGAAGTATGAGGTCCACCACGGGGTCCGCATCTCCGACAGCGCCATCGTCGCCGCCGCGACCCTGTCGAACCGCTACATCACCGACCGCTTCCTGCCCGACAAGGCCATCGACCTGATCGACGAGGCCGCGTCGCGCGTGCGCATGGCCGTCGACAGCAAGCCCGAAGCCCTCGACGAGATCGACCGCCGTCTGGTCCAGCTCAAGATCGAGCGCGAGGCCCTCAAGAAGGAGACCGACGCGGCCTCGAAACAGCGTCTGGAAACCCTCGAGGACGACATCTCCGATCTCGAGGTCGAATCCGAAGACCTGACCCGTCGCTGGAAGGCCGAGAAGGAAAAGGTCGGGCAAGGCGCCCAGCTGCGCGAGACCCTCGACCGCCTGCGCGCCGACCTGGCCCTGGCCCAGCGCAACGGCGACCTCGGCCGCGCGTCCGAGATCGCCTACGGCCAGATCCCGGCCATCGAGAAGCAACTCGCCGAGGCCGAAGCCAATGAGGCCGACAAGTCCGGCCCCCTGACGCCAGAGGTCGTCGACGCCGAACAGATCGCCCAGGTCGTCTCCCGCTGGACCGGGGTCCCGGTCGACAAGATGCTGGAAGGCGAGCGCGAGAAGCTGCTCAAGATGGAGGACGCCCTGCGCGGTCGCGTGGTCGGTCAGGACGAGGCCCTGACCGCCGTCGCCGACGCCGTGCGCCGCGCCCGCGCCGGCCTCAACGACCCGAACCGGCCGCTGGGCTCCTTCCTCTTCCTCGGCCCCACCGGCGTCGGCAAGACCGAGCTGACCAAGGCCCTGGCCGCCTTCCTGTTCGACGACGACGCGGCCATCACCCGCCTCGACATGTCGGAGTACATGGAGAAGCACTCGGTCAGCCGCCTGATCGGGGCCCCTCCCGGATACGTCGGCTATGACGAGGGCGGCGCCCTGACCGAGGCCGTGCGCCGTCGCCCCTATCAGGTCGTCCTGTTCGACGAGGTCGAAAAGGCCCACCCCGATGTCTTCAACGTCCTGCTTCAGGTCCTAGACGACGGCCGCCTGACCGACGGTCAGGGCCGCACCATCGACTTCCGCAACACCCTGATCATCATGACCTCCAACCTCGGGTCGGAGGCGCTCGCGGGTCAGCAGGAGGGCGACGACGTCGAAACCGTCCGCCCCTATGTCATGGAATCCGTCCGGGCCCATTTCCGCCCCGAATTCCTCAACCGCATCGACGAGATCATCCTCTTCCGCCGCCTGGGGCGCGAACAGATGGGCGGCATCGTCCGCATCCAGCTGGCCCGCCTCGAACAGCTGATGGCCGATCGTCGTCTCACGCTGGCGTTGGACGACACGGCGGCCGCCTGGCTCGCCGACAAGGGCTATGACCCTGTGTATGGCGCGCGTCCGCTCAAGCGGGTGATCCAGAAGGATCTGGTCGATCCGATCGCGAAGAAGCTGCTGGCCGGTGAGTTCGAGGACGGAGCGGTGATCGCCGTGTCAGCGGGCCAGGGCGGGCTGGAGATTGGGAAAGCGCGGGTTCACTGAGGTCCGCGCTTTCCTGTCACCCGAGCTGCGAAAGTCGTCCGGGTTCGTGAAGGTGAGATTTTTGCCGAAAGTTACGCCCCATCTCGCGCGCATCCGAAGTTTCTTGAAGGGCTGCGCACAACTCATGTGGAAAAGGCTGTTATCCACTAGTGATTGTGGTTTTAAGCCTCCCTTACCTACCATATTTGGGCTCAGGCTTGAGATTCTTGGCAATTCAAGCCATTCTCGATTCGCTTCTGTGGATAACTGCGCTTGTGCAGGCCTATTTGGAACCCTATAAGTCCGCCTTCGTTTCCATGCCTCACTTTGTGAGGCGTGCGCCTTTTTGCGCCCTTAACTTAGGGTTCACGCCTAAGCCTATACAATCGTTCAGGCTATCAGAATCGGAGAGCTCGGCATGACCCGAGCACAAGTTCAAGAGCGCGCGGAACTGGTTTCCGAAATGCGCGCCCGGCTGGCCCGCAGGGGGGTCACGGCTGATACGGACCTTTCCGCTTTTCCTGTGGGTATTGTGCGTCCCGACCATGTTGCTCTCACGGGCAACGTGCACCTTCCGCTTGGCCGGGTCGCGAAGCGCAATCAAGTTGACAAGTGGTTTGCAAAGCTGAAGTTCTAGGGTTGAACAACCTAGAGCCCTAGCGAATGCCCATGCGCCCGGCCGAACGGCGCCAGATTCTTACAGACATCGGGGATGTTTTAGAATCTGACGTCCACGGCGAACTTATGAGCTTCTTCTCAGCGGCGGTCGCGCTGAACGAAAAGCATCCAGAGCAAGTTAACAATGAGATTCGAAATGCGTTTACGCATTTCGCCCGAGCCCTTGTTGCTGATTCACTCGCTGACGCAACAGCTGAGATGGACAAGGGCCGATCGCACATTGAGAGAGCAAAGCGAGACGCCTTAAAGCTTTCTGTTATAGCAATTAAGGAGCGCATATCTCGTCTTTGCGGAGAAATAAAACTACTACACGGTACTATAGATGCAGCATTCATTGTTAGGCGTAATGATCTAACTGCGCGCCGTAGAGTGTTGCTGAGAGACGAAATTAGCGGGTCGTCTGGTTTTCTTGCGGGATTTATTGCTCTATTCAACGACGCGGATCAGCTTGAAATCGATTTGCTGAATGAATTCAACATCGTTCAGGCAAACACACCGACTTGGAAGCGACGCTTGGTTCAAGCGAGACGGCAGATGGTGGGTGCGGCGGTAGGCATCATTATAGGTGTCGTTGGGTCGATAATTTTCTCCCTAATTTTCCCAGATAGTGCTGGTCCTAGCCGTATCTTGCGCGACTTCCTTAGGCCTCACGCTTCTCAACCGGCACCCGAAAACGGCCCTCCACCAAGTCCGCCAAAGCTAGTGGCAAGCAAGCGCCAGAGCTAACTGTCCCCCAACACAGGCATCCGTTCGACCCGTCGCAGGGGAAGACGCATATATGCGGATGCCCCCTCGAATAGCCGTACCGCATTCCTTGTTTCTGCCGGCGCGGATGACGGTAAAGACGCTAGATAGCGGTTACGGGCATGGGGCGGTCCCTCTATTTTCGTGTGGAGGGTCTGGATCGCGGCAGGCGTTGATCTTGCTGTCCTTTCCCGCTCCCTCTGGGAGAGGGATGCGAGCTCCAGCGCCTCAGCCATCACAATTCAGCACCCCAATCCCAAAGCCCGCCCGGCTTTCCGCCTTTCTCGCCCCATTCGATCCAGCACACCCCAAACCCGCCGTATAATCTCTCCTGTCCCGTCGTGAGGGGAAGGCGTCCCGGGCCCGGGAGCCGGACGTGCGGCGGGGTCGATCGCGGGGTTGCCGGGGCATGGAGAGTCCCGGGTCCGGAGGGGGTTCCTGGCCCTCTTCGCCTGTCGTGGGCTGAGCCGGCGGAACGGGGACGAACCGGGTGAACCTGAGGCGGCGGGCAAATGGGACCCCCGCCGCTCCCGGCTGAAGAGCTTCCCTCCCCCAAGGCGCTTGCGAAAAACGGTCGAGCGGAGCACGGGCGACCACGCCGAAACTCCCCCTTAGAGGCGGCGATCCGCGAGGGTCGTCGTCAACGGTGCCCCGGGCGAGATCGCCCGTGCTCCGCCGCTTCCCCGCCACTTCAGCGCGTAGGCGCGTGAGGGCGATGAAACACGTCCTTTTCCCCTTGCGGGAGAAGGTGGCACGCGAAGCGTGACGGATGAGGGGTCACGCAGGCCTGTAAGGTGAGGGGCTCGAACTCAGGCGTCGGCACGACCCCTCATCCGACCTCGTTTCACTCGGCCACCTTCTCCCGCAAGGGGAGAAGGACGCGGTCAGGCCTTCCTTACAAACTCCGTGCGCAGCACCAGGCCGCGGACCTTCTCGACATTGGCCTCGATCTCGGCCGGGTCGTCGGTTAGGCGGATGTTCTTCACCATCGTGCCGCGCTTCAGCGTCACCCCGCCCGAGCCCTTGACCTTGAGGTCCTTGATCAGGGTCACGCTGTCGCCGTCGGCGAGCAGGTTGCCGTTGGAGTCTTTCGTCGGGGCGTCGGTCATGGCCTCGGGTTAGCGTACGGCGGCGGTCGCGTCACCCACCGGCGTTCTTGTGCGGATGGGCAAATCGCCCAACCCTCCGCCGCCATGAACCCGATCGTCTCCTCGACCGCCGCCACGACCACGGCTTCGCTGCCGTCGATCTCGGGCCGCGACGAGCAGAAGATCCGCGCGGCGAAGGCCGCCGTCGAGTCCATGACCGTCCGTCAGGACAAGGCCTCGGAAGAGCGCAAGGCCATCGCCAAGAAGAAGGCCGAAGAGCTCAAGGCCCGCATCCAGATGCTGAAGATGTCCATGCCCGCCAACCCCGAGGCGGTCGGCAAGATCATCGCCCAGCTGGCCCGCGAACTGGGATCGATCGTGAAGTCCTGGGGCGGCGCCGGGTCCGACGCTGGCATGGCCTCGACCGCGACCCTTGCGGCGGGCGGGGAGGCGACCGCGTCCGGAGGCGAGGCCGCCCCGACCGTCACGGCCTCCGAAGGCGCCGAACCTTCGACCGATGCGGACGCCGAGGCTAACCCCGACGCTTCCTCTGGCGGGGCGCTTAGGGACCCCTACCGCGCGGCCATGGCGGCCCAGGCGGCGGCCAACGCCGATCAGGCCCGCAAGGCCGACGGCGCCCGCGAGGACTCCGAGTTCGCCACCACGGTCAAACAGCTGCTGGCCGAGCTCAAGGCCATGAAGGCCAAGGCTGAAGCCGACGCCAAGGCCGCGGGCGATCCGAACACCCCCGAGGTCGCCGACGCCGACAAGGCTCTGGAGGCCGTCGATACGGCGCTGGGCGAGGCAGGCCTGTCGGGGTCGATGGTCTCTCTGGTCGTCTAGTCCGGAACGTTCGCGTCCAGCTCGTCGAGCCAGACCCGCGCATTGCCGTCGGACGGCGCCCGCCAGTCGCCGCGCGGGCTGAGGCTGCCGCCGGTCACGACCTTGGGCCCGTTCGGCAGGGCCGAGCGCTTGAACTGGCTGGTGGCGAAGAAGCGGATCAGGAATTTCCGCAGCCAGGCCTTGATCGTCGGCAGGTCGTATTCGACGCGATCCGCTTCCGGATGATGCGCCGGCCAGTCGCCCTTCGACGCATCGCCCCAGGCCTGATGCGCCAGATAGGCCACCTTCGACGGCTTCAGGCCGAAGCGGGTGATGTAGAACAGGAAGAAGTCGTTCAGCGCATACGGCCCGACCGTCGCCTCGGTCGACTGGATCTTGCCGTCGGCGCCGGCGGGGACCAGCTCCGGCGAGATCTCGGTGGCGAGGATGGCGTGCAGGACGTCGGCGGCGGGACCGGCGTGTTCCTTGTCCGCGACCCAGCGGATCAGGTGCCGGATCAGGGTCTTCGCCACCCCGCCGTTGACGTTGTAATGGCTCATATGGTCGCCGACGCCATAGGTCGCCCAGCCCAGAGCCAGCTCCGACAGGTCGCCGGTGCCCAGCACGAAGCCGTGGTTCTGGTTGGCCAGCCGGAACAGGTAGTCCGTTCTCAGACCCGCCTGGACGTTCTCGAAGGTGATGTCATGAACGGGCTGGCCGTCCGCGAACGGATGGCCGATGTCCTTCAGCATCTGTTCGGCGGCCGGACGGATGTCGAGCTCTGCGCCCGTGACGCCCAGCGAACTCATCAGGGTCCAGGCGTTGGACTTCGTCCCCTCCGAGGTCGCGAAGCCCGGCATGGTGAAGGCGAGGATATCCGTTCGCGGCATCCCCAGCCGGTCGAAGGCGCGGCAGGCGACCAGCAGGGCCTGGGTCGAATCCAGCCCGCCCGAGACGCCGATGACGATCTTTTTCGACCCCGTGGATTTCAGGCGCCGCATCAGCCCCTGCACCTGGATGTTGAAGGCCTCGAAACAGTCCTGATCCAGCCGCGCCGGATCGTCGGGCACGAAGGGGAAGCGGTCGAGGGGACGCCGGAGGGTAACGTTGGCGACCTCGTCCTCACGGGCCTCGAACAGGACCATGTCGAAGGCGTGATCCTCGTCCAGCTCGCGACGGGCGCAGTCGGCGAATGTGCCGGTGCGCAGCCGCTCCAGCCCGATCCGGTCGACGTCGACGTCGGCGACCGTGAGATGGGACTCCATCGCGAACCGGGGCCCCTCGGCCAGTTTCGCGCCAAGCTCATGGATCGTCGCCTGACCGTCCCAGGCGAGGTCGGTCGTGCTCTCGCCCCAACCCGAGGCGGTGAAGACATAGGCGGCCATGGCCCGCGCCGACTGGCTGGCGGACAGGTTGGCGCGGTCATCCGATTTGCCGATCACGACATTGGACGCCGACAGATTGAGCAGGATGCGGGCCCCGGCCAGCGCCTGCCGCGTCGACGGCGGCACGGGCGCCCAGTAGTCCTCGCAGATCTCGACGCCGAAGACGAAGCCGGGCCGGTTCTCGGCCGCGAAGATCAGCCGCGTGCCGAACGCGCCCCACTCGCCGCCGAGGTCCGGCAGGTGGTCGTCGGCCGGGCTGAACCAGCGCTTTTCGTAATACTCCCGATAATTCGGCAGATAGGTCTTGGGCACGACGCCCAGAACCCGTCCCTCGCCCAGAACGATGGCGCAGTTGTAGAGCCTGTCCCCGCTGCGCAGGGGCGCGCCGATGACCGAGATCACGCCGGTCTCGGCGGTGACGTTGGCGACGTCGTGGATCTGTCGCTCCACCTCGTCCAGCAGGGCCGCCTGCAGATGCAGGTCGTCGATGGCGTAGGCGCTGAGGCTGAGCTCGGGGAAGACGATCAGATCGACGCCCTGTTCGGCCGCCTGACGGATCAGGGCGATATGCTCGTCCGCGTTGGATTTCGGATCGGCGATGTGCACGACCGGGGTCGCGGCGGCGACGCGGACGAAGCCGTGGGTGCGGCTGGAATGGAAGGCGTGGAGTTCGGCCAAGGCGCGGTCCTTCGGGATCTTATGCTCATATAGAGCCAAAGTCCCGGCTCCGCCAACTGCGGCTATGTTAGTCCGTGACCTGAGGGCGTCGGACCGCTAAAGCCGTTCTCATGAACGATACCCCGAAAAAGGGCTGGTTCCAGCGTCTGTCGGACGGTCTGGCCCGATCCTCCAAACAGATCACCGAGACGGTCGTCGGCGGCCTGGTCAAGGAGCCGCTCGATCAGGCGGCGCTGGACCGGCTGGAGGAGCATCTGCTGGAGAGCGATCTGGGTCCGGCCGCGACCGACCGGATCGTCGAACGCTTCCGCGCCCTGCGCTTCGGCAAGGTGTCCGACGAGCGTGAGGTCAAGGAGGCCCTGGCCGAGGCCGTCGCCGCCGAGCTGCTGCCGCGTCAGGCGACCTTCGATCCGCTGTCGGAAGGCATCAAACCCTATGTCGTCCTCTTCGTGGGGGTGAACGGATCGGGCAAGACGACCACGCTCGGCAAGATCGCCGCCGACCTGACCGCCAAGGGGGCGAAGGTCATGATCGTCGCCGGCGACACCTTCCGCGCCGCGGCCCGCGAGCAGCTGAAGGTCTGGGCCGAGCGCTCGGGCGCCGACTTCGAGAGCCGCCGCGACGGGGCCGATCCGGCGGGTCTGGCCTTCGACGCCTATACCAAGGCCCGGGCCGAGAACTATGACGTCGTCCTGATCGACACCGCCGGCCGGCTGCAGAACAAGTCCGCCCTGATGGACGAACTGCTCAAGATCGTTCGCGTGCTGAAGAAGATCGATCCGGACGCCCCGCATGAGACCCTCCTGGTGCTGGACGCCACCGTCGGCCGCAATGCGCTCGCCCAGGAACAGATTTTCGGCCGGGCCGCTTATGTCTCGGGCATCGTCATGACCAAGCTGGACGGCACGGCGCGCGGCGGGGTTCTGGTGCCCGTGGCCCAGGCGTCGGACGCCCCCCTGAAGCTGATCGGCGTCGGCGAGGGGATCGAGGATTTGCAACCCTTCGACGCCCGCGCCTTTTCCCGCTCGCTGGTCGGGCTCGAGGACTGAAGATGACCGACCAGACTGTGCCTGAAGCCAAACGCCCGCAGTGGATCCGTCAGGCGGTCGACTTCGGCGCCCTGCTGTGTTTCGCCGCCGCCTATTTCATCACCCGCGACATGATCAAGGCGACCTGGGTGCTGTGCATCGCCTCGGCCGTGGCGCTCGCCGTCGGCTACTGGGTCGAGAAGCGGTTCGCCCCCCTGCCCCTGATCACCGGCGCCTTCGCCCTTGTCTTCGGCGGGCTGACGATCTTTTTCCATGACGAGAGCATCATCAAGATCAAGCTGACGGTGCAGAACGCCATGCTGGCGATCGTGCTGCTGGGCTCGTTGCCGCTCAACAAGTCGCCGTTCAAATATCTGCTGGGCGAGGCGATCCATGTGACCGATCAGGCCTGGCGGGTCCTGACCCTGCGCTACGGCCTGTATTTCGCGGCCATCGCCATCGCCAACGAGATCGTCTGGCGAACCCAGCCGGATGCGATCTGGGTCCAGTTCCGCGTCGGTCTCTGGGTCCTCGCCTGCGTCTTCGGCCTGTTCCAGATTCCCTACATCATGAAGCATATGATCAAGGACGATTCCGGTTCCGGGGAGCCCGGCCCGACCTCGCCGGACACCGGGCTTTGACACAGACGGCGGCCCGTTTGGCGCTCAAGCAGCGAGCGGCCGCGTCGCGAGCGATAGCGCCGGCGCGCAGCGCCAACACCGGAATGTCGTCAAACCGTAAAGCCACGCTGATAACCCTCCGTCCACGGTAGAGGCCTATACCGGCCCATCGCCAGCTCCTTGGGGAAGTTCGACCATGGTCAAGTCCGGCAAGTCGTCCAAGCGTCTGGGCACCCTCGCGGAATCGCCCAGCCACCTGATGCACCGCGTGCTGCAGCTGGCGCTCGACATCTATTCCGAGGAGGCCGGCCCCGACGGTCCGACCCAGCGCCAGTTCGCGGTCATGGAGGCCGTGGCGGCCAAGTCGGGCCTGACCCAGACGGATCTCGTCCGGGCCACCGGCATCGACCGTTCGACCTTGGCCGATCTGGTTTCGCGCATGACCACCAAGGGCCTGCTGGAACGGGAGCGTTCGACCGTCGACGCCCGGGCCAAGGCTGTGCGTCTGTCGGAGGAGGGCAAGGCCCTGCTGGAAAGCGCCCGTCCGAAGGTCGAGGCCGCCGACAAGCGGATCATGGCCCTGCTGCCCAAGGGCAAGCGCGACGGCTTCCTGGAACTGCTGGCCGATCTGGCCAATGCGGCGGACGAGGCGCCCGATCTGGCCAAGGCCGAGGCCAAGGCGCTCAAGAAGGCGGCCAAGGAAGCCAAGCGCGCCGAGAAGCTGGCCCGCAAGGCGGCCGAGGGCGGCGCGAAGAAAGCCCCGAAGATCAAGAAGGCCAAGCCGGTCCTCGAACCGGCCGAGTGATCTTTTCCTAGACCTTGATATCCAGCAGGCTGCCCGGACGCAGCGACCGTCCGCCCGCGGACGACGTCGGCTCGGTGGCCCCTCCAGTGGCTTGGGGCTGGACCATGGTCGTCCGCACCGGCGTGGTCTGGACCTGCGTCGCCTGAACCTCGCCGAGGGCCGCGCGGAAGAAGGCGGCCTGGGCCTGACGCAGCGACGACGACCCTGAGGTCTGGGGCTGGACGGCGGGCAGGTCGGGGCGAATCGCGCTCATGCCGACAGGGTTAACGAAATCTCTCGAAAAAAGGTTAACGCGATTAACCTTTGTTGTGGGCGCTACCGCGCACGACGCGGTCGCTCACTGCTTGAGCGCCCCGGGGTTCCGTTTCTGACGCGCTACCTGAGCGCCGCGACCAGCCGTTCGACGTCGGCGTCGTTGGTCAGGGGGCCGGACGATTTGGCGACGATCTTGCCGGTGCGGTCGACGGCGAAACTCTCGGGCACGCCGGAGATGCCGAGATCGAGCCCGGCCCGGCCCTCGTGATCGACCAGGACCATGTCGAACGGGTTGCCGAGGTCCTCCAGCATCTTCGCCGTGGCCTCGGGCTCGTCCTTGTAGGCGACGCCGATGATCCGCACGCCCCGGGCCTTGAGCGCCATCAGCTTCGGATGCTCGACCCGGCAGGGCGCGCACCAGCTGGCGAACATATTGACGATGACCGGCCGGCCCATGGCAACGGTCTTCAGATCGACGTTGGACGGTCCGGCGACCGAGCCGACCAGAACCGGCAGCACCCGCTCGGGCGCGTCCTGACCGACGGCGGCGTCCGGCTTGTAGGTCGGGTCATGCCTCAGCGACCAGCCGACGAACAGCACGGCGAGCGCGGCCAGAACAACGAGCGGCACGATCGCCAGCCAGCGCATCATGGACGCTCGTCCTCAAGCCGCTTGAGCTCGCGTTTCCAGCGCCGCGAGGCGATGACGGCCCGGGCGACGAGGGCGGCCAGCACGAGCGCGCTGATCCCCCAGGCGGGCCAGACGAAGGCGGCGTAAGGCGTCATGTCGAGGTCGAGCATCAGGCCTCCGTCAGGCTTCGAGAGCGGCGCGGGCGCGCAGCGACATCACCCGGCGGCGCACGATCTCTGTACGGATCGACGTCAGCCAGACCGCCAGGAACAGGGCCGCATAGGCCGCCATCATGGTCAGCAGGGGCCACAGGAAGACCGGCGCCAGGCTGGAGCCTCCGTCGCGCAGCAGGGACGCCGGCTGATGCAGGGTGTTCCACCAGTCCACGGAGAATTTCACGATCGGCAGATTGATCAGCCCGACCAGACCGAGGACGGCGGCGGCGCGCGCGGCCTTCTGCTCATCGTCGATGGCCGACCTCAGGGCCATGTATCCGAGGTAGAAGAGGAAGAGCACCAGCACGCTCGTCAGCCGCGCGTCCCAGACCCACCAGGTCCCCCACATCGGCTGGCCCCAGAGGGAGCCGGTGATCAGGGCAAGCGCCGTGAACGCGGCGCCGGGCAGGGCGGCGGCGCGGGCTGCGGCGTCGGCCAGAGGATGGCGGAACACCAGGGCAAAGAAGCTCGAGACCCCCAGGGCCGCATAGACCATCGTGCCCAGGGAGGCGGCCGGCACATGGACGAACATGATGCGGACGGTGTCGCCCTGCTGATAGTCGCCGGGCGCGGTGAACGACAGCCAGGTTCCGACGGCCAGCAGCACGGCCGCCACGCCCCACAGCCAGGGGGTCAGCGGGCCGGTGAAGCGCATGAAGCGCTCGGGATTGGCGAGGCCGAACATGCTCGGCCATTACGCGGCGAGTGGGGGTGCGGCAAGGCCCCTCCACCACGACCAAGGCGGGTCGCGGTCCCCCTCCCCGGGCGATGCCCGGTGAGGAAAATGAAAACGGGGCCGGTGGTTTCCCACCGACCCCGCGAATTCAGTCGAACAGTCGATGAGACTATTCGGCGGCCTTCAGTTGACCGGCCGATTCCTTGCCGGTGCGACGGTCGCGTTCGACTTCGTAGGAAATCTTCTGACCTTCGTTCAGGCCGTTCAGGCCAGCGCCTTCAACAGCCGAGACGTGGACGAAGACGTCCTTGCCGCCGTCCGAAGGCTCGATGAAGCCGTAACCCTTGGTGGAGTTGTACCATTTGACAGTGCCGGTAGCCATTTTCAGGACCTCCGCTAGCGATTGGCCACGTGCAACAGCGCGCGGGGCCTGTCGGTTCTGAATGGGAAAGGCCTGGAAACTCGGTGCGTTCGCAAAGAGAGGGGCGTTACGCAGAGAGATCGACGAGCGGGCTTATGCGCCCGAATGGGCGCCGAAACAAGGCGTTGAATTTTCTGGCTCTGTCCGGGACGTCGGCTCAGGCCGCGTCCTCATCCTCAGGGATGGCCGGCGCGGGCGCGTCGTCGCCCTCAGGCGCGACATAATGCTCGACGCACAGCTTGCGCAGGGCCGAGGTCAGGGAGCCGCCGTACAGCCGGTCCTGGACCCGCTCATGGCCTTCGGCCTGGAGCTTCGCCTTGATGTCCCCGACGGTGCGGCAGGCGCCGCTCCTGGCCAGTTCATACGCACGTTCGAGGGTCGTCGGTCGGAAGGTCATGGCTTACAGATAGGCGCAAGCGCGGCGATATGCGAGGCGCATCCCGATTGTGTCCGGCGCCGGACACCGCGGGCGTCTTTCGATCCGCCTCTTGATCTCGGCCGGAACGGGGCACAGGCTGGGCCTGTAACTCCCCGTCTCACCGGAGCTGGATCCATGCGTGCATCCCCCCTCGCCTCCCTGCTCACCCTCCTGTCCGCCGCCTCAGCCCTGTCCGCCTGCGCGACCAGTCCGTCACCGGAGGGGGGCTATCTGCAGCGCACCGAGAAGCTGGCGGCGGACTGCGAGGCCCGGGGCGGGATTCTCTCGCCCACGGGCGTACAGACGGGTCGGCCCGAGACCGACAATGTCTGCAGGATCACCGGCGGCGCCTCCCGGCTGACCGCGCGGAATTGACTGGCCGGAACTGACCGGATCAGGCGCTGAGGGTCAGACCCTTTTCACCCGCCAGGGCGTCCAGCTTGACCATCGGACGCGGACCCCAGTGGGCGATGACTTCCGAGGCGGCCAGCGAGCCGAGCTTGCCGGCGTCGGCCAGCGTCAGGCCGCGCGCCAGACCCAGAAGGAAGCCGGCGGCGTACTGGTCGCCGGCGCCGGTGGTGTCGACCACCTTGTCGACCGGGAAGGCGGCGACGGCGACGCGTTCATCGCCCTTGATGATCACCGAACCCTCGGCGCCGCGGGTCACGGCGGCGACCTCGACCATGGCGGCCAGTTTGGACGCGGCGGCGTCGAAGTCTTCGGTTTCGAACAGGGCGCCCAGTTCGCCTTCGTTGGCCAGGACGATGTCGGCCGAGGCCTCGATGAAGCTCAGCAGCTCGGCGCGCCAGCGGGCGACGACGAAGGTGTCCGAAAGCGTGATGGCGACCTTGCGGCCCGCGGCGTGCGCAGCGGCGGCGGCGGCCTCGAAGGCGGCGCGGGCCGGGGCCGGGTCGAACAGATAGCCTTCCAGATAGACGATGGCGCTGTCGGCAATCAGGGCCGCGTCGATGTCGGCGACCTCAAGCTGGTTGGCGGCGCCCAGGAAGGTGCACATGGTGCGCTGGCCGTCGGGCGTGACATTGATCAGGCAGCGGCCGGTGCCGGCGCCGTTTTCCAGCGGCGCGGTGTCGAAATGCACGCCCGAGGCGCGGATGTCATGGGTGAAGACGCCGCCCAGGGTGTCGGGCGCGACCTTGCCGATATAGGCCGCCTTGCCGCCGAAGGAGCCGACGCCGGCGACGGTGTTGCCCGCCGAACCGCCCGAGGCCTCCACGCCCGCCGCCATGGCGTCGTAGAGGGCCGCGCTCTGGTCCTCGTCGACCAGCTGCATCGAGCCGGGCGTCAGGGACTGGGCGACCAGGAAGGCGTCGTCGCAGGGGCTCAGCACGTCGACGATGGCGTTTCCGACGGCGCAGACTTCATAGGTGGCTTGGGTCATATCCGCCCCTTAGCCGACCCGGCGAAGGGTGTCATGCGAAACATATAAGGACATGCTTATGCGTTTCTTCAGGTGGAGGCCTCGGCTATAGGCACGGTCATGACCACCATCGCCATCCTGACTCCCGATCCCGCCGATTCTTCCTATCGCGGCCAGTGGCCCCAGGTGCTGGCGCGTCTGGAAGGCGCCCTGGCCGGGGCCGATATCGTCGCCGTGCCGGAGAGCTGGGTCGACCACATCGAGGAGGCCGGGGCGCTGACGCGGTTCCCTCTGGTCCTGCCGGTGCTGCTCTGGGGCTATCACCGCGACCATGACCGCTTCATGCGGGCGGTGAAGACCTGGACCGAGGCTGGCGTGCCTCTGGCCAATCCGGCCTCGGTGCTGGGCTGGAACTCGGACAAATCCTATCTGGCGCGGCTTGAGGCGAAGGGCGTTCCGATCCCGCCGACGCGTTTCACGGACAAGGTCACCGAGGCCGATGTCGAGGCGGCGTTCGCGGCCTTCGGCGCCGAGGAACTGGTGGTCAAGCCGACCGTCTCTGGCGGGGCGTGGAAGACCCTGCGGCTCAAGCGCGGGGAGGCCCTGACCGATGCGCCCGACGGCGCGGCGATGATCCAGCCCTATCTGCCCGCCATCGCCAGCGAGGGCGAAACCAGCCTGCTCTTCTTCGGCGGCCAGTTCAGCCATGCGGTCAACAAGACCCCGGTCCCCGGGGACTTCCGTATCCAGGTCCAGTTCGGCGGGACCTATGTCTCCGTCGAGCCGCCCGCCGAGGCGATGGCTCTGGCGCAGCAGGTGCTGGCCGCCATCGAGGAGCCCCTGCTCTACGCCCGTATCGACATGACCCGCGATGGCGAGGGGCGCTGGGTGCTGATGGAGGCCGAACTGATCGAGCCGGACTTCTATCTGAAGAATGACCCGAGAGCGGGCGCCGGCTTCGCCGAGGCGGTGAAGGCGCGACTGGAGGCCTAACGCGCCTCGCCCATGGCCACCAGACCGGCCCGCGACGGGCACAGGTCACTGATGATGCAGCCGAGGCAGTTGGGCTTTCGCGCCGTGCAGGTGTAGCGGCCGTGCAGGATCAGCCAGTGGTGGGCCTTGGGCAGGAAGGCCTCGGGCACGACGCGGAACAGCTGGGCCTCGACCTTGTCGGGCGTCGCGGCATTGGCCAGACCCAGACGGTGCGAGACCCGGAAGACGTGGGTGTCGACCGCGATGGCGGCCTCGATCCCAAGCTCGTTCAGGACCACGCTGGCCGTCTTTCGTCCGACGCCGGGCAGGGCCTGCAGGGCCTCGCGGGTCAGGGGAACCTCGCCGCCGTGCTGCTCCATCACGATCCGGCTCAGGGCGATGACGTTCTTCGCCTTGCCGCGATACAGGCCGATTGACGCGATATAGGGGACCAGCCCCTCCTCCCCGAGCGCCAGCATCTTCTCGGGCGTATCGGCGACCGCGAACAGCCTGTCGGTGGCCTTGTTGACCGAGACGTCGGTCGCCTGGGCCGACAGGGCGACGGCGACCACCAGCGTATAGGGGCTGGAGAAGTTCAGCTCGGTCTTCGGCTCGGGCATGACCCGCGACAGGCGCTCGAAGATGTCCTCGACCCGATCCTCGTCCGGCGGCCAGGCCAGGGTCGGGATGGCGGCGCCGGTCATGATGGACGGGCGTCTGGGGGCGGGTTTGGTCTTGAGCTTGCTCCTGACCGGGGTCTTCGGCTTGACGGTCGCCTTCATTGCTCTTCCCGCGGCTCCGACAGCCAGCGGTCGACGCCGAGCGCGGCCATGGCCTGAAGGGCGGCGCGTTCGCCCTCCATCCAGGCGCCGTGGCAGGTGCCGAAGAAGTGCGGCGCCGTGGCCTCGCCTGCGATGAAGAGACGGCTCTCGGCCGGATGGCTCAGCCGGGCGCGGTCGCCCGCATGGCCGGGCAGGGCGTGGGAATAGGCGCCGCGCGACCAGGTCTCGGCGCCCCACATGGAGGTGGTCAGGGGCGTCAGCCGCCGCTTGAAGTCCGAGCCCAGATGGTCGACCAGCTCGCTCACGGCGAAGTCGAAGAAGGCGGCCTCGCCCTCGGCCTCCAGCCCCCAGGCCAGGTCGCCGCCGAAATAGGCCTCGATCACCGGCCGGCCGAAGGGGCGTAGGTGATAGGCGGCTGTCTGGGCCGTATCGCTGCGGCCCCAGAGCTGGCCGTCCTTCGGGAAGTCCTCAGGGCTCGTCACCGCCATATGGACCTTGGAGGCCAGACCCAGGGGCAGGCCCGCCGCCGCCTCGACCGTCTCGGGCAGGGGCGGGTCGAAACGAAGGGCTTCCGAGGCGATCAGATTGGTCGGGACGGTCAGGACGACGGTCTTCGCCAGCACGGCCCCGCGCAGGGTCTCGACCTTCATCAGCGGGCCGGTCCGGTCGATCTTCCCGACCGGGCAATCGAGCACGACGGGGACGTGCCGACCGAGGGTCGCGATCAGGGTCCCGTAGCCTTCCAGCACCCGATAGTTGACCCCGGTGTCGCGGTAGGCGTCGTAGTCGACGGTCGAGACCTCGGCGAATTTGGCGCCGTTCAGGGCGCCGGACAGGGCGTCCATCCGACCGTTCCAGCGGCCCTCGGCGGTGTCGGCGGGGGCGAAGAAGTCGGCCGCCGGCCGGTCCTCGCCGCGCGCCACGGCCGCCTCCACCCGTTCGTCGAAGGCGTCATAGGCGGCGCGATAGGCCGCGCGTTCGTCCACCGACATGCCGAAGGCCGCCTGGTTCCACGGCGGCGGGGTCTCGTCGACGGTCAGGCCGTTCTCGCGGGTCCGGGCGACGAGGGGATTTTCATCGGCCGAATGCAGCCAGCCGCAGCCCATGTCGAGCGGCAGGTCGAGGCTGCCGCCGCGATGCTGCGTCAGGCGGCGATGCACGGTGTGGGCCCGGCCGCCGATGCGGTCGCGCGCCTCCAGCACGATGACGGAAACGCCCGCCTTCGCCAGCCGCCGCGCCGCCGCGATCCCGGCCGACCCGGCGCCGATCACGGCGACGTCGACTTCCGCGGGCAGGGGCGATGAAGGATGGGTCATGGCTGTTTGCAGGGGTAGAGGAGGCTTGGGCCTTCGCCAACCGCCGGGACGGAGAAATCGTTGCGCCGAAATCGCGCGAACGGTCCGGGGTCTGATACAAGGCCCGCACCTCAAGTCGCGTCGGAGCCTTCGCCATGCTGATCCACCTGTCCTCCTGGCCCGAAATCGACGCCCGTCTGAAGCAGACGAAGACGGTGGTCGTGCCCATCGGCTCGAACGAACAGCACGGCCCGACCGGCCTTCTCGGCACCGACTGGCTCTGCCCCGAGATCATCGCCCACGCGGCCGAGAAGACCGACGAGAGCCTCGTCGTCGCCCCGACCTTCAACATCGGCATGGCCCAGCACCATCTGGCCTTCGCCGGGACCATCTCGCTGCGCCCCTCGACCTTTATGGCCGCGATCACTGACTGGGTCTCGTCGCTGAGCCGCCACGGTTTCGAGCGGATCTATTTCCTCAACGGCCACGGCGGCAATGTCGCGACCATCGAGGCGACCTTCTCGGAAATCTATGCCGAATGGTCCTTCGTCGAGGAGCATCCGCCGATGGTGCTCAAGCTCCGGAACTGGTGGGACCTGCCCGGCGTCATGGGGCTGTGCAACTCACTGTTCCCGACCGGTCACGGCATGCACGCCACCCCGTCCGAGATCGCCGTGACCCAGGCCGCCTATCCGGACCGGATCAAGACGGCGGACTACAGCCCGAAGATCGCGCCCAACGGCCCGATCCGCGACGCCCTGGATTACCGCGCCCGCTTCCCCGATGGCCGCATCGGCTCGGACCCGGCCCAGGCCAGCCCGGAGAAGGGTCAGAAGATCATCGACACGGCGATCCCGGCCCTGCTCAAGGACGTCGCCGAGTTTTCGAACGAAACCCTGCCTTAAGTTCCCTTGTCCAAAGTGTCGCAGGGGCGCACGACTGAAGCATGACCGAAAACCTGCTCGACAAATTCCTGACGGACAGCAAGCGGGCGGCGCGCAATGCCCGCTCGGCGGCGACCACGGCCGTGGCGGGCGGAGAGATGATGAAGGCCGCCGGCGACGTCATCGTGGCCCGGCTGGAGATCCTCGCCGCCGGGATGGCCGATCCGACCCGGGCCGACCTGACCGAGATCGCCCTGATGGGCACCGAAAAGACCGAGGCCCTGTCCGAGGCCGCGGCCTCGCTGAGCAAGAACCTCGGCGATGTCGGCGGGCGGCTGTCGCAGTCGGCGATGGAAGAGCTGGGTCATGCGGGCAAGGCTGCGACCGCCATGGCCGCCGCCGCTACGCCCCAGGCCTTCGCCGCCGCCCAGTATGACTACGCCATGGGCTGGTGGGGTCGTGCGGCCGGTCAGATGCTGACGCTGAACACCGAACTTCTGAAGGCCCAGGCCGAGGCGATGAAGCCGATCCACGACACCGCCCTGGCCAATGCGCGGCGGCTGAGGAAGTAGCTCTCGGGACTTCACCTGACAGGGGAACGCCGGGGTCGACGCGGCGTTGTCGAGTCTCCTCCAACAGGATGACGATCATGGCCGACCCGAAGGATACCGATCCGCACCCCGGCATGCTGGGCGACGGCACCGAGGAACAGAACCTCGGCCAGCCGGGCGATCCGTCCAAGCGCATCACCGAAGATGAGGTCGACGAGGCCTTCGGCGGCGAGGAAGAGGGCTAAAGCCTCTCTTCAGGCCGTGCGCAGGATGCCGCCCTCGACCTTGACCGGCCAGGGCGACAGCCTTCCGCCCGCGCACGGGCCGCCAATGCATTTGCCGCTGATCGGCTCGAACACCGCCCCGTGCCAGCCGCACAGGATCAGGGCGCCGTCCGGCGTCAGATAGCGGTCCAGCTCGACCGCGATCGGGAAACCCGCGTGCGGACAGCGGTCGATCCAGCCTGCGATTTCGCCGGCCTTCCTGACCACGAAACCGTGGAAGAAGGCCTCGCCGATCTGCAGGACGTAGCCGCGCGAGCCGGGCTCGGCGATATCGTCGATCAGGCCCAGCGTCACGTTCGGCGGGGTCGTCCAGACGCGCTTGCGCTCAGCGGGCGCCTCACTGGCGGCCTCGGGGGCAGCCTCTTCGCTCAATTGCGCTCGACCTTGAGGGGGCGCGACAGAAGCCCGTCGATGACGACGTCCACCGTGGTCTCACCGGCCAGAACCGCGGCGACCGCCTCACAGATCGGGGTCTCGACGCCCAGTTTGCGGGCGAGATCACGCACGGCGGGCGCGCTCTCATAGCCCTCGGCGACCGATCGCTTGCCGGCCAGCGCCTGTTCGACCGTCTGGCCCTGACCCAGGGCGAGCCCCAGGCTCATATTGCGCGACTGCGGGCTGGAGCAGGTCAGGACCAGGTCGCCGAGGCCGCACAGGCCCGCCACCGTCTCGGCCTCGCCGCCCAAGGCGACCGCCAGACGCGTCATTTCGGCAAACCCGCGGGTGATCAGGGCGGCGTGGGCTGAACGGCCCAGACCCCGGCCCTCGACGATGCCGCAGGCGATGGCCAGGACGTTCTTCAACGCCCCGCCGGCCTCGGCGCCGATCAGGTCGGTGGCCAGATAGGGCCGGAAACCGGGCGCCGACAGGGTCCACATCAGCTCTTCGCCGAGCGCCGCGTCGGCGCAGGCGAGGGTGACGGCGGTCGGCAGGCCGCGCGACACATCGGCGGCGAAACTCGGGCCCGACAGGACGGCAACCGTCGCGCCCGGGATCGATTCGGCCAGAACCTCTGTCATCAGCTTCAGCGAGCCGCGCTCGATGCCCTTGGAGCACAGGACGATCGGCACGCCCGGGCGATAGTGGGCGGCAAAGGCCGTCATGACCGAGCGCAGGTGCTGGGCCGGAGGCACGGCCAGAATCAGGTCGCAGGCGGCCAGATCGGCGATGTCGGCGGTGACGTTGACGTGGTCGTCCAGCACCACGCCGGGCAGGAAGGCCTCGTTGATCCGTCGCTCGCGGATGCTTTCGACCACCTCGGGCTCGCGCGCCTGCAGCAGGGTGTCCAGCCCGGCCCAGCCTGTCACCTGCGCCAGGGCGGTGCCCCAGGCGCCGGCGCCGATCACGCCCGCAGATCGAAATTCCATAGGTCGTCCTTACGCTTTCGCGCCCTTGCGGCCCGCGGGGTGGACAGGATCGGCCAAGGCGCGCGCTTCGTCCAGCGGCCAACGCGGCCGGGCGGCTGTATCAATGTCCGAGGTCAGCCCCAGTTGCAGCCGTTCCGCGCCCGCGAGGGCGATCATGGCGGCGTTGTCGGTGCAATAGGCCATGGGAGGGGCGAGGAAATCGAAGCCCTGTTTCGCGGCCACCGCTTCCAGCGTGGACCGCACCGTCTTGTTGGCCGCGACCCCGCCCGCCACCACAAACAGCCGGTGTGCGTGCTTCTCGGCATAGTCCTTCATCGCCCGCTCCGACCGCTCGGCCAGCTGGCGGGCGATGGCGGACTGAACGGCGTCGGCCAGATCGGCCCGGTCCTGATCGGTCTCAACGGTCTGGGCGAGGCGCGAGGCGGCGGTTTTCAGGCCCGAGAAGGAGAAGTCGCAGTCCTTGCGGCCCAGAAGGGCGCGCGGCAGGTCGAAACGCGAACCGTCGCCGGAAGCGGCCAGCCTTTCCAGCGCCGGTCCGCCCGGATAGCCCAGTCCCATGGCCTTGGCGATCTTGTCGAAGGCCTCGCCGGCGGCGTCGTCGATGGTGGTGCCCAGCCGGCTCATGTCGCCGATGCCGCGCACTTCCAGCAGCTGGCAATGGCCACCCGACACCAGCAGCAGCAGGAAGGGATAGGCCACGGGCGCGCCGAGCCGGGCCGAAACCGCATGGCCCTCCAGATGGTTGACCCCCACGAACGGAAGCCCGCGCGCCAGCGCCGCCGCCTTGCCGAAGCTCAGTCCCACCATGACTCCGCCGACCAGACCGGGTCCGGCCGTCGCCGCCACCCCGTCCAGCGCGTCATAGCCGAGACCCGCCTCGCGCATGGCCCGTTCGGTGACGCCCGCGATCATCTCGACATGGCTGCGCGCCGCGATCTCGGGCACGACCCCGCCGAAGGCCGCGTGGTCATCGATCTGGGAATGCACGACCGAGGACAGGACCGTCGCCGTGCCGTCCGGCGTCAGCCGCACGACCGAGGCCGCCGTCTCGTCGCAGCTGGTCTCCAGCCCGAGGACCAGAAGGTCCCCCTCGGTTGCCGGTTCTGTCCCGCTGCTATAGTCCGCGCCGATACTCATCGGGTCGAGGTAGCGACCCCACAAGGCCAGCGCAACGTTCATGACCCCCCCCGCCCCCGGCGTCATTCGCATCGGCACCCGGCGTTCGAAGCTGGCGCTGGCCCAGTCGGGCATGATGCAGCGCGCCATCGCCGCCGCCATGGACCTGTCGATCGAACAGGTTCCTCTGGTCGAGATCGTCACGACCGGCGACCGGGTGCAGGACCGCCGTCTGCTGGAGATCGGGGGCAAGGCCCTGTTCACCAAGGAGATCGAGGAGGCCTTGCTGGACGGCCGCGTCGATGTCGCCATCCATTCAATGAAGGATGTCCCGGCCGAACAGCCGAAGGGCCTGCGCATCGCCGCCATCCCCGAGCGGGAAGACGCCTCGGACGCCTTCATCAGCCATCAATACGCCTCCTTCGACGACCTGCCCGCCGGCGCCCGGTTCGGCACGGCCTCGCTCAGGCGTCAGGCCCAGGCCCTGGCGCTGCGCCCCGACCTCGACATCCAGATGCTGCGCGGCAACGTCGACACCCGGCTGAAGCGGCTGGCCGACGGGGAGTTCGACGCCATCCTTCTGGCCACCGCCGGGCTGAACCGTCTGGGTCTGTCGGAGGTGATCCGCGAGCGGCTGTCACTCGATAAATTCCTGCCGGCGCCGGGGCAGGGGGCATTGGCCATCCAGACCCGCGACGGGGATGAGGAAGCCGCGAAGCACGCCCGCTGGATCGCCGCCCTCAACCATCCGATGACCGCCCTGGCCGTCGCCGCCGAGCGCGGGGCGATGGTCGCGCTGGAAGGGTCGTGCCGTACGGCGGTCGGGGCCCATGCGACCTTCGGCGACGGCCATCTTCTGCTCACCACCGAAATGCTCAGCCCCGACGGCTCGGCCCGTTGGCGCCGGTCGGGAACGCTCGGCGACATCCACGCCGCCGACGCCGAGGCCGCCGCCCATGCGCTCGGTCAGACCCTGGGCCATGAAGTCCATCTGGCGGCCGGCGATCAGGAAGTCGCGCCGGAAATGCTGGATCGGGCGTGAGCGACGCCGGGCCGATCGTCTGGATCACCCGCACGGCCCCCGGCGCCGACCGCCTCGCCGACCGCGTCCGTCAGGCCGGGTTCAGGGCCGTGGTCTCGCCCCTGCTGGTGCGCGATCCCGATTTCTGCGCCCCGGAGGTCGTGCTCGACGATGTCGCGGCCCTGGCCTTCACCAGCGTCAACGGCCTGGCCTTCGCCGCCCTGACCCCGCGCCGCGACTGGCCGGTCTTCGCCGTCGGCGACCGCACCGCCGAGGCGGCGCGCCGCGAGGGCTTCACCGACGTGGTCTCTGCCGGATCGACGGGGGGTGACGCGGCGGCCCTGGCGGATCGGATCGCGCAGAACTGGGCCGGTCGGAGCGGCGTCCTGCTGGCCCCCGGCGCCGAACGGCCCGCGGCGGATCTGGCGGGGCTGCTGGCCCGTCGGGTCCCGACGCGGACGCTGGCCGTCTACCGCACCGTCGAGAGCGCGGCGCCTCTCCCGGAGATCTTCGACATCGTCCTGATCCAGTCCGCCCGCGCGGCCGAGGTTCTGGTCCGACGCCTGACGTCCGGGGCCCTCGCAAACCGGATCGCCATCGCCCTGTCGCCCGCTGTTGCGGCCCCGATCCGCGCCTCGGGCTTCGCGGAGGTCCGCATCGCCGCCCGTCCCGACGAAAACAGCCTCATGGAAGCGCTTGGCAAGGCGCCGCGTCCCGTATAAAGAGCCCTCCTCGCATCGAGGGGCCCCGCCCCTGATCGCCGAGGGCCGCTTTAGCTCAGCCGGTAGAGCACATCATTCGTAATGATGGGGTCAGGTGTTCGAGTCACCTAAGCGGCACCACTCCCTCTCCCGAGACGAGACGCCTCCAGCCACGCTCAGTTTAGCGGGATGCGGCCGGGCTTGCGGCGGGCGTTCTTCAGATAGCCGCGCTTTTCGATGCCCTCGCGAATGAACAGGGCGATCACCGCGATGACGGCGACGGCGGCGAGGACGATGGAGGCGGTCAGCATGCGGGAAATCCGGAACGTCGCGACCTGATACACAGGCCCTTTAATATGGCCCAGGTTGCAAGGGCCGGGCCGCTGCAACGCGCGAAGGTCGAATTTCGCTGCAATTTTCGTGTGCGTGACTGAGGCGGGGTCGGTTCGGCGACGTCCTTTCCATAGGGCTCACACCCTGCGCCGCACCCTCGAGCGGCGATCCATCGCGGATGGGATGGCCCGATGTTCCAGCGTCGGGCCATCGTCCCTTCGACGGCCGGAGCGACGGTTTGGCCGGTCGGGAATCGGGCCGGCGTCCCACTTTTAAGATGCATGCGGGACACAGGCTTGAAACCGCGCGTTTTCTGCCTGATGAACCGCGTTCAGATGGTGGACGGCGACGGGGCAAACGCTCTAGTTGAGGCGATCCCTTGGAGTCGTCGATGCATCCCCGTTTGAGTGCGCGTCAGGAGCAGTGTCTGCGCCTCACCGCCTTCCGCACAGACAAGGAGATCGCGGCCCACCTTGGCATCTCGGAAGCGACGGTGAAGAAGCACGTCCACGAGGCGTGCCAGCGGCTCGGCGTCAACCGGCGCAAGGCCGCCCTCGCGCTCCTGGACCCGATCGTACCAGAGACCGCCGCAGGCGCGGTCGCGGACGGGACGACGGGGGATCCGAAAGGGTCCATGGAGCCATCCAGCCCCGGCGCAGTCGATCGCGAGCGCGATCGGGCCGACGGCGCGACCGCCGATCTTGCGGTTGAGGCGCGCCTCGGATACCGGCCGCCGCCGCGTAGCCCGGCGCTCCGCATCGCCCTGATCGTCGGTCTGACCATCATTTTGGCCGCCTTCGTCGCGACGACGGTGGTGATGCTGGGCGAGATGCACGAGGCCGTCGGCAAGATCGACGCCCAGGTCTATCCCGGCGTGGCCAAGAAGACCTCGTAGCCGAGCCGTGCCACCGACCCAGCTCTTCTTCCTGATCTCGGTGGTGGTGGTCCTGCCGGTCGCCTGGCTGAAGGGCGGTCGCGCGGAGCGGATGGTCGCCATGATCCTGCTCGTCAACTATCTGGCCGCGCCCTTCCTGCAACCGGCCCGGATCGGGGAGCTGCTGGTGGGCCTCGCCGTCGCCGATTTCGTGCTGCTGGGCGTACTCGGGTGGCTGACGCTGAAATACGATCGTTGGTGGCTGTTGGTGGCGACCGCGGCCCAGGGGCTGGTCGTCCTCGCCTATCTGGCCGTCATGAGTCGACCCGAGATCACGGCCCGCGAGAATATTGTGGCCCAGTGGGTGTTCGGCCTGATCACCCTCTACGCCTTGCTGGGCGGGGTTCTTGAGCGTTGGCTGGCCGGGGAAAAATCGATGGCGTCGCCGCTGTCGCGCCATTCCGGCCGCCCCAAGTCTTGAACATATAAGCATATCTTTATATGTCTGGCTCCAATCGCGTCCCTGCAGGCGTTCCCGGAGCCATATCCTTGTCCCGTTCTTCCTTCTTCTTCACCTCGGAAAGCGTCTCCGAAGGCCACCCCGACAAGGTCGCTGACCGGATTTCGGACACGGTCGTCGATCTGTTCCTGTCCAAGGATCCCTATGCGCGCGTCGCCTGCGAGACCCTGACCACGACCAATCTGGTGGTCCTGGCCGGCGAGATCCGCGGCGAAGGCGTCATGGACACCGCCGGCGCCTGGGCCCCGGGCATCGAGGCCGAGATCGAGGCTGCCGTGCGCGCCGCCGTCAAGGACATCGGCTATGAACAGGCCGGCTTCCACTGGAACAAGTTCGAGTTCATCAACCGTCTGCACGGCCAGTCGGCCGACATCGCCGTGGGCGTCGACGCCGCCGGCAACAAGGACGAGGGCGCGGGCGACCAGGGCATCATGTTCGGCTATGCCTCGAACGAGACGCCTGAGCTGATGCCGGCGACCCTGCAGTACAGCCACAACATCCTGAAGAAGCTGGCCGAGGTTCGTCACGCCGGCGACAAGCGGCTGGAGCCCGACGCCAAGAGCCAGGTCACCATCCTGTACGAAGACGGCAAGCCGGTCCGCGCGACCTCGATCGTGCTGTCGACCCAGCACGCCCCGGGCCTGTCCTCGGCCGACGTCGCCGAGATCGTGAAGCCCTACATCCTCGAAGTGCTGCCGGAAGGCTTCACCGACGAGAACACCGTCTGGCACATCAACCCGACCGGCATCTTCGAAATCGGCGGGCCTGACGGCGACGCCGGCGTGACCGGCCGCAAGATCATTGTCGACACCTACGGCGGTGCGGCGCCCCACGGCGGCGGCGCCTTCTCGGGCAAGGACCCGACCAAGGTCGACCGCTCGGCCGCCTATGCCTGCCGCTACCTGGCCAAGAACGTGGTCGCGGCCGGTCTCGCCGACCGCTGCACCATCCAGATCTCCTATGCCATCGGCGTGGCCAAGCCCCAGTCGATCCACGTCGATCTGCACGGCACCGGCACGATTTCGGAAGCGGTACTGGAAGAGAAGATCCTGGACTTCATCGGCGGCGCCACCCCGCGCGCCATCCGCGAGCACCTGGGCCTGAACAAGCCGATCTACGCCCGCACCACGGCCTATGGCCACTTCGGTCGTGAGCCCGACGCCGACGGCGGCTTCAGCTGGGAAAAGACCGACCTGGTCGACCAGCTCAAGGCCCTCGCCTGATCACGATCTGATCCCTCGGGGTCCTGATTTCGCCGGTCGTTCCGAAAGGGGCGGCCGGCGTTTTCGTCCTCGACGGCTTCTTTCCGTCGCCATCAGCCGCTAGAGGGCGCCATGCCTGCCTCGAAGACCCCCGATCCCAACGCCCCAGCCGACACCAGCGGCCATCGCCCCTTGCGGACTTTCGGCCGGATCAAGTCGCGTCCGATCAAGCCGCTGCAGGCGGCCCTGTTCGACACCCTGATGCCGTCTATCGCCGTGCCGAACCCCAAGGCCGGGCCGGTCGATCCGGCCGCCCTGATGCCGGGCGCCAAGGCGGTGTGGCTGGAGATCGGCTTCGGCGGCGGCGAGCATCTGGCCAGCCAGGCGGCGCGCCATCCCGAGACCTTGCTGATCGGCTGCGAGCCCTTCCTGAACGGGGTCGCCTCGGCCCTGCGTCACATCGATGAAGGCGGGCTGAAGAATGTCCGGCTGCACGCCGACGACGCCCGGGCGGTGGTCGAGGCCCTGCCCGACGCCTCGCTCGACCGGGTGATGATCCTGTTCCCCGACCCCTGGCACAAGGTTCGCCACAACAAGCGCCGGCTGGTCCAGGACGACTTCGTCGCCGCCCTCGTGCGGGTGCTCAAGCCGGGCGGGAGGTTGCGCTTCGTCACCGACTGGAAGGACTATGCCGAGTGGGCGCTGGAGCGCTTCCAGCGCAATCCGCACCTGCATTGGCTGGCCGACAGCGCCGAGGACTGGACGACCGCCCCGGCCGACCATCTGGTGACGCGGTATGAGGAAAAGAAACTGGGCGATACGGCTCCGCTGTTCCTTGAATTCGAACGGACCGCCTAACAGATACCGGGCGTCCGAAAGCGGACATCAGAAACCCCCGGGAAACTCTCATGGCCTTCGGTCTCTATGACGCCTCCGCGCCCGTCTTCGTGCGCGCCCTGACCAATCTGTCCGCCCTCATGGACAAGGCCCTGTCGCAGGGCTTCGACGAGGCGAAGCTGATCGAGGCGCGCCTCGCCCCCGACATGCGGCCCTTCTCCAGCCAGATCCAGCTGGCCTCGGACTCGGCCAAGGGCGCCGTCGCCCGGCTGAGCGGGACCGAGAACCCGTCGATGGCTGATACGGAGACGACCTTCGCCGAGCTCAAGGGCCGGATCGACGCCACCGTCGCCTTCATCCAGTCGGTCGACAAAGACACCTTCGAGGGCGGTGAGGACCGTGACGTGGTCCTGAAATTCCCGGGCGGCGAACAGCATTTCAAGGGCGGCGCCTATCTGACCGGCTTCGCCCTGCCCAACTTCTTCTTCCACGTGGCCACGGCCTACGGGATCCTGCGCAACGCCGGCGTCGAGATCGGCAAGCGGGACTATCTGGGCAACGCCTGAATTCGGGCCCGTGACCGGAGGGGGCTGACAACCCCTTCCGGTTGGCCTATATCGCCTCCCACATCGTTAGACATCGGCGTCCGACGGCGCCGTTTCAAAGCGGCGGCCCGGACGGCCAGCCGCTTTTTTATTGAGTTGATCCCCGCCTTGCGCGCCAAGACTTCCCAGGACCGCCAGCTGCTCGAACTGATCGACCCCATCGCGGAGTCGCTCGGCCTCGAGGTCGTGCGCGTGCGCTTGATGGGCGGCACCCTGCGCCAGCGGCTGCAGATCATGGCCGAGCGCCCCACCGACCACGACATCTCGGTCGAGGAATGCGCCCGCCTGAGCCGCGCGGTTTCCGAGGTGTTCGACGCCGCCGACCCGATCGCCGGCGAATATCTGCTGGAAGTCTCCTCGCCCGGCATCGACCGCCCGCTGACCCGCCTGATCGACTTCGACCTGTTCGAGGGTTTCGAGGCGCGGCTGGAAGCCGACCGGATGGTCGAGGGCCGCAAGCGCTTCAAGGGCGTTCTGGCGGGCCTGGACAAGGACGAGACCGGCACGGAGATGGTCGCCATCGACCTGGACGGCGAGGACGACACCGCCCTGATCCCCTTCGACTGGGTGGTCGACGCCAAGCTGGTCATGAACGACGACCTGATCAAACGCGGCGCGGCGCTTCGTGCGGCGCGCGGCGAACCCGAAGACGACGAGCTGCCTGATGCGGCTCCCGAAGACACCAACAAGACCCTTCCCGAGGACAAAGCCTGATGGCCGCCACCGGTATTTCCGCCAACCGTCTCGAACTGCTCCAGATCGCCAACGCGGTCGCCCAGGAGAAGAACATCGATCGTGAGATCGTCATCGAGGCCCTGGAAGAAGCGATCCAGAAGGGCGCCAAGTCGCGCTACGGCGCCCATCACGACATCCGCGCCAAGATCGACCCCAAGACCGGCGAGCTGAGCCTGACCCGTCACGTCACCATCGTCGAGGACGACTGGATGCCGGAAGACGAGCTGGAAGAGTTCAACGACAGCGCCATGGTCCGCCTGAAGGACGCCTCCAAGCGCGACCCGGAAGCCGTGGTCGGCAAGGAATATGTCGAGGTCCTGCCGCCGTTCGAGTTCGGCCGCGTCCAGACCCAGATGGCCCGTCAGGTCATCACCGGAAAGGTCCGCGAGGCCGAGCGCGCCAACCAGTACGAAGAGTTCAAGGACCGCGTCGGCGAGATCGTCAACGGCACCGTCAAGCGCGTCGAATACGGCAACACCATCGTCGACCTGGGCCGTGGCGAAGGCATCATGCGCCGCGACCAGTCGATCCCGCGCGAGGTGTTCAACATCGGCGACCGGATCCGCACCTACATCTATGACGTCCGTCCCGAGGCCAAGGGCCCGCAGATCATGCTGAGCCGCGCCCACCCGGGCTTCATGGCCAAGCTGTTCGCCCAGGAAGTGCCGGAAGTGTACGACGGCGTCATCGAAATCCGCGCCGCCGCGCGCGACTCGGGTTCGCGCGCCAAGATGGCCGTGCTCTCGAACGACAGCTCCATCGACCCCGTCGGCGCCTGCGTCGGCATGCGCGGCTCGCGCGTCCAGGCGGTCGTCGCCGAGCTGCAGGGCGAGAAGATCGACATCATCCAGTGGAACGCCGACGAGCCGACCTTTATCGTCAACGCCCTGGCCCCCGCTGAAGTCTCCAAGGTCGTGCTCGACGAGGAAGCCGACCGCGTCGAGGTGGTCGTGCCCGACGAACAGCTGTCGCTGGCCATCGGCCGCCGCGGCCAGAACGTGCGTCTGGCCTCCCAGCTGACCGGCTGGCAGATTGACATCATCACCGAGAGCCAGGACTCCGAGCGTCGCCAGCGCGAGTTCGCCGAGCGCACCAGCCTGTTCCAGGAAGCCCTGGACGTGGACGAGGTCATTGCCCAGCTGCTGGTCACCGAAGGCTTCGCCACCATCGAGGACCTGGCCTTCGTGGAATCCTACGAAGTCGCTGAGATCGAAGGCTTCGACGAGGACACCGCCGAGGAGCTGCAGGCCCGCGCCCGCGACTTCCTGGAACGTCAGGCCGCCGCCCTCGACGCCAGGCGCATCGAGCTGGGCGTGCTGGACGAAGTCCTGGCCGTGCCCGGCGTGACCGGCGCCATCGCCGTCGCCCTGGGCGAAGGCGGGGTCAAGACCGTCGAGGACCTGGCCGACCTGGCCACGGACGAAATCCGCGGCGGCTATGAGATGAAGAACGGCGAGCGGACCAAGGTCCCGGGCGTTCTGGAAAGCTTCAACCTGTCGCAGGAAGAGGCCGAGCTGCTGATCCTGCAGGCCCGCGTGGCCGCCGGCTGGATCGACGCTTCGGAACTGCCGCAGCCCGAGCCGGAATACGAGGAAGAATACGCCGAGGGCGAATACGACCCCGAAGCCGTCTTCGCGCCTGCCCAGCAGGACGAAGGCCTCGAAGAGGCTGCGCTGGACAACGGCGACGCGGAGGTCTTCGCCGAAGACCTCGAATCTTCCCGCGACGCGTGATGGGACGCGGGGCTGAACATGAGCTTGCGGGACGCAACGACGGATAGGGAGCGCCGGGACCTCGTCACACACGAGGTCATGGATGAATCTCGTCTGATCCGTTTCGTCGCCGGGCCTGACGGCTCCGTCTTCCCCGACCTGGGCAGGAAACTGCCCGGGCGCGGCCTGTGGGTCGCCGCCGACCGCGCGTCTGTCGAGGCGGCGGCGAGGAAGAACCTGTTCTCGCGCGCCGCCAAAACGAAGCTGAACGCCGCGGCCGATCTGGCCGACACGGTCGAAAACCTGCTGGTTCGGCGCTGTCTGGACCAGCTGGGTCTTGCCCGGCGCGAAGGCGTGCTTATCTCCGGCTTCGAAAAGTCGGCCGCGAGCATCCGCGCCGGCAAGGCCGCGTGGGTCATCGAGGCGTCCGACGGCGCCTCCGACGGACGCGGCAAGATCCTCGCCCTGGCGCGACACCAGATCACAAAGGTCTGCGGCGCCTTCAGTGCGGACGATTTGAGTTTGGCCCTGGGGCTGGAAAATGCGATACACGCCGTCCTGCTGCTGGGCGGGCGCGCTGATCGCTGGACCACCGAGGTCGAACGACTGGCGGGATTTCGATCGCTTCGCCCTGCGGCGTGGGACCTGGACTACAGGTCTGACGCTGCGGACGGGTCGGACGAGGACCTGAAGGACGAGCCTGAAGGGGCGGATTAACGGGCGGGGTTTGGCGTTTTCATAACGCCGGACTGCGCACGGCTATTCGCGTTTCCAGACTCTGCCCCGACCGGGGGCGACGAGACGATTTGAAGATCAGGCGGACTTCCCCGCCACGAGTAAAAGCGACCGGATGAGCGACGAGAACGACAAGACCAACGAAGGCCAGGGCAACGGTACGCCTGCAGGAACCCCGTCGACGACGGGTCCGCGCGCGCCACTGAGCCTGAAGCCGCGCGCCGCGGGATCGGTTTCGACCGGCACCGTGCGCCAGAGCTTCAGCCATGGCCGCACCAAGACGGTGGTCGTCGAGACCAAGCGCCGTCCGGGAGCGCCCGCAGGCGGCCATCAGCGTCCGCAGGGCTTCGACGTTGCCCGTCCGCGCCCCGAGACCGCCGCGCCGGCCGCCGCGCCGACCCCGCGTCCGGCTCCGCCGCGTCAGCAACCCGCCGGCGGCGCCCTGTCCGGTGAGGAACAGGAAGCCCGTCGCCGCGCCATCGAGCTGGCCACCCAGGCCCAGGCCGACCGCGCCGCCGCCGCCGCCGCCGAACAGGCGCGCCGTGACGC